>CAVVTQ010000009.1:0-33607 GCA_963751195.1 uncultured Solirubrobacterales bacterium
CGCGGTGATGGCTCCGGTGCCAGCGGGGCGGAGGGTTTGCTTAAAAAAAGCGACCCTACGCGTGCGCGTGCGCACGCGCACGCGGCAGGCCCTTTTTTTTGGATACACCCTCCGACCGAGGTGTGAGCGGTGAGCGCCGTCAACGGCCTCACGATCGCCGTCCCGCGCGGCGCGCTGTTCAAGGACACCGTCGCGCTGCTCACCCGCCTGGGAGTGGACACCGACGAGCTGCGCTCCAACGACCGCAAGCTGCTGTTCGCCGAGATCGGTGTGATCACGATGCGACCGTCCGACGTCCCGACCTACGTGGAGGCTGGCGCTGCCGACATCGGCATCACCGGCAAGGACGTGCTGGCCGAGCGCGCGACCGAAGCCGGGAGACACTCGCCTTCGGCGAGAGTCCCCGTTTCGGCCAGCGAAGTCGGCGGAGTCGGTCGGTCGGTGACCGGCCGCGAGGTGTATGAGCTGCTCGACCTCGGGTACGGCCGCTGCACGATGGTGCTGGCGTCGATCGCCGGCGAGCCCGACCCGGCGGCCGAGGCGCTGCGCCGCCTGGGGGTGATGCGCGTCGCCACCAAGTACCCGCTGATTGCCGCCGCCCATTTCGAGGAGACCGGCCGCCAAGCGGAGATAGTCGAGGTGAAGGGATCGGTCGAGCTGGCCCCGCTCACCGGGCTCGTCGAGGCGATCGTGGACCTCACCGCGACTGGCACCACGCTGCGCGAGAACGACCTGGAGGTGCGCGAGGAGCTGTTCGACTGCACCGCCCGCCTGATCGCCAACCCCGTCGCGCACAAGCTCAAGGCCGCGGCGATCGACGACCTGCTGGAGCGTCTGCGTGCGAGTTGAGCGCCTCGACGCCGACGGCCAGCCCGTCGCCCTCGCCCGTCGTCTGCGCCGGTTGGCGCCGCCGGGCGGCGACGTCGAGGAGGTGGTGGCGGAGATGATCGCGGTCGTCCACCACGAGGGTGACGAGGCCGTACGCCAGTACACCCGCGAGCTCGACACGGGCGGCGCCGACTCCCCGCCGCTGCTGGTGGAGCCAGCGGAGCTCGACGAGGCGATCAAGGGCCTGGCGCTGGAGGTGGTGGCGGGCCTGCAGGTGGCGATCGCCAACGTCGCCCAGGTCTCGCAGGCGAGCGTGGAGGAGGATGTCGCGGTGCGGCTGCCCCAGGGCCAGTGCGTCACGGTGCGCGAGCTGCCGGTGCGCTCGGCGGCCGTGTACGTGCCGGGCGGCCGCGCTCCCTACCCCAGCACCGCCGTGATGGGGGTCGTCACCGCTCGCGCCGCCGGGGTGCTGGACGTGGTTGTGTGCTCGCCTCCGGGACGCGACGGGCGGATCGACCCACTGATCCTCGGTACCTGCCGCCTGCTCGGGGTGGAGCGCGTCTACCGGATTGGCGGGGCGCAGGCGATCGCGGCGCTGGCCCACGGCACTGAGACGGTGGCGCGTGTGGATGTGATCGTCGGCCCCGGCAACGTGTACGTGCAGGAGGCCAAGCGCCAGCTCTCGCACATCGTCGGAATCGACTCCTACGCCGGTCCCAGCGACCTGATGGCAGTGTTCGGCGAGGACGCCGACACGCATCTGGTAGCGCTCGACCTGCTCGCCCAGGCCGAGCACGGAAGGGGCAGTTTGGTCGCGGCGATCTCCCCTTCCCCCAGCGCGCTCGACGCGCTCGCGCGCGAGCTGGAGCGGTTGGCGGCGCGCCAACCCGAGCCGGAGCCCGAGGCGTACGCGCTGGTGCGGAGTGCCGACATGCGCGAGGCGTTGGCGATCGCCAACGAGTTTGCCCCCGAGCACCTGCAGCTGGTCGGGGCCGAGGCCGAGTCACTCGCTCCACTCATTGCCACGGCTGGCTGCCTGTTCGTGGGGGCGGCAGCCGCGACCGCATTCGGCGACTACGTGGCCGGCTCCAACCACATCCTGCCCACGGCGGGTGCCGCGCGCTTCGCGTCGGGGCTCTCTCCCCGGCACTTCCGCCGGCGGATGGCGGAGGTACGGCTCGGCGAGGTGGGGGGCGAGACGGTGCGCAAACTGGCCGCCGCGGGCGCGCCGATCGCCCGCGCCGAGGGCTTCGAGTGGCACGCGCGGTCGATGGAGGCGCGCGCGGCGACGCCCGCCGCGGAGTCCGCGACGGCCGGCATGCCACTGGAGCGCCCAGTCGGGGAGAATCCACCGCGATGACTCGCACCACCACGATCGAGCGTCGCACGGGGGAGACCGACGTCAAGCTGACGCTCAACCTCGACGGCGCCGGCAAGGGCGCGCGCGCGACTGGCGTGGGCTTTCTGGACCACATGCTCGACCTGCTGGCCCGTCACGGCCGCCTCGACCTCGACGTGCAGGTGAGCGGCGACCTGCAGACGGGCGCCCACCACACCGCCGAGGACACCGCGATCGTGCTCGGTCAAGCGCTCGACGAGGCGCTGGGCGACCGCGCCGGGATCGTGCGCTACGGCGAGGCGCAGGTGCCGATGGACGAGGCGCGCGCCAGCTGCGCGATCGACATCTCCGGGCGCCCCTACACGCTGTTCGAGGCCGACCTGCCGCCCGGCGCCACCGGCGGCTTCGAGCACGAGCTGACCGAGGAGTTCTTCCGCGCGCTCGCCAACGCCGCGAAGCTCACGCTGCACCTGCGTATCGAAGCTGGCAGCAACGCCCACCACATGATCGAGGCGGCGTTCAAGGCGTTCGCGCGCGCCCTGCGGGCCGCCGTGGCGCTCGACCCCACCGAGACGGGCGTGCCGAGCACGAAGGGGACGCTCACCTCATGACGCCGTCCATTGCGGTGGTCGACTATGGGATGGGCAACCGCCGCTCGGTGGAGAAGGCGCTGGAGCACGTGGGCGCGCATGCGTTCGTCAGTCGCGACCACGCGGAGCTGCAGGCGGCGGACGGGCTGCTGCTCCCAGGCGTGGGCGCGTTCCCGGCGGCGATGGAGGTGATTCGCGAGCTCGGCCTCGACGAGCTGCTGCGCAAGTTGGCCGCGGCGGGGATGCCGCTGTTCGGGTCGTGCATGGGGATGCAGCTGCTGTTCGAGCGCTCCGCGGAGCACGGTGGCGCGGAGGGGCTCGGCCTGCTGCGCGGCGAGGTGCGCGGGTTGGCGGCGCCGGAGTTGAAGCTGCCGCACATCGGCTGGAGCGAGGTGCGCTGGCGGCGGCACTCGGCGTTGAACGAGGGCCTGCCGGACCCTGCGTTCCTCTATCACGTGCACTCCTTCGTAGCGTACCCCGCCGACCCGGAGGTAGTGCTGGGGACGGCGGAGTACGGGGAGATATTTCCCGCGGTGGTGCAGCAGGGAAACATCTTTGGCGCGCAGTCGCACCCCGAGAAGTCCTCGACGCACGGGTTGCGGTTGCTGGGCAACTTCGTCGGGATCTGCGCCGGCGCGGCGGCCGCACGGATGCCACTGGCGTCGTGAGCCGGCCCGTGCTTGCGCCGACGGCCCCCGAGGCCGTGAGCGCCCGATGATCCTCTACCCCGCGATCGACATCCTCGGCGGCAACGCGGTGCGGCTCGTAAAGGGCGACTTCGACGCGAGCAAGGTGTACGACCAGGACCCGCTGGCGGCGGCGCGCCGCTGGGTGGAGGAAGGCGCCGAGCACCTGCACATGGTCGACCTCGACGGCGCCCGTGCGGGGCACCCCGTGAACCTCGAGCACGTGCGCCGCGTCGCGAGCGAGCTCGACGTGCCGGTGCAGCTGGGCGGCGGGCTGCGCACGCTGGAGGCGATCTCCGAAGCGCTCGCAGCGGGCGTCGAGCGGGTGATCCTCGGCACCGCCGCGTTCACCGACCCCGATCTGCTGGAGCGGGCGCTCGAGCGACACGGGCCCGGCCGTGTGGTGGTGTCCGTGGATATCCGCGAGGGCCGCGTGACGACGGAGGGATGGACGAAGGCGGTCGACGTGAGTGCGAGCGAGGTCTTCGCCGAGCTGATTGCTCGCGGAGTGCGTGAGCTCGCCTACACCAACGTCGACCGCGACGGGATGCTCGACGGGGTGAGTCGCGACGACGTGGTGTGGGTGGCGCGGGCGGCCACCGGCGGCCACCTGATCTACTCGGGCGGGATCGGCGGGCTGGAGGATCTGCGCATGCTGGCGGCGCTCGGCGAGCCCAGCCTCAGCGGCGTGATCGTCGGCAAGGCGCTGTACGAGGAGCGCTTCACGGTGGCGCAGGCGCGGGCCACGTTGGCCGGCTGAGGTGTGTGCTGTTCCTGCCGGCGCATGCGCCGGCAGGCGGGGCCGCGCATGCGCGGCCCCGAGGGACGGCCGCATGCGGCCGTCCCGACGTTGCCGCATGCGGCAACGTCCCACATGACGCTACCGTGAGGCGCGTGCACCTCAAGCGCGTCATCCCCTGCCTGGACGTGGACCGTGGCCGTGTCGTCAAGGGCGTCGAATTTCTCGACATCCGCGACGCCGGCGACCCGGTGGAGCTGGCGGCTCACTACGACCGCGAAGGGGCCGACGAGCTGGTGTTTCTCGACATCACCGCCACCCACGAGCGGCGCGAGACGATCGTGGCGCTCGCGCGGCGCACGGCCGACGAGGTGTTCGTGCCGTTCACCATCGGCGGCGGCATCCGCTCGGTGGAGGACGCGCAGGCGGTGCTGGATGCGGGTGCCGACAAGGTGTCGGTCAACTCCGCCGCGCTCGCGCGCCCGGAGCTGATCGACGAGCTGGCGCGAGTGTTCGGCACGCAGTGCGTGGTGCTGGCGATTGACGCCAAGGCGCACGCGCGCTCAGCGGCGGCCAACCATGCCCCGCCAAGTGGCGCGGAGGACGTGGATCGCGAACGGAGATGGGAGGCGTACGTCGCGGGCGGGCGCACCCCCTCCGGCCGCGACGTGCTGGAGTGGGCGCGCGAGGCGACCGAGCGGGGGGCGGGGGAGATCCTGCTCACGAGCATGGACCGCGACGGCACCAGCGACGGCTACGACCTGCAGCTGACCGCCGCCGTGAGCGAGGCCGTGGGGGTGCCCGTGATCGCCTCCGGTGGAGCGGGCGAGCTCACCCACCTCGCCGACGCGCTGAACGTGGGTGCCGATGCCGCCCTATGCGCATCGATCTTCCACTACGGCCGGCACACGATCGGCGAGGCCAAGGAGCACCTCGAGCGCGCCGGCATCCCCGTGCGGCGGTGATGGTTGAGACGTCGCCGAGCGCGGCCGATCTGCTGGAGCGGTTGCGGGCGCTGCCCGGCGGAGCACAGCTGCTGGAGGCCGCCCCCAAGGGGGCCTTCCTGGTCGGCGGCGCCGTGCGCGATTTGTTGCTAGACCGGCGTCCCCAGGAGTTGGACGTGGTGGTGGAGGGCGGCGACGTCCCTTTCGGCCGGGCCGCCGTGCAGCTGGCGGCCGCACTCGCCTCACGCGTGGGCACCCGCGCTTCGGTGCACGAGCACGAGCGCTTCGGCACCGCGATCGTCGAGTGGGAGGGCGAGAAGCAGGACGCAAGGGATGCCGAGGGGGCGGGACAGGCCAAGGGGGAGGGAAAAAGGAAGGAGGGGCGGATCGACATCGCCACGGCTCGCCGTGAGCGCTACCCCGCCCCGGGGGCACTGCCCGAGGTGCAGGCCGCATCGCTGGTCGATGACCTGCAGCGGCGCGACTTCACGGTCAACGCGCTCGCCTGCCCGCTCGGCGTGCCGCCCGGGGAGCCGCGGGCCGCGCCTCGTGCGCGCGAAGAGCTGCGCGCCGTGCCCCATGCGCTGGAGGACCTGCGCGCCGGGCGCCTGCGCGTGCTGCACGAGCGCAGCTTCATCGATGACCCCACGCGCCTGTGGCGCCTTGCGCGCTACCGCGCCCGTCTGGGTTTCGCCGTGGAGGAGCACACCGCGCGGCTGGCAGCCGACGCGATCGCGGGCGGCGCGTTGCGAACGGTCTCCCTCGCGCGTATCGGCGCCGAGCTGCGCCTGGCGCTTGGCGAAGCCGACGCCGTCGCGGCGCTGGCGGCGCTGGAGCAGCTCGGGGCGCTCGCCGCGCTACACCCGCGGCTGCGCTTCGACACGGCGCTCGCCGCTCGTGCCCTCAGCCTGCTGGCCTCGGCCGTGGATGGCGTGGCGCCCGGCGATACCAGGCCCGACCTGCTGCTGCTGGCGGTGCTGTTGCGGCCGATGACGGATGGCCCCTTGGAGGAGGTCGAGAGCGAGATGCGCGCGCTCATTGAAGGAATGGAGCTCCCGGCGCCCGAGCGGGATCTGGTGCTCCGCGCGGCGATCCGCGCCGACGCTTTCGCCGACGAGCTCGCCAACGCGCACGAGAGCTCGGAGATCTACGAGATCGCGTCGCGCGAGTCGCTGGAGGGCGTCGCGCTCGCCGGCGCCTGGGGGGAGCTGAGCCGTGTCGGCGCGGGCGTCTCGGCCCGCCGCTGGATGACGGAGCTGCGCAACGTCCAGCTGGAGATCACGGGTGAGGACCTGCTCGCGGCCGGGCTCTCGGAGGGGCCCGAGGTCGGCCGCCGCCTCCGGGCGGCCCTGTGCGCGAAGCTGAACGGCGAGCTGACCGACGGTCGCGATGCGGAGCTGGCGGCGGCGCTCCAGCTACGGTGAAGGTCGATGGGGAATCGTCTCGCCCGCCCGACCGACGATCTCTCGCTGCGCTATGAGCTCCCCGGCGGCGGCCACGCGCTGTTCACCACCAGTGCGGAGGGCAACCTCTCGACGATGCGCGGGCCCGATCACGAGCACGGGCGCCGCGAACGCGACCGGCTCTGCGAGCGGCTCGGCCTGCGCTGGCTGTGCGCCAGTCGCCAGGTGCACGGCACCGCGGTGCAGCGCGTGGTGGAGCAGAATGGTCGCGGCGGGCAGGCCGTGGAGATCGACGCCGACGGCCACGCCACCGCGCTGCGCGAGCTCGGCACGATGGTGTTGGTGGCAGACTGCCTACCTGTGATCCTTGGGTCCGAAGGCGCCGTCGCGGCAGTGCACGCTGGCTGGCGCGGGCTCGCCGGCGGGGTGCTGGAGGAGGGTGTGCGCGCCGTGCGCGAGCTCGGTGGGAGCGGTGAGCTCCTCGCCGTCATCGGTCCCGGCGCGCGCGGCTGCTGCTACGAGGTCGGCGAGGAGGTGCACGTTAGGTTCGGCAACGCCCACCGACACGGTCGCAACCTCGACCTCGCCGCGCTCGCCCGCGATCGACTGGAGGCTGCCGGGGTGGCACGCGTGGAGGACGCTGGGGTGTGCACGATCTGCGACGAGCGCTTCTTCTCCCACCGCCGCGAAGGTTTCGGTGCGGGCCGCCAGGCGGGGATCGCATGGTTGGGGGCCTTTTCATGACGGGCCCCGAGCTGATCGCCGGCATCGACGCCGAGCGGGTCCGCGCGAACCTCGCTCGCGTGCGTGAGGAAATCGTGCTTGCCGCCGCCGAGGCCGGGCGCGACCCCTCAGATGTGCAGGTGCTCGCCGCCACCAAGTACGTCGCCGTCGGCGACCTGCCGGCGCTCGCTGAGGCGGGCATCTGGCACGTGGGCGAGAACCGCGCACAGGACCTGGAGGAGAAGGTCGCCGCCCACGGCGACCGCTTTGCCTGGCACTTCATCGGCCAGCTCCAGAGCCGTCGCGTGCCGTCGATCGTGCCCCACGTACGCCTGATCCACTCGCTCGCCAGCGAGTCGGCGTTGCACGCGCTGGAGCGTCACCGCGAGCGGGCGAGGCCGGGGATGGAGGTGCTCGTACAGGTCAACATCGCCCGCGAGCCCGGCAAGGCCGGGGTGCTGCCGGAGGAGCTGCCGCGCTATGTGGAGGGCTCCCCGTTTCGCGTCGCCGGGCTGATGACGATGCCCCCGCTCGTCGCCGACCCCGAGGAGAGCCGCCGCTGGTTCGCCGCGCTACGCGAGCTCGCCTGGGAGAACGGGCTGGCGGAGCTGTCGATGGGCACCTCCCAGGACTACGCGACCGCGGTGGAAGAGGGTGCGACAATTGTGCGGTTGGGCTCGGCGCTGTTTCGCTGACCGACACCGGCGGCGCCCGACCGCCAAGCCGCGGTGAAGGCAGGCCGACCAGCTAAGGCAAAACGCTACGATAAGCAGGGAAATTCGCGCTCTGCGCGAAGATTCCAATCTACAATGGCGTTTCGAGACTCATGGCACCGTGCGCTCGTGTACTTCGGCCTCGCCGAGGAGTACCACGAGGAGTACGAGGACGAGGCCCCGCACGAGGCGGCGATCGAGGATCGCTACCGCGAGCGGCCCAACGTCCGGCGCCTGCGCCGCCGCCGCGACGACTACGACGAGATTTTCGCCGAGGACGAACCGAGCGGAGCCGGAGGCAGTCGGGTGGCTGGAGGTCCGACGACCGTGCTGCGCTCGGTCGGCACGCGCACCAACGGCGACGTACGCGTGCACCTCGTGATTCCGAAGTCCTTCAACGACGCCCAGCAGGTGGCCGACCGCTTCAAGGACTCGATCCCCGTGATCCTCAACCTGCAGAACACCGAAACCGATCTCGCCAAGCGCCTGATCGACTTCGCCTCGGGCCTCACATACGCGCTCGACGGCGGCATGCAGCGGATCGCCGACAAGGTGTTCATGCTCACCCCGCGCAACGTCGAGATCTCCGCGGAGGAGCGGGCGCGATTGATCGAGAAGGGCTTCTTCAATCAAAGCTGAGTAGCAGGTAGGGTAGGCCCCCTATGCAGATTGGTTTGATTGGTTGCGGCAACATGGCACGCGCGCTCGCCCGCGGGTGGGGGCGCCCGGTGCTGTGCTTCGATCCCGTCGCCGAGCGCGCCGATGCGCTGGCGCGGGAGACCGGGGGGGAGGCGCTGGCGAGCAGCGCCGAGGTGGCGGCCCGCGCCGAGCTGGTGGTGCTCTGCCACAAGCCCGCCCAGCTGCGCGGTGTCGCCGAGGAGATCGCTCCCCGGGCGCGTGCGGTCGCCTCGATCCTTGCCGGGGTGCCGCTCGAGGCGCTCAAGGGCGTCTACCGTGACCGGCCGGTCTATCGCTTCATGCCTTCGCTGCCCGTCGAGGTTCGCCAGGGTGCGGTGGTGCAGGCGGCCGACCCCGAGCGGGAGGCGCAGGCGCTCACTGGAGATGGCGCGATCGACGCGCGGGTGCGCGAGTTGTTTGCCGAGCTCGGCACCCTGGTGGTGCTCGATGACGCGCTCGTCGATACCGCGATGGGCCTGATGTCGTGTGGGCCAGCCTATGTGGCACTCGTCGCGGAGGCCCAAATCGATGCCGGGGTGCGCCGCGGCGTTCCGGCCTCCGCGGGCGCTCGACTGGTCGTGCAGACGCTCGCCGGCACGGCGGAGCTGCTGCGCCGGCGCGGGTACGACACGCTCGCCGTGCGTCGCGAGGTCTCCTCCCCCGGAGGGGTCACCGCCCGCGGGCTGGACGCGCTGGAGCGCGGCGGGGTGCGCGCGGCCTTCAGCGATGCCCTCGACGCCGTGCTGGGCACGGAGGACTGAACTGTGGGCATCCTGCTCGCCAGCGCTCGCACCGAGGTCGCCAACTACCTCTCGACGCTGATCTACGTCTACATCCTGCTGATCTTCGCCCACATCGTCGTGGGCTGGCTGTTCGCCTTCGGCGTGCGCCCGCCCTACTCGCGCGGGGTGGGCGCCGTGATCGCCTTTCTGCGCGACGTGTGCGAACCGTTCCTGCGGATCTTCCGCCGCGTGCTGCCCTCCTTCGGCGGCCTCGACCTCAGCCCGATCGTCGCGATCATCGCGCTGGAGCTCGTCAACAGCATCGTCGTACACGGCATCATCGGCGGTTGACACACTCCCCCGGTTGGCACGCTCCCCCTGGATCCGCGCCGCGCTCGTCGCCCTTGCCGTCGTCGCCCTCGACCAGCTCGCCAAGCACGCCGTGCGGGCCTCGATCGTGCAGGGCGAAGAACGTGGGGTGCTGCCCGGCCTCGCGCTGGTGAACACCCGCAACCGCGGCGTGGCCTTCGGTTTCCTGCCCGGCGACCCGGTGGCCGTCACGATCGTGATCGTGCTCGCGCTGCTGGCGCTGCTCGTGTACTTCGCCCTGCACACCACCCGCCCGCTGATCTGGCTGCCGACGGGGATGCTGCTCGGAGGGGCGCTCGGTAACGTGATCGATCGTCTGCGCGCCGGCTACGTCACCGACTTCGTCAAGCTGCCGCTCGGCTGGCCGCCCTTCAACCTCGCCGATGTCTCCATAACACTTGGGGTGCTGATCCTCCTGCTGATCATCGAGCGTCCCCGAGAGGGGCGACCGTCCGAGGTCGATCCAGCAGCTGGCGATCCGCGTGAGGCGGGCACCTGACCAGATGGGGTGCCGCGTCACATGCACCTCCGCGGAAGCTTGGTTATGACCCCTCGCCCACCGACCACACCGCCCGCCTTCTCGATCGCCTACCAAGACGACCACCTGCTTGTCGTCGACAAGCCCGCCGGCTTGGTGGTACACCCCGCGCGCGGGCATCGTGAGGGCACGCTCTCGCAGCTGCTCGCCGGCGTCGCCGCGGGCGGCGATCCGGAGCGCGCCGGCATCGTGCACCGCCTGGACCGCGACACCTCGGGCCTGCTCGTGGTCGCCCGCTCCGAGGATGCCCACCGGCTGCTGCAGCAGGCGCTCGCGGCGCGGCAGATCGAGCGCGAATACCTCGCGCTGGTCGAGGGCCGCCCGCGCGCGCGCAGCGGCACGATCGAGGCGCCGATCGGGCGTGACCCCACCGTGCGCACGCGCATGGCGGTCGGCGGCAACTTCCCGCGCGAGGCCCGCACCCACTTCACGCTCGATCGCGCGCTCCCCGCGCACTCGCTGCTGCGCCTGCGACTGGACACTGGCCGCACCCACCAGATCCGGGTGCATCTGCAGGCGATCGGCAACCCGGTCGCCGGCGACCCCGAGTACGGAACCGCCGGACTGCTCGGTTTGGAGCGCCAGTTCCTGCACGCCACCCGCCTCGCGCTCACGCATCCGATGACCGGTGAGCGGTTGGAGGTGCATTCGGAGCTCCCCCCCGACCTCGCCGCTGCCCTCGAACGTGCGGAGCAGCTATCCTGAACCCTCAAATCCGACCCTCGACCCGTATGGGGCACGGATCGTGGCCCTGCTCGTGGTGACCGGCCTGCGCCGGTGGCTTCCCGCGAGTCCCACGACCCGCCGTACGGACTTACTACAGCAACCCACCCAAAGGCATACAAGGGAGACACCGTGGCACAAGTAGGCATCGCGGAACTGCTGGAGGCCGGCGTTCACTTCGGCCACCAGACGCGCCGCTGGAACCCCAAGATGCGCCGCTTCATCCATGGCGAGCGCGCCGGCATCTACATCATCGATCTGCTCAAGACCGCCGTTCTGCTGGAACAGGCGCGCGAGTTCGCCGGCACCCTAGCCCACCGCGGCGGAGTGGTGCTGTTCGTCGGCACCAAGAAGCAGGCCCAGGACATCGTCCGCGACGTCGCCACAGCCGCCGGCATGCCGTATGTCAACCACCGCTGGCTGGGCGGGCTGCTCACCAACTTCCAGACGATCAACCTCCGCATCCGTCGCCTGCACGACCTCGAACGCTATGAGGCCGACGGTCAGCTGGCGCTGCTGCCGACCCGCGAGCGGATGGCGCGCCAGGCCGACCTCGCCAAGTTGCGCGCCAACCTCGGCGGTGTCAAAGACATGCAGCGCGTCCCCGACGCGATGTTCGTGATCGACCTCAAAACCGAGGCGATCGCCGTGCGCGAGGCGCAGCGGCTGCGGATCCCGATCATCGGCCTGGTCGACACCAACTGCGACCCCGACGGGATCGACTTCGTGATTCCCGGCAACGACGACGCGATCCGCTCCTGTTCGCTGATCACGCGCGCGATCGGGGACGTCGTCGCCGAGGGCCGCAACGTCTTCCGCGCGGAGGAGGAACGAGCCCGCCAGGAAGCCGAAGAGCGCGCCCGGATCGAGGCGGAGGCCCGCGCCAAACGCGAAGCCGAGGAAGACGCCGCGCGCCGCGAGGCCGAGGAACAGGCGGCCCAGCAGGCCCAGGAGCGCCTCGCCGCACAGCAAGCCGCAGCGGCAGCCGCGGCCGCGGCCGCAGAGGCTGCGCCCCCGGCGCAAGAGGCGCCCGCGCAGGCTCCGGTGGCCTCCCAGGCGGCGACAGCGCCCACGCAGGCTCAGGCGGCTCCGCAAGCGGCCGCGGCACCCACGCCGGCACAGGCGGCCTCGCAAGCGGCGGCAGCGCCCGCTCAGGCTCAGACGGCCCCCCAGGCGCCAGCGCCTAAGCAGGCCCCGGCTGCCCCTTCGGTTCCGGGGCCACCCGCCGCGCAGGCTCCCACGCCGGCGCCCCCCGAGCCATCCCCGGCGGCCGCCGCGGAAGCGGCACCGACCGAGCAGGCCGTCGCGCCTCAGACCTCCGAGAACGTGGAGGACTCGCCGCCCGTCGAAGCCCAGCCGGATGGAGCCGCCGTCGTTGAGACCCCCGAGGAGGCGCAGGCATGAACACCGTGGAGATCAGCGCGAAAGACGTGAAGGCCCTGCGCGAGCGCACCGGCGCGGGGATGATGGACTGCAAGAAGGCGCTCACCGAGGCCGCTGGCGACCTCGAGAAGGCGATCGAGGTCCTGCGTCTGCGCCAGGGCAAGAAGATCCAGGACCTCGGCGAGCGCGTTGCCACCGAGGGCACCGTGCAGGCATACATTCACCCCGGCGCCAAGGTCGGGGTACTGATCGAGGTCGACTGCAACACCGACTTCGTCGCGAGCAACGAGGACTTCACCGGCTTCGCCCGTGACGTCGCGATGCAGATCGCCGCCAGCCCCACGGTCGCCTACGTCAGCCGCGAGGACGTCCCCACGGAGGCCCGCGACGCGGAGGCCCGCATCTACGAGCAGGAGGCCGCAGACAAGCCCGAGAACGTGCGCGAGCGGATCATCACCGGCAAGCTCGACTCCTGGTACGGCACGATCGTGCTGCTCGAGCAGGAGCTCCACAACCCCAAGTTCGAGGGCAAGACCGTGCAGCAGCTGCGCGACGAGCTGACCGCGAAGACCGGCGAGAACGTCGTGATCCGCCGTTTCGTGCGCTTCGCCGTCGGCCAGTAGGCTCTCGGCCACATGGCGCCCGTCTTCAAACGGATCCTGCTGAAGCTCTCCGGCGAGGCGCTGATGGGGGAGCTCGAGTTCGGCACCGACCCCGCGCGCGTCGTCGCCGTCGCGCGTCAGGTGAGCGAGGTGCGCGACCGGGGGGTTGAGGTCGCGATCGTGGTGGGGGCCGGCAACATCTACCGCGGCATGCAGGGCGCTGCCGCCGGGATGGACCGCTCGACCGCTGACTACATGGGGATGCTCGCCACCGTGCTCAATGCGCTGCCGCTGCAGGATGCCCTGGAGAAGAGCGGCATCGACACGCGCGTGCAGTCGGCGCTCGCGATCTCCGAGGTCGCCGAGCCCTACATCCGCCGCCGCGCGATGCGCCACCTGGAGAAGGGGCGCGTCGTGATCTTCGCCGCCGGTACCGGCAACCCGTTCTTCACCACCGACACCGCCGCCGCGCTGCGCGCCGCCGAGGTGCACGCCGAGATCATCCTGATGGCCAAGAACGGCGTCGAGGGCGTCTACACCGCCGACCCCGCGCTCGACCCCACCGCGCGGTTCATCCCCGAGATCACCCACATGGAGGCGCTCGAGCGCCGTCTGCGTGTGATGGACTCCACGGCGCTGGCGCTGTGCATGGAGAACGGGATGCCGTTGAACGTCTTCAACATGGATGACGAGCGCTCGATCTCGCGGATAATCTCCGGCGAGCGGGTGGGCACGCTGGTATCGACAAACCCGAGCGACGAGGAGGGCAGCGGTCATGGCTGAGCTGGATGGGACTGCCGCCGAGCGACCGGCCGGAGGTGGGCACGATGGCCGCTGAGATGATCGACGAGCTGATCGAGGACGCGCGCGGGCGGATGGCGAAGTCCGTGGAGACCACCCATCACGAGCTCGCCACGGTGCGCACCGGCCGCGCCTCGCCTGCTCTGCTCGAGCGCGTGGTGGTCGACTACTACGGGGCGCCCACGCCCCTGAACCAGCTGGCGACGATCTCCGCGCCCGAGGCCCGCCTGCTCACCGTGCAGCCCTACGACAAGTCCTCCATCAAGTTCATCGAGAAGGCGATCAACGAGTCCGACGTCGGCCTCAACCCCTCCAACGACGGCAACGTCGTGCGCCTGGTCGTGCCCGAGCTCACCGAGGAACGCCGCCGCGAGCTGGTCAAGGTCGTGCGCCACCTGATCGAGGAGGGCCGCGTCAAGATCCGCAACGTGCGCCGCGACGTCATGCACGATCTGCGCGAGCTCAAGGAAGCCGGCGAGGCCGGCTCCGACGACGAGCACCGCGCCGAGGTCGAGCTGCAGAAGCTCACCGACGCCCGCATCGCCGACCTCGATGGGGTGCTGAAGACAAAGGAAGAGGAGATCCTCGAAGTCTGATGGCGGGCGCCGAGCCTTCCGCGGTGCCCGAGCCGTCCGAGCCGGCGGGGCCGTCCGATCGGGCTGGGCGGGCGAGCGCCCGGTACGTGGCGATCATCACCGACGGCAACGGCCGCTGGGCGCGCTCACAGGGGCTGCCGGTCAACGTCGGGCACGAGGCCGGCGCCGATACCGTCAAGGCGCGTCTGCGTGACGCTGTGGAGCTCGGGATCCGCGAGCTCACGGTGTACTCGTTCTCGACCGAGAACTGGTCGCGCTCGCCCACCGAGGTGCAGGGGCTGTTCGAGATGTTCTCGCGACGGATCGCCGGCGAGACGCCCGAGCTGCATGACGAGGGGGTGCGGATGCGCTTCATCGGTCGCCGCGAGGGCATCCCCGAGGATCTGCGGGAGCAGATGCGTTGGGCTGAGGAGCTGACCGACGCCAACTCCACGATCACCCTGTTCGTCGCCTTCAACTACGGCGGGCGCGCGGAGATCCTCGACGCCGCGCGGCGCTTCTCGGCCAAGAGGGTGGCGCAGGACGCCGAAGGCGGCCGAGCCGGGCTGGCCGAAACGGGGATGCGAGCCGAAGGCGAGTGTCCCCCGGCTTCGGTCGCTCTTCAATCTGGGATGGCGGCCCAGCTGGGCGAAGTCGATGCCGGAGTGCAGCCGCGCGACTCCAAATCCGACGAGGAGGAGTTCCGCCGCTGTCTCTACGCCCCGGAGATGCATGACCCCGATCTGATCATCCGCACCAGCGGCGAGCGCCGCCTCTCCAACTACCTGCTGTGGCAATCGGCCTACTCGGAGCTTGTCTTCCGCGAGGAGCTGTGGCCCGACTTCACGCGGGCGGCGCTGGAGCAGTCGCTCGCCGAGTTCAGCGCTCGGCGGCGGCGCTTCGGCGGGCGATGAGCTCCGGGCGCTCCGACCTCGCCGCGCGGGTGCTCGCCGCCCTCCCGGCGATCGCCTTTGCGCTGTTCATCGTGATCGAGGGCGGCCCCATCTTCGCGCTCGGCGTGCTTGTGCTCGCCTGGATCTGCATGCACGAGCTGTGCGCGATGTACGCGCGCGCCAACCCGGTGCGTCTCGCCGGCTTCATCGCGCTGGCGGGCCTGATCGCCGCCGCACTGTATGGGGGCCCGGAACAAGTGCTGCTCGCCGCGGTCGCCGCGCTGCCGCTGCTGTTCCTGCTCACCCTGCGTCAGCCCCGCCCCTCCGTCGCCGGGCTGGCCATCACGCTGCTGGGGATCTTCTGGATCGGTCTCGCGCTCGCCCACGCGGTGATGCTGCGCCAGCTGCCGCACGGCGAGGGGATCGTGATCGACGTGTTGATCGGCACCTTCCTCGGCGACACCGGCGCCTACCTGGGCGGGCGCCTCTTCGGCCGCCGTCCGCTCGCGCCGAGCATCTCACCCGGCAAGACCGTCGAGGGGCTGGTGGCTGGCATGATCTGCGCCGTCGTCGCGGTGTGGTTGGCCGGGCGCTACCAGGAATGGCTGCCCGGGACGCACGCGCTCGTGCTCGGCCTCGGCGTGGCGGTCGCTGGCCCCGTCGGCGACCTGTTCGAGTCGTTCCTCAAGCGCGAGGCCGGTGTCAAGGACGCCGGGAAGCTGTTCGGCGCGCACGGCGGCGCGCTGGATCGCCTCGACGCGGTGCTGTTCACGGCGGTGGTGGGGTATTACATCTGGCTGGCGTATGTCTGAACCCAAGCGACTCCTGATTCTCGGCTCCACCGGCTCGATCGGCACGCAGGCGCTCGACATCGTCAGCCGCAGCGAGCAGTTCGAGCTGGTAGGGCTCTCCGCAGAGCGCTCGTGGGAGGCGTTGCTCGGACAGGCCCATGCACACGGTGTGGGGCGGATCGCGCTGGTCGACCCCAACGCCGCCGCGCGCGCCGCCGAGGCGTGGACGGCGGGCGAGGTGCTGTACGGCGCGGAGGGGCTCGTGCGGCTGGTCGTCGAGTCTGGCGCCGATCTGGTGCTCAACGCGCTCGTCGGCTCCGCGGGGCTGGGGCCCACGGTGGCGACGCTCGGCGAGGGCATCGACCTCGCGCTCGCCAACAAGGAGTCGCTGGTCGTCGGCGGCGAGCTGGTCACCGCGCTCGCGGAAGCGACCGGTGCGCAGATCGTTCCCGTGGACTCCGAGCACACCGCTCTGCACCAGCTGCTCGCTGGCCAGCCCGCGGGGGCGGTGGAGCGTCTGACGATCACAGCGTCCGGTGGGCCGTTTCGTGGGTATACGCGCGCGCAACTGCAGGAAGTGACGGTCGCGCAGGCGCTCACCCATCCGACGTGGGAGATGGGGAGCATGAACACGATCGGCTCGGCCACGCTGATGAACAAGGGCCTGGAGTTGATGGAGGCCCACCATCTCTTCGGCACCCCCTACGAGCAGATCGACGTGGTCGTGCACCCGCAGTCGCTCGTGCATGGGCTCATCCAGCTCGCCGACGGTGCGATGCTCGCCCACATCGGCCCGCGCGACATGCGCGTGGCGATCTCCTACGCGCTGCACGGCGGGGAGAGCGTCGACCTCCCGATCGCATCGCTCGACCTCGTGAAGGTCGGCGAGTTGACCTTCGAGGCGGTCGATCTCGACGTCTTCCCCTGTCTGCGCATCGCGCGCGAGGCGGCTCTCGCGGGCGGCACCGCGCCGTGCGTGCTGAACGCCGCCAATGAGGTCGCCGTCCATGCCTTCGTCAACGGGGGGCTGCCTTTCACCTGCATCCCGGCCGTGATCGAGGCGACGCTGGAGCGACTCCCCGCGGCGCCCGTGCGTGCCTTCGAGTCGCTCTACGAGGCCGACCGCGAGGCCCGCATCCTCGCCGCGGAAGCGGTCGCCGCGCTGGCGTGAGGGGCCGACGCGGACTCCCACGTAGCGCACCATGTGGCGGGGAAGCGTGGTCGGCTGGGTTGAATGTGGGGGTGATACTGATCGCGAGTCCCTGTTCAATCGTGACGCACCTTCGAAGTTGGAGGTATGTGCGATGGAACTTGAGTGTGGGGTATTGACAACCGTGCGATGGTGGTGTACGGTCTTCGTTGTCATGGTCATTCCCCTGGGGTGGCCGGCGAACATAGGATCCGGTTGGGTCACCGCGTCGTGTGGTTGACTTCAAGCGCTCGCAGGGTGCATTGGTTGGGAGAGGGATCGGATCGCAACGGATGAGGGAGTTGGGTTGAGCGTGGTTTCGAGTGGGAGATACGTAGCGGCGATGTGCGCGTCGCGTCAGCGGAGTGATGCTAGATGCGCCAGCTTGGCGCTGTCGCATCTCTCTCTCTCTCTCTCTCTCTTGTCCTGAGCCGCTAGGGGCCGGGGCTCCTCATCTTCGGGTTCTAACGGGCCCCGCGGTGTTCCCCGCATGGGGTGGGCACCCCGTGTGCTTGGGGGGGCTGTTGTGAGCCCCGCGCGTAATAGGGGTGTAGTAACAGGGGGACCGCGGCGGACTGGGCGGGCTCGTATCGCGCGGGCGCCAGAGTCGGGGTTGGCGCGGGCGCGCTTGGGTGATGTGACGTTGCCGCGTACGCGGGTGGGTGAGATTCAGCGCTCGCGGTTGCTGGCGGGTGCGGTCGCGGTGATTGATGAATTGGGTTATCCGCGGGCGACGGTGGGACGAATCACCGCGCGTGCGCGGCTGTCGCGGCGGACGTTCTACCAGATGTTCGCCAATGTCGATGAGTGTTTCGCGGCGGTGCTCGACGAGGTGGTCGCCACGGTTGCGTGGGAGCTCTCGACGGCGGGGGTGGAGGGTTTGCCGTGGCGGGAACGGGTTCGTGTGGGGCTGTGCACGATCCTCTCATTCTTGGATCGTGAGCCCGCACTCGCGCATGTGTGTGTGGTGCAGGCGCTGCGCGCGGGACCGTCAGTGCTCAATCGCCGCGAGGAGGTGCTGGCGCGGCTTGCGACGGTGGTGAACGAGGGTTGCGGCGAGGGCGCGCGTGGTGACGGTTTGACGGCGGTGACTGCGGAGGGTGTGATTGGCGCGGCGTTTGCGATTGCCTATTCCCGGCTGTTGCGGCGGGATGGTGAGCCGTTGACAGGTCTGTTGGGTGAGTTGATGGCGATGATCGTGCTGCCCTACCTCGGCCCTGCCGCGGCGCGGCGCGAACGTACTCGTTCTGCGCCCGTCGTGCCACCGGTCGCGTCGAGGGCAGGGTCTGCCGCTCCGCGGAGTGCTCGGGATCCGCTGGCGGATGTGAATCTGCGCCTGACCCACCGCACAGCGAGGGTCCTGGAGGGCATCGCCGAGCTCGGCGGGCACGGCTCGGCTCCCAGCAACCGGCAGGTCGCAACCTTCGCTGGTGTCACCGACCCAGGGCAGATCTCGAAGCTCCTGCGTCGGCTGGAGCATCTTGGGCTGCTTGTCAATACCGGGGCGGGTCACGCCAAAGGCGAGCCCAATGCGTGGGCGCTCACCGACAAGGGCGAGCGGGTCACGCACAGCATCCGGATGCACGCCGCCCCCGACCAGCGCGAGGCCGCCTGATGCCCTGTCTCCCCATTTCATTCCAGTCTTGCAGGGCCCGGTCGGTGTTCGGTCGGTTTGTCCAACCTGCGTGCGTAGCGCTGGGCGCCGGCACGCTCGACTCCCATAGGAGGAGAGATAACCCATGAAGTTCTCAGCACCACGTAGACGGATGCATTTCAGTCCCGCGACCGCGATCGCGATCGTGGCACTCGTGTTCGCGATGACCGGCGGCGCGTTCGCCGTGACCGGCGGCGGGGGCTCAGGCGGCGGAGGCAGACGGGACTCCGGCGGCGCAAAGGGTGCAAGCCCCTCGGCGGGGCGCGCTGGCGGCGCCTCCGCACTCGCGACGGAGAGCAAGGCTAAATCGAAATCCAAGATGGGCACGCGCGGCCCGGCGGGTCCTGCGGGCAGGACCGGCCCGGCCGGCGCGCAAGGGCCTGCCGGCGCGCAGGGCGCCACGGGCCTACAGGGGCCCGCGGGTCCGCAGGGGCCTGCTGGAACGAACGGGACTGACGGTACGAGCGTGACAACCGCCGCGGCCTCCGCGAGCGAATGCGGCAAACTCGGTGGCACGTCGTTCACGTCTGCCGGTGGCACGAGCAAGGTGTGCAACGGCGTGGAAGGTAAAAAAGGCGAACCCGGCGCGCCGTGGCCTGCGGGTGGCACGCTGCCTGAAAAAGCCACCGAGACGGGCACGTGGTCGCTCATCTACACCTCGACCGCAGAAAAACAGGCTGGGTCCAGCTCGATCTCCTTCACCATACCTTTGAAAGCCGAACCGGAAGGGCATTTCATTGGGGAAAGCGAACAGGGTGGTGGCGGAGTGGAACCGACTTCGTCCGCCATCAAAGAAGGCAAGTGCAGCGGCAACTACGAACATCCCGGAGCCGCGTCCGGCAACCTGTGCGTGTTTGCGCAAAACGAGTATCGGCTAGGACCGTATCTTTTCGATGGCCATTTCTCAGCCGGGAATCTCGCCCCCCCTTCAGCTTACGGCGCCATCGTCTGGGGCGACTCCACGGAATTGACTCCAACGGATGAACCAATAGTACAGGCGTATGGCACTTGGGCTGTCACTGGGTAAGGCCGACTCTAACCGGCTTGGGCAACGCCGAGATATCACCTCTCGGAGTTGCCCGGCCAGCGTTGATGAAGCACCGCGATAATGACAAGACGACGTACGATATTCATGGGAAAGGTCGGATGCTACATGGGTCGTGAACAGGGAACGAGAGAAGACGAAGTCGTGGCGTCGATTGGGTTTCCTGTTCGTCGCCGCAGGGTGGCCGGGGTCGTTGCGTGTCTATGTGGCCTCGCTTGTCTCACCGGGGCCGGCATCGCGCCGGGGGTCGCCGTCGCGGCAGGGCTCGGGGCCTTCCAGTTCGGGGAACCCGGTCCAAGTGCGGGACAGATCAGCGAGCCCACCGGTGTGGCGGTCAACGACGATCCTTCGAGTCTGTTCTATGGCGATGTCTATGTCGCGGACTCCGACAACAAGCGGGTCGACCGGTTTGGCGACTCGGGGTCCTTTCAGCTCGCTTGGGGTTGGGGCGTGGCGAGCGGCGCGAATGAACTGCAGACGTGTGCGGTCTCCTGTCGGCAAGGGTATAGAGAAGAACAGAATCCTCCTCAGCCCGTCAATACGGGTGCGGTTGTGTACCCATCGGGTGTGGCGGTCGACAGCAATCCCTTGAGCTCATCGGCCAGCGACGTGTATGTCGTGGAGGCTGGCGATATCGATCGTGTGGAGAAGTTTGGCCCGGCTGGGGAATTCCTATTGATGTTTGGTGGGGATGTTAACGAAACCACCGGCGGCGACGTGTGCGACGCAGGTGAAAAATGCAAGCGCAGCACGATGGGGTCCGCCAATGGCCAGTTCGAAGATCTGGCGTACGAAAAGAGCTCGATCGCTGTGGGTCCCGGCGGCAGTGTGTATGTCGGCGATCGAGCGCGTGTACAGGTGTTCGAACCGACGGGTGTGTGGCGGGAAACGATCTCGCTGGCGGGCTTGTCAAGCACCGGCATTGTGATGGCACTCGCGGTGGATGCCTCAGGGAACGTGTTCGTGAAGGACGGCGGAGTCCCGGGCGTGCGGGAGTTCGAATCCGACGGTGTGGAAAAGAGCACGCAGTTCGATGCAAGCAGTACGACGATAACGGCGCTGGCAATGGACGGGTCCGGCGACCTGTTCGTTGGTGAGTCAAGTGGAGAAGAGTATGTTCACGTCTTGAAGTACAAAACTGCTACCGGCAAAGTCGTCGGGAGTTTCGGCTTCAGAACCGTGCGGGGAGGTAACGGAATGGCGTTCTCGGAAGCGTCGGATGACGTGTATATCTCGGAATACTATGCACAAGAATACTCAAGTGTCTGGGGCTTGCCGGTTCCGCCCCCGGGTCCGGCGATCGAAGGCGAGACGACGGCGCCTGCGCCGCCCGGCGGGATGGTCTTGGAAGGATCTGTGAATCCCGAGGGCAACGAAACGGAATATCATTTTGAATATGTCAGCGAAGCCGGTTTCAAGGCGAGCGGCTTTGCGCATGCGACGAGCACCGCGGTAGCCTCGCTGTCCGCAAGCCTGGAAGGTCAATCCGTCCAGGCTCATGTCGTTGGCCTTCCGGCCAGCGAGGTCTTCTACTATCGACTCGTCGCGTCGAACGCGGAAAGCGTGGGCCCCGTGGTCGGTCACGAAGAAACCTTCCAGTCGCTGCCGGCGGCGTCGATCGATGCCGAGTACGTGACGGACGTCGCGTCGAGCAGCGCGACGGTCACCGCCGAAGTGAACGCATTGGGCTCGATCACCGAATACAGCATCGAATACGGTGTGGCCGGCGTGTACGAACACAGCGTGACCGGCGGCGTCGGGAGCGGCACGACGGATCTCCCGATCAGCCGCCATCTGCAGGAACTCACGGCGGGCGCGACCTACAGCTATCGGGTCGTGTTGCGCAACGCGCTCGGGACCGTTACCGGCCCCGAGCAGACGTTCACGACGCAGAGCGAAGGCGGGTCGAGCGCGCTCATCGACGGGCGAGCGTGGGAACTCGTCTCGCCGGTTGACAAGCACGGTGCGCTGCTCGAATTGTTTGAAGAAGGCGGCGACGTACAGGCGGCGAGTGACGGCAGCGGCATTGCCTACATGGCCGAGGGAAACTCCACCAGCGAAAACCCGGAAGGTAAAGTTAAGCTCGCGCAGATCCTCGCGACGCGAACCCCATCGGGCTGGTCCTCGCAGGACTTGACGCTGCCCGGTCGCCTGCCCGAAGACGGAGTGACAGCGGAACACCTATTCAGCTATTACAACGAATACCACCTGTTTTCTCCCGACCTGACGCTTGCCGCGGTCGAACCACAGTCATTTGGAACGCTGCTTCTCGGTGGGGCGACCGAACGTACGCTGTATCTGCGGGACGATACGAAGGGGAGCTTCCTGCCGCTCGTAGATCCGAGCGACGTGCCGCCGGGCACCCAGATAGAAGAACCGGAGCTTGCTACCGTACTAGACCCCTCTGCTTGGGAGATGCAGTTCCTGGCCGCAACCCCGGATTTGAGCCATGTCATCTTCTGGACGCCGATGGCCTTGACGGAAAATGCGACCGACGATGAGAACATAGCGGAATTTAACGAAACGCTACGACGGCAGAGCCCGGTTCCGCCGAGCAGCAACTTGTACGAGTGGAGTGGCGAAGGAGGCGGCGAACTGCAGCTCGTCAATGTCTTGCCGGGTACCGAAGGGGTGGCTCATGGCCTGTCCAATTCGCGCGTAGCGCTTGCCGGCGCGAGCAGTGAACGTGGCGAGCCGCGCGGAGGCGCCCCGCGCGCTGTGTCTAGCGACGGCCGTCGAGTGGCGTGGACGTGGGGCCAGCCCTATGGGAATTCGACTTACAAGGGCCTGTATGTACGCGATATGGTCGAAGAAAAGACGGTCGATCTCGGTGCTGGCGCGGTGTACCAGACGATGAACGCGGAAGGGTCAAAGATCTTTTATCTGGAAGGCGGGAATCTGTACGTATACGAATGGGAAACGGGGCAGTCGACCGATTTGACGGCGGACCACGGGCCTGGCGAAGCGAGCGGTGGTGTGCAGGCATTGGTCACGGACGTCAGTGAAAATGGCTCCTATGTTTACTTTGTAGCGACTGGGGTGCTAGCAGAAGGTGGCGTCAAGGGCGCTGACAATCTGTATGTGCTGCACGACACCGGCAGCGACTGGACGACGACTCACGTCGCCACCCTGTCTGGCGAAGACAGGCCTGATTGGTATGCCCGTAATTTCGGTCCGGCGATAGCCGCTGTTACTTCCCGTGTGTCGCCGGATGGCCGGTATCTGGCATTCATGTCGGAGTCGTCGTTGACGGGCTATGACAATCGGGATGCGCTCAGCGGTGCGCCGGACGAGGAGGTCTATCTCTACGATGCGCAGGAGAACAGGCTTGTGTGTGCGTCGTGCGATCCGACGGGCGCGCGACCGACCGGCGTATACGACGAGAAAGCAGCCGAACTGCTGGTCGACCGCGATGCCAATTGGGCTGCTTTTGGTGTAGGCGGGGACCCAACCAACCACTGGTTGGCGGGAAGTCTCCCAGGCTGGGATGAGCTGAGTAATGATCCGCCGACGTATCAGCCGCGGTATCTGTCGGATAGCGGCCGGCTGTTCTTCGACAGCCCGGTTGGATTGGTGCCGCAGGACACCAATGGCTTGGAGGATGTGTATGAGTTCGAGCCCGAAGACGTGCGGGGATGTACGAACGCGGTGTCGTCGGCGACGGAGGTATATGTGAGCGAAAGCGCCGGGCGCCAGGTGGACGGTTGCGTCGGTTTGATCTCCTCGGGTACGTCGAGCACGGAATCGGCGTTCTATGACGCGAGTGAAAATGGGGATGACGTGTTCTTCGACACGACGAGCAGACTGGTGCCTGAAGACGTCGATACGGCGTATGACGTGTATGACGCCCATGTGTGCTCGAGCGCGGTGCCGTGCCGGTCGGCGGCGGTTCTGCCGCCGCCGTGCGATACGGGCGATTCGTGCAAGGCGGCGGCCTCGCCTCAGCCCACGATCTTTGGTGCCCCGGCTAGCGCTACGTTCAACGGCGCTGGCAACATCGCTTCGGCGCCACTCGTCAAGACGGCCACAGGGAAGAAGACGGCGAAATGCGGCAAGCGAGAGAAGCGCCGCGGCGGTAAGTGCGTCAAGAGGAAGGCCAAGCTCAAGAAGAAAGCCCGGAAGGCCGGGAGAGTCGGCGGCGAGCGGAGGGCGAAGTCATGAGGTCGACTATGCGATTTGGGCTCTGTGCAGTGGCGGTGGTCATGGCGGTCGTGGCTGTGGGTGCATCGTCCGCGGTCGCGAGCGAACCGTGGTGGCATGTGGACACGATCTCTGCGCCCGCGAGCCAGCCGGGCGGCGAAGGCGCGCTCGTGCTGGAAGTGAGCAACCTGGGCGATGCGGCGGTGAACGGGATCAGGAACCCTGTCACGATTGTCGATACGCTGCCGGTCGGGGTGACGCCTGTTCATATTCATGGGGAAGGCGGTGGGAGCTTCGGCGCGGCTCTCAGCCAGGAATTCGCGGAAGTGTTGCATTGCTCGTCGGTGGCGCGGGTGGTGACGTGTACGTACGCGGGCAATTTGCTCGCCTATGAACGGTTCATGATCAACATGACGGTGGAAGCTCAGCCCGGCGCGGGCGATGGCCTTAGCGAAGTGAGCGTCACCGGTGGCGGCGCGCCGCCGGTCGTGGTGCGCCGCACACTTGCGCTGGACGGGCCTCCCCCGGCCTTTGGTCTTGAAAACTATGAATTGACGCCCGAAGAAGAAGGTGGCGCGCCGGATACCCAGGCCGGGTCGCACCCGTTCCAGCTCACGGCTACCTTGGCGATCAACGCGAAGTCTGCGCCGGTCGCCAAAGAAAAGAAGGGCAATTTTGCGTATGGCACCGAAATCGTGCCCGAAGTGCAGCCCGTGGACCTGGCGAAGGACCTGCGATTCAATCTGCCGCCGGGTCTGCTGGGGAACCCGACGCCGCTGCCGAAATGTCCACTGCGCGTGTTCTTGGTGAAGTCGAATACGGTGTTCTGCCCAGATGATACGGTCGTCGGCGTCGCCACTGCGATCGTCATCAATCCGCAGACTGATCCGTATGGGCCGTTGGCGGTGACGTCGTCTTTGTACAATCTGCAGCCGGCGTATGGTGAACCGGCGCGGTTCGGGTTCAACACGTCGGTGGGACCGATCGTTCTCGATACGTCGGTCGCGACCGGCGGCGACTATCATGTCGTCGTCTCCGTTCCCAACATTCCGTCCTACCTTCCCTACATAGCAAGCCAGGTGACGTTCTGGGGCGTACCGGGCGATGCACGGCACGACACGACACGCGGGCTTTGCCTTGGCGTGTATGAAAGCCGACGGCGGCTTGTCGAAGAACCAACGCAGCTGGAAGCTTCGTGTCCGGTGCAGGAAAAACCGCAACCGTTCCTGATCCAGCCGACGTCGTGCACCGGCCCGTTGCAGACGAGCGTCGAAGGTGACTCGTGGTCTGAAATCGGGAAGTTCACCGCACCGAAGCGCTACACGTTCTCCGACCTGGCGGGCGAACAGTTCGCACAGGATGGGTGCAACGATTTGAGCTTCGAACCATCGATCAAGGTCGCGCCGGACAGCGGGGACGCGAGTACCCCGACGGGATTGTCGGTCGCGGTACACGTCGGGCAGGAAGCGAGTTTGAACCCGACAGGTCTGGCTGACGCGACGGTGAAGGACACATCCGTGACGCTGCCCGCGGGCGTCGGCTTGAACCCCGCTGGCGCGGATGGCCTGTCTGCGTGCACGACGAGCGACGTCGCGCTGGGAAGCCCCGCCGAACAGGAATGCCCTGAATCCTCGAAGGTCGGGACCGTCGAAATCCACACACCGCTGCTGCCGGAACCGCTTGTCGGCGCGGCGTATTTGGCGACGCAGAACGCGAACCCGTTTGGGAGCCTTGTCGCGCTCTACCTCGTCGCGAACGACCCGGTCGCGGGCGTGCGGGTGAAGCTCGCCGGCGAAGTCAAACCCGACCCCGCAACCGGGCAGCTCGTCTCGACGTTCAAGGAAACGCCGCAGCTGCCGTTCGAAGAACTCGACGTACACTTCTTCGGCGGCTCACGCGCGCCATTGGGAAGCCCCGCGCTGTGCGGCGGATATACGACGACCGCGTCGATCGCGCCGTGGTCGGGCCGTGAACCGGTTGCGTCCTCCTCGGAATTCGATATCACAGCCGGTCCGAACGGCAGTCCCTGTGCTAGTCCGTTGCCGTTCGCGCCGGAACTGACGGCGGGTACGACGAGTATTCAGGCGGGTGGGTTCAGCCCGTTCTCGATGACGATGAGCCGCGAAGACGGCAACCAGAACCTCCAGGGCATCCAGTTGCACATGCCCCCGGGACTGCTGGGCACCCTTTCGGGTGTCGCGCTGTGCGGGGAACCGCAGGCAGATGCGGGCACCTGCGGCGCGGAAAGCCTGATCGGGGAAACGACGGTCAGTGTCGGCCTCGGCGGGAACCCTTACAGTGTCAAAGGGGGGAAGGTCTACATCACTGGCCCCTATGACGGTGCGCCGTATGGGCTGTCGATCGTGAACCCCGCGAAGGCTGGCCCGTTCAACCTCGGGAGCGTGATCGTCCGTGCGAAGATCGAAGTCAACCCCAGCACAGCGGCGCTGACGATCACCACGGACCCGTCTGGGCCGTATGCGATCCCGCACATCCTCGACGGGATTCCGCTGCAGATCAAGCACGTGAACGTGCTGATCAACCGCCCGGACTTCACGTTCAACCCGACGAACTGCAGCAAGCTCGCAATCACCGGGAGTCTTGAGAGCAGCGAAGGCGACAGCTCGGCGCTGTCTGTGCCGTTCCAGGCGACGAACTGTGCGGTCCTCGCGTTCAAGCCGAAGCTGACGGCGACATCATCCGGGAAGACGTCACGGTTGGACGGTGCGAGCCTCAACGTGAAGCTTGCCTACCCCGCGGGCCCTTACGACGCGAACATCGCCCGCGTCAAAGTCGAACTGCCCAGGCAGCTGCCCTCGCGGCTGCCGACGCTGCAGAAAGCGTGCCTCGCCGCGACGTTCGAAGCGAACCCCGCGAACTGCCCGCCCGCGTCGATCATCGGCCACGCGACCGCGACCACGCCGGTCATCCCGGTCCCGTTGACCGGGCCGGCGTATTTCGTCTCCCACGGTGGGGAAGCGTTCCCGAGCTTGATCATCGTGCTGCAGGGCTACGGTGCGACCGTGGATCTGGTCGGCTCGACGTTCATCAGCAAAGCTGGGGTCACGAGCAGCACGTTCAAGACGATCCCCGACGTCCCCGTCGGCACGTTCGAACTGACGCTGCCCCAGGGCCCGTACTCCGCGCTCGCGACCGACGGGAGCCTCTGCCAGACCAAGAACCTCGCGATGCCCACCGAATTCGTCGGGCAGAACGGCGCCGAAATCCACACCGACACCAAGATCGCCGTCACCGGCTGCCCAAAGGCTGAGAGGACCGCCCACAAGAAGAAGCATCATCTGCGCAAGAAGAAGGGTCACCGCAAGACCAAGGGATGAGACGCGCCCCATAGGGCAGGGCTCGAGCCAAAGGAGACGGCCGCAAAGGGACGGCCGTCTTCTTGCGGGCGAGGCCGTAGGGGTGGCTGCTGGTCCGCATCTGGGTGCCCGCGAATCCAACGGCCCGAAGTCGCGCGGAAATGCGACCGTCGGGGCCGGTGGTTCCCAGCTCGACCGACTCCGGGCGCTCCGAATCCAACCGCCTGAAGTCGTGCCCCCGCCTGCCACACTAAGCGCATGAGCTGTTCGATCGGCCCGCCCTCCCCCAGGTAAATGAGCTGGGTCCTCACGATCCTCGGCATCGCCGCCCTCATCATCCTGCACGAGGCGGGGCACTTCGCCGTCGCCAAGGCGGTGGGGATGCGCGTGGAGCGCTTCTCGCTGTTCTTCCCGCCGAAGATCGTGGGCATCCGCAGGGGGGAGACGGAGTACATGATCGGCGCGATCCCCGCTGGGGGGTTCGTGAAGATCACCGGGATGAGCCCCCAGGAACTGGAGGGGCTCGATCCGGAGGTGGCAAAGCGTGCCTACTACAACCAGCCACCGTGGAAGCGCATCGCCGTGATCCTCGCCGGCCCCGGCGTGAACCTGCTGATCGCCTTCGTGCTGTTCTGGGCGATCCTCTTCTCCGGCAGCCTCGCCGGCGTCAGCACGCTCGAAAACCTCAATCCGTCGATCCACACGCGCGTGCCGAGCACCACCGTGGCGGCGATCGAGCAGCACGAGCCCGCTTACGGGACGCTCAGACTCCGCGACCGGATCGTGGCGATCGACGGACGGCGCGTGAACGAGACGTCCGCGATCAGGGCGATCGGCGCCCACCGCTGTGCCGGGACGCCGCGCGAAGGGTGCCGTGCGGTTACGCCCGTGCACCTGACCGTCAGGCGCGCGGGCCGGACGGTCTCGCTCACGGTGTACCCCCGCTACAGCGCTGCCCTGCACCGCATGCTGATCGGCTTCGACTTCGGCGCCACCCCGAAGAGCTACGGCCCGTTCGCCGCCGCCGGTGCGGCGCTCGGCGAGATGTGGGGGATCACCGCCCATACGCTCACCAACATCGGCCACGCCTTCACCAGCGCGAAGGTGCGCCATGAATTCAGCAGCATCGTGGGGATCACGGTCGCCACCCAGGAAGCGGTCACCGCCGGCGCCGGCTACGCGCTCGTGATCATCGGCTTCGTCTCGCTGGCGCTGGCGATCGTCAACCTCTTCCCGTTCCTGCCGCTGGACGGGGGCCACGTGCTGTGGTCGCTCGCCGAGAAGGTGCGCGGACGGCGCGTGTCGTTGGCCGCTATGTGGCGTTTCAGCTCGGTCGGGATCGTGTTGCTAGCTTTTCTGGTTATCAATGGCCTCAGCAACGACATCGGACGGCTCGGCGGATGAGCGCCTCCACCACTAGCTCGGCTGGGCCCACGCCCGAGGAGGGCCCGGCTGCGGCGCGCGCCGCGACGATCGTCGAGGCGTTCGAGATCACGAGCGCCACGCTCGCCGATCGCGTCGCGATCCGCACCAAGGGCGACGAGCAGACGCTGACGTGGGCGCAGTGGCACCGGCGCGTGCGCGACCTCGCCGGGGGGCTGCACCGGCTGGGGCTGCGGCGCGGGGACACGCTCGCGATCATGCTCTCCAACCGGCCCGAGTTCCACATCGTCGACCTCGCCGCGGTCACGCTGGGCGCGACGCCCTTCTCGATCTACCAGACCTACGCCGCCAACCAGATCGAGTACGTCGTCGCCGACGCCGACGCCCGCATCGCCGTGGTCGAGCGCCAGTATCTCGAGCGGATGCTGGAGGTACGCGACAGCCTGCCCCAGCTGGAGCGCGTGATCGTCGTCGATCTCCCGGAGGAAGAGTCGCTCTCCGAAGGCGTGCTCATGCTCACCGAGGTCGAGGCCTTCGGACGCGACCCGCAGACACAGGCCGCCGTCGAGGCCGCCGCCGCTCAGGTCGGGCCCAAGGATGTGCTGACGCTGATCTACACCTCCGGCACCACGGGGCCACCGAAGGGCGTGCAGCTCTCCCACCGCAACCTGATGCACACCGTCGCCGGGATCGAGCGGCTGGTGCGGTTTCCACCGGAGTCGCGCGTGATCTCGTGGTTGCCCGCCGCGCACGTCGCCGAGCGCAACGCCCACCACTACGTGCCGATCGTGTACGGGATGCAGATCACCTGCTGCCCCGACCCCCGCCAGGTGCTCTCCTACCTGCCGGATGTCCGCCCCCAGTGGTTCTTCGCCGTGCCCCGCATTTGGGAGAAGCTGAAGGCGGGTCTGGAGACGATGATCGCCGGTCAGCCCGAGGAGCAGCGCGCGGGCACCGAGCGCGCGCTTGCCGCCGCGGTCGAGAAGGTTCGCTTGGAGCAGCGCGGCGAGCAGGTCCCGGCGGAGCTGGCCGCAGAGGTCGCCGCCGCCGACGAGCAGATCTTCGCCGGCTTGCGCAAGATGCTGGGGTTCGACGAGGTGCGCGCCGTAAACGTCGGCGCGGCCCCCACGCCGCTGGAGGTGCTCGAGTTCTTCCACGCGATCGGCATCCCGCTCGCCGAGCTGTGGGGAATGTCCGAGACGTGCGGAGCCGGCTGCGTGAACCCGCCGGAGCGGATCAAGCTCGGCACCGTCGGGCCGCCCGCTCCCGGCGTGGAGATCTCGCTCGCAGAGGATGGCGAGGTGCTGGTCCGCGGCGACACGGTGATGCTCGGCTACCGCGGCGACCCGGAGAAGACCGCCGAGACGATCGACCCCGATGGCTGGCTGCACACCGGGGACATCGGCGAGCTCGACGAGGACGGCTACCTGCGGATCGTCGACCGCAAGAAGGAGCTGATCATCAACGCCGCCGGCAAGAACATGTCGCCCGCCAACATCGAGGCCGCGATCAAGAGCGTCTCGCCGCTGATCGGCCAGGCCTGCGCGATCGGTGACCGCCGCGCCTACAACACTGCGCTGATCGTGCTCGACGCCGACTTCGCCCCGATGTGGGCCGCCCAGCATGGCCTGGAGGGCCGTACCCTGGAGCAGCTCGCCGGCGAGCCCGATGTGCGCGTCGCCGTGCAGGAGGCGATCGACGCCGCCAACACCCGCCTCGCCCGCGTCGAGCAGATCAAGAAGTTCACGATCGTCCCCGGCGACTGGCTCCCGGGGGAGGATGAGCTCACGCCCACGATGAAGCTCAAGCGCAAGCCGATCGCCGCCAAGTACGAGGCGGAGATCGAGGCGATGTATTCCTCCTGAGGGCGCCTGCGACGCCTCCCACGTCGAGCCGTTGACTGTCAAAACGACGGGGGCCGCACGCGGCCCCCGTCGCATCGTTCCCGGGATGGGCTTTACCGGTGCAGGTGCCAGTGGACTATGGCTGTCACCACATCGGTGGAAATCAGTAACGGCATAGAGTGACTAAGTTACTTGGGTTCCGGCATAAGCCTAAGGGGATCGGAATATAGATTGGTAAGTCTAAGCGGAAGGAGGCGTTGCTCAGTGCATCTCCGTATTTCAGTTCTCCGGAGGCGGCTGTGACTTCGACGTCGATGGGTAGTTTTTCTTCTACCACTTTTTCTTCGTTGTCTTCTTCCACCGAGGTGAAAGCACCCTCAAGTTTGAACGTTTCTTTTTTTTCTGCTGTTTTGCAACCTGTGCCTTCGAATTTGAATTCGGCGATCACTTCTCCGCTTGCCGCTTTGAACTTTTCGTCGGTATCTTTTTCGTTTTTGCCGTCTTGGAGTGTGACATCGAGTTCTTTAGTTTCGATTTTCGACAATTTGCACGCTGATTCCGAGCTGTCTTTGCATTCTTCAAAGTCGAGCGCTTTTATCACGTCGTTGGTGCTGTCGTCTTTGATCGTCTCGCCAACGACCTTGTCCTTTTTGCATTCGATCGTGGGATCTCCTACAGCTTCCAGTACGAGGGGTTTTATGTCTTCCCGTGATTCTTCTGAGATTTTCTCGGTTTCTCCTGCTTTCAGTCCTTTGATCACGAACTCCGGTTCTTCCGCCGATGCAGATGCGGTGGCGATTGCGCCGAGGGCGAACACCAACAGCATGCTCGCCAGCAACAACTTTAGCTTCGACATGGGTACAAACCTCCGTTTCCCTGTTATTTAGCGGTATGTCATGTATGCAGGTGTGGGCCGAGCTTCGCTGAAGCGGCCTCCGACCTGCGCTGGTATGTATAGAGCAGAGCTATCTATCGAAGGTGTCTGCCGATTGCAACGGCTGTGCCCACAGCACGCACAGACGTCGGGACGGCAAGCGCAGACCGCGGGATGCAGAAATGAGTTTGCCTGTAGAGCGACAGATCGCGGAGTCATCGCCAAATGTTTCCGACTGCGCCTGATGTTTGCGACCGCGCTTGATGTCTCCGACTGCGTTGTTGCTGCTGCCGCTGCTGCCGTGGCCGAGATGCCCGCGAACGGCCTGGCCGCCCGCTGAGTGGGGGGTGGAGATCGAGGCGACGTATATGCCGGCGTGCAACGCCGTGCGATTGCATTGGTTGAGTGGGAGGAGCATACTGCTCGCATATCCCGCGCCAACTCGCAGCGAGTTGGCGCGGGGGAACAGCAGGATGGGGGCCGTTCCGTCTTTGACGGGTGGGAGCCCCATTCGTATAGCCATCGTCCTCGCCTGGCGCGGGGGCCGGAAGGAGATAAAACATCATGTCTAAAGCACGGTTGGTTTTGCTGTCGTTGGTTGCGGTGACGCTCGTCAGTGCGGTGTGGTCGGCGACCGCGGCTGCTCAGGAAGGGCCCGTTTGGCATGTCAACGGGAAAAAACTCGAAGCCGCGGAAGTTGCCGCGTTCAAAGCAGAAAATTACGCGGGCTCGACCGCGACACTTTCCGCAACCATCCTCTCAATTAAAGTGACGATCGTATGTAAATCCTTTACTGGCGAAGGTTTAATCATTGGAGGCAGCCCAGGTAAAAACGAAGAGACAATAGAATTCAAAGAATGCGAAGTCGAAAGCAGCTTAAAAGAAAAATGTGAAGTGACGCTCGAAAAGATCAAAGCGGTATCGGAACTCGTCAACTTACTCGGAGCAGAACCCAAACCGATCTTGGTCGCCTTCTCTCCGGAAGGCGGAAACGCATTCGCCAAGGTCGCCTTGAAATCCAAGACGGGCCAGGTTTGTCCGCTTGCGGGCAGTTACGAAGTAAAGAAGGCGGAAGGGGCGCAATATGGTGTGGCGTGTATTGACACGCACCCAGAAGTGGAAGAAAGCACTGCTTTAATAATGTGCACCTCACCGGCTGTCACCGAAGTCGAACACGGAGGCGCGGCGGTCAAAGTGGGCCTACAGATTTTGGGGTCGGCGGCGACGTTTACCGCCGATATGTTAAGCAAACTGACAAGCGGGTTATTATTCGGCGCCTGGAAAAGCTGACCATCTAAAACGAGTGTAAAACAACGATCTATGCGTGGGGCCGGGAGTCGATTGCCGGCTCCACGCACACCCAGCTCTTTACCACCGGTCCGATCCGCTCGGGCAGCGCCGGCCCGAACAGCGCCTCCAGCTCGCCGCGGCGCAGCAGCTCGATCTCCTCCCACTCGCCCGCCGCGCCCAGCCGCCAGTAGCAGCGGCGCAGGGACACGGGCAGCCAGTGCGCGAACGGCAGCAGCGCGTGCGGCTCGATCGGGAACGACCGAGCGGGCGTCTGCACATACCAGCCGCGTCCGACGCGGCGCAGCTCGGTTGCAAATGCCGCGCGACGCGCGGGCGGCACGTGCTCGATCACGCTATTGCAGTAGACGAGGTCGAACTCGCCGTCGGCGAAGGGAAGCCCGTCGGATGCATCGGCCTGCACGAAGGGGCCCGGGTACTCCGGGCGGGGGGCGATGTCGACGCCCGTTATGTCCAGCCGCGGCTCCAGCACCCGCAGTCCCAGCCGCCCGCAGCCCACGTCCAGCACGCGGCCGCTCGGCGGCAGGCCGGTGAGCGCGAAGAAGCGCTCGTGCCGGCGCCGCCGCGCCCGCGCCGCGTAGGGCGAAGCCAGGCGCGGCAACGGGCCGCGCGCGGTGGGGTACACCTCGGAGGGCTCGGTTGCGCTCATCGCGGCGCGCCTTGCACCGTGGGGTTGGTCATCGAGTGCCAGCATAGGATGCCCCGCTCGCCCGGCGCGCGGCGCTGTAGAGGCAGTTGACGGTGTTGGTCGGTCTGCAGGACCCGCGCGTACAATGGTTGCATGGCTTCCCAGCGGCAGGTGCACGTGGGCGG
>CAVVTQ010000010.1:0-375829 GCA_963751195.1 uncultured Solirubrobacterales bacterium
CCGTGGGGGATCTACTCCGGCTACTTCCGTGACCTCGACGGGCACCTGTGGGAGGTCATCTGGAACCCGAGGCTGGCGCGCCCGGCGCAGTGAGGGAGTGCCCCCGGCACATGTGCCGGGGGTCGGGCCGTACATGTACGGCCCGAACGCAGGGCCGCATGCGGCCCTGCGCGGGGCGCGCATGCGCGCCCCGTACGACGGCGCACATGTGCGCCGTCGCGGTCGGCACATGTGCCGACCGCAAGACATCCTCAGTTCGCGCCCTCGGGCAGTGAGCTGCTACCGTTGCCCCATCAGGTTGGGCGCCCGCCCATACATCCGCAGTGCCAGCGCTCGTAGCCTTGCTCAATGCATCTCCGCGTTCGCAGCACTATCGACGCAGGAGGAAACGCAATGGCTAGTGGAACCGTCAAGTGGTTTAGCGACGACAAGGGATTCGGGTTCATAACGCCCGATGACCAGTCCAAGGACCTGTTCGTTCATCACACCGCGATCGTCGGCGAGGGCTATCGCTCGCTCGCCGAGGGCGCGAAGGTCACATACGACTCGGAAGCCAGCGATAAAGGCCCCAAGGCCGTCAACGTCCAAGCCTCTTAGGGCCCCTTCGCGTCTGTCCGCCGTGAGGTGGGCAGACGCGGGCCTGTTGGAGATAGCCGTGTAGCGGCAACCTGTCGGCGATGACCCGTTGTCATCGAGCGCGAGGCAGTCGATCGCCTTACCAGCGAGGCGACGTCAATGCGGTGGGTTAGCATCCAGCAGGACCGTGCTACGCAACGTCGCGCTTTGGCTCAGACCGGCAGGGTGGGCGCTGCTGCCCGATGCGGTGCGTCGCCGGACGTGCCTGCTGGCGTGGGCTGCGATCCTCGCGCAGGTGGTGTTCGTCGGCGGCTGGGTGCTCGCCGGCGCACTCGAACCCCACTACTCGTCGGTTCGCCAGTACATCAGCGAGCTCGGCCGGCACGGCGCGGCGAACCCTTGGATCTTCACGGTTTTCGTCGGGATCTGGGGCTTGGGCTTCATCGCGCTCGCGATCGCGATCGTACCGGCGCTGCGTACGCGGCCGTGGCCGCTGGCGATGCCGTTGTTCTTCGTGTTCGCCGGTCTGTGCGCGATCGCCGTCGGATGGTTGCAAATGGACTGCTCACCGACGGTGAGCGCCGTATGCAGGTCACGCGAAGCCGCGGGCGCGCTCTCCTGGCACCACTACGCGCATGAGTGGGTGAGCCTCGGCATCAAGGTCTCGCTGCTTGCTGACCGGCTTCGCTTTTGCCCGCTCGGCGTGGCCGAGCCGGCTCGCGCGACTCGTGTTGAGCGGCGCGCTCGTGCTCCTGGTCGCGGGGATCGCCACGTTCATGTTGCACGATTCGTTCGCCGGCTCCCAGGGGCTCGAAGAGCGTCTGTGGGCGCTCGTCGCTCACGCCTGGGCCCTGTTGTGCGCGACGGTGCTGATCCTCGAGGCGACGCTCGAGCCGGGTGTCCTGCGGGCACACGAGGCTGCCATGCGGCGTCACGCGCCGGGTGAGCGCGCCGCCGTGGGCGTCGGTCCGTCGTAGACCGCACCGGTTCTCCGGAGGCGTGCCGATGTCGAGCGTGCCCTGAGCGAGCAGCGTACGCGTGTGATCGCCCTCGCGGAGCTTGTGCCCGCCGCGCTACCTTGCGGGTCACGCTCCAGCCGACGAGCGGGACCTCGTGAACTACCGTGTGCAGGTGCGACTGATCGAGCTGGACAGGGTCACCGATGGCGACTGGCAGCAGGTCATCGCCGGCGAGCCCCAACCATTCGGCGCCGTCGGCGAAGGGCTGCGATGGCGAGAGAAGAGCCACAACCTCGGGCTGTGGGATGACACGGACAACCTCGTGGCGCTCGCCGGGCTCGTCCGCGCGGAGGTCCAGGTGGTCGACGCGCGGCTTCAGGTGGCTGGGATCGGCGGTGTGATCGTCACTCGCGCCGCCCGCGGACACGGCTTTGCGCGCGTGTTGATCGAGCGACTGCTCCAGATCGCCCACGAGCTCGGCCCCGAACGGGCAATGCTCTTCTGCTTGCCGGCCAACGTTGGGCTGTACGCCAAGTTCGGGTTCCAACTCATCGAGGAGCCCGTGTGGGCGCCACAGCCCGGAGGCTTGGTCGAAATCCCCCTATGTGCCATGTGGAGGCCGCTCGCCCGCGCGGCGAGCTGGCCGGAGGGCAAGATCGAGCTGCTGGATGAGCCATTCTGAGCCGGGCCGGGCCTGCCGTGTGATAAGCAGTGCTCCCCAGCCCACGCTCGTCGAAACCGTATGCACGCTCTGAAGAATTGCTATCGGCATCGCCTGGATCGTCTTCTGGGTCTACTGGCTGGCGTCCGCGTTCGGCGTAAAGGAGGGCAGAGCCAGCAGGCGTCGGATCCCACTGAATGGCGTGAGCGCGCTGGCGGTCATCCTGCTCCTGCGCGTCTTCCGCGGCGGGAGTCTGGCCGTTCACAGTCCGGTCCTCGCGGCGATCGGGGCCGTCGTGTTCGCGTCCGGGCTCGCGCTGGCGATCTGGGCTCGCGTTCAGCTTGGGCGCAACTGGGGGATGCCGATGACCGAGAAGGCCGATCCGGAGCTCGTCACCTCCGGCCCCTACCGATTCGTCCGTCACCCGATCTACTCGGGACTCCTGGTGGGGCTGCTCGGCACGGCACTCGTGACCAACCTGATCGGCCTGCTCATCGTCGTGGTCCTGGGCGGGTACTTCTACTTCAGCGCATCGGTGGAGGAAAAGAACCTCATCGCAGCGTTCCCCACGGCGTATCCGGCGTACCGGAGCCACACAAAGATGCTGATTCCCTTCGTCATCTAGCCGTTCGCGTCTCTCTCATCTCAGCTGCCACCAAGAGGCAGGCCGCCCCCCAGACGGCGTGAGCGAGGCGGGCGGGTGGTCCTTGCGGGAAATCCCCGATCGCGATCGCGGGATTTGGCTGATGCCGGGAGGTCGAGCCGAGGGGAGACTGTGCGAGCGTGGGTAAGACCCAGCACCCGCGTCCGCCCAGCGGCGGACCGCGAGACTCATCCAAGCGCTGAACTGGAGATCAAATGAGTGACAGGCCCGTGTTCATCTATGCCGCAACCTATGCCGACTCCGCCGGCGCCGAAGCGGACTACGACACCCTCGTCGAGCTGCACGCCGCGAAGCTCGTGGGCACCTATGACGTCGCCCTTGTCCGCAAGGACGCCGACGGCAAGGTGCACGTCAAAAAGCACGAGAAGCCAACCCAGCACGGGGCCTGGGGAGGGATCGCCGTCGGAGCGGTGGTCGGGGTTGTGGCCGCGCCCGCGATCATCCCGGCTGCCTTGGTCGGCGGTGTCATCGGCGGGCTCGGTGGACACTTCAAAAAGGGCATCTCCCGCGGCGACGCCAAGGAGCTCGGCGACCTCATCGAAGCGGGGCAGGCGACCCTGCTGGTGATCGGCGAGTCGCGCCTTGAAGAGCAGCTCGACAAGCTGCTGACGCGCGCCGAAAAGTCGATCGAAAAGGAAGTCGACGTCGAACGCGAGGAGTTCAAGCGCGAGCTCGAGGAGGCAGAGAAGGAGAACGCCGCGGCTTAGCGGCGCAACCGTCGACGATCCTGAAGTGAGCGTGCCGGAGCTAGCGCCGTCGCGCCGCGGGCTGGAGGGCGGGGCTGATCCAGCCGCCGTCGGCGGGGTTGATGTTGGTGGCGGGGGCGACGATCTCGTCGATGCGGTCGAGGACCTCCTCGGAGAGCGTCGACCTCAGCGGCGGGGAGCTGGCTTTCGAGCTGCTCCATCGTCCGCGGGCCGATGATCGCCGCCGTGACCGCCGGATGGTTGATCACGAACGCGATCGCCATCTCGATCAGCGGCATCCCCGCCTCCTCGGCGAGCCGCGCGAGCGCCTCGGCCGCGTCGAGCTTGCGCTGGTTGACGGGCAGCGACAGGTCGTAGCGGGCCGTGAGCCGCTTGCGGGCCGGCGACATCGGCTCCAGGCCGTCCGCGTTCTTGCGCCACCTGCCCGACAGCCAACCGCCCGACAGCGGGCTCCACGGGATCACGCCCATCCCGTAGCGCTGGCAGGTGGGCAGCACGTCGGCCTCGATCCCGCGGGCGAGTATCGAGTAGGGCGGCTGCTCGCACACGTAGCGCTGCAGCCCACGATCGTGTGCCGCCCACTGCGCCTCGACGATCGCCGAGGGCGGGAACACCGAGGAGCCGATGTAGCGGATCTTCCCCTGCTGGACGAGGTCGGTGAGCGCGCCGAGCGTCTCCTCGATGTCGACGTCGGGCTCGTAGCGGTGGATCTGGTAGAGGTCGATCCAGTCGGTTCCCAGCCGTCGCAGCGAATTCTCGACCTCGCGGATCAGCCAGCGGCGCGAAACGCCGCGACGATTGGATCCTCGCCCATCGCGCCCCAAGCCTTGGTGGCAAGCACGACATCCTCGCGTCTGCCGCCCGCCAGCGCCTTGCCGACGATCGTCTCGGACTCGCCTTGCGAGTAGACGTCGGCGGTGTCGATGAAGTTGATGCCGGCGTCGAGCGCGCGGTGGATGATGCGGATGCTGTCGTCGTGGTCCTCGTTGCCCCAGGCGCCGAACATCATCGCGCCGAGGCACAACTTGCTGACCGATACGCCGGTGCGGCCGAGTTGTCGATGCTCCATGGTTGCTCCCTGTGTTGTGGGTTGTTCGTACCACGGTCGGATGGGTATCGGGAACGATAGGCGCTGCGAGCGTCGGGCTTGGTCGGGCGGCTGCGCCGAGCGAGCGGCTATCCAGGAGCGGTTCGGGTACCTTTGTGCCGTGAAAATGCCCGCGCGATGGCGGACCAGTTCCTCTCAGTGGGACATGTTCCTGAAGGGCGAGCCTCGTAGAATCGACGGTATCGCGCACGGTGACGGGTTCTACGCGCTGGGTGTCGGTCGCGAAGCGCCGGAGGCGTTGTTCGCGTTTGGCGCGGGGCCGCGCGAGCGGGTTCGGTATGTGGAGCGGGACATCGACAAGGACCTGCGCTTGCAATTGCGTGACGAGCCGGCGCGCGATCGGCTGTCGGTCGTCATCGTCACCGGGCCGTCCGGGGCGGGCAAGTCGAGGACGCTTTCGGAGGCGCTCGCCGACGTCCTACCCGATGCGTCGCTCGTGGTGCCAAAGGACGCCGCGAATCTCGTCTGGCTCGGCCAGAGCGGCGGGCCCACGGGTCGCTCGCCGCGGTGGGTGGTCTGGCTCGACGACCTGGAGCGCTTCGTGCGAGCCGGTCAAGAGGGTCTCAACAAGGAAACGCTGAGCACGTTTCAGACGTGGTCACGGCCCCCGTTGATCGTCGCGACCGCCGGCGGGAGGGGCTTGGTGGCCTCGCGGGAGGCCACGCTGCGCTCAGATCTCCAAGCCGAGTTGCTCAGTCTCCCGGAGGTGAAGGTCCTGCTGTTGGGCGATGCGCTGAGCCAGGAGGAGCGGAGCCGGCTGGAATCGGTTCCCGGGATCGAAGGTGACGCGCCCGCACAGATCGCCACGAACGGCTTCGGTCAGTTCATGTCGGGCGGGGCCGTGGCTCGCCTGCTGCTCGACGTGCCGGCGCCCAACCCGCGACTCGGCTTCGGGCCCATCGCTCGGGCGCTTTCCAACACCGTCATGCAGAGCGAACCGCGATTCGCGATCGGCATCCGGCGGCTGGGGGTCTGGCAAGACGACCCTGATGCAGGCGATCGAGGCGAGGCTGCGCTACGGCGAGGTGATCTGTGTCCGGTTCGTCGCCTGGCGCTATGAGAAGGAAGAGCACCTGATCGTGCCGCTGCTGGATGTGATTCGCGAGAGCCTCCTGGAGTGGGCCAAGCAGGAGGGCGGGGACGAGGGCGCTCGCGAGACGGCGGCCACGATCGGGCAGGTGATGCGCTCGCTGCTTGCCGGTATGTCGGTCACGGTCGGGCTCCCCGGCGCCATGCAGGCGTCATTCGACGCCAACAGCGCTCTGCAGAAGGCCGAAGATCTCAGTGACGCCGTCAAGCAGGCCGAGGTGCCGCGGTCCTTCTACCACGCGAGCTTCAAGGCGCTGCAGGAGGCATTCAGGCAGTTCATCGGCGCCGGCACGGATCGCCGGATCGTGGTGTTCGTCGACGACCTCGATCGCTGCCTGCCCGAAAACGCGCTCCAGGTCCTCGAGTCGATGAAGCTCTTCTTCGACATCGAGGGCTTCGTGTTCGTCGTCGGTCTGGACGAGGACGTCATCGAATACGCCGTCGCCAAAAAGTACGCGGAATCGGCCGGCCTGCAGGTGACGAAGGGGGACGATCACGAGTTCCACGTCACTGGACGCGACTACATCAAGAAGGTGTTCCAGCTCCCCTACACGCTCAAGCCGGTGTCGGTGCTCGATCTGGGCGACTTCATACAGGGGGCCTGCGAGGACGCTGGCTTCTCGGAAGTTCAGCGTCTCGATCTGCGCCGGACCGTGGAAGGTCATCTCGAACACCTCGTCGGTGACGCGACGGTCAATCCGCGCGAAGTGAAGCGGTACATCAACCTCTACACGCTGCAGATGCTGGTCGACCCGACGCTCAATCGCAACGCGGTGCTCGCGCTGCAGACGATCGCGTTTCGCCCAGCATGGCGCAAGACGGTCGAGGATGAGCTGTTGGCGTTTCGTGAGCAGTACCTCGATGCCGTTCTCCAGCGTTTGGCACTTGGGGCTGACAACTGGGCTCGCTCCGGCCTCTACCGGGAAATAGAGGCATTTCCACCAGACTTTCTTGCATATGTAGGCGAGGGTGCGCCCGGACACGAGCTGCTCAGAGTCGATGATCTCGAGGTTTACCTCTCGGTCCGGGAGTCCGTCCGTGCTGCCTCCAACCCCGCGTTGCGCCAAGCTCTGAACGCGCTCGCGCAGCTTCGCTCGCGACTGCAGGCCACCCAGGCGGAGGACGTCGGTCTGGTCGCTGAAGAGATCATCTCGAAGTTGGTGTCGGTGGAGGGCCAGGTTGCCTCCTCAGCCGGCGGCTCGACCGAAGGCCGGGAAGCGCTCGATGCTCTGCGACACATCAGCGACAACATCGCCACTCGTCTCCTACCCATGGAGCGCAAACAGCGCGGCGAGAGCGTCTATCAAGCTCTGATCGTCGAGCTGACGGACGATGTGAGCGCGCTCGCCAAGCGCCTCTGGCGCCTGTACAGGATGGGCGACCTCGTCGGTGCTCCGGGTGGCGGTGACACGACAACCGGCGGACCCTCGGCCGCCCCGCCTCCGCCACCCCCACCGTGGCCGCCTTCGCCTTCGCCTCGCCGACGCCTCCCCCGATGCCGACGCCGTACGCCACCCCCACCGTCGCCGCCGACGCCTCCCCCGATGCCGACGCCTCCCCCGATGCCCCCACCTCCGTCTCTCCCCCCACCACCGTCGTGGTCTCCTCCGCCGCCGGTGATGCCGCCACCACCGCCGATGCCGGTGCCACCCCCACCGCGTCGCCGCCACCGTCGTCGTTGCGTCCCCTTCCTTCTTCTTCTCCACCACCACCAACGCCGCCGCCACCACCGTCAACGCCGCCACCTACCGAACCCGGGCCGGGTATGACAGGCGGGGGTACGCCACCCGGTGATCGTCACGAAAAAGAAGCGATTGGGCCGCCGGGGGTCCCGATCGCGGCCTACGCGCGACCGGGACCCTCCGTGACGCCCCTGAGCGAGTTGACCCCCCAGGAGCTCGGCGTCAGGCAATCGGTTGTCGACTCCACTTTCTACGTTGTGCGCGACCTCGACGCCGTGCTGCGAAAGCACCTCGAAGAGGCGTTGAAGAGTGACGTGCCGGCGATCGTGGCCGTAACGGGTCCGCCGCTCGCGGGGAAGAGCCGTACCGCTTACGAGGCGGTCATGGCCGAGCCAGCTCTCTCGGGCGCTGAGGTGATCGCCCCACGAAACGTCGAGGAACTGGCGCGGCTCCTCGACCCACGCGTGGTGCCCGAATCGCCGGTTCCCCTGGTGATCTGGCTGGACGACCTCGAGACCATCGAAGGGTCGGATTTGGGGACCTCGCGCTCGGACCTCCCGCCCTCGCAGGCCGGGTCTCTCTCCGCTCACAAACCCCGCCTGGACGCCGTCCTCCCGTTGATCAAGCTGCCTCGCCGGTTCGTCGCGGTCGCGACGTGGACATCGCTGGAGGATTCCATTCCGGGTGGCTACGCACGTCTGCGGGACTCGTCCAGTCGCGTCTTCTCGAGCCTCGTCCGGCTCGAGCGGAGCCTCACCAAGCCTGAGCGTGAGCGATTCCTGAGCGCCTACCCGCCGTGACGTCGACCGAGCCACGTGAAGGCATCGGCCCTGCCCTGATGGGAGCGGAGGCGCTGATCGAGATGCTCCGGAGTGAAGTGCGCCTGCACCCCGAGAACATCGCAATTGTCAATGCCGCGGTCGATTGGGGCGTGCGGGCGTACGTTCGCCGATCGACCGCCGCTTGCTCCGAGTGTTGTGGACGCACTATCTCCCCGGCGACCCGCAGCCGGCCGACGACTTCTTCGAGCGAGCGTTGCGATGGGCGCTCAACCCGGGCCCGAGCTTCCTGGCCCCGCTGCTCGCCGTGGGGGAGGAGTACGCAGCCAATCCGGTGGTCGTCGACTACGAAGAACGGGTGCGCGCCCGCGAGCTCAATCCGCTCGCTTGGGACGCGATCATCGCGAATGTCGACCCCGACAGCGCGTTGAACGTGGGGCTGATGGCGAAGCGGCTTGACGACCGGGATCGAGCCGCCAGGGCCTTCGTGAAGGCCCAGGAATCTGTCGATGTCGAGACCGCCGCCATCGCGGCAGCCGCGAATGGTCGACTGCTGCTGGAGGCCGGCGAACGCGAGATGGCGGAGGCCGCCTTCGCCCATGCGGACTCGCTCGGCAGCCCCGAAGGGGCCGAGCAACTTGGCCTGCTCCTGGAGGAGCGCGGGGCTCTCCTCGCGGCCGAGGCCGCTTTCCGACGTGCCGACGAACGTGGGCATCCGGAGGCGGCCTACCGGCTCGGCCGCTTGCGCGAGGATCAGAACGATCGCGACGGGGCAATCACGGCCTACCAGCGGGCGGCGGACAGAGGGGATGTGCAGGGGACGGTCGCGCTCGCGAAACTCCTGACGAGGTGGGCGACACCAGGGGAGCAGAGGCTGCGCTCCGCCTCGCGGCGGAAGCCGGAAGTTCGGTCGCGCGCTTCAACCTCGGCCTGCTCCTGCAGCGGCGAGGCGACTTCGAAGGGGCGGAGATCGCGCTCAAGGTGGCGGCCGACGACGGCGATGCAATGGCGGCGCAGACCCTCGGCCTGCTGCTGGAGAGGAAGGGAGAATGGGACGAGGCGCTGAAACTGCAGCGATTCGCGGCCGACGAAGGCGACGACATGGCCCTGTACAACCTTGGACGGATGCTGCTCGAGCGGGGAGATGGCGCCGAGGGTCTCGAGCGGTTGCGCGCGAGCAAGGATCCACGGGCCGCGGAGCTCCTCTCTCGCTATCCACCCGGCTAGCGGGGCGCCGAGGCGGGCGCGTATCGTGATGCCATGCTCACGAACAACTCAGGGGCTGGCCGAGAGCCCGAGAACGGGGACGGCGCCGGCCAGGGCGGCGATCGGACGATCGTGCGGGCACGGGACCTGTGCCGTCGCTACGGCGAGGGCGAAGCGGCGGTCGATGCGCTGGCCGGGGTCACGGTGGACTTCCCGACGGGACGCTTCGCGGCGATCATGGGCCCGTCGGGGTCGGGCAAGTCGACGCTCATGCACCTGCTCGCCGGCCTCGATCGCCCGACCTCCGGGACGGTCAGCGTCGGTGGCGTGGAGCTCACCGAGCTTGACGACCGTGCGCTCACGCAGCTGCGCCGCGATCGCATCGGCTTCATCTTCCAGACGTTCAACCTGTTGCCGGTGCTCAATGCCGAGGAGAACATCCTGCTGCCGCTGTCGATCGCCGGGCGCGAGGTCGATCGTGAGTGGTTCGATCGCCTTGTGGACACTGTCGGCATTCGCGATCGGCTCAGTCATCGCCCCTCGGAGCTCTCTGGCGGCCAGCAGCAGCGGGTGGCGGTGGCGCGGGCGCTGATCTCGCGCCCCGCGGTCGTGTTCGCCGACGAGCCCTCCGGCAACCTCGACTCCAAAGCCTCCGGCGACGTCCTGCAGCTGTTGCGCCACGCCGTCGACGACTTCCAGCAGACGGTCGTGATGGTCACCCACGACGCGCATGCGGCGTCGTTTGCCGACCGGCTGCTGGTGCTGGCCGACGGCAGGATCGTGCACGACGGCGAGGGCTGGCAGTGCCGAGCAGGCGCTGGATTTGATGAAGGCCGTGGGCTGATGCTCACACTGGTGCTGCGCGGCTTCGTGCAGCGCAAGCTGCGCGTGCTGCTGACGGCGATCGCGATCGCGCTCGGCGTGGCGCTGATGGCCGGTACGTACATCCTCACCGACACGATCAACCACGCTTTCGCGGAAGTCTTCGACACTGCCTACGCCAACAAGGCGGTGGTCGTCACCGAAAAGGAAACGCTCGGCGGCTCCCAGGTCTCGGTGCTCAACGTTGCGACGCTCGCTCGCGTGCGAGCGGTGCCCGGCGTGGCGGCGGCCTCGGGCAGCATCTCCAGCCAGGCGGCGCTGCTCACCACAAGTGGCAAACGGCTCACCAGCGGCGGGGCGCCGGGGCGCGTCGATGCCCTGCAGCCGCCACGCTTCGAGGCCTTCACTGCGACGCAAGGCCATCTGCCGCGCACCGCTGAGGAGGTCGCGATCGACCAGGCGAGCGCCGCGCGCAACCATTTGCGGCTCGGCCAGCGGATCGTGATCGCGGGCCGCTTGCCGGCGCGGCGCTACACGATCGCCGGCATCGCCAAGTTCGCGGGCAGCGAATCCTTCGGCGGCACCACCGTCGCGCTCCTGATCCCCAGCCAGGCACAGTACGTAGCGGGCGAACCTGGCGCATACGGCAGCATCAATGTCGCCGCCAGCCCCGGCATCGCGCCCGAGGAGCTCGCCGCCCGCGTCCGCGCTGCTCTGCCGGGGACGCTGAAGGTACGCACCGGGGCCGAAGAAGCCGCCAACCAGACCTCCGAACTCGAAGGAGAGCTCGGCTTCCTGCGTACCTTCCTGCTGATCTTCGCCTACGTGGCGCTCGTCGTCGGTGCGTTCATCATCTTCAACACCATCTCGATCACCGTCGCCCAGCGCACGCGCGAGCTCGGCCTGCTGCGCACGCTCGGCGCCTCGCGCGGGCAGATCATGCGCGCGGTCGTCGAGGAAGGGCTGCTGCTTGGCGTCGTGGGAGCGGTGATCGGGCTGTTCGGCGGGATCGCCCTCGCGCCGGCGCTCGACGGTTTGTTCAAAGCGTTCGGCGCCGACCTACCCGACAACGGCACGGTGCTGGAGGCACGCACCGTGATCGTCTCCCTCGGCGTGGGCATCCTCGTCACGGTGCTCGCGGGCTTCTTCCCGGCGTTGCGGGCCACGCGCGTGCCACCGATCGCGGCGATGCGCGAGGGCGCGCAGCTGGAACGCCGCCGCCGACGCCTGATCCGCCGGCACCACCGCGTGGTGCCGGCGCTCGCCGGCGCGATCGGCTGGCTGGTGAGCTGGCGCGGGATCACCGCGCGCCTCGCGCGCGAGAACTCGGTGCGCCAGCCCGGCCGCACGCTCGTGACAGCGCTGGCACTGACCGTCGGGCTGGGGCTGGTCGCCTTCATCTCGGTGCTCGCCGCGGGCACCAACGCGACGATCGACCGTGCGGTCGACCGCTCCTTCGCCGGCAACCTGATCGTGCAGAACACCCAAGGTCAGGGGGGCATCCCCGCGACGGTGGCGCCGGCGCTGAGGACGATCCACGGCGTGGGCACCGTCACCGCGATCGCCTTCACGCAAGGGAGGGTGCGCGATCTCGCGCAACCGGGGGCGCCGGTGATCGACGAAGAAAGCCGTGTCACCGCGATCGAACCTGAATCGTTCGGGAGGATGTACAAGATCGAATGGGAACACGGCTCGGCGGCAACGCTCGCGGCGCTCGGACACGGGGGCACGATCGTCAGCGAGAAGTTCGCAAGCGCCCACCACCTGCTCGTGGGGCAGCACCTGTCGGTGCTGACGCCCTCCAGGCACAGGGTGACGTTGGCGATCGCGGGCGTGGTGAAGGAAGAAGTGATCGGCCTGCTCTCCAACCTCACGATCTCGCGCTCGCTGGCGCGCGCGGCATTCGGCCAGCGCGAAGACGGGGTGAGCTTCGTCGCCTACGCCCCCGGTGCCGACGGCGCCGCGGTACATGGCGCCATCCACACGCTGCTGCGACACAGCTTCCCGCAGACTCACGCCCAGACCGCGGCGCAGTACACCAGCGAACAGAACAGCAAAGTCAACAAGCTCCTGCTGCTCGTCTACGTGCTGCTCGCGCTGTCGGTGGTCGTGTCGCTGTTCGGCATCGTCAACACGCTCGTGCTCTCGATCTACGAGCGCACCCACGAGCTGGGGATGATGCGCGCGATCGGCACCTCCCGCCGCCAGATCCGCCAGCTCATCCGCTACGAGTCGCTGATCACCGCGATGATCGGCGGCATCCTCGGGCTGGTGATCGGGGTCGTGGGGGCGATCCTCGTCACCACCTTCGCGCTGTCGGGCTCGGGCTACGTGCTCTCGATCCCAGTGGGCACGCTGATCGCGCTGCTGATCGCCGCGGCGCTCGCCGGAGTGCTCGCCGCACAGGCCCCCGCGCGGCGCGCCGCCCGCCTGGACATCCTGGGCGCGCTCGCCAGCGAGTAGAGGCCGTCGCTCACGAGCGGTTCTCGATGCAGCACAGCTGCGCGGACCCGGTCGCCAGCAGCCGGCCGTGGGTGTCCCACACTCTGCCGTTCACGCCCATCAGGCCGCGGTCGGCGACGAGGCATTCGCTGTCGATCAGCAGCCACTCGCAATCCGGGCTGAAATGGTGAAACCACGCGCTGGTGTCGAGGCTAGGTGCGAGGTACTCCCAGCTGCGGTAGTGCTGGTAGGCGGCCGGGAAGCCGTAGGTGTCCAGTAGGATCAGCGCACGGGCGGCGTCGAGGAAGGGGTCTTCGAAGCACGCTCTCGGCCGGTAGCGGGCCCACTGGCGGAGCACCGGCGCTGTCGTCTGATCCGCCTCTCGATCGGTCGTGCCCTGATCCACCAGCCGCCGCTCGACGTTGTTCCAGAAGCTGAACGCCGGTTGCTGTCTGCTGGGTCGTCGCACGTGGGTCTGCAGGGCCTCGGGGGGCGGGACGTCGGGCGCCTCGGGGTGTTGATGGCTGTACCCCGGCGCGTCGGCGGCGGTCTTCACCAGCGCGTGCAGGATCGGCTTGCCCTGCTGGGTCATCTCGACGGCGAACGACTCCGCGCGGCGGCCCTGCTTGAGGACGTTCACCTCGAGCTGGACGGCGTCGAAGGCCGGCGAGCTGAGGAAGTGGCAATAGAAGCTCGCCGGACGCTGGATCTGGGCGACCATGCCCGCGGCGCGCAGCGCGATCGTCGCGAGATAGCCACCGTTTGGGCCCCATATCTCCCACTCTTTTGAGAGCTGTGCGACATACCCGCCGCCCTCCGGCACGACATGCGTCGCGTGCTCGAGATCGGAGGCGCCCGGCATCATCGACCATGCCTCTTCCATCGCGCGGTCACGGTACTTGCGAAACCGCGTTGAGCGGCGCGCACAGGCTGGACGCGTCGATGAAGAACTGCCGCGCCAGCGCGGCGATCATGCGCGCGAGCTCCTCGTGCTCCTCGGGTCGCCACCCCTCCAGCAGGTCGCGGAGGCGCTGTTCGCCCGTCGCGGTCAGGCGCGCGAGCGTCGCGCGGCCGTTGCTGGTGAGCGCCTCGGTGGTGAGAGCGCCGTCCACTGACAGGCCGATCAGGCCCTTACGCGCGAGCTCCTCGTGTGCCGCGGTGAGCGTGTCGAGTCCGATGTCGTACTGCGCGGCGAGCGTGGCAAGGTCGGGCGCGTGACTCTCGCTGAGCCGCGCCAGCAGCCAGCACGCCGCCGGGGTGAGGTCCACGCCGGCGCGGGCGGCCACGCGCATCACGATCTCCCGCGCCCCCTCGCGGCGATCGAGGCGCCCGAGCTTGTTGACGATCTCCGCGAGCGAGTCGCCGTCGCGTGGCGTGGCATAGGTGTCGCCGAGATCGCCGGTCGCGACCGTTTCGCGCAGCCGCAGCTCGCGGATGAACCACGTCAGCACGAACCCCACCGCGGCGAAGCCCGCGGCGGTGACGAACACGCCGCTCAGCGAGCCGGTGAACGCGTGCAGGTAGCCCGCGTGCAGGGCAGGGGGCAGGTGCGCGATCTGCGCCGGGTCGACCTCGCCGCTGGTGCTCGTGTGCGCCGCGGCGCTCGCGGGCAGAAAGCTCTCGAGCTCTTCGTGCAGGCGGTTGGAGAAGATCGCCCCGAGCGTCGCCACGCCGAGCGAGCCGCCGATCGAGCGGAACAGCGTCGCCCCTGAGGTGGCCACGCCCAGATCGGAGTAGTCCACCGCGTTCTGCACAGCCAGCACCAGCACCTGCATCACCATCCCCAACCCCAACCCGAGCACGAACATGAACACGAAGATCAACCCCCGGCTGCTCGTCGAGTCCATCGTCGAGAGCAGGTAAAGGCCCAGCGTCATCACCGCGGTGCCGGCGATCGGGAAGGCCTTGTAGCGCCCGGTGCGCGTGATCACCTGCCCGGAGGCGATCGAGGTGATCAGCAGGCCGCCCATCAGCGGCACCAGCTGCAGCCCCGAGCCGGTCGGGGAGGCGCCCTTGACGACCTGCAGGAACAGCGGCAGGTAGGTGACCGCCCCGAACAGCGCAAACCCGACGACGAAGCCGACGGCGCTCGTCACCGCGAACACGCGGTTGCGTAGCAGCCGCGGGGGCAGGATCGGCTCGCGCGCGTGGCGCTCCCACACCAAGAAGGCCGTCAGTGCCACCACCCCGGCGATCCACAGCCCGACGATCGTGGATGAGCCCCACGCGTAGGAGGTGCCGCCGAGCGACGCCGCCAGCACGATCGCGCTCAACCCCGCCGCGAGCAGCGCGGTGCCGAGGTAGTCGATCGTGTGATGCACGCGCTCGGAGGCGGCGGGCAACGTGGCGGCCAGCACGAACAGGGCGGCCACGCCGAGCGGCAGGTTGACGTAGAAGATCCAGCGCCAGCTGAGGTTGGTCGTCAGGAACCCGCCGAGCAGCGGGCCCGCGACGCTCGCGAGACCGAACACCGCGCCGAACAGGCCGGTGTAGCGGCCGCGTTCGCGGGGTGGCACGACGTCGCCGATCGCCGCCTGCGCGCTGACCATCAGCCCGCCCCCGCCAAGACCCTGTAGCGCGCGGAAGGCGATCAGCTCGTCGAGGCTGCGGCTCTGCCCGCACAGCGCCGAGCCGACCAGAAACACGACCAGCGCGCTCTGCAGCACGATCTTGCGACCGTATAGGTCGCCGAGCTTGCCGTACAGCGGCGTGACCACCGTCTGCGCGAGCAGGTAGGCGGTCACCACCCACGAGATGTGGTTCAGGCCGCCAAGGTCCCCGACGATCGTCGGCAGCGCCGTCGCGACGATCGTCTGGTCCAGCGCCGCCAGGAACATCACGAGCAGCAGCCCGGCGAACACCAAACGCAGGTTGACCCGCTCGACCCGCTCCGTCGCGGGTGGGGTCGGAGGGGATGCGACTGTGCTCACTCAGCCTCCTCGCAGAGCAGGATGAACGTACACTACCGGCAACGCACCCACGAGCGAGGTACACGATGGGCGTAACCCGGTTGGGTCTGCAGATCCCGAGCTTCACCTGCGCGGGAGTCCCCGACGGAGAGCTCTTCGAGCGCGTGGCCGCGATCGCGGGCGCCGCGGAGGAGTCGGGCTTCGACTCGGTGTGGGTGATGGACCACCTCTACCAGATCGTCAACGTGGGTATCGCCGGCGATCCCGACACCGTCTGCGAGCAGGTGGCGGCCTACTTCGACGCGGGGCTGGACGGGCTGGTGTTCAACATGCACGACGCCCAGGATCTCGAGCCGGTGCGGCTCGCCGGTCGCACGCTGAGCGCGGCATTTGGTTGAGGGACTGGAGGCGTGCGTTGAGGGTGGGTCTGTGGGATGTGGCAGAGTTCGTACCGTGACATCCAACCAGATCGGAGCTGACCGCCGGGAGCCCCCGCGGCCGGTGGGGGTGTCCACGCTTCCGCCGCGGTTCGACGAGTGGCAGATCGAGCTGCACGGTCGTCGCATGATCTACAGGATCGCGGGCAGCGGGCCACCGGTGGTGCTGATCCACGGGATGCTCAACTCCTCCAGCCACTGGCGGTCGGTGGCGCTGAACCTGGCGAGCGACTACACGGTGATCGCGCCCGACCTGATCGGGCACGGCGACTCCGCGGCGCCCCGTGGCGACTACTCGCTGGGGGCCCACGCCTCCAGCATCCGCGACCTGCTGGCGGCGATTGGGATCGAGCGCGCGAGCATCGTCGGACACTCGCTCGGAGGGGGCGTGGCGATGCAGTTCTTCTACCAGTTCCCGCAACGCACCGAGCGGCTCGTGCTGATCTCCTCCGGCGGTCTCGGCCACGAAGTCAGCCCGGTGCTGCGCACCGCCGCGCTGCCTGGCGTCTCCGCGCTGCTGTCGCTCACCATCCACCGGCGCCTGCTCGGCGGGCTGACGGACGCCGGGCGCCGCCTGCGCGAGCATGACGTGCGCGTCGGCGTGCACATGCAGGCGCTGGCTCGCGCGTTACGCCCCTTGGAGAACGCCGAAGCGCGTCAAGCGTTCCTGCAGACCCTCCGCGCGGTGATCGACGTGCACGGTCAGCGGGTGAGCGCGACGGATCGTTTGTATCTGCTCGAGTCGATGCCCACGTTGATCGTGTGGGGTGAGCGCGACAACACGATCCCGTTGGCGCACGGGCGCCGTGCGCACGAGGCGATCCCGACCAGCCACTTCCAGACGCTGCCTCGCGCCGCGCATTTTCCACATCTGGAGGATCCAGATGGGCTCTCCGAGGTGTTGGGGCAGTTCATCCGAAGCACACGCCCCGGCGTGATCGACGACGCCGACTGGGGCGCGGTGCTCTCCAGGCGCTCGCCGCCCAGGCGCGTCGGCGAGGCCGTGGCGTAGGGCGGCAGGCATTCACCTGCGCGGTGCGCCGCAGACCATAATCCGCCGGTGATGGCACACGAGCGAGAAGCCTCAGTCGATCCTGGCCGTACCGCGTGGGCCCGCAACCTGGCCGCGCCGATGAGGGACTTCCTCGGCACCGAAACCGGCAGCGCGATCGTGCTGGCGACGATGACGGTACTCGCCTTGGCGTGGGCCAACTCGCCCTGGTGGCACTCCTACGACTCGCTGTGGCACACCACGCTCTCGATCACGATCGGCGCCAGCGGGATCTCGACCGATCTGCGCCACTGGGTCAACGAGGGGCTGATGACGTTCTTCTTCCTAGTCGTCGGGCTGGAGGCCAAGCGCGAGCTCGACCTCGGCGAGCTGCGCGAGCGCCGCCGCGTGGCGATCCCACTGTTCTCCGCGCTCGGCGGGATGGCGGTCCCGGTGGCGATCTACCTGGCACTCAACGCGGGCGGTCCGGGCGCGCACGGCTGGGGGGCGGCGATGTCGACGGACACCGCGTTCGCGCTCGGCGCGTTGGCGCTGCTCACCCCGCGTGCGGCCACGCGACTGCGCGTCTTTCTGCTGACGCTGGCGGTGGTCGACGATCTCTGCGCCCTGCTGGTGATTGCGATCGTTTACACCACGCACGTCTCGGTGCTCGCGCTTGGGGTGGCGGTCGCCCTGTTCGGCGGTCTGCTGCTACTCAGTCGTGCGCCGCGGTGGCTGCGCCCGGCGTCGATCGTGCTCGCGGTCGGCCTGTGGGTCGCGATGTTCGAGTCCGGCATCGACCCGGTGATCTCTGGGCTGGTGGTGGGGCTCGCCACCAGCGCCTACCCGCCCTCACGCGAGGACCTGGAGCGCGCAACGATGTTGACGCGCTCATTCCGCGAGCAGCCCACCCCGGAGCTGGCGCGCTCGGCGCAAGAGGGGGTGGCATCGGCGATCTCGCCCAACGAGCGGCTGCAGTACACCCTGCACCCGTGGACGAGCTACGTGATCGTGCCGCTGTTCGCGCTCGCCAACGCGGGTGTACATCTGACGAGCGGGTTATTCGAACAGGCGCTCAGCTCGCCGATCACCCTGGGGATCCTCCTCGCCTACGTCGCCGGCAAGCCGCTGGGCATCGCCGGCGCCTCGTGGCTGGTATCCCGCCCGGCGCTGCGCGGACCGCGCTCGCCGCTGAGCCCACCGCTGCTGGCAGCCGGCGGGGCGTTTGCGGGAATCGGCTTCACGGTGTCGCTGCTGATCGCGAGCCTCGCCTTCACCGGAGTGCGGCTCGACGAGGCCAAGCTGGGCGCGCTCGGCTCGGTCGTGCTGGCGCCGCTGGTCGGCTGGACGGTGCTGCGGATCGTCCAGCGCCTGCCGGCGAGGGTCAGGGCGCGACAGCTCGCGAGCACCGCCGATGACATCCTCGACCTCGCCGAGGACGTCGACCCCGAGCGCGACCACATCCGCGGCCCCACCGACGCGCTGGTCACGCTGGTCGAGTACGGCGACTTCGAGTGTCCCTACTGCGGCCAGGCGGAGGGAGCGATCCGCGAGCTGCTGGCGTCCTTCGAGGACGAGGTGCGCTACGTGTGGCGTCACCTGCCGCTCAACGACGTGCACCCCTACGCGCAGATGGCGGCCGAGGCCTCGGAGGCAGCGGCGGCTCAGGGCAGCTTCTGGGAGATGTACGACACGTTGCTGCGCCATCAGGGAGAGCTGCGCTCGATGCAGCTCTCCACGTATGCCCAGGAGCTCGAGCTGGACGCCGAGCGCCTGCTGGAGGAGGTGCGCCGCCGGGAGTACGCCTCGCGGATCAACGAAGACGTGGCCAGCGCCGACGAAAGCGGCGTGTCCGGAACGCCCACCTTCTTCATCAACGGGCGCCGCCACTACGGCGCCTACGACATCGCGGCGCTCACCGACGCGGTGCGCGCCGCGCGTAGGCGGGCGCGGGTGCTGGCCGGCGTGTGAGGGCGCTCCGCGGATCGAGCCTGGTTGGTAGACGAGCAAAAGGCGGTTAGAGTCCACGCCATGACGCTCGTCCTGCTCACGGGAGCCACGCGCGGGATCGGCCGTGCCGCGGCGATCGAGCTCGCTCGCGACGGTGTGGAGGTCGCGCTCGTGGGTCGCGACCCCGAGCGCGTCGAGGCGCTCGCGCGGGAGGCGAGGGCAACAGGCGGCGACGCGCCGGTCCACGAGCACGTCGCCGACCTGGCGCTGATGGCCGATGTGCGACGGCTTGCGGAGGAGGCGCGCGAGCGCTACGAGCACATCGACGTTCTGGCCAACAATGCCGGCGCGCTGTTCGCCTCGCGGAAGGAGACCTCCGAGGGCTTCGAGCAGACCTTCGCGCTGAACCACCTCGCGCCGTTTCTGCTCACCAACCTGTTGCGCGATCGTATGCAGGGCGGCCGCGTCGTGACCACGGCATCCGACGCCCACAAGTCGGGGCTCCTGAACCTGGATGACCTGCAGTCGGAGAAGTCCTACTCCGCGATGCGTGTGTATGGCACCTCGAAGCTATGCAACATTCTCTTTACCCGCGAGCTTGCCCGGCGCGCGCCGGAGCTGCACGCCAACTGTTTTCACCCCGGCGTCGTGCGCACCGGCTTCGGCAAGAACGAAAACGGGATCTGGAAGGTGCTCACCACGCTTGGCGGGCCTTTCTTCCGCTCGCCGCAGCGCGGCGCCCGCTCGCTCGTGTGGCTTGCGACGTCCAGTGAGGCGTCGCCCCTCACCGGCGAGTACGTCCAGGACGAGAAGGTGCTCGCGCCCAGCGCCCAAGCTCAGGACGACACGCTCGCCGAGGGTCTGTGGGAGCGCAGCGCCCAATTGGTGGGACTGCCTGCCGATACGCCCGTCTGAGATGATGCGGCACAGCGAACGGGTGTTGATTATCGGTGCGGGGCCGAGCGGGCTTGCGTCTGCTATCGCGCTTCGGCGAGTTGGTATGCGGGCTGAGGTGTTTGAGCAGTCTCCGCGGCATTTGGCGTTTGGCGGGGGGTTCACGATTCGCAGCAACACGGTGAAGTTGTTGCTGCGGCTTGGGGTGGGTCAGCGACTGCTGGAGAAGGGTGTCGAGTATCGTTCGTTCGAGTACTACTCCGCGAGCGGTCGGCGGTTGAACGGTTTGCCCGAGGGTGCGGTTGCGGATGCTTGGGGGACTCCGAGTATCGGCGCGTTGCGCGCCGACTTGTACGCGGCTTTGATGGCGGAGATCGATCGGGATGTGGTGCACCTCGATGCGCGGTTTGTCGGCGCTGAGCAGGACGAGGATGGTGTGACCGCGCGCTTCGCGGACGGGCGCGAGGAGCGCGGCAGGCTGCTGCTGGGATGCGATGGGATGCACTCGGTCGTCCGTGAGCTGGTGCTCGAGGGTGCCGAGCCGTCCTATGCGGGCTTTGTGACCTGGCGCAACTCGATTATCCAGGAGCCTGTGATCGTGCCGAGAGGCGAGGTGCGCCTGTACCTTGGCGTTGGCAAGGCGATCGTGATGTTTCCGTGCAGCGAGCGGCAGTTGTCGATGGACTGTTTCGTGCGGGGCCCCGCGGGTGGCTCGGATTCTCCCGGACGGGTCAAGGAGACGCTGCTCGGTACGTTCGCCGGGTTCAGCGACACGGTGCAGCGTGCGTTGGGGGCCACGGAGGAGTCGAGTTTCAGCCGTGGTGACATGTACGAGCGCGATCCCGGTCCCACATGGTTCAAGGGGCGGATCGTGCTGCTTGGCGACTCGATCCACCCGACGACGCCGTTCGTCGGGCAGGGTGCCGGTGCCGCGATGGAGGACGGCATCGCGCTTGCCAAGGAGCTCGCGCTGACGCGCGATCTTGGACACGCTGAGGATGTTCGGGCTGCGCTGAGCGCGTATGAGTGGCGACGGCGGGATCGCGCCGCGTGGATCGTCGGCTCGGCGGGACGTAGGGCCAAGATGGTCGGTTTGACCAATCCCGTCGCGGCGTCGGGGCGCAACTTCGTGTTGAGCAAGCTTCCGGCGAGAGTCCTGCGGAGGGAGATGGAGCGGGCCGTTTTCTACGAGTGACCGTGCGATCCCGCCGAGCGCGGGTCTGCGCCGCTCGCCGCGGCGATGTCGTCTACGCCGAGGCGTGCGCAGCGCAGCTCTGCAGGAACGCCTCGGTGGCCGCCACGTCGAGCGGCCGTGCAAACAGGAAGCCCTGGCCGCTGTCGCAGTCCTCGTCGCGGAGCAGGGACAGCTCTTGTTCCTGCTCGATGCCCTCGGCGAAGGTCTCGATCGAGAGCGCCTTGCCGAGCTGCACGAGCGTGTGGATCAGCGTTTCGCCCTCCTTGTTGTGCTTCAGGCCGGAGATGAACGAGCGGTCGATCTTCAGCGCGTCGACGGGGAAGCGCTGGAGGTGGGCGAGCGAGGAGTAGCCGGTGCCGAAGTCGTCGATCGCGATCCGCACGCCGAGCCGCTTGATCTCGGTGAGCCGGCGGGCGGTCTCCTCGATGTTGCGCATGAGGGTGGTCTCGGTGATCTCGATCGTCAGCGCGCCGGCGTCCATTCCGCTCTCCGAGAGCGCGCTTTCGATCTCACCCACCAGCTGATCGGTGTCGAGCTGGCGCCCGGAGACGTTGACAGCCATGCTGATCGGATAACCGCTCGCCCGCCACGCGGCGCCCTGGCGGCAGGCCTCCTCCATCACCCATCTGCCGATCTCCACGATCAGCCCCGTCTCCTCGAGCAGCGGGACGAAGTCGTTGGGCTGGACGATGCCACGCACCGGATGGCGCCAGCGGATCAGCGCCTCCACCCCGTTGGGGCTCATGTCGCTGAGGTCGAGGGTGGGCTGATAGTCGAGGAAGAACTCGCCGTTGGCGAGTGCTTCGCGCAGGTCCATCTCGAGCTCCATCCGGTTTTGCACGGAATCCTGCATGCCGCTCTCGAACACCACGTGGCGATTCTTGCCGTCCCACTTGGCGCGGTACATCGCGATGTCGGCGTCGCGCAGGAGCTCCTCGGCCGAGATGTGATCCCCGATCGCGATGCCGATGCTCGCCGTCACGGTCACGCGCGTCGCCTTGTCGGCCCCCAGCTTGAACGGCTGCTTGAGCGCCTCCAGCAGGCGCTCGGCGATCAGCTCAGGACCGGCCTCCAGTGAGAGATTCTCGGAGATCACGACGAACTCGTCGCCGCCGAGGCGCCCCAGCGCATCGGACCCGCGGATCACCCCGTCGAGCCGCGCGGCGACCGCCTGCAGGAGCTCGTCGCCGACGCCGTGGCCGAGCGTGTCGTTGATGCTCTTGAAGTTGTCGAGATCGACGAACAGCGCCGCCGTCGGCGTCTGGCTGCGCCGCGAGCGCACGAGCAGCTGCTCGACGCGGTCGAGGATCAACGTCCGGTTGGGGAGGCCGGTCAGCGGGTCGTGGGTAGCCAGGAAGGAGAGCTCCTCCTCGCGGCGCGTGAGCTCCTCGTCGGTGTGCTGGCGCTCTTTCTCATAGCACTCGCACATCCGCAGCAGGCTGAACTCGAGGCTCAGCTGCAGGATGTTGAGGGCCTGGGCGAGCGCCTCGGGCGAGACATCCAGCTGCGCGGCGCTCTCGCGCAGCACCTCCGCCATCACGTTGCGCCACCAGAAGCAGCGTCTGGTGACCTCGTCGAGCGACGCCGCGCGTTGGGCCGCGAGCTCGCCGAAGATCAGCCACGTTTCCTGGCCGGCCTCGATCGCCACCTCCATGCTCTCGCCCGCAATCCACCGTGCCACGGCGATCGTGGAGCTGCGGCTGATCCGCTCGAAGCTGCCCTGCACCACGGCCTCGACATCGTGGCCTGCCCCCGAGGTGAGCGCGACGGTCCGCTCGAGCACTTCCTCGGCGCGCGCCTTCAGCGCCTCGCCGAGACGACGCAGATCATCCACGTGCGCCTCCACCTGTGCGGATGGCGGCGCTGGCACGCGCATCTCATCTACCCCCACGGTTGAGCGTTGCGCTGCCATCTCAAGCCAAGTGATCGGCATATCGTGGCTATCCCATGAGCTTGACTCTCACCGCAGTGGATGGGAGTCCGTGTGCCACGTCGAGGGCAGCTCCCGTGTTGCGGGGTCTCGATCGGCCCTCGCGCTCTGCGGCGAGCCTTACCGAGGCCCTTCGTGATCGAGGTACCAGTGTCGCCCGACGGAGGCGAGCCAGCCGTCCTCGCCGACGGGGGCCAGCATGAAGCGGCTGATCGTGCGCTGGCCGCCGACCTGATCGGAGTAGAGCAGATCGATCGTGATCGTCTGGTGCTGGCCGACCGCCTCCGCAATCGGGGTGTGGGCGTCGTCGGTGGGGTCGCGCAGCGCGCCCTGCCACAGGCCGATGTCGCCGGCGGGGATGTACAGGTCGCGCGACTGGCGGCGGAAATCCTCCTCGGCGGCGTGGGGGACCTGCCCGGTTTGCAACCCTGTGCGTACAAACCACCCTTGCAGCACGCCGATCCCGGCGCCGACGTTGCGCAGGCTCATCGCCAGGTAGACGGTGCCCTCGATGTGCTCGGCAACGGCATGGCTGCCGTCCACGCGTACCCAGTGGCCATCGACGAACATGATCTTCTGGAGCGGGTCGTCGAGGCGCGACTGGACGAGCACCGGCCGGCGCTGCTCCTGCAGCGCGAGCTCGGCGATCCGCGCGGAGCGGTTGGCGGAGCGCACCGAGCCGAAGGTGGCGATCGCGAGCACCAGCGTGCCAGCGGCGGTGGCGAGCGAGGCGACGGTCGGCCAGTCGAGGGCTGGCCAGGATGGTCATGGCGCACATCAAAGCGCACAACCTCGCAGCAGACCCTCCCGGCGTTGCCGTGCCGGGTGCGCCGGCCAACCGGCGGGGCAGTGACATTGCGGCGAAGAGGAGGGCAGTTGCTGTTTGCGTCGCCCACCGTGAGGAAGTCTGTTTGCGCCCCGCTCAGATGCTCATGCAAACGCGGTCGCGCCCGGACTCCTTGGCCTCGTAGAGCGCGGTGTCGGCGCGCGCCAGCACCTCGTCGCCCGACTCGCCGGGCCGCCAGGAGGCAAAGCCGGCGGAGCAGGTTTGGTCGCCGTAGACGACTCCGCGCAAGCGCTCGATCACTTCGGTGGCGCGGGGGGTGTCGCAGTTGATCAACAGCAGCCCGAACTCCTCGCCGCCCAGCCGTGCGAGCAGGTCGCCGGAGCGCACCTGCTCGCGCCACGCGGCGGTGGTTTCCTTCAGCAGCCGGTCGCCGGCGGGGTGGCCGTAGGTGTCGTTGAAGTCCTTGAAGTGGTCGAGGTCGAGCATCGCGATCGTAAACCGCTGTCCCGCGGCGAGCGCGCCCGCGACGCGGGCGTCCCACGCGCGGCGGTTGGGCAGGTGGGTGAGCGGGTCGGTACTGGCCATGTCGGTGAGCTCGGAGAGCGCGTCGGCGCGATCGATCACCGCGGCGGCCTCGTGCGCGAGCAGCGCGACGACCGTGGCGCGCGGGTCGTGGGCCGCGACGTTGGCCGGCCACCCGACCACGAGAACCCCCACCGGCTCGCCAGCGCGCATCAGCGGCTCGTAGAGAATCGACTCCGGACGGCCGGCGGCCTCCCACAGCACGAGACTGCCGACGTGCGCTTCGACGTCCTCGGTGATCATCTGCGGCTGACCTGAGGCGAACGCTTCGGTGACTGCGCTGCGCCGGTGCGTGGATATCTCGATCGGCTCGGCATCCGCGCCGGAGATCGCCGTGGAGCGCATTGCGGGAGAGCCGGGCACCGGCTCGTACAGGATCGCCATAGAGGCCGCGCCGATCGTGCGGGCCGCCTCGCACACCTCCAGGCGCGATTGCGAGCCGCCGTGCAGTCCACGTACGACCTCATTGACCTGGCCCAGCATGCGCTCGCGCTCGACCGCCTCGGCGACCTGGTGGCGGACGTCGTTGACCAGATGCCGCGTGGCGAGGCCGATGATCGTGGCGACGACCACAGTGAACAGCGCGGCGCGGTACTGCGTAGGCGGGTACTCGGGAGGCCCGACGAGGACGATCGGCGCGAGGTAGAAGACGGTGACGCCGCCGAGCACCACATACAGCCAGCGGAGGCTGCGCCCGTAGAGGGCGGTGTAGAAGACGGGGATCAGAGAGACGACCGCAACGCCCGAGCCGATCCCGCCGGCCGAGTCGCGCAGCACCGCGACGGCGGCGAGAAACACGAGCGAGGAGAGCACGCCTTCGAAGCGCCGGCTGAGCGACGTGAAGCGCACGGCCGCGGCGAACAGAAGCAGGGCGATGGAGAGTGCGTACAGCGCCCAGTCGATCGACGATCCGACGATCACCGCAGCCCACACCAGCGCGGCCGCAGCCGCGAATGGAGCCACTCTGAGGGCGTACGCGCCCCTGCCGGCGTCGAGTCCTATGCCCGACCATCGGCAGGTGGAGGAGACGCCTCAAGCGGTGAATGGCAGTTCAATTCCTCGAATTCGGGAAGGCAGCGCCGCATGCGGCGCTGCCCCGGCCGGCACATGTGCCGGCCGCCGGACAGTGCATGCACTGTCCGGCGCAGGCCGCGCATGCGCGGCCTGCCGATCGACGCATGCGTTGGCCGAAACGGGGATGCTCGCCAAAGGCGAGTGTCTCTCGGCTTCGGTCGAACAGCACACGCAGGGGAGTAGCATTGAGCACAAGCGCAACATCCGCGCGCGGCGACGAGGGAGGCGTGTAAATGTCCGAGTACGACTACGTGATCGTGGGCGCGGGATCTGCCGGGTGCGTGCTGGCGGCGCGCCTCAGCGAGGATCCCGATGTGAGTGTGGCGCTGATCGAGGCCGGGCCGCCTGACACGATCGAGAACATCCACGTGCCGATCGCGTTCCCCGCACTGTTCCGCACGCAGGTCGACTGGGACTATTCGACCGCGGCCGAGCCGTACGCCGATCGCCGGCGCATCTATCTGCCCCGCGGCAAGACCCTCGGTGGGTCTTCCTCCACCAACGCGATGGTGTACATACGCGGCAACCGCGTCGACTACGACGGCTGGCGCGACGCGGGCTGCGCGGGGTGGGGCTACGACGATCTGCTGCCCTACTTCACTCGCGCCGAGGACAACGAGCGCGGCGCGTCGGCTCTGCACGGCGCCGGCGGGCCGCTGACGGTGAGCGAGGACCGTGCGCCCAACCCGATCACCGACGCCTTCCTGGAGGCGTGCGCGCAGGCGGGGCTGCCCGCCAACGAGGACTTCAACGGCCCGGTGCAGGATGGCTTCGGGCGCTACCAGCGCACCCAGCGCGACGGCCGGCGCTGCAGCGCCGCGGTCGCCTACCTGCACCCCGCGATGGGGCGCCCCAACCTCACCGTGGAGACCTACATGCAGGTGCACCGCGTGCTGTTCGAGGGCGAGCGCGCCGTCGGCGTGCAGGGCGCGCGTCTGGGGGAGTGTGCGAGCTGCGCGCCACGCGCGAGACGGTCGTGTGCGCCGGTGCCTACAACTCACCGCAGCTGCTGATGCTCTCCGGGGTCGGCCCGGGCGAGCTGCTGAGCATGCTGCAGATCCCCGTCGTCCAGGACCTGCGCAGCGTCGGGCAGAACCTCCAGGACCATCCTGCTTCGGGGGCCACTTGGGCGCACGACGAGCCGGTGTCGCTGCTCAATCCCTTGACGGAGGCCAATCTCGCCGCCTTCGTCGGGGAAGGGCGCGGCCCGCTCACCTCCAACGTCGCCGAGGCCGGCGGCTTCATCCGCTCCTCCGCCGCGCACGACGCGCCCGACATCCAGTTCCACGCCGCGCCCGCGATGTACGTGGACGAGCCGGTGCTGGAGCATGGCTTCGGCTTGGCGCCCTGCGTGCTGACGCCCGCCTCCCGCGGGTACGTCCTCCCGCTCACCCCCGACCCCACTGCCAAGCCCTACATCCTGCACAACTACCTCGCGGAGGAGACCGACATGGCGAGGATGGTCGAGGGCATTCGAGTGACGATGGAGATCGCCCGCCAGCCCGCGCTCGCCAAGTACACCACTCGCCCCCATTACATCCCCGCGTCGGACTCCGAGGAGGATGTGCGCGCGCACATCCGCCAGCAGGTGTTCACGCTCTACCACCCCGTCGGCACCTGCCGCATGGGCGCCGACGCGGAGGCGGTGGTGGACACCGAGCTGCGCGTGCGCGGGGTGGAGGGGCTGCGCGTGGTGGATGCCTCGGTGATGCCCACGGTTCCCCGCGGCAACACCAACGCCCCCACGATCGCTATCGCCGAGCGCGCCGCCGACCTGATCCGCCACGGTGAGGCGGTGGGCCAGTCAGGACAGGCGCTCGTGGATGTGAGGTGAGCGCGCGCGGAGGACAAATCAGTGGGTAGGGTCGAGGGTTGTGTGTGTACTTTTCAGACTCCAACCCTTCATTTCGTAAAGTAGATCGGCGCGGTTGGATGCTCTGTTTTGGACCCCAAACCCTTCATTTTGTGAAGTGGCAGGGCGTTGAGAGACAGCTCTCAGTGCGAGCGTTTGACCTGATGCTCGAGCAGCTTGCCCGAGGCGGCCTCGACCTGGGCGGTCATGCGCAGCTTGAACATGCCGAGCAGCGCCCCTGAGGCGATGCCGCGCAGCGTGCGGATCGCCTCGATCATCTCGTCCCAGCGCTCCTCGGGCTGACCGGCGGCGGTGAATGGCTCCCATAGCTCCTTCAGGTAGAGCTTCACGAACGCGCGCGAGATCGACTCGCAGTCGCGGCTGAGGCGCTCGACCAGCGCGAGCGCCGCGTGTAGGGGGATGCCGAGCGCGGTGACCTCCTCGGCCGCTTGCATCAATGCCGGGCTGAGGACCTCGAAGCGATCGTCGCCCAGGGGGATCAGCAGCCCGAGCTTGCGGATCCGCTCGACGTCCTTGGTGTCCACTTCGCCGAAGCGTTGGAGCAGCTCCTCGCCGGTGATGACCTCGGGGGTCTCGCTCTCGAACGGCGCCGTCATCGCGTTGCGCAGCCCCAGCAGACGTCCCGCCGAGTGGCCCGAGGCGCTCAGCAGGCGCTCGATCGCGGCGAGGTTGAAGCCGTCGGCCTGCATGTCGAGCACCAGCTTCAAGCGCGCCACGTGGTCGAGGCCGTAATAGCCCACGCGCGCCCGCACCTCGGGGGCGGGCAGCAGCCCGCGCGAGTGGTGGTTGCGGATGTTGCGCACCGACATCCCCACCTCTGCCGCCAGCTGCTCGATCGTGAGGTCGGCCGTCTGCGGATCGACCGTGTCGCTCCTCACACTTGCCATCTCCAAGCAAGGATACCGTGTTTGATGTAACCTCATCCGAGGTAACATCGACTCAGGTCATCATGCCCATGCCCTCCTCCCCCTCTTCCGCGCCCACCGATGGCTGAACGCGGCGCCGTCCCCACCGTGGCGCCAGTGCGTCGCCGCGCGCTGCGCCTGATCGGCTCCTTCACCTCGCCACTGGCGCCGGACGACTACCTGGAGCTGGTCAACCCGCTGTGGTCCACGCGCGAGCTGCGCGGACGGGTGGAGGGCGTGCGCCGCGAGAGCGCGACGGCGGTGACTGTGACGATCAAGCCCGGCTGGGAGTGGCCGGGGCACCTGCCCGGGCAGTACCTGCGGCTGGGGATCGAGGTGGACGGCGTGCACCACTGGCGCGCCTACTCGCTCACCTCCGACCCCGAGCGCCATGACGGGCGCATCGCGATCACGCCGAAGCTGCTGCCGGGAGGGAAGGTGTCGCCCTACCTCTTCCGTCGCGTGCGCCCCGGGGCGATCGTGCGGCTGGGCGGGGTGGAGGGCACCTTCGTGCTGCCCTCCTCCTCGCCCGCGCGGCTGCTGTTCGTGAGCGCCGGCAGTGGGGTCACGCCGATCATGAGCATGCTGCGCAGTCTCGTGCGGGGTGGCGCGCTGCAGGACGTGGTGCACGTTCACTGCGCGCGCGACGCCGGGGACGTGATCTTCCGCGGCGAGTTGCACGGGCTGGACGAGCGCCACGCCGGCTACCGGCTGCACGAGCGGCTCACCGGTGCGCACGGTCGCTTGGCGCCGGCCGAGCTGGACGCGTTGTGCCCCGACTGGCGCGAGCGCGAGGCGTTCGTGTGCGGTCCCGCCGGTCTGTTGCAGACGCTCGGCGAGCACTGGCGCGCCGAGGGCGATCCCGCGCGGATGCACGTCGAGCGCTTCCAGCCCGCCACTGGCGTGGGCGATGGGCCGCGCGGGGCAGGTGGCGACATCGACCTCTGCGCCAGCGGCATCCGCGCGCACAGCGATGGCGAGCAGCCAATCCTCGTGGCGGGCGAGCGCGCCGGCGCCACCCTGCCGCACGGTTGCCGTATGGGCATCTGCCACAGCTGCATTGGGCGGCTGCGCTGCGGCCAGGTGCGCGACCTGCGCACCGGCCGCGTGCACGGTCAGCCCGGCGAGCTGGTGCAGACCTGTGTCAACGCGCCCGAGGGCGCGGTCGAGATCGAGCTGTGAGAACCCACCAAACGCGACGGAGGTCCTATGTCCGCCACCATTGAGCGCCCGCCGGTGCCGCCTCCCGCGGCCCCGTCTTTCGAGGAGCCCGACAACCCGCTGCACCGCCTCACCCCCGAGCAGCTCGAGCAGCTGGGCCGCGAGCTCGACGCGCTCCACGAGGAGGTCTACGCCGATCTCGGTGAGCGTGACGCGCGCTACATCCGCTCGACGATCAGCTTTCACCGCCAGCTCGTGATCGCCGCGCGGCTGCTGCTGCTGCGCTCGGACAAACGGCCGTTGTGGTTGGCGGGCACGGCCGCGCTGTCGCTGGCGAAGATCCTCGAGAACATGGAGATCGGGCACAACGTGATGCACGGGCAGTGGGACTGGATGAACGACCCGGACATCAACTCGCAGAGCTGGGACTGGGACACCGCCTCGCCTGCCGACGCGTGGCGGCACTCGCACAACTACGAGCACCACACATTCACCAACATCCGCGGCAAGGACCGCGATTTGGGGTATGAGATCATGCGCATCGATCCCCACCAGCGCTGGCACCCGGTGTACCTGCTGCAGCCGCTGTACAACCTGCTGCTGATGGGCTTCTTCGAGTGGGGCGTCGCGCTGCACGACCTCAACTTCGAGGCGATCCGCGCGGGGGAGAAGCCCAAGGCGAAGGCGCTCGCCGAGCTGCGGGCGATCGGCTTGAAGGCACGGCGGCAGGCCGTCAAGGACTACATCGCCTTCCCGCTGCTCTCGGCGGCGGCCTCGGCGGGGAGCTCCGCGGCGCTGTCCGGCAGACGTTCGGCCTCCCCGTCGGCGGATGGCCGAGCCTCGTTGTCCGGCCGGAGTGCGGCGGCGTCGCCGCCGGTGGGAAACGCGCCGGCGCGGCCGAGCCGGCGCGCGGCCGCGCGCACGCTCAAGGCCACGCTCACCGCCAACTTCACCTCCAACATCGTGCGCAACGTGTGGGCTCACTCGATCATCTTCTGCGGCCACTTCCCCGACCAGACCTACACCTTCAGCGAGCAGGAGGTCGCCGAGGAGACCCGCGGCGCGTGGTACGTGCGCCAGCTGCTCGGCTCCGCCAACATCGAGGGCGGCCAGCTGTTTCACTTCGTCAGTGGCAACCTCGGCTTCCAGGTCGAGCACCACCTGTTCCCCGACCTGCCTTCCAGCCGCTACGCCGAGATCGCTCCGCGCGTGCGCGACATCTGCCGACGCTACAACCTGCCTTACAACAGCGGCCCCTTCCACCGCCAGCTCGGCACGGTGCACCGCACGATCCTGCGCCTCGCGTTTCCGGGTGGGCGCCCGCGGCCCAAAGGCGAGGGCTACCGGGGGACGTAGCCTCAGCTGTCGATCGGACGGCGCGTGCCGGGGTGACCCAGCTGCCGGCGTCCCCACGTGAGAGCTCACGCGCTCAGCTCACGCGCTCAGCTCATGCGCTCGGGGCGGCGGCTCGCCTCCCGCGCTCGCGCGCTCGTCTGCCGCGACCTTCAGCCGCGCGTGGATCACGTGCACGGCCTCGGGGTTGCAGTCGACCATCACGTAGCGCCTGCCCAGCTTCGCCGCGACCGCGCCGAGTGTGCCGCTGCCGGCGAAGAAGTCAAGGCACCAGTCGCCCGGGCGGGTCGATGCCTGGATGATGCGCCGGACGATGCCCTCGGGCTTCTGCGTGGGGTAGCCGGTCTTCTCGCGACCGTTGGTGGGGACGATCGTGTGCCACCACACGTCCGTCGGCAGCTTACCCCTTGCCGCCTTCTCCGCGGTCACCAGCCCCGGCGCCATGTACGGCTCGCGGTCAACCGCCGCATCGTCGTAGTGGTAGTGCCGTGGATCCTTCACATACACCAGGATCGTGTCGTGCTTGGCCGGCCAGCGCCGCCTCGATCGAGCGCCATAGTCGTACGCCCAGATGATCTCGTTGAGGAAGCACTCGCGCCCGAAGATCTCATCCAGCAGCAGCTTGCAGTAGTGGGCCTCGCGATAGTCGATGTGGAAGTAGAGGGTTCCGCTGTTCGCCAGCAGCCTGCGCGCTTCGTGCAAACGCGGCTCCAGGAACGCGAGATAGTCGTCGAACTCGTCGCGATAGGAGGACTCCGCGAGCAGGCGTGTCCGGTAGCGGCGCCCCATGAACCCGATGCGATCGCCGCCCTCGTCTGGCACCGCCCGCAGGGTCTTACGTGTCTGCGCCTTACCGGTGTTGAACGGGGGGTCGATGTAGATCAGCTGGAAGGCCCCGTCCTCGAAGCTCGGCAGCACGTCGAGGTTGTCGCCGAGGATGACGCGGTTCTCGCCGAGCACCCTGCCAATCTACGGGGCCCGGCGGATGCCGGGGCTCACGTGCGAGCCCGGCCGACTGTCGTGCGCCGGGTTGGAGGACTGCGCTCGGGTACCAGTCAACCTGCGGGGCCCGGCGGACGCCCGCTCACGTCGGGCTGATCACGACCAGCGGGATCGAACGCGTGGTGCGCTGCTGGTAAGCGTCGTAGCGGCCGTGGTTGTTGTCGTTGACGAGCTTCCACAGACGCGCGTACTGCGCGTCGCCGGACTCGACCACTCGTGCGCTGCCGGGACGCCTCGTGCGCCCGATCTGGATCTCGACCTCGGGCTTGGCGCGCACGTTGTGCAGCCACCCCGGTGCCCGGTTGGAGCCGCCGTTGGAGGCGACGAGCACGTAGTCGGCGCCGTCGGCCGCGTACATCAGCGCGCTGCAGCGCCGCGCCCCGCTGTGGCGTCCGGTGGTGCGCAGCAGCAGCGCGGGCACGCCGAGCATCCTGTGTCCCACCGCTCCGTCGCTGCGCTCGTAAAGCTGCTGGTGGAGCTTCAGGACAGGTCCCTGGATGGCGTCGGCCACGCTCACTTCCCGCAGTGTACGCCCTCAGGCCTGGCAGGAAATAGCCCCAGGCCCTGATGCCGGCGCGAGCGTGCCCCACAGGTGCTGCAGAGCGTACGCGCGCCACGGCCGCCAGCGCTCTGCCAGGCGCACTGCATCCCGCGGCGAGTACCCTCCACGCGGCGCGGGGTCGGAGCGGCCGAGCGCTTCCAACGCGCGGCGCACGCCGAGGTCGGTCGGCAGGAAGGCGTCGGGGTCGGCGAGCGCGCGCATCGCGATGTACTCCGTCGTCCACGGCCCCACCCCGGGGAGCGCGAGCAGGCGCGCGCGCACCTCCTCGCGATCGCTGCCGGGGTCGATCGCGAGCTCTCCATCGGCCAGCAGCCGCGCCAGTGTCTGCAACGTGTGGCGCCGGCGCGCGGGGCCGCCCGGCAGCTCGTCGGGTGCCGCGGCGGCGATCGCCGCGGGTGTGGGGAAGAGGTGGGTGAGGGTGCCGTCGGGCGCTGGCAGCGACTCTCCCAGCATCTGCGTCAGGCGTGCCGCGGCCGTGCGGGCAGCGGGTACGGAGATCTGCTGTCCCAGCACGGCGCGCACCGCGAGCTCGGCGCAGTCCACCGTGCCTGGCAGGCGCAGTCCCGGGGCTGCGCGCACCAGCGGCGCAAGCAGTCGATCGCCGACGAGGTGTTCCGCCGGGGCTGTCGGGTCGGCATCGAGGTCGAGCAGGCGCCGGCAACGCTGCACGGCCGCGGTCAGGTCGCGCAGGTCGGCGAGATGCAGCCGGCACTCGATAGCCCCCTCCACGGGAGTGAGCGCGACAACGCCGTGTCCGTGGGGCAGACGCAGGGTGCGCCGGTAGCAGTCACCCACGACCTCCTCCACGCCGGGTACAGCGCGCATGCCGAGGAAGCTCAACAGCCGTCCCCAGTCGAGTGGCTCGCGGTAGGCGAGACGCACGGTGAGCGGAATTGGCCCGCTGCCGGAGGGCACCTTCGAGCCATTGCGATGCCCTCCCGCTTTGCGCCGCAGCTCCGTGGGGGTACGCCCGAACAGCGTGCGGATTGTGTCGTTGAACTGGCGCAAGCTCGCGAAGCCCGCCGCGTGGGCGACGTCGATTAGGCGCAGGGTGGTTGTCTCGATCAGGATGCGCGCCGTGTGCGCACGCTGCGCACGGGCGAGCGCGAGCGGGCCCGCTCCGAGCTCCGCGGTCAGCTGGCGCGTGAGATGACGTTCGCTGTAGGCCAGTCGCTGCGCGAGTCCGCTCACTCCCTCCCGGTCGACGACCCCGTCCGCAATCAGCCCCATCGCGCGCGCAGCCAGATCGCCACGGCGATTCCACTCCGGCGAGCCGGGGGCGGCATGCGGGTGGCAGCGCAAACAGGCGCGAAAGCCCGCGCTCTGGGCCGCCGCGGCAGTGGGGTAGAAGCGCACGTTGCGGCGCTTGGGCACGATCGCGGGGCAGCTGGGGCGGCAGTAGATCCCGGTGGAGGTGACCGCCACGAAGAAGCAGCCGTCGAAGCGGTGGTCGCGACTGCCGAGCACGCGGTAGCGCGCGTCGAAGTCCTCGGCTCGTGGGCCTGCTCCGAGATCGAGCGTGGTCGGCTTGGCGGTCCGCGGCTCGGTGGTCCGCCTGGCGGCTGGCGGGGGGGTTGTGTTGAGAGGCATGGCCCCAGTATGCACCCGCCGGCTGGCGGAAATCGGACGGCGACATTTTCTGCGTCTACCCCGTCCGATTTCCGCCAGACTCCGAGACGGGCGGGTGTCAGAGTGAGGGCATGAACTACACAACGATTGACAGCCCGGTCGGAGAGCTGCTCGCCAGCGCCGACGCCGCGGGACGGATCACCGGCCTGCATTTCATCGATGGCCATCGTCTCCCAGCACGTGACTCCAGCTGGACGCGCGACGAGGAGGTGCTCGCGCCGCTGCGCCGCCAGCTGGAGGAGTACTTCGCGGGCGATCGCCGCGAGTTCGAGCTCGACCTTGCCCCCAGCGGCTCGCCGTTTCAGCTCAGTGTGTGGCGGGCGCTGTGCGCGATCCCCTACGGCGAGACGGCCTCATACGGCGAGATCGCCGCCGCGGCGGGCCAGCCCGGCGCGGCCCGCGCGGTGGGGGGCGCCAACAATCGCAACCCGATCGCGATCGTCATCCCCTGCCACCGCGTGATCGGCGCGAACGGGACGCTCACCGGCTACGGCGGCGGGCTGCCGCGCAAGCAGCAGCTGCTGGCGCTGGAGACCGGGGCGATGGTGCTCGTGTAGACGGCGTTCCGGATGACGCATGCTGTGGGAGAGCGAAGCCAGCCGGCGCGTGCGCCGGCTGGGGACGGGCCGCATGTGGCCCGTCCAGTAGGGCCGCATGCGGCCCTACTCCGGCCCGTGCACGCACGGGCCGGCCGGATGGCGCATGCGCCATCCGGAACAGCACTGCCTCCCAGGGGCGGCAGGCATATAGTCCCCCCGTGCCCCGTCACCTGATCTCGATCGACCAGGTCGACGACAAGTTGGCCCGCGAGATCTTTGCGACGGCCGACGACATGGCCGCCGCGCTGCGGATCCCCACGCGCCTCTCCAGCCTCACGGGGAGAGTGGTGGCGCTGCTGTTCTTCGAGCCCTCCTCGCGCACGATCCTCAGCTTCAGCGCGGCCGCCGCGCGCTTGGGCGCGGCGGTGATCTCCCACCGCGGGGTGGAGTCCTCCTCGCTCTCGAAGGGCGAGTCGATCGAGGACACGGTCCGCGTCGTGGGCAGCTACGCCGATCTGATCGTGCTGCGCCACGAGGCGGCGGGCATCGCCCAGCGCGCGTCCGAGATCAGCCCGGTGCCGTTGATCAACGGCGGCGATGGCCCCAACGAGCACCCGACGCAGGCGCTGATCGACATGTACACGATCGAGCGGGAGTTGGGGCGGCTGCACTCGCTGCGGGTGGGGATGGGCTTCGACCCCCGCCACTCGCGCTCGATCCACTCGCTCTGCCGCGGCCTCTCCCACTACCCCGACAACGACGTGCTGCTGGTCGGCCCCGAGGAGCTGTGGCTGGACGAGCGGGAGCTGAGCGAGTTGCGCGCGCAGGGGTTGCGGGTGCGGCAGAGCAGTGACATGCAGCAGCTGCTGGCGCGCGAGGTTGTGTACGTCAACCGCTTCCAGGTCGAGCGCATCGCGGACCCTGAGTTGGCGGCAACCTACCGCGAGCGCTACTGCATCGCCGCCGAGGACGTGCGCGGCTCGGAGATCAAGCTGTTGCTCGATCCGCTCCCGCGGATCCACGAGATTGCCCAGGAGGTGGACGACCTGCCCGAGGCGCTCTACTTCAAGCAGGCCGCCAACGGCGTCCCGATCCGGATGGCGCTGCTGTCGATGCTGGCGTAGGGGAGGCGTCGAGAGATTTTCTGGCGCGAACTGCATCCATCGCTGAATCCGCCGCTTCAAACTAAGGCAGACTCTTTGGAATGCCGACCCCACGCCTCATGCACCATCTGCGCCGGCTGATCGCCGTCACCGCAGCGCTCGCACCTCTGCTCGGCATCGCGCAGCCGGCCTCGGCGCTGCCGCTGAAGCTGTTCCCCCTGCCCTACCCTGAAAATTGCGCGCGTCCGCCATTCGTATTCGGGCCGGAGGACAGTCTCTGGTTTGCGCTCGAGGATTGCGAAGAACACCTCGACGTCGAAAGCTACTGGTCGGCGATCGGGCGGCTGCCGCTCGATGACCCCAGACCTCAGATCGTTCGGCGGCTCGATCAGGACCCGGTCGACCTGACGGTCGGCCCGGAAGGCAACCTGTGGTTCACGGAGAGGACCTTCGCCGACTCGACCGCCGGCGAAGTGCCTCATATCGGCCGGATGACGGTCTCCGGCCAGCTGACGCAATTCCCGACGCCCGTACAGCCCGACCTCCGATACACGCTGCACGAGCAGCCCGGACAGATCCTTCCCGGTCCGGAAAACGACCTTTGGTTCGTCGCGGAAGGGTTGGGCTCGAATGTGCTGGCGCGCATCACGCCCTCGGGGGTGTCGAGTCTGTTTCCGGCGCAGCAGATCCCGAACGGAAGGCACGAACTGGAAGCCAAAGCCGATGAAGTGCCGCGAGCGCTCGCAAAGGCCGCCGACGGAAACCTTTGGATGGGCGAGCAGTTTATGGCGGGTATGGTTGGCCTCGTGCAGGCCGGCGGCGCGATCAAGCAGATCAGCGTCGGCGAACGCGGCCAGGGTGTCCTGAACTCGGGTCGCCCGATGATCGGAACTCCGGACGGGGGCTTGTGGTTTCTGGAAGAGCAGGGCTTTGCGCAGTTGGGACCCGAAGGAGCGGTGCTCAGCCGCGTTCACGCGCCAGGCGGAGGCACGAGCTTTACCGGCTCAATGGCCACGACCGGCGATGACATACTTTGGGTGGCTGATCGAGAAGTGGGTGAAGTCCTCGAGCGCGTTACGAGCGCGGGCGGGTTGGGAGAGGTGGTGTTTTGCAGCTCCAACGAAACTCCGGAACAGATAGTCGTCGGCCCCGAAGGCGATCTTTGGTTCACCCCGCGGACGGGGAAAGGCTTCGGCCGGCTCGCCCTTGCGCAGCTCACGCATGAACTTGAAGGCGAACGCCTTCAGGCGCGGATATGTGGAGCGCAGGCTACCGCTCGGATGCTGCGGGCGAGGCTGGCGTTCTCGACCCTGAACGCGGCGAACTCGGTCGGCTACCAGGCGAAGGTCTCGCTCGTCGGCGATCCGAGCCGGGTACTCGGTGTCAGACGCTTTGTCACGAAGGCGGACGACTCGGTGCTCGTGTTGAGGGTGCCGCTGCGCCCGGGGGTGCGTGCGCTTCTGTATCGGCGCGGACGGCTGCGGTTGCGGTTAACGCTACGTTCGGGTGCCCGCGTGGTCGCAAGCAGAGTCGTCGTGCTGCACGGCTGATCGCCCACCCCAATCCGCGCGAGCGGTGGCGCAGCGAATCCGCCGCGTCGCCGCTCGCCGGCCACCGACAACGCGGTGGAGCTGGCGTTCCATGCCAGAACACGGTTCCGACTGCTGCGTGATAGCCTCGCGTCCCGTGACCGGCGTGCGGCTGTCAGATGCCGCATCTTGCCCAACATATGGGCCAGCAGAAGGGTCCAGATGAGCATACGCGACGATCGGAGGAGTGGGATGCGACAGTGGCTTGGTGCGGCTTTACGGGCAGGCTTGGGAATGGTTCGCGTGCGTTCGGCTGGCGGAGCCTTCGTCGTAGCGTTTGTCGGCGTCCTGGTTTTGTTTGCGGGTGGGGCGGTCGCCGGCGCTACCGTGCCTTCGAATACGGCGCTGCCCGTGGTCAGCGGGAAAGCTGTTGACGGCCAGCTTCTTGAAACGACGAACGGCACCTGGTCTGGTACGGAACCGATCACCTATATGTATCAGTGGCAGGTGTGCAATCGGCAGGGCAAGGAATGCGAAAACCTGCCGTCGGCGACCGAATCGCGTTATCGGGTGGCTTCGGCGGATGTCGAAGAGAAGCTGCGCGCGGTGGTGACGGCCACGAACTCGGCCGGGGCGGCGTCGGCGGCCTCGGCTGTGACGGGCGAAGTAGCGACGGGTCCACCCGTCGCGTTGGAACCGCCGGCGATCTCCGGTGGTGCGTGGGAAGGCGAAACGCTTACGGCTGGCGCCGAAGGCTGGGCGGGCAGCGGCGTGGAACCGTTCTATCAGTGGCGGCGCTGCAATGCCTCGGGGGCCGCATGCTCGGATATCGCCGGTGCCACGGAATCGCATTACACACTTGAAAGCGAAGATGTCGGACACACGCTGCGGGTACGGGTCGGAGCTGCTGGCTCGGCGGGTTCGCTCGTGGCGCTGTCGGCGCCCACGCTCGCGGTCGGGGCGAGCTCGCCGCTGAAGAACAGTTGGGTGCCGTCGGTTTCGGGAACCGCGAAGACCGGCCAGACACTGACGGCGAACCCCGGGAGCTGGGTGGGGCTCGCTGCGCTTTCCTACACGTATCAGTGGCAGCGCTGCAACCGGGAAGGCGGAGAATGCGCGAGCATCGCCGGCGCGACGTCCTCGACCTATGTCCTGGCCTCGGCCGACACGGGCAAGTCCGACCGGGTGCTCGTCACGTCCGCCGAAGCGGGAGCGAACGCCACAACGGCCGCGTCTGCCGGAGAGCTGATCGCGGGCGAAAAAGGTCCGGTGCTGGAAGCCGCGCCCGAAGCCTCCGGCACGGGGCTACCGGAATACACACTCACGGCGACGACCGGCACATGGGCAGGGAGCGGGATCACCTACGCCTACAAATGGCAGACGTGCAACGAAGTGGGTGAAGCCTGCGCCGCGATCTCGGGTGCAACCGGCAAAACCTTCAAACTGCCCACAACGGCGGCGGGCAGCACGGTCCGCGTGCTCGTAACTGCGTCCGCCTCGGGCAGCTCAACCGAAGCGCTGAGCGCCCCGATCACGATCAGCGCCAATGCGCTCGCCGACGTGTCGCTGCCGATGCTCTCCGGCCCGACGCAGGTGGCGCACACCCTCTCGGCGACATCCGGGCTGTGGACCGATGCGGTCGGCGTCACTTACACCTATCAGTGGGAACACTGCAACTCCGGCGGCGAAAGCTGCGCCGGCATCTCTGGCGCGACCGAATCGACCTATACGCCCGTGTCCGCCGACAGCGAACAGACAGATCGCGTGAAGGTCACGGCGAGCGGCACCTCGGGTAACGCTAGTGCCACCTCGGCCGTCAGCGGCGTCATCGCCGCCGGCTCGGGTTCCCCCGAAGACAGTCTCGCCCCTTCGCTTGAAGGCTATACGACCTCAGGCAGCACCCTGACAGCGCAGGACGGGCTGTGGTTCGGCGAAGAACCCCTGGCCTATGCCTACCAGTGGGAAAAGTGCAACACCTCCGGCGAAAGCTGCACGGCGATCAGCGGCGCGACCAGCCAGACCTACGTGCTCGGCAGCGGTGAAGTCGGCGCGACCGTTCGCGTGACCGTCACCGCGAAAAACAGCTCGGGCGAAGCGAGCGCCGCCTCGCCCGCGAGCGAAACGATCGAAGCGGCCGCCTCGCCCTCGGTTAGCGAACGCCCCGCGGTCGCCGGTACCGCGAAGGAAGGCAACGAACTGTTCGCCGAAAATGGGAGCTGGTCCGGCTCGCAGCCGCTGCGCTACTTCTACCGTTGGGAGCGCTGTAACAGCGCCGGGGAAAAATGTGCGCTGATCAGCGGTGCGACCAAACCCGGCTACAAAGAGGTCAGCGCCGACGTCGGATCGACCCTGCGCGTGAGCGTGACCGTCACCAACTCGCTCGGCGGTGCCAGCTCGCTCTCGCCGCAGACGAGCGTCGTGGCCGGCAAAGAAGCGAGTGCCAAAGAAGCGATGGAAGTCGCCGAAAAAACCGACCCGTCGGTGATCGCCGCGTCGTCGACCGCGACGCTCGAAGAACAGGCCGTCAAACCGAACGCCGAAGACGCCGGGGAAGGACTCGCCGCCACCGGCACGCTGACGAGCTCCTGGCTGTCGAAGGAAACCAGCGGCGAATTCGCCGTCAACACACCGATCGGCGAAATCAGCCTCAAACCGATCGGCACGACCGCGAGCTCCACGGTCACGCCGCTGATCGTAAACGGCGCCGCCGCCGTCTATGCCGGCACCCAGACCGCGACCGACACGATCGTGCGGCCCGAGCCGCTCGGGGCGGCCGCCATGCTGCAGCTACGCTCATCCGGAGCCCCGACGTCGTTCGGCTGGCAGGTCGCGCTCGGCGCCGACCAGAAGCTCCAGGTGCTGCCTAACGGCAGCGTCGCGGTGACCGAATCCGGTGCCGGCTCGGGTCTCGAAGGCGAAGTCGAAGAAACCGAAGAAAAACCGAGCAACGAAACGCCGGCCGAAACCAAAGGCGAAGAAGGCTACGGCTCCGAAGCCGCCGCCGAAGCCTTCCAGAAAGCAAACCCGGAAGAAAGCAAAATCGGCAAACTCCCGAGCTCCTCAACCAGCAGCACCGGCGAAACCAAACCCAAATCCGGAGAACTCCAGCCCCAGGAAACCAAAGCACAGTACGAAGCCGCCACTACCGCCACCGCGTACGCCGAATCACATACCGAAAACACCACGCTGATGACGCTTCCCGTCCCGAACGTGGTGGACGCCGAAGATCACACCGTGTCCGCCTCGCTCAGCGTCGAAGGCAACACCATCAAGCTGAGCATCACGTCCGGATCGGCGAAATACCCGATCACGGCAGAGGTGTCCGCCGACGCGCCCACCAACGCTGCAAGCGCCAAACGCACACCGGCCCCCAAATACGGGCTGTCCACCCAGACGCCCCAGCCCTTCGAAGAATCCGAAGAAGAAGTCGAAGGGAAATGGCAAGAAGCCAAACACCTCGATAAGAACCTCATAGAAGGCAAAGCCGTGCAGGTCAAATATGCGCGCCTCGTCCTCCCCTACGACGCCGAACCGAAATCACCGGCGCTCGAAACTTGGCTGACCAAGGTCGATGAAACAAAACTGCCGGGCGGCGCCCACTTGGTACCAATTATCACTTTTGGCAAGTGTACTCTCGCCATTGCAAACGAAACAGGTCACTCGAAGTCGTGCTTGAAAGAAGAAAAAGCGGCCAACTTCGCGGAACGGTACTACCACCACGTCATCAAGATCATGCGAGCGCACATCAAAGGGAACGCCGAAAAACACACCCCGCCGGTTCGCATTTGGGGCGCCTGGAACGAGCCCGAACTCAGCAGCCTTTCGGCCGGCCAGGCGGCGAACGTATGGGGCGCCGCCGCCAAGGCGCTGCACAAGGCTGGATGCCGCGTCTACTGCAAGGTGATCGCCGGCGAATTCGCCGGGTACAAGAAGCTGAGTGGCCGGCCGGGCGAGCTTGGCTACGTGAAAACCTACGAGAACGCGTTCATCAAAAATACGCTGGCCAAGAAATGGGACGCTGGCAAGCCAGAAATCTGGGGTTTGCACGACTACAAAGATCCCAAGGAAACAGCGGAAACGGCCGTCGCAGCCGGCGGTAAACTCGTGCGGAAAAGCGGCACGGGCAGCGGAGAAGCACAGGCGTTCATTCAGGGAACGCATCTGTCAAGACTCGGCCGCCACCAGGACTGGATCAGTGAGGCCGGCGTGCAGCTATGGGTCCACAACGGACCGACCTCGCTCGGCGGCAAGACGAGAAGCCAAGAAGCCGCCCACAGCGAACGGCAGCGAATCGCCGCGGAAGACTTCCTCGAACTCGGCAACCAGTCCACCGGCCACATAGAAGTCAATAACTACTACGAGTACAAGGCGCCTGCAACATTCGAAGAACAGGATGAAAAACTCGAAAAACTACAATCCAGCCAAGAAGTAGGGCCGGAATTTGACAGCGGGCTGCTGTTTCACGAAGGCAAAGCGCCGGAAAACCAGCGCCCGGCCTACTGTGTGATCGCGCTGGCCGACAAAGGCGCGTGCCCGCCGGCCGCGACAACGCAGACGGCGGTCGCCGCGAGCATCAAATCGAGCGGCGCCACCGTGTCGCTTGCGGTGAACCCATCCGGTGCCTTGACGAAATACAAGGTCGAGTACGGGACCACCACGAGCTACGGCCACACCACCACGGCGGGGACCACCGCGAACGCGGTCGGCGAACAGAGCGAGACCGCAGAACTCGGCGGCCTCGAAGCGTGCACGACCTACCACTTCCAAGCCGAGGCCGAAAACGCCGCGAACGAAAGCAAGCCGGCGCTCGGGGGAGACAGGACGTTCAAGACGAACTGCGCAGCGTCGAGTGTGAGCGTCGGTTACTCGAGCACGTGCGCATCGCTCACCACCGGCGGCGTGGAGTGCTGGGGCCAGGTCGGCACTCCCAACTGGAGCCCGCCGACCGAAGCCGGCGGAGAAGTCGCCGGTATCTCGCAAGCGAAAGTGGTCAGCGATGACAACGATCGCACTGTCTGCGCGCTGCTCAAAAGCGGAAGCGTGAACTGTGTCGGTGCTAGCGGAAATGGTCAGCTGGGCGACGGCAGCTCGGAAGAAAGCTCGACACCCGTGGCTGTCAAAGGCATCACAAACGCAACGGCGATATCGGGCGGCTACGACAGCTCCTGCGTTGTCCTGGAAGGCGGGAGCATCGACTGCTGGGGCTGGAATATATACAGAGTGCTCGGGCAAGCATATCCAGGCACAGAAAAAGCTCCGGAAGAATGCGGATCTTCGGCATGTAGTCGACTTCCGATCTTGGTGTCAGGAATCACAAACGGCATCGGTGTGGGCGACGCCCCCTTCGCGGGGCAGGCATGCGCGGTGCTCGCTGCAGGCCAGATCGAATGTTGGGGAGAAAACAAAGAAGGACAAGTCGGCAACGGCGAACGCGGCTCAAGCAAACTGGTCGAAACACCTCACCCTGTCAGCAAAATCACAAACGCCGTCAGCGTAAGCACCGGAGACGGTGAGTCCTGCGCGGTGTTGGCGACCGGTGGCGTGGATTGTTGGGGCCGCAACCACTACGAAGCTGCCGAAGAAGGGGGAGCACTTGGAAACGGAGAAGAACACGGCCCCGAAAAATGCCAGACCAGCCCAGCCATCTACTGCAGTGATGTGCCGGTTGCGGTGGTCGGCATCACGAATGCGACCGAAGTGTCGGCTGGTGGGGGATTTGCTTGTGCGCGACTATCGACGGGCCATGTGGAGTGTTGGGGCCGAGGAGGAACACTGGGCGACAGCTCTGGGACCGCGAGCGACGAACCTGTCGAAGTGAGTGGCCTGACAAACGCGAGCAGTATCTCGGCCGGCGTCAACACCGCCTGTGCCGTGCTAAGCGAAGGCGCCTTGGAGTGCTGGGGCAGCAACTCGTTCGGCCAGGCCAACAGGCACTACGGAGAACCGCGTACCGTGGTCACGCCAATCAAGGTAGCGGGATTCGAATAGGAGTCAGCCCCGTCGCGCAGGCATGTGTCGCGGACGGCGGGGGACGACGATCAGGAGTGCACCCCCGAGCGCGAGCACGGCAAGCACGGAGAGACCCACGATCAGTGCGTGGCTGCTGTGGTCGGTGACGCGCCGCGCGGTATGTGTCAACAAGGCGACGGACGGCGGTGGGGCTGACGCCGGCCCGGCGGCGCGCAGCGCGTACTCGATGCGTCCGACGCCGTTCCCGCCCGCGAGTACGACCCACGCGGCCAGCGCCCGGCCGCTCGCCGGATCTACCGCGATCGCCGGCGGCCCGTTGGGGCCGGGCGCGGCGACGAGTTCGGGCGCGACGAAAGAGACTTCGCCGTGTCCCGCGTAGTGGCCGCGCGCCGCGCGAATCGCCCACCGCCAAGGATTAGAGCCCGCCCGCCCCGCCCGCCCGCCGTCGGTCGAGCTCGGGACTGTACGCCACACAGCAAACGCTTCCGCGTTGGGCCCCGCGGCGATGTCCGCCAGTACCGCATCGGTGGCAGGTGAGCGATTGGCGCTTGTCTGGCCCCCGCTGGTGAGCGCGCGATTGGAGCCCGTCTGCCCGCCAGTCGCGGGCACGCGCGCGGCGTCGGCCTGCCCGCCGGGCGACGACCCGCCGCCCGAGATCACCACCGGCGCCCACGCGCCGCGGCGCAGCGACACCGGCGAGGCGCGCACGACATAGCGGTCGGCGTCGACGCCTGTCCAGGCGATCATCACCGCCTCGCTGGAGAGCCGCAGCAGGCGCAGCGAGCCGGCCGGGGGTACGAAGCCGCCGAGGTCGCGGAAGCGTTCGAGCAGCCGCGGCGTGCCGAAGGCGAGCCCGCTGCCGGAGATGCTCAGCTCGACCGTCGTGACAGGTGCGCCACCGGGCGCCACCGACTGGCTGCGCCACGCCACGATGGCGTGGTCGTCGTCGCTGAGGAGCGCCCGCAGTTCCGAGTCGGGCGATCCGGCCGGGAGTCTTCCCAGCCGCCGCATCGGTGCGAGCGCGCCCGCAGGGGAGAGCTCGCGGGCGTACACGGTGCCGCCGCTGGCCCACACGAGCAGGACTTCGGCGCGGTAGTCCATCGCCGCGGCGATTGCATCGACTGGGCTGGCACCGACGGGCACCAGCCGCGCGCGCGCTGGCGACTTGCTGTAGTGGCGCTGCACGCGCACCGCGACCGCCCACCCCGCCCGCGTTCGCACTGGGGAGGCGATCGCCACGTCGCCGAGGTAGCCGCTGGACGCCGCCACCGGCGTCGCCGGTCCGCCCAGCGGTTGTGCCGCGCCGAACGCGCCCGCCATCCTGCCCTCCGCGAGCGCGCCGGTATCAGCGCCCGTGCTCCTGACGGCCGCGGCCCGCTTAGCCACTGTGCCCCCACCAGTCACTGTCGGCGTTGGCCCCGTGCCCCCTCCGGCAGCCGCCGTGCTCTGTGCGGGGCCGGCCGCGACGACCTGTCCCGTGGCCACGCCGGCGGCAGTCGCGACTTCCGCGAGTCCCCCGGCATCGGCGGCCAGCGCGCGCCCCCCGCCGGGGAGGTCGTCGGCCGCAAGCGTCGCGCCGAACGCTTCCCCGGACGTGCCCGCCGCTTCCCCCGCCGTGGTACCCGACGTGCCCGCGGTGCACCCACGGGGAGCGGTCCACAACAGCGCCCCCGGCCCGCTGCGCATGGTGGGGTCGGCGCTCGGGAACACAACCGACGGAGCCGCCGCGGCAGGGAGCGCTGCCGAGCAGCCTGCCGGGCGCGCGGGCGCAGACCAGCGCGCGGCCGCGGTGGATGCCGCGCACAGAGGAACGATCAGCGCGGCGATCAGCGCCGCGCGCGCACCCAGGGATTGCGCATGTAGAAACCGGACTGGCATCCGGCAATCGTAGGGGCCGGCGCGACCGGTCTGCCCACCTCGCCCCAAGCTGTGCCCTGCCCAACGGTCCTTCGCCATCGCTGGGCGGCCGCCTTGGCCCGCCGCCCCTACGCGCCGTCCGTCGCCTTCGCGGCTTCGCGGGCGCGGCGGTACTCGTTGACGACGATCTCGGTGAGCTCCTCGACCGAGGTCTCCACGGTGGGCTTGTCGAGTGCGATCGCGCCGTCCTGGATCAGGCTCACGCGGTCGCATGCTTCGAACACATGCACGTAGTTGTGGAGGATCATGATGACCGAGACCTTGCCGTCCGCCTTCAGGCGCGCGACCAGATCGAGGATCTGCGCGCCCTCTTTCGCGCCCATCGCGGCGAGCGGCTCGTCCAGCAGGATGATGTCGGCGTCGGAGTTCACGGTGCGCGCGACCGCGATCGCCTGGCGCTGGCCACCGGAGAGGCGCGCCACGGAGACGTCGATGCGCGGGATGTTGATGCCGATCTCATCCAGCGCGGCGCGGGCTTCGCGCTTCATCTCACGGTTGGCCAGGAACGGGATCGGACGGTGCACCTTCTCGCGGCGCAGCGCCAGGTTGTGGTAGACCGACAGTTCGTCGATCAGCGCGAGGTCCTGGTAGACCGTATCGATGCCTTTCGCGCGCGCGTCATCGACGCTTTTGGGTTGATAGGGCGCCCCATGCAGGAACATCTGCCCTGTGTCCTGCTTCTGAAAGCCGCAGATGATCTTGATCAGCGTCGACTTGCCGGCGCCGTTGTCGCCGAGCAGCCCCAGCACCTCGCCCTTGCGCAGGTGCAGGTTGACGTCGCGCAGGGCCGTCACCGGCCCGAAGCGCTTGGCGATGTGTTCGACGCGCAGCACGTCATCCGGGGCCGAGACCGGCCCGACGATCGTCTCCGCCGGCACGGGCCGATCAGCCACTTCGGGAACCCCTGCGCACGCGCTGCACGTACACGTTGACGGTCATCGCCAGGATGATCGCCAGGCCCAGGTAGAAGAGCTGGTAGTCGGCGTTGACGCCCTTGAGGATCAGCCCGTCGTTGAGGATGCCCAGGAACAGCGCGCCGATCAGCGCGCCTACGACGGTCCCCGACCCACCCGCAAGGAGCGTGCCACCGATCACCGCCGCCGAGATCCCCTTGAACAGGATTTCGTTGGCCCCGGCCACGTCCGGCTGAACCGAGGAGGCCCGCACCGCCTCGAGGATGCCGGCGAAGCCCCCGGCGGCGGCGCAGAGGATGAAGTTGCGGATCATCACCAGGCGCACCCGCACCCCGGCCTCGGAGGCGGCCAGCTTGTTGGAGCCCACGGCCACCGTGTACAGGCCCCAGCGGGTGAATGTCAGCACGATCTGCCCCACGACCACGATCACGATCGCCCAGATCAGCTCCGAGTAGGTGCCCTCGCCGAGGACTTTCGCGAACGTCGAGACGTGGTTGACCGTTTCGGTGAGCACGATGTGCGCCCCGTTGATCACGTGGTGGACGTTGACGGTCGTGCTCGTCACTTCCGCCCCCGGCATCGGTACGGGCACGCCGTGCGAGATGATCAGCGTCAGCCCCTCCAGCGTGAACAGCATGCCGAGCGTGGCCACGAACGAGCTGATGCCGACGATCGCCGTGAAGAACCCGTTGATGAAGCCGACCACCATGCAGCCGGCCAGCGCGATCAGCACGCACGGCACGTACGGGATCCCGGCCTTCGCCAGCTTGTAGTAGAGGAACGGCGCGAGCAGGTATGTCGCTCCGATCGACAGGTCGATCTCGCCCAGGATCATCACGAACACCTCGCCCGCGCCGAGGATCGCGAACGGGGCGAAGAACGGCAGCAGCGTCTTGAAGCTGGAGCTGGTGAGGAAGGTGCTGGTGGTCAGCGAGAAGTAGATCGCCACGAGCAGCGTGACGACGATGATGCTGCCCTCGCGCAGGGACAGCACTCGCTCGAGCAGTTGCTGTCCCCTGGAGGGAGGGACCTCGGGCGCGCGCGCCCCGCCCGGCTCGGCCGCCGGCGGGCGCGGCACTCCGGGAGGGTCCGGCGCCGAAGCCTGCGCTGGACCCCCTTGTGAGCCGCTGTCCACGGCCGCTGACCCCCTCTAGGCGGCGGTGCCCGCCGGGATCGGGACGACCTTCGGTTCGGAGGAGGTCCCCTCGAAGCGGCTTTTGGAGTTGATGTACGGAGCGACGGTTTCCTTGTCGATGAATTTCAGGCCCGTGTCGACTTCCGCCGGACCTGTCAGGGATCCGGAAACCTGCCACAGGAACAGTTGCAGGGCCGGCAGGAACCCCTGCAGGTAGGGCTGCTGGTCGATCGTGAATTCGATAAAGCCTTCGTGGAGCAGTTTCTGGGTCTTTTCGGTCAAATCGAAGCCGCCGGCGTGGACGCCTTTGGCGGCGAGCCCGAGCTTTTGCATCACGCCGGCCAGTTCCGCGGTGTCGCCGCCGTCGACGGCGTACATCCCCTTCGTGGTGGGATGGCCGGTCCAGTAGGCTTCGATGGCCGATTTCTCACCCGATTCCAGGGAGCCGGTCACGATCGTTGTCAGTTTGATCGGCGCGCCCGAGCCCTTGATCGCCTTTTCAGCTCCTTCCAGGCGCGGCTGCAGGTTGGCCGAGCCTGCGTTGGCGGTGAAGATCACCACGTCGCCTTCTTTGACCGCTGCGACGATCCGCTTGCCCATCAGTTCGCCGGCCAGTTTCAGGTCCTGGCCTATGTAGGCCAGGCGCTTGTTGGGGGGCGAGGGGGCGTCGGCGTTGTAGGCGACGACCGGGATGCCAGCCTTCAGCGCGTTTTCGATCGGCACGTTGAACGCGGTCTTGCTGATCAGCGACACCGCGATCCCCTTGGCGCCGGATGAGACGGCGGTGTTGATGGCGTTGACCATCTGGTTGATGTTTTCGCTTTCGGAGCCTGTCCACTCGTAGCTCGAGCCCAGCAGTTTGCACGCGTCGGCGATCCCGTACTGGGTGGGCGTGAAGAACGAGTTGGTCGTGACGTGGTTGACGAACACGAATTTGTATTCGGGGTGCGAGCCGAACACGGCGGCTGAGTTGCCGCCCGAGGAGCTCGCGCTGGACCCGCACGCCTCCAGCAGCGCGCTCACCGAACCGACCGCTGCGCCGGTGAGTGCGGTGCGGCGCAGGAACGAGCGCCGGTCGAATCCCGGGGCCCGCTCGGTGGAAACTGATCCCACCTGCCTCTCGGAGTGCTCCAGGCGCTCCACCGTGTCGAGCACCAGATCGCTGTCGGACATCTCATCCTCCTCCTTGTCTTGCGGGATGGGGCAGCGCATAGGCTTCCCCCCTTTAGGTTTCCCGCTTGAGTCATCTGCTACACGCTCAATTCAACGCGTGGGAGGGTGAGAGCACCTCGCCCGCCGAGGATTGTCTGACCCAAAGATGAGGATTGTCAGGGCCCGGTGAAGGATGGTCCGACGGAGGCGGGTTCTGACGGAGGCTATTTGGAGCTTCAGCTCGCCGGCGAATCGCCCCGCACGAGTGTGTCCCGACGAGCTCGCCTCGCGAAAAGGCTATCCGGGCGCGCCGGAGGTGACGACGGCCATCGTCATTGTGAGCGCCACCAACACCGCCGTCACTGCGATCACCGCGCGCTGTCCCGAAAGGCCACCGGGGAAGTCCGGTTTGCGCAGGCCGAGCCCGAGCGAGACAACGACCGCCCAGACGACCAGTAGGCCGCCGGCGATGTAAAAAGGCACCCTGCTCTTGGCCGCCGCGAGGACGGGCGCCAACTGCAAGACCGTCGCATGCATCCAGGCGAGCGTAACGCATTTTGCGCGTGCCGGCCACCCCACGGCGCTACGGCCTGGCGGCGCTGCGAGCGATGGCGCCGGCGCGGAGTATGCTGCCCTGTATGTCCGACGCGGTGCGAACACCCGACGAGCGCTTCGAGGGCCTGCCGGACTTCCCCTTCGAGGCGCACTACCGCGAGGTGGAGGGGCTGCGCCTCGCGCACCTCGACGAGGGCGAGGGTAGGCCGGTGATCTTCATGCACGGCGAGCCGACGTGGTCGTTCCTGTGGCGCAAGGTGATCCCGCCGGTGCGGGATGCCGGCTTTCGCTGCATCGCCCCCGACTACGCCGGGTTCGGGCGCTCGGACAAGCCGACCGACATCGGCTGGTACTCATACGATCGTCACGTCGCGCTGGGAGCGGCGCTGTTGGAGGAGCTCGACGTGCGGGGCGCGACGATGGTCGTGCACGACTGGGGCGGGCCGATCGGACTGCGCCTCGCCGTGGAGCACGCCGAGCGGATCGACCGCCTCGTGATCACCGATAGCGGCATCTTCACCGGCAATCAGCGGATGAGCGACGCGTGGCTGGCGTTCCGCGACTTCACCGCGCGCACCGAGGACCTGCCGGTGGGCATGCTCGTGAAGGGCGCGTGCAAGAACGACCCCGGCGATGAGGTGATCGCCGCCTACGAGGCGCCGTACCCGAACGCCGCCTCGAAGGCCGGCGCGCGCGCCTTCCCGGCGCTGATCCCGTTTGCGCCTGACGCCCCGGGTGCCGCGGAGGGCCGGCGCACGCTGCACGCGCTGCGCGAGGACACCCGCCCGACGTTGATCCTGTGGGGCGACTCCGACCCGGTGCTGCCGATGACGGTGGCGGAGAACTTCGCGGGCGCGATCGGCCAGCCGCCGCCGCGCGCGATCGAGGACGCGGGGCACTTCCTGCAGGAGGACAAAGGCCCGGAGATCGGCGCGATCGTCGCGGAGTGGCTCACCGCTTAGAGCCTGCGCGCGCGGTGCCAGAACCTCTGCATCTTGCCCCCGGGCGCCAGAGTCTCGGCTCGGGATGGCCGCCACTGCGGAGTGGCTCTGCTCGACGGCTACTCAGTGATCTGCGGCCGCTCGGGCGCTGACGCGAGCGCCGGCTCCGAGCGTGCGGCGCGCAGCTCGTACTCGCGGCGTGCCTCGATGTCTGCGTCGGCGATCACGCGATCGACTCCCGCCACATGGCCGATGCCCTCGGCGACCGAGCGCGGCAGCAACGTGCCGAGCTGGTAGGTGCGCTTGGTGGCCTTCGGCACCCACACTTCGACGGTGCCGTGATGGAGTGCTTCGACGATCGCATCGGCGACTTCGGAGGGCTCGACGTTGGAGAAGCCACGCGCATGGCCGAGGCCGCCGCCCAACTCGGTGTTGACGATGTAGGGCATCACGTAGCTCAGATCGATGTGGGCACCCATCAGGCGCAGCTCGCCGCGCACCGACTCGGTGAGCCCGACGACGGCGTGCTTGGTCGCCGAGTAGGTGGCGATGCCGGCGGTCCCCAACTTGCCCGCCTGCGAGGCGATGTTGACGATGTGGCCGCGGTCGCGGGGGAGCATCCGTGCGAGGCCGAGCTTCATCCCGAGGATCACCCCGTGGAGGTTGATGTCGATCGTGCGTCGTGCGGAGAGGTCGTCCTCGTCGAGAAACCGCCCGACGGGCATGATCCCGGCGTTGTTGACCAGCACGTCGAGCGGCCCGAGCTGCTCTTCGCAGGAGTCGAGGAAGCGGGTGAAGGAGTCGCGGTCGGTGACGTCCAGCGCCAGCGCGACCGTGCGCGGGCCGAGCTCGGCGGCGGTGCGCTCGGCGGTGGCGAGATCGACATCGCCGATCGCCACCCGCATCCCGGCCGCCAGGAAGGCCTGTGCGGTGGCGCGACCGATGCCGCGGGCGGCCCCGGTGATCGCGGCGTTCTGGCCGGCGATGAGGCGGGGAGACTTGGCCATTGAGGAAATGTACCAGCGCACCTTTTCCGGGACCAGCGGGTTTGAACTGGCGGACGACCTGTTGGGACGGGAAAGGATCGGGAAACCCCCGCCCAACGGGGCGCCAGAGGAGAGGGGCACGCACTGCTCGGGCGATCCACGGCATCGCCCGAGCGTGTGCAGCCGCCGCGATCCACGGCATCGCCTGAGCCTGTGCAGCCGCAGTACCCTGGGGGGATGGCCCACTTCATGTTCGAGGGGCAGCGGATCGCCTACACGGAGTACCAACCCGACCCCCCCGGTCCGGCGGCCGTGACTCCGATCAAAAGCTCCGCTCGCACGCGTGCCGCGCGCGCGGCCGAGCGGGGTGGGCGGGCCCTGATAAAGGAGCGCACGCTGATCCTGGTGCACGGGCTGCTGTTGGCCCAGACGATGCACGCGCCGCTTGCGCGGGCCCTTGCTACACGCGGCAATCGCGTGGTGACCGTCGATCTGCTGGGCCACGGCGAGTCGGAGCGCCCGCGCGACATGTGGCGCTACTCGATGCGCTTCTTCGCCGATCAGGTGGTGGCACTGATGGATCACCTGGAGGTCGAGCGAGCGGTGGTGATGGGGACCTCGCTGGGGGCCAACACAGCACTCGAGATCGCGCTGGAGGAGCCGGAGCGCCTGCAGGGGATGGTGATCGAGATGCCGGTGCTCGACAACGCGCTGCTTTCGAGCGCGCTCACGTTCACCCCGATCCTGGTGGCGTTGACGTTCGGGGAGCCGGTGATGAAGCTGGTGGCGCGCGGCGCGCGGGCGATCCCGCGCGGGTTGCTGCCCCACTACGGCAACGTGCTGCTGGACACGATCCGCCAGGAACCGGGCCCAGGCGCGGCCGTGTTGCAGGGCCTCTTCTTCGGGCGCGTCGCGCCGCATCGCAACGAGCGGCGCAAGTTCCAGACGCCGGCGCTGGTGATCGGCCACCGGCGCGATCCCGTGCATCCCTTCTCCGATGCGGGGATGCTCGCCGAGGAGCTCCCCAACGGGCGCCTGCTGGAGGCCGACTCGCTGGTCGAGCTGCGCCTCAGTCCGGAGCGGCTGACGGAGGAGATCGCGGCCTTCCTAGACGAGGTGTGGGAGGGCGGCGGGAGCGCTAAGAAGAAGCGGGCGGGTAGAGCGCCACTTCGCTGAGCGCCACGTTGCCCGGGGCGGTGGGTGTCCCCCGCGCGGAGGCGGGCGCCTTGACGAGCCACACCACCAGCCAGCGGTAGGCGTGGCCTTCGGTGCGGAGTTTCAAGTGAGTGACCGCCTTCTTCAGCTTGTGCGAGCCGCTGAGTTGCACCCAGCCCGGTTCGGTGATCGTAGTGGGTGCCTTGGTGCCGTTGGCTCCGTACAGCTGGACGGTCACTCCGTGAGTCGGGGTGCGCAGTTCGACGCTGCCGAGCTTGGTCGGTTCGCGCAGGTCGATCAGGAGCCCCTCCGCCAAGTTGGGGAAGGAGTGCGCCTGCACCTGCGCCGTCCAGGCCGTCGAGGGTTCTCCGTCGATCGCGAGTGCCGGATCGCCGAAGCCCGATTCGGGATAGTTGTAGGGGTTGTAGGTGGTGGCGGCATTGGTGTCCAGCAGGATCGGGGTCGGCTGTTCGCTTTTGCCCGAGGAGCCTTCGTTCGACTTCGATTCGGTCGTCGAGGTGCCGGTTTCGGTGGTGGTGGCTTTCGAAGGTGTCGTCGTGGAGCCGCTGCCCGAGCCGCTCGATTCCGAGGTTTTCGATTCGCCGCCGCCCGTGGGGGTGGGTGTGGGCGCGGTGACCTTCGGCGGTTTGGTGGTCGAAGCTGGCGGGAACAGCAGGTTGGGGCTCTTGGAGGAGCCGTGGGGGGTGTTGGTGCCCCCGGTGCCGGGGGCAGTCGCCGTGGGCGCTGGCGTAGTCGGCACAACGGTGGCGGGCGTAGTGGCGGGAACCAGCGCGACCGTGGCGGGGTGCGGAGCGTTGTGTTCGTTGATGGCGGCCGCCACCGCCACAGCGGCGCCGAGGGCGAGGATCGCGGCGGTGAGCGCCAACACCGTCAGCGGGCGCAGGTTGGGCCGCTCGCCGAGGCTGCCGGGCTCGCAGGCGCCGCAGTGCAGGCACCACTGCTGGCCGTCCTGCAAAGGGGTGCCGCAGTGCGCGCAAACGTGCCCTTGCGCGAGCGAATCGGAGCGGTCCTCCGCTCCACCGGAGCCGCCCGCTCCGTCGGCGGGCGGGACGGCCGGCGTCAACGACGAGGTTGGCTGCTCAGAGTTCGGCGCGGCCGGAGGATCGGCGAGCAATGTGTTCACTGCACAGTGATTCTACCCAGGCCTCGTACATGCGGCGCCGTACCCGCTCAGAGAGGTCAGGCGCTCAAAGGCGAGGCGCTCGGGCAGCGCCGGCGATGTGCCCCAGCGCCGGGGTCGCAGGCGCGGGGTGGGGGCGTGGCGCAGATCACTGCCCGGGCCGCCAGTGGACCTTCTTTGCGGCTGGCACTTGACAAAAAGTTACGGATGCGCTTATGATGGCAATGGCACGGTGATCGACGGCGATTACCGAGCACAACATAGGGTCTGGCTTGGGGTCTGCCCGTGGCGGTCGACCGTGCCAAGCGCATCAGGGGTCTTTCGGGAGAGGGGCCGGGTCGGTTTTCGAAGAGGGAGCTTGTTCAGCGTGGTTTCTGCAGGGAGATACGTGGTGAGGGTGCTTGCACCCGATCGTGAGAGTGATGCTAGATGCGCCAGCTTGGCGCTGTCGCATCTCTCTCTCTCTCTCTCTCTCTTCAGCGTCGCGGCTCGAGACCGAGGGCGCTAGCCGCCTAGTTTCGACGCCTCCCGCGCCCCCGCTCGCGCGGGGGAGGGGGTCGCTGTGCTCGCGTTCGTGGCTGTGCGGCGGGCGTCGCGGTGGGCTCGGGCGCGCCGGTGTGCTTGGAGGGCCCGGTGTTCTGTACGGAGGGCCTGGCGTGCTGGTCGGGGGGGCCGCGTAGTGTCACGCGTACGTACGCGTGTGCCGCGCCGTCCGGCTCCGGTGGCGATCGCCGCGCGGCGGGCGCAGCCGCGGGAGCAGGTGGCGGAGATTCAGCGCGCGCGGCTGTTGGCGGGTGCGGTCGGCGCGATCGACGAGCACGGGTACGCGCACACGACGGTTGGGCAGATCGCCGCGCGCGCGCGGGTTTCGCGGCGCACGTTCTACGAGCTGTTCGCGGACCGCGAGGCGTGTTTGGCGGCGCTGTGCGAGGAAGTGGTCGGGCTGATCGAGGGCGAGCTCGCCGCGGCGGGGTTGGGTGGTTTGCCGTGGCGCGAGCGGGTCCGTGGCGGCCTGGGGGCGATCCTCGCGTTCTTCGACCGCGAGCCGGCGCTCGCGCGGGTGTGCGTGATCCAGGTGTTGCGCGGCGGACCGCGGATGCTCGAGCGTCGCGACCAGGTGCTCGCGCGCTTGGCGGCGGTGCTCGATGACGGTCGCGGGGAGGGCGCGCGGGGTGCGGGGTGCACGGCGCTGACGGCGGAGGGCCTGGTCGGCGCGGCGTTTGGAATCGTGTACGCGCGGTTGTTGCGCGGTGCGTACGAGCCGCTCGTGTGCCTGCTGCCCGAGTTGATGGGGATGATCGTGCTGCCGTATCTCGGTCCGGCGGCGGCGCGGCGCGAGCAGGCTCGTCCTGTGCCCAGACCGGTGGCGATGGCGGGTGCGGGGCGGGCGCCGGTGGAGTTTCTGGGCGAGCGCGACCCGTTGGCGGGCATGCGGATGCGCTTGACGTATCGCACGGCGCGGGTCTTGGCGTGTATCGCCGGCGAGCCGGGTGCGAGCAACCGTGTGGTTGGTGAGCACGCGGGGGTCGCGGACCCGGGACAGATCTCCAAGCTGCTGCGGCGCTTGGAGCGCCTGGGCCTGGTTGTGAACTCCGGTGGGGGGCATCTCAGCGGTGAGCCCAACGCGTGGCGGCTCACGGATCGGGGTCGCCAGGTTGCGGGGCGGCTCAGTATCGATGTCGGCCGGAGCGTGGAGGTTGCGTGATGTACGGCTTCGCAAAACAATTTTCGCCACACGATCCGACGCCGTTGAGATCGGCTGAAAACAGGCAGTGTGAAAGGGTCGCATGGGCATGGTGGAACCGGCATTTTCAACGGTAGGTCATACGAGGGTTTGGTGTCGCGGGGTACCGTGGGCAAACGGCGAATTCGGGGAAAGAGGGAAGGCATGATGAAGGGCTCTAAGCGAACTCGGCTGAAGGTTGGCAGTCTCCATAAATCCGCACCGGGCTTTTGCATCGCTGTCTTCGTTCTGGCTCTGGTGACGGCAAGTAGTGCGCTCGGGTCTTCCGACGGTCGTACGTTCGAGCTCGTCAGCAATCCTTATACCGCCGGTTTTGGTGCGCCGCAGATCAAGGCTGTCGCAGCGAACGGTGAAAGTGTGATGTACCGTTCCCCGGGCACTTTCGCCGGAGCCCCGGAGGGGTTGTCCGGCCTCGATGAATGGGATTACATGGCGTCTCGTGGCACGTTGGGCTGGTCCACGCTGCCGGAGATGCCCCCCGCGGCGCTGTTGCCGCAGGTCTCCGATCGCGACGCGTCGCCGTCGCTGGGGCGCACACTTGCGCTGGGATATCAGGGGTCCAACTACTACTCCTATCTGGAAGCCACGCAGGAGGTCTTCATGGTGCACGACACAGGCACGCCTGACGTGCCGTCCAACTGGACAGCGCTGGGTGTGCCGATGGAAACCGTGAACAACCAGTCCGTTCGGATCCAAGCGCTGGCGACGAGCGACGATTTTTGTCATCTGTTCCTCAGCCCGCAAGTAGGCCAGGCGCTTCTCCCAGGGGCTCCTATCAGGTCGGGCCAATTGTATGAAATGGCGAGTGGCGGCGCCGGTTGTCACGGCGAACCTGCGGAATTGCGCCTGGTGGGGGTCACCGATGCGGGCAATCCGGTCAGCCCGTCGTGCCCCGTGTCGATCGGCAGCGCGGAGCCCGAATTCGACGCTGCAGGTGAAGCACAGCGAGGGGCTGGCGCGATTTCGGCGGACGGCAGCGATGTGTTCTTTGTGACCTGCATCAAAAACAGCGGATCCCATTATCAGCTGTTCGCACGTCTTGGTGGAGCGCGGACGATCGAAGTTTCGAGGCCCATCGATCCGGGATTGGAACGGTGCGGAGAAGAAGAAATCCCATGTCAAGGTGCTTCGGCGCGTCCCAACGCGCATTTCGATGGCGCTTCTGAAGATGGTTCGCGTGTGTTCTTCAACACCACGGCGCAATTGGTCGGCGGGGACGGCGACAGCACCCAGAACTTGTATATGGCGCAGATCGGGTGTGTCCCCGGCAATTCGGAATGCGCGCCGGCAGCGCGCGAAGTGACCTCGCTCACGCGTGTTTCGGTGGATTTGGCGTCGGGTCAGGGCGCGGAAGTGCAGGGTGTCCTCGGGGTTGCCCCCGATGGCAGGCGCGTGTATTTCGTCGCGCGAGGGGTGTTGAGCGAAGGCCCCAACGTAGAAGGGCAGGCGCCGGTGCAGGGTGCCGACAATCTGTATGTGTATGAAGCGCCGGAAGGAGCGGGGAATGGTCGCGTCGCGTTCGTCGCGGAGCTGTGCTCGGGTCTGGGGCAATCGGGGGGCGCGTCCGGGGTCGTCGATCAGCATTGCTCCAGCGCCAAGAGCGACTCCCCGCTGTGGAAGAATGCGGGTGAGGATCAGATGGCCGGTCCGAGCGGTGAATTTCTGGTATTCGCGACCTATGCCCAGTTGGTGGCCGGGGACACCGACAACGCCATGGACGTGTACCGCTATGACGCCGTTACTGGCTTGCTCGACAGAGTCTCGGTGGGTGAAGCCGGTTATGGCGCCGACGGAAATTGCTCGGAGGAAACATCCGCAACGACGTGCGACGCGACGATCAAAGGCGCCGACCTGGCCAACGGCTCGTTTGAACGAAATGATATGGACAGCCGTACAATCAGCGAAAATGGCTCGCGGATCGTGTTCGCGACGGCTCAGCGGCTATCGCGGGCGGCGGTCAACGGCCTCGAGAACGTCTATGAATGGTATCAGGCACCCGGTTCCCGTGAAGGCACCGTCTCGCTGCTCTCCGGCGGTGGTGGAGAAACATCGATCGAAGACTATGTCATGAGTCCTTCCGGAGACGATGTTTTCTTTGTCGCGACTCAGCAGCTGACCACGCAGAATTTGGATGGTCTGTCGGCGGTTTATGACGCCAGATTGAACGGTGGCTTCCCTTTGCTTGCGCAGCCGACCGAACCGTGTGAAGGCGACGGGTGTCAGGGGCCGTTGACGAACCCGGCGCCGCTGCTGATTCCCGGCAGCGCCTCGCAGGCGCCGGGTGAAAACCTCCCGTTGCCGCCGCCGCTTGTGTCCCCCACGTCGCGAGCGAAGTCTGCCAAGCCGTCGCGGGCGAAGTCTCGCGGAAAGGTCAAGCGTAAGCGAGCGAAGCGCGCTGCCAGGGTTGCGGGGCGAGGGTCCCGGCGGGCTCGCGCGAATGGGAGGAAGCGATGAGCGTTCGTAGCCGTGAGTGTCTATCGGGGCCCGTCCTGTCGTTTGTGGCTGCGGTTTGCGGGCTGGTCACGTTGTTGTCGTTGGTTGCCGGCGGCGCCGTTGCGCGGGCGGCCACGCCTCTCGGTATTAAAGCTTCTCGATTGAAACTACCGAACGTACTGTCGAAATGCCGGAAAAACTGCAGGACGGGCGGACGGGACCTCGGTTCGTCAACGAGCCTTACGGTGTCCCGTTCACGCAGGCGGGAGCGCACCCCTGGGCATTGACCACCAGGTTCAGCTTCAACACGGAAACGATCACCTCCCCCGGAGCGGAACCGGCAGCCGTTCCGACGCGTGACGTCAAGGATATCGAGACGACGCTTCCACCCGGCCTGCTGGGGGACCCTTTGGCGACCCCGCAGTGTCCGCTGACACTGGCGACGAACGGTGAAGCATTGTGTCCGGCTGATACCCAGATCGGTGTGTACCGGTCACGCATGGAGGGCACGCACGAATTGGTCGGGGAGATCGTCAACCTTGCTGCCGAACCGGGTGAGTCGGCGGAGTTTGCGCTCGAGAGCTCCGAGAAGATCACGCAGCCGCTGCTGACTGCTCATCTCGTGCATACGCCAGCACACATGACGCGCGAAGGTGTGCAAATTCCGGGGAGCTACAGCTTCACCGTCGTTAGCGACAACCTCCCGCTGATCTCGATCAATGAAGTCGAACTGACATTCTGGGGGGTCCCCGCCGATCCGAGCCATGACGCGATGCGTGGCAAGTTCTGCACTCGGCCAGAACTGAACGAAATACTTGTGTGTGAAGGCGGGAATCGGCCCTCGGGTGTGGCGCCGGTTCCGTTTTTGACGTTGCCCACGGATTGTGCGGCTGGTCCGGGGATCATGACGTTGCGGGTGGATTCGTGGCAGGAACCGGGCAAGGTCGAGGACGGCGAATATTCTGGGTTCGCCGAAGCCGAAGCGGCGCTTCCTGCGGCCACGGGATGTGAAGCGCTGGGTTTTGGTCCTTCGCTGTCCGTCGCTCCCGAAACGACGGTCGCCGACGAACCGGTCGGGCTCGGCATCGATCTGAATGTGCCGCTGACCGAAACCCCACAGTCAAATGCCACGCCGCAGTTGCGTAACACGTTTGTCACGCTGCCAGTGGGGATGTCGGTTTCGCCGGGGGTCGTCGACGGTATTCAGGCATGTGAAGAATTTGGTCCGAAGGGGATCAACATCACCGGTCCTGAATCCGAAGAAGTCGCTCTCAGTGGCGAACTCCAGCTCGCGCCCGGGCACTGTCCCAATGCGTCGACTGTGGGGACCGCCGAAGCGGTCACGCCGTTCCTGCCGGAGCCGGTCAAGGGTCACCTGTATCTCGCGCGTCCGGCCTGTGGCGGGAGCGGGCAGTCCGCGTGCACCGAAGAAGACGCGCGTGACGGTCATCTGTACAAGCTCTACCTGGAACTGGGCGGCTCTGGAGAACTGGCGACGACGGGGATCCATTTCAAGGTGCCTTTCGAAGTCGAGGCCAATCTCGCGACAGGCCAGTTGACGAGTAGGACGTTGGGGACTCCGCAGGCGCCATTCAGCGATCTGAAGATTCATTTGAACGGCGGTCCCCGGGCCCCGATGGACACGCCCGCGACGTGTGGTCCGGCTGTCACGACGAGCGATTTTGTGCCGTGGAGCGCGCCGGGGCAGACGCCCGAAGGGCTCATTGTCGGGGGCACCCCCGCTGCTCTCTCGACGTCGTTCTTCGATGTGACGGGGTGCCAGAGCGCGCCGGGTCTGACTCCGGGCTTCGTCGCGGGCACCGTTTCGCCGCAGGCGGGCAAGTACAGCCAGTTCACGGTGAACGTATCGCGTCAGGACCGAGAACAGTATGTGCGGGGGGTGCAGGTGCACACGCCATCCGGTCTGCTGGGTGTGCTCGCGAATGTTCCGTTGTGCGAAGAACCGCAAGCCAACGCGGGCACCTGTCCGCAGAGCTCGAAGATCGGCACCACGCGAGTCGCTTCGGGCGCCGGTTCGCACCCGTTTGAAATCGAAGGCGAAGTGTTTCTCACCGGCCCTCACGATGGTGCGCCGTTTGGTCTGAGCATCGTCACGCACGTGGTCGCGGGACCGTTCAACCTGGGTGTCGTGGTCGTACGCGCGGCGATCGAAGTGAACCGGCAGACAGCGACGCTGACGGTCACCACCGATGAAGACGGTCCGCACGCGATCCCGCGGATCGTGTTCGGCGTACCGCTGCGCTTGAAACAGATCACGGTCGATATCGATCGTCCGGGGTTCATGATCAACCCGACCAACTGCGCGGCCGAGGCGATCACCGCGGATATCTCCGGGTTCGAAGGCGCCGTCGCTCATGTATCGAGCCCGTTCGCCGCCGCGGGATGCACGAGCCTTGCGTTCAAGCCGAAGTTCACGGTCTCGACGAGCGCGCATACCAGCCGTGCCGATGGCGCCGATCTGGATGTGAAGCTTTCCTACCCCGCGGGCTCGCTGGGGAACGAGGCGAATATCAAGTCGGTGAAAGTCGAACTCCCGAAGCAGTTGCCCGCCAGGCTGACGACGCTGCAAAAGGCCTGCCCAGCGGCGACGTTCGAAGCGAATCCAGCGGATTGTCCCTCGGCATCGATCGTGGGAGTCGTGCGCGCGACCACGCCGCTGCTTGCCGTGGGCCTGTCGGGCCCGGTCTATTTCGTCTCACACGGCGGGGAAGCGTTCCCGTCGTTGATTGTCGTGCTGCAAGGCGACGGTGTCAGGGTCGACCTGACGGGCTCGACCTTCATCAGCAAACAAGGCATCACGTCGAGTACGTTCAAGACGGTGCCCGACGTGCCCGTCGGGACGTTCGAACTGTATCTCCCTGAGGGCAGGTTCTCTGCTCTTGCCGCGGACGGGGAGCTCTGCTCGCGCAATCTGGTGATGCCAACGGAATTCGTTGCCCAGAACGGTGCGACTCTCAAGCAGGCGACGAAGATCGCGGTCACCGGATGCGCGGCTACAGCCGCCGCGAAGAAGCGTAAGCCGAAGAAGGGTCATGGCAAAGTCAAGAAGAGCTCCCGGGGAGGCCACTGATGCAACCGAACAACCCGACATCGCAAGTTCGCGAAGAAGGTGACGGGTGGATGAGCGCCCTGATCTCGAGAACGACCGCGACAGCGTTGGCCGCGATCGCATTTTCTGCCGCGCTTGCGCTGCTCACGCACGCGAGTGCGTGGGCGGCGGCACCTGTGAAGCTGATCCCTGCAATGCACCTCTGTGCGCCCATATCCCAACACGACTGTCAGCCAGGCAAGCCAAGCGCCGAACCAGGAGGCTTCGAATATCCCGAAGGCGTGACGGGCACACCCGAAGGGGACCTCTACATCGCGGACAGCGCCAACCATCGCGTTCAAGAGGTCGGTCCCGAGGGCGAATTCATACTTATGTTTGGCCAGGAAGTAAACGAAACGACAAAAGGAGACCTGTGCACCGCCGAAGAAATAAATACACTCGGAGTCAAATGCAAGCAGGGCGTCGCAGGCACTGCCGCCGGTGCGATCAGTCGACCCGATAGCATCGCGTTTGACTCCTCCGCGAAAGAGGTCTATGTAGAGCGATTTTAACAACAATCGAGTCGAGGCGTATACCGCGACCGGCGAATTCCTTTGGATGGCGGGGAAAGAAGTCGACCAGGCGACGAAGGGCAACCTTTGTACCGCTGCCTCCCACGATAGCTGCCAAGCCGGCGTACAGAGCGCGCTTGCGAGCGACGAAGCCGGAGCATTCGACTTTGAGGAAGGTTATGACGGCGATCTCCTGGCGGCCGACAGCGCTTTGGGTCTCCTATATGTGGCCAGCGGACATGGAGTGCAAGAGCTCGACGCGAACGGGGCGTGGAAGGGGCAGATCGAACTGCCCTCGGTCATCACCTCCCCCGAACCAGAAGGCTATGTCAGCGAGGTTGCGGCCGATGCAAACGCGGCCTATGTCGTCTACAACAGAGAGAATACCGTCTATGAGTTCGATCCCGGTACCGGCGTGGAGTCCGGCGCCAAGATCGTCATACCAAGCAAAGATTTTATTCGCGGGATTGCGCTCGACGACGCCGGCCATATCGCGATCGAGGCCCATGAAGACAATTCTACAGGCATCATTGAAAGGATGCAGTTGGGGTGGCTTTTCGAAGCCAGCACTGGTCGTATCGTGACAACCTTCACGGTACCTGGTCAAGACGGGAGCGCGAGCACTGTCAACGGCATCGGCTTTGTCGGGGAGACGCTCTACGTGCCATTTCCCGGAATGCACGAAGTCGTCGGCTACGTTCCGGAGCCGGTGGCGGAAGTGGTGACGGGGCGGACTACGTGTAAAGCGGGTGCGGTAGTCGGTACGTCTGATACGTTTGATTGTGAACTCGGGGGTGAAGTCAATCCCTATGGCATAGAACAAACCGAAGTTTGGTTTGAATGGAGTGAAAGCTGTAGTGTCGTGGAACAGGGTACCCCACACGAAACGGCGCATCAGGCTGTGCCGACGGTCTCGACGCCGGTGCACGTTGGTGTCATGCTCGAAGGACTGCGCCCGGGGGCGCCGATCTGCTTCCGGTTGGATGGAAGCGACAAGAATGTTTCGTTGCCCGAACGCTTTACCGGCGAAGCGGATGCGGTACTGAACCCGACGGCGCCGCCAAGGGTGGTCGGCGCGCCGACCACCTCGTTTGTGAGCGCGTTTTCGGCGGTGATGTTCGGGGAGCTCGACCCCGAGAACACACCGACGGAATATTTCTTCGAATATGCTCCCGAATACAGCCTCGGCGAAGACACGCTCGCGAAGTGTGCCGGCATCACCAAGACAACCGGTTGTCCGGGTGTGTCGAGCACCGAGGTGCTCCAGTCCGAACTGTACGGGACGGCGACGACCATGCTGGAAGCCAGCGACCTGCGGCCTGAAACTGTTTATGGCTATCGCCTTACGGCTCGCCGTGAAGGCGCCGAAGCGGCGCTCCTCTCAGGGGCGGAAGAACGGTTCGTGACGGGCAGCGCGCCCCAGGCAGAAAGGGAACCCGGAGCGCCGACCGAAGTCGCGCAAAGCGAATTTCCGGTGGCCTTCGCGGCTCCCGCGCCATCGATGCTGCTGGCAACGCCGGCGGTCGAGATTCCCGTCACGGATACCCCTGCTCCCGGGCCGAAATGCTCGCGAGGGTACTCGCGCAGCAAGGCGGGACAGTGCGTGAAGCCAAAGAAGAAGAAGGTGAAGGGGCGGGCGCGCCGGCAGCTTCGTAGCAAGCACAAGTAGTTTTGTTGTCTGCCCGCGAGGAATTGTGGTGCAGCGTTCATCGACACGGGAGGAAAGATGCTCTCTAAGAAGTTGTTCTCTAAAATACGCAAACGTATGACTTTTGTGAATATCGTTGCAACGCTTGCCTTGGTCTTTGCGATGAGCGGGGGCGCCTACGCGGCGAGCCGGTATGTCATAACCTCGACGAAGCAGATAAGCCCAAAGGTACTCAAGGCGTTGGCCGGGAAGAATGGCCCCGCCGGACCGGCTGGATCCGCCGGAGCTACCGGTCCCGCCGGCGCTACCGGACCCGCGGGAACAGCGGGCGCGGAAGGGCATGAAGGCAGCGCCGGCCAAGGCGGAGCGAAGGGCGAAGCCGGTGAAAGCGTGACGGGCAAAACTGTGCCGCTCGGCGACAAAAGCAAGTGCGACGAACTGGGCGGCGTGGAATACACGGTCGCGGTCAAAACGACGCTTGTCTGCAACGGCCAGACCGGCTTCACGAGCACACTACCCTCGGGAAAGACGGAGACCGGGGTTTGGGGCGTTGCAGAGACACCGGGCTCGTTCAACGGCGGCTCGGCCGAATTCGCCACCGCGACCATTCCTTTTACGATCCCGCTGGTGTCCGGGCTGACAAGCGAACACATAATCATAGTCTCCTTCCACGAAGGCAAAGGCGCTGGTGGAGGTACCTGTCCGACAACGAGCAGCGTGAGCAAGCCAGAAGCGGAACCAGGGAACCTCTGCATCTTCGAAGGCCCCTTCGCGATGGGCGTGAGACACATGGAAACGATCAACCCCGTAAACGGCGAATCAAACGAAGCGGGAACCACCGGAACTACCGTGCTGATAGAACCAAAAGCATACAAAGAATCAATAACCGTGGGTGGCACCTGGGCGGTCACCGCACCATAGGCGCCGCGCGGTAGCTGAACGGTAGTCGTCGGCCGGGCGCTTGGACGTTACAAGCACCCGGCCGACCTCGCTCGGGACGGGATACAGATGCCTTCGCCGTGTTGGGCGCTACGCGGAGATCGTCTTGCGGTTGGCGGCGTGGTGGACGATCAAATTGGCCACGGACAAGCAGCACACCAAGCAGAGGGAGAAGTAATGAAAGGACGGAATGCCCCAACGCTGCGGACACAAGCCGTAAAGGCTCGGACGGCTGCCCTGCGCCGGGTCCCACGGTGTCTCCCGCGCCGACCTGTCTGGTCGCCGGTGCTCGCCGTGGCACTGGTGGCGCCGATCCTGGCGGTCGGCGCGCCGTCGGCGCGTGCGCTAACGAGTCATCGCCCACGGGGAGCATTTGCTGTGTTCTCCCAATGCCCGCTCGACGAACCCAGGATATACGACTGCGTCTTGACCGACACCAAGGACGGCGAAATGCGGATCGGCTCGATGACTGTTCCGCTCGGCAGGGCGATGGTGAGCATTGACGGGGGATTGTCGGAAGGTCCCACCGGGGAACCGACCATTTTTGCAGGGCCGGTGAACGGTGAGATCATGCAGCCGACGCCGATGCCGGTCCCCGGAGGACTCGGCAGAGTGCTCGAGGCAAGTGCGTTGCCAAGCTCGCTTGGCGGCGTTGCCGAGAAGCTCGAAAGCGTGGGCCTGGGGGAGTTGACGGCCACCATCGAAGTCGCCGGACCGGCCAGTGCTGTGACGCTCTCTGTGCTGCATGTCATCGAAGGGGAAGGCGTGGTACTCGAAGAGCCGCTCAAGATCAAACTGACGAGCCCGGTGCTTGGCGAACACTGCTACATCGGGACCGACTCCGACCCAATCCACGTTCAACTGACGGAGGAACTGACAGCTCCGCCCCTGCCGAACATGCCGATCAAAGGCGTATTCGGTTCTTTCTTGAGGATCGAAGGACTGTTCGTAGTCTACGGCAACTCGCTTGTCGATAACTCATTTGTGGTGCCGCCGGCGAGCGGCTGTGGCGGCTCGCTGGCGCCGGCGATCGACGAGATCATCGACGCCAAGTTGAAACTACCCTCGCCGGCCGGGCGCAATACGCTGGTGCTCGACAGTACTGCGTATTTCGCGACGGCCGAAAACGTGATTGCCAGCGAATAGGGATTTCTCCAGATCTGCTGGGCGGGGCCGGGAAGTCAGCGAGCCGGACGAGCGGGGCGAGTCCGAAGAAGCGGCAAAGGGTGAAGCAAAGCATCCGAAAAAACCTGGGGGAGGTGGGGAGCTCACTATGCACGCGGCGCCGGCGGTCCCCCGGGGACGATCTCGCGGCCGGTGGGCCGCAGCCCCTCGTCTAGCTCGAGCTGCCAGTAGTAGCGCGCGAACGTGCGTCCCTCCCGGAACTCCCCGACATGCGGGGGGATCGCCTCGCCGGCGGCCATGCGCACGATCAGCTCGGGGTAGCTGCGGCCGGGCGGCGCTGCGTAGGCGGGCGCGGGGAAGGCGCCGCCGAAACGGGTGTTGACGTCGGTGATCCCCAGCCCCACCTCGGGGTCGCGGAAGACCTGGATCGTGGCGGGCCCCCGCACCGCGAGCGCCTCCATCGTGCGCTGCCCCAGCGCGATCAGCTCGGGGTCGCGGATCGCGGCGCCCTTGATCGACTCCCCGCCGCGGGACTCGAGCATCGTGCGCGGGATCGCGTTCAGGCAGCGGCCGTCGAGGTCCCCGAGACAGTCGATCGAAAGCTCGGGTCCGCCCATCGCGCGCTGCACCATCACCGGCTCGCCCTCATACCCAGGGCGCCCACCGGCGACGTAGCGCACGAAGAAGTCCTTCTCCGCACGGTCGCGCGCCAGATAGATCGAGCGCGCGCCCGAGCCGCGGCGGGGCTTGACCATCACCGGGTAGGAGTCGGGCTCCTCCTCGGGTAGCACCGTGGGCGGCGAGGGCAACCCCAGTCGCGAGAGCAGCAGGTGGGCCTCGTACTTGTCGTAGGTTGCGCGCGCGACCTCGGGCGAGGGTACGAGCGCGGGCAGGCTGGGCGGGGTCCGATTCTCTCGCGCCCGCGCCAGCACCTCGATGTCGAGGTCGGTGAGCGGGAGGACCGCCCCGACGCCGTGGCGCTCGCACAGCTCCCGCAGGAACGGCACGTAGCTGGGATCAGCGATCGGCGGTGGCGCGGCGCGCACCTGCGCCGCGTACTGCGCAGGCGCCAGCGGGTTGGGATCGACCGCGATCGTCGTGGTGAGCCGCGCGAAGCAGGCGACGATGTCATAGCGCTTGCCGACCCCGGTGAGCAGGATCGCTGGCGACTCAGCCATCCAGGTGCCCCTTGTCAGTCGCGATGTCCGTCCCCGGTTGGCTCCGTCGCTCAGCCATCCCCAAATCCCCCTCCCAACCACCAGTGTTGCCCTTGTACAGGCCCGAGCCGCCCAACACCATCGCCGGGGTGCGCCACAGGATGCGCAGATCGAGCGCCAGCGAGCGGTGCTCGATGTAGTGGAGGTCGAGCTCGATGCGCTCGCTCCACGGGAGCGAGGCGCGGCCGTTGACCTGCGCCCAGCCGGTGATCCCCGGCCGGATCGCGAGACGCCCGCGCTGGCGGGGGGTGTAGCGCTCGACCTGCACCGGCACGGTGGGGCGGGGACCGATCAGCGACATCTCGCCGCGCAGCACGTTCAGCAGGTTGGGCAGCTCATCGAGCGAGGTGCGCCGCAGGAAGGCCCCCACGCGCGTGATCCGCGAGTCGTTCTCATCGACCGCCAGCCCGGCGCCGACGTGCTCGGCGCCGTCCACCATCGTGCGCAACTTCAGTACGTCGAACGGCCGCCCGCCGCGCCCGATGCGCCGCTGACGGTAGAGCGCGGGGCCGCGCGACTCCAGCCGGATCGCCGCCATCGCCGCCGCAACCACCGGCGCGCTCAGCACGAGCAGCGTGGCGGAGACCGCGATGTCCACGGCGCGACGGATCACAGGCCCGGCCTCCGATGCTCGACGGGGAGGCAGGGCTCGAAGGGCGGGCAGGACATTGCGGAGACCGCGAAGGCCACCACGGCGCTACGGATCATTGGGCTGCTCCCCGCGACGGGAGCCCGGATGGACGCGTCCCCTCCGCCGCTTCCCAGGTGGCGGCTGTGCCGTGGCGCAGCCAGTCCCACAGGCCGACCGCCAGCATCGCGGTGGTGAGCACGTAGTAGCGGGCGACCAGCAGCACGCGAACATGCACGATCCCGCCCATTCCGGCGGCAAACAGCAGGACGAGCTGCACGGCGAGCGTGGCGACGTAGAGGACTTGGACCCCGCCCGCCCCGGCGTTGCCTGCCACGAGCGCGATGTTGGCGGCCAGTGCCAGCGCGTGCATGAACGGCGTCAGGTAGCGCAGCAGGCGGTGAGAGAGGATCATCAGCGCATACCCCAGCGGGTAGCCGCGCGGCGAGAGCATCCCGCCGTGCAGCACGATCGGCCAGGTGTGGCTCATCATGCGCCGCTTGCGCGCCAGCTCGCCCTCGAGCGAGGGCACCATCCGCTCGGTGGCACGCGCCCGCGGCACGTACACCGCGCGCCAGCCTCGCTTCACCATGTTGAACGGGAACGACAGGTCGTGGCCCATGATCGGGTCGACCACGATGTAGGCGTCGCGACGGGTCGCATAGATCGCACCGTTGCCCGCGGTGATCGAGGAGAGCCGCGACTCCATCCCACGCACCGCCATCTCGTAGCGCCAGTACACCCCCTCCTGGCTGGTCGCCCCGGCGCTCGCGGCGCGCACGAAGCGCACCTGCCCGCAGGCATAGCCGACGTGGGGATCGGCGAACGCGCCGACGAGGAGCCGCGCGGCATCCGGCTCCCACAGCGCGTTGGCGTCGGAGAACGCCACGATCTCCCCCCCGCGCGTTCGACGGCCGCGTCCTGGGCACGGATCTTCCCGCCGCGTGCCAGCTTCAGCACCATGTCGGCGCCTGCCTCCCGCGCCCGCTCTGCGGTCGCGTCGGTGCAGCCGTCACAGGTGACGATCACCTCCAGCAGCTCGCGTGGATAGTCCAGCGCCAGCGCGTTGGCGACCTTCGCGGCGATCACCGACTCCTCGTCGTGCGCGGCGACGATCAGCGACAGCGATGGCAGTGGCGGGGTGGGCGGGCTCCCGTCCCGTGGGAGCGGACTCTCATCCTCGGGGGCAGGAGTGGCTGTGCGTGTGGAAGCCGGCGGTGCAAACAGGCGCACCAGGATTGCCAGCGCCGCCGCATAGCCGATCTGCGTCCACACGATCAACGCGGCGCACACCCAGAAGAGGACCTCGAGAGCGGTATTCATTCCCCGGGAGTTTCACACGGTATCCGTCAGCGAGCGGTACAGCTCCAGCGTGCGGTGGGCGATCGCGTCCCATGAGTACGGACCCGCCGCGGCGGCGCGCGCTCGCTCGGCCATCGCGGAGCGGGCCGCGGGATCGGCCAGCAGCTCCCGCAGCGCCTCCCCCAGCGCCGCGGAGTCGCCGGCCGGGACCGTGCGAGCCGCGCCGGTGGCGGCTACCTCGGGGAAGCCGCCGACGTCGCTCAGCAGCAGTGGCTTGCCAAACGCGAGCGCGGTGAACAACACGCCCGACTGGTCGGCCTCCAGGTAGGGCAGCACGACGAGGTCGGCGCGCGTGAAGTACGCCGGTAGCTCGGCGTCGGGGATGAAGCGCGGCACGAAGCGGACGCTCGGCGGTGCGTCGGCCATCAGCCTCGTGACATCCATACGTGGCATGCCCACGATCCACAGCTCCGCGGGCGGGCGGGATCTCATTTCGCGCCATGCTCGCAGCAGCACGTCGAGTCCCTTGTAAGGGCGCAGCAGGCCGAAGAACAGCACCACCGGCCCCTCGGTAGCAGTGGGCAGCGCGCTCGATGGCTCGGTCGGCAGCTCGGCGAGGTGGGTGAGTGCCCCATGCGGGATCACGTGCGCGCGGCTGGGATCCACGCCCAGCTCCAGCAGCCGTTCGCGCCCGTGCTCGGAGTGCACGACCACGGCATCGAAGTGCTTGTACAGCCGTCGCTGGGCGGCCAGCTGACCCGGCCGGGGCTCGCGTGGCAGCACGTCGTGGGCGGTGAGCACGAGCTTGGGGCGCGGCGGGCGAGCCTTCGAATCCGTGGGCCGCCGTCGCGGCAGCAGGTGGACGTCGAGCGGCTGCACGGTCAGCCACTGGAAGTGCACCACGTCAGCCGCGCGCGCGGCGCGGCGGTAGCGCAGCATGTCGGGCACGTGCTCGAGCAGCTTAAGCGCCTGGCTGGAGCGCGAGCGCCTACCCGATGCCGCCCCGCGATGGGCGAGCCGGTAGAAGAGCTCGCGCCGCTCATAGCCCACGGGCACCGGCGTGGCGCCGTAGGCAAAGCGGCTCGTGTACAGCTCCACCTCGGCGCCGGCCGCCGCCAGCGCGCGGCACAGCGCGTGGTCGTAGGGCGGCGTGTAGGCCGAGGGGTCGACGACGTGGACGCGCACCGGCAGAGACAATAGGCGGGTGAGCGACGAGATCGAGCTGAGCTTCTGCGTGGTCAACACCTCTCAGCGGGAGCTCCTGTTGCACGGGCTGGATGCGATCGCCCGCGAGCGGGCAGCGCTGCCGTTCGTCACCGAGGTGCTGGTGCTCGACAACGGCTCGCGCGACGGCTCCGTGGAGGCGGCGCGCGCGCACCCGGCGGTGGACGAGGTGATCGCGCCAGGCGAACGGCGTGGCAAGGCGCTGAACGACTCGGAGCTGATGCGGCGCGCGCGGGGGAGCTATGCGCTGCTGTTGAACGAGGACTCCGAGCTGCTTCCCGGGGCGACGCTCGCGCTGTGGCAAGCGCTGCGGGCGCGCCTGGACGCCGCCTGTGCGGGGGCGCAGCTGTTGCGGCCGGCCAGCGACCGGGCGGGGGGAAGGAGCACGGCTATTGACCCAGCTGCCGTGGCAGCGTCCCCCGGGGCCGTCGTTGCCGACCCGGCCGCCCAGCCGTGCGCATGGCGCTTCCCGACCGTCGCAACGGCGCTCGCCGGGGCGGTGTTTGCCCATCGGCTGTACACGGTGCAGAGCAAGGGCGAGCAGACCCGCGAGGTCGACTGGTGCCAGTCCTCGGCGCTGCTCGTGCGACGCGAGGCGGCGGCGCAGGTTGGGTACATGGACCCAGACTTCTTCGTCTACTCCGACGAGGTCGACTTCGCTCGGCGCCTGCGCGACGCCGGCTGGCGCAGCCTGTACGTTCCGGGGGCGCGCGCGATTCACCACGAGCAGCTCTCCACAGGCGCCGCGCCCGAGCGCCGGATCGTCGAAATGGCACGCAACCGCGATCTCTACATGCGCAAGCATCACTCCCCCGCCGCCGCGCGCGCGGTGCGCTGGCTGACCGCCTGGTCCTACGCCGTGCGCGCGCTCGTCGCGCTCGTGCTGCCGGGCCACGTGGGTGGGCGGGATGCGAATCGCTACTGGCGTCACATCACCGCGACGCTGCGCCCCGAGCACGGCGAGGGCTTGCGCGAGGCCGCCGCCGATTACAATCGCGCGGGCGCGGGCGGGCGTGCCCCGACGCCTCCATGTTGAGTAGCCTGCCGTGCGATCCTGAGGCACCGCTTAGGTGGCGGTGGCATAGTTTGACGTCGCTGTGAGCTCTCCACCGCAGACATTGACGGCCGCCTCGAACGGCCATGAGGCATCCGCGACGTCAGCGGAGAAGTCATCCGCGGCGACCGCCGAGAAGGGGGCGGCGAAGGTGATCGTGGTGATGCCGGCGCTCAACGCCGTGCGAACGCTGGCTGTGACCGTGTCGGGCATCCCTCGCGAGTGGGTCGACGAGATCATCCTGGTCGACGACGGCTCGCGCGACGGCACCGTCGAGCTGGCGCGCACGCTGCCGCTGCGGGTCATCCGCCATCCCCACAACGTCGGGTATGGCGGCAACCAAAAGACCTGCTACCTGCAGGCGCTGCAGGACGAGGCCGACGTGGTGGTGATGCTGCACCCTGACGGCCAGTACGAGCCCACGCTGATCCCCGAGCTCGTCAAGCCGATCCTCGCGGGCGAGGCCGATCTGGTGCTCGGGTCGCGGCTGATGGAGCCGGGCGGCGCATTGGCGGGCGGCATGCCGATGTACAAGTACGTCGCCAACCGCGCGCTGACGACGATCGAGAATCGCGCGCTCGGGACGTCTCTCTCGGAGCTGCACACCGGCTATCGCGCCTACTCGCGCGAGCTGTTGATGGGGATCCCGTTCTTGCGCAACTCGCTGGACTTCTCCTTCGACTCGGAGTTGCTGATGCAGGTGGTGCACTTCGGCTTTCGTATCGCCGAGGTGCCGGTGCGCACGATCTACTCCCAGGAGGCCTCCTCGGTCGGGGCGCGGGCCTCGACCGTGTACGGGCTGAAGACGCTCCGGGCCCTGCTGCGCCTGGAATTGCACCGGCGCGGACTGGTGCGCAGCCGGAAGTTCACCGCGTAAGAGGCGTGCGCGGGCTCAGCGCAGGCGATCCGGAGCCGGTGGCGAAGTGGTCGGCGTGGAAGCAGACGATTGGCGGGTGACGCAGTGGCCCGAGTAGAGAGCCTGGAGAGCTCCGCTCGCCCCTCGTTGTCTGCGTGGCCGGCCGTCGCGAGGGCGCGTCAGGCGTTGCGGCTTCGCTGCCCACCCCTCGACCGCTTCGACATCGTCCTGCTGGGGGTGCTGGTGGCGCTGTCGCTGTGGACGTTGGGGCTCGACGTGTGGCAGGTGATCGTACACGGTCGCGTCTGGACCGGCACCGAAGCGGTGTACCAGGAGGACGGGATGCAGTCGATGATGTGGATCGAGGGCATTCTCAAACATGGCGCGAGCCCTGACCTGTACGTGCTGGGGCGCACGCCCGCCGACTTCTTCCAGCCGCTGCTGGCGATCTCCGCCGGGGTCGCGGCGCTCGGGGTCGCGCCCTATGTGGCGCTGCTGTTGTGGAAGCCGGTGGCGATCGTCGCGATCTTCTTCGCGGTCCGCGCCTACGTGTACCGCACCGTGCGCGGTCTCTGGCCGCGCCGCGCGGCCTTCACGCTCGCACTGTTCTTCGGTTGGGGCGCTGTGATCGGGGACTCCTGGATCGTCTTCTGGTCGTGGGGCTACCCGTTCGCCCTGATCGCGCTGGCATGCACGATCGGCGCGCTGCTGGCCTATGCACGCGACCGTGCGGGCGGACGTGTCGGCCTGCTCCCGCCGCTGCTCGGAGTACTGGCGAGCTGGCTGCATCCGTGGCAGGGGGAGACGCTGATCGTGATCCTGATCGGGTCGGAGCTCGTGCTGCTGGCACGCCGCGAGCGGGTCGCCGTGGCGGCGCTGGCGCTGACCGTGGCGCTCACCGCGCTGCCGCTCGTGTACTTCGCGGCGCTCGTGCACTTCGACGCCGTGTGGCAGCGGGAGCGGGAAGCGGCTCTCAGCACCTATCCGGTGTGGCTGGTGGTGAAGGCCTTCGTGTTGCTGGTGCTGCCCGCGGCGCTGGCCTACCGCGTGCGCGCGGCGAGCTTCATCGCGGTGACCGCACGCGTGTGGCCGTTTGCCGTCGTCGTGATCTTCGCGGTCTCGGAGTGGCAGGGCAGCGGCTCGACGCACGCGTTGCTCGGCGTCACGGTTCCCCTGGGGGTGCTGGCGGTGGGGGGCGTCCGCTCGCTGTCGTGGAGTGCCATGTCAAAACGCCTGCCTCGCCCTGCGGTGTCGCTGCCCGCGCTTGCGGTGGCCGCGATCGCCGTGTTGACGATCCCCGGCACGATCTACATGCTCAAATACTCGTATAGGGCCGTCAAGCCGCGGCAGGGCAACGCCAACTTCATCGCGCCGGGCGAGAGCGCGGCACTTTCCTACCTGGCACACGCCCCGCAACCGGGAGGAGTTCTCACGCGCTTCTATCTCGGCATGGTCGTGCCGGCGCGGACCGGTCGCCAGACGTACACCGGCAATTGCTACTGGGCGGAGCCCAATTGTCGCTACCGCAGCGTGACCGCCGAAGAATTGCTCGCCGGTGAGCTGTCATCGACGCAGGCGCGCAGCTTCGTGCTGCACAGCGGCGCGCGATTTGTGCTCGGTGACTGCCGGGCGACGAACCTGGCGGAAACGCTCCAGCCGATCACGACCGCGGTGCATCGCTTTCGGTGCGCCACCGTGTACGCGATTCGCTGAGATAGGCGCGAGTGCGTCACCACACTTCTCTGGGCTCAGGGGAGGCGGTGACGGGGGGCGGACCTACGCCGTGAGCACCGTCTTGACCCCGTCGTAGATGCAGTGCTCGCGCAGCGCACGTGGTGCGTCGTCGAGTGGGGCGACGTTGGTGGTGACGAGCTCCGGGCGCAGGCGGCCGTCGGCCATCAGCTGGAGTACGGCCGGCATCAGCGCGCGCGCATGGGGAATGCCGACGTGCAGCGTGGCGCGACGGACGTAAATCCGCAGGAGGGGCAGGCGGGCGCTGCGGTGCAGGCCGCCGGAGCTCGTGCAGACGCCGTCGGGGGCGGTGTGGGCGAGGGCGGTGGCGAGCGGGTCGGCGCTGATGTGCGCCACCAGCGGCGCGGGGGCGCGCCGGCGCAGCTCGCGGGGGCGCAGCACATTCATGCCGAGCCGCTCAGCGTGCTCGCGGACGTGGAGCCGGGAGTCCACGAGGGTGACGTTGCGGGCGCCGAGCGCACGCGCGATCAGACCGGTGTAGAGCGGGCAGCTGGAGCTGAACAGCGACCGCCGGGAGAGGCAGGCAAGGATCAGCACCTCGGCGTCGGGGTCGGCGGCCAGCAGCGAGGGGAGGTGGGGCCCGATATGGCGGTAGGCGTCGCAGATGTTGTCGGAGACGCTGGCCGCGGCCGCGGGGTCGATGCCCGCGGGGAGGGGGAGGAGCATCGCGTCGGCGTAGGGGACGGCGAGCTGATCGGAGAAGGCGCCGCCGAAGTGCCCGGTGGCGAGGCCCATGCCGTAGGCGGAGAGCGGCGGCACGGCCAGACAGCTGCCGGGGCGCCCGGCGCGGCAGGGGATGCATGCGCCGCAGTTGATCTGGAAGGGAACCACCACGCGGTCGCCCGGCCGCACGGTGGCGACACGCTCACCGACGGACAGCACCTCGGCGACGCATTCGTGTCCGAGGTGCAGTGGCAGGGCCAGCTGCGTGGCGCCCATCACGAGCGGGCAGTCGATGTCACAGGTTGCCGCGGCGATCGGGTGCACCACTGCCCCGTCGGGACCCGGCGCGGGAGGAGTAGGCGCATCACGCCAGCGCAGCCGGGCACCGGGCGCGGCGGTGAGGACGCGCATCCGTGATCGCCTCGGGCGGTTGCGCTGGGCGACGCTGTCGCCGACGGTGGTGGCCAGCCGCCGCAGCCGCTGAGCCCGGTTGCGTTCGAGCAGCAGCGGCATCGCGGCGGCGGCGGAGGGGGAGAGGAAGCTTGCGTAGTGGCGTAGCGGCCCGCGCGGGCGCTTGGGACGGGCACCGGCAGGGGGACCGCCGGGCGGTTGGAGCAACGGGATCGAGCCGTTCTCGACTTGCTGGGCGGGCAGGCTCACGTTTGGCATGACGCCTCCTTTGATGCTGCGTCGCGGAACAGCTGACTCTATCTTGCTCGGACGTGCAAGTCCGCGCGGAGCGCGCCTATCAGCCGACCCACAATGCCACCGACCGAGGGAGGCACGCGGGTTCAAAACAGGCTCTGCTGGTGGGCGGCGGGCGGCGGGGAGGTGGGCGCGGCCGCCGCGTGAGAGCGCAGTCCCGACCATCGACCGCCCCGATCGCGCGCGGGGCCACGCCGTTCGCTCGACTTGCGCGGGGCGCGCCCACGCACCAGGCCGGCCAGCCGTTCGCGCTCCTCGCGGGGCGCGTAGGCGCCGCGGCGGTAGAGCTCCTCGTAGCGCTCCACGAGCTCGGGGCGCTGCTCGCGTAGCCACTCCATGAACACGTCTTTCACCTCACCGCGCAGGTGCAGCGCAGCGCCGCCGATGCTCCTCGCGCCGGCATCGATCGCGCCTTGCAGCAACGGCTCCAGCTGGTGGGGGGCGTCGTTGATGCCCGACATCAGCGGGGCAATCAGCACGCCGGTGGGGATCCCGGCGCGGTTGAGCTCAGCCACCGCCTCCAGGCGGGCACGCGGATTGGGGGTGTGTGGCTCGGTGGCGCGCCACGTGCGCTCGTCGAGCGTGGGGATCGAGAGGCTCGCGGAGATCGTGGTGCGCTGTGCGATCTGCACCAGCAGCGGGAGGTCGCGCAGCACCAACGGCGACTTCGTCAGCACCGAGCAGGGGTTGCCCGCGCCGCCGTGGGCGTCGCGCAGCGCCTCCCAGATGCCCACCATCAGCCGGTAGCGGCCCTCGACCCACTGGTAGGGGTCGGTATTGGTGCCGAGCGCCACGTGCTCCCCCTTCCAGGACGCGCGCGCCAGCTCCGCGCGCAGCACCTCTGGCGCGTTGATCTTCACCACGATCTCGCGCTCGAAGTCGCGGCCCGCGTTGAAGCCTAGATACGTGTGGGTGGGGCGGGCGAAGCAGTAGGCACATGCATGACTGCAGCCCCTGTACGGATTGACCGTCCAGCGGAACGGCATCCGCGAGGCACCGGGCACGCGGTTGAGCGCCGAGCGGGCCTGCACCTCGTAGAAGCGCATGTCGAGTGCCTCGGGGGCGTCGAAGTGGCGCACCACGGCCTCGTCGCGATAACCCGGCAGGCGGTGCTGCTGGCCGATCTCCGATCGGTCGGCGTCGAGTGTGAGGTTGCTCCACCGCACGAACATATGTTCGCATGCCTGTCAAGTTGGCATGTGCCATGTCGAATCGTGCTGACTGAGTCCTACCAGGCGTCCACGTTGGGACGGCTCTTGGCCGACCGTGCGCGCCAGTCGGGCGGGGGCGGGTCGAACAGGGTGGCGATCCAGCGGCGCGAGTCGGCCGGGTCGATCACGTCGTCGATCTCGCCGTACGCGGCCATGTTGACGCCGCGGCCGTGCTCGTAGGCGGCGGCGACGGTGGCCTGGAAGACGCGCTCGCGCTCGGCGTCGTCCTCGATCGCCTCGAGCTCTCGGCGCATTCCAAGCCGCACCGCTCCCTCCAGCCCCATGCCGCCGAACTCGGACGTCGGCCAGCCGACCGTGAACAGTGGCGCCTTGAACGAGCCGCCCGCCATCGCCTGGGCGCCCAGTCCGTACCCCTTGCGTAGCACGATCGTCCCGAACGGCACCTCGAGGTTGGCGCCCACGGTGAACAGGCGTGCGAAGTGGCGCACGGTGGCGGTGCGCTCGGCGGCGGGGCCGACCATGAAGCCGGGGGTGTCGCACAGGAACAGCACGGGCAGCGCAAACGCGTCGCACAGCGTCAGGAAGCGCGCCGCCTTGTCGGCGCCGTCGGCGTCGATCGCGCCGCCGAGATGGGCTGGGTTGTTGGCGAGGATCCCCAGCGTGCGCCCTTCGATGCGTGCGAGTGCGGTGACGATCCCCGCGCCGAAGCCGTCGCGCAGCTCCATCACCGAGCCCTCGTCGCACAGTGTCTCGATCGCGCGCCTCACCTCGTAGATGCGCCTGCGCCGCTCGGGCAGCACCTCGCGCAGTAGCCGCTGGTCGGGAGCGGTGAAGCGCTCGACCGGGCCGTGGAAGTAGGAGAGGTAGCGCTTCGCCGCCGCCACCGCCGCGCGGTCGTCGGCAACACGGATGTCCACCACGCCGTTGGCGTGCTGCACCTCGATCGGGCCGACCTCCCCCGGGGCGTACACGCCGAGGCCGCCGCCCTCGATCATCGCCGGGCCGCCCATCCCGATCGAGGAGCCCTCGGTGGCGATCGTCACGTCGCAGCAGCCCAGCAGCGCGGCGTTGCCGGCGAAGCAGTACCCCGAGGCGATCCCCACCAGCGGCACGCGGCCGCTGAGGCGGGCGAAGAGGTGAAAGGCGCGGCAGTCGAGGCCCGCCACGATCGGCATGTCCACGTCCCCGGGCCGCCCGCCACCGCCCTCGGCGAACAGCACCACCGGCAGCCGCCGGCGCTCGGCGAGCTCGAACAGGCGGTCCTTCTTCAGGTGCCCCCGCATCCCCTGCGTGCCCGCCAGCACGGTGTAGTCGTAGGACATCGCCACGCACGGGTTGCCGTCCACCTCGCCCACGCCGGCCACCAGCCCGTCGGCGGGGGTCTGCGCGATCAGCTCCTCGCGCGGGCGCCGGCGCTCCTGGGCGGCGAAGATCAGCGGGCCGTACTCCACGTAGGTGCCCTCGTCCACCAGCTCGGCGAGGTTCTCGCGCGCGGTGCGCCTGCCCTTCTCGCGGCGCTTCGCCACCGCCTCGGGGCGCGCCTCGTCGAGCCCGATCGCGTGGCGCTCGCGCACCGCGGCGAGGTCCGCCCGGGTGGGGGTGTCCGTGTCAGGGGCGGCGTCTACGGCAGGCGAGGTGGGGTCGGGGTCTTTGGCCGGGGATTGGGTCGGGTCGGTGGGCGGCGGCATCGCGGGGTCCTCCGGCGCGGGCGTCGCTACGCGATCGTGGGATGGGGGCGGCATCGCGCAATCATTGCGCAGTAGGGTTGGCGGCGATGGCAGGCGCGAGCCCCCCACCGCCCGGCGACGCTCCTCCGCCCGGACCGGCGCGGGTGTGGCACCTCTACTCGCTGCTCTCACCCGGCCGAGATGCGCGGGACCTGCGCGCGCTCTACTACTGCTACTTCGGCGATCGCCGCAAGGAGCGCCAGTTGTTCTCCACCGGCGCCTTCTTTCTCGCCTTCGGCGCGGCGCGCGCGATCACGCATGCGATCCGCGCCGAACGGGGGCCGTTCCGGAACATCACCCCAGGGGGGCGGCACATCCACCACATGACTTTCGGGATCACCGGCCTGCTGACGGTCGGCTACCTGTGGATGCTCGAGATCGGGGTCAGCGAGGAACGCCGATCCTCGAGGGTTACCGCCGCGGTGTACGGAGCGGGCGCGGCGCTGACGCTCGACGAGTTCGCACTGTGGTTGAACCTTGCCGACGACTACTGGACCAAGCAGGGCCGCGAGAGCATCGACGCGGTCGCGCTATTCGGCTCGCTGCTGGTGCTGAGCGTGCTCGGTGGGGGCTTCTTCAGGGATCTGCTGCACCCCGAGCGCGAGATTAGAGCAGGCGGCACAGGGTAGAGAGGTCATACCCAAGCCAGGTGCCAACAGGAGGGATTTCTTGCCATGGACCTACTACTGCTTCTCATCGTCGTATTGATCGTCCTCAGCCTTGCTGGTGGCGTATTCGTCAATCCGTTCGTACTCCTCTTGCTCGTTGTGGTGGCGTGGCTGTTGGTGGGCCCCTACCGCGGTCGTCGTGCCCGCCTATAGGGACTGACGTTCTCCGAATGGCGATTGGCTGGTGGGCGGGCCGTGTCAGGACATCATGGGCCCGCTTGGAAGCACGACCCACAACCTCTGCGCGAGCTCGACCACAATCCCTGGATCGAGCTCGCCGACGTTGGCGGAGCCGGTACGCTCCATCGCCATCGCGAGCTCGCGCCACGCCTGCGCGACCGGTGCGACCCGCACCGTCGGACCCCACCCCGTGACCGCGCGCAGCTCGTCCGCACGCGCCCGCGCATCCTCGAGCGTCAGCTCGCCGAACGGGCGATTGGCGCCACGGATGAACACTTCACGCTTGACGATTCGATCGAGCTCGGCACCGGACTCGGTCACGGCATCGGCACCCTGCTCCCCGGGATCGGTCATGGCATCGGCTGTCGGGTCACCGCAGACGCGTCCATGCGCCGGGCGGCTGTTCGCGGGGTGTCATGCGCGGGTGACTGTTCGCGGGGCGGTGCGCGGGCGGCTATGAGCGGGGCGGTCATGCGCAGTGGCTGTTCGCGGGCTGTCATGCGCGAGTGGCCATTCGCCGCGCGGCGATCGCCGCTTGGCCATAGGAGATCCCGCCGTCGCCGATCGGCAGCCGTTCGGGCGTGATCGCGCGCAGGCCCGCTGCGTGTAGACCCGCCATCACCGCCTCGAGCAGGCGCCGGTTCTGGAACACACCCCCGGAGAGCACGATCAGGTCCCTGCCCTCCGCGGAGGCGGAGCGGGTCAGGGCCTCCACTGTCGCGATGCTCAGTGCGGCATGGAAGCGGCTCGCAACCACACCGCGCGCCACGCCCGCTTCGATGTCGGCGTTGACGAGGTGGATCGTCTCCCGCGGGTCGATCACGATCAGCTCACCGTCGCGCATCAGCGAGATCGGGTAGTGGCCGCGCTCGATTGGGTCGCAGGCGGCTTCGAGCTCGATCGCCGCCTGTCCCTCGTAGGTGGCGTGAGCACGCAATCCACACAGTGCGCCCACCGCATCGAACAGGCGTCCCATGCTCGTGCTCACAGGAGACTGCACGCCGGTGCGCAGCAGTTGGCTCACCTGGCCCCACGCTCGCTTCCCGACGTGGTCTCGCAGCGCGAGCGGGATTGCCGGTGGGCCCTCAAAGCCCTCGCTCTCATCTGCGGCCGACAGCCACGCGCACGCCATCCGCCAGGGCTCTCGGATCGCGCGCGCTCCACCCGGGAGGCGAACCGGCAGGAGCATCCCTACGCGGCGGAAGCTTTCGAGATCGCCGAGCAGCAGCTCGCCACCCCAGATGGTCTCGTCGAGTCCGTAGCCGCTCCCGTCGAAGATCGCGCTGACGGCGCTGTCCGGCTCGCTGTGCTCGGCCAGGCACGCGGCCAAGTGGGCGTGGTGGTGCTGGACGCCGATCAGCTCGGTATCGCAGTCCATCGCGTACTTGGTCGACAGATACTCGGGGTGGAGGTCGTGCACGATCACTTCGGGCTCCACTCCGAGCAGCTGCTCGAGGTGCTCGATTCCCTCGGTGAACGAACGCAGAGTGTCGTAGTTCTCCAGATCGCCAATATGGTGAGACACCCACGCGCGGTGTCCCTTAGCCAGGCAGAACGTGTTCTTGAGCTCGCCGCCACAGGCGAGGATCCCATGGTCGGCGCTGTCGGGGAGCGACAGGCCGGCGGGCACATACCCGCGTGAGCGCCTCAGCGTCAGCTTGCGCGGACCGCTTGGAGTGTCCACTACGCGCAGCACCGAGTCGTCGGTACGGGTCTGGATCGGGCGATCGTGGACGAGCAGCAGGTCTGCGATGTCGCGCAGGCGGGCCGTCGCGTCCTCGTCGCGATAGGCGATTGGCTCCTCGGAGGCATTGCCGCTGGTCATCACCAGCGTCGCGTCCGTGCCGAAATCGGCGAGCAGCAGGTGGTGAAGTGGGGAGTAGGGCAGCATCACGCCCAGCTCTTGCACACCTGGAGCAACCGATGGCGCAACCGCCGCACGCGGGAGTCGCGGGGCGAGCACGATCGGTCGCTCGGGGCCGCACAGCAGTACCAGCCCGGGATCGTCGAGACACACGAGCCTGCCTGCCGCTCGCGCGGTGGCGACCATCAACGCAAAGGGCTTGTCCTCGCGGTGCTTGCGTGCGCGCAGCGTGGCGACCACGCCCTCGTCGTCGGCGCGGCAGGCGAGGTGGAATCCACCGATCCCCTTGATCGCCACGATCCGTCCTTCGCGCAGTGCCTCTGCGGTCGCGCGCACCGGATCTCCGCCGGGCTCGACCAGGGCCTGTGACCCGTCCATGCGCAACAGCGAAACCGACGGTCCGCATTGCGAACAGGCGTTGGGCTGCGCGTGGAAGCGGCGGTCGGCCGGATCCTCGTACTCGGCCCGGCAGCGCGCGCACATCGTGAAGCTCGCCATCGTCGTGAATGGACGGTCGTAGGGGATCCCGCGGACGATCGTAAAGCGCGGACCGCAGTTGGTGCAGTTGACGAATGGGTAGCGATAGCGACGGTCGCGGGGGTCGAACAGCTCGCGCAGGCAGTCGGCGCAGGTTGCGCTGTCGGGTGTGACGGGCGCGTCGATCGCTCCGCCGCGCGGACTGTCGAGGATCTTGAATCGCCTGTCGCCGTGCGGCTCGCGCTCCTCGGTGAGCATCCGCTCGATCGCCGCCAGCGGCGGCGCTTCGGGGCCGAGGAGCGCCAGGAACTCCTCGACCGCCGAAGAACTGCCCTCCACCTCAATAAGGACCCCGTGGGGATCGTTGAGGACGAAGCCCGCGAGTCCCTGCCGGCCCGCCAACCGGTAGACGTAGGGTCGGAAGCCGACCCCCTGCACGGTCCCCTCCACCCGCACGCGGGCGCGCCGCACGAGCGTGGCTCGGCCGGCCGGCGGCGCTCCGACGCTCAAGGCGCGTCTCCGTCTCCGCTCGCGGGAGCCCGGACGCTCACGACCCGCCTCCGTCGGGGCCCGCCAGCTCGACGAGCTCCCGCAGCGCGTGGTAGGCGCTTGCCTGGGCCTCCTGGATACGCGGGATGTGCTCGGAGCGGGTGATCACCATGTGGTCGGCCAGATCCTCCGATGCCACTCGCCCTCCGTCGTAGCCGACCAGCGCGATTGTTTCGAGGCCCTGGCGGCGCGCCTGGCTGAGCGCCTCGATCACGTTGCGCGAGTTGCCAGAGGTGGAGAGCGCCAGCAGTGCATCGCCGCGCAGCCCATAGGCGATTACCTGCCGCGAGAAGATCGCGTCGATGCCGATATCGTTCGCGATCGCGGTCAGGATCCCGGGGTCCTCGGTCAGATCGATCGCCGGCCGCGCCCTACCAGTCTCGCCTGTTGCTCCCGCCGTCTGGAAGTCCGCGACCACGTCCATCGCGTCGGTGGCCGAGCCCCCGTTGCCGATCGCCAGCAGCTTGCCCCCCTGCTCGAAGCTTGCCCTCAGCGCCCTCGCCGCGTTCAGCAACTCCTGGCGGTTGTCAGTGAGCGTCTGCACTCGCAGCGCGCCGATCTCACGCGCCTTCAGCAGCGCTGAGGAGCGCACGTCCTCGATCACGGGCTCGAGCTCCCGCTCCTGCTCGGCCAGGAACGGATACAGGAAGCTCGACGCGCCGGCGTCGTGCACACGGCGAGCGTCGCGGCCCGCGAGCAGACCGCGATGCTCGAAGAAGACGTGCACCAGCTCCCACAGCACGTGGTAGAGAGTCTCGACCAACTCCTGGCGGACGTACTCATCGTCGCTCGGGGGCTCGAACTCCCACTCCGCGCCGAGGGGCGTGAAGGCGATCGTCAAACATCCGTGCCGGCGGGCAAGTGCCATTGCCACGGCGATCTCGGCAGTGTTGTCGTCTTTCCCGGCAAACGCGATCGCGATGTCATCCTCGCGCGCGAGCAGGTCGAGTTGGGAGCCCAGCTCGCCGCTCGCTCCCGTCAGGGCGATCGCGGGCAGCGCGCGCTTGCCGACGATCACGGGGTGAACGAACTCGACCGCGACGTGACGCGCGTCCGAGCGCGCCGCCGCGGATGCCCCGAGTGCGATCAGCCGACCGCCGCGCGCGAAGCGCTCGGCCATCCGGTGGCAGAGGCGCGCGAGTCTCTCGGCCTCCTCGGCGAAGAAGCGGCTGTTGGCCACCGTTCGCCGCGCAAGCAGGGCGTCGAGATGCGCGGACAGCGAGCTGTCCGCGGGAGTGGCCGATGTCAAGCGGGGCGCGCCCCCAGGTGGGTGGGTGGTCGGTGTCAAGCGGATGCCTTTGGTACGGGTGGGTGTCGGTGTTGGGCGGGGCGCGCCCTGGGGTGGGTAAGTGGTCGGGGCGTGGAGTGTGCCCCCTGAGACGGGTGAGCGATCGGTGTCAAGCGGGCGCCCCCTCGTGCGAGCGTGTGGCGACGCCGGCCAGCCAGTCGCGCCACGCCTCGACGCCCTCCCCGGTGCGGGCGCTCACCGGCCTCAGCTGAACGCCCGGGTTGACCTGATCGACGTTGTAACGAAACAGATCGAGGTCATAGTCCAAATGGGCCAGCAGATCGATCTTATTGACCAACACCAGATCGCAGGTGCGGAACATCAGCGGGTACTTGAGGGGCTTGTCCTCGCCCTCGGTGACCGACGACACCATCACCCGCGTGTCCTCGCCGACCCTGAACTCCGCCGGGCACACCAGATTGCCCACGTTCTCGATCACCAGCAGGTCGATCTCTTCCAGCGGCAGCTCCGACAACGCCGAGCGCACCATGTTGGCGTCGAGGTGGCACTCCCCGCCGAAGCTCGGATCGGTGTTCAGCTGGGTGACCGGCACGTGCAGGCTGGCCAGCCGGTCGGCGTCCAGCGACCCCTGCACGTCACCCTCGAGCACCCCCACGCGAACGCCTGGTATGTCATCCACCACCCGTTCGAGCAGCGACGTCTTGCCGGCGCCCGGTGCGCTCATGAAGTTCACCACCCTCACGCCGGCGCGGTCGAAGTCGGCGCGGTTGGCTTGGGCGATCGTGTTGTTGGCGTCCAGCGCGTCCTCGACGATCCTCACTTTTGTGCGATGCATGCGGCCTCCTCGACCTCGATTGACTGCACTTCGAACTCATTTCCGCTGGCGACCTCGACGTCGGCGCCACCGCACGTTGGGCAGCGAAACGCTGGGATCTCGATCTCCCACTCGCGCTCACATCGCGCGCAGCGCAGGCGCGCCTCGACGATCTCCTGCTCGAGCTTCGCGCCTTCGCAGATCGTTCCGCGGGCGACGAGCTCGAAGTAGAACTCGAGCGTGTCGGGAACGACCTGGCGCAGACGCCCGACGCGCAGAGTGACGAGGCCGACGCGACGCCCCCCGGCGTGCTTGACGGCCGTGTTGAGCACCGCACCGCTGAGCGATAGCTCGTGCACCGCGTTACTCCGCAGGTTCCAGTGTGGCGCTCGAGTGCAGCTCATCGACGGTCTCGAACACCAGCTCGACCGCCCGCTCCACCGCCGACTGCACGTCCGCCGAGAGCCCAAAGCCAAGCTCCTGTATCTCGGCGGGCTCGCACGCGATCACCACTACCTTGCCGGGCCACGCCCCGATCGACCTGACGAAGCGCAGGACGGTCTGCGGATCCATGCCGTGGGGGTTGATCGCCTCGCCGTCGTCGATCTTGCCCTCGACGGACTCCTCCGGCACCTCCATCACGTACAACGTGCCTGGCTCGCCTCCTTGGCGGCTCACGTCGAGGATCACGAGCGCGTTGTAGCCGCGCATCACCTCGTACGCCAGGTCGAGGCCGCCGGTGCCGGCGTCCATCACCGCGACGCCCTCGGGCAGCTGCTGCTGTTCCAGTCTCCTTACCAGCACCCCGCCGAAGCCATCGTCGCGCAGCCAGGCGTTGCCGACTCCGGCGACGAGAATCCGCGGCTGGCGCTGAGAACGTGCTTCGACAGGGCGCTCAGCGCTCATGAGATCCTCCTGAGAGCGATTCGGGTGACGCTCATCGCAGCACCTCGACCTCGGGGGCGAAGAAGAACAGGAAGCGGCCGCTCTCGCGCAAAAGCTCCTGGCCGGGGTCGCCGTCGATCGTCACTCCGAGGTGCGTCTTCCCGTCGTAGTCGATCATGATGCGCTCGATCGTCGCCGTACGCCCGTCGAGCATGCGGGCATGCAGGTCGGCGTCTGGGCCGGGGCAGATCCTCACCTTGGCGCCGCGAGCAAAGTGCACTCCGTCGACCTCCGCGTGCTGCTCGCCGGCCTGCGGATCGACGAGGTTCGGGGGCTCCCGCGGCGGGGTGTCGGTGACGCGGCCGCGCACCGTCGCGTTCGCGAGGTGCCGCGAGTCCACATCGTGCGGGGAGCCCACGGGCTCCCGCAACGTCATGCGTCCGTGCAGCGCGAGAATGTCTTCCGGGGTGGCGGCCGCGGCGCGCGCCACCATCTCGCGCACCCGCGGGTCCTGGTGCTCGATCTCCTCGCGCTCGGCGTCGCTGAGCGTCCTCACGTGCAGCAGCAGCGCCTCCTCGATCTCGGTGGAGTCGAACATTCCTCCACGGCTCTCGGGTGCGATCCGCGGGTGGTCGGGGAGTACGATCGCGGCGCCGATCACGGCATCGTCGGTGGCGCTCGCCAGCACTGGGAAGGTGTTGACGCTTCCGCACGGGCCCTCCAGCGGCGAGCAGAAGCGCCCGCCGGATACGCGCAGGATCGGATGCGTCGAGAGCAGTGAATGCGCGAGCGCGGCGGAGCGATCGAGGCCCTGCGCGCACGGCGTGCGATTCTCGACCGCGAGCATCACTTCGTAGCGGCCGGAACCGAGCTCGTGTGCGCCCAGTCCAAGCGCGAGGAGCAGTTGCCCGGGAGACTCCTCCGCGATCTCGACCTCACGCTGTGCGGCGAGGACCCCAACCGTGACGTCCGCCAGCCGCACTCGATGCGCGGCGGCCTCGTGGCGCTTCGCCGGCGGCGGCGAGGAACCTGACCTCGGCGCTGAGCACCGCCTCGGGCGGGGCTCGCAGCTCGCAGCGCAGCTCGAGGCGCTCTAAGGTGCTGGGGAGCGCGGCGGCGTAGGTCGGCGGGTAGAGGATCCCGAATGGTGTCGGGGTCGCGTTCTTGGTGGCCCCGGCCGTATAGGGGTACAGCGCGTAGCCCTCATACAGCAACGCGTCGATCAGCTGCTCCAGCGGGTCACACATCGCGAGCCTCGTCGAGCAGGCGCTGGAGGCAGGCGTCATATGTGGGCAGGCCGCGTGCGACGCGCTCGCGCTCGAGCGCGAGCAGTGTCTGCGAGCGCAGTGCCACCCAACCGGTGTTCGGGTAGTAATGCTCGATCGTCTCCCGCCACACGGCGACCGGCATGCGATAGTCGACCGAGCACGACCACGGTACGAGCACCATCTGCAGACCACCCTGCTCGTTGGGGTAGTACACCATTCCGTTGAAGTGCAGCGCGAGCGGCGCCTCGCCATCGGGGAGCGAGTGGAGGTACTTGGCCGCGGCGACCTCCAGGTCGTAGCCGCAGGCGATCGGCACTGCCACGGTGGTCGAGCCGGTGAATGTGGGGACAACCACGTCGAGCTGCGCCCACACGAGACCGTGCGTCGTCACCGCCCAGCGCTCGGGTGCGCCGAACAGTCCGGCGAGGCGCTCGCGTGTGAGGTCGTCATATCCGCGCCTGGCGGGCTCGATCATCAGCTGGATCGTGAGGGCGATCATGTACACCTCACGCCCGCTCGGCTCGCTCACCTGCAGGTCGAGCATCAGCATCGGCGCCGCCGCGTAGCGCAGCGGACGAGCTCCCATCACCTCGAACTCGAGCTCGGGCCCCGTGGGCACGAGCATGGCCGGGTCGGATGGATGCGCGGGTAGCGTGGGCACGGCATCGGCTGCGCCGGGTAGGTGATCGTGCTCGGTGGACGAGCGCTCGTCGGATGCACCCGTCATGCGGCGCTCAGCCACGGTGTCGGGCGGTACGCTCACAGCGCGCTCTCGGGCTGCCGCGGCCGCCGGCGGTAGAGAGCCGATGTGCCGCGTGCCTGCGCTCGCAACTCCTCGAAGAAGCCGGACACAGCCTCCCTCACCTTGAGGCCGCCGGAGATCCCTTCCCAGTTGACCTTGATCGTCCCGGTGAGGGCGTAGCAGCGGTCGATCGCCGCGATCGCGTAGGCCGGAGGGTCGGACAGCCGGTTGACGATCAGCCCCTCGATGTCGGGCTCGAGGTCCGCCAGGATCGGGTTGAGCTCGACCATCCGGCTCCACGAGGAGAAGTGCAGCTCGCTCTCAGTCGCGCCACCGGGACTCGGGTACAGGGCGACTACACAGCCAGCGGTGCTCGAGTCCATGAAGAACGCGAGCCCGATCGGGATCTGAAAGCTCGCCCACACCTCGTCGGGGAGCTCGAGCGCCGGGAGCCACAGCGTCCGTCCCCCTGTCGGGCGGTACTCGGCATCGCCGGAGCGCAGCGCCCAACAGCTCTCACACACGCACTCGATCCTGCGCTCAACCAGATTCAGCAGGTGACGGTGGTCATCGGGGATCGTCGTTTTGCAGAGATCGCACCGCTCCTCGCTCGCTGGCGCGGGGGCGCTATCCAGAGTGGGTGCTCCGTGCGTCACCCCGTTCGTCGCGGCGCCCGGCTGTGTGGGAGCGCCTGACGTCGCGAGCGGTAGTTCGACCGCGCCATCGGGACGTGGCCTGGGTGCCGGTGCAGGCGACATCGCCATCGGCAGCTCGATGATGGGAGCGGAGGAGGGGGACATAGGTGCCGGGCCACCAGTGACAAGCGGAAGCGAACGGCCTGTGGGCGTGCCGGTGGCAACGCCTGTCACACCCTCGACCTCGAGGCCCTCCAGGTCAGGTGCCGCCTGCTCGAGCGCCCGCTTGATCGCGAGCTCGAGCGTGACCGTCGAGGCGGCGCAGCTGGAGCAGCTGCCGCGCAGGCTGATCCGTGCGACTCCCTGCTCGAGTGAGAGCAGCTCGACGTTGCCGCCGTGCGATTCCATGTAGGGGCGCACCTGCTCGAGTGCGCCCTGTACCCGCTCCAGCAGTGGGGTCGGGTGCAGATCGTGAATCATCAGGAGCGCCGCCACCTGCTCCTCCTCGGCGAGCGCTAGGGCCAGGCGCTTGCCCTCCTCGCCCGCGGCGAGCAGTGAGTCGACGATCCGCTCCAGCCCGGCGCCGTACATCTGCACCACCGCGGACACCAGTTCCTCGGCGAGCTCGCGTGTCGTGGGATCGCCGGCCGAGTCGAGCTTCTCCTGCAGCCCTTGCACGTGCAGGAGTAGCCCGTCGTGCCCTTCGCCGAGCCGTTTGTCGTCGTGCCCTTCGCCGAGCGCTGTAAAGGTCGACATGACCAGAAGCTCTCTACGCCAGCGCCGTCGGCGTGTGGATCACCTTGCGCACCCTGCCGCTCCCTGTGTACATGTGCACACCGCAGGGCAGGCATGGGTCGAACGAGCGGACGGCCCGCATGATGTCGATGCCCTTGAAGCTCTCCGGGCCGTTCTCCTCGAATATCGGCGTGTTCTGCACGGCGTCCTCGTAGGGCCCGGGCGTCCCGTATACGTCCCGCGGGCTGGCGTTCCACGGCGTCGGCGGATAGGGCTGATAGTTGGCGATCTTGCCCTCGCGGATCACCATGTGGTGTGAGAGCACGCCACGAGCGGCCTCATGGAAGCCGCAGCTCACCGCGCTGTCGGGGACCGTGAATTTATTCCAGCTTTTGGTCCGACCCGCCTGGACCTCCTTCATCGCCCGCTCGAGGCAGTGCAGCGCGATCAACGCGCTGTAGGCCTGGTGATAGGTTCGCGCGCGGTCGCGCTCGATCGCGTTGGACTTCTCCGGCAGCTTCCACTCGAGCTCCATCTCGGGCATGTTGGGGGAGCGGGGCAGCACCATCTGAATCGAGTGGCCGGTGGCCTTGGCGTAGCCGAAGTCGACCAGTCCCGCCTTCGCCGTGCACCACTGGCGGGCGAACGGCCCGCCGCCCGTGTCGCAGCACACGTGCGTGTCGGTGCGTTTATCGTAGATCCGCGGCGAGACGACCCACGTGTACTTGTCGGTGAAGTCGCGCTTCTGGGGACGCGGCAGCGTGACCTTGTTCCACGGATGGTTCTTGTCGACCGGGTTGCCGAGCGGGTCCCGCGAGACGAGCGTCGGCTCGTTCTCCCACGAGTCGAAGTAGGAGGAGCCCAGCAGGATGCGGATCATCAGGTTGATCTCCACCAGATCGGTTGAGATCAGCTCGCCGCCGATCACCACGCCGGGCGTGATGTAACGCTTGCGGCCCCACTGCGTCATGTTGCGGTAGTCGTAGTCGACGTAGTCGGGATCGTCGAAGGAGCCCCAGTTGACCAGATTGGTCTCGCGGTAGCCGACCATGTCGTACCCGGGCAGCTCCTGCAGGAAGAAGTCGTACAGGTCGTCGTGCATTGGCACGCTGCGCTTGACGTAGTCGAAGTAGCGCATCAAGCGCACGTAGTAGTCGGTGCACGTCTGGTGGGTGATGTCGGCGCTGCACCCGCCCGGCATGATCGTCGAGGGGTGGGTGTGGCGTCCCCCGAAGAGGCAGTACATCTCACGCGTGTAGCGCGCGACGTGCAGCGTCTCCAGGTAGAACTCCCCCGTGAATGGGTTGAGCGCGCGCATGATGTCCGCGATCGTCTTGAAGCCGTGAATGTCGCTATGTGGCGCGGGCGTGTTCTCGGCGGTGGCCAGCAGCGTCGGGTTGGTTTCCTTCACCATCTGCTCGCAGAAGTCGACGTTCGCCATGCAGTCGTTGAAGATCGCATGGTCGAACATGTAGTCGGCCGTCTCGGCCAGGTTGAACGCGAGGTCTCCGAGCGGCGGCGGCTTGACGCCGTAGGCCATGTTCTGGTTCAGGCACGAGCAGGTGCAGTGGTTGTCGCCGCAGATGCCACAGATGCGGCTGGTGATGAAGTGGGCGTCGCGCGGGTCGATCCCCTTCATGAAGATGTCGAAGCCACGGAAGATCATCGAGGTGCTGTAGCACTTGAGCACCTGCCGGTTGGTGAAGTCGATCTCGGTGTGGATCCCGAGACTCCCGACGATCCGCGTGATCGGATCCCAGGACATCTCCTTGACCATAACTTTCTGCTGTGGAGGCGTTTCAGTCGCCATTTGCTTCGCTCCTCACTCGGCCTTCAGCCGGACGGGAAAAAATAGTTGGGAGGTCCACTACCGGCATGCCGGCGTTCACCATCTCTTTGCGTAGCCACTGGAGAGCGTCTTGCCCCGGCGGCGCCACTCCGGCTCGACGTCGTACTTGGTACTGATGTGGCGCTTGCGGAAATAGCGAACGATCGGACCGTAGCTGTACTGCATGATCGTCCCTGCGGTGCCGCCCCACCTGTCCTCGTCCATGAACGGCATGAACTTGTCCGGGAAGCCCGGCATCGTGCAGGCCATGCAGATGCCGCCCACGTTGGGGCAGCCGCCGATGCCGTTGACCCAGCCGCGAACGGGCACGTTGCACTTGACCACAGGCCCCTTGCAGCCGAGCTTGACCAGACAGCGGTGATCGGAGCCGTATTCGGTGGCGAACTCGCCCTGCTCGGCGAAGCCTGCGCGATTGCAGCTCTCGCGCACCGTGCGTCCGAACAGCCACTTCGGGCGCAGCGCCTCGTCGAGCTCCGGCGCCGGTGCGAGCCCCGCCAGGTGCAGCGCGAGATACAGGAGCGTCTCGGTCATGTTGTCGGGCTGGGCGGGGCAGCCGGGGATGCAGACGATCGGCAGGCCGGCTCTGGAGCGCCAGCTCCAGCCAAGGTAGTCGGGAACGCCCATCGCGCCGGTCGGGTTGTTCTTCATCGCCGGGATCCCGCCGTACGTGGCGCACGTGCCGACGGCGACGAGCGCCGCGCACCTCGGCGCCAGCCGATCGATCCACTCGTTCATCGTGATCGGCTGGCCGTCCTGCGGATTCACGGCAAAGCCCGTCCAGTGGCCCTCGCCGTTGATCTCCTCGTTGCCGAGCGAGCCCTCGATTACCAGCACGAACGGGTCGAGCTTGCCCTGCTCGGCATCGAACCACGCCTGCGCGTAATCCTGACCGGTGGCGAAGTCGATCACCTGGTTGTGGATGACGACCTTCGGCATGCCCGGTATGGCCTGCAGGACGATGTCCTCGAGGCTCGGATTGGTGGCGGAGGTCATCGCCACGGAGTCGCCCTCGCAGCTGAGACCCGTGGTCATCCACAGGACGTGGGCGGTGACCGCCTCCGTCTTCTTGTGCTCTGCAAACGCTGTGCTTGCCATGACTTCTCCTCGCCTTGGACTCAGATCAACAAATGCGCGGCAGCGGGTCTCCCACCAGCTGGTCCATCACCCGCCGGCCACCAAAGCTCGTCTCCACCAGCACCATCCTGGGCGGCTCCGTCCGTACCTCACCGATCTCCGCAGCCTGATCGCACCCCGGGACAGCGCGCAACGCCGCGAGCGCGCCGTCCGCCGCGTCGGGGGCGACGAACGCCACCAGCTTGCCCTCGTTTGCGACATACAGCGGGTCGATCCCGAGGATCTCGGCGGCTCCAGCCACCGCCGGATGCACAGGGATCGCCGCCTCGCGCACCAGCATCGCCACTGACGAGGAGCGCGCCAGCTCGTTGAGCACCGATGCCACGCCGCCTCGCGTGGCATCGCGCATGCAGCGCAGGGCGGGGCCGGCGGCGTCGAGCAGCGCGTCGACCGCGGGCCATAGCGAGCTCGTGTCCGACACGATCGACGCGTCCAACTCGAATTCGCCGCGCGCGAGCATGATCGCCATGCCGTGCTCGCCGACGCTGCCCGACAGCAGGATGCGATCGCCGGGTCGGATGTTCGTGGGTGCCAAGCTCGCCCGCGGATCGCGCCGGCCGAGCCCCGTGGTGCATATGTACATCCCGTCGGCGTGGCCGCGCTCCACGACCTTCGTGTCGCCCGCGACCACCTCGACCTCCGCCGTGCGCGCGGCCCGCGCGACCGCGTCGATCTCGCCGCGCAGCTCCTCGGCCGCCAGCCCCTCCTCCAGCACCAGCGCGAGGCTGAGCGCGAGCGGACGGGCGCCCGCGACGGCCAGATCGTTGACGGTGCCGTTGACCGCGAGATCGCCGATCGAGCCCCCCGGGAAACGCAGCGGCCTGACCACGTAGGAGTCTGTCGTGAGCGCCAGCTCCACGCCGTCGACCGCCAGCTCGCCCGCGTCGGACATCTGGCTCAGCGTGGCGCCCCCCAGGGCGGGCACGAACAGACCCTCGATCAGGCTCTGGGTCGCCTTGCCGCCGGCGCCGTGAGCCATCGTGATCCGCTCGTCGCGGAACTTGGCCCGCTTGCCGCGGGCGGTCTCGATGATGCCGAGGATCCGCTCCTCGCGCTCGGAGACGATCGTCGGCTCGGGCATCACACGGCCTCGCGCTCGGAGAGGATTGCCTGTTGGGCCATCACACGGCCCCGCGTTTGGAGGCGATTGCCTGCTCGGCCATCACACGACCTCTCGCTCGCGCGCGAACCGGCCGAAGTTGTAGTAGGCCGCGCAGGCGCCCTCGGAGGAGACCATGCAGGTGCCGATCGGGCGCTCGGGGGTGCAGGCGGTGCCGAAGACCTTGCACTCCCAAGGCTTGATCACGCCCTTCAAGACCTCGCCGCACTGGCACGCCTTGGGGTCGGCGACGCGCACGCCGGGTACGCTGAAGCGAAGCTCCGCGTCCAGGTCGGCGTACTCCTCGGAGAGCTTCAGGCCGCTGTGCGAGATGAAGCCGAGGCCACGCCACTCGAAGTGCGGGCGTAGCTCGAACACCTCGGCCAGGACCTCGAGCGCGCGCAGGTTGCCCTCGTAGGGCACCACGCGTTTGTACTGGTTCTCGACCTCGCACCTGCCCTCGGCGAGCTGGCGCAGGATCATCGCGATCGCCTGCAGGATGTCCAGCGGCTCGAAGCCGGCGACCACGACCGGCTTGCCGTAGTCGGCGGGGATGAACTCGAACGGTCGCGCTCCCACCACCGTCGCCACGTGGCCGGGGCCGATGAACCCGTCGAGGCGCAGGTCGGGGGACTCCAGCAGCGCGCGCAGCGGCGGCACGATCGTCACGTGGCTGCAGATGCAGGAGAAGTTCTTGACGCCTTCGGCGCGGGCGCGCTTGAGCGTCAGCGCCGTGGAGGGTGCCGTGGTCTCGAATCCGATCGCGAAGAAGACGACCTCGCGATCGGGGTTGTGCTTTGCGATCCGCAGTGCGTCCAGCGGCGAGTACACCATGCGCACGTCGGCGCCCGCCGCCTTCGCCTCGAGCAGGCTGCCGCTGGATCCCGGCACGCGCATCATGTCGCCGAAGCAGGTGAAGATCACGCCGGGCAGCTCGGCGATCGCGATGCCGTCATCGACACGGCCCATCGGAATCACGCACACGGGGCAGCCTGGCCCGTGCACGAGCTCCACATTCGCCGGCAGCAGATCGTCGACGCCGTACTTGTAGATCGAGTGAGTGTGGCCGCCGCACACCTCCATCACCTTGTAGTGGCGCCCGGGCTCGACCCGCGAGAGAATCTCACCCGCCACGGCACGGCCGAGCGCGGCGTCGCGGAACTCATCGACGAACCTCATCGCGCCCCGCCTGCCGCGGCGGAGATCGCCATCTCGTTCGCCGATCGCTGGAGAGAGGTTGCGCCGGCCGGCGGGTGGTGGCTCTCGCCAGGGAGCGCCGACGGCTGGCGGGAGGTTGACCCGGCCGGTGGACGGCCCTTGCCGGAGAGCGCCGCGATCGCCACACCCGCGTGTACGAGCACCACGCGGTCGACGGCGAGCGGCTCGACCAAGGCGATCTCCACCGTGTGCCGCGCGCCCTCGGCGTCCACGCACAACGCAAGCCCCCGCTGCTCGTCGAGATGTACGACCATCATCGGCACTCCGTCATCGGCGCAGGTGATGCAATGCTCGCCTGCACACGTACAGGACGATGATGGAACGGGGCTCACTCGATCACGCTGGCCTTCAACTCCTCGAGCTCACGCTCGTAGTCCTCGCCCATCCGTTCGAGCAGCTCACGCGTGGCACGTGCCTCCTCTTCGTCCACCTGGGAGATGGCGAAGCCGACGTGGATCAGTACCCAAGCCCCAGGGCCAACACCTTCTCCGTTGAGGTCCAGCAGACCGATGTTGACGGCGCGCCGCACGCCCGCCACATCCACCATGGCGAGCCGGCGCTCCTCGTCGACCACCGCTACGACCTGACCTGGGATCGCGAGACACATGCACCACACTCCCCTTCTCAGAATCGGTGGCCACCGCTGGATGCAGTGGGCCTTCGAGCCCGCTTCGTTTGCGAGCCTACGAAAAGCTTGTATCACCGCTACCGACGAGCGCCAACAAGCTGCGCGCCGTGTGGTAATTCCGCTTACATATCATGGCTGTAATCTGGATTACAGCTCTCGGATCACGGGTATCAGCTACAGAAGAGACTTGGCGCGTGGGCCGCGCGACGGCCGGAGGCATGGCGCGACGGAGAGGCGTAGACTTCTCCTTGGCAGAAGTCAATCTGTCAAACTCGAAAGGAGCAACGGACCGCCGCGATGTCAACGGGAGGCCAGGATGTGGTCGGACCGGGGTCATCATCGCGTTGGCCCGCTCGCTCCGAACGCACGAGAGTGCCAGAGTCCTCTCCGCTTTACACCTATCTACTCGACGCCGACGACGATCTCGCCGAGGAGCTCGATATCCGCACGCGCTTCGCCGCGCGCCAGCTCGCGACCGCGAGGGTGCTCGAAACGGATACGGGCGAGTGTGACCTGGAGTCTTGGTTTGTGGCCGTCGGGCACGGGCCCGGCCTGCTGATCCTCGATGGCCTTGTGGCAGTCGACACTCGCATCGTCGACCGGACGGTCACCCAGCTCCAGGGAAGTGGCGATCTGCTGCAGCCGCCCAGCCGGGACGTGGACGACATGATCGAGCGAGTCGCATCGTGGCGCGCGCTGTCCGCCTGTCGCTTGGCGCTGCTCGATGCGGAGTTCGCCGAGCGTGTGCTCCCCTGGCCGCAGATCGGTCATACGCTGCTGCGCCGGTCACAGCGTGGCGCGGAGGATCTCGGTATGTTGCGCGCGATCTCCTGCCAACCCAGGCTCGAAGTTCGCTTGGTGCTCTTTCTCTGGCACCTGGCTGCCCGCTGGGGCCGCGTGGAGCCGAGCGGAATCCGCCTGATGCTGCCCCTCACCCACCGTCTGCTCGGCCAGCTCGTGGGCGCCGAGCGACCGTCGATATCGCACGCGCTCGGCAGGCTCGCGGATGCCGGGCTGGTGAGTGGTACGGCTGGGGACTGGCATCTCCATGGCAATCTTGACGCTCACCTCGAGCGATTGACCGAGGGGAGCACCCATCTCACGACCCTGCAACCCTCTCGCCGCTCCACCAGCGGTCGGATTGCATGAGCGAGCCGTGAGCGGGCCACCACCGCCCGCTCCACGCTTGCCGGAGCGCCGCCCCGTCAACGTCCTGTGGATCACGAGCGGTCTCGGTTGCGACGGCGACTCGATCGCGATGACCGCAGCGACCAACCCGAGCCTGGAGGATCTTCTGCGCGGCTGCCTACCGGGGATGCCGCCGGTCATCCTGTACAACCCGGTGTTCGCCTTCGACACCGGCGAGGACTTCATGCGAGCCTGGTTCAGAGCCGCGGCGGGCCAGCTCGACCCGTTCATCCTCGTGCTCGAGGGATCGGTTCCCAACGAGGAGGTGAGCGGAGACGGGCATTGGGCCGGCCTGGGCGTGGACACCGCCACCGGACAGCCGATCCTGACGAACACGTGGATCGATCGCCTGGCCCCGAAGGCCGCGGCCGTGCTCGCGCTCGGCACCTGCGCCGCGTACGGCGGGATCCCCGCCATGCGCAACAACCCGACGGGCGCGATGGGCCTGTGCGACTACCTCGGCTGGAAGTGGGTATCCCGGCTCGGTGTTCCGATCGTCAATCTGCCGGGCTGCCCCGTGCAGCCAGACAACATCACCGAGACGCTCCTACGCTTGGTGCTCCATTTGGCGGGCTTGGGCCCGGCGCTCGAGCTCGACGAGCAGGGGCGCCCGCAGTGGATCTTCGGCCGCACCGTCCACGAGTCCTGCGATCGTGCCGGCCTGGCCGAGCACGGCCAGTTCTCGAGCGTCCACGGCGACGGCCGCTGCCTGGTCAAGCTCGGCTGCAAGGGCCCGATGGTGAAGTGCAACGTGCCCGTCCGCGGCTGGGTGGGGGGCGTCGGCGGCTGTCCCAATGTGGGCGGTATCTGCATGGCGTGCACGATGCCCGGCTTCCCCGACAAGTACACGCCCTTCATGGAGCCCGACAGGGCTGCGCGGCACTATGCGAAGACCGCGCGACTCACATACGGCCCGCTGGTCAAGTATCTTCGCGATCGCCGGATCCGACGCACGTTCGATGTCGAGCCTGAGTGGAGGCGGCGCGGCGCCGAGCTCACCACCGGCTACCACATTCAGAACGGCTTCTTGGCCGGAACGTCGCTCCCCGATCACGAGTCGATGGCAGCCGCCGCGGAAGCTTCTCAGTGATCGTGCTCGTGCCGATCCGGGCCCTCATGGACGTGCGGATGTGAGTGAACGTAGTCGCCGTGACTGTGCTCGTGCTCGACGTGCGTGTGCTGGGCTGCGCCTGAGCACGTCGCACACATGCCGACGATCGGGAAATGATTGAAGCGTGCCTCATACCCGTATCGCTCTCTGATGCGCTTGCGGATGGGATCGAGCTCCTTGGAAGGCAACGCCGTGACGGCACCGCAACGATCGCAGTACAGGTACTCGCGCTCGCCGCGACCGAGCAGCGCGTACAGCCCGGGGCCGTGGCCCAGGTGAACGTGCCGCACGAGGCCATGGCGCTCGAGCGTCTCGAGATTGCGATGCACCGAGGCCGGGTCAAGGTTCAAGCGGTGCGCAAGGTGTTCGGCGGATACTGGACCATCCACCGCAAACAGCGCCTCGAGCACCAGGCGCCGAGAGGTTGACAGCCGCAGTCCCCGTTCACGCAGCGCCGCGACCGCGTCGGCGAGGCTCGCGGCGCTCAGCGGGGGGACGTCGGGGGAGATGGTCATTGCATCGAGCTTTCAGCCTCGTGCTCGCTGACGTGCACGCTCCAGCGCTCCTCGACGTGGGCGAAGTGCCAGATCGCCAGCGCGACTGCCCATGTGGCGATGAACATCCCGACGATGATGAAGCCAAGCGTGTTGATGTCGATGTTCTCCCACCAGCCCCAAAATGAGCCCTGTGCGCCCAGCTTCTGCGCGCACAGCCCGACGATCTCGATCGTACCGATCACGAGTGCGATGGCCACCGACAGCCCGGTGATGGTGATGTTGTAGAAGATCTTTCGCACGGGCTTGGAGAACGCCCAGCCGTAGGCGAAGTTCATGAACGAGCCGTCGATCGTATCCAACAGCGACATCCCGGCGGCGAACAGGATCGGCAGGCAAAGGATCGCGTAGAACGGCAATCCTGCGCCCGCCGCGCCGGCGGCGAGGAACAGCAGTGCGACCTCGGTGGCGGTATCGAACCCGAGTCCGAACAGCACGCCGATGGGGTACATCTGCCATGGCTTTGTGACCGTCCTCGTGAACCTCCCGAGGACACGGCTCATCAGGCCCCGCGAGTCCAACCGCGCCTCGAGCTCCCGCTCGTCGTAGGTCCCGCCGCGCATCTCGAAGAACACCTTGACGATGCCCCACAGGATTACGACGTTCACCGCCGCGATGACGTACAGGAATGTCCCCGAGACCCCTGTGCCAACCCAGTCGGTGACGTTGTGGAGCTCGCTGCCGCTGTCTTTCACTTGGCCGTTCAGCGCGCTGACGCCGATCGAGAAGAGGAACGCGAGCGCGAAGACGATCGTGGAGTGCCCGAGCGAGAAGAAGAAGCCGACGCTCATCGGCCGCTTGCCCTCGGTCATCAGCTTGCGTGTGGTGTTGTCGATCGCCGAGATGTGATCCGCGTCGAAGGCATGGCGCAGGCCGAGCGTGTATGCCGTCACGCCGGTTCCCACCGCGAAGGCTCCGGACGCGCCGAGGCTGTAGTGGCGTGGCGCGACCACGGCGATCAGCAGGAAGAAACCGAGCGCGTGCAGGCCCAGTACCACGGCTGCCATCATCGCCACCGTCCGCCACTGCCCCGCGCTCAGGGAGCCCTTGAGCCGACGCCAGCGAGACGCGGCTCCCGCACCAGCAGATATCGATTCCATCTCGCCCTCGCGTTTCTCGTGCTTTCCGCGTGCGCTCGCTCCGTTGGGTCGGCTTCCCGAGGAAATTACACCTACGATCTTGCTATTGCAAGTCAGTCTCGATTAGATCAGGCGCGCCAGCCTCAGAGATCTCGCCCGCACCGCGGTGCACGCCAGGACAGCGTCAGGGCCGCTGCCATGACCGAGCCCACGGTTTACGGTGAACGCCAGCGGGCATAACGGAGATATGGCGCACAACGAGATACACATAGACGCGCGGCCGGAACGGGTGTTTGCGGTGCTCTGCGAACCGCGATCGTTCGCCCGCTGGGTAGTCGGTTCAAGGGAGATCCGGCGCGCAGACCCGGACTGGCCCGCGGTGGGGACCAGTTTCGATCACACGGTCGGGATCTGGCCGATCATGCTCTCCGATCACTCCCAGGTGATGGAGTGCGAGGCGCCTCGGCTGCTGAGACTGCTCGTCAAGGCTCGTCCGCTTTCGAGGGCTGACGTGACGCTGCGGCTGCAGCCGATCGGCAGAGGCACGCACGTGAGCATGGACGAGATCGCCGCCGATGCGCGAAGCCGGCTTCTCTTCAACTCCCTCACCGATCCCCTGGTGCGACTGCGTAACAACGCGTCCCTCCGGCGACTGAGAGCCCTGTCGGAGGGGGTCGAGCCGATCCCCAGCGGCTTTCTGCCGCCGCGTGACAGCGGCGCCGAGGGCCACGTCACGGGCCGTAGCGGCCCGGCGGCGAGCTAGCGTCCGCCGCGCACAGGGGTCCGGCGCCACGGCAACAGCCGGCTCTCACGCAGCAGCGCGCGTGCTGCCCCACGGCCGCTGATGCCATGCACTGCGCCGCCCGGATGCGTGGATGCGCCAGCGACGAAGAGCCCTCTTAGCGGCGTCCGGTAGCGCGAGAGCTGCGGGGTGGGGCGAAAGACGAGCTGCTGATCGAGCTCGTAGGAGCCGCCGCCGAGATCCCCGCCGACGAGACTGGGGTTCTCCCGCTCGGTCTGCGCCAAGGTGCGCATCGCCCGTGCCTGCACCACTCCCCCGAAGCCGGGCGCGAAACGCTCGAGCTGTTTCTCGATCAACTCGGCGACGTACTCGTCGCCCTCGCTGTGCTTGGGAGGCACGTGTGCGTAGACATAGAGGGTGTGCCCGCCTGCGGGCGCACGCGAGGAGTCATACAGCGATTGCTGTCCGACGACGAGCGCCGGTCGTGGCGGCAGCTCGCCGCGAGCGCCAGCCTGGGCGGCTGCGGTCAGCTCGTGCAGCTCGCCGCCGACGTGGACGACGGCCGCCTCGCGGGCCTCTGCGGCAGCCCAGGGCACTGGCGCCGAAAGCGCGTAGTCGAGCTTGAACGCACCTGTTCCGTACCTCCAGCGTCGTAGCCGGCGCTCCAGGCCGTGCGGCAGCGCGGTGTCCGGCACCAGTAGCGCGAGAACGCCTGCACTGACAGTCGAGATGACTGCCTCGGCCGCGATCTGCTCGCCATCCGCGAGTCGTACACCGGCCACCCGACCGCTGCTCACAAGCAGCTGGCGGACTGTCGCCGAGCAGCGGATCCTCACGCCCTCTCTCTCTGCGCGCCGCAGGAGCGCCTTCGCGAGCTCGCCCATCCCTCCCCGTGGCAGCGGCCAGCCGTGGCTGTGCCCCATCAGCTGGAGGAGAAAGCCGAACGCACCGCTGAGCGTGGTGGAGGGAGGCAGGCCGGAGTGCTGCGCAGAGCCCGAGAGCCACGCTGTGGCGCGCTGGTCGCCGTCAAACAGGTCAAGGCCGAGCGCTTCGACCGAGCCGAGCAGTTTACGGGTCCACTCCACCAGCTCGCCGCGCAGCCCTCCTGCTAGCCGCAGCGCGGGCCGGAGCGGCGGCAGCGGCGAGAGTACGCTCTGGACGAGGGGATCTGCGAGCGGCAGCATCTGCTTCATCGCTGCCGCCCAGCCCGGGCCGGCCGGGCCGAGCGAAGCGACCGTCGCCTCCACGCTGCGGTGCAATGCAATCGCGCTGCCGTCAGCGAACGGATGCGCGAGCACGTGTGGAGGATCTATCCAACCGAGGCCCTCACGCTCCAAGTCAAGCTCTCGAATTGCCGAAGACGCGGCGGCCATCGGCACGAAGGCAGCGCAATGGTCATGTACGAAGCCGGGGAGCGTGATCTGCGTGGAGACGGTCGCACCACCGGGTTGAGGTGCGTGCTCGAGCACGCTCACGTCGAGGCCGTGTGCAGCAAGATGGATCGCTGCCACAAGGCCGTTGTGTCCGCCTCCGATGACGAGAACCCGACCCATTACCTATACAACCCTACCCCGACGCATCGTGTTCACGCACCGGGTTGCCACGGATTCACCTGGGCTCGCTGTATGCGGTCTCCCATTGTGTCTCCTCCAGTACTCGAGTGGGTCTCGCTGGTCTCTACCGAGCTTGGTGCCCTGTAGGGCATGGACGCGCGTCGCCGCAACAGCGAGACCGACACGGATTCGCCTGGCCGGATGTAGCTACCGTTGATCGGTATGCCGGACTCCCAGAGCGTGGATGACGAGGACCGCCACGAGACTCAGCTGGAGCGCCTCGACCGCAACCAAGCTGTTCGGGCCCGCGCCGGGACGGTCTTCGGGTTACAAGTCCGTGCGCATGGGTAACTCTCCAACAAGAGCCGCCAGGCGAGACGAACGGAGGTGTCTAGATGCCGCCACGCGGAGTCGCGAAGGGCAGCAAGCGCGAGCGCCAGTACGAGCACATCAAGGACAGTGGGCGCGAACGCGGCATCTCCGAGGCGCGCGCGGAGGAAATCGCGGCGCGCACGGTCAACAAGGAGCGCGCGGGCAGCGGCGAATCGCGTTCGAGTTCGCGTACATCCACGAGCGACGTCTCCTCGGGAAGGCGCGGAGGGCTGCGTTCCGGTCGCCCGGGGCCGCGGGGACGCACTCGCGAGCAGCTCTACCAGGAGGCCCGCAAGCTTGGTGTCGACGGTCGCTCGGGCATGAACAAGGCGCAGTTGCAGCGCGCTGTCGAGAACAAGAAGCGCTGACGTCAGGCGGAGGGGCGCTGACCCCAGCGGCGCGCGACGCTAAACGAGCGCCGCGTCGGCCGAGGCGATTGTCTGCAGATGCCCGCTGACGCCAGCGATGCTCAGCAGCCGCTGAACCTGCGGCGAGCCGGGGGTGAGAGCCATCCGCTGGCCACGCTCGGTCGTGCGCTCGTGTGCGGCGAGGACGACTCGCAGACCGGCGGAGTCGATGAACTGGACGTCATCGAGGTCGAGCACAACGATGTCAGCGGCGTCGAGCGTGTGGATTTCGATCTCGCTCTGCAGCCGTGGAGCACCGACCAAGTCGAGTTCGCCGTGGAGCGTCAGCACGATCCTGTCCCGCTCGTGCCTGACCTCGATGGTGAGCTGCTCCCCCACGATCACGAGCGCTCATGCTATCGCAGCGGACCGGGGCGCATACGCAAGCCAAGCAGCGCGAGATCGTCGCGCAGCGAGCCCTCGGCGTGCTCCAGCGCCACCTGCTCGATGTGCTCGAGCAGCTGCGCGAGGGTGAGCCGCGGCGCCTTGCGGCACAGCTCGATCAGTCCGCGCTCGCCGAGCGCCTCGCCCGAGTGGCCGGCCTCGGGGATCCCGTCGGTGTAGAGCAGAAGCGTCTCGCCGGCGTGCAGCTCCTCCTCGTGTTCGACGACGTTGATCGGGTCGAGCACGCCGAGCAGCGTGCCGGGGTGCCCGATCTGCCGCGCATCTCCCCGGGGGTCGATCAGCACCGGCGGCGGGTGCCCGGCGAGCGTCACGGTCAAGCGCATCCGCTCCGAGGCCGGCGTCACCACCACCAGGCAGGCGGTGCACAGGTCTGCGCCGGGAGGTTGGCGGCGCAGCGCTCGGTGCAGCGTCTCGAGCATCTCAGCGGAGGATTGGCCGCCCATCGACGCGGTGCGCAGGGTGTGCCGCGCCAGCGCCGTCACCCCGGCCGCGCGGGAGCCCTTGCCGCAGACGTCGCCGATCACGAGCATCCAGCTGTCCTCGCCGTGCTCGAACACGTCATAGAAGTCGCCGCCCACCTCGTTGAGCTCGCCCGCCGCGCAGTACCGCGCCTCGATCTCGGCATGGGGCACCTCGGGCAGCGACTCCGGCAGCAGCGCCCGCTGGAGGGTGTGGGCGATACGGGTGCGCTCGGTGTACAGGCGCGCGTTTTCCACAGCCGTCCCAGCGCGACGGCCCAGCCGCTCGGCGACTCCGAGGTCGGCGGCGGTAAGACGGCGCATCGACTCCGAGGACACCAGCGTGATCGCGCCGAGCGCCCCCGTGGCACCGATCATCGGTACGATGATCACCGCGGTGGCGCCGATCGCGCTCAGCAGTTCGAGGTGCTCGGAGTTGTGCGCGTAAGCCGCGAGCGCGTCGGGCTGGATGTCGTTGTAGATGCGGGCCTCCCCCGTGCGGATCACATCGGGAACGCCTACCGGCTCGTCGAGCGCAGGGCGGTGGGCACGGTCGATGCGCGCGGCCAGCTCGAGCTTGCGCGGGTCGGGGTGGTGTACAGCCACCCGTTCGATCGTCCCATGCTCATTCAGGAGGTCGACCGCGCACCAGTCGGCGATCTGCGGCACCGCCAGCCGCGCCACCCGCTGCAGTGTCTCCCCGTAGTCCATCGATGATGCCAGCGCACGGCTGGCCTCCGCCATGAAGCTCTCCCCGAGCTGCGCGCGCTTGACCTCGGTGATGTTCTCGAAGACGTTGACCGCGTAGCCGATGCGACCGGTCTCCGGATCGGGGATCGGTGAGGAGCGGACGATCAGCCAGCGCTCCTCGCCCGTGGCGCGGACGATGTTTCTCACCAGCAGCGGCTCGGGCTCCTCGCCCCTGAACAGCCGCCTCGCGGGCATGCTCTCCAGGTCGAGCTCGCTGCCCTGCTCGTCCTGCACGATGAAGCGGGGCATGACCGTTCCCGGGCGGGCGCGCGTCAGCTCGCCGGGCGTGAGGAATCCCAGCAGGTCGGCGGCGGCCTGGTTGGCGAATACCATCTGACCGCGGCTGTCGACCACGGTGATCGCCTCCGCGAGATTTGCGAGTACCGACTCCAGACGCCGCTCGAGACGCTGCAGGTCGGAGTACAGCTGGGCGTTGTCGATCGCCAGCGCCGCCCGTAGAGCGAGCTCGGCGACCAGATCCCGCTCCTGGATCCCGTAACGCTGGCTCTCGCCCAGCCGCAGTGTGGACAGCGCTCCGAGCGTGCGCTCGCGTGCGACCATCGGGGCGACGACTGCCGAGCGATAGCCGTTCTCGATCATGAACCTCGCGTGCTCGGATCCCTGCGCGAACGAGCGCAACAGCGCGTCCGTCATCTCCGCCAGGAGTACCGGCTCGCCGCTGCGGATGACCTGAGCCACGGGGTGCTCGCCGGCGGGGTCGAGCGGATATCGCGTGCGCAGCTGCTCGAGCGCTCGCGCCAGCCCTTCCTCGGTGGCGACGACCGCCACGTCCTTGATTGTGCCGTCTTCGTCGCGTAGGTCGATCACGCAGAGGTCGGCCAGCCGCGGCACGATCAGCCGGGCGACCTGCCCCATCGTCGTCGTCGGGTCGAGCGAGCTGGCAAGGATCGCCCCTGCCTCGATCAGCAGATCCCCATTCACCGTATTCGGTGGCTCGGCGTCGATGCCGATCGGTTCCCCCTTGTCTGATCCTCCCGCCATCACTTGGTCCGGCTTGTGGGCGGTACCGGACACCGCTGCCCAACCGGACGACAAGTATTACAGCGACGGCCCTACCGTATGCCGCGAAGGAAGCGGGGCGCCGCCAGCAGGGTGAGATGATCCACCGCATGGACTCCTCGAGACACAGGCGGGTGGTGACCCCGGAGCGCTCGGCGGCGATGCTCGAGCGCTCAACGTCGATACCCGGCCCCCGGGCGCCGATGCCCGAGCATCTCGCGCCGATGCTTGCCGGCCTCGGCCGCCTGCCGGAGGATGAGCAGGGATGGGCGTTCGAGGTCAAGTGGGATGGGGTGCGAGCGCTCCTCTACTGGCGCTCGGGTCATCGGGCGCCCATGCGGGTGGAGAGCCGCAACCGCAAAGAGATCGGCGCCCGCTACCCCGAGCTGCATGCGTTGGGGCGCCAGCTGGGCAGGCACGAAGCGGTGCTCGACGGGGAGATTGTCGCCTTCGATGGGCGCGGGCTGCCGAGCTTCGAGCGGTTGCAGAAACGGATGCACCTGACGTCAGAGAGCGCGATCGCGCGCGCCGCACGCGAGATACCGGTGACGTACGCGATCTTCGATCTGCTTTATCTCGACGGCCATCAGACCATCGAGCTGCCCTACCGCCAGCGGCGCGAGTTACTAGAGGGCCTGCGGCTGAAGGGCCCGGCTTGGCAAGTTCCCGCCCAGCGCTTGAGCGGCGGCGCCGAGCTGCTGGCGGCGACCGCCGAGCAGGGGTTGGAGGGGATGATCGCCAAGCACCTCGACTCGCCCTATCGCCCCGGCGAGCGCAGTGGGGAGTGGGTGAAGATCAAGAACGTCCACCGCCAGGAGCTCGTGATCGGCGGCTGGCTGCCGGGCAAGGAGGGGCGCTCTGGGCAGCTCGGCGCGCTGCTGGTGGGCTACCACGAGAACGACGGCCAAGGGTTGCGCTACGCCGGCCGTGTGGGCACCGGCTTCGACGAGCCCGAGCTGCGCCGCCTGGCGGAGGAGCTCGCGGCGCGCAGCCGCCGCGGCAGCCCGTTCGTCAAGCAGGGCGTCCAGCCGCCGCGGGAGGCGCGCTTTGTGGAGCCCGAGCTGGTTGCCGAGATCGAGTTCTCACGCTGGACGCGCGATCGCATCCTGCGCCACTCCTCCTATAAGGGCTTGCGCACCGACAAGCCGGCGGCGGAGGTGATGCTCGAGTTCGCGGAGGGCACGGATGCGCCGGGGCGGGACGTCACCACCGGCGAGAGCGCGGAGCACGCGGTCCGGCCCGCGCGGGGTGTCCTCGCTCGTGCGACCGCGGGCGACGCGGCGGATCTTCCCTACGAGATCGTCCACACCACCAAGCGCCATGTCGAGATCGAGGTGGAGGGCAGGCGGCTGCGATTGTCGAATCGCGACAAGGTGCTCTACCCGGACACCGGTTTCACCAAGGGCGAGCTGATTGACTACTACGCTGCGGTCGCCCCATTTCTGTTGCCACATCTGGCGGGGCGCCCGGTGACGCTCAAGCGCTACCCGGATGGGGTGAAGGAGCCGTATTTCTATGAGAAGCGCTGTCCCACCCACCGCCCCGAATGGGTGAAGACCGCGCCGGTATGGAGCGGGCGCCAGGAGGGGACGATCGACTACTGCCTGGTCGAAGACCTGCCGACGCTGATCTGGGTTGCCAACCTCGCCGCGATCGAGCTGCACCCCAGCCTCGCGCGGGCGCCCGCGCAGGAGGCCCCGACGATGCTCGTGTTCGACCTCGACCCGGGCGAGCCCGCCGGCGTGCGCGAGTGCTGCCGCGTGGCGCTGTCGATCAAGGAGATCTTCGACGCCTTCGGGTTGCGGTCGTTGGTGAAGACCTCCGGGTTGAAGGGTTTGCAGGTGTACGTGCCGCTCAACACCGCGACCTCATACGAGCAAACCAAGCCATTCGCCCGCGCTGTGGCTGAGCTGTTGGAGAAGCAGCACCCCAAGCTGATCGTCTCGCGCATGACCAAGAGCCTGCGCCCCGGCAGGGTGTTGATCGACTGGAGCCAGAACGACCCGCACAAGACAACGGTGTCGGTGTATTCGCTGCGGGCTACCGCCACTCCCCTGATCTCCACGCCTTTGGATTGGGAGGAGGTGGGGCTCGGATCGCGCCGCCGACGCGGCCGCGACCGAAGCCGGGAGACACGCGCCTCCGACGCTGGCCGATTTGGGGATGCTGGCCGAAACGGGGATGCTCGCCAAAAGCGAGCGTCTCCCGGCTTCGGCGGAGCGAGAGTCTCCCCAATCGGTCCCCGTCTAGACCAGCATCCCCGTTTCGACCAACAGCTGAGCCTGGCGCCGAAGGAGCTGCTGCGTCGCGTGGAGCGCGATGGGGATCTCTTTGCCGCGGTGCTCGGTGTTACTCAGAGCCTGCCGGATTTGGGCGGAGGGACGGGATTTGGCGCGAACATGGAAGAGCGCGGTACTTAGCGGCGAGCGGCGTCTGCATCGCCCTCGCGCTCGTCCGTCAACCGCAACGCAAGCACCTCGTAAGACCCCACGCTCTCGACCTGGCAGCGGTCGACCAGCTTTGTGATCACCGAGCCCAACCCGTCGAACGAGGAATCGGCCACCAGGCGCTCTCCTCGCCCCAGCTCCAGTGGCCCCACGCGCAGCTCCAGCGCGTGTGGTTCGACGCCAGCGACGGTCCGCAGAAGCGGCGCTACACCGTCGCTTGCTCCGAGGGCATCGGCGAGGAGGTGGACATCGGAGAGCCGGTCGGTGGAGAAGTGGGCGCGTGCCGCCAGGCCGCACATCAGACGGGGCAGGACGGTGCGTGCCAGATCGCCGGGCGTGACCGTGAGCGTGATCGTGGGGGCGCGCACGGTGGACGCGATGGGAGGCAGCGCGAGCTCCGGCTCACCGAGCGGCTGCGGCGTGCGTGCTCCCAAAGTGGCGAACTCCATCGCGACCCCGGTGCCGCCGTCAGCGGGGCGCCGCAGATCGAGGCGGTGGGTGAGCGCGTGGATCGCCGTCAGGCCGATCCCGGGGCCGGTCTCGTGCGCTGTGCCGCCGTGTGGCGCCGGGATGCCCACGCCCCAATCGCGTACCACCACCACGACCGCATTGAGCGCCAGTTCCACGACCACTTCGAGCGGCCCTTCCTCGCCGCCGTAGGCGTGCTGGACGACGTTGTTGCACGCCTCGGTGACAGCGGTGTGAATGTCGATCAGGTCGCTGCGGTCGAGCGCGAGCGCACCCGCGACCCCTGTCAGCACCTCTCGCACGAGCATCACGTTCTCCGGCCGGTTGGCCAGTTGCAGACGGACGTTCGCTCGTTCGGGCATCAGCGGCGGGGCGCTCGTTCGGATCGACCGCTGATCGATCGACCGCTCAGCAGAACCGCGCGGTCGCACGGCATCTCGCTCGATCGACCGTAGTTGACGACGATATCCGTGCCCGGGCAGATGTCGCTTCCTTGCGATCAACCTACTGCCGCTCGCCGGTCAGGGCACGCAGCTCATCGAGCGAGCGGCGCAGCAGGCGCGAGACCTGCATCTGCGAGATGCCCACGCGGGACGCGATCTCGGTCTGAGTGAGATCGTCGACGAAGCGCATGTGCAGGATGCGGCGCTCGCGCGCGGGAATGCGATCGAGCACCGGGGTGACGGTGGCGTCCAGCTCGACGAGCTCGTAGCGCTCGTCCTCCTCCCCGACGGAGTCGCCGTAGCTCATCGACGGATTGTCTTGCTGCTCTCCCGGGCGAGGCGCGTCCAGCGACAGTGTCTTGTATCCCTGCATGGCAACCAGCGCGTCGATCACCTCCTCGGCGCCGAGCTCCAGATACACGGCGAGCTGGTTGACCGTCGGGGCGTGGCCGTGTTCGTTGGCGAATGCCTCCTGGGCGTCGCGCACCTTCAGCGCGCGCTCCTGTGCACCACGTGGGACGTGCACCGACCAGCCCGAGTCGCGGAAGTGGCGGCGCATCTCGCCCAGCATCGTCGGCACCGCGAACGACTGGAAGGGACGGCCCCTGGAGGGGTCGAAGCGGTCGAGCGCCTTCAGCAGCCCCAGCGACGCGACCTGCCGCAGATCCTCGAATGGCTCCGAGGAGCGCAGGTAGCGCCGCGCCAAGCGATTGGCGAGCGGTAGGTAGCGCCGCACCAATGCCTCGCGTGCGGCCTCATCACCGTGCTGCTGCCAGCGGGCGAACAGCTCGTTGATGTTGTCGCCTTCTGGGCTGCGGACCGTAGGTTTGGGGGATGGGAATGTTGCGACTGAGCTCATCGTTTCTCCTCCCTCGGTGCTCGCTCACGGCACTGGGCCGCGAGGAGTGGCTTGGCAAAGAGTTGTCGTTGGCGGTCGAGGGCTTCCTACCCCGAACGCCGAGAGTTATGCATCTGGTGGCTGGATTGTCACAGCGCGCTGGCACACCCATCTGTGGTGCCGCACCCTATTTGTAGGGATCGCGCTCGATCACGCGATCACGCACGACCTGGCCCCGGCGCGGGCTCCAAGCGAGCACGTAGAAGAGCGACAGCACCAGCCCCAAGATCCCGACGATCATCAGGATCAGGCCGACGGTCGTCAGCGAGACTCCGGAGACGGTGGCGGTGACCGCATAGCGCAGGATCGCGCCCACGGCGATCAGAAATATCGAAGTTCCCATTGTCATGGTGCTCAGCTACCCGTTGGTCGGTGGTTCAATCACGCGCCGTTGTGAATGAGGTGCTGCGCCTTCAGCGGCCGCATCCCATCGCTCGGCGTCGTCGCGCTGCCACCCTCAGCTCGGAGCCTCCATCACCTCGCGCACCTCGATCGGCTGCTGGATCGGAACACCACCCCGCGCCGGCGCGGCGGAGAGGAGCGCGGCGATCTCGATCGCGCGCTCGGGGGATTCCACGTCCACGATACGGTAGCCGGCGAGCAGCTCCTTGGACTCCGGAAACGGACCGTCAGTGACAGCGGGTGCGCCGATGCCGTTGTGGATCACGAATTTGGCGAGCGATGGCACGGTGAGCGCCTGCGCGTCCACGAGCTCTCCGCGCTCGGTGAGCTCCCGGTTGACGGCTCGCTGGTATTCGATGTGCGCCTGGACCTCCTCGGGGGCCCACTCGCCCATCGGCACCGTGCACCCAGCCCCGCCTGCGTAGTTCTGCAGCAACATGAACCTCATGGCTCCTCCTTGTTCGTTGCGCCCAGGATGGCGCGTTCACGGGTATGACGAAGCTAGGAATCAATTCTCGACAACCTGCGAATGGGTCGAGTGAGGGCCGCTGGGTGCATCGGGGATGGTCGGGGATCGTCCGCGTGAGGGGTCGGCATCCCGAGTGGTGGTCGCGGGACCTCCATGTCCTGCGACCATGCGCGCGCAGGATTTGGGCGAGACGCTAGTCGGCAGCCCGGGCAGCCGGCCCAGACCGCGCGGCGAGGGCGTCGGCGAGACGGTCGATTAGCTCACCCGCGCGCGCGACCGCACGATCGACCACCAGGAAGCCATGCATCTGGTCCTCGGCGTGCACGTGTTCGACCGGCACGCCGGCGGCCGTCAACCGCCCGGCGTAGGCGATGCCCTCGTCACGCACGGGGTCGAACTCCGCGGTCATCACCAGCGCGGGCGGAAGCCCACTGAGGTCCGACGCCGCGAGCGGGCAGAGGTAGGGATCTCGGTAGGGGTCGGCAGGGTCGAAGTCCAGCGGAAGGTACAGATCGATCGACCACTGCAGGAGCCCGCTGTCGAGCGTGTAACCGCTGCCCCGCTCCGCGTGCGAGGGCCAGCGGCCGGGGAGGTCCACGCACGGATAGGCCAGAATCTGGAACGCCGGCTGCGGGGCGCCGGCGTCTCGCAGCTGCAGGGTGAGCGAGGCCACGATGGCTCCGCCGGCGCTCTCTCCGATTGCCGCGATCAGCGAGGCGTCGCCGTTCAGTTGAGCCGCGTTCTCGAGCAGCCAACCGTACGCGAAGCGGGCGTCCTCGATCGCCGCCGGATGCCGATGCTCGGGTGCCAGGCGGTAGTCGAGCGCGGCGATCATCCACCCGGAGCGGCGGGCGATGCGGCGGCAGAGACGGTCGTGGGTGTCCAGATCGTTGAGCACCCATCCACCGCCGTGGAGAAAGAGCGCGATCGGCAGCACGCCGGGGCCCGGTCGGTAGAGGCGCATCGGCAGCGCCCCGTGCGGGGAAGGCAGGCTCAGGTCCTCGACGTGGTGCAGCGGGAGCGGCTGGCCCCGCGTGAGCAGCGCTGCGCGCGCCTGTGGCCGGGCCTGCTCCACGGACAGCGTGTTGAGCGCCGGCGCCCCCACGGCGCGTATCACGTCCAGCAACACCTGGGCTTGGGGGTCGAGCTGCTTGATCACGGCAGCCGCGTAGGCTAGTACAACCAAGCCCGCGCTGGCCCGCGCGCCGAGGGGCGCCGGGTCGACAGACCGAAGCCGGGAGACGCTGGCTTTAGGCCAGCATCCCCGTTTCGACCGAAGCCGGGAGACGCTGGCTCTAGGCCAGCATCCCCGTTTCGACCGAAGCCGGGAGACGCTGGCTCTAGGCCAGCATCCCCGTTTCGGCCAGCAACGCGGGGGCCGTGAGCTGTTCGCCGACCACCGCGTCGAGACTCGGCTGCTGCTCGCCGACGGCTGGGGCAACGGGGGCGGCCGCGATGCGGTTGCGCCCCGCACGCTTGGCCTCGTAGAGGGCCTCGTCGGCGGCCTTGAACAGCGTCTCGTAGACGACCGCCTCGCCGCTGGCGGCGGAGAGGCCGAGCGAGATCGTGACGGGGATGCCTGTCGGGTGAGCCTGTGCGATCGCCGCGCGCAGCCGCTCGGCGATCTCGAGACCTTCGGTGTGCGAGACGCCGGGCAGCAGGATCAGGAACTCCTCGCCCCCGAGGCGGTAGGCGAGCTCGAAGGAGCGCAGCCGCTTGCGCAGCTCGTAGGCGACGTCACGCAGCACCGCGTCGCCACGGTCGTGGCCGTGGTGGTCGTTGACCTGCTTGAAGGCGTCAACGTCGCACAGCAGCATGCACACCGGCTGGTGGGTGAGGCGCGCCTGGTGGGAGATCTCGGTGAAGCGGGGGATCAGGGCGTGGCGGTTGAGCAGGCCGGTGAGCGGGTCGAGGATCGCTTCGTCGCGGTGGTGGAGCTCGGCGGCCTGCAGCGCCCACACGATCGACACGACCCCGGCGAGCAGTGCGAGCGTCGCGATCGGCCGTACGGGGTCGTCGATCGTGGCGGTGGGGTCGACGCCGAGGGTGGCGGCGAGGACCGCAACCACGGTGAGCGCCAGCCCGACGACCACGACCGTGGGACGGAAGCGTGCGGCAACCATCGCCGCGGGGAGCACCATCCAGGGCAGCGCGGGGCTCGAGGGGCCGCCGCTGACGGCGACGCCGCCGGCGATCAGCAGCAACGTGACCACGATCGCGGTGGCGCTGACGCGCTCGGGGTGGGGGCTGGTGCGCATCCGCCGTTCGACGGAGGCGAAGTTGAGCGCGCACAGCGCGAAGAACGCGAGCGTCCACCAGCCGATCCACGGGGCGGCGGCCAGCAGCGCGATGCCGACCGCGCCGGCGCCGACAAGGCGGATCATGCGCACGCGGTCGTTGGCGTCGACCACGCGCGTGCGGTCAAGCTCGGTTGGGCACAGCCATGACGACGATCCCTCGCTCATAATGGCCCCTTTCGACCGTGAGGGACGCGGGCTTGAGGTGTGGAAGACGGCGGGCAACGCGTATTTTTCGCAGACAGTTGTACGCCAGGGCGCGGTTGCTTATGGTAAAGCGAATAAGTCGCAAGATTGGGATCAGGGAGCTTCTTTGGGAGGCTGTGTGCGCCGAGAATAGGCACCCCTGGCGGATGAGGCGGGATCGCCTTGCGAGATGTCAATGAGACAGGACTTGCCGCCAGGGCGGCGGGTATGCTGACAGTCATCGACCGAAACGAACAGCTACGTCACAGCATGCGCTCTCCCTCACCCTCAGGCTCCGACCCCGACGCGGATCCGGACCCGGCGGCCGACTCCGACCAGGGCGAGCCGGATATGGGGATCGAGCCTGCCGCGGAGTGGGTGCCCGAAACCGCCGTCGAGCTCGACCTCGCGCTCGGGGGCGAGGTGGGCTTCTCGGTGGATCCGCTGGCGGAAGCACGGCGACTGGCGGCCTTTGACGTGCTGCGCGTGCGCGCCGAGAACTCTGGGCCGCTCACCCTGTCCGGCACCAACACCTGGATCGTGGATCGCGATCCGGCGTACGTGATCGACCCGGGGCCGGCGTTGAGGCAGCACATCGAGCGGGTGGTGGCGGCGGTGGATGCGCGCGGAGGATTGGGTGGGATTGCGCTGACCCACGATCACACCGACCACATCGAGTCGGTCAACGTGCTGCGCGGCCTGCGCCCGGCGCCGCTGGCGGCGGCGCGCGGGAGCGGCATCGACGTGACGCTCGCCGACGATGTTCGCTTCGGCCCGCTGACGGCGGTGTCGACGCCGGGCCATGCGCCCGACCACTTCGCGTTGGTTGCAGACCGCGTGTGCTTCACCGGCGATGCGGTGCTGGGCGAAGGCAGCGCGTTCATCGCCCCCTATCCAGGTGCGCTCAACGCCTACCTAAACGGGCTGGTGCACCTGTGCACGATCGACCTCGAGGTGCTGTGTCCCGGTCATGGCCCCGCGATCTGGGAGCCGGTCGCGAAGTTGCAGGAGGCGATCGGCCACCGCTACGACCGCGAGCATCGCCTGCTGCTGGCGCTGGCCGAAGGCGCCCGCACCGTGCAGGAGCTGCTGGACAAGGCGTGGTGGGACGTGCCAGCGGAACTGCGCCCAGCGGCGGCGATCACGCTGGCCGCCCACCTGGACAAGCTCGAGGAAGAGGGCTCGCTGCCGGCGGGGGTGGAACGTCCGCGCTGGGGCGAGGCGGTGTGGGAGGACGACTCCTGGGCAGAGCTCTCGCGCGAGAACCCCAGCGAGTGATGTGAGCGAACGAGCGTTGAGGGGCGAGTCGCGATGACGCGATAGTTTGCGCGGAATATGACCCAGGAAGACTCCCCCTTCCCGCCGATCGCGGACTACGGCTTCCTGTCGGACTGCCACACCGGCGCGCTGCTGGCGTCGGATGGTGCGATCGAGTGGCTGTGCATGCCCCACTTCGACAGCCCGAGCGTGTTCGCGTCGATGCTCGACCGCGGCGCGGGACGCTTTCGGGTGGGGCCTTATGGGCTGTATGTGCCGGCGGGCAGACGCTACCTGCCGGGGACCAACGTGATCGAGACGACCTGGATGACACCACAGGGGTGGGTGCGGGTAGTTGACGCGCTGACGATCGGGGAGTGGCACGACAACGAGGAGGGCTCCAGCCACACCCGCCCGCCGACCGACTACGACGCCGATCACATCATGGTGAGGGTGATCGAATGCATGCAGGGGCAGGTGCAGATGGAGATGGTGTGCGAGCCGATGCTGGACTACGGGGCGACGATGGCGACGTGGAGCGTGGTCGAGGACGGGCACACCGGGAGCGGTGTAGTACCAGCGCTCGACGCAAGCGACGGCACCGACGGCGCAAAGACTGCGTTCCGGCTCTTCTCCGACATGCGGATGGGCATTGAGGGCAACCGCGTGCACGCCCGCCACACGCTCACCGAAGGGGAGAAGCGCTTCTGCGCGATGTCGTGGACGGAGGGCCTCGGCGGACCGCGCACGGTCGAGCAGGCGGAGGCGCACCTGAAGCGCACCACCCACTTCTGGCGCACTTGGCTGGCGGAAGGTACCTACCCCGACCACCCCTGGCGGGTGCACCTGGAGCGCTCAGCGCTGGTGCTGAAGGGGCTCACGTTCATGCCCACCGGCGCGCTGGTCGCGGCGCCGACGACCTCGCTGCCGGAGACCCCCGGAGGATCGCGCAACTGGGACTATCGCTACTGCTGGATGCGCGATGCCACGTTCACCCTGTGGGGGCTGCACGCGCTGGGGCTGGACTGGGAGGCGGATGACTTCGTGCAGTACGTCGCCGACCTGGAGCGCAACGAGGACGGGTCGCTGCAGATCATGTACGGGATCAAGGGCGACAAGCAGCTGGAGGAGCGCACGCTCGATCACCTCAAGGGCTACGAGAACGCGCGCCCGGTGAGGGTGGGCAATGGCGCCTACAACCAGCGCCAGAACGACGTGTATGGGGCGGTGCTGGACTCGGTGTACCTACACTCCAAGAAGCGCGACCACATCCCCGAGCGGCTGTGGCCGGTGCTGATCGATCAGGTGCGCTGCGCGGAGCGGGTGTGGCGGGAGCCCGACCAGGGCATCTGGGAGGCGCGGGGCGAGCCGCGCCACTACGTCTCCTCGAAGCTGATGTGCTGGGTGGCGACCGACCGCGGCGCGCGCCTGGCGGAACGGCGCGGCGAGGATGAGCACGCCAGCCACTTCCAGGCGCTGGCGGACGAGATCAAAGCGGAGATCCTCGACAGGGGCGTCGACGAGCGGGGCGTGTTCCGCCAGCACTACGACACCGACGCGTTGGACGCCTCCAACCTGCTGATCCCGCTGGTGCGCTTCCTGCCGCCCAGAGACGAGCGCGTGTGCGCGACGGTGCAGGCGATCAAACAGGAGCTGACCGAGAACGGCCTGGTGATGCGCTACCGCACCGACGAGACCGACGACGGGCAGCACGGCGAGGAGGGGACCTTCCTGATCTGCTCCTTCTGGCTGGTGTCGGCGCTGGCGGAGAGCGGCGAGTGCCGCGAAGCGGTGCAGCTGTGCGAACGGCTGCTGACGTACGCCTCCCCGATGCAGCTGTACGCGGAGGAGCTGGAGGCCTCGTCGGGGCGGCTGCTGGGCAACTACCCGCAGGCGTTTACGCACCTCGCGCTGATCAACGCGGTCACGCACGTGATCGCGGCGCAGCAACAGCAGCAGGAAAGCTAATACCCGGGCTCGCCGGGGAGCAGCACGCGCGCGACCTCGCCATCGAGGACGACGTGCGGCTGGACCGCCTCCACGGTGCGCCCGCGCGCGTACGCGAGCAGCTCCGCGGCGGAAGCGAACGGGGAGAGCTGCTCGAGGTGCTTGATCGTGGGGAACACCAGCAGGATCTCGCCTGTGCGATGCGCCTCGAGCGCGCCGGGGGGCGTGAACCAGCCGAGCTCGACGCACTCCTCGCCGTCGACGCGCGGCTCCTGGCCGGGAGGCAGCGGGGCGAGAAAGAAGTGCGTGTCGAAGCGCGTACGCACCTGCGCCGGGGTGATCCAGCGCGAGAACTTGACGAGCTCGGTGGGGTCGGGCAGCTCGACGCCGGCCTCCTCGCGTAGCTCGCGCACCGCGGCGGCGCGATGGGCACGGTCGTCATCGCCCTCGGCCTGCTCCACGGCGCCACCGGGAAACACCCATACCCCGCCCATGAACCGCGCGGCTGGGTTGCGCTTGACCAGCAGCAGCTCGAGCCCGTCGGTGTCACCGCGCAGCAGGATCACCGTGGCCGCCTGCCGCGGGTGTGTGGGCGGCCCGGGGTTGTACTCCTGGCCGGGGCCGGAGCGCTCGTCGATGGGCGGGGTGCTCATCCGTTGACCCTACCGGGAGACGTGCCGATCGGTAATCTTTGGGCGGATGACAACTCAAACACTTCAGCGTTGGATCTGCGAGTCCTGCGGCTACATCTACGACCCCGAGGAAGGCGACCCGGACGGCGGGATCCCCGCGGGGACGGCGTTCGAGGACATCCCGGACACGTGGTTCTGCCCGGTGTGCGGCGCCCGTAAGCGCGACTTCACGCTCTACGAGGACTAGAGGGTGGCGCAGTCGGCCGAAGGCCGGCGAGCTGGGCCCCTCTATCTTTCAGACAAAACGACCCTCTCGGAGGAATCGCCCGCTGGCCCCGACGAGTGGAGGTGCCTGCTCGCACAGGACCGCGAGCACGTGTGGCACCCCTACGGCGGCCTGCCGGCGGCGAACGACGCGCTGCCGGTCGTCTCAGCGGAGGGGGTGCGGCTGCGCCTCGCCGACGGGCGGGAGCTGATCGACGGGATGTCGTCGTGGTGGTGTGCGGTGCACGGCTACCGACATCCCGCGCTGGACGAGGCGATCACAGACCAGCTGGGGCGGATGGCGCACGTGATGTTCGGCGGCCTCACGCACGAGCCGGCGGTGCGCTTGGCGGAACGCCTCGTGCAGATCGCACCGCCAGGCCTCGAGCGGGTGTTCTTCGCCGACTCGGGCTCGGTGGCGGTGGAGGTGGCGATCAAGATGTGCCTGCAGTACCAGCGTGCCGCGGGCCGCCCAGAGCGCAGCCGACTGCTGACGGTGCGGGGCGGCTATCACGGCGACACGTTCGGCGCGATGGCGGTGTGCGATCCGGTGGGGGGGATGCACAGCCTGTTCACGGGGATCCTCCCCGCACACGTCTTCGCCGACCGTCCCCCCGACGGCTTCGACGGTCCCCAGGACGAGCGCTGGGAGCAGTGGGCCGCGCAGGTGCGCGAGCTGGCGGGCCTTCACCGCCACGAGCTGGCAGGAGCGATCGTCGAGCCGGTCGCCCAGGGGGCGGGCGGGATGCGCTTCCACTCCCCCGCCTGCGTGAGGCTGCTGCGCGAGGTGTGTGACGAGCATGGAATGCTGCTGGTGGCGGACGAGATCGCCACGGGCTTCGGCCGCACGGGAGCGCTGTTCGCGTGTGAGCACGCAGGTATCAGTCCCGACGTGATGTGCGTGGGCAAGGCGCTCACGGGCGGTTATATGACGCTCGCGGCGACGCTCTGCACCCCTGATGTCGCAAGCGCGATCTCGGAAGGCGAGGGCGGCGGGTTGATGCACGGCCCGACATATATGGCCAACCCACTCGCCTGTGCGGTGGCGCTCGCCTCGCTCGACTTGCTCGCCTCAGAAACGTGGAGGACGCAGGTAAAGCGCATCGAACAGGGCCTGCGCGTGGGTCTACAGCCCGCGCGCGAGCTGTCTGGTGTGGCGAACGTGCGTGTGCTCGGCGCGATCGGGGTGGTGCAGCTGGAGGAGGAGGTTGACGTGGCGAGCGCCACCGCGGCGGCGGTCGAGCGCGGCGTTTGGCTGCGCCCCTTCCGCGATCTCGTCTACACGATGCCCCCGTACGTGATCTCCGATGAGGACCTGGCGGCGGTCACCGAGGCTGTGGTAGCCACCGTGGCCACGGCAACCGCGCCCCGGCATCGGCGAGCGCGGCCAGCTCGGCGCTGAGCACGCGGGGGAGGGTTGCCACTTCGACATCGCCGCGCCGAGCGATCGTGGCGCGATTGGACTCTTCCATCGCATCGGGCAACTCCGGCCAGGGCGTGAGCACGACCGCACGCACCTCGAGCCCCGCGGTGCGTGCGGACTCCAGGGTGAGTAACGTGTGGTTGATCGTTCCGAGGCCGGGGGACGCGGCGATCAGCAGCCCCAGCCCCAGCCGCGACGCGAGATCGCGCACGGTGAAGCCCTCGGCGAGCGGCACCAACAGCCCGCCGACCCCCTCGATGATCAGCACGGCCCCCTGCTCGTCGGCGCTTCGCAGCGCGTCGTGCGCGGTTGCCGCGATCCGCTCGGGGTCGACGCGCTCGCCCGCCAGCTCGGCGGCTAGATGGGGAGAGACCGCGGGCCCGTAGCGCAGCGGCGCGACCTGCGCGGGCGTCATCCTGGCGACGCGTGCCAGCAACTCGTGGTCGGGGGGCCACTCTCCGGGCGGGTCGTCCACCCCGGTGACCACTGGCTTGTGCGTGCTTACCCGCTCACCCGCGGCGGAGAGCGCCGCGAGCAGCGCGGCGGAGAGCACGGTCTTGCCGACGCCGGTGCCCGTCCCTGTGACGAACAGCCCGCGCACCGCGGCACTACGCCGCGCGGATGAGGGAGCCCTCGCGCGCTGCCGGCGCACCGATCGTGGCGGGATCCAACCCCAACGCGCGCGCGGCCTCGCGCAGCACATGTGCGGCGCGGCGCAGCTCGGCAGGGGTGTGGGAGGCCATCGCGGTGAGGCGCAGCCGGGCGCTGCCCGCCGGCACCGAGGGGGCGCGGATCGCCTGCGCGAACACGCCGTGCTCCAGCGCGCCCTGGCAGAGCGCCAGCGCGTCGCGCTCGTCGCCGACACGCAGTGGCACGATGTGCATCTCGCTCTCCGGCACGTCGAAGCCCTCGGCGGCGAGCGCCGCGCGCAGGGTGCGCGCGAGCGAGCGCAGCCGCTGAACGTGAGTGGGGTCGTGCTCGATCAGATCGAGGGCCGCCAGCGCACCCGCGACCGCTGGGGGGGCGGGGGCGGTGGAGAAGATCAGCGGACGCGCGGTATTGATCAGGTAGCGCACCATCTCCTCGCTGGCGCACACATACGCGCCGTAAGCGCCGAGCGCCTTGCCGAGCGTGCCGACGAGCACGTCCACCTCGCCCTCCAACCCGGCCTGTGCGACGGCCCCCCGTCCTCCTGGCCCGAGCGCACCGGTCGCGTGCGCCTCGTCGACCATCACGCGCGCGCGGTGGCGGCGGGCGAGCTGGACGATCTCCGCAAGTGGCGCCACGTCGCCATCCATCGAAAAGACGGAGTCGGTGGCGATCAGCCGCCGTCCTTCGCCGCCGTGGCGGCGCAGGCTCCAGTCCGAGGTGCTCGGCGTCGAGGTGGCGGTAGACGTGCACCTGCGCGCGCGAGCAGCGGCAGCCGTCGACGATCGAGGCGTGGTTGAGCTCGTCGGAGAACACCGCGTCACCGGGCCCGGCAAGGGCGCCGATCGCACCGAGGTTGGCGAGGTAGCCCGAGCCGAACAGCACGCACGCCTCGCTGCCCTTGAACGCCGCCAGGCGCTCCTCCAAGCGGCGATGGACGGTCATCGTGCCCGACACCAGCCGTGAGGCGCCGGCGCCCACGCCCCAGCGCAGCGCGGCCTCGGCGGCGGCCTCGCGCACGCGCGGATGGTCGGCGAGGCCAAGGTAGTTGTTGGAGCACAGCAGCAGCACGGGGCGGCCGTCGAGCAGCACGCGCGGCCCCTGCGCGCCGGAGATCAGGCGCAGCCGGCGGCTCAGCCCCAGCCGCTCGATCTCCGCCAGTCGCTGCTCGATCTCTCCCGCGCTCACCACACCATCATCGCTCCATCGAGCCCATCCAGCAAAGTCTCGAGCCCCGATCGGCAATCCCCTCAGCTCGCCCCCACCATCGTGGAGGACGGGTCCTGAAGCTCGGTCGGCGTGGATGACGCTTCAGCCCAACCGGATGGCATGGCGTTGGGGGCCCCGTCGGGGCGTGCGGGCACCTTGCGCTTCGCGCGATAACGCAGCTGCGCGGAGGGGTCCCACAGCCGCACGTTGAGGTCGATCCGCTCGGTGGGCGCCGTCGCACCGAGGTGCTCCTCTACGACGTCTGGCGTCTCGCCCTCCAGCCACCCCGCACGGTTGTCCGGTCGCGGGTTGGCGCCGTTGTCGGGCTGGCGGGCGACGTTGAGGCCGAGCTCCTCGAACATCGCGCGATCCTGCTCGGGCTCGGCGCCGAGCGTGGTGAGAAAGTTGCCCATCATCACCCCGTTCAGCCCCGCCTTGACGGCCAGCGGCTGCAGCTCGCCGAAGTTCTCCACGCGGCCTCCGCATACGCGGAACAGCGCTTCGGGGAGGATCAGGCGGAAGATCGCGATCCACTTCACCGCCTCCCACGGGTCCATCAATTCGCGGTCCCCGAACTTCGTGCCGGGGCGAGGGTTGAGCAGGTTGATCGGGACGCTCGTGGGGTCGATCGCCGCGAGCTCGAACGCCATCTCCACGCGCTGCGCGCGGCTCTCGCCGAGGTTGAGGATGCCGCCGACGCACGTCTCCAGCCCCGCCTCGCGCACGGCCTTGATCGTGCGCAGGCGCCCCTCGTAGCGCACCGTGGTCGAGACCTCGTCGTAGTAGCTGGAGGCGGTCTCCACGTTGTGGTGCACGCGCTGGATCCCCGCCTCTCGGAGCGCCTTGGCGCGCTCGGTGGACATGTGCCCGACCGAGGCGCAGCGCTTGAGGTTGGTGTGCTCGGCCACCAGGCGCGCGCCCTCGAGGATCTTGGCGAAGTCGCGCTTGGAGAGCCCCTGGCCCTGGGTGACCATGCAGAAGCGGTGCGCCCCCGCGGCCTCGGCGGCGCGGGCGTGTTCGAGGATCTGCTCGGGATCCATCATCGGGTGCATCGGGCGTCTCGGCCTCGGCGAAGCGCGACTGCGCGCAGAAGCCGCAGTCCTCGGCGCACCCCCCCGACTTGGCGTTGACCAGCGAGCAGAGGTCCGTGGAGTCCCCGAAGCGCTCCACGCGCGCCTCCCAGGCGCGCTCCACGAGCGCCTCGATCTCGGCGTGGTCCTCGATCTCGCCCAATCGCAGGGCTTCCTCGGGGGTGATCAGCGGCGGCATCGGCGGCCGACCTCCGTTCGTGATGGTGGCGTCGCTGACAATACAGCTCCGCGCGACCTCCCGTCTGCCGACCTGGGGGCTGCGCGCCCGCGGCCAAGCGCTGCCGCCGCGCGTCGGTTCGGTCGCGCGTGTGGATCTCGGGCGTGAGGTTCGTCGTGCGGCCGCTCCGAGCGTTTGCATTGGCTGGCCATACAGCCAGCATTCAAGTGAAGCGCTTTGTCATCTTTTCATTCAACCTATTCAACGCAACGGTCGCTTTCCAGATTTTTTTATCTGTGAGTTGACGGACTGTTGCAGTCGAACCACAATACCAAGCGCCGTCCGGATTAATCGAATGGGGCATTGGGGTCTAGCGGAGAACGGAGGAAGCCAGTGGGCAGCGGTGTTCAGGACGCGGTCTCGCTGAGGGTGAGGGCCGGGGCGGTCAGGGAACGCGGCGACGGCGCGGCGCTCGAGCAGGCGCGCACTAGTCTGATCGGGCGGCTGCGAGCTCGCGAACGGGAGATCGAGGATGCGATCTTCGCCCGCGTCAGCGGCATGTTCACGCCGGTATCCGGCGAAGACGCCGACTATGAGACCGGGCTTCGCGCCACGGTCGCCGCGGCGGTCAACCTCTCGCTGACTGAAATGGAAGACCCTGCCGAGCTGCCCGCCCCGATCCCGTCGGTGGCGATCGCGCAGGCCCATCGCGCGGCGCGCCGGAACATCAGCGTGGACACGATGCTGCTGCGTTACATCGGGGGTCACAGAGTGCTCGGGGCATTCGTGATGGACGAGGCCCATCGCTGCGGCCTCTCCTCCAACGGGCCCGTTCTGCGCCATCTGCGTACGACGCAGGAGGCTGTGCTGGAGCGCCTGATGACCACGATCGCCCACGAGCACAAGCAGGAGCGCGAACGGATCGAACGCTCGCGCGAGGAGTGTCATGCCGAGCTGGTGCAGCGGCTGCTTGCCGGCGAGCGTCCCGACACCTCGGAGCTCGACTACGAGCTGGACGACGCGTGGCATCTGGGCATCATCGCCAACGGGCCGCGGGCAAAGAGGATCGTGCGCGGCCTCGCCGACGAGCTGCGGCGTCAGCTGCTGTGCGTGTCAACCGGCGAGAGCTCCGTCTGGGCGTGGATCGGTGGGCGTCAGGAGCTGGAGATGGCGCGGGTGGAGCGGGCTCTCTCGGTCGCCGGACACGGGGACGTGTCGCTGGTGCTGGGTGAGCCGCGGAGAGGGGTGTCCGGCTGGCGCCTGAGCCACCAAGAAGCCCAGGCGGCGTTGCTGGTCGCTCTGCGCCGGCCGGCGCCTCTGGTGCGCTTCGCCGAGCACGCCCTCGTGGCGCTGGTGCTGCAAAACCAGTCGCTGGCGCGGTCGCTGGTCGCCATCTACCTCCCGTCGCTTGGCACGCCGGTGGCGCGCGAGACGCTGCGGGCCTACTTCTCGGCGGGCTGCAATGCGGCGACGGCGGCAGCCAAGCTCAAGATCGATCGCCACACCGTCGAACGCCGGCTGCGGGCGATTGAGAGCAGGCTGGGCCGCCAGCTGCGATCGTGCCATGCCGAGCTGGAGGTGGTGCTGCGGCTGGAGGAGCTGGGGGTGACGGCCGGTGACGATGAGCGAAGCGGTGCATCGGTCACGGCCCTCTGCGCCACATCGGCGCATCGCGCCGGCACGGTCGGGTGATAAATATTCAGGCGTCGGGCGGGTTCGAGTTGCGCGTCGCCCGCTCGCTGTGCTCTGGGTACATGCCTTGATGAATATGTTTCATACATTCGAAACGCCGTATTCGAGTTTCATCGCGAGGCTCGTCGGTGGACCGCTGGCGCGTTGGGTGTCCACGTGATGACCGCGCGGCCCGCCGGTCGAGTGAAGCAGCGCTTTTCGTCCCTGGTGCTTGCTGTGGCGCTGGCCGCGCTCGCCCTGCCGATCGACGCACCGCCGGCGCGAGCGCAAACGATCCATCACCCACAGGGACCGTTTGCCGTGTTCTCCCAATGCCCGCTCGAAGAACCCAAAATAGATGACTGTATCGTCGTTGATACCAAGGGCGGCGAAGTACGGATCGGCTCGCTGACGACGCCGTTCAGCAGGGCGATGCTCAGCTTGGACGGGGGATTGCTGGAAGGTCCCACTGAAGAACCGACCATCTTTACCGCGCCGGTGAACGGAGTGATCATGCAGCCGACGCCGATGCCAGTCACTGGAGGGCTCAGCAGAGTGCTCGAATCGAGTGCGCTGCCCCACTCGCTTGGTTACGTATCCGGCAAGCTCGAAAGCGTTGGCCTGGGGGCGTTGACGGCCACCGTCGAAGTCGCCGGGCCGGCCAGTGCCATTACGGTCAGCGTGTCCAATGTCATCACCAAGAAAGGCGTGGCTATCGAAGAGCCGCTCAAGATCAAACTGACAAGCCCGGTGCTTGGCGAACACTGCTACATTGGGACCGACTCCGATCCAATCCACGTTGCACTCACGGAGGAATTGACTGATCCTCCCCTGCCGAACATGCCGATCGATGGCGTATTCGGTTCTGCGACGTTCATAGATAATGGATCGATGATCGAATTGGATGGCAACTCGCTTGTCGATAACTCATTTATGGTGCCTGCGGCGAGCGGTTGTGGCGGCTCCCAGGCGCCGGCGATCGACGAGATCATCGACTCCAAGCTGAAACTGCCCTCGCTGGCCGGGCACAACACGTTGGTGCTCAACAGCACCGCGTATCTCGGTGGGGCGACCGACGTGATTGCCAGCGAATAGTGCCCTCTTCTGCCTGGCGCTATGTGCTCGCACAGGACAATCTGGCCAACCTCAACCGCCGGCCACGCCACATTGGTGCACCAACCACGGGAAGCTCGATGTAATACTCGTTCTCTTGCCCCGGTAACCAGCATGAGCCAACGCTCCGATACCGAATCACCGTTTCAGGGCGCTGGTTCGCAAGTCTTATAACGCGGTCCTCTTTGGATGTACGCCACCCATGATCCAACCACAGCGGTTGTCTCCCCCGCGGCGGCGAAAGCGACGGCGAAGCGGCGCATCGGTCGCGGCCCTCTGCGCCACATCGGCGCATCGCGCCGGCGCGATCGGGTGATAGATATTCAGGCGTCGGGCGCGTTCGAGTTGCGCGTCGCCCGCTCGCTGTGCTCTGGGTGCATGCCTTGATGAATATGTTTCACATTCGAAACGCCGTGTTCGAGGTTCATCGCGAAGCTCGTCGGTGGACCGCCGGCGCGTTGGGTGTCCACGTGATGGCCGCGCAGCCCGCGGGCCGAGTGAAGCAGCGCTTTTCATCCCTGGTGCTTGCTGTGGCGCTGGCCGCGCTTGCCCTGCCGATCGGCGCGCCGCCGGCGCGAGCGCAAACGACTCGTCACCCGCAGGGATCTTTTGCCGCGTTCTCCCAATGCCCGCTCGAAGACCCCAAGATAATCGACTGTCTCTTGGTTGAGACCAAAAGCGGCGAAGCGCGGATCGGCTCGTTGACAGCGCCGTTCAGCAGGGACATGATCGGCTTGGATGGGGGATTGCTGGAAGGTCCCACTGAAGAAGCGACCATCTTTGCCGCGCCGGTGAACGGAGTGATCATGCAGCCCGTGCCGATGCCGGTCCCCGGAGGGCTCAGCAGAGTGCTCGAATCGAGTGCGCTGCCCCACTCGCTTGGTTACGTCTCCGGCAAGCTCGAAAGCGTTGGCTTCGGGGCGTTGACGGCCACCGTCGAAGTCGCTGGGCCGGCCAGTGCCATTAACGTCAGCGTGGCTAACGCCGTCAACCACGAAGGCGTGGTGATCGAAGAGCCGCTCAAGATCAAGCTGACAAGCCAGGTGCTTGGCGAACACTGCTACATCGGGACCGACTCCGATCCAATGCACATTAAACTCACGGAGGAATTGACCGATCCTCCCCTGCCGAACATGCCGATCATAGGCGCACGCGGTCCTCTGGCGATCAGTCCCGATGGATCGCTGGCCACCCTCGACCACAACTCGCTTGTCGATAACTCATTTGCGGTGCCTGCGGCGAGCGGTTGTGGCGGCTCCCAGGCGCCGGCGATCGACGAGATCATCGACTCCAAGCTGAAACTGCCCTCGCCGGCAGGGCACAACACGTTGGTGCTCAACGGCAGAGCGTCTGCCGCTCTTGCTACAAGCGTGGCTGCCAGCGAATAGGGAGGGGATCTCTCCTGGTCTAGTGCGTGGCGCTAGCCGCGGCGGTGGGCGCGCTGGCGGAACGATGGTTTAGGGGCTTGCAGTAGCGCTCGTGTTGGTTGCCTGGCAGGCATGCGTATGTGTCGTTTGCCGACGGACCCATAGCCCAGGGCGTGGGTGTTTGCAGGCGTGGGTGTTTGGTATCGGAGTGCGGAGGTGCGCTGGCGCAGGACAATGTGGCCAACCTCAACCGCCGGCCACGCCACATTGGTGCACCAACCACGGGCAGCTCGATGGTATTACTTCTCTTTCACAGGTAACCAGTATGAGCCAACGCATCGATACCAACTCACCGTCCGCGGGCGTACGCTCGCCGGCCTCATAACCCGGCCCCCGTCCTGGATGTACGCCACCCATGATCCAGCCACCGCCGTTGTCTCCCCCCGCGGCGGCGGAAGTCTCCTCGCCGCGAGCCTGACGCCAGTTTCGTGGGCTCCCACGCGCGATCTCGACTTGGCTGAGTGGACTGCCGCCGGTCGTCGGCTTGGGACGATCGGACGGTGCGGCCAGTGGGGTATCGGCGACTGGATCAGATATGGCAACACGAGATTCGGAGAGCGCTACAGTCGAGCCGCCCGAATCACCGGGTACGACGTGCAGACGTTGATGAATATGGTGTATGTCGCCTCGCGCTACGGGGTCTCCCGACGTCGGGAGAATCTCTCCTGGAGTCATCACGAGACGCTCGCCGCCCTGGACCCTGAAGTGCAGGACCAGTGGCTGGATCGTGCGATGGCCGAGCGTCTCTCGATTTCCGACCTGCGGCTTGCGCTGCGCGACTGGCGTCGCGGCTCCAAGCACGACCGCGACGGCGATCGCGATACGGGCGTGGCGTCACCGGCGGTCGAGTCGGTGCTGTGCCCCAATTGCGGCGCACAGGTGCCGGTGACGTTGAGCGAGCACGGGCCGAATTGAGGTGACGAGGTCGATCGCCATCGTCGCGCCGGTCTCGGGCCGGGCCGGTCGACCGACTGCTCGCGCGGGTGCTGATCGCCGCGGGCGCCGAGCTTGGAGGCCGCGTGTCGGGCAGTTTGCGGCTGGGATCGCAGGTGCGGTCGCCGTGCTGCTCGCCGGTTCGACAGCAACTGCCGCGGCGCTCCCGGATGGACGGGTCGTTGAGCTTGTGAGCCCGGTTGAAATGAATGGTGCCAGCCCGAGTGCGGCCGTGCCCGCACCGAGCGGCGAAGGGGTCGACTTCCGGGCCGCATCGTTCGGCGGGGCGGCGACTGGCGACGGGACGCTCTATCAAGCGCACCGCGCAGTCGCCGGCTGGCGAACCACGGCGCTGACGCCGCCCAACGTCACGCAGCCGAAGCCGTTTGCACACACGGCTGCGGTGTTCCTCGCCTCCGACCTCGGCGACTCGATCTTCACCACCGAACAGCCGTTGAGCGGGGGTGGCGGCGGCGTGCTGAACCTGTTCGAGGCGTCCTCAGGGGGAGCGCTCACGCTCGTCTCGCAGGGCAGTCGTGCCGGCATGGCACTCAACTCCGCGACCTTCGATGGAGCCACACCCGACGGCGACTTCGTCGCCTTCGACAGCGCCGAACCGTTGGTGGCGCCGGCAACGGGTTTGCAGGCAAGCGGCTACCAGACCGACGATTACCTCTATCTCCGCAATGTCGCAGCGGGTACCACCGAACTGGTCGACGTCAACGACCAGGGCACGCTGCTCAGCCCCGAAGGGGCGGTGTTAGGCAACGGCGACGACCTGGTGTCCGGAGAACCGTCTGCCCCTGGCGAAGTGTCTCCGTTCGGCTACCTGCCCGCAGACGGCTTCGGCGGAAGCACCACTCATGCGATCTCCGCTGACGGCAGCAAGGTGTTCTTTGAGAGCCCCGCCCCGGGTGCCGACGAAGTCGAATTGACCACTTACAGAGAACGCGTGATTCACCTGTACATGCGCAAGGAAGGTGAAGTCACGGTGCAGCTGGACCCCGGCGAAGTGACGCCGGACTCACAAGAAGAAGAACAAGAAGGGAGGGAGATGGCCGGGGCACGTTATGTGGGTGCCTCCGAAAATGGAGCGGACGTTTTCTTCCTATCGGATGAGGGCCTCGCCGGTGATGAATTCAAAGACACCGAGCTTTACTTTTACGACACCGAAGACGAAAAGCTCACCCCGATATCGGTCGCTCCCGAAGGCACTCCTGCCGTCGCCGGCGCCGTTGACGGAGTAATTGCCATCGCCAATGACGGCTCACGCATCTACTACGTGGCCAAGGGAAAGCTCGCGAATAACGACAACGCGGCCGGCCGGAGCGCCACCGAAGGCGAGCCCAACCTCTACGTGTACGACACGCTGACCGGCAGGAACACGTTCATCACGCAGCTGGGCGTGGAGGAACTCGAAGCTGGGGAAGCGGGAAGCGGTCACGCCGGGGGACTGATCTCATACCTCGACGTGGAACGACCGGCGGTGCCGACGCCCGACGGTGATGTGCTGGCGTTCGTATCGCGCGCCGACCTCACCGGCGAAGACCTCGACGAAACAGCACAGGTGTACCGCTACGACGCGACATCGGAAAAACTGATCTGCATATCGTGTGGCCCGGCGGCCACCGCGTCGGCGTCGCTTGGTATCGAAACAGGCTCCGCTGGTGGGGCGATAGGCGGCGGCAGCTACGATCCCGCGGGTCAATCCGCGCCGATGAGCGTCACGGGCGAACGGATCTTCTTTGAAACCGAAAGCGCGCTGGTGCCCGAAGATCAGAACTCGGGGTCGCCGCCAATGGCGCTTGGTCTCGGTGAAGCTACTCAGGAGATCCCGAGCGATGTGGACGTGTACGAGTGGGAGAATGGACACGTCTACCTGATCTCCTCGGGCCAGCCCGGGCTCACGCGACTGCAGGGTGTGACACCGAGCGGGGACGATGCCTTCTTCACCTCGAGCGTGAGCATCGCCGGTGGAGCCGAAGCCGGCTCCATCAGCCTTTATGACGCCCGCGTCGGCGGTGGCTTTCCGTCGCCGGCCCAGAATGGTGGAAGCACCTCCTGTGAAAGCATCTCGGCCTGCCAGGGCACGCTTGTCGAATTCCCCAACTTCGCCGTGCCGGCGACATCCGCGCTTGGCGGCCTGGATTCCTCCTCGGCTTCTGCGGTGGTACCGCAACCGGCCATGAGCGCCGGCAAGCACGGGCGCATACGCAACAGCAAGCACAGGCCAAAGTCTCGCAAGCACAACCCCGGGTCTCGTCGGGCCGTTCGCGGAAACGGCCACCGTTCTCCCGGGCGTGCGGTCGGGCGCAAGCGCGCTGGGCGGGGGACATGATGAGCATACGCGGCGGATGGTACGGCTGCGCTGCGGCCGCGCTCGGCGCCATGCTGGCCACGGTGGCGCTCTCCTCGACGGCCGCTCAGGCGCAGCCGGCGTCGTTTGGCGTATCATCGTTTGCCATCTCCACGAGCACCCAGCAAGCCGGGGCGCACGCCGATCTCCACAGCGAATTCATGCTCAATACCGATGCGCGTGGCGGACCGAAGGACGAGCTCAGGAATGCCCTGATTCGGCTGGCGCCGGGGATCATCGGAAACTTGACGGCGATTCCGGAGTGCTCGCCGGCGGAATTTGAACTGAATGCCTGCCAGCCGCCCTCGCAGGTGGGGGTGCTCACAATCATCTACAAAATCGGCCTCGAACCGAGCGAGCAAGCCACCGAGCCGGTGTACAACCTGACGCCCACGCCCGGCAACTCGGCCACATTTGGGGCCTCGATGGTGACCGCGAGGTTTTTGATGCAAACCTCCCTGAGCAAGGACGGGAAGTATGCGCTCGAAGTGGCGATTCGCGATCTCTCGAGCGAAATCCCGGTCATCGGCACGTCGCTGACGTTGTGGGGCGTCCCCGCGGCCTCCACCCACGATCTCGAACGCTCACGTACGCAGCTGGACGGGCCGCAGCCGATCTACGGCCCGCCCAACGAATCGGGAGAACGGGAAATCGTCGGGATCGAACCGACGCCGGCCGGCGTCACGCCGGTGGCGCTGCTGACCAACTCCACCGACTGCGAAGGACCCCCGTTGACCAGCACGCTGCTGGTGGAATCATGGGAAGGCCAGAGCGCCGGCACCGCTTCCACAATGCCGGCGCCGTCCGGTTGCCAGCTGCTGCATATCGCGCCGTCAATATCCGTTGTGCCTGAAACGACTGAGCGCGATACGCCGTCGGGATACAACATCGACATCACCGACCCGCTGGACGAAGAACCTTTCGGCTTGGCCACGCCGAGCTTGCGAAGTGTGACCGTCACGCTCCCCCTGGGTACCAGTCTCTCGCCGTCGATGGCGAGTGGGCTCGTTGGGTGCACTGAAGCGCAGTTCCAGGCCGAAGAATGTCCGAGCGCATCGAAGTTGGGAACGGCGACGATCAACACGCCGCTGTTGAGCAGTCCGATGACCGGCGCGGTCTACGTCAGCACGCCCACTCCGGAAGCGATGTATCGAATGATGATCGTGGCCGCAGGTGAAAACATCACCGTGCATTTGATCGGCGTGATGCACCCCAACCCTGAAACCGGCCAGCTCACGGTGTCTTTCACCGAAACGCCGCAGGTGCCCATCGCTGCGATCGACCTGCACATGTTCGGGGGCGAGCGGGCGGCGTTGGCCAATCCCGCAACGTGCGGCGAAGCGGGCACGGCAGCACACTTCGTCTCCTATGGAGGGCAGGAAGCGAGCGCGGCGTCGGACTTCCACGTCGATGTCGATGGCGCGGGTGGCGCGTGCCCGGCGCCCGAGCCGTTCACACCCGGCTTCCTCGCCGGCACGCTCTCTGCGGCTGCCGGCGGCTCCAGCGCCTTCGTCGTTACGATCACGCGCCAAGACGGGCAGCAGACACTCGGGGAGCTCACCACCGATCTCCCACCCGGATTGATGGGGATGCTCGCGAATGTGTCGACCTGCGGTGAACCCGCCGCCTCCCAGGGCGCCTGCCCGCAGTCGTCGGCGATCGGCTCCGTCGCGGTTGGCGCCGGCGCCGGTGGCAGCCCGCTCCAGCTGGCGGGCACGGTGTACCTCACGGGTCCCTACAAGGGCGCGCCGTACGGGCTTGCGATCGTGGTGCCCGCGATCGCCGGTCCGTTCAATTTGGGCACGATCGTGGTCAGGGCGCAGATCAAAGTGTCGCCAACAGATCTGCACCTTACGATTGTCACCGATCCGCTGCCGCAGATTCTCTCCGGGATCCCGCTGCGGCTGCGCACCATTCACCTCGACCTGAACAGGCCCGGCTTCCTCGTCAATCCCACCAACTGCTCGCCCATGTCGGTCGGGGCGATGATCGAGTCGCAGCAGGGAGCAGGCGTTTCGACCTCTTCGCCGTTTCAGGTGAGCGGTTGCGGGAGCCTGCCGTTTGCGCCGAAGCTGGAAGCCGCGGTGCCTGCGCGGGCGAGCAGCCGCGGCAATGGCGCCGGCCTCGATGTCAAGGTCACGGCCGCGGCAGGCGGGCAAGCGAACCTCGAGTCGGTGAGTCTCAGCCTGCCCAGGCCGCTCAAAGCGCGACTGGCAGCAGTCCAGCAGGCGTGCGTGGGGGCGGTATTTGCAGAGAACCCCGCGGCGTGCCCGCCCCATTCGGTGGTGGGCAATGCGATAGTGGACACGCCGGTGTTGAATGTGCCGCTCGCCGGGCCCGTTTACCTGGTGTTCTATCGGGGAGTGAAGTATCCGAAGCTGGAGATGTTGCTGCAGGGCGGCGGCGTGGAAGTCCATTTGACGGCATCGCTCAACGTCAGCGGTGGGATCAGTCATACGAACCTCATCCAGCTGCCCGACGTTCCGATGAGCACGTTTGAAATGCGCCTGCCCCAGGGAGGCAATTCGGCGCTTGGCGCGACCGAAGGCCTATGTGGCAAGCTCCGCGTCATGCCCGTCACAGAGGTTGGGCAGAACGGGGCGCGGACGAGAAGCGCCGTGCGGGTCGCGGTCGGTGGCTGCCACTCGCGCGCAGCGACGTCGAAGCTGTCCAGGCGAGTGGGAAGGAGCAGGCGATGAGCCGCCACCTGAAGCAGGGAGTTTTACGTGTGCTCGTCACGATTGCGGCATGTTGCGCGGCTCCCGGCGTGGCGGCGGGGTTGCCGCCGAGCGCGTCGGCTTCGGGCACAACGCTCACCGCCGCGTTCTCTCCCGACAAGCTGGGCGCGGCCGCGGCCATGGAGATCGGGTTTCAGATTCACCGAGCGCCGACGGGCAAGATGCCAACCCTGACGAACATCGAATTCCACCTGCCGGCCGGGGTCAGTCTCACCACAAGCGAATTGGGACTGGCCAGCTGCGCTCCATCCACACTGAGGAGCGCGGGCGTCAGCGGCTGTCAGTCGGATGCGGTGATGGGATATGGCAGTGCCGTGGTGCTCGCTCCCGACGGGGCCGAAGCGCTGCGTGAGCCGTCTCGCGTTACCGTGCTGATGGGACCGGCGACCGATCGCCGTACCACGCTGCTGTTCTATGTCGATGGTGATTCGCCAGTGATCGCGCAGCTGCTGTTTTCGGGGCAGATGGTCGAAGGCTCGGGGGTGTTTGGGGGGGATCTCAACGCGGTGATCCCACTGACAGCCGGCCTCCCGGGCGAACCCGATGCGACCGTGATTGGTATGAGCGCGACCCTGGGATCAAACAATGTGATCTACCACGAGAGCGTGCACGGCAGGCGTGTGGCGTACAAGCCGAAGGGTGTGGCCGTGCCGTCGCACTGTCCGGCCGGCGGCTTTCCGTTTGCGGCGAAATTCACCTTTGCGGACGGCAGCACCGAATCGGCATCCACAACCACGCCATGCCCGTCGGGCGGCGCCCACGCTCGTCGCCGGCGAGATGAATCACGATGAAGGAGTGCCCTGAAATGACGAGCCGGCAGCAGCAATCGACGTTCGTTGCATCTCACAACTTCGGCGAGTGCATCGACGAGCCTGGCGGCATGCAAGCACCGCCCACCCGCGTCCGTGCGATGCTCGCCAAGCAATTGACGGCGTGGTCGTTGGCCGCGGTCGCGCTGGGCGGCGGTGCGCTTCTCGGCGATTCCCCCGCTTCGGCGGCAACGCTCGGGCGTCCGCCGGTGAGATCGGCCGGCCATCAGATCACGGTGCGTGAGCATGTGGCGACGAACAAGGTGACCAAGCACGGCAACTCGCTGGCCGACGTGCAAGGGCGGGGCACGGGAACCTTCAACTGCGCGGTGTCGATCCAGATTCGCGTTTCCTACACGACTGGCAGCTTCGGGCTGACTTGCGCGATGCCGGTGGGTGACGTGATCTGTCACGGAAATATCACGTACTTCACGGCCGGGGGGGTGGCGACCTTCACGGGAACGTTGACGATCGAACATGCGACCGGAAAGTATGACCACGCTCAGGGGCGGCTGCGCGCTGAAGGCACGCTCGTACGCAAGACAGATGCGGTATCGGTGACGATGAGCGGCTCAATTTCGTACTAGAACGCCGATGTCTGTGCGGGGCCGGTCACGGATGGCGTGTAGACGACGCAGGCGGCGGGCGGGGCGGTCGCGCGCAGTGAGGTGATAGGCAGGGAAGCTCGAGCGTAGGCGAGGGGATCGTTTGTCAAAAGCAGGGCGTTTCGTGACGCCCTGATGAGCACACGCGGTAGGGGGCGTTGTTGGGAGTTGTGTGTCTGACATGAACGAGATTGCGATCGTCGGAATTGCGTGCCGGATGCCCGGCGCCCCCGACCAGGGCGCGCTGTGGCGGCTGCTGCGCGACGGGACGGAAGCGGTTGGCGAGCCGCCGTCAGACCGGTGTCACAGTGGCGTACGCGGTGGATTTGTCGCAGAGGTCGACATGTTCGACGCCGGGTTCTTCGGGATATCTCCCCGAGAGGCGCGCGCCAGCGATCCCCAGCAGCGCCTCGCGCTGGAGCTGAGCTGGGAGTGTCTCGAAGACGCGGGTATCGTTGCCGATCGCATTGCGCGCACGGCGGTTGGCGTGTTTCTGGGCGTCATGGGCGGCGACTACGCCGAACTGATGGCCGCTGCCCCCGAGGCGATCACCCACCACTCGCTCACCGGAGTCGGCAGGGCGATCATCGCAAATCGGATCTCCCACACCCTGCGGCTATCGGGTCCGAGCCTCACGGTCGACACGGGTCAGTCCTCCTCGCTGGTGGCCGTCCACCTGGCGTGCCAAAGTCTGCTGCGGGGAGAGTCCGAGCTTGCGCTCGCCGGCGGTGTGAATTTGATGCTGTCGTCGTTTGGCAGCGAGCTGGCACGTGAGCTTGGGGCGCTTTCGCCCGATGGGCGGTGTTACGCCTTCGATGCGCGCGCCAACGGCCATGTGCGCGGCGAGGGTGGCGGCATGGTCGTGCTGAAGCCGTTGGCCAGCGCCGTGGCAGACGGCGATCGAATTCACGGTGTGATCCGCGGCAGCGCTATCAACACCGGCAGCGACGAGGCCGGCCTTGCGGTGCCCAGCAGCGCGGCGCAGGCGAATGTGATTCGTGCGGCGCTGACCGCTGCCGAGGCGGAGGCGGCGCAGGTGGGGTACGTCGAGCTCCATGGAACGGGTACGCGCGTCGGCGACCCGATCGAGGCCGTCGCGCTGGGGTCGGTGTACGGAGCGGGACGATCGCCCGAGCGGCCGCTGGCGGTCGGCTCGATCAAGACCAACATCGGCCACCTCGAAGGAGCCGCCGGCATCGCGGGGTTGATCAAGGCGACGCTTTGCCTGGAGCGCGGCGAGCTGGTGCCGAGCATCAACTTCGCCTCCGCAAACCCGCGCATCGCGATGCAGGAGTTGCGACTGCGCGTGGTGGAGGCCCATGAGCCCTGGCAGGCGGGGGCACGTCCGATGCTCGCGGGCGTCAGCTCGTTCGGTGTGGGCGGCGCCAACGCGCACGCGATCCTCGAAGCGCCGCCGTCGGCCCGCGCCAAAAGGAGATCGCGCAAGCGCAAGCGCGGGCTCGCGGTTGTGCCGCTGCTCGTATCCGGTAAGAGCGAAGCAGCGGTGCGCGCGCAGGCGCAGCGGCTGCACGAGCATCTGCACTCGCAACCCGAGCTGGAGCTGGCGGATGTCGGGTTTTCACTGGCGCAGGCGCGCACTCAATTCGACGAGCGTGGGGCCGTCGTCGGGCGCGACCGCGCCGAGCTGCTTGCGGGACTCCAGGCGCTCTCTCTCGGTGAGCCGGCGAGCGGCGTGGCACGTGGCGCCGCGCGGGCGGGCAGGACGGTGTTCGTGTTTCCCGGCCAAGGCTCCCAATGGGACGGCATGGCCGTAGAGCTGCTCGAGGCATCTGGAGTATTCGCAAAATCGATTCGCGCCTGCGACGTGGCGCTGAGCAGGCACGTGGACTGGTCGATCGAGGACGTGCTGCGCGGAGCGCCGGGAGCGCCATCCTCCGACCGTCTCGATGTGATCCACCCGGTGCTGTTCGCGATGATGGTTTCGCTCGCCGCGCTGTGGCGCTCCTATGGCGTGGAGCCGGATGTCGTGGTGGGCCACTCGCTGGGCGAAATCGCCGCGGCGCACGTGGCCGGCGGCCTGTCGCTGCGGGATGCGACGCGCATCGTGGTGTTGCGCAGCGCCGGCCTTGCGGAGAAGCTCTCCGGGCACGGTGGGATGGTGTCGATCGCCTGTTCTGCCGGGGAGGTCGAAGCGTGGTTGGGCAGCTGGGACGGCGAGCTCGCGGTGTCAGCTGTGAATGGGCCGTCCGCGGTGATCGTGTCGGGGAAGCCCGGGGCGCTCGACGAGCTGCTCGAGCTGTGCGAGGGCAAGGGCATATGGGCGCGCCGGGTGGCGGTCGACTGCGAGTCGCACACCGCCGCCGTGGAGGTCCTGCGCGAGCAGCTGCTCGACTCGCTCGCGCCGATCAAGCCGCGCTCAGGCGGGGTGGAGTTCTTCTCCACAGCGGCGGGGAGAACGCTGGACATGCGCGAGCTCGATGCGGGGTATTGGTATCGCGCGCTGCGCACCCAGGTGCACTTCGAGCGTGCCACGCGCGCTCTGCTGCAGGATGGGGCGAGCGCGTTCGTGGAGATCAGCCCCCACCCGATCCTCACGCTTGCCGTCAAAGCGACGCTCGAAAGCGCCGGAGACGCCGCACACGCCGCGGTGCTGGGCTCGCTGCGACGTGGCGAGGGAGGGCCCGAGCGGTTCGCAACCTCTCTCGCCGAGGCACACGTGAGTGGCGTGCGGGTGGATTGGGAGGCATTCTTCGCGCACTCCGGTGCGCGGCTGGTGGATTTGCCCACCTACGCTTTCCAGCGCGAGCGCCACTGGCTGGCTCAGAGCACGGGCACTGGTCGGGAGTTGTGGCTGACCGGGGCAGCGGGCGATGGTGGCCAACCGAGCTCGCCGGCGCCGCCGCCGGCCGACGCCCTCGCTCTCCACCGCGCCGGCGCGGCGCGCGAGCAGAGCCTGCTCGCACGGCAGCTGTCGGAGCTGCCGGAGGGCGAATGGGACGCGGCTGTGCTGGAGCTTGTGCGCAGCCACGCGGCGGCGATCCTCGGCCATTCCTCCGCGGATGCGATCGAGCCGCGGCGCGCGTTCAAAGAGCTCGGCTTCGACTCGGTGGCGGCGATGGAGCTGCGGGCGCGGCTCGTGCAGGTGACGGGCCTGCGGCTGCCCGAGACCTTGGCGTTCGACCACCCCAGCCCCGCGGCGGTGGCCACCTTCGTGCGCGCGCTACTAGAGGGCGGGGAGCGCGGTGCAGGGGCCTGGGGCGCGCCGCGACGGAGTTTCGCGGAGGGCGAGGTGGCGATCGTCGGGATGAGCTGCCGTCTCCCGGGTGGGGTGCGCTCACCGCAGGAGCTGTGGCAGCTCGTGGTAGAGGGTCGCGAGGCGATCGGGGACTTCCCCGCCGACCGCGGGTGGGACCTTGAGGGTCTCTTCGACCCCGACCAGGCGCGCGCCGGTACTAGCTACGTGCGTACGGGCGGGTTCCTCCACGACGCGGGGGAGTTCGACGCGGGCTTCTTCGGCATCGGGCCGCGCGAGGCGCTGGCGATGGACCCCCAGCAGCGGGTGCTGTTGGAGGCGGCGTGGGAGGCGCTGGAGGATGCGGGCATCGACCCGCTCTCCCTGCGCGGCAGCGCCACTGGGGTGTTCGCTGGACTCAGCCTCCAGGACTACACGGCGCTGCGGAGCACCGACAGCGAGGGGCTGGAGGGTCTGCGCCTGACCGGCTCCCTCACCAGCGTCATCTCCGGCCGCGTCGCGTACTCCCTCGGACTCGAGGGCCCGGCGGTGTCGATCGACACCGCGTGCTCCTCTTCACTGGTGGCGCTGCACCTGGCGTGCCAGTCGATCCGTCAGGGTGAATGCTCGCTGGCCCTGGCGGGCGGCGTCACGGTGATGGCGAGTCCCGCGATGTTCGTCGAGTTTGCGCGCCAGGGCGGTCTCTCGCCCGACGGGCGGTGCCGGTCATTCGCGGCCGGCGCCGACGGGGTGGGCTGGGCGGAGGGCGTCGGCCTGGTGGTGCTGGAGGGTCTCTCCGAGGCGCTGCGTCTGGGCCACAGGGTGCTCGGGGTGGTCAGGGGCAGCGCGGTCAACCAGGATGGTGCGAGCAATGGGTTGACCGCTCCCAACGGTCCCTCGCAGGAGCGGGTGATCGCCCAGGCGCTCGCGAGCGCCGGACTGTCGACGGGCGACGTCGACGTCGTGGAGGGTCACGGGACGGGGACGCGCCTTGGCGATCCGATCGAGGCGCAGGCGCTGCTGGCGACCTATGGGCAGGGCCGGATCGACGGGCCGGCGTGGTTGGGCTCGTTGAAGTCGAACATCGGCCACACGCAGGCCGCCGCGGGCGTGGCGGGCGTGATCAAGATGGTGAAGGCGCTCGAGCACGGGGTGCTGCCGAAGACGCTGCACGCCGACGATCCCTCTCCCCACGTGGATTGGTCGGCGGGCGATGTGCGGCTGCTGAGCGAGCCGGCGCCGTGGCCGCGGGGCGAGCGCCCGCGGCGGGCAGGGGTGTCGTCGTTTGGCATCAGCGGCACCAACGCGCACGTGATCCTCGAGGAGGCACCGCCGGCCGTCCGGACGCCGCGCGGAGCGCCGGCGTCGGTGGAGGGCGACGTCGAGGGGCGCCCGGCGGGAGGCGATGACAGGCCCGCTGCCACGCCCACTTCCCCGCCGCTGCTCGTCTCGGCCCACACCGAGGCCGCACTGCGTGCTCAGGCGGAGCGGTTGCACGCGCATCTGCTGGCCCACCCGGAGGTGGCGCCGCTGGATGTGGCGTTCACGCTGTCGAGCGCCCGCGCGCAGCTCGAGCACCGCGCGGCCGTCACCGGCGGCGAGCGCGAGGAGCTGCTCGGCGGGCTGCAGGCGCTTGCGCGCGGAGAGCCTGCGGGCAACCTGCTCACCGGCGTCGCCGACGACGGTAGGACCGCGTTCATGTTCACCGGCCAGGGAGGGCAGCGGCCGGGCATGGGTCGCGAGCTGTACGAGTCCTTCCCAGTGTTCCGTACAACGCTCGACGAGGTGTGCGCCGGGCTGGATCGCCACCTCGACCGGCCCCTGCAAGAGCTGCTCTTCGCGGCGGCGGGCTCGCCCGAGGCGGCGCTGCTCGACCGCACCGAGTACACCCAGGTGGGCCTGTTCGCGTTGGAGGTTGCGCTCTGTCGCCTCCTCGGGTCGTTCGGCCTCGAGCCCGATCTGCTGATTGGCCACTCGATCGGGGAGCTGGTGGCGGCGCACGTGGCGGGCGTATTCTCGCTGGGAGATGCCTGCAAGCTGGTGGCCGCGCGCGGCCGGCTGATGGGGGCGCTGCCGGCGGGTGGTGGGATGCTCGCGGTGCAGGCCTCCGCGCAGGAGGTGGCCGCCGACGTGGCGGGTCGCGAGGAGCTGCTGGCGGTCGCCGCCGTGAACGGGCCGCGCGCGGTGGTGCTCGCGGGCGAGGTTGCGGCGCTGGGGGTGCTCGCCGAGCGCTGGCGCGAGCGTGGGCGCAAGGTGGCTCACATGCGCGTGAGCCACGCGTTCCATTCGCCACTGGTCGAGCCGATGCTGGCGGAGTTCGCTGCGGTGGCGCGGGAGATCGCCTACGCGCCGCCGCGACTGGGGGTCGTCTCCAACGTGACGGGCGAGCTCGCCGATGGCGAGCTCGCCACCCCCGAGTACTGGGTGCGCCACGTGCGCGAGGCGGTGCGGTTTGCGGATGGCATCTGCGCGCTCGAGCGTGCGGGTGCGACGCGCCTGCTGGAGCTCGGTCCCGATGGTGTGCTGGCGGCGCTCGCGCCCGAGTGCCTGAGCGCACAGGCGCAGGAGCGTGCGCTGGCGGTGCCGGTCATGCGCGCGGGGCGCTCGGAGACGCAGGCGCTGCTGGCGTTTCTCGCGCAGGCCCACGTGGCGGGCGCGCCGTTGCGGTGGGACCCGCTGTTCGCGGGCGGCGACGCCCGCCGGGTGAGGCTACCCACGTATGCGTTTCAGCGCGAGCGCTACTGGCTCAGCTCGCGGGCGGGCGATGTGGCGGCGGCTGGGCTGGGCCCGGCCGAGCATCCGCTGCTGGGCGCCGTCGTGCGCCTGGCAGGTGGGGAGGGCTGGCTGTTCACCGGACGGCTCTCGCTCGACCATCTCCCATGGCTGGCCGATCACGTTGTGCTGGGCACGGTGCTGCTGCCGGGCACCGCGTTCCTCGACCTCGCGCTGGCGATCGGGCGGAAGGTTGGCTGCGACATGCTGAGGGAGCTCGCGCTGCGGGCACCGCTGGTGCTCCACGAGCACCACGCGGCGCAGCTGCAGGTCACGCTCGGGGAGCCGGATGAGGCAGGCTGCCGCGAGTTCGCCGTCTACTCCATCGCCGAGGCGGCGCGGGAGGAGGGCGCGTGGGTGTGTCACGCCGAGGGCATGCTCGCCCCCGACGCCGGCGCACAGGCTACGGCCGACGTGGAGTGGCCGGGTGGCGGCTCGTGGCTGCCGGAGGGGTGCGTGGAGATCGACGTGGAGCTTCTCTACGAGGAGCTGGCGAGAGCGGGCTTTGCCTACGGTCCGGCCTTCCAGGGTGTGCAGTCGGCATGGCGCCGCGGCGAGGAGATCTACGCCGAGGTCGCGCTCCAACACGAGCAGGCCGCGGAGGCGGACCGATTCGGGATCCACCCCGCGCTGCTGGACGCGGCGCTGCACGGTGGTCTGCTGGGATGGATCGAGAGTGGCGGCGAGTCGGCCTCGCCGTTGCTGCCGTTCTCGCTGAGCGGGGTGCGTCTGCGCAGCGGGGGGGCATCGTCGCTGCGCGTCGTCCTCACCCGCGGCGAGGGCGCCACCATGAGCCTCCTCGCTTACGACTCCAGCGGGCAGCTCGTGCTCTCGCTGGAGGCGCTCGTGCTGCGTCCGGCCGAGCCGGGCCGGCTGGCCGGCCTGCGGCGGGAGCGCGGCGGGCAGGAGTCGCTGCACCGCGTGGAGTGGGTCGAAATCCCGGCGCCGGCGCCCGTCGGCGAGCGTCGCGTGGTCGTGCTCGGCAGCGGCGCCGCGCTGTGCGATGCGGCGCCTCGGGCGAGCGAATGTCACCGGGACCTCGATGCGCTGGTGCGGGCGATTGAGGGTGGCCTGCCCGCGCCCGAGGTCGTGTTCGCCTCCGTGGAGGCCGCGCGGAGCGGGGGACTTGCGCCGGATGTCGGCGGCGATCTCGCGGAGGCTGCGCGGATGGCGGTGCGGGAGACGTTGGAATTGCTGCAGGGGTGGTTGGCGTGTTCGCCGTTGGCGGATGTGCAGCTTGTGTTGGTGACGTGCGGTGCGGTGGCGGTTGGCGAGGGTGAGGTTCCCGATCCTGTAGGGGCGGCGGCGTGGGGGTTGGTGCGTAGTGCGCAGGCGGAGCACCCGGGTCGTTTGTTGCTGGTCGACGCCGATCCTGCCGCCGGTGGGGTGGACGGCTTGGGGTTGGTGGAGGTGGGGGAGTCGCAGATCGCGCTGCGCGACGGTGGGGCTTATGCCCCGCGCTTGATGTCGTTGCGTGACGGTGGGGAGTTGGTGGCGCCGGTGGGTGAGTCGGCGTGGTGTTTGGGGTATGAGGGTGGGGGCACGTTGGAGGATCTCGGGTTGGTCGCCGCGAGGGGCGTGTGGGAGCCGTTGGGTGTGGGGCAGGTGCGGGTGGGAGTGCGTGCTGGCGGGTTGAATTTCCGTGATGTGCTGATTGCGCTTGGGATGTATCCGGGCGAGGCGGTGATTGGCAGTGAGGGCTCGGGTGTGGTGTTGGAGGTGGGGCCGGGTGTGAGTGATTTGGCGCCGGGCGATCGGGTGATGGGATTGATGGAGGGCGCGTTTGGTCCGGTGGCGGTGACTGGGCGTGAATTGGTGGTGCGGGTGCCTGAGGGCTGGTCGTTCGTGCAGGCGGCGTCCGTCCCGATTGTGTTTTTGACGGCGTATTACGCGCTTGTCGACCTGGCGGGACTGGGGCGCGGGGAGTCGTTGTTGGTGCATGCCGGTGCGGGTGGTGTGGGGATGGCCGCGTTGCAGCTTGCACGTCATTTGGGCGCGGAGGTGTTCGCGACGGCGAGCCCGGCGAAGGCCGATGTTTTGACTGGGTTGGGGGTGGATGGCGATCACATCGGGTCCTCGCGCGATGTGGATTTCTTGGAGCGGTTCTTGGGGGTGAGCGGCGGGCGCGGGGTGGATGTGGTGTTGAACTCGCTGGCGGGCGAGTTCGTGGATGCGTCGTTGGGGTTGTTGCCGCGGGGCGGCCGGTTTCTCGAGATGGGCAAGACCGATGTGCGGGATGCGGCGCGGGTGGCGCAGGAGCATGCGGGTGTGCGGTATCGCGCGTTCGATTTGTTCGAAGCGGGGCCGGTGCGGATTCAGGAGATGTTGCTGGAGTTGGTGGGGCTGTTCGAGCGGGGCGTGTTGCAGCACTTGCCGGTGAGGGCGTGGGATGTGCGGCAGGGGGTGGAGGCCTTCCGGTTCGTGCGGGAGGCGCGTCATGTTGGAAAGGTCGTGTTGACGGTGCCGCGACCCCCGGATCCCGAGGGGACGGTGCTGGTGACGGGTGGGACAGGTGGTTTGGGTGCCTTGGTGGCGCGTCATCTGGCGGTGGCGTGTGGCGTGCGGCATCTGGTGCTCGCGAGCCGACGTGGTCGTGGGGCCGATGGTGTCGAGGAGCTGGTGGCGGAGCTGGCGGGGGCGGGTTGTGAGGTGGAGGTGGTGGCCTGTGATGTGGGGGATCGTGAACAGGTCGCCGGATTGCTCACCGGGATTCCGGTGGAGCGTCCGTTGACTTCGGTGATCCATGCCGCGGGTGTGTTGGAGGACGGGGTCGTGGAGTCGTTGACGGCGGAGCAGGTGGAGCGGGTGATGCGCCCGAAGGTGGACGGGGCGCTGCACTTGCATGAGTTGACGGAGGGGTTGGGGTTGTCGGAGTTTGTGTTGTTCTCTTCGGCGGCCGGCTTGTTCGGTGGTGGAGGGCAGGGCAACTATGGGGCCGCGAACGCGTTCCTGGACGCGTTCGCGCAGGAGCGCGTGGCGCGCGGCCTGGCGGGCCAGTCACTCGCGTGGGGCCTGTGGGCGCAGGGCGGTGGCATGGCCGGCGGCCTCGACACAGCCGGCAGAGCGCGATTGGCGCGCGCGGGCCTTGCTGGGCTGGGTGCGCGTGAGGGCCTCGAGTTGCTCGACCGCGCGCGGGGCCTGGCCGAGGCGGCCCTGGTGCCGGCGCGTCTGGACGCCAATGCGCTACGCGCACAGGCGCAGGCCGGTGCGCTGCCTGCGCTGCTGGGCGCGCTCGTGCGGGCCCCGGCATCGCTTGGGGAACGCCGCGGAGGCGGCTCGCTCGTGCGTCGCCTGGCGGGCGTGTCGCAGAGCGAATGGCATGGGGTGCTGCTCGAGGTGGTGCGCGGGCAGGTGGCGGTCGTGCTGGGGCGCGGCGGCCCGGCCGAGGTGGACCCTGAGCGCGTGTTCAAAGAGTTGGGGCTGGACTCGCTCGGCGCGCTCGAGCTGTGCAACCGGCTGACGCAAGCGACGGGGCTGCGGTTGCCGAGGACGCTGGCGTTCGATCACCCGACCTGCGTGGCGGTCGTGGCCTTCCTGCGCACGCAGGTGGAGGCCGCCGGGGGCGGCGTGCGGGTCGCGCGAGGGGCGTCCGCACGCGTGGGCGCGAGACTCGACGAGCCGGTTGCGATTGTGGGCATGAGCTGCCGCTACCCGGGCGGGGTGGGCAGCCCGCAGGAGCTGTGGGAGCTGGTCGCGCGCGGCGACGACGCGATCGGCGCGTTCCCCGAGGATCGCGGCTGGGACCTCGAGCGGCTGTTCGACCCCGAGCCCGGTCACCCGCGCACCACCTATGCGCAGGCGGGAGGGTTCGTCCACGACGCGGGCGAGTTCGACGCGAGCTTCTTCGGGATCGCCCCGCGCGAGGCACTGGGGATGGATCCACAGCAGCGGCTGCTGCTGGAAACGGCGTGGGAGGCGCTGGAGGACGCGGGTATCGATCCGCTGTCGCTGCGCGAAAGCGAAACCGGAGTGTTCGCCGGCATCGGCCTGCAGGACTACGTCTCGCCCAGGGACGCGAACGTCGACGAGGGTGAGAGCTTCCGTCTGACGGGCTACCTGGGCAGCGTGCTGTCCGGCCGCGTCGCGTACGCCCTGGGCTTCGAGGGCCCGGCGGTGTCGGTCGATACCGCGTGCTCCTCCTCACTGGTGGCGTTGCATCTGGCGTGCCAGTCGGTGCGCCAGGGCGAGTGCTCGCTGGCGCTCGCGGGTGGCGTGACGGTGATGGCGAGCCCCACGATGCTGATCGAGTTCGGTCGTCAGCGTGGGCTTTCGGTCGATGGGCGGTGCCGGTCGTTCGCGGCGGGCGCGGAAGGCGTGGGGTGGTCGGAGGGTGTGGGGTTGGTGGTGGTGGAGCGTTTGGCGGATGCGCGGCGGTTGGGGCATCGGGTGTTGGGGGTGGTGCGTGGTAGTGCGATCAACCAGGACGGCAAGAGTAATGGTTTGACGGCGCCGAATGGTCCGTCGCAGGAGCGGGTGATCCGTCGGGCGTTGGCGGTGGCGGGTTTGGCGCCGGGTGATGTGGATGTGGTGGAGGGTCATGGGACGGGTACGACGTTGGGTGATCCGATTGAGGCGCAGGCGTTGTTGGCGGCGTATGGGCAGGGTCGTGTGGGTGGCCCGTTGTGGTTGGGGTCGGTGAAGTCGAATATCGGTCATTCGCAGGCGGCGGCTGGTGTGGCGGGTGTGATCAAGATGGTGAAGGCGTTTGAGCATGGTGTGTTGCCGGCGACGTTGCATGTGGATGAGCCTTCGCCGCATGTTGATTGGTCGGCGGGTGAGGTGGAGTTGCTGGTTGACGCTGTGGAGTGGCCTGCGGGTGAGCGTCCCCGCCGCGTTGGTGTCTCCTCGTTTGGGATCAGTGGCACGAATGCGCATGTGATCCTGGAGGAGCCCCCGCGGGTGCAGGAGTGGTATGTGGGTGTTGCCGATGGTGGCGCTGGTGTCGGTGATGGTTCTGGTGCCGCTGTGGCTGTCGGTGCGCCGAGTGGTTGTGGTGTGGTGCCGTTGGTGGTGTCGGGTCGTGGTGTTGGTGGGTTGTGTGGTCAGGCGGGGCGGTTGCGGGAGTTCTTGGCCGAGCGCCCGGAGCTTGACGAGTTGGATGTGGCGTTGTCGTTGGTGTCGGGTCGTGCGCGGCTTGAGCATCGTGCGGTTGTGCTGGGTGGGGAGCGTGGGGAGTTGCTCGCCGGGTTGGGGGCGGTGGAGCGTGGTGAGGATGGTGTGGGTGTGGTGAGGGGTGTTGTGGGTGGTGGTCGTACGGTGGTGTTGTTCACGGGTCAGGGTGCGCAGCGCGCGGGTATGGGTGCGGGGTTGTATGGGGCGTTCCCTGTTTTCCGGGAGGCGTTGGACGAGGTATGCGGGGAGCTTGACGGGCTGGTCGAGTTGCCGGGTGTGGAGGATGGGTTGCGGGGTGTGTTGTTCGCGGCCGGGGGTTCGCCTGGGGCGGTGTTGTTGGATCGGACGGAGTTCACGCAGGTGGGGTTGTTTGCGTTTGAGGTTGCGTTGTGGCGGCTGGTGGAGTCGTTGGGGGTGAGGCCTGAGTTTGTGGGTGGGCATTCGGTGGGTGAGCTTGTTGCGGCGTTTGTGGCGGGTGTGTTCTCGCTTGGGGATGCGTGTCGTTTGGTCGCGGCGCGCGGCCGGTTGATGGGGGGGTTGCCGGAGGGTGGTGCGATGTGGGCGGTGGAGGGCTCCGAGGTGGAGGTCCGTGAGAGCCTTGAGAGCGTGGAGGGTTTGGGGGGGTTGTCGGTCGCGGCGGTGAATGGTCCGCGTGCGGTGGTGGTGTCGGGTGAGGAGGCGGCTGCGGGGGAGTGGGTGTCGGGTTGGCGGGCGCGGGGTCGTCGGGTGAAGCGTTTGCGGGTGAGTCATGCGTTTCACTCTGGGTTGATGGATCCGATGCTCGAGGAGTTTCGGGTGGTCGCGGAGGGTGTGGAGTATGCGCGGCCGCGGCTGGGGGTGGTGTCGAATGTGTTGGGTGGGCTAGCCAGTGAGGAGCTTGCGAGCGCGGAGTATTGGGTGCGTCATGTGCGTGAGGGTGTACGTTTCGCTGATGGTGTGAGCGCGCTGCGTGAGGCGGGTGTGAGGCGTTTCCTTGAGTTGGGCCCGGACGGGGTGTTGTGCGGGATGGTCGATGGTTGCTTGGCGGAGGACCGAAGCCGGGAGACACTTGCCTCTGGCGAGAGTCCCCGTTTCGGCCAGCCCGAGGGTGTGTTGCTCGCGCCGGCGATGCGCGCGGGTCGTGACGAGGTGAGGGGCGTGTTGGAGTGTCTGGCGCGCGTGAGTTGCGACGGCCTTGAGGTGGATTGGGGTGCGTATTTCGCGGGTAGTGGCGCGAGTCGGGTGGAGTTGCCGCGGTATGCGTTCCAGCGTGAGCGTTACTGGCTGTTGCCGAAGGTCGGCGCTGGTGATGTGAGTGCGGCGGGGTTGGGTGTGGCGGAGCACCCGTTGCTTGGTGCCGCGGTCTCGTTGGCGGATGGCGAGGGGTGGTTGTTCACGGGGCGGTTCTCGTTGGAGACGCATCCGTGGCTGGCGGATCATGTGGTGCTCGACATGGTGCTGTTCCCGGGCACGGGTTTCGTGGAGCTGGTGTTGGCGGCCGCCCGCGAGGTCGGATGCGAGGGCATCGAGGAGCTGACGCTGCAGGCGCCGCTGGTACTCGCTGGGGAGGACGCGGTGCAGTTCCAGATCGCTGTGGGTGAGCCCGATGAGGACGGCCGTCGTGAGGTCACGATCCACTCCCGTCCCCAGACCCACGCCGTGGAGGCGCAGCTGGCCGGAGATGGCGATGGGGCCGACGGTGGCTGGGTGCAGCACGCCAGCGCGACGCTCACCGCTGACGCGGCGGGTGCGCTCGCCCTGCCAGACGCGGTGCTGGAGCAGTGGCCACCCGCTGGCTGCCAAGAGCTCGACGTCGAGTTCCTCTATGACCGGTTGGCGGAGGCAGGGCTCAGCTACGGCCCGGTATTCCAGGGGGTACGCGCGGCGTGGCGCACCAGCAGCGACGAGATATACGCCGAGATCGCGCTACCCGACCACGCCACCAACGACGCGGCACGCTACGACATCCACCCCGCGCTACTCGACGCGGCACTACACACCATCACACTCGCACAAGACGACCAGCAGCATGCCGGCGAGCAGCCGTTACTGCGCTCACTGCGCGACCTGCGCCTCCAGCGCGAGGGCGCCTCCTCGCTACGACTCCGGATCGCCCCCGGCAAGAGCGGCGGATATGACCTGACGGCATTCGACGCGCTCGGCGAACCAGTCCTATCAATCGACTCACTCACGCTCCGTTCGATCGACGTGGACGAGATCGGGCCCTCGGCGCGTCGCGCGGACGACTCGCTGTACCGGCTGGAGTGGGTGGAGGCGCCGGTCGCCTCTGACGGTGGACAGCCGCGGCGTGTGGCGCTGCTCGGCGGGTTGCGCTTGGCGGGCGTGGAGGGTGAATGTCACGCGGACCTCCACGGGCTTGTCGAGGCGGTCGAGGGAGGTGTCGAGTCGCCCGAGCTCGTGTTCGTCGCGCCACCGGCGGGGACGGGCGACGCGGAGGATGCGGCGCAGGCGGTACGTGTGGCCACACGGTGGGTGCTTGAGCTGTTGCAGGGGTGGCTGGCAGCGGCGGTGCTTGCGGATACACGACTGGTGCTGGTGACGCGTGGTGCGGTGGCGGTCACAGCGGACGAGGCTCCAGATCTCGCGGGGGCTGCGGTGTGGGGATTGCTGCGCAGCGCGCAGTCCGAGCACCCGGATCGCTTCGTGGTGATCGACGTCGATCCGTCGACGGACCGCCAGCCGGAGTGGCCCGGCGAGATCGGCTGGTTGGCGCTGTGGACGATGGAGGAACCGCAGCTGGCGTTGCGTGAGCATGGAATCTACGTGCCACGATTGGCGGCAGCGCACGAGCCGGAGCTGCCGCGCGATTCGGCCGAGGGGGCGTGGCTTTCGAATCCCGAGGGCACCGTGCTCATCACCGGGGGCACGGGTGCGCTGGGTGCGCACGTGGCGCGCCGTGTGGCTGCTCGGCATGGTGCCAGGCGCCTGCTGCTGGTGAGCCGGCGCGGTCTCGGGGCGGAGGGCGCGAGCGAGCTGGTGGTGGAGCTGAGGGAGCTTGGCTGCGAGGCGAGCGTGGTGGCCTGCGACGTCGCCGACCGCGAGCAGCTGAGCGCCCTGATCGAGTCGGTGCCGGAGTCGCACCCGCTGACAGCGGTGGTGCACACCGCCGGTGTGCTGGATGACGGGGTGATCGAGTCGCTGAGCCCTGAGCGGTTGGAACAGGTGTTGCGCCCAAAGGCGGATGCAGCTTTGATTTTGCACGAGCTCACCAAGGATCTGGAGCTCTCCGACTTCGTTATGTTCTCGTCGGCCGCGCCGCTGCTTGGTGGCGCCGGCCAGGGCAGCTACGCGGCGGCGAATGCGTTCATCGACGCCCTGGCCCTATACCGGCGGGCGCATGGCTTGGCGGGTCGATCGCTGGCGTGGGGTTTGTGGGGCCTGCAGACGGGCTTGGCGAAAGCGTCGGACGGGGCCGTATCTGACCGTTTGGCGCGACAGGTGAGAGAGCGTCTGGCGATGCTGCCGCTCGGCGTGGAGCAAGGTCTCGACTTGCTTGACCGGGCGCTGCGGATCGACGAGGCGCTCGTGGTGCCGGTGCGCTTGGACAGGCGGAGTTTGCGCTCCCAAGCCCGAATGGGGTTGGTGCCGGTGTTGTTGCGCGGCCTGGTGCGCTCATCGATGCGGGCGGGTGGGGGTGGCGCACTGGCGCGTCACCTGGCGGGTGTGCCCGCAAACGAGAGGAATGCGGTTGTACTCAACGCTGTGTGTGCCCACTTGGCTGCCGTGCTGGGACACGATTCTCCGGCGGCGGTCGATCCCAAACGTGCGTTGCGAGATCAGGGTCTTGACTCGCTGGGGGCAGTGGAGCTGCGCAACCGTCTGATCGGGGCAACGGGTTTGCGACTGCCCGCCACGTTGGTGTTCGATTACCCGACCTGCATTGCGATCGCCGAGTTCGTGCGTGTGCTACTCGATGCCGATCGTGGTGTGAATATGACACGGGCGAATGTGGTGAGACGGGCGGGCGCGGGTTTGGATGAGCCGATCGCGATTGTGGGTATGAGCTGCCGTTACCCAGGTGGAGTGGCAGGTCCGGGGGCGCTGTGGGAGTTGGTGCTGGATGGTAGGGACGCGATCTCCGGGTTCCCGGTGGATCGGGGCTGGAATCTCGATCAGCTGTATGACCCGAATCCTGATCGCCCCGGGCACAGCTATGCGCGCGAGGGTGGGTTCATCCACGACGCGGACGAGTTCGACGCGGGCTTTTTCGGGATCAGCCCGCGCGAGGCGGTGGCGATGGATCCCCAGCAGCGGTTGTTGCTGGAAGCGGCGTGGGAGGCGCTGGAAGACGCGGGGATCGACCCGGCATCGCTGCGCGGCAGCCAGACGGGTGTGTTCGCGGGCGTTATCCACAACGACTATGCGCGTGCCGCGGCTGCCGGCATTTTCGGCGATGAAGCCGAGGGACACATGGTGGCGGGCTCGACGGCGAGCGTGGTGTCTGGTCGGGTGGCTTATACGTTTGGCTTCGAGGGCCCGGCGGTGTCGATGGACACGGGGTGTTCCTCCTCGCTGGTGGCGTTGCATCTGGCGTGTCAGTCGGTGCGCCAGGGGGAGTGCACGCTGGCGCTGGCCGGCGGGGTGACGGTGCTCGCCAGCCCGGTGATCTTCATCGGGTTCAGCCGTCAGCGAGGGCTTTCGCGAGATGGGCGGTGCCGGTCGTTCGCCGCGGCCGCCGATGGAACGGGCTTCGCCGAGGGTGTGGGGTTGGTGGTGGTGGAGCGTTTGTCGGATGCGCGGCGGTTGGGGCATCGGGTGTTGGGGGTGGTGCGTGGTAGTGCGGTGAATCAGGATGGTGCGAGTAATGGTTTGACGGCGCCGAATGGTCCGTCGCAGGAGCGGGTGATTTTGCGGGCGTTGGCGGAGGCGGGTTTGGCGCCGGGTGATGTGGATGTGGTGGAGGCGCATGGGACGGGTACGAGGTTGGGTGATCCGATTGAGGCGCAGGCGTTGTTGGGGACCTATGGGCAGGGTCGTGTGGGTGGCCCGTTGTGGTTGGGGTCGGTGAAGTCGAATATTGGTCATTCGCAGGCGGCGGCTGGTGTGGCGGGTGTGATCAAGATGGTGAAGGCGTTTGAGCATGGTGTGTTGCCGGCGACGTTGCATGTGGATGAGCCTTCGCCGCATGTGGATTGGTCGGTGGGTGAGGTGGAGTTGTTGCGTGAGGCGGTGGAGTGGCCGGTGGGGGAGCGTGTGCGGCGGGCGGGGGTGTCGTCGTTTGGGATCAGTGGCACGAACGCGCATGTGATTTTGGAGGAGCCGCCGGCGTTGGAGGGTGTTGCGGCTTCTCGGTGGGTTCGTGGGCGGCGTGAGCGGGATGGCGCGGGTGTTCTTCAGAGGGAGGCGTCTGGAGAGGTGCGGACGGCTGGGGTTGATGGTGTTGCGGTGGGTGGTGATGTGGTGGGTGGTGGTGTGTTGGGTGGGTGTGGGGTGGTGCCGTTGGTGGTGTCGGGTCGTGGTGAGGGTGCGTTGTGTGCTCAGGCGGCGCGTTTGCGGGAGTTTTTGGAGGGGCGCCCTGAGGTTGACGAGTTGGATGTGGCGTTTGCGTTGGTGTCGGGGCGGGCGGTGTTTGAGGATCGGGCGGTGGTGTTGGGTGGGGGGCGTGGTGAGTTGGTTGCGGGGTTGGGAGCGGTGGAGCGTGGTGGGGATGGTGTGGGTGTGGTGCGGGGTGTGGTGCGGGGTGGTTGGCCGGTGTTTGTGTTTCCGGGGCAGGGTGCGCAGTGGGAGGGTATGGCGGCTGGGTTGTTGGAGTCCTCGCCGGTGTTTGGGGGTGCTTTGAGGGCGTGTGGGGAGGCGCTTGAGGAGTGGGTGGATTGGCGGGTTGAGGATGTGTTGCGTGGTGTGGGGGGGGCGCCTGGGTTTGAGCGGGTGGATGTGGTGCAGCCGGTGTCGTGGGCGGTGATGGTGGCGTTGGCGGGGTTGTGGCGTTCGTTTGGTGTGGAGCCGGGGGTGGTGGTTGGGCATTCGCAGGGGGAGATTGCGGCTGCGTGTGTGGCGGGTGGGTTGTCGCTTGGGGATGGGGCGCGGGTGGTGGTGTTGCGGAGTCGTTTGTTGGGTCGGGTGTTGGCTGGTCGTGGGGGGATGGTGAGTGTCGCGCTTGACGCTGAGCGGGTCGCGGGGCGTTTGGTGCCTTGGGGTGGGCGGTTGGGTGTGGCGGCGGTGAATGGTCCGTCGTCGGTGGTGGTGTCGGGTGAGGGGGGGGCGTTGGATGAGTTTCTTGGGGTGTGTGAGGGTGATGGTGTGTGGGCGCGGCGGGTGGCGGTTGATTATGCGTCGCATTCGGTAGCGGTGGAGGAGTTGCGGGAGGAGTTGGTCGGGGAGCTTGGGGGGATTGAGCCGGTGTCGTGTGGGGTGCCGTTTTTCTCGACGGCGACGGGTGGGTTGTTGGACACGGCGCGGTTGGATGGGGAGTATTGGTATCGGAGTTTGCGTGAGCGGGTGCGGTTCGAGGAGGCTGTTCGTGCGCTTGCTGGTGATGCGGGTGTGTTTGTGGAGGTGAGCCCGCATCCGGTGTTGATGGGTGCGGTCGGGGAAACGCTTGAGGATCTTGGTGTGCGGGAGCGGGTTGGGGTGTTGGGGTCGTTGCGGCGTGGTGAGGGCGGGATGGAGCGGTTTGTGCATTCGCTTGCAGAGGCCTGGGCGTGGGGCGCGCCGGTCGACTGGCGTGAGTTGTTCGCTGGTAGTGGTGCGCAACGAGTCGATCTGCCGACATATGCGTTTCAGCGTGAGCGTTATTGGTTGAGTCCTGGTGTGGGTGTGGGTGATGCGGGTGGTATGGGGTTGGGTGCGGCCGATCATCCGTTGTTGGGTGCGGCGGTGCAGTTGGCCAGCGGCGAGGGGTGGCTGTTCACCGGGCGGATCTCGCTGCAGACACACCCCTGGCTCGCCGACCACGCGGTGCTGGACATGGTGCTGTTCCCGGCGACCGGGTTCCTGGAGTTGGTGCTGGCAGCCGGTCGCGCTGTCGGACACGAAAACGTTGAGGAGTTGATGCTGCAGGCGCCGCTGGTGCTCACCGCGGATGGTGCAGTGCAGTTACAGGTCGCAGTCGGTGAGCCCGACGAGGACGGCCACCGCGAGGTCGCGGTCTACTCGCGTCCGCAGTCCCAGAACGGCCTCGCCACGAGCGGGCAGGCGGGTGAGGCCGGTGGCACGCAGGACGGTGCGGCCGCGGGTTGGACACGACACGCAAGCGGCGTGCTGGCCGACGGGATAAGCGACCTGAACCCGGCCGGCGAGTTGGGCCTGGAGCCACTGGGGTCACAGTGGCCACCCGCCGGAGCGCAGGAGCTCGACGTCGAGTTCCTCTACGACCGCCTGGCGGAGGCCGGGTTCAGCTACGGCCAGGTTTTTCAGGGTGTGCAGGCAGCATGGCGAGGAGACGACGGCGAAATATTCGCAGAGGTCGCACTGGAGGACGACACCGCCAGCGAGGCCACACGATTCGCCATCCACCCAGCGCTCCTGGACTCCGCGCTGCACACGGGTTTCCTGGCGCGAGCCGAGGGCGGCGCGGTGGATGGCGTTGCGGTGCCGTTCTCGCTGAATGGGGTGAGTCTCCTGCGTGGCGGAACGTCCTCGTTGCGTGTTCGTCTGACGCGCGGGGAGGGGGAGGAGTTGTGTCTGGCGGCGTTCGACGCTGCGGGCGAGCCGGTGCTCTCGATCGCTTCGTTGGTGGCTCGTCCGCTGGAGGCGGGGCAGCCGTTGGGTATGGACGATGAGGGTGGCCTGCTGCTCAGGAACGTGTGGGTTGAGGCATCAGCCCCCGCGGCGGGCGAGGTGTCCACGCATGACCGTCGGACATCGGTAGTTGTGGGAGAGGACAGCGGGCGGTATGAGACGCTCGCGGCGCTTGTGGAGGACGTCGCGAATGGAGTGCCGGCGCCGGAGGTGGTGTTCGTCGCTGTGCCGGCGGGGTCGGACGATGTGGGCGTGGCGGAGGCGGCGCGCGCGGCGACGGGATGGGCACTCGCGGTGCTGCAGGAGTGGCTGGCGGCATCGGCACTGGAGGATTCGCGGCTGGTGCTGATCACGTGTGGCGCGGTGGCCGTCGAGGAGGGCGAGGTTCCGGACTTGGCTGGAGCGGCGGTGTGGGGGCTGGTGCGCAGCGCGCAGTCTGAGCATCCCGATCGTTTCGTGGCGATCGACGTGGGGCGCACGGACTCTGGGTCTGGGGATGACGGATGTGGGAGTATGGTGGATAGGAGTGAGCTGTCGACGCTCGGTGAGTCGCAGCTGGCGGTGCGCGGCGATCGAGTGTATGTGCCGCGGTTGGAGTCGGTTGGGAGGTCCGAGGGCGCGTCGATTGACGACGGAACGGTGTTGATCACCGGCGGTACCGGCATTTTGGGCGGCTTGGTGGCTCGTCATTTGGCTGGTGTGCATGGGGTGCGACGCCTGCTGCTGTTGAGTCGTAGCGGGATGGCGTCGAAGGGCGCAGCCAAATTGGTGGCGGCGCTCGCCGAGCTTGGCTGTGAGGCGCGTGTGGTGGCGTGCGATGTTTGTGATCGGCGGCAGCTGCGTGAGGCGATCGAGTCTGTGGATCCCCAGCATCCTTTGGTGAGTGTGATTCATGCGGCGGGTGTATTGCGGGACGGGCTGATTGAGTCGTTGACGGTCGAGCAGGTTGATGAGGTGATGCGCTCGAAGGTAGATGCGGCTGTGTATTTGCATGAGCTGACCGAGGACCTCGGTCTTGCCGAGTTTGTGCTGTTCTCGGCCGCAGCTGGGGTGTTGGGTGCGCCGGGTCAGGGTAACTATGCGGCGGGGAACGCGTTTTTGGATGCGTTGGCGCAGGTGCGGCGGGCGCAGGGGTTGGCTGGTGTGTCGCTGGCGTGGGGGTTGTGGGAGCAGGTGAGTGGGTTGACGGGTGGCTTGGCTGAGGCCGACCTGGTGCGGGTTGGCCGGCAGGGTGTGCTTGCGCTTTCCTCGGAGGAGGCCTTGAGGTTGTTCGATGCTGGTAGGGGCTCGGAGGAGGCTTTGCTGGTAGCTGCGCGGTTGGATCTCGCGACGTTGCGTGGGCAGGCGCGAGTTGGTGTGTTGCCGGCGCTGCTGAGTGGTCTCGTACGGGCGCCGGTGCGGCGCAGGCGTGGCGGCGCGGGCACGCTTGCGCGGCGTTTGAGCGGGGTGCCTGAGAGTGAGTGGGAAGCGTTGATCTTGGAGGTGGTGCTTGGCGAGGTCGCCACGGTGCTCGGCCAAGAGTCTCCTGCCGCGGTCGATCCCGAGCGCGCGTTTAAAGATCTTGGGTTCGATTCGTTGGCTGCTGTGGAGTTGCGCAACCGGTTGGCGACGGTGACGGGGCTGCGGTTGCCCGCGACATTGGTGTTCGATCATCCAACCTGCGTGGCGGTTGCAAGCCATCTGCGGTCGCGGGTGAAGGGGTTGGGTCACGGCGTACAGCGGGTGGCGCGTAGAGATGCGGGTGTGGATGAGTCGATCGCGATCGTGGGGATGAGTTGTCGTTTCCCGGGCGGAGTGGCTGGCCCGGAGGGGCTGTGGGAGTTGGTCGCTGAGGGCAGCGACGCGATCTCCGGGTTCCCGACCGATCGTGGGTGGAATCTCGATCAGCTATACGACCCAGACCCGGATCGCCGCGGGACGACCTATGCGCGTGAGGGTGGATTCATCCGTGACGCGGGTGAGTTCGACGCCGGTTTCTTTGGGATCAGTCCGCGTGAGGCGCTTGCGACCGACCCGCAGCAGCGGTTGTTGCTGGAAGCCGCGTGGGAGGCGTTGGAAGACGCGGGGATCGATCCCGCTTCGCTGCGCGGCAGCCAGACCGGTGTCTTCGCCGGGGTCATGTACAACGACTACGCGCTCGCCGCGGGCGTGGGCTCGCTCAGCGACGAGTCGGAGAGCTTCCTGACATCCGGTGTGGCGGGGAGCGTTGTGTCGGGCCGGGTGGCTTATACGTTTGGGTTTGAGGGCCCGGCGGTGTCGGTGGATACGGCGTGCTCCTCCTCGCTGGTGGCGTTGCATTGGGCGTGTCAATCGGTGCGTCAGGGGGAGTGTTCGCTGGCGCTCGTGGGTGGTGTGACGGTGCTGTCCAATCCGGGGGTGTTCATCGGGTTCAGCCGCCAGCGTGGCCTCTCCACAGATGGGCGGTGCCGGTCGTTTGCCGCGGCCGCCGATGGAACGGGCTTCGCCGAGGGTGTGGGGTTGGTGGTGGTGGAGCGTTTGGCGGATGCGCGGCGGTTGGGGCATCGGGTGTTGGGGGTGGTGCGTGGTAGTGCGGTGAATCAGGATGGTGCGAGTAATGGTTTGACGGCGCCGAATGGTCCGTCGCAGGAGCGGGTGATCCGTCGGGCGTTGGCGGTGGCGGGTTTGGCGCCGGGTGATGTGGATGTGGTGGAGGGTCATGGGACGGGTACGACGTTGGGTGATCCGATTGAGGCGCAGGCGTTGTTGGCGGCGTATGGGCAGGGTCGTGTGGGTGGCCCGTTGTGGTTGGGGTCGGTGAAGTCGAATATCGGTCATTCGCAGGCGGCGGCTGGTGTGGCGGGTGTGATCAAGATGGTGAAGGCGTTTGAGCATGGTGTGTTGCCGGCGACGTTGCATGTGGATGAGCCTTCGCCGCATGTTGATTGGTCGGCGGGTGAGGTGGAGTTGTTGCGTGAGGCGGTGGAGTGGCCCGCGGGCGAGCGTGTGCGGCGGGCGGGGGTGTCGTCGTTCGGTGTGAGTGGCACGAATGCGCATGTGATCCTGGAGGAGCCCCCGCGGGTGCAGGAGTGGTATGTGGGTGTTGCCGATGGTGGCGCTGGTGTCGGTGATGGTTCTGGTGTCGCCGTGGCTGATGGTGTCGACGGTGAGGGCTCTGGTGCCGCTGTGGCTGTCGGTGCGCCGAGTGGTTGTGGTGTGGTGCCGTTGGTGGTGTCGGGTCGTGGTGTTGGTGGGTTGTGTGGTCAGGCGGGGCGGTTGCGGGAGTTCTTGGCCGAGCGCCCGGAGCTTGACGAGTTGGATGTGGCGTTGTCGTTGGTGTCGGGTCGTGCGCGGCTTGAGCATCGTGCGGTTGTGCTGGGTGGGGAGCGTGGGGAGTTGCTCGCCGGGTTGGGGGCGGTGGAGCGTGGTGAGGATGGTGTGGGTGTGGTGAGGGGTGTTGTGGGTGGTGGTCGTACGGTGGTGTTGTTCACGGGTCAGGGTGCGCAGCGCGCGGGTATGGGTGCGGGGTTGTATGGGGCGTTCCCTGTTTTCCGGGAGGCGTTGGACGAGGTATGCGGGGAGCTTGACGGGCTGGTCGAGTTGCCGGGTGTGGAGGATGGGTTGCGGGGTGTGTTGTTCGCGGCCGGGGGTTCGCCTGGGGCGGTGTTGTTGGATCGGACGGAGTTCACGCAGGTGGGGTTGTTTGCGTTTGAGGTTGCGTTGTGGCGGCTGGTGGAGTCGTTGGGGGTGAGGCCTGAGTTTGTGGGTGGGCATTCGGTGGGTGAGCTTGTTGCGGCGTTTGTGGCGGGTGTGTTCTCGCTTGGGGATGCGTGTCGTTTGGTCGCGGCGCGCGGCCGGTTGATGGGGGGGTTGCCGGAGGGTGGTGCGATGTGGGCGGTGGAGGGCTCCGAGGTGGAGGTCCGTGAGAGCCTTGAGAGCGTGGAGGGTTTGGGGGGGTTGTCGGTCGCGGCGGTGAATGGTCCGCGTGCGGTGGTGGTGTCGGGTGAGGAGGCGGCTGCGGGGGAGTGGGTGTCGGGTTGGCGGGCGCGGGGTCGTCGGGTGAAGCGTTTGCGGGTGAGTCATGCGTTTCACTCTGGGTTGATGGATCCGATGCTCGAGGAGTTTCGGGTGGTCGCGGAGGGTGTGGAGTATGCGCGGCCGCGGCTGGGGGTGGTGTCGAATGTGTTGGGTGGGCTAGCCAGTGAGGAGCTTGCGAGCGCGGAGTATTGGGTGCGTCATGTGCGTGAGGGTGTACGTTTCGCTGATGGTGTGAGCGCGCTGCGTGAGGCGGGTGTGAGGCGTTTCCTTGAGTTGGGCCCGGACGGGGTGTTGTGCGGGATGGTCGATGGTTGCTTGGCGGAGGACCGAAGCCGGGAGACACTTGCCTCTGGCGAGAGTCCCCGTTTCGGCCAGCCCGAGGGTGTGTTGCTCGCGCCGGCGATGCGCGCGGGTCGTGACGAGGTGAGGGGCGTGTTGGAGTGTCTGGCGCGCGTGAGTTGCGACGGCCTTGAGGTGGATTGGGGTGCGTATTTCGCGGGTAGTGGCGCGAGTCGGGTGGAGTTGCCGCGGTATGCGTTCCAGCGTGAGCGTTACTGGCTGTTGCCGAAGGTCGGCGCTGGTGATGTGAGTGCGGCGGGGTTGGGTGTGGCGGAGCACCCGTTGCTTGGTGCCGCGGTCTCGTTGGCGGGTGGCGAGGGGTGGTTGTTCACGGGGCGGTTCTCGTTGGAGACGCATCCGTGGCTGGCGGATCATGTGGTGCTCGACATGGTGCTGTTCCCGGGCACGGGTTTCGTGGAGCTGGTGTTGGCGGCCGCCCGCGAGGTCGGATGCGAGGGCATCGAGGAGCTGACGCTGCAGGCGCCGCTGGTACTCGCTGGGGAGGACGCGGTGCAGTTCCAGATCGCTGTGGGTGAGCCCGATGAGGACGGCCGTCGTGAGGTCACGATCCACTCCCGTCCCCAGACCCACGCCGTGGAGGCGCAGCTGGCCGGAGATGGCGATGGGGCCGACGGTGGCTGGGTGCAGCACGCCAGCGCGACGCTCACCGCTGACGCGGCGGGTGCGCTCGCCCTGCCAGACGCGGTGCTGGAGCAGTGGCCACCCGCTGGCTGCCAAGAGCTCGACGTCGAGTTCCTCTATGACCGGTTGGCGGAGGCAGGGCTCAGCTACGGCCCGGTATTCCAGGGGGTACGCGCGGCGTGGCGCACCAGCAGCGACGAGATATACGCCGAGATCGCGCTACCCGACCACGCCACCAACGACGCGGCACGCTACGACATCCACCCCGCGCTACTCGACGCGGCACTACACACCATCACACTCGCACAAGACGACCAGCAGCATGCCGGCGAGCAGCCGTTACTGCGCTCACTGCGCGACCTGCGCCTCCAGCGCGAGGGCGCCTCCTCGCTACGACTCCGGATCGCCCCCGGCAAGAGCGGCGGATATGACCTGACGGCATTCGACGCGCTCGGCGAACCAGTCCTATCAATCGACTCACTCACGTTGGGTGCTCTGGAGACGGGGGTGCTCAAGCGCTCGATGCAGCGCGGTGGCCGATGGTTGCACAGGCTGGAGTGGGTGGAGCTGGCCGTGCCGTCCGCGGCCGATGGCGAGTTGAAGCGTGTGGCCGTGCTCGGCGATCTCGATCTGGCTGGTGTGGAGGGAGAGGGCTACGAGGATTTGGCGGCACTGATCGAGGCGCTCGCCGGGGGCGCGGTCCCACCGGATGTGGTGTTTGTATCGCCGTCGTTTGCTGCGGGGGGCAACGATGTTGCGGCTGCCACGCACGCTGGGGTGCGGTCGGTGCTCGAGTTGCTGCAGGTGTGGCTTGCATGCCCGGAGCTGGCAGACGCACGTCTGGTGTTCTTGACAAAGGGCGCGGTTGCGGTTGACGGCAGCGAGGTCCCGGATCTGGTGGGAGCGTCGGTGTGGGGTCTGCTGCGCAGCGCACAGTCTGAGTACCCGGATCGTTTTGCGGTCGTTGACGTCGAGCACGCGGTTGGCGGGGAGTTGGGGTGGCCCGAGGAGATGGGGTGGTTGCGGCCGTGGGCGGTGAGCGAGCCGCAGGTGGCGATGCGTGGGGGGAAGGTTTTGGTGCCCCGGCTGGCGCTGGTGCGGGACTCGGAGCTGGCGTCGGTCTCGGAGGGCGATGGCGACCCGGTGGGGGGCACGGTGCTGATCACCGGCGGTACCGGGGGTCTCGGGATGCTTGTGGCCCGCCATCTAGTTGTCAGGCATGGCGCTGAGCGTTTGCTTCTGGTCAGTCGTCGTGGGCCAGACGCGCCAGGGGTCGGTGAGTTGGCGGCCGAGCTTGGCGGCCTTGGTTGCGAGGTGCGCGTGGAGGCCTGTGACGTAGCCGATCGTGAGCGGCTGGCGGCCTTGATCGGGTCGATATCGCAGGCGCACCCATTGACGGCGGTGGTGCATGCCGCGGGCGTGCTCGAGGATGGCGTGATCGAGTCGTTGACGGCGGAGCAGCTCGAGCGCGTGATGCGTCCAAAGATCGACGCGGCACTGCACCTGCACGAGCTGACTGAAGGCTTGGAGCTTGCGGAGTTTGTGCTGTTCTCCTCCGCGGCGCCGTTGCTGGGAGGCGCGGGCCAGGGCAATTATGCGGCTGCCAACGCGTTCCTCGATGCTCTTGCTCAACGTCGCCGTGCGCGAGGCTTGGCGGGTCGCTCATTGGCCTGGGGCCTGTGGGGCGTGGAGACGAGCATGTCGGGCGGCATGGAGCAGGCCGCACTCGAGCGCGGTGTGCGCCAGGTGCGCGAGCGTCTGGGGATGTTGCCGTTGGGCTTGGAGCACGGGCTCGAGCTGTTCGACCGAGCGCTGCTTGTCGACGACGCCGTTGCGGTTCCGGCGCGTCTTGACATGCAGGGTCTCCGATCCCGTGCGCGCACCGGGCCAGCGCCCGTGCTGCTGCGGGGTTTGGTGCGCTCGTCTGTGCGTGCTGGCTCAGGCACGGCGCTGGCGCGCCGGTTGATGGAGATCCCCGAGAGCGAACGGGATGGGGTTGTGCTTGAGATGGTGTGCGCCCAAGCGGCAGCTGTACTCGGGCACGATTCCGGTGCGGCGGTCGATCCGAGCCGCGCGCTGAAAGATCAGGGGTGCGATTCGCTGGGCACGGTGGAGCTGCGCAACCGTCTTATCGGAGCGACCGGCATACGCCTGCCGGCGACCCTGGTATTCGATTATCCGAGCTGCCACGCGATCGCTGGCTTCCTGAGGCGCCAGGTAGAGAATGCGCCCGCCAGGATGGGTGGGGCCCGTGTGGTGGCGTCCCGCGGAAATCTGGAGGAGCCGATCGCGATTGTGGGGATGAGTTGCCGCTATCCCGGTGGCGCCGGGAGCCCACAGGAGCTGTGGGAGTTGGTCGCCGCCCAGCGGGACGCGGTTGCGGGGTTCCCGGCGGATCGCGGGTGGGACCTGGAGCGGCTCTATGACCCGGATCCCGATCATCCCGGGACGAGCTATGCGCGCGAGGGCGGCTTCGTTTATGACGCGGGCGAGTTTGACGCCGGCTTTTTCGGGATCAGCCCCCGCGAGGCGCTCGCGACCGACCCGCAACAGCGACTGCTGCTGGAAGCCGCGTGGGAGGCCTTGGAAGACGCAGGAATCGACCCCGCCTCGCTACGCTGCAGCCCAACCGGCGTATTCGCAGGCGTCACCCACAACGATTATGCGCACGCCGCGGCCGCCGGCGGGGTGAGCGAGGAATCGGAGGGTTATTTGATTTCGGGCACCGCGGGTAGCGTGGCGTCCGGTCGAGTGTCGTACACGTTTGGCTTCGAGGGCCCGGCGGTGTCGGTCGATACCGCGTGCTCCTCCTCACTGGTGGCGTTGCATCTGGCGTGCCAGTCGGTGCGCCAGGGCGAGTGTTCGCTGGCGCTCGCGGGCGGGGTGACGGTGCTGTCCAATCCGGGGGTGTTCATCGGGTTCAGCCGTCAGCGTGGGCTTTCGGTCGATGGGCGGTGCCGGTCGTTCGCGGCGGGCGCGGAAGGCGTGGGGTGGTCGGAGGGTGTGGGGTTGGTGGTGGTGGAGCGTTTGGCGGATGCGCGGCGGTTGGGGCATCGGGTGTTGGGGGTGGTGCGTGGTAGTGCGATCAACCAGGACGGCAAGAGTAATGGTTTGACGGCGCCGAATGGTCCGTCGCAGGAGCGGGTGATCCGTCGGGCGTTGGCGGTGGCGGGTTTGGCGCCGGGTGATGTGGATGTGGTGGAGGGTCATGGGACGGGTACGACGTTGGGTGATCCGATTGAGGCGCAGGCGTTGTTGGCGGCGTATGGGCAGGGTCGTGTGGGTGGCCCGTTGTGGTTGGGGTCGGTGAAGTCGAATATCGGTCATTCGCAGGCGGCGGCTGGTGTGGCGGGTGTGATCAAGATGGTGAAGGCGTTTGAGCATGGTGTGTTGCCGGCGACGTTGCATGTGGATGAGCCTTCGCCGCATGTTGATTGGTCGGCGGGTGAGGTGGAGTTGCTGGTTGACGCTGTGGAGTGGCCTGCGGGTGAGCGTCCCCGCCGCGTTGGTGTCTCCTCGTTTGGGATCAGTGGCACGAATGCGCATGTGATCCTGGAGGAGCCCCCGCGGGTGCAGGAGTGGTATGTGGGTGTTGCCGATGGTGGCGCTGGTGTCGGTGATGGTTCTGGTGCCGCTGTGGCTGTCGGTGCGCCGAGTGGTTGTGGTGTGGTGCCGTTGGTGGTGTCGGGTCGTGGTGTTGGTGGGTTGTGTGGTCAGGCGGGGCGGTTGCGGGAGTTCTTGGCCGAGCGCCCGGAGCTTGACGAGTTGGATGTGGCGTTGTCGTTGGTGTCGGGTCGTGCGCGGCTTGAGCATCGTGCGGTTGTGCTGGGTGGGGAGCGTGGGGAGTTGCTCGCCGGGTTGGGGGCGGTGGAGCGTGGTGAGGATGGTGTGGGTGTGGTGAGGGGTGTTGTGGGTGGTGGTCGTACGGTGGTGTTGTTCACGGGTCAGGGTGCGCAGCGCGCGGGTATGGGTGCGGGGTTGTATGGGGCGTTCCCTGTTTTCCGGGAGGCGTTGGACGAGGTATGCGGGGAGCTTGACGGGCTGGTCGAGTTGCCGGGTGTGGAGGATGGGTTGCGGGGTGTGTTGTTCGCGGCCGGGGGTTCGCCTGGGGCGGTGTTGTTGGATCGGACGGAGTTCACGCAGGTGGGGTTGTTTGCGTTTGAGGTTGCGTTGTGGCGGCTGGTGGAGTCGTTGGGGGTGAGGCCTGAGTTTGTGGGTGGGCATTCGGTGGGTGAGCTTGTTGCGGCGTTTGTGGCGGGTGTGTTCTCGCTTGGGGATGCGTGTCGTTTGGTCGCGGCGCGCGGCCGGTTGATGGGGGGGTTGCCGGAGGGTGGTGCGATGTGGGCGGTGGAGGGCTCCGAGGTGGAGGTCCGTGAGAGCCTTGAGAGCGTGGAGGGTTTGGGGGGGTTGTCGGTCGCGGCGGTGAATGGTCCGCGTGCGGTGGTGGTGTCGGGTGAGGAGGCGGCTGCGGGGGAGTGGGTGTCGGGTTGGCGGGCGCGGGGTCGTCGGGTGAAGCGTTTGCGGGTGAGTCATGCGTTTCACTCTGGGTTGATGGATCCGATGCTCGAGGAGTTTCGGGTGGTCGCGGAGGGTGTGGAGTATGCGCGGCCGCGGCTGGGGGTGGTGTCGAATGTGTTGGGTGGGCTAGCCAGTGAGGAGCTTGCGAGCGCGGAGTATTGGGTGCGTCATGTGCGTGAGGGTGTACGTTTCGCTGATGGTGTGAGCGCGCTGCGTGAGGCGGGTGTGAGGCGTTTCCTTGAGTTGGGCCCGGACGGGGTGTTGTGCGGGATGGTCGATGGTTGCTTGGCGGAGGACCGAAGCCGGGAGACACTTGCCTCTGGCGAGAGTCCCCGTTTCGGCCAGCCCGAGGGTGTGTTGCTCGCGCCGGCGATGCGCGCGGGTCGTGACGAGGTGAGGGGCGTGTTGGAGTGTCTGGCGCGCGTGAGTTGCGACGGCCTTGAGGTGGATTGGGGTGCGTATTTCGCGGGTAGTGGCGCGAGTCGGGTGGAGTTGCCGCGGTATGCGTTCCAGCGTGAGCGTTACTGGCTGTTGCCGAAGGTCGGCGCTGGTGATGTGAGTGCGGCGGGGTTGGGTGTGGCGGAGCACCCGTTGCTTGGTGCCGCGGTCTCGTTGGCGGGTGGCGAGGGGTGGTTGTTCACGGGGCGGTTCTCGTTGGAGACGCATCCGTGGCTGGCGGATCATGTGGTGCTCGACATGGTGCTGTTCCCGGGCACGGGTTTCGTGGAGCTGGTGTTGGCGGCCGCCCGCGAGGTCGGATGCGAGGGCATCGAGGAGCTGACGCTGCAGGCGCCGCTGGTACTCGCTGGGGAGGACGCGGTGCAGTTCCAGATCGCTGTGGGTGAGCCCGATGAGGACGGCCGTCGTGAGGTCACGATCCACTCCCGTCCCCAGACCCACGCCGTGGAGGCGCAGCTGGCCGGAGATGGCGATGGGGCCGACGGTGGCTGGGTGCAGCACGCCAGCGCGACGCTCACCGCTGACGCGGCGGGTGCGCTCGCCCTGCCAGACGCGGTGCTGGAGCAGTGGCCACCCGCTGGCTGCCAAGAGCTCGACGTCGAGTTCCTCTATGACCGGTTGGCGGAGGCAGGGCTCAGCTACGGCCCGGTATTCCAGGGGGTACGCGCGGCGTGGCGCACCAGCAGCGACGAGATATACGCCGAGATCGCGCTACCCGACCACGCCACCAACGACGCGGCACGCTACGACATCCACCCCGCGCTACTCGACGCGGCACTACACACCATCACACTCGCACAAGACGACCAGCACGACTCAGCCAGCACATTCGTCCCATTCTCCCTCAGCGATATCCACCTGCAGCGCGCGGGCGCCTGCTCTCTACGCATACGTCTGGTGCGCCACCCGGGCAACACAGCCACCCACGACCGACCCAGCGAACGCAACGGCGAGCACGACCCACATGCCCCCCAGCCAGCCCAGAGCGCCCAGCCACACCCAGTATGGAGTCTCATGGCATTCGACGAAACCGGCCAACCGATCATTTCAATCGATTCCCTCGCGCTGCGCCCACTCGAGACGGGAGCGCTCGAGCGTTCGATGCGGCGCGGCGGCGGTGAATCTTCGTTGTATCGGCTGGGGTGGGTCGAGGTGTCCGGTGATTCCACCATCTCTGCCCCTCCCTCTGCCGTGGCGCCCGTGGGCGATCGTCCCGTTGTGTTGCTGGGCGATGTGACGCTCATGGGTCTGGAGGGTGAGCGTTATGGGGATCTTCAGGCGCTGGTCGATGCCGTTGAGGGTGAGACGGTTGCGCCGCGGTTGGTGTTTGCGGTCGTTCCGGGAGGCGATGCGTTCGCTGGGGTGGATGTGGCCGAGGTCGTGCGCGCGCGGGTGCGCAAGACGCTCGAGTTGCTGCATGCGTGGTTTGCGTGTGAGTCGTTGGAGGATGCCCGATTGGTGCTGTGCACCAGTGGGGCGGCAGCTGTTGGGGAGCGTGAGGTTCCTGATCCGGCGGCTGCGGCGGTATGGGGCTTGTTGCGCAGCGCGCAGTCCGAGCATCCTGGGCGATTGGTTCTCCTCGACATCGACAAGCCGGCGGGTGAGCGGCCATGGCCCGTGCGCGACCGTAGAGATGATGGTCAGGACACGGCTGGGCAGATGGGGCTGGGCGCGGCCCCCGACGATATGCGATGGCTCGATCTCGCGGCGATAGGGGAGTCGCAGTTGGGGGTGCGTGGGGGGCGTGTATATGCGCCTCGGCTGACGATGCTGCGGGATTCAGATCAGCTTGCCATTCCTGCGCAGGAGCGGCATTGGTGTCTGGGCGTGGGGCGTGGCGGAACGCTCGATGGCCTTGCGTTGGTGGAGAGCTCGTGCGCGGGTGAGCGGCTGGGTGTGGGTGAGGTGCGGGTGGCGGTACACGCCGGGGGAGTGAATTTCCGTGATGTGTTGATCGCGTTGGGGATGTATCCAGGTGAGGGCGTGATTGGCAGCGAGGGTGCGGGCGTTGTGTTGGAGGTTGGCGAGGGCGTTGAGGATCTTGTGCCGGGCGATCGTGTGATGGGATTGATGGGTGAGGCGTTTGGGCCGGTGGCGGTGACCAAGCGGGCACTTGTTGTGAGAGTGCCGGAGAGTTGGTCGTTTGCGCAGGCGGCGTCGGTGCCGCTCGTGTTCCTGACGGCTTACTATGGCTTGGTGGATCTCGCTGGGCTGCGCCCTGGTGAGTCGGTTTTGATTCATGCTGGGGCAGGTGGCGTAGGAATGGCAGCTGTGCAGGTCGCACACCATTTGGGCGCGGAGGTGTTTGCGACGGCGAGTCCGGGTAAGGCGCAGGCGCTTGCGGGGTTGGGGCTTGATGCCGATCATGTTGCGTCTTCGCGCGACGTTGAGTTTGAGGAGAAGTTCCGGCGTGTCAGCGGCGGCAGGGGTGTGGATGTGGTCTTGAACTCGTTGGCGCGAGAGTTCACCGATGCGTCGCTTCGGTTGTTGACGGCGGACGGTCGCTTCATCGATATGGGTAAGACCGATATCCGTGATTCCGGGCGGGTCGCCGAAGAGTACGGTGGTGTGCGATATCGCGCGTTTGATGTGTATGAAGCTGGGCCGGAGCACCTTCAGCAGATGCTGATGGAGTTATTGGGGTTGTTCGAGCGCGGTGTCCTGGCGCATTCTCCGATCACGACGTGGGACGTGCGTCATGGAGTGGAGGCATTCCGTTTCGTACGGGACGCTCGCCACGTGGGGAAGGTCGTGCTCACGATCCCGCAGCCTCGGGATCCTGAGGGCACCGTGCTCGTGACGGGTGGTACGGGGGGTTTGGGGGCGCTCCTGGCGCGGCATCTTGTGATTGAGCGTGGTGTGAAGCATTTGCTGCTGGTGAGCCGTCGCGGACCGGATGCGGAGGGGGTGGAGGAGCTGGTGGCCGAGTTGGGGGGGCTTGGTTGTGAGGTGGGTGTGGTGGCGTGTGATGTGGCTGATCGGGGGCAGCTGGTTGATCTGCTTGCGTCGGTTCCCGCGGAGTGCCCACTGACGTCGGTGTTTCATGTGGCGGGTGTGCTGGATGACGGGTTGGTCGAGTCGTTGACGGTGGAGCGGTTGGAGCGGGTGTTGCGTCCGAAGGTGGACGGAGCGTTGCACTTGCATGAGCTGACGGCGGGGTTGGGACTTTCGGAGTTTGTGTTGTTTTCGTCGGTGGCGGGCGTGTTAGGGGGTGCGGGGCAGGGTAATTACGCGGCGGCCAACGCGTTTTTGGATGCGCTGGCGCGGGTGCGTGAGGCGCGCGGGCTCGCTGGGCAGTCGATGGCGTGGGGGTTGTGGGAGCAGGGGAATGGGATGGCTGGTGGTTTGGGTGAGGTGGATCGAGTGCGGGTTACACGCCAGGGAGTTGTGGCGCTTTCTGCGGAGGACGGCCTCGGACTGCTTGATCGGGCCGGCGAGGTTGGGGGCGCGTTGTTGGTGGCGGCGCGTCTGGATGTGGGTGCGTTGCGTGCGCAGGCGCGTGTGGGTGTGTTGCCGGCGTTATTGAGTGGTCTTGTGCGGGCGGGCTCGCACGGGCGGCGGGGTGCGGGGGGTTCGTTGGCGCGACGGCTGGCGGGTATCTCCGATGAGAAGTGGGATGGGGTGGTGTTGGAGGTCGTGTTGGGTCAGGCGGCGGCGGTGTTGGGGCACGACGGGGTAGCTGCGGTGGACGCGGCGCGTTCATTGAAAGAGCAGGGGCTCGACTCGCTGGGTGCGGTGGAGTTGCGCAATCGGTTGGCGAGTGTGACAGGGTTGCGGTTGCCGGCCACCCTGGCGTTTGACTACCCAAGTTGTGAGGCGATTGCGGTCTTCCTGCGTGGGGAGGTGGACATGGACAGCGTTGCGAAGGATTCGCGGGTGAATGTCGCCAGGCGTGGGGATATGGATGAGCCGATCGCGATCGTGGGGATGAGCTGTCGTTATCCGGGCGGGGTCGCCGGCCCAGAGGGGTTGTGGGAGTTGGTGGCTGAGGGTCGCGATGCGATCGCGGGGTTCCCGGTGGATCGTGGGTGGGATCTGGAGCGGTTGTATGACCCGGATCCCGATCATCCGGGGACGAGCTATGCGCGTGATGGGGGGTTTGTGTATGACGCGAGCGAGTTTGACGCCGGCTTCTTTGGGATCAGCCCGCGCGAGGCGCTTGCGACCGACCCGCAACAGCGCCTGCTGCTGGAAGCCGCGTGGGAGGCGTTGGAAGACGCGGGGATCGACCCCGCCTCACTGCGCGGCAGCCCAACCGGTGTGTTTGCGGGCGTGATCTATCACGATTACGCTCTGACCGCTGGCGCCGGCACGCCGAGCCGGGAGACCGAGAGCTACCTGATGTCGGGCACCGCGGGTAGCGTGGTGTCCGGTCGAGTGTCGTACACGTTTGGCTTCGAGGGCCCGGCGGTGTCGGTCGATACGGCGTGCTCGTCGTCGCTGGTGGCGTTGCATCTGGCGTGCCAGTCGGTGCGCCAGGGCGAGTGTTCGCTGGCGCTCGCGGGCGGGGTGACGGTGCTGTCCAATCCGGGGGTGTTCATCGGGTTCAGCCGTCAGCGTGGGCTTTCGCGGGATGGGCGGTGCCGGTCGTTCGCGGCGGGCGCGGAAGGCGTGGGGTGGTCGGAGGGTGTGGGGTTGGTGGTGGTGGAGCGTTTGTCGGATGCGCGGCGGTTGGGGCATCGGGTGTTGGGGGTGGTGCGTGGTAGTGCGGTGAATCAGGATGGTGCGAGTAATGGTTTGACGGCGCCGAATGGTCCGTCGCAGGAGCGGGTGATCCGTCGGGCGTTGGCGGTGGCGGGTTTGGCGCCGGGTGATGTGGATGTGGTGGAGGGTCATGGGACGGGTACGAGGTTGGGTGATCCGATTGAGGCGCGGGCGTTGTTGGGGACCTATGGGCAGGGTCGTGTGGGTGGCCCGTTGTGGTTGGGGTCGGTGAAGTCGAATATTGGTCATTCGCAGGCGGCGGCTGGTGTGGCGGGTGTGATCAAGATGGTGAAGGCGTTTGAGCATGGTGTGTTGCCGGCGACGTTGCATGTGGATGAGCCTTCGCCGCATGTGGATTGGTCGGTGGGTGAGGTGGAGTTGTTGCGTGAGGCGGTGGAGTGGCCGGTGGGGGAGCGTGTGCGGCGTGCGGGGGTGTCGTCGTTTGGGATCAGTGGCACGAATGCGCATGTGATTTTGGAGGAGCCGCCGGCGTTGGAGGGTGTTGCGGCTCCTCGGCGGGTTCGTGGGCGGCGTGAGCGGGATGGCGCGGGTGTCCTGGATGGTATTCAGAGAGAGGCGTCCGGAGAAGTGAGAGGGCTGGGGTTGATGGTGTTGTGGTGGGTGGTGGTGTGTTGGGTGGGTGTGGGGTGGTGCCGTTGGTGGTGTCGGCGCGGGGTGAGGGTGCGTTGTGTGCTCAGGCGGCGCGTTTGCGGGAGTTTTTGGTTGAGGGCGGGGTGCAGAGCTTGGGTCGGGCGCTGGTGGATGGTGGTGTGGAGCGTTCGGAGGTTGATCCTTTGGATGTGGCGTTTTCGTTGGTGTCGGGGCGGGCGGTGTTTGAGGATCGGGCGGTGGTGTTGGGCGGGGATGTGGGGGGGTTGGTTGCGGGGTTGGGAGCGGTGGAGCGTGGTGAGGGTGGTGTGGGTGTGGTGCGGGGTGTGGCGCGGGGTGGTAGGCCGGTGTTTGTGTTTCCGGGGCAGGGTGCGCAGTGGGAGGGTATGGCGGTCGAGTTGTTGGATTCTTCGGTGGTGTTTGGGGGTTTGTTGGGGGCGTGTGGGGAGGCGCTTGAGGGGTTGGTGGGTTGGCGGGTTGAGGATGTGTTGCGTGGTGTGGGGGGGGCGCCGGGGTTTGAGCGGGTGGATGTGGTGCAGCCGGTGTCGTTGGCGGTGATGGTGGCGTTGGCGGGGTTGTGGCGTTCGTTTGGTGTGGAGCCGGGGGTGGTGGTTGGGCATTCGCAGGGGGAGATTGCGGCTGCGTGTGTGGCGGGTGGGTTGTCGCTTGGGGATGGGGCGCGGGTGGTGGTGTTGCGGAGTCGTTTGTTGGGTCGGGTGTTGGCTGGTCGTGGGGGGATGGTGAGTGTCGCGTTGGGTGTGGAGCGGGTGGAGGAGCGGATTGAGCGGTGGGGTGGGCGGTTGGGTGTGGCGGCGGTGAATGGTCCGTCGGCGGTGGTGGTGTCGGGTGAGTCGGGTGCGCTGGATGAGTTTCTTGGGGCGTGTGAGGGTGATGGTGTGTGGGCGCGGCGGGTCGCGGTTGATTATGCGTCGCATTCGGTAGCGGTGGAGGAGTTGCGGGAGGAGTTGTTGGAGGCGCTTGTTGGGATCGAGCCGGTGTCGTGTGGGGTGCCGTTCTTGTCGACGTGTGTGGGTGGGTTTGTGGATACGGCTGGGTTGGATGGGGGGTATTGGTATCGGAGTTTGCGTGAGCGGGTGCGGTTTGAGGGTGCGGTGCGGGCGCTTGTGGGGGATGCGTGTGCGTTTGTGGAGGTGAGTCCGCATCCGGTGTTGGGTGTTGCGGTGGGGGAGACGCTTGAGGATGTTGGGTTGGAGGGGCGGGTTGGGGTGTTGGGGTCGTTGCGGCGCGGTGAGGGTGGGTTGGGGCGGTTTGTGGAGTCGTTGGCGCAGGCGTGGGTGTGTGGTGTGGGGGTTGATTGGGGGGTGTTGTTCGCTGGTAGTGGTGCGCAACGAGTCGATCTGCCGACATATGCGTTTCAGCGTGAGCGTTATTGGTTGAGTCCTGGTGTGGGTGTGGGTGATGCGGGTGGTATGGGGTTGGGTGCGGCCGATCATCCGTTGTTGGGTGCGGCGGTGCAGTTGGCCAGCGGCGAGGGGTGGCTGTTCACCGGGCGGATCTCGCTGGAGACACACCCCTGGCTCGCCGACCACGCGGTGCTGGACATGGTGCTGTTCCCGGCGACCGGGTTCCTGGAGTTGGTGCTGGCAGCCGGTCGCGCTGTCGGACACGAAAACGTTGAGGAGTTGATGCTGCAGGCGCCGCTGGTGCTCACCGCGGATGGTGCAGTGCAGTTACAGGTCGCAGTCGGTGAGCCCGACGAGGACGGCCACCGCGAGGTCGCGGTCTACTCGCGTCCGCAGTCCCAGAACGGCCTCGCCACGAGCGGGCAGGCGGGTGAGGCCGGTGGCACGCAGGACGGTGCGGCCGCGGGTTGGACACGACACGCAAGCGGCGTGCTGGCCGACGGGATAAGCGACCTGAACCCGGCCGGCGAGTTGGGCCTGGAGCCACTGGGGTCACAGTGGCCACCCGCCGGAGCGCAGGAGCTCGACGTCGAGTTCCTCTACGACCGCCTGGCGGAGGCCGGGTTCAGCTACGGCCAGGTTTTCCAGGGTGTGCAGGCAGCATGGCGTCGTGGCGAGGAGATCTACGCCGAGGTGGCCTTGGGCGAGGAGCTTGCGGTTGAGGCTGAGAGTTTCGGCATCCACCCCGCGCTGCTGGACTCCGCACTGCACGTGGGCATCCTGGCGCGGGGAGGGGAGTCGGTCTCTGGCCGGCAGGTGCTGCCGTTCTCGCTGGGAAGCGTGAGTCTGTGGCGCGACGGACTGGCCTCGCTGCGGGTGCGTCTCACGCTTGGCGAGGGCGATGATTGGAGTCTGATGGCCTGGGATGGTACGGGGGAGCCGGCGTTGTCGATGGGCTCCCTGAAGCTGCGCCCGATTGAGGTGGGTCGGCTGGCGCGGGCACGTCCTCGCAACCATCAGTCGTTGCATCGGTTGGAATGGATCGAGGTGCCGGCTCCGCCGGTCGCCGATGAGCCGGCACGGCGCTTCGCGTTGCTCGGCGATCTCGAGCTGGCGGGAATCGAAGGTGAACGGCATACGAATCTCGAAGCGCTGATCGAGGCGATCGAGTTGGGGGCGCCCGCTCCCGAGGTGGTGTTCGTCGCGACGCCGGCCGGTGTCGAGGGTTGGCACCGGGCAGGCGAGCCGGGAGTGGCGCCCTACGGGCAGGACGGCGTGGCGACCCAGGCTGGGAGCGGCACCGCGGATATCGCACAGGCGGCACGTGCCGCGGCGCAGCAGACACTCGAGTTACTGCAAACGTGGCTTGCTCACCCCGAGCTGGCGGATGCACAGCTGGTGCTGATCACCACCGGCGCGGTGGCGATCGACCAGGCGCACGCCCCGGATCTCGTGATGGCGCCGCTGTGGGGGCTGCTGCGGACCGCCCAGTCGGAGCATCCCGGTCGCTTTCGGATCCTCGACCGCGATCCCGATGCTCACGCCGGCTTCTCGGAAAACGTTGGCTGGCGGGCGGTGCTGAGGACCGGTGAGCCGCAGCTGGCGGTGCGCGGGGCGCGTGCATACGCACCCCGGTTGGTGGGGGTGGAGCGTGGTGGCACGTTGCTAGCGCCGGCGGGCGAGGGGTGCTGGCATCTTGCGGTCGAGCGCCGTGGCACGCTCGAGGATTTGGCGCTGGTCCCCAGCAGGCGAGCGCACGAGCCGCTCAGCGCCGGCGAGGTGCGGATCGCGGTGCGCGCGGGCGGGCTGAACTTCCGCGACGTTCTGATTGCGTTGGGTCTCTACCCGGACGAGGCGACGATCGGCAGCGAGGGTGCGGGAGTGGTGCTGGAGGTGGGTGAGGGCGTCGATGATCTCGTGCCGGGCGATCGGGTGATGGGATTGATGCCGGATGCATTTGGGCCGGTGACGGTGACCGAACGCGAGCTGGTGGTGCCGATGCCGGAGGACTGGTCGTTCGTGCAGGCGGCGGCCGTGCCGATCGTGTTCATGACGGCGTACTACGCGCTCGTCGATCTCGCCGACCTGCAACCGGGCGAGTCGCTGCTGATCCATGCCGCGACCGGTGGCGTGGGCATGGCGGCGCTGCAGATCGCGCGTCATCTGGGCGCAGAGGTGTTCGCGACCGCGAGCCCCGCCAAGGCGGCGGTGCTGGCCGAGCTCGGTCTCGCGCCGGAGCGCGTCGGCTCCTCGCGCGATCTCGACTTCGAGCAGCGGTTCATGCGCGAGAGCGACGGCCGGGGCGTGGACGTGGTGTTGAACTCGCTTGCGCGTGAGTTCATCGATGCATCGCTGCGTCTGCTGCCGCGTGGCGGGCGCTTCGTGGAGATGGGCAAGGCCGACATCCGCGATCCGGAGGTCGTTGCCAAGGAGCACGCGGGGGTGCGCTATCGCGCGTTTGACGCTGTTCGAGGCAGGGCCGGCGCGGATTCAGGAGATGCTGCGCGAGCTGCTCGGCCTGTTCGAGCGGGGCGTCCTCACCCACCTGCCGATCGCGACCTGGGATGTGCGCGACGCGTGTCGGAGGCGTTTCGCTTCATGCGCGAGGCACGGCACGTCGGCAAGATCGTGCTCACCATCCCGCAGCCGCCGGACCCGCACGGCACGGTGCTGATCACGGGTGGCACCGGCGGCTGGGGGCGCTGGTGGCGCGCCATCTGGCGGCGGTGCACGGCGCCAGGCACCTGCTGCTGGCGAGTCGCAGCGGGGCCGACGCGGAGGGTGCGGCGGAGCTGGTGAGCGAGCTCGCCGAGCTTGGCTGCGAGGCGCGCGTGGTGGCCTGCGACGTCGCCGATCGAGATCAGCGCGAATGCGCTGATCGTCTCGATCCAGGCCGCGCGTCCGCTGACATCGGTGATTCACGCTGCCGGCGTGCTGGACGACGGCGTGCTCGAGGCGCTGACACGCCGAGCAGGTCGAGCGCGTGATGCGTCCCGAAGGTCGACGCGGCGTTGCACCTGCACGAGCTGACCGAGGGGTTGGAGCTCGCGGAGTTCGTGCTGTTCTCCTCGGCGGCCGGCCTGTTCGGCAGCCCGGGGCAGGGCAACTACGCGGCGGCCAACGCGTTCCTCGACGCGCTCGCGCAGGCGCGCCAGTCGCGCGGGCTGCCCGGGCAGTCGCTCGCGTGGGGCCTATGGGAGCAGGCGAGCGGCATGACCGAAGGCCTCGGCGAGTCTGGCAGGGCGCGGATGGCACGCCAGGGAGTGCTGCCGCTTGACAACGGTCCCGAGCTGTTCGACGTGGCGCGGAGCGCGCGACGACGCGCTGGTGTTGCCGGTAGCGTTGGACATGGCGGCGCTGCGCGCCCAGCGCGGCCGCGGGCATGCTGCCGGCGCTGATGCGCGAGCTCGTGCGCCGCACCGCTCGCCGGGAGCGCGGTTCCGCGGGTTCGCTCGCACGACAGCTGGCGGGCGTGCGACGAGGCCGACCGCGAGGAGATCGTGCGGCGAGCTGGTGCGCGCCCATGCGGCGTCGGTGCTCGGGTCACGACTCGCCGCAGGCGATCGACGTCGAACGGGCGTTCAAAGAGCTCGGGTTCGATTCGTTGGGTGCGGTCGAGCTGCGCAACCGGCTGGCTCAGGTGACTGGAATGCGACTCCCATCGACGCTGATTTTCGACTACCCCAACTCTGTCGCGCTTGCGGCCTATCTGATCAGCAAGGCGATCCCCCACCTCGGCGCCGGCGGGCGCGGCGGCGCCGAGGAGTCCGAGATCCGCAGGGTGCTCGCCTCGATCCCGATCGTCCGCCTGCGCGAGTCGGGCCTGTATGAGCAGTTGGTGAAGCTTGCGAACGGTGTGCACGAGCAGCTCTCGACCGCTGAGGACGATCACGCCGCGATCGACGAGATGGACGCGGACACGCTGGTGCGCATGACATTTGGAGATGGGCAAGAGGACGAGCAGATAGGAGATGAGCAGTGAGCGCATCTGACCAACAAGTGGTTGAGGCACTACGAGCCTCCCTGAAGGAGCGCGAACGGCTGCGCCAGGAGAACCAGCGTCTGCACGACAGGTCTCGGGAGCCGATCGCGATCGTCGGTATGAGCTGCCGTCTGCCGGGCGGGGTGGGTTCGCCCGAGGAGCTGTGGGAGCTGCTGGCAGCCGGCCGGGATGCGATCGGCGGCTTTCCAACCAACCGCGGGTGGGATCTCGAGCGGCTCTACGACCCCGACCCCGACAGCGCCGGAGCCGCATACGCTCGGGAAGGGGGTTTCCTCCACGATGCGGCCGACTTCGACGCCGGCTTCTTCGGCATCGGCGTCCACGAGGCGCTGGCGATGGATCCACAGCAGCGGCTGCTGCTCGAAGCGGCGTGGGAGGCGCTGGAGCACACCGGGATCGACCCGCTCACGCTGCGTGGAACGCAGACGGGAGTGTTCGCCGGCGCAGCCACCTCGGGATACGAGTTGCTGCATGCGGCCGAGCTGGAAGGTATGCGCATGAGCGGCACCGCCACCAGCGTCGTGTCGGGTCGCGTCGCCTACACGCTCGGGCTCGAGGGGCCGGCCGTGACGATCGACACGGCCTGCTCCTCGGCGCTGGTGGCGGTGCATCTCGCATGCACGGCGCTGCGTCAGGAGGAGTGTTCGCTGGCGTTGGCCGGCGGGGTGATGGTGATGGCCAATCCGCTCCTGTTCCTGGAGTTCAGCCGCCAGCGGGGCCTCGCGCCCGACGGGCGCTGCAAGGCGTTCTCCGCCAGGGCCGACGGGACCGGCTTCGGCGAGGGCGTCGGCCTTGTGGTGCTGGAGCGCCTCGGCGAGGCGCGCCGGCGTGGCCATGACGTGCTGGCGCTGGTACGGGGCAGCGCCGTCAATCAGGACGGGGCGAGCAATGGGTTGACTGCCCCCAACGGCCCGTCGCAGGAACGGGTGATCCTTCAGGCGCTCGTAAATGCCGGCCTCTCGAGCGACGACATCGACGCGGTCGAGGCGCATGGCACGGGCACGAGGCTCGGCGATCCAATTGAGGCCCACGCGTTGCTCGCCACCTATGGGCAGCGGCCCGCCGGCCGTCCGCTGCGTGTTGGATCGATCAAGTCGAACATCGGCCACACCTCCGTCGCCGCCGGTGTGGGCGGATTGATCAAGATGGTGATGGCGCTGGGAAACGAATCGCTGCCGCAGACGTTGCACGTGGACGAGCCCTCGCCCCAGGTCGACTGGTCGGCCGGTTCCATCGAGCTGCTCAAACAGGCGAACGCGTGGCCACGCGGGGAGCGGCCTCGCCGGGCGGGTGTGTCGTCGTTTGGGATCAGCGGAACCAATGTGCACCTGATCGTCGAGGAGGCACCGAGCGCTCCCCCGATCCCCGAGGAGGCACCGAGCGCTCCCATGATCCCCAAGGAGGCACCGAGCGCTCCTCAGGCCTCCTCGGGAGCACTCGAGGAGACGGCCCAGCTGATTGGCTCACGCTCGAGCGGGCAGGCCTGCGGGCTGCCGGCACTGCCGTGGTTGGTATCCGCCAAGGGCGAGCAGGCGCTGCGCGCACAGGCCGCGCGCCTGCACGCACACCTCTTGGCGCATCCGGAGCGCGAGCCGTTGGATGTGGCGTTTTCGCTGGCGGCTCGCCGGACACAGTTCGAGTGTCGCGCGGCGGTGGTCGGTGCTGGACGCGAGGAGCTGCTGGCTGGTCTGAGTGCGCTTGCACGTGGGGAGACCGCCGTGGGTGTGCACAAGGGCGTCGTACGTCCAGGGCAGACGGCGTTCATGTTCAGCGGGCAGGGGGCGCAGCGTGCGGGCATGGGTCGTGAGCTGTGTGCGGCCTTCCCTGTGTTCGAGCGATCGCTCGTGGAGGTGTGCGAGGAGCTGGACCGCAGCCGGGAGAGGCTTGCTTTCGATGGGCGGTCCGATGCCGGCAGGCATCCTCAGCAGCCGTTGCGAGATGTGCTGTTCGCGGCGGATGGGACGGCCGAGGCCGCTCTGCTGGACGGCACGGAGCTTGCGCAGGCCGGATTGTTCGCGGTGGAGGTGGCGCTTTTCCGGCTGCTCGAGTCGTTGAGCGTGAAACCCGACTTATTGATCGGACACTCGATCGGCGAGCTGTCGGCCGCGTACGTCGCCGGGATGTTCTCCCTCGCGGATGCCTGCCGGCTGGTGGCGGCGCGGGGCCGGTTGATGGGTGAGCTGCCCGGGGGCGGGGCGATGCTGGCGGTGGAGACCTCGGAGAGGGAGGCGCTGGAGAGTCTCGGTGGGTCTGGGGATCGGCTCGCCCTTGCCGCGGTGAACGGTCCGCGTTCGGTGGTGGTCTCAGGTGAGGCGGACGCACTCGAGCGATGGGCCGCGGGGTGGCGTGAGCAGGGGCGCAAGACCAAGCGCCTGCGGGTCAGCCACGCATTTCACTCGCCTTTGATGGAGCCGATGCTCGCGCAGTGGCGCGCGGTCGCGACGGCGATCGAATACGCGCCGCCGCAGATCCCGATCGTTTCGAACGTGAGTGGGCAGCTGGCCGCCGAGGCGCAGCTTGCAGACGGCGAGTACTGGGTACGTCACGTGCGTGACACGGTGCGATTTGCCGACGGGATCGAGGTGCTGCAGCGCGGCGGCGTAACACGCTTCTTGGAGCTGGGTCCCGATGGCGTGCTCTCAGCGATGGCCCGGGAGTGCTTGAGCGCCGAGGTGGAGGAGCAGACGCTGCTGGCACCGACGTTGCGCGCGAACCGGCCTGAGGCGCAGAGTGTCGTGGAGCTGCTTGCGCGGGCGCATGCGGCCGGCGCCCTGGTCGACTGGTCGGCGTTGTTCGCCGAGCAGGGAGCGCGTGGCGTCGACCTGCCCACCTACGCGTTCCAGCGAGAGCGCTTCTGGATCGAGTCGTCGGTGGATGCAGGGGATCTGCGCTCGGTGGGTTTGCGCGCGGCCGAGCACCCGCTGCTCGGGGCGGTGGCATGCCTGGCTGGTGAGCGCGAGCAGTGGTTGTTCACCGGCCGCCTGTCGATCGACGGCCAACCATGGGTGGCCGACCACGTGCTGCTCGACAAGGTCGTTGTGCCGGGGACCGCGTTCCTCGAGCTGGCATTCGCCGCCGGCGCCGAGATCGGGTGCGAGACGGTGCAGGAGCTGACGCTCGAGGCGCCGCTCGTGCTGGAGGCCCGGGATGCATTTGAATTGCAGTTGCGGGTCGACGAGCCCAACGAGTCGGGTCTGCGGACTTTCGAGATCCATTCGCGCGAGCAGGATGACTCGGTGGGCGACATCCACCCGCCCGAAGGCGGGTGGACTCGTCATGCACGGGGCGTGCTGGCGGCTGGCCGGCAGGCCGCCGACTCGAGTGCGATCGAGCAGCTGGCAGCCCAGACGTGGCCTCCGGAGGGAGCCGAGCCGTTCGATCCCAGCGATCTATATCGGCGCCTGGGTGCTGTGGGGTTCGCCTACGGCCCCGCGTTCACCGGAATTCGGGCGGCGTGGCGGCGCGGCGATGAGCTCTTCGCCGAGGTTGCGCTCGACTCGCTCGACGTCGATCAGGCAGAACGCTTTCAGATACATCCGGCGCTGCTCGACGCTGCGCTGCAGGGCGGCGGGTCGGTCTTGCAGGAGCGCGAGGAGGAGCAGGCGGCGATGCTGTTCAGCTTCAGCAACGTACGCTGTTACACGCGCGGCGCATCCGCGCTGCGGGTGCGGGTGTCTCGGGCCGGCAGGTCGGCGTGGAGCGTGGTCGCGCTGGACGACCGCGGCGCGCCGGCAATTTCGATCGACGCGGTGTCCTACCGGCCGGTGGAGGCCGCTCGGCTGACGGGTGCCGGACGGCCGGCGCAGGATTGCATGTTTGGCGTCGAGTGGCTGCCGGCCGAGGAGGGCGCGGCGCGCGGCGAGTCTCATGTGGCGGTGCTCGGCGAGCTGCACGCTACCGGTGTCGAGGAGCGCTATGCCGATCTGCAGGCGTTGCGCGAGGCGCTCCACGCGGGCGTGCCGGCCCCGGACATGGTGCTCCTCGCCGCGCCTGGCGGGGAATGTGGGCGTGAGAGATCCGCTGCTGTGGGCGCCGAGGATCGGGTGGCCCCGGCCTCGACTGGTGATCCTCGTGTGTCCGGCGGCGGCGAGGCGGCGGGTGGAGTGCGGGCGGCGCTGAGCGAGACCCTGCTGCTTCTGCAGGAGTGGCTGGCGGAGGAGCGGGTGGCCGCCTGTTGTCTGGTGCTCGTCAGCAACGGCGCCGTGGCTCCCCGTGAGGGGGAGGCGCCAGCGCTGGTACAGGCATCCTGTTGGGGGCTGGCGGGCAGCGCGCAGGCGGAGCATCCCGGGCGTCTGCTGCTGCGCGACGTGGACGGCAGCGCGGCGTCATGGCAGGCGTTGATCGGGACGCTCTCCGCGGATGAGCCGCAGCTGGCGCTGCGCGAGGGTCGCGGCTACGTGCCGCGGCTTGCGCGGGTGCCAGTATCGACGGGGGGCGCAACGCCGGCGGCGCGAGAGGCACTCGACGCGCAACCAACACTCGCGCCTGAGTTGCCCAACCAGCCCGTACCCGCGCCGGAGTTGCCCAACCGTCAGGGAACCGTACTGATCACCGGTGGCACCGGCGCGCTGGGCGCGAAGCTTGCGCGGCATCTGGCACGGGAGCACGGGGCGCGTCGCCTGCTGCTGGTGAGCCGCCGTGGTGGGCGGGCGGAGGGCGCGACAGCGCTCGAGGAGGAGCTGCGGGAGCTGGGCTGTGAGGTCGAGCTGGCGACCTGCGATGTGGCCGATCGCGAGCAGTTGGCGGGTGTTCTGGCTTCGATCCCCGATGAGCATCCGCTGCGGATCGTGGTGCACGCTGCCGGTGTGCTGGATGACGGGGTGATCGCGACGCTTTCCCCAACGCAGTTGGAGGGAGTGCTCGGACCGAAGGTCGGAGGGGCCGAAAACCTGGATGCGCTCACCCGTGGCCTGGAGCTGGAGGAGTTCATTCTGTTCTCCTCCCTTGCGGGTATCGTCGGGTCACCGGGGCAGGGCAACTACGCCGCGGCCAACGCCTTCTTGGACGCACTTGCGCAGCGACGTCGCGCCGCAGGCTTGGCCGGAATGTCGCTGGCGTGGGGTCCCTGGCAGGAGGGGATGGTGGATGAGGTTGGCGCGGCCGAGCATGCGCGGATGCAGCGCACGGGGGTGGTTGCGTTCTCGACAGAGCAGGGACTCGAGTTGTTCGACCAGGCTCGGTCGGTCGGCAGGCCGCTGCTGGTGCCGGTGGGGCTGGTGGGCGCCGCGCTGCGCTGGCAGGCGCGAGCCGGCACGCTCCCGGCGCTGCTGCGCGGGCTGGTTCCGATCTCCGAGCGTCGCGCGGGCGCGGTTGAAAGCTCGCTCGCACGGCGGCTGCGGGAGCTGGCAGAGCCCGAATGGGATCGCGCGATCCTGAGCTTGGTGGCCGAGCAGGTGGCGGTCGTGCGGGGGTTGGAGTCCGCGGGGGCGGTCGACCCGGAGCGGCAGTTCGGCGAGCTGGGCTTCGACTCACTGGACGCGATCGAGCTTCGCAACCACCTCACCCAGGCGACTGGGCTGAGCCTGTCGGCGACACTGGTCTTCGATTATCCGACCCCGGCGGCGGTTGCTAGGTACGTGCGCTCACGCCTCGGCGAGGATGGGCGCCGCGCGCCCGCCACGCGTGTGCGCCGGCGTTCGGAGGAGCCGATTGCGATTGTGGGGATGAGTTGTCGTTTCCCGGGTGGGGTGCGTTCGGCGGGGGAGTTGTGGGAGTTGGTGGCGGGTTGCCGGGACGCGATTGGGGGCTTCCCGGAGGATCGTGGGTGGGATCTGGAGCGTTTGTATGATCCTGACCCCGATCGTCCTGGGACGTGTTACACGCGTGAGGGGGGGTTCATCTACGACATCGCCGATTTCGATGCGCGCTTCTTCGGTATCGGCCCGAACGAGGCGCTGGCGATGGATCCGCAGCAGCGGTTGTTGCTGGAAACGGCGTGGGAGGTGTTTGAGGATGCGTGCATCGACCCGGTGTCACAGCGCGGCCGCGACACCGGGGTGTTCATCGGATCGTCGACCTCGCGCTACGCGTCGAACTTGCCGGGGGAGCTCGAGAGCTTTGGTCTGACGAGCAGCACCGCCAGCGTCTTCTCGGGTCGGCTGGCGTATGTGTATGGGTTGGAGGGTCCGGCGATGACGGTCGATACGGCCTGCTCGTCGTCGCTGGTGGCGATGCACCTGGCGTGCGCGGCGCTGCGTCGCGGCGAGTGCGGGATGGCGCTCGCGGGCGGGGTCACGGTGATGAGCGGCGTTGACGTGCACCTCACGTTCGCGCGGCAGCGGGGTTTGGCTGTGGATGGGCGTTGCAAGGCGTTCGCGGATGCCGCGGATGGGGTGGGGTTTTCTGATGGTGGTGGTTTGGTGTTGTTGGAGCGTTTGTCGGATGCTGAGCGGGCGGGTCGTCGGGTGCTTGCGGTGGTGCGTGGTAGTGCGACGAATCAGGATGGGGCGAGTAATGGGTTGTCGGCTCCGAATGGTCCTTCGCAGGAGCGTGTGATTTCTGCGGCGCTTGCGGATGCGGGTTTGGGTGTGGGGGATGTGGATGTGGTGGAGGGGCATGGGACGGGTACGACGCTTGGTGATCCGATTGAGGCGCAGGCGTTGTTGGCGACGTATGGGTGTGAGCGTGAGGGTGACCCGTTGTGGTTGGGGTCGGTGAAGTCGAATATTGGTCACACTGGGTGTGGTGCGGGTGTGGCGGGTGTGATCAAGATGGTGGGGGCGTTGCGTAATGGGTTGTTGCCGGCGACGTTGCATGTGGATGCGCCGTCTTCGCATGTGGATTGGTCGGCTGGTGGGGTGAGGTTGTTGACTGAGCCGGTGGTGTGGCCGCGGGGTGAGCGCCCGAGGCGGGTGGGGGTGTCGTCGTTTGGGGTTAGCGGTACGAACGCGCATTTGATTTTGGAGGAGGCGCCGGCGTCGCTTGAGTGTGGGCGGTTCGCTGGGGGTGGCGAGCTCGCGGATGGTGGGGAGGTTGTGGAGGGTGGTGTTGGTGTCGGTTCGTTGCCGGTGGTGCCTTGGTTGTTGTCGGGGAAGGGTGAGGGTGCGTTGCGGGCGCAGGCGGGTCGTTTGTATGGGCGTGTGCAGGGTGATGCGGGGCTTGGGTTGCTCGATGTTGCGCATACTCTCGCGAGTGCTCGTGCGCAGTTGGAGTGTCGTGCGGTGGTGCTTGGTGGGGAGCGTGAGCAGTTGTTGGAGGGTTTGCGTGCGTGTTCGCGGGGTGTGCCCGCGGCCGGTGTGTTTGAGGGTGTGGTGCGGGGTGTGGTGCGGGGTGGTTGGCCGGTGTTTGTGTTTCCGGGGCAGGGTGCGCAGTGGGAGGGTATGGCGGCTGGGTTGTTGGAGTCCTCGCCGGTGTTTGGGGGTGCTTTGAGGGCGTGTGGGGAGGCGTTGAGGAGTGGGTGGATTGGCGGGTTGAGGATGTGTTGCGTGGTGTGGGGGGGGCGCCTGGGCTTGAGCGGGTGGATGTGGTGCAGCCGGTGTCGTGGGCGGTGATGGTGGCGTTGGCGGGGTTGTGGCGTTCGTTTGGTGTGGAGCCGGGGGTGGTGGTTGGGCATTCGCAGGGGGAGATTGCGGCTGCGTGTGTGGCGGGTGGGTTGTCGCTTGGGGATGGGGCGCGGGTGGTGGTGTTGCGGAGTCGTTTGTTGGGTCGGGTGTTGGCTGGTCGTGGGGGGATGGTGAGTGTCGCGCTTGACGCTGAGCGGGTCGCGGGGCGTTTGGTGCCTTGGGGTGGGCGGTTGGGTGTGGCGGCGGTGAATGGTCCGTCGTCGGTGGTGGTGTCGGGTGAGGTGGGGGCGTTGGATGAGTTTCTTGGGGTGTGTGAGGGTGATGGTGTGTGGGCGCGGCGGGTGGCGGTTGATTATGCGTCGCATTCGGTGGCGGTGGAGGAGTTGCGGGAGGAGTTGGTCGGGGAGCTTGGGGGGATTGAGCCGGTGTCGTGTGGGGTGCCGTTTTTCTCGACGGCGACGGGTGGGTTGTTGGACACGGCGCGGTTGGATGGGGAGTATTGGTATCGGAGTTTGCGTGAGCGGGTGCGGTTCGAGGAGGCTGTTCGTGCGCTTGCTGGTGATGCGGGTGTGTTTGTGGAGGTGAGCCCGCATCCGGTGTTGATGGGTGCGGTCGGGGAAACGCTTGAGGATCTTGGTGTGCGGGAGCGGGTTGGGGTGTTGGGGTCGTTGCGGCGTGGTGAGGGCGGGATGGAGCGGTTTGTGCATTCGCTTGCAGAGGCCTGGGCGTGGGGCGCGCGGGTGGATTGGGGGGCGTTGCTGGGTGGTCGCGGCGCTCGACCGGTTGATCTTCCTGCTTATGCGTTTCAGCGTGAGCGTTATTGGCTGGAGGCTCCTGTGCATGCGGGTGAGTTGCACACTGTTGGGTTGCGCGGCGCGGAGCATCCTTTGCTCGGTGCTGCGGTAAAGCTCGCGGGCGAGCACGAGCAGTGGCTCTTCACTGGGCGCGTATCGATCGCGAGCCAGCCGTGGGTAGCGGATCATGTGCTTTTGGACACGGTGGTTGTGCCGGGTACTGCGTTTGTGGAGATGGCTTTCGCGGCTGGTGTGGAGGTTGGCTGTGGGATGGTTGAGGAGTTGACGCTGCAGGCGCCGCTTGTGTTGGAGGGTGGGGGTGTGTTTGAGTTGCAGTTGTTGGTCGAGGAGGGTGATGAGTCCGGCCGGCGTGCGTTTGCGATTCATTCGTGTCCGCGGGGGGAGGTGGGTGGTGAGCTGGGGTCTGTTGAGTGGGTGTGTCACGCGCGTGGTGTGCTGGCGGGTGTGGTTGTGGGTGTGCCTGAGGAGGCGATCGAGTTGCTGGCGGCGGAGAGTTGGCCGCCTGAGGGTGCCGAGCCGCTTGATGTGGAGGGGTTCTATGTTCGGCTGGGCGCTGCTGGTTTCGCGTATGGTCCGGCGTTTACGGGTATTCGGGCGGCGTGGAGGCGTGGCCGGGAGCTTTTCACCGAGGTGGCTTTGGCTCAGCCGCATACCGAGGAGGCGACTCGTTTTGGGCTTCACCCCGCGCTGTTTGATGCTGCCTTGCAGGGGGGTGCGGTGGTTTTGCTGGAGGACGCGGGCGAGGGCGCTGGTGGGCGTACGGGGATCCCATTCAGTTTGAGTAGTGTGCGCTGTTATGCGGGCGGGGCCTCGTCGCTGCGTGTGCGGGTGACGGTCGCCGAGGGGACGCTGGGTATGGTGGCGCTCGACGAGCGTGGGGCACCGGTTGTGTCGGTTGATTCGTTGGCTTTTCGGCCTGTTGAGGCGCAGCAGCTGACGGCTGCGGGTCGTCGGGCTGGTGATTGCTTGTTTGGCTTGGAGTGGGTGCGAGCTGAGCGGGGCTCGTTGGAGGGTGCGCATCGTTTGGTGGCGCTCGCTGGGCTTGATGCTCCGGGGGTCGCGGAGTGTTATGCGGATCTGGCTGCGCTGTGTGAGGCGGTCGGGGCTGGGGCGCCGGTGCCGGATGTTGTGCTTGCGCCGTTGTCTGCTGACTGGGGTGAGGGTGATGGGGAGCCGGTGGGGGTGTCGGGAGTGGGGGACGCCGCGGGTGTGGGCGGCGGTGATCTTGGCGTCCAGGTGCGCGGGGCGTTGGCGAGCACGCTTGAGCTGCTTCGGGCTTGGTTTGGGGATGAGCGTTTGGCTGGGGCGCGTCTGGTGATCGTCAGCCGCGGTGCGGTGGCGGCTCGCGCGGGGGAGCTGCCGGCGTTTGTGGGGGCGGCCTGTTTGGGGCTTGTGGGTAGTGCGCAGTCGGAGTATCCCGGACGGCTGTTGTTGTGTGACGTGGACGGCGAGGAGGCGTCGTGGGCGGCGCTGGTCGGTGCTCTGTCCGCGGGGGAGCCGCGGCTGGCGTTGCGGGATGGGCAGATCTATGTGCCTCGGCTGGTGCGGGCCTCGGCTGAGCAGGGGCGTTCCCTCGGTGAGGGCGAGGTCGCGATGCTGGGTGGGGAGGGCACTGTTTTGGTCACGGGCGGCACTGGTGGGCTGGGGGGGCATCTGGCGCGTCATCTGGCTCGGGTGCATGGTGCGCGTCACCTGTTGTTGGTGGGGCGTCGAGGTGATCGCGCCGAGGGTGCTGGCGAGCTGGTGGAGGAGTTGCGCGGGCTGGGTTGCGAGGTGGAGGTGGTCGCGTGTGATGTCGCCGATCGCGAGCGGCTTGCCGGGGTGCTCGCTGCGATTCCGCCGGAGCGTCCGTTGCGTGGGGTGGTGCACGCGGCGGGTGTGCTTGACGATGGTGTGATCGCGACGTTGACGGCGGAGCAGATGGAGCGGGTGCTCGCGCCCAAGGTTGATGGCGCGTTGCATCTCGACGAGCTCACCCGCGATCTGGAGCTGGAGGAGTTCGTTCTGTTTTCATCGTTCGCTGGGGTTGTGGGGTCGCCGGGGCAGGGCAACTATGCGGCCGCGAACGCTTTCTTGGATGCGCTTGCGCAGCGGCGCCGTGCGGAAGGGTTGGCTGGGACGTCGCTTGCGTGGGGGCCGTGGCTGGAGGCGGGCGGGATGCTCGACGGGGTCGGGGCGCCGGATCGTGCCCGGCTGCAGCGCACGGGCGTGGCTGCGTTCTCGGCCGAGGAAGGGCTCGAGCTCTTCGACTCGGCGCGCGCGCTGGGTAGGCCGTTGGTGGTGGCGGTGGGGCTCAAGACCGCGGCGCTGCACGCGCAGGCGCGTGCGAGCTCGTTACCGGCGCTGTTGTGGGATCTGGTTCCGGCGGCGTTGCGCAGTGGTGGTGGGGTTGGGAGTCTGCTCGAGGGTCGGCTGCGGGAGCTGCCCGAGGCCGATTGGGATGGCGCGATCCTGGCTCTGGTGCTTGAGCAGGTGGCGGCGGTGCGGGGTGATGTGACCGCGGGGGAGCTCGATCCTGGGCGGTCCTTCAGCGAGCTGGGCTTCGATTCGCTTGCCGCGATCGACTTGCGTAACCAGCTCGCGCAGGTGACTGGGTTGAGGTTTCCCGCGACGCTGGTCTTCGATCATCCGACGCCGTCGGCTGTCGGGCGGTATGTGCGCTCGCTGGTGGGGGAGCGTGAGCTTGGCGGATCGGTGGCGCGCGGCCGGGCACGGGCTCGCCGGCGTTCGGAGGAGCCGATTGCGATTGTGGGGATGAGTTGTCGTTTCCCGGGTGGGGTGCGTTCGGCGGGGGAGTTGTGGGAGTTGGTGGCGGGTGGCCGGGACGCGATTGGGGGCTTCCCGGAGGATCGTGGGTGGGATCTGGAGCGTTTGTATGATCCTGACCCCGATCGTCCTGGGACGTGTTACACGCGTGAGGGGGGGTTCATCTACGACATCGCTGATTTCGATGCGGGTTTCTTCGGTATCGGCCCGAACGAGGCGCTGGCGATGGATCCGCAGCAGCGGTTGTTGCTGGAAACGGCGTGGGAGGTGTTTGAGGATGCGTGCATCGACCCGGTGTCGCTGCGCGGTAGCGACACCGGGGTGTTCATCGGTGCCAGCTCTTCCAGTTACGCGCTGTCGGTGCCGGGGGAGCTCGAGAGCTTTCGCTTGACCGGCACGCTTTCCAGCGTGGTTTCGGGTCGGCTGGCGTATGTGTATGGGTTGGAGGGTCCGGCGATGACGGTCGATACGGCCTGCTCGGCGTCGCTGGTGGCGATGCACCTGGCTTGCGCGGCGCTGCGTCGCGGCGAGTGCGGGATGGCGCTCGCGGGCGGCGTGAGCGTGAGCGCGAACCCTGAGATCTATGTCGATTTCGCGCGGCAGCGGGGTTTGGCTGTGGATGGGCGTTGCAAGGCGTTCGCGGATGCCGCGGATGGGGTGGGGTTTTCTGATGGTGGTGGTTTGGTGTTGTTGGAGCGTTTGTCGGATGCTGAGCGGGCGGGTCGTCGGGTGCTTGCGGTGGTGCGTGGTAGTGCGACGAATCAGGATGGGGCGAGTAATGGGTTGTCGGCTCCGAATGGTCCTTCGCAGGAGCGTGTGATTTCTGCGGCGCTTGCGGATGCGGGTTTGGGTGTGGGGGATGTGGATGTGGTGGAGGGGCATGGGACGGGTACGACGCTTGGTGATCCGATTGAGGCGCAGGCGTTGTTGGCGACGTATGGGTGTGAGCGTGAGGGTGACCCGTTGTGGTTGGGGTCGGTGAAGTCGAATATTGGTCACACTGGGTGTGGTGCGGGTGTGGCGGGTGTGATCAAGATGGTGGGGGCGTTGCGTAATGGGTTGTTGCCGGCGACGTTGCATGTGGATGCGCCGTCTTCGCATGTGGATTGGTCGGCTGGTGGGGTGAGGTTGTTGACTGAGCCGGTGGTGTGGCCGCGGGGTGAGCGCCCGAGGCGGGTGGGGGTGTCGTCGTTTGGGGTTAGCGGTACGAACGCGCATTTGATTTTGGAGGAGGCGCCGGCGTCGCTTGAGTGTGGGCGGTTCGCTGGGGGTGGCGAGCTCGCGGATGGTGGGGAGGTTGTGGAGGGTGGTGTTGGTGTCGGTTCGTTGCCGGTGGTGCCTTGGTTGTTGTCGGGGAAGGGTGAGGGTGCGTTGCGGGCGCAGGCGGGTCGTTTGTATGGGCGTGTGCAGGGTGATGCGGGGCTTGGGTTGCTCGATGTTGCGCATACTCTCGCGAGTGCTCGTGCGCAGTTGGAGTGTCGTGCGGTGGTGCTTGGTGGGGAGCGTGAGCAGTTGTTGGAGGGTTTGCGTGCGTGTTCGCGGGGTGTGCCCGCGGCCGGTGTGTTTGAGGGTGTGGTGCGGCAGGGGTTGACGGCGTTTATGTTCACGGGGCAGGGCGCTCAGCGTGTGGGGATGGGTAGTGAGTTGTGCGAGGTGTTCCCCGTTTTCAGGGATGCGTTGAATGAGGTGTGTGGGGTGTTGGATGGGTATTCTGCGCGGCCGTTGCGGGAGGTGTTGTTCGCGGATGAGGGTTCGCCGGAGGCGGGGTTGTTGGATGGGACGGAGTTTGCGCAGGCGGGGTTGTTCGCGGTGGAGGTGGCGCTTTTCCGTTTGCTGGAGTCGTTTGGTGTGAGACCAGATTTCTTGATCGGTCACTCGGTTGGGGAGCTTTCGGCGGCGTGTGTGGCAGGGGTGTTTTCGCTTGAGGATGCGTGTCGGCTGGTCGCGGCGCGGGGCCAGTTGATGGGTGCGCTGCCTGGGGACGGGGGGATGCTGGCGGTGGAGGCGTCGGAGGTGGAGGTGTGTGGGGAGCTGGAAGAGTTTGGTGAAGGTGTCGCGGTGGCGGCTGTGAATGGTCCGCAGGGGGTGGTGGTGTCGGGTGAGTCGGGTGCGCTCGAGGAGTTGGGTGCGAGGTGGCGTGAGCGTGGTTTGAGGACGAGGCGTTTGCGTGTCAGTCATGCTTTTCACTCGCCGTTGATGGAGCCGATGCTGGGAGAGTTGCGGGAGGTCGCTGTCGGGATCGAGCATCGCCCGGCGCGGATCCCGATCATTTCGAACGTGACGGGGCGCCTGTTGGAGGGCGATGCGTGGGACGGTGGTGAGTACTGGGTGCGTCACGCGCGTAACACGGTGCGGTTTGCCGATGGTGTCGCGACGCTCCAAGAGGCTGGTGTGAGGCGCTTCCTCGAGCTCGGCCCGGACGGGGTGCTCTCAGCACTCGCGCGCGAGTGCCTCGACCGGGACATCGAGGAGCACGCGCTGCTGGGCGCGGCGTTGCGCGAGGGCCGTCCGGAGGCGGAGGCGTTGCTGGCACTACTCGCGCGTGCGCATTGCGCGGGCGCGCGGGTGGATTGGGGGGCGTTGCTGGGTGGTCGCGGCGCTCGACCGGTTGATCTTCCTGCTTATGCGTTTCAGCGTGAGCGTTATTGGCTGGAGGCTCCTGTGCATGCGGGTGAGTTGCACACTGTTGGGTTGCGCGGCGCGGAGCATCCTTTGCTCGGTGCTGCGGTAAAGCTCGCGGGCGAGCACGAGCAGTGGCTCTTCACTGGGCGCGTATCGATCGCGAGCCAGCCGTGGGTAGCCGAACACGTGCTCATGGACGTCGCCGTTCTGCCCGGTACGGCGTATGTTGAGCTGGCGCTCACCGTGGGGGCGGAGATCGGGTGTGAGACATTGCAGGAGCTGACACTCGAGGCGCCGCTTGTGTTGGGCGGCCAGGACGTGCAGCTGCAGTTGCAGGTCGAGCGGGCCGAGGAGTCGGGCGAGTGCACGTTTGCGATCCACTCGCGCGTGGAGCAGGAGTCGGACGCAGATGGATATGACGAGGACGGGGGCTGGATCAGGCACGCGCGCGGGGTGCTGGCGCAGGGTGGCCTCGCGATACATACCCCGCTGATCGAGCGGCTGATGGAGGAGACGTGGCCGCCCGCGGAAGCCGAGCCGGTGGACGTGGAGGGAATGATCTACGATCGCCTGAGCGCCGTCGGATTCGCCTATGGACCGGCCTTCACCTGCATTCGGGCGGCGTGGCGCCGAGGCGAGGAGTTCTTTGCCGAGGTGGCACTGGACGAGCGCAATGCCGAGGAGGCGGTGCACTTCGGTATCCACCCCGCGCTGTTCGACGGGGCGGTGCACGGAGTCGCCGCGGGCGTGGACGAGACCGATACTGCGAGCGGGGGCGGCCGGATGTTGCTCGGCTGGAGTGGGGTGCGCCGTTACAAGACGGGTGCCTCCGCGCTGCGGGTGCATCTCGTCGGCGACCAGGGCACAGCGGTCAGCCTGGCCGCTTTGGACGAGACCGGCGCGCCGGTGGTTTCGGTCGACTCGCTCTCCATGCGGCCGGTCGACGCGAGGCAGTTGGCGCAGCTCGGCGGACACACGCACGATGCGCTGCTGCGCTTGGAGTGGACCGCGCCGGCGTTGCCCGGCGCCGCGCAGGTGCCTGCCCGGATCGCGGTTATCAGCGAGCTCGACGCCGGCCTCGACGCTCCGCGCTACCGGGATCTGGCTGCGCTCGGCGAGGCGATCGAGACGCACGATGCCCCACCCGAGATGGTGATAGCCCCGCTACCTGTCAATCCCGATGGCAATCCTGCGGCGGCGGCATACGCCCAGAGCCGGTGGGTGCTCGAGCTGCTCCAGGGCTGGCTCGCCGATCAGCGCCTGAGCGCGTCGCGGCTTGTGCTGGTAACCCGCGGCGCAGTATCCACAACCGCCGAGGAGCAGCCCGACCCGGCGGGCGCTGCGATCTGGGGTATGGTGCGCAGCGCGCAGTCCGAGCACCCCGGCCAGTTTGTGCTGGTCGACGTCGACGGCGGCGAGGCCGCATGGAGCTCGCTGCCGATGCTTCTGAGTAGCGGCGAGCCCCAGCTGGCGCTGCGTGGGCAGACTGCTCTCATTCCGCGGCTGGCGCGGGTTTCGCTGCCGAGCGAGTCGGCCGCTGCGTCGCTCGATCTCGAGGGCACCGTTCTGATCACGGGAGGCACAGGTGGGCTCGGCGCCCAGCTCGCGCGCCACCTGGCGGCTGCGCGCGGCGTTCGTCACCTGCTGCTCGCCAGTCGGCGGGGGGCGCAGGCGGAGGGTTGGGCCGAGCTCGAGGCGGAGCTGACCGCCTGTGGCTGCGCAGTAGGTGTGGCGAGCTGCGACGTGACCGACCGCGGCGAGCTCGAAAGGCTGGTGGAGTCGATTCCAGAGGATCATCCGCTCACCGCGGTTGTGCATGCGGCGGGCGTGCTCGACGACGGATTGATCGAGTCGCTCGATGCCGCGCGGCTGGAGATGGTGATGCGTCCGAAGGTCGAAGCGACGCTGCATCTGCATGAGCTCACGCGCGAGCGTGACATCGCCGCGTTCATCCTCTTCTCCTCGGCGGCGGGGATCGTGGGAGCGCCGGGACAGGGAAACTACGCGAGTGCGAATGCGTTCATGGACGCGTTCGCGCAATGGCGTCGGGCGCAGGGGCTCCCGGCGATGTCGCTCGCATGGGGCCCGTGGGCGGCCGATGCGGGGATGACGCAGAGTCTCAGCGACGCCGAGCGTGCCCGCCTGCGGCGATCCGGGACCGTCCCGCTGGCAAGCGCGGAGGCGCTCGAGCTGTTCGATATGGCCTGCGGTGTGAACGATCCGCTGCTGGCTCTCGTGCGGGTGGACCTGGCTGCCATGCGGGCTCAGGCTCGTGGGGGAGAGATCCCCGCGGTGCTGGCCGGGCTGGTGCGAATGCACCCGCGCGGTGCCAGCGAGGCTGCCGATTCGCTGGCGAAACGTCTCGCGCTGGTTCCCGAATCGGCATGGGAGGAGACCGTGCTCGACTTCGTACGCGAGCAGGTGAGCATCGTGCTCGGGCTCGCGTCCCGCACGATGGTCGAGCCGCGGCGTGCATTCCAGGAGATCGGCTTCACTTCACTCGAGGCGATCGAGCTGCGCAATCGTCTCACGAAAGCGACGGGGCTGAGGCTCCCGGCGACGATGGTGTTCGATCATCCCAGTCCGGCGGCGGTGGCCGATTACATACGCGGGCAGCTCGACGAGAGCACGGCGGTGCAATCGCCGATTGATGGTGTGCTCGACAAACTCGAGACGCTGCTCACCACGATGGCCGGCGATGAACGCGGCCGAGCGCGCGCCCAGACGCGGCTGCGGTCGTTCAACGCGCGCCTGGAATCGTTCTTGGCGGACCTCGGAAGTTGGGACCCCGGCACCGTGCAGGAGTATGGGGACGGCGAATTGACCGACGCCACCGACGAGGAGATTTTTGAGCTGATCGACAGGGGGTTTGACTCAGTATGAGCACCACGACAAACGTCTTTGCGTCGCCGCGCGCCGCGCGCCGCGCATGTGCATCTCGGAGCGACGCGGGGGTGGCTCGATGAGTGACGAACAGAAGCTCCGCGAGTACCTGCGACGGGTGACGGGCGACCTGCGCACGGCGCACCGGCGGGTGCACGAGCTCGAACAGCGCCGGCGCGAGCCGATTGCGATCGTGGGGATGAGCTGCCGCTACCCGTCGACTGTGAGCCTGCCCGAGGAGCTTTGGCAGGTGGTCAGCTCCGCCACCGACGCGATCTCGGGGCTGCCAACCAACCGTGACTGGGATCTGGAGGCTCTGTATCACCCCGACCCCGACCATCCCGGGACGGTGTGTACCACCGGTGGCGGCTTCCTGCGGGACATCGCCGGTTTCGATCCCGGCTTCTTCGGGATCGGTCCGCGCGAAGCGCTTGCGATAGACCCGCAGCAGCGGCTGATTTTGGAGCTAGCCTGGGAGGCGTTTGAAGATGCCGGCATTGCCCCGACGTCGCTGGCAGGGAGCGCGACGGGCGTGTTCGTGGGCGCGATCCACCAGAATTATGGGCCCGGGGCCGGCACTGTCCGCGCCGGCGAGGTGGAGCCGCTCAGTGGTGTGACCGTGCTGGGCGGTCGCGTGTCGTACACGCTGGGGTTGGAGGGGCCCGCACTGTCGGTGGACACGGCGTGTTCCTCTTCGCTGGTGGCGCTGCACCTGGCGTGTCAGGCGTTGCGCCGGGGTGAGTGCTCGCTTGCGCTGGCGGGTGGCGTGACGGTGATGTCGCATCCCTCCCTGCTGGTGGGCTTCGGTCGCATGCGCGTGCTCTCCCCGGATGGGCGTTGCCGCTCGTTCGCCGCGAGCGCAGAGGGGACGGGCTTCGCCGACGGCGCCGGCCTGCTCGCGCTGGAGCGCCTGTCGGATGCACGCCGCTTCGGACACCGCGTTCTGGCGGTGGTGCGCGGCAGCGCCGTCAACCAAGATGGTGCCAGCAATGGTCTGACCGCCCCCAACGGGCCCTCCCAGGAACGCGTCATCGGCCAGGCGCTGGCAGACGCGGGGCTGTCGCCCAGCGACGTCGACGCGTTGGAGGCGCACGGCACCGGCACGCCGCTGGGCGACCCGATCGAGGCGCAGGCACTGCTGGCCACCTACGGACAGAACCGCACCGACGGGCCCCTGTGGCTTGGCTCGATCAAGTCGAACATTGGGCATTGCTCGGCTGCTGCGGGGGTGGCGGGCGTGATCAAGATGGTGAAGGCGTTCGAGCACGAGCTGCTGCCGCCGACCCTGCATGTGGACGCGCCCACGCCGCATGTGGACTGGTCGGCAGGCGAGGTGAGTCTGCTGACGGAATCCCAGCCATGGGCAGTGGGCGAGCGTACCCGCCGTGCTGGGATCTCCTCATTCGGCGTGAGTGGCACCAACTCGCATGTGGTGATCGAGGAGCCGCCGGCGTTGGAGGGTGTTGCGGCTCCTCGGCGGGTTCGTGGGCGGCGTGAGCGGGATGGCGCGGGTGTCCTGGATGGTATTCAGAGAGAGGCGTCCGGAGAAGTGCAGACGGCTGGGGTTGATGGTGTTGCGGTGGGTGGTGTTGCGGTGGGTGGTGTTGTGGTGGGTGGTGTTGTGGTGGGTGGTGGTGTGTTGGGTGGGTGTGGGGTGGTGCCGTTGGTGGTGTCGGCGCGGGGTGAGGGTGCGTTGTGTGCTCAGGCGGCGCGTTTGCGGGAGTTTTTGGTTGAGGGCGGGGTGCAGAGCTTGGGTCGGGCGCTGGTGGATGGTGGTGTGGAGCGTTCGGAGGTTGATCCTTTGGATGTGGCGTTTTCGTTGGTGTCGGGGCGGGCGGTGTTTGAGGATCGGGCGGTGGTGTTGGGCGGGGATGTGGGGGGGTTGGTTGCGGGGTTGGGAGCGGTGGAGCGTGGTGAGGGTGGTGTGGGTGTGGTGCGGGGTGTGGCGCGGGGTGGTAGGCCGGTGTTTGTGTTTCCGGGGCAGGGTGCGCAGTGGGAGGGTATGGCGGTCGAGTTGTTGGATTCTTCGGTGGTGTTTGGGGGTTTGTTGGGGGCGTGTGGGGATGCGCTTGAGGGGTTGGTGGGTTGGCGGGTTGAGGATGTGTTGCGTGGTGTGGGGGGGGCGCCTGGGTTTGAGCGGGTGGATGTGGTGCAGCCGGTGTCGTGGGCGGTGATGGTGGCGTTGGCGGGGTTGTGGCGTTCGTTTGGTGTGGAGCCGGGGGTGGTGGTTGGGCATTCGCAGGGGGAGATTGCGGCTGCGTGTGTGGCGGGTGGGTTGTCGCTTGGGGATGGGGCGCGGGTGGTGGTGTTGCGGAGTCGTTTGTTGGGTCGGGTGTTGGCTGGTCGTGGGGGGATGGTGAGTGTCGCGTTGGGTGTGGAGCGGGTGGAGGAGCGGATTGAGCGGTGGGGTGGGCGGTTGGGTGTGGCGGCGGTGAATGGTCCGTCGGCGGTGGTGGTGTCGGGTGAGTCGGGTGCGCTGGATGAGTTTCTTGGGGTGTGTGAGGGTGATGGTGTGTGGGCGCGGCGGGTCGCGGTTGATTATGCGTCGCATTCGGTAGCGGTGGAGGAGTTGCGGGAGGAGTTGTTGGAGGCGCTTGTTGGGATTGAGCCGGTGTCGTGTGGGGTGCCGTTCTGGTCGACGTGTGTGGGTGGGTTTGTGGATACGGCTGGGTTGGATGGGGGTTATTGGTATCGGAGTTTGCGTGAGCGGGTGGGGTTTGAGGGTGCGGTGCGGGCGCTTGTGGGGGATGCGTGTGCGTTTGTGGAGGTGAGTCCGCATCCGGTGTTGGGTGTTGCGGTGGGGGAGACGCTTGAGGATGTTGGGTTGGAGGGGCGGGTTGGGGTGTTGGGGTCGTTGCGGCGCGGTGAGGGTGGGTTGGGGCGGTTTGTGGAGTCGTTGGCGCAGGCGTGGGTGTGTGGTGTGGGGGTTGATTGGGGGGTGTTGTTCGCTGGTAGTGGTGCGCAACGAGTCGATCTGCCGACATATGCGTTTCAGCGTGAGTGTTATTGGTTGAGTCCTGGTGTGGGTGTGGGTGATGCGGGTGGTATGGGGTTGGGTGCGGCCGATCATCCGTTGTTGGGTGCGGCGGTGCAGTTGGCCAGCGGCGAGGGGTGGCTGTTCACCGGGCGGATCTCGCTGCAGACACACCCCTGGCTCGCCGACCACGTAGTGTTCGAGAGCGTCGTCGTGCCCGGCACGGCGCTGCTCGAGCTGGCGATGACCGCGGGGCGCATCGCCGGATGCGAGGTCGTGGAGGAGCTGACCTTCGAAGCGCCGCTGGTGCTTGCCCCCGGAGCCCCGGTGCAGGTGCAGATCATCGTGGGAGAGCCCGACGAGCACGGCCGTTGCCAGGTGACGATCCATTCCCGGCCGCAGATCGAGGCCGAGGAGATTGAGGAGGCGGACGGCGGCTGGGATCGGCACGCGAGTGGGACGCTGCTGGCGGACGCCGCCGATCTGGAGGCCGGCGCCACGACGCTTGGGGGGGGCGGCGTGGCGAGCGATGCCGGCGCGGAGGGGCATGGATCGTTGACGCAGTGGCCGCCGGCGGACGCCGCGGAGCTCGATGTCGAGCTGCTCTACGAGCGCCTGCGCGAAGTGGGCTTTGGCTATGGTCCGCTGTTCCAAGGCGTCAGATCGGCCTGGCGGCGCGAGGACGAGATCTACACTGAGGTGGCGTTCGGCGGGGCCGCAGTCGATACCGAGCGGTTCGGCGTCCACCCCGCGCTGCTTGACGGCGCGCTCCACGGTTTGTGCTTCCTCACCGTCGAGGACGAGGTCGATGCGGATACGCTGCTGTTGCCATTTGCGATGGGCGGCGTGCGCGTTGCGCGCCGGGGCGCTCAATCGCTGCGCGTGCGGCTGGTCCGCGCCGGCGATGGCGCGATGAGCGTCGCCGTGTGGGATGAGACCGGCGAGCCGGTGCTGACAGTGCGCTCGCTCACTTTTCGCTCGGTGCAGGCCGGCACGGTGGGCAAAGCGCGGCAGCGTGAGCGGGGCGCGTTGCTCAACCCCGTGTGGGTCGAGGCGCCTCAGGTCACGCCAATCGCAGAGTCGCTCCGTGCGGCGATGCTCGGTGACGTAGCGGTGCCCGGCCTGGAAGGGAGCCGCTATGCAGGAATCGTGGATCTCGCGGAGGCGGTCGAGCAGGGCGAGCCGGCTCCCGACCTGGTGTTCCTCGAGGCGCCCGTAACCGAAGCCGACGGAGGTGCAGGCGGGCTGGCGCTGGCCACGCAAGCTGCCGCCCGCGAGACATTGGCGCTGCTGCAGGCGTGGTTGGCGCAGTCGCAGCTCTTGGAGTCCCAGCTCGTGCTTGTGACCAACGGTGCCGTGGCGTTCGGGGATGGGGAGGCGCCCGATCTCATTGCCGCCACGATCTGGGGTCTGGTGCGCGCCGCGCAATCCGAGCACCCCGGACGCCTTGCGCTTGTCGACCTTGACGTGCTTGCACCCGCACAGGAGCAGGGAGCGCGGCAACCGGCCTGGCCGGCGCTGCTGACGGCCGACGAACCGCAGCTGGCGCTGTGGGGGGGCAGAGTGTATGTCCCGCGACTGGAGAGGCTGCCATCGCCGCCGCAGGCGCCGCCCGCGTTGGACCCCGATGGCACGGTGCTGATCACCGGCGGCACGGGAGGTTTGGGTGCGCTCGTCGCACGTCATCTCGCCGGCGAGCGCGGCGCTCGGAACCTGTTGCTGGCGAGTCGCACCGGTCTGGAGGCCGAGGGCGCCGGCGAGCTGTTGGCCGAGCTGCGCGCGCTCGGCTGCGACGCTCGTGTGGCTGCGTGCGACGTGACCGACCGCAGCGAGCTCGCCGCGATGATCGACTCGATCGCCGCCGAGCACCCGCTGTGCGCGGTGATTCACACGGCCGGCGTGCTCGAAGACGGGTTGCTCGAGTCGCTCACCGAGGAGCAGCTGGAGCGCGTGATGCGACCCAAGGTAAACGCGGCGCTGTACCTGCACGAGCTGACCGAAGGTCTTGAGCTGGCCGAGTTCGTGATGTTCTCGTCCCTCGCCGGTCTGATCGGCGGCGCGGGCCAGGCCAACTACGCGGCCGCCAACGCCTTCCTGGATGCCTTGGCACAGTACCGCGGTGCGCGGGGGCTGGCCGGCAAATCGATCGCGTGGGGGCTGTGGGAGCAGAAGAGCGGCATGACCGGCGGTTTGGACAACCGCGATCGGGCACGGATGGCCCGCTTGGGGGCGAGTGCGCTGTCCGCCGAGAATGGGCTCGAGCTGCTGGACGCCTGCCGCGGTGCGGCCGAGCCGCTGCTGGTTGCCACGCGCCTGGACTTCGGCGCGCTGCGCAAGCAGGCGCGGGTGGGCATCCTCCCGACGTTGCTGCGCGGCCTCGTACGGATGCCGCCGCGAGCCGGTGGCGGCGGGTCGCTTGCCCGGCGTCTCGCGGGAGTGCCCCAGAGCGAGTGGGACATGGTGGTGCTCGATCTCGTACGCGGTCAGGTCGCGGCGATCCTCGGTTACAGCTCGGCCTCCGAGGTCGACGCCGAGCGCGCCTTCAAAGATCTCGGCCTCGACTCGCTCGGTGCTGTGGAGCTACGCAACCGGTTGATGCAGGTGACCGGCCTGCGGTTGCCCTCGACGCTGGTGTTCGATCGCCCCAACTGCACAGCGATCGCAACGCTCCTGCGCGAGCGCGTGGAGGTGGCGGGCGGCGCACGGGTAGCGCGCGGCGAGGTCCCCTCGCGACGGGCGGGCAGCGAAGAGCCGATCGCGTTGGTGGGGATGGCCTGCCGCTACCCCGGCGGCGTGAGCAACGCAGGGGAGCTGTGGGAGCTGCTCGCCGAGGGTCGCGACGCGGTGGGGGGATTCCCAACCGATCGCGGCTGGGATTTGGAGACTCTGTATGACCCCGATCCCGACCACCCCCGCACCAGTTACGTGCGCGAAGGCGGCTTCGTCGAGGGCATCGGCGACTTCGATGCGGACTTCTTCGGTATCAGCCCACGCGAGGCGCTCACGATGGACCCCCACCAACGGCTGCTGTTGGAGGCCGCCTGGGAGGCGTTCGAGGACGCCGGTATCGCCCCCGTCTCGCTGCGTGGCAGCCAGGCCGGTGTGTACTTGGGCGTCACCACGTCGGGCTACGCGCTGAAGCTTCCGGAGAAGTTGGAGGGTCTGCAGCTGACCGGCAGCTCGCTGAGCGTGGCCTCGGGGCGCCTGTCGTACACGTTCGGGCTGGAGGGTCCGGCGGTGTCGATGGACACGGCGTGCTCCTCCTCGCTGGTGGCGCTGCATCTGGCCTGCCGGGCGCTGCGCGGCGGCGAGTGCACGCTGGCGCTGGCGGGCGGTGCGACGTTGATGGCGGGACCGACGATGTTCGTCGAGTTCAGTCGCCAGCGGGGGCTCGCGTTGGACGGGCGCTGCAAGGCGTTCGCGGCGCGCGCCGACGGCGTGGGCTGGGCGGAGGGGGTGGGGCTGGTTGTACTCGAGCGGCTCTCCGACGCCCAGCGACTGGGCCATCGCGTGCTGGCGCTGGTGCGCGGCAGCGCCGTCAACCAGGATGGAGCCAGCAACGGTTTGGCCGCGCCCAACGGCCCCTCTCAGGAACGGGTCATCCGGCAGGCGCTACTCGACGCCGGGCTCTCGGCGGGTGAGGTCGATGCGCTGGAGGCGCACGGCACCGGCACGCGGCTGGGCGACCCGATCGAGGCGCAGGCGGTGCTCGCGACCTATGGGCAGGAGCGGGAGAACGGACCGCTGCGGATGGGCTCGATCAAGTCGAACATCGGCCACTCGATCGCCGCCAGCGGGGTGGCGGGGGTGATGAAGATGGTGCTGGCGATGCGCCACGGGCTGCTCCCCGCCACGCTGCACGTGGACCAGCCTTCGCGCGAGGTCGATTGGTCGGCGGGAGAGGTGCGACTGCTGACCGAGCCCGAGCCGTGGACTGCCGGCGAGCGCCCGCGACGTGCCGCGATCTCCTCGTTCGGGATCAGCGGCACCAACGCGCATCTGATCATCGAGGAGCCCTCCCTGGCCGCCGCGGTGCTCGCGCCGGCCGGCGCACGCGATCCCGGTGCGCTGGTGTCTGACGTCCTGCCTTGGCTGGTGTCCGCTCGCAGCGAGGCGGCGCTGCGAGCGCAGGCGAAACGTCTACGTACGCATCTGGACGCGTACCCGGAGCTCGAGCCGCTCGACGTGGCGTTTTCGCTTGCCACAGCGCGTGCGCACCACGAGTGGCGCGCGGCGATCGTGGCGGGCGATCGCGAGCGGTTGCTCGCCGGCCTGTCGGCACTATCGCGCGAGGAGCCCGCGGGCGGGGTCGTCGAGGGCAGGGTGGCGGGTGCCCGAACCGCGTTCATGTTCACCGGCCAAGGAGCGCAACGCCCGGGGATGGGCGCAGGTCTATACGAGGCCGTTCCGCTCTTCAGGCGAACGTTCGATGAGGTGTGCGCGGAGCTCGACCGCGGCCGGGAGGCGCTTCGCTCCAGCAGGCACAGTGATGATGGGCAACAGCCGCAACATCCCCTGCGGGAGATCGTGTTTGCCCCGGCGGGTACGCCGCAGGCGGCGTTGCTGGATCAGACCGAGCTGACTCAGGCGGCCCTGTTCGCGTTCGAGGTCGCGCTGGTGCGTCTGCTGGAGGCGTGGGGCGTGAAGCCGGATCTGCTGATCGGACACTCGGTGGGCGAGGTGGTCGCGGCGCATGTCGCCGGGGTGTTTTCGCTCGCCGACGCCTGCACGCTCGTCGCAGCACGTGGTCACCTGATGGGTGCGCTGCCGCAGGGCGGTGCGATGCTCGCCCTCGAAGCCTCCGAGGAGGAGGCTGTGCAGAGCATCGGGCATCTGGGTTCGCGACTTGCGTTGGCCGCCGTCAACGGCCCGCGCGCCGTCGTCGTCTCGGGAGACGTCGATGCCATCGAGCAGCTCGCCGACGTGTGGCGCGAGCAGGGGCGCCAGGTCAAGCGCCTACGCGTCAGTCGTGCGTTTCATTCCCAGCACATGGATCCCATGCTGGCCGACTTCGGCGAGGTGGTTGGCGCGCTGGAGCTCGAGCCCCCCCGGATCCCGGTGGCCAGCAACCTGACCGGTGAGATCGTGGCCGACGAGGTGATCAGCACCCCGGAGTACTGGGTGCGCCACGTGCGCGAGCCGGTTCGCTTCGCCGATGGGGTACGGGCGTTGGAGCGTGCCGGCGCCGGGCGTCTGTTGGAGGTCGGGCCTGACGGCGTGCTATGTGCGCTGGGTCGCGAGTGCCTTGGCGCGGAGGCAGAGGAGCGCGTCCAGTTCGTTCCCGCACAGCGTGCTCGTGAGCCCGAGGTGGAGGCGCTGGTAAGGGCGGTCGCCGAAGTGCATGCGAGTGGGGCGCCGGTCGATTGGCGGGCGTTCTTCGCCGGCCAGGGAGCCGGGCTGGTCGATCTGCCCAGCTACGCGTTCCAGCGCCAGCGCTACTGGCTGGCCGCCAATGACGCCGGCGGCGAGGTGGGGGCGGCGGGACTGGGAGCGGCCAACCACCCGCTGCTCGGTGCTGCCCTGCAGGTTGCGGGTGGCGAGGAGTGGCTGCTGACCGGACGGCTGTCGCTGGCGACGCACGGGTGGATCGGCGACCACCGGGTGCTGGACACGATCCTACTGCCGGGTACCGCCTTCCTCGAGCTGTTCTTCGTCGCGGGGCGCCGGGTGGGATTGGAGTTGCTGGAGGAGGTGACGCTCCAGGCGCCGCTGGTATTTGCGCAGGACGCGGCGGCGCAGGTACAGGTATCGATCGGCGAGCCCGATGAGGAGGGGCGGCGTACGGTCGCCGTCCACTCCCGTGTGGAGCGCGCCGTACAGGATCCCGAGGGGGACCAGACGCCATGGACGCTCCACGCGAGCGGCGTGCTGGCGCCCGCCGCCGAGATCGACCCGGCGGTTGGGCGTCTGCAGGCACAGGCGTGGCCGCCGAGCGGCGCGGAGCCGGTCGAGATCGAGTACCTCTATGACCGGCTGGCGGAGCTCGGGTTCGGCTACGGCCCGTCCTTCCAGGCGACGCGGGGGGCTTGGCAGCGAGGCGAGGAGCTGTTCGTAGAGGTGGCGTTGAGCGAGCAGCAGATGGTGGAGGCGGAGAGTTTCAGGGTCCACCCGGCCCTGTTCGACGCGACGTTGCACACGCTGTTCGGGCAGCCCGGCAGCCAGGGCGCGGGCCTCCCGTTCGCCTGGAGCGAGGTGCGTCTGTACCGGGAGGGGGCCTCCTCGCTGCGGGCCTGCGTTGAGCTGGGCGATCGCCAGACGGTGCGGATCACCGCGCTCGACGAGCTGGGCGCACCGCTGCTGTCGGTCGGCTCGATGCGTGGACGACCGGTCGAGGCCGGACAGCTTGCGAGCGCCGGCGCGAGTCGCGGCGGGGACTCGCTGTTCGAGCACCGGTGGGTGGAGCTGGCCGAGCCCGAAGCCGCCGTGGAGGAGTTGGAGCGCTGTGCGGTGCTCGGCGAGACGCGAGTGCCGGGCATCGAGGCCGAGCGCTATGCGGATCTCGGCGCGCTGCTGGATGCCATCGAGACAGGGGAGCCGGCCCCCGCGGTGCTGTTTGTCGATGCGATGGAATTGGCCGAGAGTCGGGAGGAGGGCGCGAGTGAACTGGCAGCTGCCGCGCGCGCTGTCACCGAGCGCGCCGTCGAGCTGTTCAGGGCCTGCCTGGCCGAGCCGGCGCTGGCGGATGCGCGGGTTGTGCTGCTGACACGATCGGCATTCGCGGTCACAGAGGGCGAGCAGCCCAACCTCGCGGTCGCTCCTCTGAGCGGCCTGATCGCGAGCGTACAGCCCGAGCACCCCGGCCGCTTCCTGCTCGTTGACATCGACGGCGAGGACAGCGAGGAAGCGCCGTGGCCGACGTTACTGGACGCCGACGAGCCCAACCTGGCGGTGCGCGCCGGCAGGATCCACGCGCCGCGCCTGGTCGCGGTGTCGCCCGCGGAGGAGCGCTCGACGCCGGTGTTCGACCCTACGGGCACCGTGCTCATCACCGGAGGCACCGGTGGTTTGGGGGCGCTGGTGGCGCGTCACCTGGTCGGCGCACACGATGCTCGACACCTGCTGCTGGTCAGCCGGCGTGGCATGGAGGCACCCGGGGCGCGTGAGCTGGAGCGCGAGCTCCGCGAGCTTGGCGCCGTGGTCGACGTGGCGGCCTGCGACGTGTCCGATCGCCAGACGCTGGGCGCGCTGATCGACTCGATCTCTGCCGCACACCCGCTGACCGCGGTGGTGCACACCGCCGGAGTCCTCGATGACGGATTGCTGGAATCTCTCACGGTCGAGCAGGTGGAGCGCGTGATGCGTCCGAAGGTGGACGCGGCGCTTCACCTGCACGAGCTCACCGAGAGCATGGAGCTGGCCGCCTTCGTTCTGTTCTCGTCGGTTACCGCCACGATCGGCAGCCCGGGCCAGAGCAACTACGCGGCGGCCAACGCGTTTCTGGACGCACTGGCGTGTCACCGCCGCGGACGTGGGTTGCCGGGCAGCTCGTTGGCGTGGGGCTTGTGGGCCGATACGAGCGGCATGGCGGGGCAGATCGGCGAGGCCGGCATGGCGCGTCTGGGCCGGCTTGGCGTGGAGGCGCTCTCCAGCGAGCGGGGGCTGCAGCTGCTGGATGCGGCGCTTGCGATCGATCGCCCGCTGCTGGCGCCGGTGGCGCTTGACAGCGCGGCGCTGCGCGCGCAGGCACGGATGGGTGTGCTGCCCGCGCCGTTGCGCGGCGTGGTCCGCGAGCCCGCCAGGCGCGGGCGGGCGGCGAGGGGCTCGCTCGCGCGGCGGCTGGCAGGCGTCTCGGAGGCCGAGCGTGAGGGCGTGGTGCTCGACCTCGTGCGCGCCACCGTGGCGGCGGTGCTCGGCCACGACTCCCCGCACGCGATCGATCCTGGGCGCACGTTTGCCGAGCTGGGCTTCGACTCGCTCTCGGCGGTGGAGTTGCGTAACCGTCTATACCTGGCCACCGGGCTGCGGTTGCCGGCCACGCTTGTATTCGACTACCCCGAGCCCGCGGCGGTGGCGAGGTTTCTGCTCGAGCGGGTCGCAGGATCGCGCCGCCAGGCGCCGGTGCTCGCGCATCGATCTTCCAACGGGAACGATCCGATCGCGATCGTTGGAATGAGCTGCCGCTACCCGGGCGGCGCGCGCAATTCGGCCGAGCTGTGGGAGTTGGTCGCCTCGGGCGTCGATGCGGTGTCGCCCTTCCCCGTGAATCGCGGTTGGGACGTGGAGCGGCTGTACGACCCCGATCCCAGCCGCTTGGGCACCTCGTATGCGCGCGAGGGGGGCTTCCTGCACGACGCCGCCGACTTCGACGCGGGCTTCTTTGGGATCTCGCCGCGCGAGGCGATGGCGATGGACCCGCAGCAGCGACTTGTGTTGGAAGTTGCGTGGGAGGCGTTCGAAGACGCGGGGATCCCCCCCACGTCGCTGCGCGGCACCGACACCGGGGTGTTTTGCGGCGTCATGTACCAGGACTACGGGTACGTGTTGAGCGGGAGTGTCAATCGCGAGGAGGCGGAGGGATACGTCTCGGTGGGCGTGGCCGGCAGCGTGGTATCCGGAAGGCTGTCGTATGTGTTTGGGTTGGAGGGCCCGGCGATCACGGTCGACACGGCCTGCTCGTCCTCGCTGATCGCGCTGCATCTCGCCTCTCAGGCGGTGCTCGGGGGCGAGTGCTCGATGGCGTTGGCGGGTGGCGTGACGGTGCTCGCCAACCCCGCGTTGTTCGTCGACTTCAGCCGCCAACGCGCTCTGGCGCCGGATGGGCGTTGCAAGTCCTTCGCGGCGACGGCCGACGGCGTGGGCTGGGGAGAGGGGGTGGGACTGCTCGTGGTGGAGCGTCTCTCGGAGGCTCGTCGGCGCGGCCACCGGGTGCTGGGCGTGGTGCGGGGCAGCGCCGTCAACCAGGACGGGGCCAGCAACGGTCTCACCGCGCCCAACGGCCCCTCTCAGGAACGCGTCATCCACCAGGCGCTGGCCAACGCGGGTCTCTCCACCGATGAGATCGATGTGGTGGAGGGTCACGGCACCGGCACGCCGCTGGGCGACCCGATCGAGGCGCAGGCGCTGCTGGCCACCTACGGACAGAGGCGCACCGCCGGCCCGCTGTGGTTGGGGTCGATCAAGTCGAACATCGGCCACACCCAGGCGGCCGCGGGCGCGGCCGGCGTGATGAAGATGCTGCTGGCGATGCGCCACCAGCGGCTGCCGCGCACCCTGCACCTCGACGAGCCCTCTCCGCACGTCGACTGGTCTGCGGGCGAGGTGAGCCTGCTGAGTGAGTCGGTGCCGTGGCCGCGCGGCGAGCGGCCCCGTCGTGCGGGGGTGTCCTCGTTTGGGGTGAGCGGCACCAATGTGCACGTGATCCTCGAGGAGCCTCCCGAGCTGGCGCCGCCGGTCGACACGGCGCCCTCGCCGTCGAACGTGGCCGGGACGCCGGGCATGGTCGAGCCGCCGATCAGTGTGTGGCCGGTGTCGGCCAGAACCGAGCAGGCGCTGCGCGCGCAGGCCGAGCGGTTGCACGGGCATCTGTTGGAGCACGCGGCACTTGGTCCGGCGGATGTGGCGCTCACGCTGGCGAGCGGCCGTGCCCAGCTGGAGCTGCGCGCAGCGGTCGTTGGAGGCAACCGCGAGGAGCTGCTTGCGGGGCTGGCGGCGCTTGCGCGCGAGGAATCGGCCCCGGGTCTCTTCGCCGGTAGGTCGGTGTCGGGGGGGATCGCATTCATGTTCACCGGACAGGGCGCTCAGCGTCCCGGCATGGGCGCCCAGCTGTACGAGGCGTTCCCCAGCTTCAGTGTGGCGCTCGACGAGGTGTGCGCAGAGCTCGATCGCCATCTGGAGCGCCCGCTGCGAGACGTGATGTTCGCTGCCGACGGCTCGCCCGAGGCGGTGCTGCTCGAGCGCACCGAGTACACCCAGCCGGCGCTGTTTGCGCTCGAGCTGGCTCTGTTTGCGCTGGTGCGGTCACTCGGGGTGAAGCCCGATCTTCTGATTGGGCATTCGATCGGCGAGCTGGTGGCGGCGCATGTGGCCGGCGTGATCTCCCTCGCCGACGCCGCTGCGCTGGTGGCCGCGCGCGGTCGGCTGATGGGCGCTCTGCCCGCGGGCGGGGCGATGTTCGCCACCGACGCCGCTGAGCGAGCGGTGGCGGCCGACCTGGAGGAGTATGCGGGCCAACTGGCGATTGCCGCGGTGAACGGGCCACGATCGGTGGTGGTCACCGGCGACGCGCAGGCCGCCGAGCGCTGGGCGCGAGGCTGGCGCGAGCGTGGGCACAAGACGAAGCGGCTGCGCGTCAGCCATGCTTTCCACTCGCACCTGATGGAGCCCATGCTCGACGATTTCCGCAGAGTCGCCGAGGGCCTGCGCTTTGCGCCGGCGCGCATCCCGATCGTCAGCAACCTCACCGGCGAGCTGGCCACGGCTGAGATCGCCACGCCCGACTACTGGGTGCGTCACGTGCGCGAGACTGTGCGCTTCGCCGACGGCGTCGACACGATGGCACGCGCCGGCGTGACTCGCTACCTGGAGTTGGGGCCCGACGGCGTGCTGTGCGCGTTGGTTGGTCAATGCCTCGATCCCGACGCCCAGGCCGATGTGCTGCTGTGCCCAACGTTGCGCACCAACAGCTCCGAGGCGAAAGCGTTGGGCGGCTTCCTCGCTCAGGCGCACGTGCATGGCGTACCGGTCGACTGGGCGGCGTGGTGCCCCGGCGCGCGGGCGGTTGAGCTGCCCACCTATGCGTTTCAGCGGGAGCGCTTCTGGGCCGAGGCGGAGACCGGCATCGGCGATATTGCCGGCGCCGGTCTGGTCGCCATCGGGCACCCGCTGCTTGGCGCGGGCGTACAGCTGGCAGGTCGCGACGAGTGGTTGTGCATAAGCCGTCTTTCGCTGGCCACACACCCTTGGGTGGGCGATCACGCTGTGCTCGGCACGGTGTTGCTGCCGGGGACGGCGTTTGTGGAGCTGGCGCTGGCGGCGGGACGCGAGGTTGGGTGCGAGGTGCTGGAGGAGCTGTCCCTGGAGGCGCCGCTGATGCTCGGCGAGGATGGCGGGGTGCAGGTCCAGGTCGCGATCGCCGAGCCGGACGAGCTAGGGCGGCGGGCGCTCACGGTGCACTCCCGCGTTGAGGGTGCACTCGCCGACAGCGCTCAGAGCGAGGTGGGCTGGACACGCCACGCCAGCGGCGTGCTCGCCCCCGTGCGTGTCGGTGAAGAGCCCGCTGCGCAACTTGCCAAGCTGGCGGGCGTCTGGCCGCCGCCGGGCGCGACGGAGGTCGAGATCGGCGGGGCCTATGAGCGCCTCGCCGACATGGGACTCGACTATGGGCCCCTGTTCCAGGGTTTGCGGAAGCTGTGGCGGGGTGAGCGGGAGCTCTACGCCGAGGTCGCCCTCGATGAGGAGTCGGCCGCGCAGGCCGGCTCGTACGGGGTGCACCCCGCGCTGCTTGACAGCGCCCTGCACGCGTCGGCGCTGATGCTGCTGAACGACGCCTCCGGCGCGGACGCGGACCTCGCGCAACCGTCCTCCGCGGGCAGCGGCGCCGGCATCAGGCTGCCGTTTGCGTGGAGCTCGGTGCGTTTGAACGCGGCCGGCGCCTCCCGCCTGCGGATCTGCCTCGCGCCGGCGATGAGCGCGAACGGGTCCTCGGCCGAGGGCGCGCTCTCGCTGGTGGCGGTGGACGAAACCGGCGAGCTGGTCGTGTCGGTCGGCTCGCTGGCCACACGCGAGGTGGCGCCGGCGCAGTTCGCCCACCGCCCTGCCCCACGTGAGTCGCTGTTCCGCGTGGAATGGGCGCCGGTCGCGAACGGCACCGGCTTGGAGCCCCACACGGGAGAGCTGGCGGTGCTAGGCGGCGAGCGCTCGGAACTGGCGAGTGGGATCGCGACTGCCGCGGCCGCGCCCGCGGTGTTCGGAGATCTGACGGCACTGCGCGAGGCGCTGGATGAGGGGACACAGCACCTCACGGTCCTCTTGGATCGCTGTGGCGAGGGCGTACAGCCGGGCGCGGAGCTGCCCGAGCGGGCGCTCGATACGGTGTGCGACGTCCTCGCTGTGGTACAGGAGTGGCTCTCCGACGAGCAGCTTCGCGGACGACGACTCGTCGTTGTCACACGCGACGCGGTGGCCGCCCGCTCGGGCGACCGCGCGGACGGTCTGGCCGACGCGGGCGTGTGGGGCCTGTTGCGCTCCGCGCAAATGGAGCACCCGGGCACGATCGTGCTGATCGACGTCGACGGCCGCGAGGAGTCGTGGAGCGCGGTCGGTCGCGCGCTGGCGGCCGAGGAGCCGCAGGTGGCGGTGCGCGCCGGTGAGGCTTTGGTGCCGCGGCTGGTGCGCGCGAGCGGGATGGGCGCCGTCGGTGCGGACGGCGCCTCGGTCTCGCTCGACCCGCAGCGCTCAGTGCTGATCACCGGCGGCACGGGTCTGCTGGGCAGGCTGCTGGCGCGCCATCTGGTTGTCGAGCACGGGGTGCGCAGCCTGCTGCTGACGAGCCGCCGGGGACCGGATGCTCCCGGTGCCGGCGAGCTGCAGGCCGAGCTCGAGGCGCTCGGTGCGCGCGTGTCGGTTGTGGCTTGCGACGTCGGCGAACGACCGGCCGTCCAAGCGCTGCTGGAGGAGGTGCCCGAGGAGTGGCCGCTCGGTGCGGTCATCCACGCCGCGGGCGTGATCGACGACGGCGTCGTCGAGTCGTTGACCGCCGAGCGCGTGCGGCCAGTGCTGGCGTCGAAGTTGAGCGGTGCATGGCACCTGCACGAGCTGACCGGCGACATGCAGCTGCAGGCGTTCGTGCTCTTTTCCTCGGCCGCCAGCACACTCGGCTCGCCGGGGCAGGGCAGCTACGCCGCGGCGAACGCGTTCCTCGACACGCTTGCCGCGTATCGGCGGGCACGGGGACAGGCGTGCGTCTCGCTGGCGTGGGGTCTGTGGGGACCCGAGGGTGGGCTGACCGGCGAATTGGATCAGGCCTCGCTGACGCGCATCGCGCGCGCTGGTGTGCGCCCGCTGTCCGCTGTGCAGGGGCTCGAGCTCTACGACGCCGCCTCGGCCTTGGACGAGGCGCTGCTGCTGCCGATCGACCTCGACCTCGCGACGCTCCGCCGGCACGCCCAGGCGGGATTGTTGCCGGCGCTGTTGCGTGGCCTGGTGCGTGTCCCGCTGGCACGAGCGGCCGAGCGCGGGTCGCTGGCACGCCGTCTGGCCGACGCGCCCGAGGCCGAGCACGAGAGCATCGTCGCCGAGCTGGTGCTCGCCGAGACGGCTGCCGTTCTGGGACACTCGAGCGCGCGAGCGGTTGACCCCGAGCTCAGCTTCCAGGAGCTTGGCTTCGACTCGCTCACGGCGGTGGAGCTGCGCAACCGTCTGAATGCGATCGCCGGGTTGCGTTTGGAGGCGACGCTCCTGTTTGACTATCCGCGGCCCGCGCAGGTTGTCGGCCACATCCTCGAACAGGTGAGTCAAAGCGGCGTGGCGCCGGGGGCGCTGATGGATGCCGAGCTCGACCGCCTGCAGGCCAGGCTGTCGGCGATTGGCGAGGAGGAGGGGGAGCGCCAACGAGTCGCCCTGCGCCTGCAAGCGCTGCTCGAGGAGCTGCGGATGCCCGCGGCAGCGGGCGGGGTGGAGGTCGCCGAGAGAATCCAGTCGGCCTCCGCCGAGGAGGTGCTCGACTTCATCGACCGCGAGCTGGAGACCTACTGATGCTGCTCGACACCCGACTTGCGTCGGACAACTGGAAATGAGGATCTGCGATGGCTGAGGACCAGAGGTTGCTGGAGTATTTGAAGCGGGTCACCGTCGACTTGCATGACACTCGCCGGCGTTTGCGCGAGCACGAGAGCCCCGTGCCGATCGCGATCGTGGGCATGAGCTGCCGCTACCCCGGCGGTGTGCGATCGCCAGAGGAGCTGTGGGAGCTGGTGGTCAATGGTCGCGACGGGATCGGCGAGTTTCCAACCAACCGCGGGTGGGACGAAGAGAATCTCTACAACGCCGATCGTGCCCATCTCGGTACCTCCTATACGCGCGAGGGCGGGTTCCTCCACGACGCAGGCGAGTTCGACGCGAATTTCTTCGGGATCGCCCCGGCTGAGGCGTTGATCACCGACCCTCAGCAGCGGCTGCTGCTGGAAGCCGCGTGGGAGGCGTTCGAGGACGCAGGCATCGACCCGGGCGCTTTGCGCGGAACTCCGACGGGTGTGTTTGCGGGCTTGATGTATCACGAATACGGCCTCGGCTTGGGGGACAGCGCCGCTGGCGCCGAAGGCGGTTTGAGCGCGGGGCTGTCCGGGAGCGTCGCATCCGGGCGGGTGGCGTACACGTTTGGGCTCGAGGGACCGGCTGTGACCGTGGATACGGCCTGCTCCTCCTCGCTGGTGACGCTGCATCTGGCCTGCGCGGCGTTGCGCGCGGGGGAGTGCTCGCTGGCGCTCGCCGGCGGCGTCACGGTGATGGCCATGCCGGCCTCGTTCGTCATCCTGTCACGGACGGGCGCCCTGGCGGCCGACGGCAGGTGCAAGTCCTATGCCGACGCGGCCGACGGGGCCGGCTTCTCCGAGGGGATGGGCCTGGTGCTGCTGGAGCGTTTGCCCGACGCGCTGCGCAACGGGCACCGGGTGCTGGCGCTCGTGCGCGGCAGCGCCGTCAACCAGGACGGCGCCAGCAACGGGCTGACAGCGCCGAGCGGCCCTGCCCAGCAGCGGGTGATCCGGCAGGCGCTCGCCAGCTCCGGGCTCTCCGCCAAGCAGATCGACGCGGTCGAGGGACATGGCACCGGGACGGTGCTCGGCGACCCGATGGAGGTGCAGGCCCTATCGGCCACCTATGGCCGCGATCGACAGGAGGACCGTCCCCTGTGGCTGGGATCGGTGAAGTCCAACTTCGGTCACACGCAGGCGGCCGCGGGCGTCGCCGGTGTCATCAAGGTCGTCAAGGCGCTGGAGCACAACCTGCTCCCGCGCACCCTGCACGTGGATCGCCCTTCCACGAAGGTCGATTGGGAAGCCAGCGGGATCTCACTGCTGACCGAGGAGGTCGTGTGGGCGCCCAACGGGAGCCCGCGTCGCGCGGGGGTGTCCTCGTTCGGGGTCAGCGGCACCAACGCTCACGCGATCATCGAAGAAGCTCCACCGATCGGGGACGGCGTGGCGTTCGGGCAGCGCGGTGGGAGCTCCAGCGCGGAGCACGGCGCCGACGCTTCAAGCGGAGCGTTCCAGGCCGGCGGCGAGTCGCTGGAGGGGAATCTCGACGGCCCCGGCTCAGCCTCGAATGCTGGCCCGGATGGCGAGGACCCGATCCCGGACGTCGGCGCGATCGCCGATGCTGCGGTGCGGGCGGCCCCTCCCGGCTGCACCGGCGTGCTCCCGTGGGTGCTCTCGGGCAAGGGCGAGGGAGGCCTACGAGGACAGGCCGAGCGATTGCGGGAGTTCGCCTCGGCGAGCCCGGACGTCGATCTGGTGGGCATGGGCGTGTCGCTGGCCGGAAGGGCGCGGCTGAGCCATCGCGCTGTCGTGCTGGGCGAAAGCCGCGAGGAGCTGCTCGACGGTCTGGGCGCGATCGCCGCCACACGCGCCTCGGCCGGCGTCGTCGATGGCGTCTCCCGGACCCGTGGCGAGGTCGTGTTCGTGTTTCCCGGTCACGGCTCCCAATGGGAGGGCATGGCGGTGGAGCTGCTGGACACCTCCCCGGTGTTCGCCGAGCAGATGGCTCGATGCGGTGAGGCGTTGGCCGGCCTGGTGGACTGGTCCTTGGAGGATGTGCTGCGCGGGGCGCATGGCGCGCCGGGAGTCGATCAGCCGGAGGTGTTGCAGATTGTGCGCTTCGCGATGATGGTGTCGCTGGCGAGGCTGTGGGAAGCATGTGGGGTGCGGCCGGCCGCGGTGGTTGGGCATTCACAGGGGGAGATCGCCGCCGCGTATGTGGCGGGCGCCCTGTCGTTGCCGGAGGCATTGCGCGTGCTGGTGTTGCGCGTCCGCGAGTTGGTCAAGCTCATCGGGCGCGGCGCGATGGCGTCGGTGGCGGCGGGGATCGCCGAGGTCGAGGGACGGCTGGGGCGCTGGGATGGCCGGGTGTCGGTGGCGGCGGTGAACGGGCCGGGGTCGGTTGTGCTGTCAGGCGACTCGGATGCGCTCGAGGAGCTGGTGGCGCAGTACGTCGCCGACGGCGTGCGGGCACGCATGATCGCCGGAGCGGTTGCCCCGTCGCATTCGGAGCACGTCGAGCAGGTGCGCGAGGAGATCGTGGCCGGTTTGCGGGATCTGCGCCCCCGGTCGGGGGACGTGCCGTTCTACTCGACGGTGACGGGAGGCCTGTTCGATACGGCGGGCTTGGAGGGGGAGTACTGGTACCGAAACACACGCGAGATGGTGCGCTTCGAGGAGGCCGCGCGCACGTTGTTCGACACCGGTGTCGACGCGTTCGTGGAGATTGGTGCACACCCGGTCCTGGGCGTCCCGCTACAGGAAATACTCGACGACGTGCAGGGCGTGGGCGGCAGCGCGATAGTGGTGGGGTCACTGCGCCGCGACGAAGGCGGGCTGCGGAGGTTCTGTTCCTCGGTGGCGGAGCTCTGGGTCGCCGGCACGTCGGTGGACTGGCACGCAGTGCTCGGAAAGGCCGCCGAACCGGAGCCGCGCCTGCCCCCCTACGCGTTTCAGCGCGAGCGCTATTGGGTCGAATCCTCCTCGTTGACCGGCAGCGACCCCGCCGCTGCCGGTCAGTTGGCGGCTGGGCATCCGCTGCTGGTGTCGATCGTGCCGCTCGCCGGCAGCGAGGCGATGGTGCTGACCGGGCGCCTGTCGCTTCGCACCCACCCGTGGCTCGCCGATCACGCCCCGCTCGGCCAGGCGCTGTTGCCGGCTGCCGCTTTCCTCGAGCTTGCGCTGTGCGCGGGCCTGCAGGCCGGATGCGCGGAGGTCGCCGAGCTGACGCTGCGAGAGTCGCTCGCGATACCCGAGGGCGAGGGGGTGCAGTTGCAGGTGTCGATCGCCGAGGCCGACGAGGGAGGGCGCCGAGCGATCGATGTCTACGCGCGTGCCGACGTGCGTGTAGAGGAGCTCCATATGGGGGCGTGGAGGCATCATGCGAGCGGGGTGCTCGCGCCCGCCCGTCAAGCGCACGACCCCGCCGCCGACGCGCCCGCGGAGCAGAGCTGGCCCCCGGCCGAGGCGGTGCCTGTGGACATCGACGGGCTCTATGAAGCGCTTGCCGACGCAGGCCTCGACCACGACGCGGGAGCGCCGCTTCTGTGCGGCGTGTGGCGGCGTGGCGAGGAGACGCTCGCCGAGGTGCGACTACCCGATGAGCTGGCGAGGGACGCGGGCCGCTTCAGCCTGCACCCGGCGCTGCTCGAGCCTGCCCTGCACGCGCTGGCTGCGGCCGAGCTGCGCGACGCGGGCGATGCCGCGGGCGTCGGCCGGCACCCGCGGGTGCCATCGGCCTGGCGCGAGGTCTTCCTGCACGCTGCGGGGGCCGGGTCGCTGCGCGTGTCGCTTTCTCCTGCCGGGACCGACGCGGTGTCGCTGGTGGCTCACGACGACAGTGGCCTGCGGGTGCTCACCGGGACACTCGAGCTGCACGAGGTATCGCTGGAGCAGCTGGCGGCGGCACGCGCCACGAGAGGGCACCGGTCGCTGTTGTCGCTCAACTGGCATGCGGTTGAGCCGGCTGGCGAGGCGCCCGCGCGGTTGACGGTGCTCAGCTCTGCCGAGGGAGGCGGCTTGGCCGCTGCGCTGCGGGCGGCCGGCGTCGAGGTTGACGCCGTGGAGGGTGAGCTTTCCTCGCATGTGGGCGAGGCGGTGCTGCTCGATGTGGGGACCGCCGGTCGCTCGACGGATGTTGCCGCCGACGCGCACGCGGTCGCCCAGCGGGTGCTTGCCAGTGTGCAGGCGTGGTTGGCCGAGGACCCCCCGATCGAGCGGCGTGCGGCGATCGTGACCCACAGGGCAATCGCCACACGGCCGGGCGAGGACGTCGAGGATCTCGCGGGCGCGGTGGTGTGGGGCTTGGTGCGCTCCGTGCAGTTGGGGAGCTTGGGCCGGCCGATGCTCATCGATACGGACGACACCGATGCGTCGCGCCTGCGGCTGCCGGAGATCGTGGCGAGCCACGAGTGGCAGGTCGTGCTGCGTGAGGGTGAGGTCTTCGTCCCGCGCCTGCGGGTCGCCGAGCCGCCCCCCGAGCGGGTGAGAGCGGTGTTGGATCCGGCTCGCACCGTGCTCATCACCGGCGGCACCGGCGGGTTGGGGGCGCAGCTGGCCCGTCATGTGGTCGCCGAGCACGGCGTGCGCAGTGTCCTGCTTGCGAGTCGTCGCGGCCCTGCGGCCGCGGGCGCGACGCAGCTGATGGACGAGCTGGAAGCGCTCGGTGCGCGAGTGTCGATTGTGGCCTGCGACGTCGGCGATCGGGAGGCCGTGCGTGAGCTGCTCGAGTACGTGCCCACGGAGCTGCCCTTGGGCGCGGTCGTGCATGCCGCGGGCACGCTCGATAACAGTGTGGTCGAGTCGTTGACCGCCGAGAGCCTTGACAGGGTGCTGCGACCCAAGGTGGACGGGGCCTGGCACCTGCATCAGCTGACGGCGGATCTCGACCTCTCGGCGTTCGTGCTGTACTCCTCCGCCTTCGGCCTGCTCGGCAACCCGGGAGCCGCCAACTATGCGGCGGCAAACACCTTCCTCGATGCGCTCGCGGCTCACCGGCGGGCGCGTGGGCTGAGCGGCACGTCGATCGCCTGGGGCCTGTGGCAGCTGTCGCAGGACGTGCTGGCGGAGGAACTCGGCGGCGGTCAACTGGGCCGTGTGGACCTGATGGGGTTCAGGGGGCTCGCCACCGACGAAGCCCTGCAACTGTTCGACCTCTCCTGCGAGGGCACCGATCCGTTGCAAGTCGCGCTGCGATTGGACTTTGCGGTGCTGCGCCAGCAGGCCCGCGACGGCCTGGCGGTGCCGATCCTGAGCGATCTGACCCAAGCATCGGTGCGCCGGGCGTCCGACCGCTCTGGCGGAGCGCTCGCGGCGCGGCTGGCCGGTGCTCCGGGGCACGAGCACGAGGCGGTGGTGCTCGCCTTCCTGCGCGAGCAGATCGCGGCTGCGTTGGGTCTCCCCGCCCCGGAGAGCGTCGATGTCAACGCCACGTTCAAAGAGCTTGGCTTCGACTCGATGGGTGTGGTGTTTCTGCGCAACCGGCTGATCGCAACGACCGGGCTGCAGTTTCCCGCCACGCTCGTCTTCAACTACCCGACGCCGGTGGCTTTGGCCGCCCATCTGCACAGTCAGTTGACCGTTGGCAGTAGCGACGGTGGGCCCCCCGAGGAGCGCGTGCGCCGGCTCGGAGAAGCGCTGCTGGCAGGTGGTTTGGAGCGTGATGAGCGCGCCCAGCTCGCTTTGCGTCTGCGCGGCATCGCGGACCAGCTGCAGCTCGAGGAGGAGGGGGAGGGCAAGCGCGACCTCCTCGAGCGGATCGAAGCCGCGGACGCCACCGAGCTGTTTGAGATGTATGAGAACGAGTGGGCTTCCGCCGATACTGCACCTGAGGCGTGAACCGTGCGACCGAGGCGACGCGCAAGTCCGAGTACCGTGCCACGCAATGACCAGAAAGGCTGTGACGATGCCTGACGAGCGGATGAGTGAAACGCTGTCCACCGAGCCACACGCTGCGCCCGAGGAACAGAAGGCGGTGACCTATCTGCGGCGAGCGCTCCTCGACCTCAACGAGACCCGACGGCGCCTGCACGATGCCGAAAGTCGCCTCACGGAGCCGATTGCCATCATCGGAATGGGTTGTCGCTATCCAGGCGGTGTGCGCTCGCCCGAGGACCTGTGGGAGTTGGTGGCCGCGGGGCGCGACGCGGTCTCGGAGTTGCCGTGCAATCGCGCCTGGGACCCCGGGGCGCTGGCGCCCCCGTCCCCCGAGGATCCGACCGCGACCTTCAAAGGTGGGTTCATCGACGACGTGTGCGACTTCGATGCCGAGTTCTTCGGGATCGGCGAAGAGGAGGCGCGCTTGATGGACCCTCAGCAGCGTCTGCTGCTCGAAACGGCATGGGAGGCGTGTGAATACGCGGGGGTCGATCCCGGTGCGCTTCGCGGAAGCGACACGGGGGTATTCACCGGCATCGGCATGATCACCTATGCAGCCTGGATGTTTGGGGCTGTGTCCGAGACCCCGGACGGCTACTGCATGCTGGGGACTGCCGGGAGCATGATCTCCGGGCGGCTTGCGCATGCGCTGAAGCTCGAGGGGCCCGCGATCACGGTCGACACGGCCTGCTCGGCCTCCTCGGTGTCCCTGCACCTCGCCTGCCAGGCCCTGCGACAAGGTGACAGCTCGATGGCGCTGGCCGGAGGTGCGGCGATCATCGCCACGCCCTGGATGTACATCGCAACCAATACCGAAATGACAGGCGTCGCGCTCGCGCGAGAGGCCCGCTGCAGGTCGTTCGCGGATGCTGCCACCGTCAACAGCGTGGTGCTCGCGGAGGGCGCAGGAATGGTGTTGCTCGAGCGTCTCTCCGACGCACGGCGGCACGGGCGCGAGGTGCTGGGCGTAATCCGCGGCAGCGCATACAACCAGGATGGCGCGAGCAACGGCCTGACGGCGCCCAACGGCTTGGCGCACGAGCGAGTGATCCGGCGGGCGCTCGGCAACTCGGGGCTGTCCTCCGATCAGGTTGACGCGGTGGAGGCGCATGGCATCGGCACGATGCTCGGCGATCCGATCGAGGCGCAGGCGCTGATCGCCTGCTATGGCCGGGATCGGGAGGCCGACCGGCCGTTGTGGATGGGGTCGATGAAGTCGAACCTGGGGCACACCCAGGCCGCGGGGGGCGTCGGGGGAGTGATGAAGATGATCATGGCGATGCGGCACGGGGTGCTGCCGAAGACGCTGCACGTCGATGCTCCCTCGCGCCTGGTTGACTGGTCGAGCGGCGCGGTGTCGCTGCTGGTGGAGCCTGTGCCCTGGGTCAAGGGCGACCAGCCTCGCCGGGCGGCGGCCCACTCGTTTGGCATGAGCGGAACCAACGTGCACATCATCCTCGAGGAAGCGCCCCAGGGAGAAGAGCTCGCTCCCTCGCCTGAGCGGCAGGCGCGGCTGGATGGAGCGAGCGGCGTGCCCGTGCCCTGGCCGCTTTCGGGCCGTGGCGAGGAGGGCCTGCGCCGGCAGGCGCAACGCTTGGCTGAGTTCTTGGCGGAGCGGCCCGAGCTGGACGTCGCCGACGTCGGGCGTTCGCTCGCGGCGCGCCCTGCGCTGAGTCATCGTGTCGTGCTCGCCGGCACGAACCGCTCGGTGTTGCTCGAGCGCTTGGAGCAGGTGTGCGAGAGTGGCTTGGCGGCCGGGGCGGCCGACGGCTCGGCGGATTCCGGGTCCTATGGAGTGTTCGCGTCGTTGGTGCACGCATGGGTCGCCGGCAGCGAGGTCGATTGGGAGCCGTTGTTCGCGGAGCTCGATGCACGACCGGTGCGGCTGCCCACGTATGCGTTTGCGCGTCGCCACCATTGGATTGACAGCTCTCCACTGTGGGCGGCCGGCGGCCCGATGGTGACGCAAGTACGAGCGGCAGAGGCGCCTGCGCCCACGTTGGACGCCGTTCCCGTCCCAGGCGCGGTTGGATAGGTGTGTGACATGGTCAGCTCTTCAGATAGCCGACATACGCTCAGCACAAACGGCATGGCGGGTGCGTCGATCGACTCTGCGCAGCCCTCCGGCACGCGCGATATGTGTCGCGTGTTCGATCTCTCCGGGCGGCCGGCTCCCACTCGCTTTCGTTGGCTGTATGCACGGTTGGAGCGCTCGTGCGCATCGCTGCACCAGACGTTTAACGCATGGGGGGCGACGGAGGAGGAGCGCGCGTTGTCATTTCCGTGCGATTCGTATGTGGGCAGCCCGCAGGCCACGCTCTACCGGGGGATCGAAGTGCTCGCCCCGCCAGAGATCGTTTACCGTTGGCTGTGTCAATTGCGCGTCGCGCCCTACGCGTATGACTGGCTTGACAACTCTGGACGGCAGAGCCCGCGTGAGCTGACCCCGGGGGTCGAGCAGCTGGCTCCGGGGCAGGAGATCCTGGTCATGTTCGAGGTGCTCGAGTTCGAGCCGAATGAGCAGATCACCATCCAGGCTGCTCGCTTTGTGCCGTTCTTCACGAACGTTGCCATGACCTACCGCATAGTGCCTCGGGGCGCGAATCGCTGTCGTATAGTCTCCAAGCTCACCGGCCACGACACGGGCAGGTATCTCACGGGCTTGCGGGGCGACTGTTTTCCGATCCCGGAGGTGCTGCTGATGCGAAAGCAGATGCTGACGATCAAGGGCCTGGCAGAGCGGCAGTTTCTGGAGGAATTGATCGAGGGGCGTCGATCGGTGACCAACTGAGTCCTGGGCGGCTCAGTGCGTCAAGTCGTGGTGCAGCCGCCAGACGGCGAGTGAGAACGTCACGATCGCGAAGCATGCCATTGCGCCGATTTGGGGAAGCACGCTGACTAGATCGCCATCATTTTTCACCAGCGTCAGCAATGCTTCGTTGCCCCAAGCATGAGGTGTGATATGTGCGATGTCGAGCATGATTGGTGGGAAGAACACCAGCGGCACCATCGAACCGCCAAGCGCCCCCAGCGCGACACCGACCAGGAGGGCGACGGCGAGCGCCTGCTGCTCGCTGGCGAGCGTTGAGCCGAGCAGCAGGGCGAAACCGGCAGCGACCATGCAGAAGGTGACCGCCACCGCCGCAACGCCCAGCGCGTTACCCCATTCCACGCCAAACAGCAGCCACGAGAAGAGGATGATCGAAAGGGCCTGTATCACAGCCAGCGCGAAGCGCCCCAGTGCTTCGCCGAAGATCACCGTAGCGACGCTGGTGGGGGAGGCGAGCATGCGTCTCGCGATTCCCAGACGTCGCGTCTCGATCAGGGCGGCTGAACTGCCCAACGTCAGGAGGAAGATGAACAGCAGCAGCTGATTGGCCGCCCCGGCGGTGAAGCGCTGCAGCGATTTCGGGAAGGGTTTGCCATTGGGTTCGACCGTGCGCACCGCCACGTAGGGCAGTTTGGAGGCGACGAATAGCGCATGGTCGAATGCCGCGTTGAAGTTCATGCCGCGTTCGCGCTCGAGCAGGTCCGCGGCGGTCACCTCGTTGCTCTCTTCGGCCAAGGCCGCCTGGATCACTTGGCCGATCTGTTTGCCGTTCAAGCCTCGCTGGGCGTAGTAGCGAATGGGTACGGTCCTACCCGACCGCAGCGCTTGATCGTAGTTCGTGGGAAGCGCCACACCCGCTTCAGCGTCCCCGTATTCGACCGCGCGGCGGAGCGCCTGTTGGTTTTCCACGCGCCGCATGCTCACTCCCTGCTGGTGGCCGATCTTGCTCAGCAGTTGTTCGGCGAATCTGGTGTGTGGCGCCACCACGTCCACGTATGTCGTGGCCCCGCCACCGAACGCGGAGCCCAGGAGGAAGATCAGAGCCAGTGGGCTCACCACGAGGATGAACACGTTGTGCGGTGTGCGCACCAGGCGGATGACGCTGGTGGCGAGAATCGCGAGCGGCTTCATCTCACGCCCTCACGAGATGCCCTATGCGCAGGATCGCAACGCCGCCCAACAGCGCGGCGAACGCGAGGATCATCTCCACCATCGGCAGCACCGTTGTGGGACCGCCACCGTTGGCCAGCACGCCGAGGCCGAGCAGAAACTGGGCGTGGGGTGTCAATGAGCTGAGCGTTGCCAGCACCCCGCCCGCCTGTGCGAGGGGGAACAGCGCGCCACCGAGCGCTCCCAGCAGCGAGGCGGCGATGACCTGCCACTGCACCGCCTGTTCGGAGGTCTGCGCGAAGCTGGCGATGAAGGCGGTCATGGCGGTCGCGGCGATGACGCAGGCCACGACCAGCAGGGCAACCCCAGGAAGGCCGCCCCAGTGGGCGCCCAGGATCAGCGTGGTGGCAATCGCCAGCGTCGCGGTGCTGACGATTCCCAGCACGAGGCTCGTGATCAGCTTGCCGAAGATCACCGCTCGCCGGGACACCGACGCGGCGAGCAGTCGGGCCAGCACGCCGCTGCTGCGTTCGTCGATGATGCTGGAGAAGCCAACTTGGACGGTGATGAAAAGGAACAGGATCGCCATCCCAGCGGCCTCGTGGGTCTTGGGGTCGAGTTCTTTACTCGGCAGGCCTGCTTCATGCAGCTGCAGCCGCTTGGGTATTTCTGAGGCGTGTTCGCCCAGGTGAACGAGTTCTCGGGGCGTCGCATGCTTGCGCTTGGCGCTGGCCACTGCCAGGTGAACGCCGTTGAGCTGGTTGGCGAACGTAGTGGCGACCGAGCCGACGACATATGTGCTCGCCTGTTTGAATACCTGCCCGTCGCCGATGATTTCAAGACGCGAGGAGGCTTCGTGGTCGGCCGCACGAGAGAACCCCTTCGGAATCACCAGCGTGGTGGTCACCTTGCCGTCGTCGACGAGCGCTCGCCCGGTCGACGCGCCGGCGGGATAAAGCTGGAGCAGCTTCTTTTGCTGCAGCGGATCGAGCACCTCTTTGGTGAAGTACAACGCCGCCGGCCCGTTGTCTTCGTTGACGATGCCGACCTTGAACTTGCTCGTGCTTCTGTTGGTGATGTTGGGTATGGTGAGACCCAGGATCGTGGCCATCACCAGCGGCAGCACGAGCGCTGAGACAATCGCCGTCCGGTCGCGCATGCGCTGGCGCAGATCCTTGCCGGCGATGAGGAACGCGGTCCGCATCTAGTCGCGCAAAGTGCGTCCAGTCAGGTGCAGGAACACGGTCTCCAGGTTCGCTTCCTGCACCTCGACCGCCGTGATCGAGATCGCCGTCTTCGCCACACGCTCGAGCAGCGCGGGGAGGAGCTTGCCGGCCCCCTCGACGAGGAATTCCAGTCCACCGTCGCTCGGGAGCGCCCGCATCACGCCGCTCAGATCGCGTACCGCCCCGAGGGCGCTCTCCAGCTCGCCACTTGCTCTGATGATGATGCGGTCGTGCCGTCCGACGAGCGATACCAGCTCCCGGTGCGTGCCCTCCGCGATCAGCTTGCCGTGGTCGATGATGCCGATGCGATCGCAGATGCGCTCCGCCTCCTCCATGTAGTGCGTCGTGTAGAGGATGCCGACGCCTGAGTCGCGGAGCTGTTCGATGCTCGCGAAGATCGCGCTGCGGCTCTGTGGATCCACACCGACGGTGGGCTCGTCGAGGATCAGCAGCCGCGGCTCGTGCAGCAGCGCGAGTCCCACATTGAGTCGACGCTGCATCCCGCCGGAGTACTCTTTTGTCAGGTCGTCGGCACGCTCGGTGAGGCCGATCAGCTCGAGCACCGCGTCAATGCGTGCCGTCGCCCTGCGTCCCCGCAGGTTGTACAGACGGGCGAAGAAGCGCAGGTTCTCGCGAGCCGTCATATCGGGGTAGATGGCCAGCTCCTGCGGCACATAGCCGAGCTCGGCCTTGGCGGCCACGCTTTTGGTGGTCATGCGTTTCCCGGCGATCTGCACCTCGCCACCGTTGGTGGCGAGCAGGCCGCAGATCATCGAGATCGTGGTGCTCTTGCCGGCCCCGTTGGGCCCCAGCAGGCCATAGTTTTCACCGGGAGCGATCTCGAGGCTGACGCCGTCGACAGCAACCAGATCGGCGAAGCGCTTGCGAAGATCCGAGCAGCGCAAAACCGGCGTCGAGGGAACGATCGCGGCGCTGCTCAGCCCCTGCTCATGCGTGGCCGTCGACAAGGCGCGGATAATCGCATACGCACTGCCGGGGCGCAAAAGCGCTCGTCGAAGACCCGGCCGCACCCGGGGTCTGACCCTCGCGATAGCCCGCCAGTAAGTTGTATTGCATTGATCAGAATAGCCCGTCGTCGCCGTCCCACCGGCGCGAGCCGGCCGCCCGCAGTCGAATCGTGCCGGATGGACCGGGAGCCAGGGCGCTGCCGCCGGAGACGGGTCACGGTGGCGACGGGGAGCTCTCGCCGGGCGCGGTCATGGTGGCGTTGGGGAGCTCTCGCCGAGGATGGTCACGGTGGCGTGGTAGTAAGATCGCCGGCCACGGGTGACGGTGGCAGGCCATAACCCAAATACACCGAGAGCGCCAACGCAAGCATGAGCCGACAACGAGGGCAGGACGCCAGCCTGCTCGCGATCAGCGACCTGCACGTCACCTACCCCGAGAACCGGCGCGTCGTGGAAACGCTGCGAGGGCGCTCGCCGGCAGACTGGCTGATCGTGTGCGGCGACGTCAGCGAGATGGGCGCCGACGTGGAGTGGGCTCTGGGTGTGCTGCGTGAGCGCTTTACCACAGTCGTGTGGGTGCCCGGCAATCACGACCTGTGGACTACGCCTGCCGATCCGCTGCAACTGCGCGGGGAGGCTCGCTACCAGCATCTGGTGGGTCTCTGCCGCGGTCTGGGCGTGTTGACTCCGGAGGATCCCTATCCCGTCTGGGATGGGTCGGGCGGCCCCGTCACGGTTGCGCCGCTGTTTCTGCTCTACGACTACTCCTTCGGCAGCAACGTTGCCCCCACCAAGGAGCAGGCGCTGGCGCGGGCGCACGCCGCAGGAGTGGTGTGCAGCGACGAGCTCGTGCTGCACCCTGACCCGTACCCCAGCAGGGAGGCGTGGTGCATGGCGCGTATACGTGAGAGCGAAGCACGCCTGGCGGCGCGTGCGCCAGGGCTGCCGACCGTGCTCGTCAACCACTTCCCGCTGACTCGCCATCCCACGCGCATTCTGCGCCACCCCGAGTTCGCCCAGTGGTGTGGCACAGTGCGTACCGCCGACTGGCACGTGCGGTTTGGAGCCAAGGCGGTGGTGTATGGGCACCTTCACATCCCGCACGTGGCGTGGCATGACGGGGTGAGGTTCATGGAGGTCTCGCTGGGCTATCCCCGCGAGCGGCAACGCTGGGGCGGAGCCGCCCGCGCCACGCTTCACCCGGTGCTCGCAGGCGTGGAGGGGCGCGCGTGATCGAGGAGATCCTGCCGACCGCGGTCGCCGCTGTGGACACTCGTGAGGAGCTGCTCGACATCGAGCTTTTTCCCGAGGAGCGCGCCGCGCTGGGGCGCGCGGTCGAGAAGCGCCGCCACGAGTTCATCACCGCGCGAGCGTGTGCCCGGCGGGCACTGTCACAGCTCGACCTGCCCCCTCGCCCGATTGCCACCGGTGAGCGGGGACAGCCGCTGTGGCCGCGCGGGGTGGTGGGCAGCATCACCCACTGCGCCGGCTATCGCGCGTGCGCCGTGGCGCGTGCGAGGGACCTGGCTGGTATCGGCATCGACGCTGAGCCGCACGCGCCGCTGCCCGACGGAGTGCTCGATCAGATCGCCGTTGCGCGGGAGCGCCCGCTGCTGGCCGAGTTGAGCCGGGCGGAGCCGGCGGTGCATTGGGATCGGCTGCTGTTCTGCGCGAAGGAGTCGGTGTACAAGGTGTGGTTTCCGCTCGCCGCGTGTTGGTTGGGATTCGAGGATGCGGCTCTCACCTTCGATCGGCACAGCCGCATGTTCCGCGCACAGCTGTTGAAGCCCTGGCCGCGCAACAGCGCCGGCGGTCGCGGGATCGGCGTCGAGGATGGGAGCGCGGCGCAAGCGGGCCTTGGCGGGGTGGCCCGTCCGACGGGCGATGTGGCCCTTCCGACGGGTGGGGTGGCCCGTCCGACGGACGACGTGGCCCTTCCCACAGTGTTGGAGGGGCGGTGGCTGGTGCGCGACGGACTCGCGCTCACCGCGATTACGTTTGCGCCCGCGCGATGACGCGCCGGCCCCGGGGGCACCGATCGCGATCACGCCGCCGGCACACATCGTCGGTATGTTGCCCCCGATGATCGCCACCAGAGCTGGGTGCGTGTGTGTCGACGGACGCCTCTGCCCGCCCGGCGAGGCCACCGTTTCGGCGCTCGACGCCGGCTTCCTGCTGGGAGATGGCCTGTTCGAGTCGCTGCGCGCCACCGACGGCGCCCCCTACCTTCTGGAGCGCCACTTGCAGCGGTTGTGCGCGGCGGCCGCTGCGCTCGAGTTCACCCACGCGCCCACCGCTGAGGAACTGGCCGAGCAGGTGCTGCGCACGGTGCGCCATGCCGCGCTGCCCCACGCGTATGTGCGGGTGACCGTCACCCGCGGCGTGGGAGGGGTGGGCCTCGCACCCCCTGCGGGGAGGCCCACGGTGGTGGTTGCGGCCCTTCCCACGCAACCGCTGGCGCCGGCGGAGCGTGGTATCGCCGTCGCACCATTGGGGCGGCGTGCACGGCGGGGGGCGGCGAAGAGCACCAGCTGGCAGCCCGCCGTGATGGCCAGACGCCAGGTTGAAGCGTTGGGCGGCGATGAGGGCATCTACCTCTCCACGCGCCGTCAGGTGTCGGAGGGTGTGAGCTCCAACGTGTTTGCCGTCGTGGCGGGACAGCTGCTGACGCCGCCCGCATCGGTGTGTCTGCCTGGCATCACACGCGCCCGGGTGATCGAGCTGGCTTGCGAGCACGGCGTCGCCGTGCGGGAGGCGCCGCTCGCGCTCGACGCGCTGATGGAGGCGGATGAAGTGTTCCTCACCAACGCCGTCCAGGGCTTGCGGGCGGTGGCGTCGATGTATGGCACCGGGCGGGAATGGACGGCGTCTGGGGGCATGTTCGCCGATCTGCATCGCCTGTACCAGCTCGATCGCGCAGCTGCACAGGAGCGGATTGCGTGAGTAGCGTTGCGATCGCCGCCCCCACGCCGGCCCTCTCGGGTTGGGGTGTGAGCGAGGCCACCGCACGCCGGCACACGCTCTGCGAGGAGCAGCCGGCGTCGATCGATTGCTGGCGCGTGGCCAGGAGCCTCGGCGAGGAGCGCTTTCTGTTCCTGCTCGACAGCGCTGGTGGGCCGAACGAGCTGGGACACCACTCGATCCTCGCCTGGCGTCCCCGGTGGGAGCTGCTGGCCAAGGATGGCGCGGTGCGGGCGGGGCTGCCCGGTGCGGCGGTGCCGCTCGATGGGAAACCACTGGCGATCTTGGAGCGCACGTTGTCTGCCTTCTCATCGGCAGCCGGCGGCGGGTGGACAGGACCGCCGTCGGTGTTCGCGGGCGGTGCCGTCGGCTTTTTGTCTTACGAGCTGCTCCACGAGCTCGAGGATGTGGAGCGCAGCACTGCCCCCGACCTCGGCGTCCCGGACTACCACCTGCTCTTTTGCGACCTGGCGGTGATCTCCGACGAGCGAGCCGGTCGCAGCTGGATCGTCGCCAACGGCTGGGGCGCCAACGAGGCAGAGTGCCGCGCGGAGTGTCGCGGAGGGCTCGCGGCCGCCCGCGCCGCGTGTGCGCGTGCGGCACGGGCGGGGCCTGCCACGCCGGCGCTCGCTTCACCTGCCGGACGCCGTCTCATGGCCGGCGACCTCGAGCGGCACGGCCTCAGAGCGGTGACCGCTCCCGAGCGCTACCTGGAGCAGGTGCGCCGCGCCCGCCGGCACATCCTCGCCGGCGAGGTGTACGAGCTGTGCCTGACGCAACGTTTCGACACCCAGTTCGAGGGCGATGGGTGTGACCTATACGCAGTGCTGCGTGCGCTCACGCCGGCGCCGATGGCTGCATACCTGCGTTATCCGGAGCTGGAGGTCCTCTCATGCTCGCCCGAGCGCTTCCTGCGTGCCGATCGCGACCGGTGGGTGGAGACGCGGCCGATCAAGGGGACCCGTCCTCGCGGGCGAGATGCCGGCGAGGATGCCGCGCTTGTGGCCGAGTTGGCGACCGCGGTCAAGGACAACGCCGAGAACGTGATGATCGTCGATCTAGCTCGTAACGACCTGGGTCGGGTGTGCGAGTACGGCACGGTCACCGTCCCCACGCTGTGTGCGGTGGAGCGCCACCCGTCAGTCCTGCAGCTGGTGTCGGTTGTCCGCGGCCGCCTGCGCGCGGACACCACTCCCGTGCAGCTGCTGGCGGCGACCTTTCCGGGCGGATCGATGACGGGCGCGCCGAAGATCGCGGCGATGCGTCTGCTCAGTGCGATGGAGGACTCGCGGCGCGGCATCTACTCGGGTGCGATCGGCTACATCGATTACGCGGGTGCGCTTGACCTCTCGATCCCGATCCGCACCATCGTCAAGCGCGGCTGCTCGCTCTCGCTGCATACGGGCGGCGCCGTCACCGCCGGCTCCACCCCCGCTGCCGAGTACCAGGAGACGCTCGACAAGGCTGGCGCGTTGGTGTGGGCGATCGAGGCGGCGCGCACCGCCGAAATGCACCGCGCGGTCGGGATGCGTCTCACTCCCCGCGCCAGCGCGGCGCCCGTTTCTCGGCGAAAGCGCTCATTCCCTCGCGCAGATCGTGTGAGGTGAACGATGCGCGGCGCAACTCAATCAGCTCGTTCTCCACGTTCTCGGCGAGCCTGCCCCGCGCCTGCAGCAGCGCGGCGATCACACGCTTGTTGCCCCTCTGCGAGAGTGGCGCATTGCAAGCCAGCTCGTCCGCCAGCGTAAGCACCATCGACTCCAACTCCGCGGCCGCCGCCACGCGGTTGACTAGGCCCCAGAGCAGGGCGGTGTCCGCATCGATGTAGCTGCCGAGCAGAAACAGCTCGCGGGTGCGTGGGGCGCCGACCGCGTCGATGAAGCGGCGCAGGCCGGTGTGCGAGTAGACGAGGCCCAGCTTGGCTGGAGGCATGCCGAGCTTGATCTTGGTGGCCGCTACGCGCAGATCGCACGCAAGCGCGAGCTCGAGGCCGCCCCCGATGGTGTGTCCGGGAAGCATGGCGAGCGTTGGATAGGGGTAGCTCTCCAGCGCTTCGATCGCCTCGGTGAACGGGTGCGCAATCAGACGCTCCGCCTCTTCCTGGAACCTCCCGTTGCTGATCTCCCCGATCTCATATCCCGCGGAGAACATTCCGTGCGAGCCGGTCACGATCACGCAACGCGCCCACCCCTCCGAGGCAAGCTCCGCGAGCGCAACGGTGATGGCATCCATGATCGGCCAGTCCAGGGCGTTGCGCTTGGAGGGGTTTGAGATCGTCAGGCGGGCGACGTGGTCCGCTGGGCGATCGACCAGCAGCTTGCCGTCGGCGCGCTCTTGTGGGGGGGCGGGGGAGGGCATTGCGCCAAGCGTAGTGGCTGACTGAAGTAGAGGGGCTTGGCGCGTCATCCGCTACTCCAACACGACCAGCGTGTCGCCCTCGTTGACCGCTTGGCCCTCCTCGCACCGGATCTCGATCACGGTGCCAGAGTCCTCGGCCTCGACTGGCATCTCCATCTTCATCGACTCGAGGATCGCGACCGTGTCGCCCTCCTGGACCTGGTCGCCCACGACGCACTCGATCTTCCATACGGTGCCGGTGATGTGGGCCTCTACCTCAGCCACGCAAACCCCTTTCTGGACGCGGTACCAATCGCGTGGGACAATACCTGCATGGGCGGAGGGCGAAGGCAGACCTCGATGTTCTTTTGATTGAGAGCACTGGGGGTCGTTACCGCGTGGGACCTGAGGGGAGGCTGGATGTTTGAGGTGGTTCGGCGTCTTTGGAGTGGCGATGAGTCAAGTTGAGCCGGCGAGCACCGCGGTGGCGGGGGACACCGCGAGCGCCGTCGAGCAATTGCTGAACGGCGAGCTTCCGTCCACCTATCAGGCGGCGTATCTCGCCCGCGAGGACGTGGACATCTTCAAGGATGCGCGCGAGAAGGATGTCCGCAGGTCGATCAGGGTTGACGAGGTCCCGATGCCGGAGCTCGCACCCGATGAGGTGCTGCTGGCGGTGATGGCCAGCGCGGTCAACTACAACACCGTGTGGTCGGCGACGTTCGAGCCGATTCCCACCTTCCGGTTCCTGGAGCAGCTTGGGCGTAACGGGGGATGGGACGCCCGCCATGACCTGCCCCACCACGTCGTGGGGTCGGATGCCTCGGGCGTCATCGTGCGCGTGGGCGACGCGGTGCGCCACTGGTCGATCGGCGATCGTGTGGTGGTGTACACCAACGTCATCGACTATCAGGACCCGATCTCCCAGGTGGATGGGATGCTTGCTGCCGACCAGCGGGCGTGGGGCTTTGAGACGAACTTCGGCGGACTCGCTCACTACGCGATCGTGAAGGCCACCCAGCTGCTCTCCAAGCCCCGCCACCTGACGTGGGAGGAGGCGGCATGCAGCACGCTTTGCGCGATGACCGCCTACCGCATGCTCGTCAGCCCGCGGGGAGCGCAATTCAAGCAAGGCGACATCGTGCTCGTGTGGGGCGCCACCGGGGGACTCGGCTCTTACGCGATCCAGTTCATCCGCAATGGTGGCGGCATCGCGGTGGGGGTCGTGGGCTCGGAGGCGAAGGCGCGGCTGTTGCGACGGCTCGGCTGCGACCTGGTGCTGCGCCGCGACGAGCTTGGGCTCGACGGACTCGGCGAAGTGGAGTTGGGCAAGCGCGTGGGTGGCGAGATTCGCCGCCACCTGGGGGAGGACCCCCACATCGTCTTCGAGCACGTCGGACGTGAGACGTTCGGGGCCTCGGTGTACCTGGTGCGGCGCGGCGGGACGGTGATCACGTGCGGCTCGAGCACCGGCTACCGCCACGAGTACGACAACCGCCGCCTGTGGATGCGCCTGAAGCGCGTGATCGGCAGTCACGGCGCCAACTGGCAGGAGGCGTGGGAGACCAACCGGCTGATCGAACGGGGCGGGATCGTGCCGGCCCTCTCGAAGGTGTTTGCGCTCGAGCAGGTGGGTGAGGCGGTGCGGGAAGTTCAGCTCAACCGGCATGTGGGCAAGGTCGGGGTGCTGTGCCTGGCTGAGCGCGAGGGATTGGGCATCGAGGACCCCGAGCTGCGCGCCACGGTCGGCGAGGAGCGGCTCAGGCTGTTCCGCGAGCCCGCCTGAGCCGGGCGCTACCGACCGGCGTCGCACGGGAACGATCGCCCGAGCGGGATCGCGCCGGAACCATCGTCTACAGCGCTCGCGCCGGCGCCGTCACCCACCGGTAGGCTCACGCGAGGATGATCCTCGCGATCGACCAGGGCACGACGGGCAGCACGTGCATCGTCTTCGACGAGCGCGCCGAGCCGGTCGGGCGGGCCTACCGCGAGCTCGAACAGCACTTCCCCCAGCCGGGGTGGGTCGAGCACGATGCGGCGGAAATCTGGGAGGTGACGCTTGCGGTCGCGGGCGAGGCGCTGGCCGACGCGGGGGTGCGCGCAGGCGAGCTGCAGGCGGTGGGAATCACCAACCAGCGCGAGACCGTGTGCGTGTGGGACCCGACGACAGGCGAGCCACTGCACCGCGCGATCGTGTGGCAGGACCGGCGCACCGCGGAGCGCTGCGCGCAGTTGCGCGAGACGGGGCGCGAGGAGGTGATCCGCGCGCGCACCGGGCTGGTGCTCGACCCGTATTTCTCGGCGACCAAGATCGAGTGGCTCTTGGAGCACGTTGAGGGGTTGCGCGAGCGCGCACGCAGTGGTCGGGCGCTGTTCGGGACGGTCGATTCGTGGCTTGGCTTCAAGCTGACGGGGGAGCATTTCACCGACCCCTCGAACGCCTCGCGGACGATGCTCTACGACATTGCGGGCGGGACGGTGGGACCCGGAGCTGTTGGAGCTGTTCGGGGTGCCGGAGCGGGCGCTGCCGGCGGTGCGGGCGAGCGCCGGCGAGCTGGGCATCACCCGGCCCGAGGCGCTGATGGGCCACACGGTCCCGGTGGCGGGCGTCGCGGGTGACCAGCAGGCTGCCCTCTTCGGCCAGGCATGCACCGACCCCGGCATGGGCAAGAACACGTATGGCACCGGCTCGTTCGTGCTGCTCAATGCGGGCTTCGCCGCGCCCGTGCCCCCCGCGGGTCTGCTGAGCACGGTCGCATGGGGGGTCGGCTCCTCGTCCGTCTCGCCCCGTGGCGTCCCGCGCCGATCCGGCGACCCCGGGACCTCCCGGCCAGCGCCGGCCGGCTCGGCCCTGACGTATGCGCTGGAGGCATCGATCTTCGTCACCGGCGCGGCGGTGCAGTGGCTGCGCGACGGCCTCGGGATCATCGCCGACGCGGCCGAGACCGAGGCGCTTGCGGCGTCGCTGCCATCCAACGAGCAGGTCTACTTCGTGCCCGCTCTCACGGGGCTCGGCTCGCCCCACTGGGACCCGCACGCACGGGGGACGATCTCGGCCTCACACGCGGCTCGACGCGGGCGCACCTCGCGCGCGCGGCGCTGGAGGCGATCGCCTACCAAACCGTGGACGCGGTACGCGCGATGGAGGCCGGCGCGGGCATGCAGCTGAACGAGCTGCGCGTCGACGGCGGCGCCACGGCCAACCGCTGGCTGATGCAGTTCCAGGCCGACATCCTCGGCGTGTCGGTGCTCGTGCCCGAGATCGCGGAGACGACTGCGCTCGGCGCCGCCCTGCTGGCCGGGCGTCGGTGCCGGGCTGTGGACGCTCACCGACGTGCGCGATGGCTGGCGTCTGCGCGCTCGGTATGAGTCCCGCATGTCCGAGGGCGAGCGCGCACTGCTTGCTCGCGGGGTGGCACGGTGCGCTGGGGCACGCGCGGAGCGGAGGGTGAGGTTGGCGATGCTCCCCAGCGACTGCGACGGGCCCACCGGCCCACCAGCCCCCCGGGCCCCCGGCCCATCAGCCCATCAGCCCATCGGCCCACCGGCCCATCAGCCCACCGGCCCATCAGCCCGGGTGGCCCGGCGGCCAACCCGCCACCGCGAGGCTCGGCGCGTAACCTTGCCGGCCCTGTGAGGTAGAGCAGTCAGACTGATGTTGTGAGCAGCCACGACCCGATCAGGCAGGGGAGTAGAAGAGAGCAGATGAGCGAGCTGGCGCCGATGCGCGAACAGGTGTATAGCGGACCCGCGGCCGAAGGAGCACTTCGACCGCTTCCACGAGCGAGCGCGCACGCGCGAACCCGACTGGGCGTACGAGCTGACGCGGCTGCTGACCTCGCTGTACGCGTACGCCGGCCTGCGCACGCGCGCGATCGCCACCGACAACGTGCCGGGCGCTGGAGCGGTGATCCTCGCGCCCAACCACTTCTCGTTCATGGACCACTTCCTGATGGGCTGCTACATCCGCCGCAAGGTGCGGTTCATGGCGAAGTCGCAGCTCTTCAAAGGGCCGATGCAGTTCATCTATACCCACGGCGGCGTGTTCCCGGTGCGCCGCGGGGCCCGCGACGAAGAGGTGTTCGTCACCGCGAACGCGATCCTCGCGCGCGGGGGGGCGATCACGATGTACTGCGAGGGGGGGCGCTCGCGCGACGGCAAACTGGCAGAGCAGGCCAAGCGCGGGATCGGACGCCTGGCGCTCGAATCCGGCGCGCCGGTGGTGCCGATCGCGATCCACGGCTCCTCGCGCATCCGCAACTGGAAGCGCCTGCGGCTGCCCTCGATCACCGTGCAGTACGGGCCGGCGCTGCGCTGGCAGCAGGTGGCCGATCCCACGCCGCGCAGCAGCAGGCCGTCGCCGACGAGATGCTCGTCGGAGATCAAGCGCCTGTACGCGGGCCTCGAGCAGCACGGACGCCGCGGCGCGCTGCAGCGGGTGCGCGAACAGCGCCGCGCCGCCAAGGCGTCGGGGACGTCCCGTACAGTGGGCCAGGTCAGCTGAGGCTGGATCCGCCGACCCCGCGGATCGGCGGCTCAGGCTCGGGTCATGAGCTTCGGTGCAGGGCCGAAGCCGCCGCGGGAGCACGATGAGGAGGAGCGCATGAGTACCGGTTCGATCGACGTCGGCGAGATCATCCGCCGCACCTTCCGTATCTACGTCGACCAGGCGCCCGTGCTGATGCCGGCAGCCGCCGTCGTGTTCGCGATCAGCTCCGTGTTCGACGTGCTGCTGATCAAGGCCTCGGCGGGGCTGGCGCTCGTCGCGCTGGTTGTCAGCCTCGTGGCGACCACGCTGTTCACCGGGATGGTCGTCGAGCTGGTGTCGGACATACAGGACGGCAAGCGCGACGCCAGCGCCGGCCAGCTGCTGCGCGCGGTCACGCCGGTGCTCGGCAAACTGATCCTGGTGGGGATCGTCGCCGGCATCGGCATCGCGATCGGCTTCGTGCTGATCATCGTCCCCGGCCTGATCCTCGCCACGCTGTGGTCGGTGGCGGCGCCCGTCGTGGTGCTCGAGCGCCCCGCCGGCCTGGGCGCGCTGGGACGCAGCCGCGAGCTGGTGCGCGGCAACGGTTGGAACACGTTCGCGGTGATCCTGCTGCTCGTGATCCTCGTCGGTGTCGTCGCCGTCTTGCTCGAGGCCGGCGGCGACGCCGCCGGCACCGCCGTGGGCCTCGTGGTGCGTGTGATCGTCGGCATCCTCACCGCCCCGATCTCGGCGCTGGCGGCCGCGGTGCTGTACTTCGACCTGCGCAAGGCGCACGCGGACGAGGCCGCCCGAGGAGCCGCAGCTCCCCGGGTTCCAGACGGGTGGGTTCCGCCGCGAGGAGTCCGTCGTGAGGCTCCGCCGCGGCCTAGCAGGTCCCTCAATCGGGCGGCCGGTCCCGGCGGGACGCGAGGGGCCCGGTTGCCCGGGCCCCGCCGGCGCTCTCTCGAGCCCTGATCAGCTGGTCATCCCCACGAACTGTCCGCCGGTGACGTTCAGCACTTGGCCGTGGACGTAGTTGGACCACGGGGAGCAGAGGAAGAAGATGCCTCCCGCCGCCTCCTCCGGGGTGCCGGGGCGCCCCAGCGGGATCAGCATCGAGGCCATCTGGCGCATCTGCTCGGGGATCCCGAGCTGCACTTTCTCGCCGCCGATCTCCATCGTGTTGTCCTCGACCTTGGCGGCCGTCAGGCGCGTGTCGATGAAGCCGAACGCCACGGCATTGACGTTGACCTTGAACTGGCCCCACTCCTTCGCCAGCGTCTTGGTGAGACCGGTGACGCCGGCCTTCGCGGAGGAGTAGTTGGCCTGCCCGGCGTTGCCCATCGTGCCGGAGATCGAGGAGATGTTGACGATCTTGCGGAACACCTCCTGCCCTTCCTCGCGCTCCTTCTTGGCGGGCTCGCGCAGGTGCGGCGCGGCGGCGCGGATGATGCGGAAGGGAGCGACGAGGTGGATGTCGAGCATCGCCTGGTACTGCTCGTCGGACATCTTGTGGATCGGCGCGTCGATCGTGTAGCCGGCGTTGTTGACGATGATGTCGATCCTGCCGAACGCATCGACGGCGCTCTGCACGAGCTGGTCGGGGACGCCCGGCTTGGTGAGGTCGCCGGCGAACACCGCCGTCTCGCCCACGATCTCCTCAGCGGCCTGCTTTGCGACGTCGCCGTCGAGATCGTTGATGAGCACCTGCGCGCCGTTTGCGGCGAGCAGCTCTGCGGTGGCGCGCCCGATGCCGCGCGCGGACCCTGTGACGATGGCGGCTTTGCCGTCGAGGACTCCCATGGTGTGTGTTGCTCCTTTCGCCGTTTGTGTTGTTGCGGGTGCCGGAGGTTATCCGTCCGGAGCCAGCGGCGACGTGGCGCGAGGAGTGCCCGGCGGGGATGATCGTGCCGAAGTCCTGGGTGTACAGCGCCCCGGGCTGCCCTTCGGCGAGCGAGGCGGGGGGCCGCGCCTCGACCCCGACTCCTGTTTCGCGGTAGGCGCCGTCGAGGATGTTGGCGCGGTGACCGGGGGACGCCATCCAGGCGCCCACGATCGACTGCGGCGTGGCCAGCCACATCGTGCCCCAGGCGATGTTCTCGCCCACCACATATCCGTCCTGCGAGTTGGGGAGGTAGCCGCTCGCGCGCATCCGATCGAGCGGCGTTTCGCCGTTGGGCGCGACGTGCGAGAAGTAGTCCTCGTTGGCCATATCGCGGCTGTGGGTCTGCGCGGCGTGCGCGAGCCTCGCGTTCGGCACCAGCGCGCCCTCGCCGTGGCGTTCGCGTTCCTGATTGATCAGGCACAGCACCGCGGAGCGCACCTGTTCGACGTTGCCGGAGGTGGGCGTCAGGTTGGCGTTGGCACAGGAGGCCGCGGCGGCTGAAGCTGGCAGCATCGCCACAGCCGCGAGATCGCGCACAGGCAGGCCGCGCGGGCAGGCAGCGACGTGATGGGCGGGCGTGCCACGTCCGTGGCATCGGCCGGGGAGCGCCCCCGCCTGAGCGGTGGGCGGAGGTGTGGACACCTTTACTACTTACAGCGCCCACAGCGCCGCACGCGCCCGAGGATCTCGCGCAAGTCTCAGCGGGAGGGGGGCGGGCCCCCTCCCGACCTCCCCCCGGAGGGGTCAGCCGCGCGAGTCAGAGTGCCAGCACGCGCCCCAAGATCTCACGCATGATCTCGTCGCTGCCGCCGCCGATCGGCCCGAGGCGGGCGTCGCGGGCGGCGCGCTCGACCCACTGCTCGCGCATGTACCCGGCGCCGCCGTGGATCTGCAGGCAGGCGTCCATCAGCTCGTAGGAGGCGCGCTGGGTGAGCAGCTTCGCCATCGTGACCTCCTTCAGCGGTTCTTCGCCAGCCATGAAGCGGCGCAGCGCGTCGTAGGTGACGCAGCGGCAGGTGTACACCGAGGTTGCCAGCTCGGCGAGCTTGTGGCGGGTCACCTGGTGCCCCGCCAGCGGCCGCCCAAAGGCCGTGCGCTCGCGCGCGAACTGCGCCGTGCGCTCCCACGCGAGACCCATCGCGGCGCAGGCACCGAGCGCCATCGCCAGGCGCTCCCACTGGAAGTTGGCCATGATCAGCTTGAAGCCCTCGTGCTCGGGGCCCAGCAGGTTCTCCTCGGGCACGAACACATCTTCGAAGGCGATAGTCGCCGTGTCGGAGGCGGCCCAGCCGAGCTTCTTGAGCTTCGCGGAGTGCACCCCCTCGCCGCGCTCGACGATCAGGAAGGAGATCCCGTGGTGGCCGCCCTCCGCCGTGGTCTTCACGGCGGTGACGAGGAAGTGCGCGCGCACGCCGTTGGTGATGTAGGTCTTCTCGCCGTTGAGGACCCACCCGCCGTCCACCGGCGTGGCGAGCGTGCGCAGCGCGGCGACGTCCGACCCGGCGCCGGGCTCGGTGATCGCGAGTGCCCCGATCTTCTCGCCGCGGATCGCGGGCACAAGGTAGCGCTGCTTCTGCTCCTCGGTGCCGAACTTCCAGATGGGGGGCGTGGCGATGTTGACGTGCGCCCCGATCCCCGCCGCCGTGCCGCCCGAGCCGGTGCGCGTGAGCTCCTCGATCAGGATCGCGTCGTGCAGATAGTCGCCGCCTTGCCCGCCGTACTCCTCCGGGTACTTGAGGCCGAGGAAGCCCTGCGCGGCGAGCTTTCCGAAGACCTCGTCGGGAAACCATTCATCGCGCTCCCACTCCTGCGCGTGGGGAGCCAGCTCGCGCTCGACGAAGCGCCGGATCGACTCGCGCAGCTGCTCGTGCTCGTCACTGAAGGGGGGGTTGGGTGGGCTCACAGCCCGTACGAGCGACCGATCACCTCGAGCATGATCTCATCCGTGCCCGCGCCGATGCGGTTGAGACGCAGGTCGCGCCACGCGCGCTCGATCCCGTACTCGCGCATGTAGCCGGCGCCGCCGTGGATCTGCAGGCACTCGTCGGCGACCTCGCAGGCGATCCGCGAGGCGTACAGCTTTGCCATCGAGATCTCGCGCACGGGGTAGTCGCCGTTCTGCTGGCGCCACGCGGTCATGTACACCATCTGGCGGGCCGTCTCGATCTTCGTCGCCATCTCCGCGAACTTGTGACGTATCACCTGGAAGTTGCCGATCGCCCGGCCGAACGCGGTGCGCTCTTTGGCGTACTCCAGCGTCCGCTCGAAGCAGCGCTGCGCGCCCGCCACGCTGCCGGCGGCGCCGATCAACCGCTCGCCCTGGAGCTCCCACATGATGTGGTAGAAGCCCCTGCCCACCTGGCCCAGCACCGCCGACTCGGGTACGCGCACGTCCTGGAAGGCCAGCAGCGCTGTGTCGGAGGCGTGCATCCCCATCTTCTCCAGCTTCTTCTCACGGATCACCCCCGGCGAGTCCATCGGCACGAGGAACAACGTGAAGCCGTCATACCCGGCGTCGGCGTCGGTCTTGGTCACCAGCACGATCACGTGCGCGCGGTGGCCGTTGGTGATGTAGGTCTTCGACCCGTTGATCACGTATTCGTCGCCATCTTTTACCGCGCGCGTCTTGATCCCTTTCACGTCGCTGCCGGCGTCCGGCTCGGTGATGCCGAGACAGAGGATCTTCGTGCCGGCGATTGCGGGCGCCGCCCACTCCCGCTTCTGCTCGTTGGTGCCGAACGCGAGGATCGGGGGCATCGCCATGTCGGTCTGCACCGCCACCCCCATCGCGAGGCCGCCGCTGTTGGCGTGCCCGATCTCCTCGGCCAGCACCAGCGCGCTGTAGTAGTCCCCGCCCTGACCGCCCCACTCCTCCGGCTTGTCGAGGCCGAGAAAGCCCAGCTCGCCCATGCGCGCCATCACCGAGTCGGGGAACGTCGTCTCCTCCCATTCCTCCGCGTGCGGCGCCAGCTCTTTGATCGCGAAGTTGCGGATCGACTCGCGCAGCTGTTCGTGCTCGTCGGTGAACAGGAAGTGTTTGCGCTTGGCTGCGAAGTCCGGCTTCAATAGGGGCTCGGCGGTGGCGGCCATCTCGGGTGGGCTCCTTGTCGTCGCTCGTCGCTAGGGGGTGTCGTCTCGCTTGTGTGAGCAGAAACTAGCGCTTTGGCCAGGGAAAGGAAAGCGTCCAGCGTGCCTACTGCGTTCACACAGTTGATCTAACCTGGCTTGCTAACCAATCGGGAGGCCTTGAGATGCGGGGGACGTGCGTGCTGTTCGGGATCGTGCTGGCGTTGGTGCTGGCTGGTACGCCTGGGGTGGCATCCGCCGCCGAACCTGCGCCGGCACCTGCCCCCGCACCCGTCCCCGCGCCGGCGCTTGCGCCGCTGCATGCGCCGCTGCCCGCATCGTTGCTTGCGCTCGAGCAGAAGATGGAAGAGCTGACGGTGACCAGCATGCGTTTCTCAGCTGAAACCTCTTTTGCTGTGTCGCGCGGCAGCCACAAGCTCAAGAAGCTCCTGAAGCTGCTCCTGTCTACGGGGCTCTCCGGGGAAGAGACCCTCTCGCCGGTGGCGGGAAACGTCACGTTCACCCTGTTCGGACACCCGTTCAAGCTGCGCATAGCGGGCAACACCACCTACCTCTATTTTCGCGGGCTTGCCCGTCACGACCACGGCCGGCCCTGGGTCAAGCTCGGTCCCGGCGGTCTCTTCGAACTTTTCAAGGTCAACGGGAAGTACGTGAAGCCGCCAAAGACCCCCGCATCGAAGATCGGCCAGCCAACGCTCGCAGAACCGCCGTTCACGAGTCTGCGCACAGCACTGGCGGGAGCGGAGGAAGTGCGCGAAACCGGCACCGGGACGCTTTACGGGCAGCCGGTCACGAACTTCCTCGCGATCCTCGAACCCGAACAGCTCGAGCACGAAAAAGACCTGGCCTCCACCTCGCGGCGGTCTCCCTCGCCGCAGCCGCCGATGGTCACGCTCGAAACGTCGCTGGCGCAGAACGGCCTGCCGGTGCGCACCGTGATCGCCGAGCGCAGCGTAGGGCTGACGGTCTCCGCCACGGTGAACATCCCCGCAATCAACTTCCCGCTCGTGATCGAAGCGCCGCCGGCCTCCCAGACGATCAGCATCCGGCAGCTGCGCAAGCTCGAACGGCGTGCTCGCCGTCACCACCACTCGAAACGCAAGCAGTAAGAGCGAGCCGAGTTGGCGCCTGGCCAACCAGCCAGCCCGGGGCGCGGGTGCCGTGCCGGCCGGGTACGATGCCCTGCGTGTCCGAGCAGCCCACCGCCCAACAGTCCACCTCCCCGCAGTCTCCGCCCGCGCCCGATACCCGGTCGGGAGCCGTGCTCTACGACGTGGCTGACGGCGTCGCCACGATCACGCTGAACGAGCCCACCACGCGCAATGCGCTCTCTGCCGAGCTGCTGGACGGTTTGATCGCGGGGCTCGAGCGCGCGCGCGATGCGGAGGTCCGTTGTGTGGTGCTGGCGTCCTCCCACGAGAAGGTGTTCTCCTCCGGCGCCAACCTCGGCGGGTTCGCCGGCGACGTGCCGCTGGTGTACAAGCACTTCGGCTCCGAGCGCTTCGTCGGGCTGTTCAAGCTGATCTGCTCGTTCCCCAAGCCGGTGATCTGCGCGGCGCGCGGGCACGTGCTCGCCGGGGCGCTCGGGATCGCGCTGGCGTGCGACCTGATCGTCGCGTCCGAGGACGCCACGTTCGGCACGCCGGAGATCAACGTGGGGGCGTTTCCGTTCATGATCATGGCGCTGATCTACCGCAACGTGCCGCGCAAGCGCGCCAACGAGCTGCTGCTGCTCGGCGAGCGCTGGTCCGCGCAGGAGGCGCTGGCGGCGGGGATCGTCAACAAGGTCGTGCCCGCGGAGGAGTTCGACGCCGCCGTCGCCGAGTGGGCGGGGAAGCTCGCCGCCAAGTCGCCGCTGATCATGCGTCTTGGCAAGGAGGCGATGCGCCGCCAGCTCGACATGCCTTTGGAGGATGCCCTCGACTACCTGCGCGCGCAGCTGACGCTCGCGCTCTCCACGGAAGACATCGTCGAGGGCGTCACCGCGTTCTTCGAGAAGCGCGACCCGGTGTGGAAAGGACGATGATGAGTGACGACGCCCCAGCCGATGCTCCCGATGCGCCGGTGGCCGAGGCTCCCGCCGTGCCGCTCGCCGCGTCAACCGAGGCGCCCATCTCCCTGCTGCGCCCGCTGGTGGAGGACCTCGAGGCCCGCCGCGCGAAAGCGATGCTGGGCGGCGGCGAGGAGAAGATCGCCAAGCAGCACGAGCGCGAAAAGCTCACCGCGCGCGAGCGGATCGCGCTGCTGATCGACCCCGGCACGTTCGTCGAGCTCGGCATCCACGGCCGCCCGCACTCCGCGCAGCGCGCGATGGACGGCGTCGAGGCCCCCGCCGACGGCGTGGTCACCGGCTACGGCAAGATCGACGGCCGCCTCGCCGCAGTGTGCGCGTACGACTTCACCGTGATGGCGGGCTCGATGGGGATGACGGGTGAGATCAAGGTGACCCGTCTGCGCGAGTTGGCGCTGACGAAGCGGATCCCGTTCGTGTGGCTGCTCGACTCCGCCGGCGCGCGCGTGCAGGAGGCGGCCGGCGCGATGTTCGCCGGCTCCGGGCATCTGTTCCGCGAGGAGGTGATCATGAGCGGCGTGATCCCCCAGGTCGCCGCGCTGATGGGGCCGTGCGCCGCCGGCACCGCTTACATACCCGGTCTCGCCGACTTCGTCCCGATGGTCAAGGGCCGCGGCTCGATGGCGCTCGCCGGCCCCCATCTGGTGAGGGCCGCGGTGGGGGAGGACGTCACCCAGGAGGAACTGGGCGGCTCGCGCGTGCACTGCCGCAAGTCGGGCGTGGGTGACATGGAAGTGGCCGACGACGAGGAGTGCATCGCGCGGATCAAGGAGTACCTCTCCTACTTTCCTTCCAACTGCGAAGCGACCCCGCCGGTGCGGCCGGTCTCCGATCCGATCGAGCGCGCCGAGGAGGCGCTGCTGGACGTGTTGCCGGAGTCCAACCGCAAGCCGTACGACATGTACGAGGTGATCCGGCTGATCGTCGACGACGGGGAGTACCTCGACATCAAGCGCCAGTGGGCGCGGACCATCATCACCTGCTTCGCGCGCTTCGGCGGGCGACCCGTCGGGATCGTCGCCAACCAGCCGCGCCAGCTGGGGGGGATCCTCGACAACGACTCCGCCGACAAGGCCGCGCGCTTCGTCAACCTCTGCAACGCGTTCGGCGTCCCGCTGCTGTTCATCCAGGACGTCCCCGGCTTCATGGTCGGCACCAAAGTCGAGGCCGAAGGGATCATCCGCCACGGCGCCAAGATGCTGTACGCCGTCGCCAACGCCACCGTGCCGAAGATCACGGTCATCACCCGCAAGGCGTACGGCGCTGGCTACTACGTGATGAACGGCCGCGCCTACGAACCCGACCTGATCGTCGCGTGGCCCTCCGCCGAGATCTCCGTGATGGGCGCCGAGGGCGTCGTCGAGATCGCCTTCCGCAAAGTCGTCGAGGAAGCCGAGGACCCGGCGGCCAAGCGCGCCGAGCTGATCGAGGGCTTCCGCAAGCAGTTCGACGTGTACATCGCCGCCGGCAACGACCTGATCGACGACGTGATCGACCCGCGGGAGACACGCTCCACGATCTGCCGGGCCTTGGAGATGTCCGCGAACAAGAAAGTCGAGCGGCCGTGGAAGCGCCACGGGGTGGTGCCGGTATGAGCGAGGATCGGCCATGAGTGTCGAGGACCCTGTAGTCATCACCTGCGCCATCTCGGGCGTGCTGGCCAACCGCGAGCAGTGCCCGGCGATCCCCTACACGCCCGCGGAGTACGCGGCGGAGGCGCGGCGGATCGTGGATGAGGGGGGGACGATGATCCACATGCACGCGCGCACCCCCGAGGGCGGGCCGAGCTTCGAGGTGGAGGATTACAAAGCGATCTCCGACACCATCCGCGCGGAGGTGGGAAACGCCGCGATCATCAACTTCTCCACCGGCGCCATGGGGGTGAGCGTGGAGAAGCGGGTGGCCTACCTGCGCGAGTGCCGCCCCGAGGTGGCGGCGCTGAACATGGGCTCGATGAACTACGCCAAGTACTCGCGCTCGCGCAAAGCCTTTGTCTTCAACATGGTGTTCGCCAACCCCTTCGACGAGATCGTCGAGCTGCTCGGGGCGATGCGCGAGCTGGGCATCAAACCGGAGCACGAGTGTTTCGATTTTGGCCACGTGGGCAGCCTGGAGCCGCTGATCGACATGGGCGTGCTCCAGGCACCGCTGCACGTGGACTGCATCATGGGCGTGGTCGGCGGGGTGCCCCCGGGGGCGCGCAACCTCGCGGCGATGGTCGCCAATATCCCCGAGGTCGAAGATTGCGCGGGCGGGCGGGGCGGGTCCAAATCGCACTGGGCGGTAATCGGAATCGGCCGCCAGCAGTGGGAGCTCCTCGCGGCGGCGCTCACGCTCGGCGGCTCGATCCGCGTGGGCCTCGAGGACAACCTCTACCTGCCAAACGGTGAGATGGCGCGCTCCAACGGCGAGCTGATCGCGAAGGCGCGGCAGATGACCGAAGACGTCGGCCGCCGCCCAGCAACCGTGCAGGAGGCGCGCGGCCTCTTGAACATCCCGCAGCGTGATGGTTGATCGAAAAAGAGGGGCCCGGCCGACCGAAGAAGAGGGGCCCGGCTCGTCGGCCTCTGGCCTGCCGCTGGCGGGCATCCGCGTGCTCGACCTCTCCCGTCTTTTGCCCGGTGGGTTCTGCTCGCTGCTGCTGGCGGACTTCGGTGCGCAGGTGCTAAAGGTGGAGGACACGGGCATGGGCGATTACATCCGCTGGTCACCGCCCTATGTGGAGGGCGCCGAGCAGAGCGCGAAGTCGGCGCTGTTCCTAGCGCTCAACCGCAACAAGCGCTCGATCAGACTCGATCTCAAGAACGAGCAGGGACGCGAGGTGCTGCTGCGATTGGTGGCGGAGCACGACGTGGTGCTGGAATCCTTCCGCCCCGGCGTGCTCGACCGGCTCGGCGTCGGCTACGAGCGGATGCGCGAGGTCAACCCAGGGATCGTGTACTGCGCGATCTCCGGGTACGGCCAGAGCGGCCCCAAGCGCGAGGCCTCGGGGCACGACATGAACTATCTCGGCCTCGTCGGCCTACTCGGGCTCACGGGCGAGCGGGGCGGTCCGCCAGTTCAGGCGGCAGGCCAGATCGCGGACCTCGGCGGCGGTGCGTTGATGGCTGCGTTTGGGATCCTGGCGGCGCTGCGCGAGCGCGACGGAAGCGGCGCCCATCCGGGCTCCGGCGAAGGCCAGGTGGTGGACGTCTCGATGGCTGACGGCGCACTCTCATGGCTGGCAATGGTTGCCGCCGCCCACTTCGCCGACGGCGCCACGCCCCACCGCGGCGAGCTGCTGCTGGCGGGTTCGGTGGTGTGCTACCGCCCTTACGAGTGCGCCGACGGCTGGGTGACGCTAGGCGCGCTGGAGCCGAAGTTCTGGCAGGCATGGTGCCGGGGTGTCGAGCGCGAGGAGCTAATCGAGCGCCAGTTCGAAGCCCCCGGCTCCGACGCGCACGCGCAGGTGGTGGAGATCTTCAAAACGCGCACCCGCGCCCAGTGGGAGCAGTTTGCGCGCGAGCACGACTGCTGCCTGGAGCCGGTGCTGGAGCTCGACGAGGCGCTCGACTCCGAGCTGGTGCGCGCCCGCGAGATGGTTGTCAACCTCCAGCAACCCGGTGTCGCGGGAGGGGTGCGCCAGCTTGGTGTGCCCGTCAAGCTGGAGCGTACCCCCGGCACCCACGACCGCCTGCCGGGCCCCGCGCTGGGCGAGCACACGGAGGAAGTCCTCGCCGCAGCCGGCTACTCCGCTGAGGAGATCGCCGCGCTGCTGGAGTCGGGCGCCGCCGCCGGGCCCGCTGCCACGGCGGGGCAGGGCGCCACTTTCCGGGCGTAGCCCTACCAGCGCGCGCGGTGATGCTCCACCACGCCCATGCCGCTCGCGAGCTCGATCCCGCCGGGGAGGGTTCCGCTGAAGGTCCCGAACGGCGCGCGGTAGTCGCTGCGCACCAGCAGCAGGTTCTCGTGGCGGCTGCGTTGTGCCTCGGCGGTGAAGCGCAGCTGTGAGCCGTCGGCTGAGTCGATCCACGACAGGTCGGCGGCGAAGTGGACGGCGGCCACCTCGTGTGGCTTGCCCGCCACCCACACCGCGCGCTCGCTGCCGGTCGGGGGGTCGTTGACGCCCTCGACGAGATTGAACGCCAACGGCGTTCCGTCCGGGTCGACGCCGACCCCCGCCGCCCACCGCCACTCGGTCACACGCGCGTGGTAGCCGGCGGTGTCGTCCACCACCGCCAGCGCCTCTATCGCGCGTTGGGGGCCGCCGTCGAGGGCCACGGTGCCGGTCGCGAGGATCCCCGCCTGCTTGCGTGTCCACACGTAGCCTCGGCCGTGAGGGCAGAGCGCCTCGATGCCCGCGTTTTCGGCCAGCGCGAGGTCGAGTGCCACACCGTTGTCGCGCGCGCGCAGCCGCCCCGAGATCGCCGCGCCGTCGCGCACATGCGGCCTGCCCGGGTCGATCCCCGCGCCGTCGCGCACACGCAGCCTCCCCGGCGCGAGCGTCACTGCTCCTCGGCCGGCGAACGTGTGCGTGCGCTCACGTAGTCGGCAATCCTCGCGCGAGACGACCGCCCAGAACGTCTGGCTTGCCGGTCCCACCTGCACAGTGGCCGCACACGCCATCAACTCGTCGCAGAAGATCCCCACGTAGCGCCAGCGCTTCAGGGGACGCGTTCCACGGAAGAGAGGCATGCGGGCGGGCGGCACAGGCCCCGCCAGCGCTATGCTTGGAATCGTTGACTGACTAGTCAATCTATTCTGTGGGGAGACGCTCATGGAAGGGAGTGCGCTTTTGAGGGTCGCCGCGGTTCAGCTCAACTCCACGGCCGACACGGCCGCGAACATGGCTGCCGCCGATCGCCTCACGCGCGCCGCGGCGGCGGATGGCGCGCGACTGATCGTACTCCCGGAGAAGTGGTCCGTTCTCGGGGCCGACGAGGATCTACGCGCGGGTGCCCAGACGCTCGACGGGCCGGCGATCTCGTGGGCGCGGGCGATCGCGCGTGAGCTTGCGATCGACCTCGTGGCGGGGTCGATCGTGGAGTCGCGCCAAGAGGGTGGCGCAGACGGCCGAAGGCCGGTGAGCCGGGCCCCTCTTCAATCAGACAGGCGGGAGCGGCTCGCCAACACCTCCGTGCACGTCGATCCGCAGGGGGAGGTGCGGGCGGTGTACCGCAAGCTGCACATGTTCGACGTCGAGGTCGCCGGGCGCTCCTACCGCGAGTCCGCGGTTACCGAGCCCGGCGAGGAGGTCGTGTTGAGCGCCACTGCCGAGGGCGTCGAGCTGGGGATGTCGATCTGCTACGACCTGCGCTTCCCCGAGCTGTTCGGGGCGCTCGCGCTACGCGGCGCCCGTGTGGTGGTGCTGCCCTCCGCCTTCACGCTGCCCACCACCCGCGACCACTGGGAGATTCTCGTGCGCGCGCGAGCGATCGAGAACGAGGTGTTCGTGATCGCCGCCAACCAGGCCGGTCCCCACCCCGGCGGGAACCACTCCGGGGGACGCTCGATGATCGTCGATCCGTGGGGGATGGTGCTCGCGCGCGCTGAGGACCGCGAGGGCTTCGTCGCGGCCGACCTCGACCTCGACCGCCAGGTGGAGATCCGCGCCCAGCTGCCCGTCCTTGCCCACCGTCGCCCGCAGGTGTACTCCCAATGAGCGTCTCACGCACCAAGAACGGCCCCGACAAGCGGCGCATGATCCTCGATGCCGCCGTGCGGGTGTTCGCGCGCCAGGGCTTCCACGCCTGCCGGGTCTCCGACATCGCCGACGAGGCGGGGGTGGCCTACGGCCTCGTCTACCACTACTTCGCCTCCAAGGACGAGATCCTCGACACGCTGTTCCTCGAGCGCTGGAACGTGATGCTCGAGACGATCCGCGCGGTGGACGCGCGCGATGAGCTGGGTGCGCGAGAGAAGCTGCACGAGATCGCCTCCTTCATCGTGGACTCCTACCGCCACGACCCCGAGTTGATGAAGGTGATCATCGTCGAGGTCACCCGCGCGGCCAACTCCTTCGGCCAGACCCACCTCGCGCAGATCCGCCAAGCGTACGAGCTGATCGCCGAGATCGTGACCGCCGCCCAGGCGCAGGGCACCTTCAAGGCGGAGATCGACGCGCGCTTCGCGGCGATGTCGTTCTACGGGGCGATCGAGCAGATGCTCACCGGCTGGATCTTCGGGCTGCTCCCCCGCGAGGAGGATCAGTACGAGCGCGCCAAGTGGCTGGTGGTCGAGACGGTGTGCGGCGGATTGGAGACGACCACCGTGACCAATACACTCCCCGGATGATGGAGAACGAGATGGTCAAGCGTCTGATGTGGTCGGGTATGCTCACCGCGCTCGGCGCCCTCGCGAGCGTCCTCGTGCAGCGCGCCGCCGGCGTGGTGTGGCGGCGGGTGTTCGACGAGGAGCCTCCGGAGTGAGCGCGGCGCCAGGACTGGAACCCGCCCGCCCACCGGGGAGTGGGGCGAGCGGGTTTGGCGGGCCCGGTGTGCCTCCGCCTCGAAAGGACGGGCCGCAAAACATCGCCACCGCGATCACCGATGTGTCCGAACGCATGGCGGTGCTTGTGCACGAGGAGGTCGAGCTCGCCAAGGCGGAGGTCACCGAGAAGGCCGTCAAGCTGGCGCGCGGCGCGGTGGTGGCGGTCGCCGCGGGGATCTTCATCGTGACGGCGCTCTTCTTCGTGCTGATCGGCTTCGCCTGGCTGCTCTACTACGAGCTGCCGATCGGCAGCGATTTCACGTACTTTTGGGGCTTCTTCGCAATGGCTCTGATCCTGCTGGTGCTCGGTGTGATCGCGGGTCTGCTGGCTGCCAAAGTCGTCAAAAAAGGCTCCCCACCAGTACCCACGATGGCGATCGAGGAGGCCCGTCTGATCCGCGAGACGATGAGCTCGGGCTCAGAGCACGGCGGCAAGGGGGTGCAGTGATGGCACAGCGCTCGCCGGCGGAGATCCGCAACTCGATGGAGGCCAACCGCGCGGAGCTGGCAGTGTCGATGGAGCGTCTGCACGGCGAGGTGGCGCGGCTCACCGACTGGCGTGCCCACGTCGAGCGCCACAAACGCGAGCTTCTGATCGGCGCAGCCGTCATCGGCCTCACGCTCGGCATGCGCAGCCGGCGCCGGCGTCGTCGACGCTAGGCCAGCAGTGTGCGGGGGATCCCGCCGACTCCCACGAGGCCCGGGCCCACGTAGGTGCCGATCACCGGGCCGACCTCGGAGACGAACAGTGGCTCGGAGCCGTAGATCTCCCGCCCGTGGTCGATCAGCCGCTGGGCCTGGTCGGTGGCCTGGATGTGCTGCACCACCCACGCGTCCGAGCCAGCCTCGCGCAGTTCGTGCATGTACTGCACCATCCGCTCGAACGCCCTGCCGGCGGTGCGCACGCGCTCGACAGGGGTGATTTCGTAGCCCAGCGTGAGGATCGGCTTGATCCGCAGTGTGCCCCCCAGCCACGCCTGGGCCTTGCCGACGCGCCCACCGCGACGCAGGTACTCCAGGGTGTCGATGCAGAACCAGATTTTCAGCGCCGCGCGCGTCTCGCGGATACGCGCGATCACGCCCTCCTTGTCGGCGCCACCGCGCGCCGCGGCGGCGCCCGCCAGCGCGAGCAGACCGAGTCCGCCGCAGGCCGTCTCCCCGTCGATCACCTCCACGCGCTCGCCCTTACCCTGCTCGGCGAGCAGACCGCGCGCCTGCCGGGCCGCCTCGCAGGTCCCGGAGATGCCCCCCGAGAGGTGCACCGAGATGATGTCCTGCCCCGCCTCCAGCAGTGGCTCCCACACCGCGAGGAAGTCGCCGATCGAGGGCTGTGAGGTGGTGGGCAGGTCGGGGTTGGAGCGCAGCTGCTGATAGAAGGCGTCGAAGCTCGCCATCTCGCTCTCGCGCTGTTTGTCCTCGCCCCACCCAACGTACAGGCTCACCTGATGGATGCCTTCGCTCTCCGCCAAGGTGCGCGGCAGGTACTGGGTGGTGTCGGTGACGATCGTTACCGGGGGCATGGGGCGAGCACCCTACAGCAACGACCCGCCGCGCACCCCGTTCTCGGGTGCGTCGCCGCGGCGTCGTTCAACTCAGCCGGTTTTCGATCTGCAGCCCGCCCGCCGCGACCGCGTCCGGCAGCTGCTCGGCTGGCGTCTGTGCCGAGCTGCCCTCGACGCCCAAGACCTCCGCCAGCTCGCCCGACTCGTACATCTCCATGACGATGTCGCAGCCTCCCACCAGCTCGCCGTCGACGAACAGCTGCGGGATCGTCGGCCAGTTGGAGAGGGCGGAGAGCTCCTGGCGGATGCGGGGATCGGGGAGAATGTCCACTGCCGCGAAGCCGGCGTCGAGCGCCTGCAGTGCGGCAACCGTGCGCGCCGAGAAGCCACACTTGGGAGCGTCCGGGCTACCCTTCATGAAAAGGATCACGGGGTTCTCGGCGATCGCCTGCTGGATCGCCACACGGATCGGGTTGGACTCGGTGGAGGGGGCGGTGATCGGATCGATGCTCTTCATGGGATGACTCCTTTGGGCGCTCGTGTGGTTGGGGCTCGGGCGATCAGGTAACCGCGGTCTTCAGCGACAGCGCGTGGATCGGCCCGCCGATCTCCGCGCCGAACACGTCGTAGACGAGGCGATGCTGCTCGATGCGGCTGCGCCCCGCGAACGCCTCGGCGGTGACGCTCGCGCGGAAGTGGTCCCCGCCGCCGGTGTAGTCCTCCACCTCAGCGTGGGCTCCTGGGATCGCGGCTTCGATGCGCTGCTTGATCTCCTCGGGGGTGGGCATCTAGGCCAAGGATAGCCGGGGCGACGGGCCTCGCTACACTTTGGATAGCGATGGTTGCATTCACTGACAAGGGAGCCGAGAAGGTGCGCGAGTTCCTCGCCGCCCAGAGCGCGGATGTGGTGCTCGCGGGGCTGCGCGTCGGAGTGCGCGGCGGTGGCTGCTCGGGGTTCCAGTATCAGCTCGCCTTCGACGAGCAGCGCGACAACGACGCCGTATTCGAGAGCCATGGGCTGAAGCTGCTGGTCGACCGCTCCAGCCTCCAGTACGTGTACGGCTCGGAGATCGACTACGAGGAAAGCCTCCAGGGCGCCGGCTTCAAAGTCAACAACCCCAACGTCGTCGCTGCCTGCGGCTGCGGCTCCTCGTTCCGCGTGGCCGAGGAGGAGCAGGTCTCCGCCGTCTGATACGTAAATAAAATCATCTTTCTCGGGATGAAGAAAATCATTTTGAGAAAGATTATTTTGTTTGGCATAATTAGGTCGTGGCGCGTGGCTCAGGCAACCCGACCAACCCGTTCCGTTTCGGTGCGCTGGCGCTCGACGAGGCGTTCACCGACCGAGAGGACGAGCTCCGCGAGCTGACGGCCGACGTGCGCAACGGACAGGACGTCGTCCTGTTCGCGCCGCGACGCTACGGCAAGTCCTCGCTGATCTGGCGGGTCGCCCAGCAGCTGGTGGGGGAGGGCGTGCTGATCGCGCAGGTCGATCTGATGCGTACCCCGACCAGGGAGCGGCTGGCCGAGCGACTCGCAGCGACGATCTACGACGAGATCGCCTCGCCGCTGTTCCGCACCCGCGAGCGCCTGCGGATGTTCGCGGGGTTGCGGATCGCGCCGACCGCGACGATCGACCCCGAGGACGGGTCGCTGTCCTTCAGCTTCGACGCCCGCGCTGCGCGCGAGGACCTCGACGCCACGCTCGAGGGGCTGCTCGCTCTGCCGGGGCGCCTCGCGGCCGAGCGCGGCCGGCGCGTGGCGCTGGTGCTCGATGAGTTCCAGGAGGTCGTCGAGATCGACCGCGGCCTGCTCAAGCTGATGCGCTCGGTCTTCCAGGAGCAGCCCGAGGTGGCCCACGTCTACCTCGGCAGCGCGCGCCACATGATCGAGCGAATCTTCAACGACGAGCATGAGCCCTTCTGGCGCAGCGCCAAGCAGCGCGAGCTGGGCCCGATCCCGCGGGCGCCGTTCGAACGCTATGGCGTCGAGGGATTCGCCCGCACCGGTAAGACGCTCGACTCCTGGACGTGCGCCGAAGCGCTGGACATCACCGGCGGGCATCCCTACGCCACGCAGGAGCTGCTCTACTTCCTCTGGGAGGAGACCCCCGACGGCGAGAAGGCCACGAGCGAGCGCTTGGGGCATGCGACGGCCGCGACGCTGCGCTCCGAGCACGCCCACTTCAGCCTGCTGTGGTCGCGCTCGGCGGCCGCCCAGCGCCGAGTGCTGCAGGCGCTCGCCGCCGAGCAGCCAGGACGGCCGTTGAGCGACGAGTACCGCCGCCGGCACTCACTGCCGGTCGCCGCCACCGTGCAGAGTGCGCTCACCGCGCTCCTTGCCGCCGAGCTGGTCGCCCGGATCGGTCGCGGCGAGTACCACATCGCCGAGCCGTTCCTGGCGGAGTGGATCAGGCTCAACGAGAGCTGAGAGTCCTACGGGCGTTGCGTCCGCTACGCCGGCTCGTTGTCCAGCGAGCGCCACAGATAACGGCAGGCGAGCGTGCGGTGTGGGCGCCAGGGCTCGGCGATCCGTTCGATCTCGGGAGCCTCGGGGAGCGTATCCAGCCCATAGGCGCGCTCGATCGCGCGGCGGATGCCGAGGTCGCCGACCGGCAGCACATCGGGGCGCTGGAGGTGGAACATCAGGAACATGTGCGCCGTCCACATGCCCAAGCCCTTGACTGCGATGAGCTCGGCGATCACCGTGTCGTCGTCCAGATCGTCGAGGCGCTCGAGCTCGAGCTCGCCAGCGAGCACGTGCTCGGCCAGCGAGCGCAGATAGCCCACCTTCGCCCGGGACAGGCCCGCCGCGGCGCGCAGCTCTTCGGGCTCGTCCGCGAGTACCTGCTCGGGTGTCGGAGTGCTGCCGTCGAAGCGCTCGGTCAGGCGCAGGTAGATCGAGCGCGCCGCCTTCGTCGAGAGCTGCTGGCCGACGATCGCCCGCACCAGCGCCCCGTAATGATCAGCAGGTCGCCCGGCGCGCGCGTCGCCCAGCTTTGGTCCCACCGCCTCGATGATCGCCGCCATCACCGGATCGGCGGCGCGTAGATGAGCCAGGGCCACCCGTTGTGAGGGACGGCGGCGTGCGGCGGGACGTTTTGCGGGGGCTGGTGGGGTCACGTTCTGGCGTGTCGGTCTCAGACGCTCGCCGCTGTTTCCAGCGCCACCGGCTCGCCGTCGAGCGCGTTCAGCGCGCGGCCGAGCGAGACGGCGAGGCAGGTGAAGCTCGGCGTGTCCCTCACGGTGTAGCGCGAGGCCTCTGTCGTGCGCAGGCGCTGCACCAGATCCAGGAACGTGCCCACGTCGTTGGTGTCAAACGCGACCACGAACTCCTGGTCGTCGAGGCCGAAGGAGTAGGTCGTGTGGTTGTCCACATCCGGGTATTCCCGTCCCACGGCGATGTGCCCCTGCATGATCCGCCAGCGCTCCTGCGCGGGCAGCCCATACCACTCGCGCGACTTCACGAACGGGTACACGAACACATACTTGCCACGGAACGCACGCGGGTTGGTGCGCTCGTCGTCGGAGTACTCCGAGCTCTTGCGCATCCCCAGGAACGAGTATGGGGTGTGCGCCCACTTCATCAAACCGCTCTGCAGCAGCACCACGTGGAACTCGTGGATGCGGTCGAGGTTCTCCGCCTCGGAGATCAGCAGCAGCTCCGCATCGCCGCGGGTGCCCACCAGCGAGAAGCTCTGCAGCAGGTGCCCGTCGGCGAAGTCCTCGCAGGCGGCGGCGAACTCGCGCTTGTCCTGCGCACGCTGCTCGGAGTCCAGGCGCCGCCAGGCCGGGTCGAGCCGCAGGAAGGTGTACTTGACGAAGTGGCGCTTGCTCACGCTCACAGGCTAGCGGCCCTCCGCCTGGACTTCGCGCGACGGCAGGGCGCCATGGCTCCGCGGGCTCGCGGCTGGCACGTGACAGCCGTAGCCCAAGTGGACGAGGCGACCGGGGGGAGATGCCAGTGCCGGAGGAGTTAGAGTGGGGGCGTGCGGATCGCACTCGTCTCGCCCTACTCGTGGACCTATCCGGGCGGCGTCACCCGCCACATCGAGGCTCTCGCCGACGAGCTGCAGACGGTTGGTCACGAGGCGCGCATCCTCGCGCCCTTCGACCCTGATGACGCGCTCGCGCGCAGGATGCATCGGGGGGCCCGCCCGCAGCCGATGCCACTGCCCGACAGGGTCGTGCCGCTCGGGCGCACCGCGGGCTTCCCGGCCAACGGTGCCATCTCCAACCTGGCGCCCACCGTCGACTCCGTGCTCGCTCTGTGGCGGGAGCTGCAGACCGGGGGCTACGATCTCGTCCACGTCCACGAGCCCGTCGTGCCCCTCGTCGGCTGGTATGCACCCAACTGCGCGGGGGGCATCCCAATGGTGGGCACCTTCCACAGCTTCTCTGAGAATGCCTTCACCAACGGGATCGGGTTGGCGCTCGGGGCGCGCCGGCACATCAACCGCCTGCACGCGCGGATCGCGGTCTCCGAGGCAGCTGCCTGGACCGCGCGGCGCTTCTTCGGTGGGCGCTACCGGATCGTGCCCAATGGGGTGCACCTCGGCCGCGACAACGAGACCGCGGCGTCGGCATGCGAGAGCGAGGAGCTGCGCATCCTGTTCATCGGCCAAGCCGTCGAGCGCAAGGGACTGCCGGTGCTGCTGCGCGCCTTCGAGGCGCTGCGCGAGCACGTGCCCGCCACGCTCACGCTGGTGGGTGCCGCGCCGGAGGAGATTGCCCCGCTGCTGCTCGACGACCGCGGGGTGCACGCCTTAGGGAAGGTCACTGACGATGAGAAGGCCGAGCAGCTGCGCCGCGCCGACGTGCTCTGCGCGCCCTCGTTGGGGGGCGAGAGCTTCGGGATGGTGCTGACCGAGGCGTTCGCCGCCGGCACGCCGGTGGTGGCGTCGGACATCGCCGGCTACCGCGACGTGGTGCGCGACGACGTCGATGGCCTGCTCACCCCGCGCGGCGATGCGCGGGAGCTCGCGGAGGCGCTGCGCGTTCTGGCGCTCGACCCCGCCCGGCGCGCGGGGATGGCGGCCGCCGCTCGCGAGCGCGCCGAGCGCTTCGCGTGGCCCCGCGTCGCCGCCGAGGTGCTCGAGGTCTACGAGCAGGCGCTTGCCGTGGGGCGGGAGCCAGCCCACCTCGGAGGGGCAATGAGCAAGTCGGGGCGCCAAGTGGCAGTGGGCGAACCGGGGCGCCCCGTGGCTGTGAGCGAACCGGGGCGCCACGTGGCTGTGGGCGAGTCGTGGCAGCTCGCGGCCCCGAGCAGACCGAGGCGGCTCGCCGTTCGTTTGGGTCTCGCTCCCGCCGACCTGTTGCCGCGGGTGCCCGCCCAGCGTCTGCCGAGCCCCGAGCCGGGCCTCGCGGTTGCGCCCGTGCGGCGTGTGTTGCGAGTCGCCCGTCGCGGTGCGCTCGCCGCGGTGTCGCTCGTGGGTCTGGCCCTGGCGCTGACCGCGCTGTCACGGATCGGCGTCGGCCCCGTGCTCGCCAGCCTCGTCGCCTCGAGCCCCGGCCTGATCGCCGCCGGACTTGGCCTGATGTGCCTCTCGATGATCGTTCGCGGCCTTGCTTGGTACGCGATCCTCAGGGCCGCTCCCACCTGGCGTCCCGCGCGGCGGCGAGACGCGCTGCAAGGGACGTTCATCGGCGTGCTGATGTCCGCCACCCTGCCGGCTCGCCTGGGCGAGCCCTCGCGCGCGCTGATCGTTGCGCGCCGCCTCGGGCGCCCGCGGGAGACGCTGCCGGTCGTGCTCGGCACGATGGTGTCGCAGACGCTGCTCAACCTGCTCGCGCTGGCGCTGCTCGCGGCAGCAATGCTCTCCGGCGTGCCGCTCCTGCACGGCCATGACGGGGCGCTCGCCGCCGCTGCGCTGGTGCCCGTGGCGGCACTGCTGCTCGTGCTGCTCACCCCCGTGCTGCTGCCCCGCTCCGCGATCTCGCGCTATGCGCGGCTGCACTCGCTGGTGCTTGGGCTGCGCCGCTCGCTGCTACGCGTGCGCGAGGGCCTGCGCATCTTCCGCCAGCCGCGTCGAGCGGCCGTTGCAACCGCGGTGCAGCTCTCGGCTTGGGGACTGCAGTGCGCCTCCTGCTGGCTTTTGCTGATGGCGCTCGGCCTCGACCACCGCGTCGGGATTGCCGGCGCGGCGGGTGTGCTGTTTGCGGTCAACGTCACCGCGGTAGTGCCGGCCACGCCCGCCAACGTCGGCATCTTTCAGGCGGCGTGTGTAGCAGTGCTTGCCGGTGCCTACCACGTCTCCACGCCCGACGCGGTCGCCTACGGGATCGTGTTGCAGGCTGTCGAGGTGGCCGCCGCGGTGATCATGGGGATGCCCGCGCTCGTCAAGGAGGGTCTCTCCTGGAAGGAGGTCCGCCTGCGCACGATGCACGCCACGCCGGTGCGCCTGCCGCCGCTGCCACAGGGCTCCGGCGCGACCTCGCGCGCGTAGCGCTCGCAATCTCTCCTGCGATATCGGGACCGGTAGGGGTTGAGATCGGGAGCTACTGCGCTCAGCCGGCCATCGCCGGCTCGTCCTCGGCTTCGACGGCCCCGTCCGGTGGGTCCTCGTCGCCGAGCTCGCCGAACAGCGAGGGGTCGCTGTCGGAGCCCTTGATCAGGGCGTCGGGGGAGCCGTTCTCCAGCAGGCGGCCCTGGCGGGTGCCGAAGTAGATCGCCTGCGGGTGGTGGGCGATGAGTGCGAGCGTTGACTGCTCCGGTTCGGGGGCGTACCCGTCGGTGATCTTCATTCCGATGTCGCCGAGGCCGAGCAGCTTCTCGACCTTCAGGTGCTCGGCCTGCTCGGGCACTGCCGGGTAACCCCACGAGTAGCGCCGGCCCTGCGCGGCGGGGATGCCGAGCATCGTGCGCGCCTCGTGGTGCAGCCACTCGGCCAGCCCCTCCGCGGTCTGCACGCCGAGGCCGTGGACGAACAGCTGCTCGGCAAACTCGCCTTCGGCCTCCAACTTTGCCATCAGCTCGGTCACCTCGCCGCCGACGGTCACTGCCTGCACGGCGATCACGTCGAGCTCGTCCGGTGGCGAGCCGTCCTCCTTCGCGGGGCGGAAGAAGTCGGCGAGGCAGAGGCGGTCGCCTTTTGGCTGGCGCGGGCAGACGAAGCGGGTCAGCTCGCTTGCGGGGTCGGCCGGATCGGCGCCACCGGCGGGGTCCATGACGGCGGGGTCGAGCACGACGATCTCGTTGCCCTCGCTGTAGCAGGGGAAGAAGCCCAGCAGCGCGCGCGGGTGCAGGTAGGTCTGCTCATGCCACATCCGCTCCAGCCGCGGGCGGAAGTCGCCCTCCAGCAGTTCCCGCCACGCCTCGCCTTTCACGCCCTTGCCGCCCCAGTGCAGCTTGAACAACACGTGCGTGTCGAGGTGGCTGTACACCTCGTCGAGGTTGACGGGGATCTCGCGCACACCCCAGAACGGCGGCGTGGGGATCGGCGCGTCGGTGCGGGCGGCGGAGCGCACGGAGTCATCGGCGAAGTTCAGCTCCTCCTGTGGCACATCGCCCTTGGCGCGGAACTCCGTGGCGCCCGCAAGCAGCTTCTGCACGAGCGCCGTGCGCGTGTCGGCGTCGATCAGCTGGTCCATCACCGCCAGACCCTCGAAGGCGTCCTTGCAGTAGAAGACGCCCGGCTCGTAGACGACGTCCGAGTCTTTGCCGCCGGGGTACAGCGCGCGGTAGCCGAACGCGCGGTTGATCGCGGCGCCGCCGATCAGCACCGGGTAGGAGAGGCCCTTGGCGTGCAGCTCCTGGATGCACGCCGGCATCTGCTTGGAGGTCGAGACGAGCAGCGCGCTCAGGCCGATCGCGGTGGCGTCGTGCTCCTGGGCGGCATCCACGATCGTCTGGATCGGCACCTGCTTGCCAAGGTCCACCACGGTGTAGCCGTTGTTGGTGAGGATCGTATTGACCAGCGACTTGCCGATGTCGTGGACGTCGCCGAACACGGTCGCGAGCACGACGGTGCCCTTGGTGTAGCCCTCGATCTTGTCGAGGTATTTCTCCAGCTGCGCCACCGCGCGCTTCATCACCTCGGCCGATTGCAGCACGAACGGCAGGATCAGTTCGCCGGCGCCGAACTTGTTGCCGACCTCTTTCATCGCCGGCAGCAGCACCTGGTTGAGCGTCGGCACCGCGCCGATCTTCTCGACGCTCTTGTCGATCCACTCCTCCACGCCGTCGCGTCGGCGGCGCAGGATGTGGAAGTGCAGCGCCTCCTCTGGCTCCATCCCCTCCGTCGGGTCCGCCGCTCCCTGGGCGGTGTCCTCGGGACCCTTGGACTCGAAGTGCTCGATGAACTTCTCCAGCGCGTCCTCGCGGCGGTTGAACACTAGGTCATCGGCCAGCTCGCGCTCCTGCTCGGGGATCTCCGAGTAGGGGGTGATGTGGTTGGGATTGACCATCGCCAGGTCGAGGCCGGCCTGCACGCAGTGGTGCAGGAACACCGAGTTGAGCACCGCGCGCGCGCCGGGGGACACGCCGAAGGAGACGTTGGAGACCCCCAGCGAAGTCTTCACGTCCGGGATCCGCTCCTTGATCGCTTTGATCCCGGCGATCGTCTCCACGGCGGAGGGGCGCCACTCCTCGTCGCCGGTCGTCAGCGTGAACGTGAGGCAGTCGAAGATCAACAGCTGCGGGTCGAGGCCGTGCTCCTCGCAGCAGAGGTCGCGGATGCGCTTGGCGATCTCGACCTTGCGCTCGGCCGTCTTGGCCATCCCGACCTCGTCGATCGTCAGCGCGATCAGCGCAGCGCCGTGCGCGAGCGCGACGGGGACGACGCGGTCGAGCTTGGCGCGGCCGGCCTCGAGGTTGACCGAGTTGACGATCGCTCGCCCGGGGATCTGCTCCAGCGCGCGTTCGATCACCTCCGGCTCGGTCGAGTCGATCTGGATCGGCGCGGGCTGCGTCAGCGACACCTTCTTCGCCACGAGTCGCATCTGTTCGTCCTCGTCGGTGCGCTCGGTGAGCGCGACGCACAGGTCGAGTACGTGCGCGCCGCCCGTCACCTGGTCCTCGGCGATCTGGACAAGCCCGTCGTAGTCGTCCGCCAGCAGCAGCTCCTTGGCCTTGCGCGAGCCCTGCGAGTTGACGCGCTCGCCCACCATCGTCGGCGCCGGCTCCTGTGCGAGCGGGGTCGCCGCGATCATCGAGGACAAATGAGGGGCCCGCCCGGATGGTCTCGGTGCTACCGGCCGCTTCGCGACACGCTCGGCGATCGCGGCGATGTGCGCGGGGGTCGTACCGCAACAGCCGCCCACGATCCCCACGCCGTAGCGCTCGACGAACTCCTTCAGCGCCTCCGCCAGCGGCTCGGGCTTCTCGGGGAAGATCGTCTCGCCGTCGGGGCCCTGCAGCGGCAGGCCGGCGTTGGGGATGCACGCGACCGGCACCGGGCAGTACTCGCCGAGGAAGCGGATCGCGTCGCGCATATCCTCCGGCCCGGTCGAGCAGTTGAGCCCGATCACGTCCACCTTCAGTGCCTCCAGCGTGGTCAGCACCGCGGAGATGTCGGTGCCCAGCAGCATCTTGCCGCCGTTGGGCAGCAGCGACACCGAGGTGTGGATCGGCAGCGTGCGCCCGGTGCTCTTGAACGCTTCGCGCGCTCCGAACACCGCGGCCTTCACCTCGAGGATGTCCTGCGCGGTCTCGACGATGATCAGGTCGGCGCCGCCGTCGATCAGGCCCGCCGCCTGCTCGGCAAACACCTCGACCAGCTCGCCGAAGCGGATCTGCCCGAGCGAGGGGTCCTCGGAGGCGGGCAGGTAGCCGGTCGGGCCGATCGAGCCGGCGACGTAGCGGTGCGCGCCGGCGGCCCTGCGGGCGATTTCCGCCGCCTTGGTGTTGATCTCGACGGTGTAGTCGGCCAGGCCCCACTCGCCGAGCTTGAGCCGCGAGGCCTGGAAGGTGTCGGTCTCGAGGACTTCTGCGCCAGCGTCGAGCATCGAGGCGTGGACGCCCTCGATCACGTCGGGCCGGTTGAGCACCAGCGCCTCGTGGCACTTGCCCTGCAGCCCGCCGTAGTCCTCGGGGGTCAGGTCGAACTGCTCCAGGGTTGCGCCCATGCCGCCGTCGTAGACGACGACACGGCTGTGGATCGCCTGCAGGAAATTGCGCATACACCGATGCTACCGACCCCCGTTGCGGCCTTCAGGTGGGCGCGACCCGGTGGATCGGGGATCGATGTTACTTGTTGGCCCCAACCAAATAAGACTCAGTCTTATTTTTGTTTTTGGTAGAGGTCGGCAAGGGAGATCGCAAAGTTGGAGGGGGTCGACGCAAAGTCGGAGGGGGGTCGAGCAGGGGGTTCACAACTATTCACACGCTTGCACGGCAAAGCCGACGCCGGCTGCCCGCTTGGGACGCGCCTGTCGTCCGTTTGGAACGACAAGTTGGTCTCACTCTTTGGGATGCCTGTCAACCACTCGTCCAAGCGCCGTGAAACTCGGCGTGCGAGCGACCATTCTGCACGGCCACTGCCGGTCCACCCCCGACCCTCTACAGCCAGGAGAGGACCTCCATGCCACAGCCAACCGCCTCCATGCCAGAGCCAGTCGCCGTGCTCGCCTCCTCCCAGGCTACCCGCCGCCGCGCAACTCCAAACCGCTCCAAGCGCGCCGGTCACACCGTCGTGGCCGTCGTGGGGCTTGGCTACGTTGGGCTGCCGACCGCGATCGCGCTGCGGGGCGCTGGCTGCCGGATCGTCGGGATCGACGTCAGCGGTCCCCGTTTGAGCGCGATCCGCAACGGGGAGGCAGAGCTGCTGGAGTCCGAACAGCGTGACCTGGCTCGGCATCTGGCGAGCGACGGGTTCGTGCTCACCAACCGCATCAAGGCGCTCGACGCCGCAGACCTAGTGCTGATCTGCGTGCCCACGCCGGTCGACGAGCAGCTGCGGCCCGACCCGCGGATCCTGCGCCAGGCGTGCGCCTCGGTCGTCCGCCACGCCCGTCCCGGGCAGACGCTGGTGCTGACCTCGACCACCTACGTGGGCACCACCCGCGAGCTGCTCGCCGAGCCGCTCGCCGAGCGCGGGCTGCGGGTCGGCGAGGACGTGTTCGTGGCGTTCGCCCCCGAGCGGATCGACCCCGGCGTGAGCGACCACGAGCAGCTGAAGACCCCGCGCGTGCTGGGCGGTGTCACCGAGGAGTGCACCACGCGCGCCGCGAGCGTGCTGCGCCACACCTGCAAGCGCCTGCACCGCGTCTCCTCGCCCGAGGCCGCCGAGCTGGTGAAGCTGCACGAGAACACCTTCCGCGCCGTCAACATCGCGCTCGCCTTCGAGCTCGCCGAAGCGTGCGAGGCGCACGGGCTGGACCCGATCGAGGTGATCGAAGGCGCCGCGACCAAGCCCTATGGCTTCATGCCGCACTACCCCTCCGCGGGGGTGGGGGGGCGCTGCATCGCGGTCGATCCCCACTACCTGCTGCACGATCTGCGCGAGCGCGGGCGCCCCGCGAAGATGGCGGAGGAGGCGCTGCGCAAGCTCGCCGGGCGTCCCCGACACGTGGCGTGGCGCGCACACGAAGTGCTGGTCGGGCTGGAGCGCCCCCTACCGGAGGCACGCGTGCTGGTCGTCGGCATCTCCTACAAGCCCGGCGTCGCCGACACGCGCGAGTCGCCGGCCCTGGAGATCGTCGCCCGTCTACGCGCCGAGGGCGCGCACGTCGACTACCACGACCCGCTCGTGCCGACACTGGAGGTGAGCGGTGGATGCCTGACCGGGATGGCAGCTCCCGCCGGAGAGGGCTTGGAGCCAGCCGACCAGGCTCCCCGGCGAGGCTGTCCGGCGGCCCGACCCTCGTTCCCGAGAGCTACGACCTGGCGATCCTCACCACGCTGCACCCCGATCACGACTACGAGTGGCTGGAGCGCTGCCCCGCGGTGCTCGACTGCACCTACCGCCGTCGCGACGCCGGCTTGATGCGCTTCACCCCCTGAGCCGATGCGCTTTCGCAACATCACCACGAACCGCATCCTGAAGGGGCTGGCCGGCCTCTACCTGTTGTTGCTGCTGGCCGCCGTGATGGCCTACAAGGCGGCCTTCGCGGGGCTGCTGTTCACCAACGTGTTCTTCGGCGTCTACTCGCTCACGGTCGCGGCATACATCGTCTCGCGCTTCGTGTTCAGCCTCTTCTACCGCACCCGTCCGGACGCCGGCCTGGAGCCGCGGATCGCGATCGTGATGCCGGGCTTCAACGAGGAGGAGGCGATCGCCGACTCGCTGCGCTCGCTGCTGGAGCTCGACTACCCGCCCGAGAAGCTGGAGCTGGTCGCGGTCAATGACGGCTCCACCGACAACACGCTCGCGGAGATGCGGCGCGTCTCGACCGAGTCGAAAGGGCGCGTGAGCGTGATCAACTTCCCCGACAACCGCGGCAAGCGCGCGGCGATGGCGGCCGGCATCCGCGCCACCTCAGCAGAGGTGATCGTGTTCGTCGACTCCGACTCCACGGTCGAGCCGCAGGCGCTCAAACTGCTGGTGCAGCCGCTCGCCGACCCCCGCGTCGGGGCGGTGTGCGGGCACGCCGACGTGCTCAACGTGCGCGACTCCTGGATCACCCGCATGCAGGCGGTGCGCTACTTCGTTGCCTTCCGCGTGGTGAAGGCCGCCGAATCGGTGTTCGGCGCCGTCACCTGCTGTCGGGCTGCTTCTCCGCCTACCGGCGCGAGGCGATCCTGCCGCGGCTGGAGTGGTGGGAGAATCAGACATTCCTCGGCGTGGAGTCGACCTTCGGCGATGACCGCTCGCTGACCAACTGCGTGCTGCGCGACTGGCGCATCCTCTACGAACGCCGCGCCATCTCGCACACGATCGTGCCCGTCACCTTCCGCGCCTTCCTGATCCAGCAGACCCGTTGGAAGCGCTCGTGGACGCGCGAGTCGCTGCTGGTCGCCAAATTCATCTGGCGCAAGCACCCGATCGCCGCGATCTTCGCGTACATGAGCATCCTGCTGCCGTTGCTCGCGCCGATCGCCGCGCTGCACTCGCTCGTGTGGGCGCCCCTGGTCACCCACCACGGTGTGCTGCCACTCACCTACCTCGCCGGGATCTACGCGCTGGCGCTCGTCTACTCCTTCTACTTCCTGCTCTTCCAGGACCGCTACAACGTGCTGTGGCTGTACGGGATCCTGTTCGTCTTCTTCTACCTCGGGATCATGCTGTGGCAGACCTACTACGCGATCGCCACGTGCCGCACCGCCGCCTGGGGCACGCGACCCGCCACGGCCGGTCTGGGCGCAGGGGGGAGGGGGGGTAGGGGATGGCTGTGGAGGAGCTCCCAGCGGTACGGCCAACGGCGGCCGGCGTCACGCTTCGGCGCGGGCTCGCGATGCTGCTACTGCCGCTCTCGCTGCTGCCGGTGGTGCTGCTCGCGCCCTCGCTGGCGCGCGCGCCGGCGACGCTGGTCGTCCGCCTCGAGCGGATGGTTCTGCCGAGACAGCACCCGCGCGCAGCGCCTCCTCCCAACCCTCTCGCTATCCGCCCGGGGCCTCCCGCCTGGAGCGTGACGTGTTCGCGCCGGTCGCGCGTATCCTCACCCCGCAGGTGGGCGTGTCGGCGCTCGCCGAACACCAGACGCGCGAAGAAAAGGCGCACGCGCCGGCGGTGTTGATTACGGGCGAACCGGAAGGGGGCGCGCGGTGAGCGGCGCGTATGCCGGCTCCTCGCGGCGTCCTCAGTCGCTCGTGTACCGAAGCCGGGAGACACTCGCTTCGCTCGCATCCCCGTTTCGGCCAGCACACTTCGCTCCTTGCGTCCTGGCGAGGCTTGGCCTACGCACCGCTTATGAGCTCAGCGGCGAACCGGAAGGGGGCGCGCGGTGAGCGGCGTGCTGGCGGCGACGGTCGCCGCGATCTCACTTGCCGCGCCCGCCCACCATGGGCATCTCGCAGCCGCGCGCCGGCCGGGTCACCACGGGCATCGTCACGCCGTGCGCCTGCCCAGCCGGGTGCGAGGGGTGCGCGTGCTCGCGGACACCAACACCGGCGTGCGCATCACGTGGAGTCCCGCCCGGCGCGGCTCGGCCCCCGTCGAGGGCTACCGCATCAGGTGCGACGGCGTCGTCGCCGGGCAGACCCCCGGGCGCGTGTACATCGTCAAGTTCAACCTCTACCGCGCGCACCGCATCACGGTCACCGCCGTCGACACCCGCGGGCGGCTCGGCAGGCCCAGCAGGGCGCTGCGGATCGCCATACGCGTCAGCCGGGGCGGGAAACGGACGGCGGCAGTCGTCGGCGACACCGGCCCCGGCGTGCCCGGCCAGCTCAGCGTCTCCGAAGTCAGCGAAGCGGGCGCCACGCTCTGGTGGGTGCCGGCCACCCCCGGCTCGGCGCGGATCATCGGCTACCGCGTCTACCGCGACGGCGCGCTGCTCGGTCAGACCTCGCAGGACTCGATGCGCCTCACCCACCTCTCCTCGCTGCGCACCTACCACCTTGCGGTTGCAGCCGTTGACGCCGACCACCGCGAAAGCGCGCGCACGCCGGAACTCTCCCTCACCACCACCCACACCCCGCCCGAGGGTCCCGCGCTGATCTCCGCCGATCGCGTCACCGATACCTCCGCCACGCTCTCCTGGCAGGCGGGTGCCGCCAACGGCGCGCGCCTCGTCGGGTATCTCCTGTTCGAGAACGGCGTCCCCGAGGGCGTGGTCGACGGCCAGGTCACGACGGTCACGCTGGCCTCCGAGCGTCACTACACCTTCACCGTGCGCGCGCTGGACTCCTACGGCTACCTCAGCGCGCCCGCGCCCGAAGTGGCGGTGTTCACGACCCACACGCCGCCCTCCACGCCGGGCGATCTGCACAGCACCGAAGTGAGCGCCTCCTCCGCCGCGCTCGCCTGGTCGCCCTCCACGCCGGTGAGCGGCAACATCGTGGGCTACCGCGTCTTCCGCAACGAAATCCCCGTCGGCCAGGTGTCCGCGCCGGAAATCTCGCTCGCCGAGCTGGCGCCTTCGACCAGCTATCGGATCACCGTCGTGGCCGTGGACTCGCTCGGGGCGATCAGCGCGCCGACCGCGCCGCTGACAGTGGAAACCTCCGATCCGCCGCCCACGTACGGCAACGTGCAGGCCTTCCTGCTGGCCTCGACCGACCAGAGCTTCTTCGACCTCGAGGCCCACTACCAGCAGATCGGGGTGGTGTATCCCACGTACTTCAACTGCGGTCGCGGCGGCACCGTCACCGGCAGCGACTGGCCGCTGGTCACCGGCTGGGCGCGCGCGCGCCAGGTCGCCGTGATGCCGCGCCTGAACTGCCAGAACCCGGCCGACGAGGAACAGATCCTCAATGAACCGGCCGCGGGGGAACACATGATCGACCAACTCGCGTCGCTGTGCGAAAGCAATGGCTACGCCGGCATCCAGGTCGACTTCGAGGGCGCCCCCCCGGCCGAGCGCGAACCGTTCACCGCCTGGATCACCGCGCTCGCCGCGCGGCTGCACTCGATCGGCGACAAACTCTCGACGGTGGTCACCGCCAAGTACTACAACGTCACGACGGGGCGCGCCGCGATGTACAACGACGCTGCCCTGTCGGTTCCCTCCGACTACATCTTCGTGCTCGACTGGGGCCTGCACTGGACCACCTCCACGCCGGGCGGGCTGGCCGAACTGCCGTGGTTCACGAAGGTCGCCGACTACACCGCGACGATGCCCAACAAGAGCAAGTTCGTCCTCGGGATGCCGATGTACGGGCTCGACTGGCCGGGCGGCGGCGGCTCCGCCAACCCCGCCACGCCGCTGGAGTTCGACAATGTGACGGCGGAGCAGAGCGAGTTCGGGGCGCTGAGCGAATGGGAACCGACGGCGGCCGAACCGCACTTCTCCTACACCGACTCCAGCGGTGTGCACCACGAAGTCTGGTACACCGACCAGCAGTCGCTGGGGGTGCGCGCCCAACTCGCCGAATCGCTCGGTCTCGGGATCGGGCTGTGGCATCTCGGCTCCGAGGACCAGTCCATCTGGGAACTGCCCCAGCTGGGCGGTTGAGGTTCACAACCCCGCTCCCGTGAGGCTCCGTCTGATCCTGATGTGCGTTGCAGTGCTGCTGCCGGTCCCGGCCACAGCGACTGCTCAGCAACTGCAAGCGTTCATGCTGACTGGCGCCTCCGACTCGTTCGCCGATCTGCAGGCGCACGTCGGGGCGATCGGAGTGGTGTACCCGACCTACTTCGAATGCTCCTCCGGCGGCGAGGTGGTGGGTGCCACCGACGCAGAAGTCGATGCCTACGCCGCCGCGCACGGGCTGGTCGAGATGCCGCGTTTCTCCTGCCAGAACGGGGCGCTCGTGCACCGCATCCTCACGCAGCCCGCGCTGCGCGCGCGTGTGTTCGCGCGGCTGGTGGGGCTCGCGGACGAGCCCTCCTACGCCGGGCTCAACCTCGACCTCGAGAACGACGGCGCCCGCGATCGGACTGCGCTCACCGCGTTCGTCGCCGCACTCGCGGTGCGTCTGCACGCCGAGGGGCGCAAGCTCGCCGTCGATGTGGTCGGCGTCACGCGCGAAGCCGTTCCCCGTCCCGCCGTCGGCTTCTACGACGACCGCGCGCTCTCCGCCGCCGCCGACACCGTGTTCGTGATGGCCTGGGGTCCCCACTGGGAAGGCTCCGGGCCCGGGCCGATCGCGCCGCTCTCCTTCGTACGGGGCGTCGCCCGCTACGTGGCTTCGCTGCGACACGCGGGGCGCTGCGTGCTCGGGGTGCCGATGTACGGCCTCGACTGGCCGGTACCCGGTGGGCGTGGGCGCTTACGTGGTGGTGGTAGTGGCCGTGGTGGTGGCGACGACGACGGGGCGGGATCTCCTCGAGCCACCGCGTTGCAGTACGCCGGCGCGCTCGCGCTGGCCCAGTCGGCCGGCGTCGCGCCGGCGCGGGACCCCTCCTCGGGTGAGATGACCTTCACGTACGTTCGGGGTGGCGTCTCGCACCGCGTCTGGTACATGGATGCGCGCGCGATCCTCGCTCGCGTCGCGATCGCCCGCCGCTATGGGCTCGCCGCCGGGGTGTGGCGGCTGGGCGAGGAGGACCAGTCGCTGTGGGCCGGGTAGGAGGCAGATCGCCACATCTCACGCCGCCTGGACGATTGTTCGATCATCCAGTCCCTCCATCAAGACCGGCAGCCGGCGGCCGACAAGATCCTCACACGCGCGGGGACGTATGGACGACGTCGCGCTCGTGGACCACATCACCCCGCGTGAAGGAGGCCACGATGCCTAGCTCGGTCGACACATCCAACCGTTCACAGTACCCGGTTCCCGGGGCGCGGGCCGCGCGTGTGACGGCGTTCGAGATCGTGCAGCACGAGCTCGATGAGCACACCTGCGCGATCGCGGTCGAGGGCGAGCTCGACCTCTCGACAGCGCCCCGTCTGAAGTGGATGCTGCTCGACGCACTGCAGGCCGGATACACCCTGGTGGTCCTCGACCTCTCAGACACGACCTTCATGGACTCGACCGCGCTGGGCGTGCTCGTCGCGGTCAAGCGGGGGCTCGGCGCCGGCGAGCGGCTGGCGATCGTCTGCCCCGACAGCGACGTTCTGCAGATCTTCGAGTTCGCCGGGATGGATGGTGCCTTCACGATCTTTCCCGCGCTCGATCAGGCGCTCGCAAGCGCGCGGGAACATGGCGCGTCTCTCAGCTGACCGACGCCGACAGTGCGGCGCGATTGCCGCTGGCTGTGCGCTTGCGCTGACGGCGTACATCCCGATCGCCGGTGCCCACCCGGAAGCTGGCGGGCAGGGAGGCTGGGGGAGTCATTCCCATCAGGGAGCCGAAGGCTCTGAACAGCGGGGCGGCGGCCACGAACAAGGCCACGGCGGGGACGGTCACGAACAGCAGGGTGCCGGAGGCGGCGAAGCGCAGGGTGGGGAAGCTCAGGGGCAGGGCACTCAAACGCAGACGCAGCCAACGGAAACGCAAACGCAGCCGCAAGGCAGTGGCCGTGGACAGCAGAGTCGTGGGAGTGGTGCGGCGAAGGCGCAGGGGGGCGCAGGCAACCGTGAACAGCGCGGCGGCGGCGGTGGGCGGCACGAAGCGACGGCTGAGACGCAGCACACCAAGAGCCATGAACGACGGGACGCAGAAAGCCAGTCGCAATCCACGGCTGCGGGCACCTCGCACTCGGGTTCCACCACCGGCTCCACCTCGTCGACCACCACCTCGTCAACCACGGCCTCGGCGCCGGCACCAACCACTTCCACTCCGACCGTTGATGTCTCGTCGAGCGCGCCCACGACCGTCGCGACGCCGACTCTCACCGCAACCCCGACGAGTGCCGCGACGACATCGCCACAGGTCAAAGGCAGCACTCGAACCGGCGTTCCCGCCCACACCCATCATGGTGCGGGGGGCACCGATCGCGCACGCCACCACGCCACCAGGCGGAGCGGCAGGGGGAGTGGGGCGCGTGGCGCGACGGGGCACAGCGCCGCCTCCTCGCCGCGAGCGCTCGCCGGAGCGGCGGGTGCAGGGACCAAGGCGCTGCGGCGGGGTGCGACGCATGGCGCGCACCGGGGAGCGGCAAAACCACACCCGGCGGCGCAGCCGCGCAGCTCGCCGCTGGTCACCTCGATCACCAAGATCGCCGATGTGGTGCCCCTGCCGGTGCGGTTGCTGCTCGGGCTGTTGCTGTCGCTCTCGCTTGCGCTCGGCACGCGCTCGTGGCTGGCCGCGCTGCGCGCGCGGCTACTGGAGCGCCAGCGCGGCGAACTGCTCGAGGACGTGGGTCTGCTGCAGGCCGCACTGCTGCCGGTGACGCCCCCGCGCCTCGGCGTGGTCGGCACCTCGGCGGCCTACCGGCCGGCGGACGGCCCCGGCGCGGGGGGCGACTTCTACGACGTGTTCCTGCTCGCGGACGGTAGGGTGGCGGTGATCCTCGGAGACATCTCAGGACACGGTCGCCAGGCGCTGCCGCACACTGCGCTCGTGCGCTTCACCCTGCGCGCCTACCTCGAGGCCGGTCTTTCGCCGCGGGTCGCGGTGCAGACGGCGGAGAGCGTGCTGGAGCGCCAACTCGGCGGATCGTTCGCCACCGTCGTGGTGGCCACCTACGATCCGGACGAGCGCACCCTGGTGTACAGCTGCGCCGGCCACCCGCCGCCGCTGGTGATCGGTTCGCACTCAGTGGGGTCGATCACCGTGTGTGCCGCACCGCCGATCGGCGCGGGCATGCGCACCGGCTTGCGCCAAACCACGGTGGCGGTGCCCGGCGGGGCACAGGTGTGCTTCTTCACCGACGGCGTCACCGAGGCGCGCACCGGCGGCCAGCTGTTCGGCGCGGGACGGCTCTCGCGCACGCTCGCCGCGCTCGGGCCGGAGGCGAATGCAACCCAGCTGCTTGAGCGCGTGGCCGAAGCGACCGATACACGCTCTGACGATATGGCCGCCTGTGTGCTCAACATCGCTGGGGAACCCGCCGCGCCGGCGGTGCTCCTCGAGGAGCTGGAGCTCGACCGCGAGATGCCCTCGAACCGCCGCGCCGAGCAACTGCTGCTCGCCTGCGGGGTGCAACGGGGCGAGATCCCCGAACTGATCGCCAATGCGCGTCACGCCGCGGGCCAAGCGGGCACCGCGATCGTCGAGCTGCATCTTGCCGTCGGCGGGCCGCCGAGCGTGAGGCTGCGGCGCGACAGCGTCACCCATTTGCCGACGGCGCTCGCGCGCGGGCAGGCCGGGGTGGGGACCATGGTGGGGGCGACGTCATGAGCACCACCGCCACGCTCGCCCCCGACGCGGCGATGGCGCTTGGAATCGCCGCCACAGCGATGCCGTTCGCGCGCACTCCCGAGGGCGAGGCCGAGCGCTGGCTGCGCGTGCTGCGCCTGCACGGCGAGTCGGGAATCGCGCTGCAGGCGCTGGGCGTCAGCGAGGGGCCATTCGAAACGGAGGATGGCGAGCGCCACGAGCGCGAACCCGACGTCCTGGCCTCCGCGGCCGGCGGCGCCGAGCGCGATCCCGTCGCGCTGGTGAGCGAGCAGGCGGTCGAGATCGCCGCGCAGAGGGGCGCCGGGGGCGTAGGCACCAAGGACCTGCTCCTCGCCGTAATGCGCATCTACGGCGAGGAGTTCGATCGCGTGCTGCGCGCCCATGGCACCGACCGCGCAGAGGTGCTCGCGCGGCTGGCCCCGCGGGCAAGGGCTACTTGATGAAGAGCATCTCCGAGTACTTCGGCAAGGGCCACAGATCGTCCGGCACGATGCCCTCGAGGCGGTCGGCGACTTCGCGCACGTCGTCCATCGCGGTGAGCACCTTGTCGCGCATGTAGAGCGCCCACTTGGGCGCCGACTCGTCGGGCTGGTTGTCGGCGAGGTTGGCGTCCTCCAGCTTCAGCAGGTTGAAGTGCAGCTCCTTCACCAGCGGCTCGACCTCCCCGATCAGCTCCTCCAGGCCGCTCGCCTTCAATTCGTTGAGGTAGCGCACCGCCGCCGGCAGCAGCATCGTGCGGGCGATCGCCGCCGCGGTCTCGGCCTCGATGTTGAGCTTCACCGCGTACTGCTCGGTGAACACCTCGTAGCGAGACTCCAGCTCGCGCTTGGAGAGCACCTTGTACTTCTTGAACAGCGCGACGGTGCCTTTATCCACCAGCCACGGCAACGCGTCGGGCGTCGAGCGCAGATTGGCGAGGCCGCGCTTCTCGGCCTCCTTGTGCCACGCCTCGGAGTAGTTGTCGCCGCCGAACACGACCTGTTTGTTGGCGGCGTAGCTCTCTTGGACGACTTTGGTCAGTGCCTTCTCGAGGTTGACGCCCGAGCCTTTCATCGCCGCGGCGAGCTTGTCGGCCAGGTCGTCGATCGCCTCGGCGACGATCGTGTTGAGCACGGTGTTGGGCAGCGCCAGCGACATGCTCGACCCCAGCGCGCGGAACTCGAACTTGTTGCCGGTGAACGCGAACGGCGAGGTGCGGTTGCGGTCGCCGCCGTGCAGCGGCAGCGGTGGCAGCACCGGCGTGCCGAGGCCGAGGAACGAGCCGGGTTTCGAGGTCTGTGCCTTGCCCGCCTCGATCGCGCCGAACACGCGCTCGAGCTCGGAGCCGAGGAAGATCGAGATGATCGCCGGCGGCGCCTCGTTGGCGCCGAGCCGGTGGTCCTGGCCGGGCGAGGCGATCGACGCGCGCAGCAGCGCCTGATGGGCGTTGACGGCCTGGATGACCGCCGCGCAGAAGAACAGGAACTGCAGGTTCTCGTGCGGGGTGTCGCCGGGCTCGAGCAGGTTGGCGCCCGTGTCGGTGCCCATCGACCAGTTGTTGTGCTTGCCCGACCCGTTGACGCCGGCGAACGGCTTCTCGTGCAGCAGACACACTAGGCCGTAGCGGCGCGCCACGTTCTGCATCACCTGCATCGTCAGCTGCTGGTGGTCGCTGCCGACGTTGGAGTTCTCGAAGATCGGCGCCAGCTCGTACTGGTTGGGGGCAACCTCGTTGTGGCGGGTCTTGACGGGCACGCCCAGCTTCGCGAGCTCGCGCTCGGTCTCCAGCATGTACGCGAGGATCCGCTCGGGGATCGAGCCGAAGTAGTGGTCGTCGAGCTCGTGGCCCTTGGGCGGCTTGGCGCCGAACAGCGTGCGCCCGGTCGTCAGCAGGTCGGGGCGCTCGAAGTAGTACTGCTCGTCGATCAGGAAGTACTCCTGCTCGGGGCCCACCGTGGTGAAGACCCTGCGCGCGTCCTCCACGCCGAGCAGCTTCAGCGCGCGGATCGCCGCGCCGGAGAGCGCGTCCATCGAGCGCAGCAGCGGGATCTTGTGGTCGAGCGCCTCGCCCGTCCAGGAGGTGAACGCAGTGGGGATGCACAGCAGCGCGCCGTTGGGGTTCTCCAGCAGGAAGGCCGGCGAAGTGGGGTCCCAGGCGGTGTAGCCGCGCGCCTCGAAGGTGGCGCGGATGCCGCCGGTGGGAAACGACGAGGCGTCGGGCTCGCCCTGGATGAGCTCCTTGCCGGAGAACTCCGCGATCGCGGTGCCGTCGCCGACGGGGCCGTAGAAGGAGTCGTGCTTCTCGGCGGTGGAGCCCGTCAGTGGCTGAAACCAGTGCGTGTAGTGCGTGGCGCCGCGCTCCAGCGCCCACTCCTTCATCGCCTGCGCCACGGCGTCCGCCAGCGAGGTGTCGAGCGCCTCGCCGCGCTCGAGCGTCTTCTTCAGCGCCTTGTACACGTCCTTCGGCAGGCGCTGGCGCTGGACGACCGGGCTGAACACATTGGAGGCGAACACCTGGTTGCCGGGGAGGGTCAGGTCGAGCGAGCCGAGGGCGCTGCCGTTGGCGCTCCACTGTGCGGCTGTGACGTTCTGCTGGCGTGTGCGGGGCATGGGGGGGTTCTGTTCCTCCTCGTCGCGAATCTATATGTGGGTGGGCGCCCGAAGCCTGGGGGCGTTGCCGCCCGGCCCTGCGCAGGCCGATCCCGCCGAGGATCGGGCCGACCATGAATCGTAGACCTCTCCGCGTGCCCGGGTATCGCCCCGTTGGCGAAATCCCGCGTGCGATCTTTCGACAGCGGGCCAAATGGTGATGCCCGCGGGTGTCCTTGGAGGGGCGGTCTCCCGGCTTCGGTCCTCCGCGCCCGGCGGCGACGGGCCCTACTCTTCCGAGGGTACGTACGGACCGGCGACGACCTTGCCGGTCGTCGGGTTCACGTGGGTCGGCGGCGGGGTGGCGGCGACGTTGACCGCGAAGCTCCCCGCCGGCGGGGAGCCGTCGGCGAGTACCGCCTGCGCCCTCCCGTTGAGGCCCGCGTACACCCGGTAGGAGACCCTGTACGTCCCCGGCTTGACGGGCGACACGTTCCAAACGAAGCTGCGCGTCGCTCCCGGCGCCAGTGGACCGAGCGCCCAAATGTCGTAGTTGGCCGTCGTGCCGCTGCCGGGCGGGTCCACCTGCACCGTTTCGACCGGTGGCTTGGCGATCTGGCCCGGGCCCTGGTTGACGATCCAGATCGGGCGCCGACGGCTGGCCAGGTTGGGGTAGTTGCTGAGATAGTCGAACGACGTCACCGCCACCGTCACATCCGGCAGTGTGCGTGCGCTGGTGTTGCGCACGTCCACCACCATCCGTGCCGGCCGTGCCACCGCCTGCCTGGCGGGGAAGCTGGCGTGCGTGACCCGCACCGCGTAGTGGGCTTTTGGTTCGCCGGCGTCCTGCTGGCGCGATCCCCCGCAGCCGGCCGCGAGCGTCCCTGCCAGCGCCCCGCAGAGTCCGAGTACCGCCATTCTGAGTACGTGACTCCCCCTCACCGCGCGATCACGATATCAGCGGCTGCGCGAGAAAGGGGTGGCGCGACGCCAGCGCATCGCGTAGAGTTCCAGTACCGGCGTACACTGCCGGTGTACTGGTCACCCGAGGAGGGGTAGGTAGCGCAGTGGTACGTAGTGCGGCGGAGCGGGCGTTCCTCCCAACGAGGAACTTCATCGAGGAAGTCGGCGACATGATGATCCTGACCGGCAGGACCATCAAGTCCGCGCTGCGACCTCCCTACCCCTATGGCGGCGAGTTCGTCTCGCAGTTCCTGTTCGCGCTGCGTCTGTGCTGGTTTCCGCTGTTGGTGTCCACGGTGTGCATCGACTACGCCGCGCCCGGTCTGCAGGCGGCCAACTTCCTTACGCTGTTTGGCGCGCTGGACCGCCTGGGCGGGTTCTTCGTGCTCGGTGCCGTGCGCGAGATCGGCCCCGACGTGACCGCGATCGTGCTCGCCGGGGTCGCCGGCACGGCGATCACCGCCGACCTCGGTGCACGCAAGATCCGCGAGGAGCTCGACGCCCTGCAGGTGCTGGGCGTCGACCCGATCAAGAATCTGGTGGTGCCGCGCTTTCTCGCGTTGATGCTGGTCACGGGGCTGTTCAACATCTACGCGATCCTGTTCGGCATCTTCGGCGGGCTGCTCGCCGAGGTCGTCAACGGCTATCCGCTGGGGCCGTTCTGGAACACGTTCTTCGCGAACGCCGACACGACCGACATGTGGGGCTCGGCGTTGAAGGCGACGCTTTACGGGGCGATCATCGCGATCGTGTGCTGCTACAAGGGCATGACCGCCTCGGGTGGCGCCGAGGGCGTCGGCCGTGCCGTCAACCAGGCGGTGGTCATCACCTTCCTCGCGGTGTTCGCGTTCGACTACGTCTTCGAGCAGACGCTGCTCGCCACGCACCCCCAGATCCTGGTGATCAAATGACCCGGCCGACAATCAGCACTCGTGGTGTCTTGTACGGACGCCTCCGGCGGATCGCTCGTCGTTCCTGGCAAGGACGCAGTGAGCGAAGTGTGCCGAAGCCGGGAGACACTCGCTACGCTCGCATCCCCGTTTCGGCCTGCACACGAGCGATCGAGGACGCAGCCAGAGGCGACGAGAGGCCGCCGCGATGAATGAATGGCTGGCTATCCCCCGTGAATGGATTGCCTCGTCGGGCGAGATCGCCGGCTTCAGCGGCAAAATCATCGGCGACGTCTACGGCCTGCGCGTGTTCCGCTTCTTTGGCGAGACGCTGCGCCAAGCGGGCATCCTGATCATCTCCTCGACGCTGATCATCTGGTCGCTGATGTTCATACTCGGGCTGCAGTGCGGGATCCAAGGCGCCTACTTCACGGAGGCCTCGGGGGCGCCCGCCTACTCCGGTGTGTTCACGGCGTGGTGCGACTTGCGCGAGATCATCCCCTACGCCTTCGGCTACATGATGTCGGCGAAGGTCGGCACCGGAATCGTGGCCGAGCTGGGCGCGATGCGCATCTCCGACGAGATCGATGCGCTGGAGGTGATGGGGATCGACTCCCTGACCTTCCTCTGCGCCACCCGTCTGCTGGCGGCATGGATGGTGCTGCCGTTCCTGTACCTCGCCGGGATCGGCGGCGCCTTCCTCGCCTCCTACATCGCCGTCGTGCAGCAGGTGGGGGTGGTGTCCTCCGGCGGCTACTTCCTGATCTTCTGGCAGTTCCAGAACCCCCCCGACTTTCTCTACAGCCTGATCAAGGCGATGGTGATGGCCACCGCGATCGTGCTGGTCGGCTGCTACTACGGTTACAACGCCTCCGGAGGCCCCGTAGGGGTTGGTACGGCCACGGCCAAGTCAATGGTTATGAATATCGTACTCGTTCATGTGATCGGAATGCTGGGAACCCAGATCTTCTGGGGAGCCAACCCACGCGCCCCGATCGGGGGCTGAGCATGTCCGTGCCCGTCCACGCAACCGACCGTTGCGCCCGCCACGCTGCCGCGGACGCGGGGATCGGGGGCTAGAGCATGGCCGTCGAGCACGACACGATCGACGAGGCCGAGGCTGAGGACTTCCAGTATCACGCCGGTACCAACCGCCCCAGCGACGTCCCCGACGCGATCGAGTTCATCGACGTGCACAAGGCGTTCGGCTCCAACCGTGTGCTGCGCGGGCTGAACCTCGGCATCCCGGAAGGCCAGGTGTCGATGATCCTCGGCCCCTCCGGCACCGGCAAGTCGGTGTGTATCAAGCACATCGTCGGCCTGCTCTACCCCGACCAGGGCGACGTGATCGTCGCCGGGCAGTCGATCCCCGCGCTCCCCGACGACGACCTCTTCGAGCTGCGCAAGAAGTTCGGGGTGCTGTTCCAGGACGGGGCGCTGTTTGGCTCGCTCAATCTCTACGACAACGTCGCCTTCCCCCTGCGCCAGCACACCGAGAAGGGCGAGGATGAGATCGCGGAGATCGTTACTCGGCGCCTGCGCGAGGTGGGCCTCGGCGACGCCAACGAGAAGATGCCCAACGAGCTCTCGGGGGGGATGCGCAAGCGTGCCGGGTTCGCCCGTGCGCTGGTGCTCGACCCCGAGATCGTGCTGTTCGACGAGCCCGACTCCGGCCTCGACCCCGTACGCACCGCGCTGCTGTGCGAGCTGATCAAGGAAGTGCACGCCGAGAACGGTGGCACCTACGTGGTGATCACCCACGACATCCTCTCCGCGCGCCGTGTGGCCGAGCACATCTCGATTCTGTGGCGCGGGCGGATCGTGGAATCGGGCCCCGCCGCCGAGCTGTTCGCCTCGGAGAACCCCTTCGTGCGCCAGTTCCTCTCCGGCGAATCAGCCGGCCCGCTGGGGATGGAGTAGTCCCGACGGCGTCTCGCCGCCCCTGGCGGCGTCCTCGATCGCTCATGTACCGAAACCGGGAGACACTCGCTACGCTCGCATCCCCGTTTCGGCCAGCACATTTCGCTCACTGCGTCCTTGCCAGGAACGGCGAGCCATCCGCCGGGATTACTGACCGACCGTTGCCACCCGGGTAACCGGTTAGCCTCGTAACTGTGTCTACGGCTCGATTCCTCTCCGCCCTCGCCGGTGGCGCCGCCCGCCGGCCGTTGCTGGTCGTGGTCGTGATGGGCCTGCTCGGGCTGGGCGGTGCCGCGCTGGCGCTGAGTCTGCGTCCGAGTGCCGCGACCGACACCTTCGTCGGGCGCTCCAGCACGGGCTACCGAGCGACCCAGCGCTACTACCGCTCGTTCGGGGAAGAGCCGGTGGACGTGCTGGTGAAGGGCAACCTCCAGGACATGCTGCTGAGCGCGGACATCGACCGCCTGCTGGGTCTCGAGGGGTGCCTGGCGGGCAAGGTCCCCGCCGCCGGGCTGCCGCGCGAGGGGGGGTGAACGGCCCCTGTGCGCAGCTGGATCGTCTGGGCACCGTGAAGGTCGTGATCGGCCCGGGCACCTTCGTCAACGAGGCCGTCGAACAGATCGACGGGATGCTCTCCACGCAGGGCAGCCAGGCGGAGAAGGAGGCTGCCCAGAACGAACGGGCCGTCAGCCGTCTCGCGCTCAGCCAGGGCCGCGGCGCCGCCGAAGCGAGCAGGCTCGGGGCCGAAGCCGGCAAGATCACGCGCGAACGCTACGCCCAGCAGCTCGAGCTGCTGGGTGCCGAGTACGGCCTCAGCGCGCCGCCCACGCTCAACGACCCGAGCTTCGTGTACACGCTCGTGTTCGACAACACCGCGAAGCTGCCGGGCACCCCCAAGCAGCGCTTTGCCTACCTCTTCCCCGGCCGCGAAGCGGCGCTGATCTCGGTGCGGATGAAGGCGGGGTTGAGCGAAGCGCAGCGCACGCGGACGATCGCGCTGATCCGCCGCGCGCTGGCGATGCCACAGTGGCGCCTGGCGCACGGCGAGCACTACCTGCTCACCGGCCAGCCGGTGATCGTCGCCGAACTCACGGGCTCGATCACGCACTCGATCGAGCTGCTGCTGGTGGCGGTGCTGCTGGCGATGGCGCTCGCGCTCGGCCTCGTCTTCCGCGGGCGCCCGCGGCTGCTGCCGCTGGCGGTCGCCGTGCTTGCCGTCGCGCTCACGTTCGGTGCGCTCGCCGCCGTGGGCGCCTCGCTGACCGTCGCCCAGGTGGCCGTTCTGCCGGTGCTGGTGGGGCTCGCCGTCGACTACGCGATCCAGTTCCAGTCGCGCATGCACGAGGCGCGCGCGGAGGGTGCGCCGGACACTCCGGCGGCGATCCGCCGCGCCGCCGCGGCCGCCGGTCCCACGATCGCCGCCGCTGCCGCTGCCGGAGCGGCCGCGCTGCTGGTGATGACGCTCTCGCCGGTACCCACCGTGCGCGGGTTTGCCCTGCTGCTGGTTGTGGGTATCGCGATCGCCCTGCTCTGCGCGCTCACCGCCGGATCGGCGGTGCTGGCGCTCGCGGGCGCCGCGGGGCCGGTCGGGCCTGCCGCTGCCGGGGCTGCCACGCTGGCCGGGTCCGTTGGTGGTGGCGCCTCCGCCGTGGCCGGCGGCGCCACGCCGTTCGCGCGCGTCGGTCGGTGGAGCCCGCGTCACAGTCGCCTCGCCGGGTGGTTGGCCTCCGCCTGGCGCGGGGCGCAGGAGGTGGTGCGCGACAATCCGTTCACCCGCCTGCTCTCGCGCGCGGCGCTCGTGTATGCGGTGCGCAACCCAGGCCGCGTGATCGCCGTCGGTCTCGTGTTTGCCGTGCTCGGCTGGGGCCTCGACACGCAGACGCACGTCGAAACCAACCTGGAAAAGCTGGTGCCCCAGAGCCTGCCATCGCTGCGCAACCTCGACGCGCTCGAGGGTGCCTCCGGGGTCGGCGGCGAAATCGATCTGATGGTGTCGGGCAAAAACGTCGCGAGCCCGAAGACGATCGAATGGATGGGCCGCTACCAGGACGCCGTGCTGAAGCGCTTCGGCTACACCTCCACCCGCGGCTGCGGCACAGCGCGGCTGTGCCCCGCCTTCTCGCTGCCCACGCTGTTCGAAGGGGGAGCGATTGGCGCCAGCGCAACCGCCACCGCACCCTCCAAATCATCGAAATCCCCTAAATCCGCCACGCCTTCGACGCCCAGCTCCCCGGCGTCTGGCTCCGCCACGCCCTCCACGCCCAACGCATCGACGCCCAGCTCCACGACGCCGAAGCTAACCGCCGCCGCGGTGAACGGCCTGCTGCGGACGATCCCGGCGTACTTCTCCCAGAATGCGATCACCGCCAACCGGCGGGTCGCCACGCTGGCGTTCGGCATTCGCCTGATGCCGCTCGACGAACAGCAGCACGTGATCGAAGCGATGCGCGCCGCGCTGCACCCCCCGCGCGGGGTGAGCGTGCAGCTGGTCGGCCTGCCCGTCCTCGCCGCGCAGTCGGGGGCGCTCGTGGCCTCGCCGTGGCGGCGCGTGCTGACGCTGCTCGCGGGGCTGGCCGCGGCGGCGCTGGTGCTGCTGATCGCCTTCCGCGGCGATCGCCGACGGGCGCTGGCGCCGCTGCTGCCGGTGCTGCTCGCCACCGGCTGGTCGGCGCTCGTGGTGTTCGCGATCAGGGTGCCGCTCAATCCGATGTCGGTTACCCTCAGCGCGCTCGTGATCGCGGTCTCCACCGAGTTCAGCGTGCTGCTCTCCGAGCGTTTGCGCGAAGAGCGGAGCGCCGGCCGGTCGCTGTCCGAGGCGCTGCGCCTCACCTACGCTCGCACCGGCGCCGCCGTCGCGGCCTCGGGCGTCACCGCGATCGTCGGCTTCGGCGTGCTGATCCTCTCCGAAATCGACATGCTCCGCGACTTCGGCGTGGTGACGCTGATCGATCTGAGCGTCTCGCTCGTCGGCGTGCTGGTGGCGCTGCCCGCGGCGCTGCTGCTCGCGGAGCCCGGCGAACTGGCGCGGCGGGGGATCACCCTCCGGGCGGGCGGAAAACGATTCCGCACGCTCCGCGCACGCCGACGCCCGCGCCATGAGCCTGCCTGAGCGACACGGCGGGCTGGTTGCCACCCGGCGCCAGGGCCGCTGGATCGGGCTGCTGGCGATCGTGATCCTCGTCCTGATCACGATCAACACGATTGTCACGCCGTCCAACGGGCTGGCGGGGATCGCGCCCGGCCGGCCGTTGCCGCCCTTCGCGGCGCCGCTCGCCACCAGCGATCTACAGGGCTCCGTCAACGTCGCCACGCATCCCGACGAGGGCCCCGCCAAGCGGGCTGCCTGCACGGTGAGGGGCCCGCGGATCCTCAATATCTGCCAGCTCTACGAACAGGGACCGGTGGTGCTGGCGCTGTTCGTCGACGCCAGCGCCTGCGACGGGGTGCTCGACGAGATGCAGGCGCTCGTGCGGGCGGGTGGGCACCGATTCTCCGGCGTGCGCTTCGCCGCGGTGGCGATCAAGGGCGAACGCGCTTCGCTGCGCGCGCTGGTGGGCTCCCGCGGTCTGACCTTCCCGGTCGGCGTCGACAGTGAAGGGGAGCTGCCCGGGCTGTACGCGATGGCGAGTTGCCCCCAGATCACGTTCGCCTACCCTGGTGGGATCGTGCAGAGCAAGGCCCTGCTCACCACGCCCACGCCCGCCGTGCTGCGCCAACGCGTCGGCGAGCTGGTGGCGGCCGCCACCGCGCGCGGGTGGAGGCCGCCGCGGTGATGGGGATGATTGGGCTCCGAACCCGAGCGCGCGGGATCCAAATCCCCGGGGATCGCGACTCCAGGGCGCCGCGGTGATGCCCGAGCCCCCCGCCTCCGCACCAGCCGCGGGGCGCAATCGGAGTGAGCGGCTCGAGCGCCCCGAGCTCGCGTGGGGCTGGTGCGAGCGCGAGGTCTCCGAAGAGCTCCCGGGGCTGCATCTGATCCATGTCCGCTCGAACGTCGCGCGCGCCATCCGAGCTTCCCCACCGGCGGTGAAGCGGCGCTTGGCGGCGCTCTCCAACCGCTGGGGCGGAGCGCACGCGGTCGGTCTGCGACAGCGCCCCGTGCCGGCGGCCTACCGCGTGTTCTTCCGGCACATCGGGCTCGATCCCGACGTGGTGCGGACGCCCGTCGAGGAGGCGATGTTCGCCCGGATGATGCAGGGGGGCTTCCACTCCAACCACCTGCTCGCCGACGTACTGCTGATCACGCTGGTGGACACTGGTGTGCCGGTGTGGGCGCTCGACGCCGCCACCGTAGAGTGCCCGCTCGGCGTTCGCTCCAGCCGCGAGGGCGAGCAATTCGGAGGCTCGCCCTCCCTTGCGCCCAGCCGCTCGCCAACCGACCCGCTCGCCGACAAGCCCACCGAGCTGTCCGCTCGCGGGCGGCCCCGTTCCGCCAGCGCATCCCTCCTGCCGGCGGGCCGGCTGGTCGTAGCAGACGCCTATAGCGCGGTGGCGGTGCTGTTCGGCGCGATCGCTCCCGTTCACGCCGCCGCCGCCGGCGTGAACGAGGTGGTGCTGTTCACACTGCAGGTTCCGGGCGTGCCCACACTGCACGTCGAGGAGGCGCTGTGGATGTGCCGCGCGATGCTGGAAGGCCCACGATAGGAGTTTATTTACGGGTTCGTCCCGGATCCTCGGTCCGATGATTTATGGAGCCCCGGGCACTGGTAGAATCTGCGAAGCGTACGAGCCGAGGAGGAGCTGGGCAAGTGGTCGCAACGGAGCAGATCACGATCGATCGCAAGACACCCTTCACCCGCGCGGGGATGGAGGCGCGGGTGGCGCCCGAGCGCGGGTGCGCTCCGGACGAGCGTGCCGCGCGCGAATCCCTCCGGGCGCAGGTCGCGAGGCTGGAGGGCGAGCTTTCGGGGGTCGTCGCCCGCGGCTTCCCGCATGTCCACCCCGCTCCGCTCGGGGCTCCCGAGTACGCCGGTCCGCGCCTGCTCTCCCTGGCCGAGCTGGAGTGTGAGCGCGACCGCTTGGTCGTGTGCCTACGCCGCGCGCAGCAACAGACGCGCGAGCGCGCGGAGCTCGAGTTGCGTGCACGCGATCAGCTGGAACGGATGCGGCTGGAACCGGGCCGCTACAAGTTCGTGCGCCTGCGGGTGGCCGACCTCGGCGAACGTGGCTGCGGCGTGTGGGAGGTGCGTCCCCGCCTCGGCCTGATCGGGATGCTCGCCGGCTGGTGGCAGCTGAAGCTCTCCTCGGGCTGTCCGTTACAACGGCCGCGCGCCCAGGGCGCGCGGCTGACCGGCGCACGACAGAACATCTCGTCTCCGCGAGTGCGAGCACCGCGTGGCCGGCGGGGTCCAAAGCCCCGCGCGGAAGGCCTGCTCACCGGCTGAGAGCGGGGATGGCGCCCTGCTCGCGGCATACAGTGGCGAGCGTCTGTCTTTGGCGGTCGGTGAGCGACCCGAGGGTCTTGGTTTCGGAGATCTGTAGCTGCGCAAGCAGCTTGCGGCAGCGGCTCTCGCCCCAGCGGCGCTGGCTCATCAGCAGGTCGGCGATCGTCATGCTGTGCGCCTCCCAGGGGCATTGGAGGATCACGTCAGCGGCCGGGAGCTCCCCGGTGGCGATTCGTCGCTTGAGGTCGGCGCGGGCGAGACGCACCTTGTTGGCGCGCTCCAGGGCACGCATGTATTGAGGGCCGGCAGGGGCCAGCGTCGCTGTCGCGCTCATCGGATCTCACTCCCCGTTGCCCGCCGCGGGGGGAACCGCGACGCACAACATACTTGCTTGATTTTTAACGAGTAGCGCGCCCGCAACGATTGCTCATCGCTCGCTCACTGGACATTCGACCTGTCCTCGGCACCCCTCTACCGGCGACACTGAGCGAGTTCCGAGCGTTGATGCAAAGCGCCCTATCAAGCTACGCCAGCGGGGGGCTGTGGTCAATACATCTGACACAGATCGTGCGCTAAAAGCGACCTTTTTCTTTTCTCATTGGCTTGGTGGGGATTACTCGGGTGGCTCGGTCGCGGCAGCGCTCAACGTGTCGCTGGGCATCGCGTTCAGCCCAGCCGTACGCGGTCGGCTTCAGCCGCCGGCTCGATCCCGCTCGGCCCTGGCAGCGGCCCATGCTCGGCCTCGAACGTGCGCTTGACGCGCGCGAAGGCGTCGAGCGCGCGATCGATCACGGCCTCGTCGTGGGTGGCCATCACGCTAGTGCGCAGCAGCGCTCCGCCCGGGGGCACGGCGGGGTGCAGCGCGGTGTTGACGAACACGCCCTCGTCGTACAGCGCGCGCCACAGCAGCGCCGCCTTCCAGTCGTCGCCCACGAGCACCGGCACGATCGGCGTGACGATCGTCGGGGCGCCGCTCGTGCCGGTGCGCACCCCTGGCGCAGCCGCGACCGACGGGCGGGCGGGCAGCCGCTGCGGGGCGACCACGGCGAAGCCCAGCTGCTCCAGTCCGTCGCGCAGGCGCCAGGCGTTCTCGAGCACTCGCGCGAGTAGCGCCGCGCCGTCGGGCGAGCGCAGCACGCGCAGCGCGGCGAGCGCGGCGCCGAGCGCGGCGGGCACCGCGGAGGCGGTGAAGATGAAGGCGCGCGAGTAGTAGCGCAGGTACTCGAGCACGTCGGCGGGCCCCGCCACGAAGCCGCCGCAGGAGGCGAGCGACTTCGAGAAGGTGCCGACGCGCAGGTCCACGCGATCCTCCAGGCCGAGCAGCTCGGCGGTGCCGGCGCCGCGCGCGCCCAGCACCCCGGCGCCGTGCGCCTCGTCGACCATCAGCCGCGCGCCGTGGCGCTCGCACAGCTCGCAGATGTCGCTCAGCGGGGCGATGTCGCCCTCCATCGAGAAGACGCCGTCCACGACCACCAGCACGCCGCCGCCGTCGCCCTCCGCGCGCCCCAGCATCTTCTCGAGCTTCTCCAGCCGGTTGTGGCGGAAGGGGCGCAGCTTCGCGCGCGAGAGCAGACAGCCGTCGAGGATCGAGGCGTGGTCGCCGGAGTCGGCGATCACGGTGTCGCCGACTCCGAGGATCGTGCCGAGCGTGCCGAGGTTGGCCTGATGCCCGGTCGTGAACACGAGCGCGTCCTCGCTGCCCATCCACTGCGCGATCTCGGCCTCCAGTTCGAGGTGCAGCGGCGTCGTGCCGTTCAACGGGCGACTGCCGGTGAGGCCGGTGCCGTAGCGGTGCAGCGCCTCCTGCGCGCCCGCCAGCACGCGCTCGTCGCCGGTGAGCCCGAGGTAGTTGTTGGAGCCCAGCATGATCCGCTGCGCCCCCTCCATCTCCACCACCGGCATCGCCGGGGAGGTGAGCACGTGGAAGTAGGGGAGGATGCCCGCCTCGCGCCCGGCGGCGAGGATCTCAGCGCGCTCATGGTGGCGGGCCTTGGCGAAGACGTCGCGGGGGGCGGGCTGCGCTGCGCGTGAGGTCTGGATGTCCTCGTGAGGGTCCGGCTCCCCTTCGCGGGAGGTATGGGCATCGTCTGCGGTGGTCGGCATTTCGTCCGTGGGGATCTGTGTGTAGGGTGCCGTGACTGTGAGTGTCGAAGTCAGAGCCGTATCCGGTTGGCGGGAGCTGCGGAAGTTCATCGACGTCCCGTTCGCAGTGCATGCTAACCACCCTCTGTGGGTGCCTCTGCCCAAGCTCGAGCGCTGGGTCTTTCTCAACCGGCGCCTGAACGCCTTCTTCAGCCACGGGGAGGCCGAGTACTTCCTGGCCTGGCGGGAGGGGCGCGTGGTGGGCCGCATCACCGCCCAGGTCAACCAGGCCTTCAACGACCACCAGCAGAAGCGCTGGGGCTGGTACGGCTTCCTCGAGTTCGAGGACGATCAGGAGGCGATCGAGGCGCTGCTGAGCGCCGCCGAGGAGTGGCTGCGGGCGAAGGGCATGGAGCGCATGGTCGGCCCCGCGGACTTCTCAATGAACGAAGAGAGCGGCGTGCTGATCGAAGGCTTCGAGCTTCGGCCAATGATCAAGCAGCCGTGGCACCCGCCCTACTACCAGCAGCGCATGGAGCAGGCCGGCATGACCAAGGCGATGGACCTGTTGATGTGGAACCTCGAGGTGACAGAGCGCGACAAGGTGCTGCCCGTCATCTGGGAGCTCGCGGAGAAGGCGCAGTCCGAGCATGGGATCAGGGTGCGGCCGATGCGCCGCCGCCAGCTGCGCAAAGACATGGATGCGTTCGCGGACGTCTACAACTCCGCATGGTCGAAAAATTGGGATTTCGTCCCCTACTCCAAGAAGGATCTCGACGCCTACGCCCAGGAGATCCAGCTGGCGTTCGACAAGCACTGGTGCATGATCGCCGAGCGCGAAGACACCGGCGAGGTGGTGGGCATGGCGATGACCTTCCCCGACCTCAACCAGGTGCTCGCAAAGATGAACGGCAAATTCTTCCCCTTCGGCTGGTGGCACTTTCTGAACAAGGGCCGCATCACCGATCGGGTCCGCGTGGGCTTCCTCGGCGTCAAGCCCGAGTACCAGCACACCGGCATCGCGGCGAAGCTCTACCAGATGCACTTCGACGCCGCCGAAGCGCGCCCCCAGAAGGGCGGCGAGATGGGCTGGATCCTCGAGAGCAACACGGCGATGAACCGCGGCATGGAGGCGATGGGGGGCCGCGTCGTCAAGCGCTACCGGATGTACGAGCGGGTGTTCGACGGCACGCCCGGCGAGGCCCTGCCCGAGGACGCCGCGCTCGCTCCGGCGTAGGGTCCGAGGCGCTCCGTACACTTCGGCGTGTGAGCGACTCGCTCCAACCTGACGTGCCGCGATCGGTCAGCGGCGACACCGAGGAGGTTGACGCTGTCGTGGTGGCGTCTTCGGCCCGGCCGCTTCCCGAGCGTACGGCAGCCCGCACGGTGGTGCCGGCTGTGCAGGCCGCGGCCGTGGCCGCCGGCAGCTTCGTCGCGGGTGCGGCGATGATGGGTCTTGCCCACCGCCGCCAACGGCGCCGCGAGCTCGTGCGCGCGGGCGCACGGCGAGGTCTCGGCCGGGGCGGGGGTCGCCGCGGCGCGAGCGGAGGGCGCGGCTCACGCGGCATGGGCGAGCTCGTGCAGATCGTCGGCAGCCGCTCGCTGCTCGTGGACGTTCACCTGCTCGGTGGCCGCAACTGACGCCGCAGCCGTAAGCGTGGCGCCGCGCCCGCAGGGGATGGTGGCCTCCGGGGCGGAAGTGCAGACAGAGGTGCGGCCCCCGTGGCCGTACCGCCTGCCGGCGCACGGTGGCGTGGACGGGGTGCTGCGCCACCGCGCGGGCGTGCTCGAACGCCTGCTCCACCACGGCGAGCAGCCGGTGGTGGTGCGCGTTGCGCAGCCAACCGCCGACCGGGTGGTGTTCGATGCCAGCGCCCCCACCGACGAGGCTGCCGAGCACGGGATCGCGCGGATGCGCTTCGCGCTCGGGGTGGACGAGGACCTGCGTGCGTTCCACACCCGCTTCGCGCGCGACCCTTTGATCGGCGAGTCGGTGCGCCGCCGACCCTGGCTGCGGGTGCGCCGGCGCCCCGAGCCGTGGGAGGCGCTGGCGTGGGCGGTGTGCGAGCAGCTGATCGAGTTCGAGCGCGCCGCGGCGATCGAGCGGCGGATCGTGCGGCGGCTGGGGCGCAGCGGTGGCGATCTGCGCGATGTGCCGACCCCCGCGGCGCTCGCCGGCGTGGCGCCGGCGCTGCTGCAATCGCTCGACCTGGGTGGCGCGCGGGCGCGCACGCTGGTGCGCGTGGCCCGCGAAGTAGCGCGTGGGCGGATCGACCTTCACTCTTCCGATCACGAGCGCACCTGGCGACGGCTGCGCGCGATCCCGGGCATCGGCCCGTGGACGGTGGAGATGCTCGCGTTGCACGGCCAGGGTCGCCACGACCAGGTTCCGGCGGGCGACGTCGGCCTGCTGAAGCTGGTGGGACGCGCGCTCAGTGGCGGCAACCCCCACGCGCGTGCGCAGGAGCCCGAGGTGCGCGAGTTCTTCGCCCCTTACGAGGAGTGGGCGGGGCTGGCGGCGATGCACATGATGAGTGCCTGAGCGGGCTGCGACTATCCGGCTTCCGCGAGCGGCAGCTCGGTAGCTGAGCGGGCTGCGACTATCCGGCTTCCGCGAGCGGCAGCTCGGTAGCCGGATGAATCAGCTCGACGGCCGGCGGCGGGCACGCTGGGCGGCGACCAGCTGCTCCCAGCGCTCGATGACGCCTTCCCGGATGGCGGGCTCCAGGTCGATGTCGAGGAATCTGGCGAGGCGACGCCCGAGAACGTCGATCTCGTTCTCGTCGAGGCGCCCGACTGGGCTGGTGACGATCGCCGATTGGTGGACGCGCACGAGCGAGTTGAGGTCGATTGCGTTCTCCTGCGTCAGACCGTACTTGCCCTTGTTGAGCGGCAGGTGAAAGAGCGCCGGCTCCAGCCCATCGCGGACGCGCTGCTGGTCGTCGGTGTGGAGCTTCGTAAAGCGCGTCAGCTTCAGCGCCGCGTACTCGGGTAGGACGCCACGCGGACGGTCCTGCAGGATCACCAGCGGGCGGAGCTTTGCCGCGACCATGAATCTCGGCACCTGGGCAAGCTCGCCATCCTTGATCGCATGCGCGACCGCGGGCGCGTCGGGATAGAGCCGATCGTCGCCGTTGATATCGACGAGCTCGAATGGCGCCTCGGGTTGGAAGGCGGTGAATGCCCAGAGCACGGTCCCGCGCAGCCCGCGGTGCGGCGGTGGCGATGCGCTCACGCTACGGCGTGCGTGTCGAGCAGGCTGAAGTCGAACTCATCAATGTCCTCCCCGGCTTCGGAGGCGCGATGGACCTCCAGCGCGGCATCTGAAAGCGAGAGCTCGGCGGGCTGATGCTCTCCGAACATGCTGAGCAGACGCTGGAGGAGCTCGAACGTCGCAGCGTCGATCACAGCCGCGTAGGTCTTGCCGTAGCGCTGGATGACGACGGCCTCGCCGGCAACCGGCTCGGGAATGCGGACCTCGTTGGCGGGGATGACACGGGTGTGCACGGCAAACCTCCTGGGCGGCCTTTTTAGTCTAGGACGAGAATAGCACAGTTCGTCCGAGAATGCGAGAACCGTACTGCGCTCCCTGCGCTGAACGGGATTGTGAGCAGATCAAATTGACTGCGAGAGGGTCGAATCTTTCCAGTCCGATCGGTGTATTAGGGTCCCCGCTCGTATGACACATCCGACAGTCGAAAGGCGAGGATGGACCAGGCAAGACTTCTAAAACAGCTCCGAGCCCAGGTCACGAAGCTGCATCGCGAGGTGTATTCGAACACCGGGGACGCGTTTGCGCACGTGGCGGTGCGCGAATACTTCGATGTGGACGACGAGGACGCCTTGGAGTATTGCGATGTCGGCGGAAGCCACGATAAGGGCATTGATGCCTTCTGGATCGAAGACGACGAACGTCGCGCGATCCTCGTCCAGGCGAAGTGGGCGACCAGGCCAAGATCGTTTGGGGCCGAGGTGGTCCGCGAAGCCGAGACCGCCTACCGGTGGCTGCTGAGGGTCGGCGGAGGCGCGGTGACGAGCGCGGCGCCGAGGGTGATCGGCGCCGCTCGCCAGCTTCATCGCGCGCAACAGGTCGAGCCCGACCTACCAGTCCACATATACGTGATTGTGGCTGGCTCATTCACCAAGGGTGCCCGCGAAGAGGAGGTGCGTGTCATGGACGACCTCAAACGCGATGCGGTCAAGATCGTCCTGGTGGAACTCGACGAGCTGCTCGAGGAAATCGAGAAGCGCTCGAGTCGCGAAGGCGGCACGCAGCCCAAGCCGAAGGTGACGTTCACGCTCGAGAAAAAGGGTTACTTCGAGTACCAGCAGGAGCCGAAGGCACTTGTGGCAACGCTCAGCGGTTACGAGCTGGCTCAGGCTGCGGAGGAGTGGGGTTACAAGCTATATATGCGTAACCTGCGTTTTCTGCTGCCTGGCAAAGCTCGAGGCAGCGTCAATGTCGGCATCAAGCATACGCTCGAGAGTCCCGAGGGGCGGCAGCGTTTCTGGTACTACAACAACGGCATCGCGATCGTCTGTGACTCATACGAGCTATCGCGCGATCGCACATCGGTTGAGATCACCAACATGCAGATCGTCAATGGTGCCCAGACGACTGCATCCCTCCACAATGCGCTCGAGTTGCTGCGCGGCGCGTCGACCGCCTCCGTATTGGCTCGAATCATTACCGCCCCCGATGATGAGTTGCAGGAGAAAATCACCTTCTACAACAACCGGCAAAACGCCGTCAAGCATCGAGATCTTCAATCGAACGACTTAACTCAAAATCGCCTGCACGATGAATTCCGGCAACTCAGCCCTCCGTGGTTTTATGAGCGCAAGCGAGGTGAGTGGAATGCCCTCACGGCCGGTGACGCTTCTTTGAAGAAAAAATTTGCCAAGCATCGTATTGACAATGAGCGCGTCGCGCAAGCGGCTTTTGCATTCTACTTCGATGCTGGCAAGGCGAGGGCGGACAAGAAGAGTCTCTTTCAATCCAAGGATGATGGTGGATACTACGAAGACATATTCAACGATACGCGCACCCCGATCGAGCTGCTCGTGCCCTATCTACTCGCGGAGCACATACGGGTCGAGAAGGGCATCTATCTCAAAGCGATTAAAGGCATCAATGCACGCAAGGCGAGTGTGGAACAACGACGGCTCCTCGGCAAATTGTGGCTCAAGTTCGCCGACCAGTTCATTCTCGGAACGATGGCGTTCTACATCGAGATGCGCGGGGGCTTTGAGGACGATCGATTGGAAGAGCTCCGGGCCGGAGACTTCGACGGTATGGTCAAAGGGATATACCCCGCCGCGGTTCGCGATCTTCACCCACTGTTCATTCGCAAGGAACGCGAGGCAGCCTTCAATCGCAGGGACCAAGATGCGGGCGTCGGCGAGCAGGTGTTCTCGGCTGCGAACTACGTCAAGGGCAACTGGGATGAGGCGCTCGCCCATATTCACGCAGAGTGGGATACGCGGGAAGCCGTCGGCGATCCCCTGGAAGCCGTTCCGATGCTGCGCTGCGAGGACGTCGAAGCCGGTGAGGCGTAGTCTGCGATGGCTTTTGGCCGACAGGAAGCCAAGGCTGCATATGACAAGCGCGCTCGTTTATATCAGCGAGCAAACAAGCAGATCACATCGGTGCTGAACGATCTGCTCGACGACCTCAGTGAGCGCTACGGCGTGCGCGAAGGGCTCTACGTCATGGGAGAGCCGAAGTCCTTCAAGAGTTTTTATCGGAAGGCGACCGAGAAGTACCAATGCGGGTCGGTGGACGAAGCATTCGACCGGGTGCGTGACCTTGCGCGCGTGCGGGTTGTATGTCCCACGCTCGATGACTGCTACTCATTGCTCAGGTTGCTTCGACGACAGCAGGCTGTCTATGTCGATGACACGACAATCGAGGACTTCATCGATACTCCCTCGCCGACTGGATATCGGGCCATCCATCTCGAGGCCGTGGTAAACGTAGCCTTTTCGGAAGACAGTGTCGGCATCCCCGTTGAGGTCCAGATCAGAAGCACACTGCAGGAGGCTTGGGGTCACTACACCCACACTGACTTCTACCACGCCGACGCCGTCCCGGAACATGTCGGCGTACTTATGAAAGAGCTCAGCGATCTGCTCTACTGGTCGGATCGACACGCGTCGATCCTGGTCAACGAGGTGGCGCGCGCCCGCGATCAACGAGCAGACGGCGCCTGACTCGTCTCGATGAGAGGGTACATGGCCTAGCGCTCAGACAGCGACGCGCTCGGCGCGCTCCAGCAGATCGTCGGGCAGCGCCACCGCGAAGGCCGCGGTGGCGGTGGCCAGCCCGTGCTCGCGCAGGAGCGCGTCGAGCTCCACGCGAGGGATGCGCAGTTGCTGGGCCATCGCCTCGACCGGCATGCCGGAGCTCAGCAGGCTCTGCAACAGCTTCTTCTCGCCCTCGAAGCGCGCCTGCTCGAGTGGGCTCATCTTCGACGGGTGCACCGGGGGCCCGAGATCGATGGTCGTGAGCAGCCGGGGCAAGTTCGGGAACAGCCCCTTCGTTGGCAGCTGCGTAAACGCGCCGTGGCGCGAGAGGTCGAATTCCCACAGCGTCTGCGTCTCATCCGGTGGCCAGCCCACGAGGTAATATTCGTCGTCGACCACCCCGGGCTCAACCGGCAGCAGCGTGAGCTCTAGGCCGAACCCTCTGAGGGAGGTCGTTCGCAGCGCGTCATCCAGCAGCTCGCGGAACTCGCTCTGATCTCCGCTGCTGGGGTCGGCGACGACCAGCAGATGGACCGGGAGCGCCGGGCAGCTGCCGGCGACCACGTCGATCAGCGACTCCGGCTCGACGTCGGGCCGGACGATCACCGCTTGCGCCGTGCTCGCCGGGTGGTGCGAGGGGCGGTCCTGCGCCAGGCGCTCCAGGTGGCGCAGCAACTCCTTGCCGGCCTTCAACGCGCGCAGCCGCAGAATCAGCGCCGCCTCGCTGGCCTGATCGCTGCGCGCGAGCTGGCGCGTGTGCGCGCCCTGCTCCCATTTGGCGAGGATGTCCTGCCGCGTCCTGGTCTCGAACAGCTCGATGAACTTCGGGTTGAGCTCGACGCCGAGCCCCCTGCGCCCCATCGCCTCGGCCTGGGCGGGCACCGTGCCGACGCCGGCGAACGGATCGAACACCACGTCGTCGGGGTCGGAGGTGAGGTCGATGCAGCGCCGCACGAGCTCGGGCGGCAGCGGGCAGAAGTGCAGACGCTCGGTGTTGTGCGCCCACATTCCCTGGTCGGGGATCCTGATGTCCCAGATGTTGGCGGGGTTCTTGCCGAGCGGGTGGTAGCGCTCCGGCCAGCCCGCCAGCCACTCGGCATCCGGCTGGTGGCGCTCGGCCAGGCGCTGTGGGCGATGCTTGAAGTCACGCGTCTTGGTCAGCAGCAGGATGTGCTCCACGAGATTGCGCAGCTTGCCCGCGCCGGAGTACGGCAGGGTCTTGTTCTTGCGCCAGATCACGAGATCCTGGAAACGCCAGCCGACCTCGCGGGCGAGGTCGGCGAGCAGCATCGGCAACGGCAGGATCTCGAACTCCTCGCGCGACCGTGCCGGGTGGCGCATGGTGTCGACGATCACCCACATTACGCCGGTGTCCCTCACCAGGGCGTGGCATTCGCGGAACACCCGACGCATGTCGTCCAGGTACTCATCGAGTTTCTGCCCGTGGCCGATCTCGCCCTCGACCTCCTCGCCGTAGAGCTTGAGATTCCAGTACGGAGGCGAGGTGACGATGCAATCGACTGACCCGCTCGCCACGCCCGCCCGCGTCGGATGGCGGGCGTCCCCGTGGAGGACACGACTTTTCACGACGCGACCCTACCACTCGCCTCGGCGCGCTCGATCGCCGCCGACGGGGGCGTTAGGATGCCATCTTTCGCCAAGCCTCCCAGCTTTTCCCCTTGCCCGATTACGTCGACATCACGCCGCATGTCTCGCTGCTGGCGAAGATCGGCCAAGCTGGGCATTCAGTTGCCGAGGCGGTGTCGGAGCTGGTCGACAACGCGCTCGACGCGCGGCCGCCCGAGGGTCTGGTGCACGTCGATGTCACCTACGACGTGCGCGGCAAATGGATCGAGGTGGTCGACGACGGCCTCGGCATGTCCCGCGCGGAGCTTGCAGATGCGCTTGTGCTCGCGCTCTCGACCAAGGACGGCGAACAGATCGGCCGCTTCGGGCTCGGCATGAAGTCCGCCTGTACCAGTCTCGGGCAGCGTTTCACGATCGCCACCTGCCGCGAGCAGGATCGCTTCGAGGTCGTCGCCGACTACGACGCCGCGGCCTTCCTGGAGCGCGGCGAGTGGCAGTTGCCGCTGCGCCGTCAGAAGAAGCGCCGCGAGCGCGGCACGCTGATCTCGATCGACTCCGATCGCGTCTACCATGGGCTCGCCCAGTCGCTGATCAAGAATCTCGGTTGGACCTTCCGTCACTTCATCGCCGACGGGCTGCTGGCGTTGACGATCAACGGCCAGGCCGTCGAGCAGCCCCAGCATCAGATCGACCACGCCTCGCTGCTGCCGCTCGCAGGTGAGGTGGAGGGTCACGCGGTGCGCGGCTGGGTGGCGTTGCTGGAGGTCTCCTCGCAGCGGGGCTGGTATGGCTTTGACCTGGTGCGCCACCGCCGCGTCATCCGGCGTCATGAGAAGCTCGGCTTTCAGGCTCACCCGCAGACGGCGAGGGTGATCGGCGAGCTGCATCTCGACAGCTTCGCGACCAACAACCTCAAGACCGACTTCGTGCGCGAGACCGACGACTGGCGGCAGCTCGAGCTGTGGCTCGGCGAGACGATCGAGCCGGTGCTGGCCGCATCGCGGGCGCTCGCACACTCCGGCAGCTTCGATCGGCGCCTGCGCGACCTCATCGCCAAGGAGCGGGAGCAGGTCCTGAAAGCGCTCGGCGACGAAGCGCTCGACTCGGTGCTCGAGATCAAGCGTCTGTCGCGCTACGCGGGCGCCGTTGGGGAGGCGGTCGGCATCGTCGTCGGGCCGCTCCACGTCGAGCACGTGTTCGTGCGCGACTCTGGGGCCCCGTACATGCGCCGCCAGCGCGTCGGCCGGGATGGCGAGGCTGATCTGATCCGCGTGGAAACCAACCTCGCCTTTCCCGACATCGGCGGGGACGCCGCAGCGTGGGCCTCCCACAGCATCGCCGAGGCGCTCGCCCTGGAGCTCGAGCCCGATGACGACTTCGTCGCGACGAAGAGCCGCATCTGGATGTCGTTTGCCCAGCAACCCGATTTCATCAGGGCGCTGCGGCGATCCGCGCGTCTCAGGGACGACGTGGAGCTTGCGACGGCATGAGCGCTCACGCCTCCGACCGATTTGCGAAGAGGCCCGTGCGCGGCGCCGCGCACGTATCGATGCGCTCGCCGGCCATGCCCTGTCCTCTCACACCGTCAGCACCGCCGCCCCCGTGAACCGCCCCGCGCGGAGGTCTCCCAAAGCGCCGTTGGCGTCCTCCAGCGGGTAGGCGGTGACCTGGGTCTTGACCGGGACGCGGGGAGCGAGCGCGAGGAACTCCTCGGCGTCGCGGCGGGTGAGGTTGGCGATCGAACGGATCGTTCGCTCCTTCCACAGGTCGGCGTAGGGGAAGGAGGGGATGTCGCTCATGTGGATGCCGCCGCACACCACGGTGCCGCCGGGGGCGAGGGCGCGCAGCGCGAGCGGGACCAAGGCGCCGTCGGGGGCGAACACGATCGCGGCGTCGAGCGGCTCGGGCGGGGACTCGTCTGAGCCGCCGGCCCAGGTGGCGCCGAGCTCCAACGCGAAGGTCTGCGCGGCGATGTCGCCGGGGCGGGTGAAGGCGAACACGCGCCTTCCCTGCCAGATGGCGACCTGGGCGAGGATGTGCGCGGCGGCGCCGAAGCCGTACAGGCCGAGGCGCCGTCCACGGCCGGCCATCCGCAGCGCGCGGTAGCCGATCAGCCCGGCGCACAGCAGCGGGGCGGCCTGCGTGTCGGGGTAGCCGGGCGGGAGCTCGAAGCAGAAGCGCTCGTCGGCGAGTGCGTACTCTGCCATGCCACCGTCGATGTCGCGGCCGGTGAAGCGCGCGAGCGGGCAGAGGTTCTCGCGGCCGGAGCGGCAGTAGGTGCATTCGCCGCAGGTCCACCCCAGCCAGGGGACGCCGACGCGGCGGCCGTCGGACTCGACGGTGGCGACGATCTGGTGGCCGAGGATCCGCGGCGGCGTGGCGATCGGCACCTCTCCGTCGAGTAGGTGCAGGTCGGTGCGGCAGACACCGCAGGCGTGCACCCGCAGCAACAGCTGGCCGGGCGCGGGCTCGGGGATCGGGCGCTCAACCGCTCGCAACGGCTGACCGACCTGCTCGAACACCATCGCGCGCATAGTTGCTTTCTTACCCGAAGAACAGCTCCGCCGTCGCGTACAGCTCGGGGTCGAGCAGCTTCGGGGCCGCGAGCGCCTGCGCGAGGTCGATCTCGGCGATCCGCGCGCCGTGCAGGGCGACCATCTTGCCGAAGTGGCCGCTGGCGACGGCGTACATCGCGGCGACGCCGAAGCGCGTGGCGAGCACGCGGTCGAAGGCGGTCGGGGTGCCGCCGCGCTGCACGTGACCGAGGATCGTCACGCGCGTCTCATAGCCGGTGCGCTGCTCGATCTCGTGCTCGAGCGTGACGCCGATCCCGCCGAGGCGCGCGTGGCCGAAGGCGTCGGTCGCCGTGCCCCCCACGGTGTGCAGCGTCCCCTCGCGCGGCGTGGCCCCCTCGGAGACGACCACGATCGAGAAGGAGCGCCCGCGCTCGTGGCGGCGGCGCAGGTGGGCGCACACCTCCTCGACGTCGAACGGGCGCTCGGGCACGAGGATCGCATCGGCGCCGCCGGCGATCCCGGCGTGCGTGGCGATCCAGCCGGCGTGGCGGCCCATCACCTCGACGACCATCACGCGGTTGTGGGACTCCGCGGTGGTGTGCAGGCGGTCGATCGCGTCGGTGACGATCTGCACCGCCGTGTTGAAGCCGAACGTGACGTCGGTGCCGCCGAGGTCGTTGTCGATCGTCTTCGGCACCCCGACGATCGGGATGCCCTCTTCGTGCAGCAGCAGCGCCACCCCGAGCGTGTCCTCGCCGCCGATCGGGATCAGCGCGTCGACGCCGCGGCGCTCCAGCGTCGCGCGGATCGCCTCCAGGCCGCCCATGTCCTCGGCGAACGGGTTGGTGCGGGAGGTGCCGAGGATCGTGCCGCCGCGGGGGAGGATGCCGACGGTGCTGTGCAGGTCGAGCTCGATCGCATCGTTCTCCAGGACCCCCGCCCAGCCGTGGCGAAAGCCGAGGAAGGAGTGCTCGCCGCGCGCGAGGCCGCTGCGCACGGCGGCGCGGATCACGGCGTTCAGCCCGGGGCAGTCCCCCCCACCGGTGAGCAGACCTACGCGCGCCATTGGCCCACAGGGTAGTGGCACGCCCGGGAAAATCACCCGGTGGGGGTGAGCGCCGCTCATCTCGCCAACCGCGAGACTCTCCCTGGATGCGGGGCGGGAGACCCTCACCATGATTCTCAACGTCGCCCTGCTCGGCGCGAGCTGCGCGCTGAACCCCGTGCTGCTCGCGGTGGTGCTGTTGACGCTTGCCTCCGAGCGCCCGCAGCGAATGCTCGGCGCCTACTTCGCCGGCGCGTTCACGTGGAGCGTGGGCCTCGGCATCGGTGTCGTGACCGTTGCGAGCAACGCGGAAGTGTTCGGTGGGAGCTCCTCCCAGTCGCGGCCGATCTTCGACCTCGTCGTCGGCGGCCTGCTGCTGGGCGGCGCGTTCCTGAAGGGCACCGGACGGGCGGACCGCTTCAAAGCGCGGAGGGCCGCCGCCAAGCCCGACCCCGATCCGGGCAAGCCGAGCAAGCCGCCGCTGAACGAGCGGCTGCTGTCGGGGCCGGCCTCGCTCGCCTTCTTCGCCGGCGTGGTGTTGAACTTCCCGAGCGTCAGGTACGTCGAGGCGATGAAGGAGATCGTCGTGGCCGAAGTCTCCAAACACGAGCAGGTGCTCGCGATCCTGCTGTTCAACGTGCTGATGCTCTCGCCCGCGATCGTCCCACTCGCGATGCTGTCGTTCCGCCCCGAGGAGACCAAATCCGCGATCGCGCGCCTCGACGCGTGGATGCACACCAACGCGCGCGTCCTGATCACGGGGGTGCTCGCGGCGCTCGGGATCTACCTCGTGATCAAAGGCATCGCTGTGCTGGCGTAACCCGTTTGCGTCGGCGTCGATCCGGCCACGCGCCGGGCGTGCCCCGCCGGCAGCGCGCTCACACTCGGGAAACCGGCATCATGCGGTGTGTGGACCCGATCGACGAGCAGCAGGCGAGCGCCCCGCCGATCCGGCTGGTGCTCTCCGACGTCGACGGCACGCTGGTGACGCGGGCGAAGGAGCTGACGCCGCGGGCGATCGCCGCTGTGCGGGCGCTGGGGGAGGCCGGCATCATGTTCGCGCTGACCAGCTCGCGCCCACCGCGCGGCCTTCAGATGTTCGTGGAGCCGCTGCGGCTGAGCAAGCCGCTGGGGGCGTTCAACGGTGGCGCGATGGTCGATCCGGATCTGACGGTGATCGAGCAGCGCACGATCCCCGGCGAGCTCGTGGGCGAGACGATCGCGCTGCTGGAGTCCTTCTCGCTCAGCGCCTGGGTGTACCGCGGCGAGGAGTGGTACATACGTGACCTGCACGGCCCGCACGTGGAGCACGAAAGCCACACCGTGCAGTTTGCCCCCACGCTGGTCGAGAGCTTCGAGGGGTTGCGCGACGGGGTGGCCAAGGTCGTCGGCGTGAGCGACGACCACAACGCCGTCGCGCGCGCCGCGTCGGCTGCCGCCGAGCGCTTTGGCGAGCGCCTGGCCGCGAGCCGCTCGCAGCCCTACTACCTCGACGTCACCCACCCCGAGGCCAACAAGGGCAGCGTCGTGCGCTTCCTCGCGGCTCGCTACGGCATCCCCGTCGAGGCGATAGCGACGATCGGGGACGCGGGCAACGACGTCGCGATGTTCGCCGCCTCCGGCCTGCCGATCGCGGTCGGCAACGCTGCCCCGGAGGTGCAGCGCGCGGCGCGGCTGGTGAGCAGCTCCAACGAGGAGGAGGGCTTCGCTAACGCGGTCGAGCGGTTCATCCTTGGTGGTGGATGAATGGTAGGCTTCGTGCCATGACTACCACCATTGATTCTGCCGGGCGGATAGTGGTCCCCAAGCGGCTGCGCGAGGAGCTTGGCTTCAGGCCGGGGCAGAAGCTGGAGCTGAGTGCGGTGGATGGGCGGCTCGAGGTGGTGCATCCCACCACCCCCATGCACCTGGAGGAGCGCGAAGGGCAGTTGGTTGCCGTCGCCGATCGTCCAATGCCGCCGTTGACTCCCGAGCTGGTGCGCGAGACGCTGGAACAGATTCGCCGGTGAGTTCCCACGCGGGAGGGGTGACCGCGGACAGCAGCGTCGTGATCGCCGGGTTCGCGAGTTGGCACACTCGCCACGAGGCCGCTTTGAAAGCGCTTCGCGGTATCGGCGATCTCGTCGCTCACGCAGAGGTCGAGTCCTACTCGGTGTTGACCCGCCTCCCGGAGCCCTTCCAGATCGCACCGGACGATATGGCCGGGTATCTGCGCAAGCGCTACCCCGGCAAGCGGATGGTCTTGCCAGAGTCCGCGCGGCGCGATCTGGTCGGGCGACTGGCCGGGCTTTCGATCGCCGGCGGCGCTGTCTACGACGCGATGGTCGCGGTCACAGCCGCCCACCACGGATATCGCCTGCTCAGCTGCGACCGCCGCGCAAGGTCGACGTACGAGCGGCTTGGAGTGGAGGTCACCTACCTATAGAAACGGCGACCGCTGCGCTCGGTACAGGCGGATCAACGCATTGGTCGAGCTGTCGTGGTTCAGCTGGGGCTCGGCCTCGCTCTGCAGCTCGGGGAGGATCTTCTTGGCGAGTGCCTTGCCGAGCTCGACGCCCCACTGGTCGAAGGAGTCGATGTCCCAGATCGCGCCCTGGGTGAAGACGCTGTGCTCGTAGAGGGCGACGAGCGCGCCGAGCGTGTGGGGGTCCAGGCGGGGGGCGAGGATCGTGTTCGTCGGCTGGTTGCCGGGCATCGTGCGGTGGGGGACGATCGCCTCGGGGGTGCCCTCTTCGCGCACCTGCTGCGCGGTCTTGCCGAACGCGAGCGCCTCTGCCTGGGCGAACACGTTTGACATCAGCAGGTCGTGGTGCTCGCCGAGCGGGTTGCTGCTCTGGGCGAAGGCGATCAGGTCGACGGGGATGAGCTTCGTGCCCTGGTGCAGCAGTTGGTAGAAGCTGTGCTGGCCGTTGGTGCCCGGCTCGCCCCAGTACACCGCGCCGGTCTGGTAGTCCACCTCCGCGCCCGCGAGCGTCACGCGCTTGCCGTTTGACTCCATCGTCAGCTGCTGCAGGTACGCGGGAAAGCGCTTCAGGTACTGGTCGTAGGGCATCACTCCGTGCGTCTCGGCGCCGAAGAAGTTGCCGTACCAGACCGCCAGCAGGCCCACCAGCACGGGCAGGTTCTGGGCGAAGGGGGTGGTACGGAAGTGCTCGTCGATTGCGTGGAAGCCCGCGAGCAACTGCTCGAAATGCTCGGGGCCGATCGCGAGCATGGTGGAGAGTCCGATCGCCGAGTCCATCGAGTAGCGGCCCCCTACCCAGTCCCAGAAGCCGAACATGTTGGCGGTGTCGATCCCGAACTGCGACACCAGCTCCGCGTTGGTCGAGACCGCGACGAAGTGCTTTGCGATCGCCTCCTCGCCGCGACCACTGCCCCCTCCCAATCCCCCTATCAACCACTCCCGTGCCGAGCGCGCGTTGGTCATCGTCTCGACTGTCGTGAACGTCTTCGAGCTGACGACGACGAGCGTCTCGGCCGGGTCGAGGTCGCGCGTCGCCTCGACGAAGTCGGTCGCGTCCACGTTCGAGACGAAGCGGAACGTCATCTCGCGCTTGGAGTAATGGCGCAGCGCCTCGTAGGCCATCACCGGGCCGAGGTCCGACCCGCCGATGCCGATGTTGACCACGTTGCGGATCGCCTTGCCGGTGTGGCCCCTCCACTCGCCCGTGCGCACGCGCGTGGCGAAGGCCGCCATCCGCTCGAGCACCTCATGCACCTGCTTGACCACGTCTTGCCCCTCGACGATCAGCGAGGCGCTCTTCGGCATCCGCAGCGCCACGTGCAGCACCGCCCTGTCCTCCGACACGTTGATCCGCTCGCCCCTGAACATCGCCTCCATGCGCGCGGCCACGCCCGACTGCTCGGCGAGCGCCACCAGCAGCCCGAGCGTCTCGTCGGTAATGCGGTTCTTGGCGTAGTCCAGGTACAGCCCCGCGCCCTCCGCTGTCATCCGCTCTCCGCGCGCCGGGTCCGCCGCGAACAGCTCGCGCAGGTGCGTCCCCTCGATTGTCTCGTGGTGCGCGGCGAGCGCTGCCCACGCGGGGCGGTCGCGGAGAGGGGGCGGGCCGGGATCTGCAGACGTCATGTCGCCCAGTGTAAGGAGCGACCGGGACATTCGCTCGGTCGAGCGCAGCTCGCAAGACCAATTGGTCTCTGGTGGGCATCCGCGCGGCGCGGCGGCCTCTCGACGGATGGGCGCCGGTCGAAAACGGGGATGCTCGCCGTAGGCGAGCGCCCACCGGCTTCGGTCGTCCATACCCGTGTCCGCGAGCGGGACTTGACAAGTGCCTCGCGCCATGGATATAGTAGTCTTACCTTGTCGTCCTAGTAGCGGGCGGCGGGCTGTTTAGAACATAGGGTCTGGTTCGGTGTCGTGGCCTCTGTGGCCCGGCCTTTCAAGCGTCATGGCAGGGGTTTCTCCGGGAGAGGGACTGGATCGTCTCGATGAGGGAGTTGGTTTTCGCGTGCTTTTGAGAGGGATGAACGTGTCGAGAGTCGTTGCGCCTCGCCGAAAGAGTGATGCTAGATGCGCCAGCATGGCGCTGTCGCATCTCTCTCTCTCTCTCTCTCTTCGTCTAGGGCGCTAGGCCCCGGGGCGACTCATCGATCAAGCAAAGCCGCGCCCTGTGCGCGGCTCGGTCTCTCGTGCGCTGCACGTGCGCGTTCAGCTTCGTGTTCGTCTACCGCCGTGGGCTGTGCGCCCGCGGCGGTTTTGTGCCGCCCGGGGTTGGGTCGGCGTGGTGTCGGTTCTTCACAGGAGGAAATTGTCTGATGATTGCTCGCCGGTCGGTCTCGTTGGCGTTGGTGTGGTTGTGCACGGCGGCCGGCGCGCTGGTGTGGTGCGGCGCGCCGGCGTTGGGGCAGCGGCTGCATGAATTCAGCTTCGAGTTCGGGAGCGAAGGCTCGGGCGAGGGACAGTTGATGCGGCCGGGGGGACTGGCGGTGAACGAAGCAACCGGCGATGTGTATGTGGTGGATCGGGACAATGATCGAGTGGAGGTATTCAGCTCTGCGGGGGCTTATGTCGGCGAATTCAACGGCGGTGCAACGCCGGCTAAAGACTTCTCTTGGAGTGGTGTAAGCGAACGACCCGAAGGCGCAATCGCGATCGACAACTCGAAGAGCCCGGCGGACCTCTCCAAGGGCGATGTGTATGTTCTGGACCCTGGCAATAACGTGATTGACAAGTTCACCGCAAGTGGCGTGTATCTCGGCCAGATCGTGGGGGAATCGCCCGCCCTCCCGTTCCCCTCCACACAGGGCGACGAAAAGCCGCGGAGTATCGGTGTCGACGCCAGTGGCATGCTCCACGTGGTGGTCGGCTACCACGGGGGTATCGACGTGTTCAACGACGCCCCGAGCAACGAATACGTGAAGAACGTGCGGCCGTATTTTCCAGTGATCAATCTCAATAGTGGGAGTATTGCGGCGCCCGTGCCGAGCGGTATCGGCATCGCGTTCGACTCCGAAGGGGACTTCTACCTTGGGCACACCCGCGGTGAATCGAAAGGAGGAGAGCACACGCCTTTTGCGAAGTTCTCGGCTGGGGGTGAAATCCTCAACGAACTAGTCGGTGGCGAAGCCAGCTCCAGCGCATTGGCGGTCGATCTCTCCAGTGGCGACGTGTATGCCGACGATGAATCAAGCGTCGCGGTGTTCGACCCGTCGGGCGGGCCAATCGAGCAGTTCGGAGGCGCTCAGCTGAGCGCGAGCGAAGGTCTCGCGGTCAACTCCTCCACCGGGACCGTGTATGCCTCGGAAGCCAACAGCCAGGAGATCGATGTCTTCACGGTGTTTGTCGTCCCCGACGCGAGCACCGGGTTGGTCTCGCACATCGGCGAAACGTCTGTCACGGTCGAAGGGACCGTCGACCCGGACGGGCTGCCGGTCACCTCGTGCGTGTTCGAATATGGTCCGAGTACCACATACGGTCAGAGCGAGCCGTGCTCCCCGAGCCCCGGGTCGGGCAACGGCCCGGTCACGGTCACCGCACAGCTGCAAGGGCTCGAACCGCTGAGCGAATACCACTACCGGTTGAGCGTTGCCAACCGGAGTGGCGCAAACGCGGGGCGGGACCGCACGTTCGTGACACCGGAGCCGGTGGGGCTCTCAGAAGAGAATGTGTCTGACGTCTCCTCGACCAGTGCGCTGTTCAGTGCGTTGGTCGATCCCGACGGCTCGGAGGCAACGTACAGTTTCGAATACGGGACCACCGCGTCCTACGGTGAGAGCCTGCCCGTTCCAGCGGGCGATCTTGGCGCGGGTCGCGTGAGCGAGTCCGCCACCGTCCGCGCACAGGGTCTGGCGCCCGAAACCGCCTATCACGTGCGGATCGTCGCGAGCAACGTACTGGGCACGGTATATGGGCCCGATGAGACGTTCACCACGCAGGCCGGTGGCGGCGCGTTCGAGCTGCCCGATGGCCGCGAGTGGGAACTGGTCTCACCGCCTGACAAGTACGGCTCGAGCATCTTTGGCCCGGGCCAAGAAGGGGAAACGCTGATCCAGGCCTCCGAAGATGGCCAGGCGATCAGCTACGTCGCGAACGCGCCGATCATTCCCAACCCGACCGGCAACCCGAGCCCGCTGGACCCGACTCAGGTGTTCTCGCGACGTGGACCGAGCGGCTGGGTCTCCGAAGACATCGCCACCCCGCACAATACCTCGCTTGGAGCCAGCAAGACCGAGGAATACCGGTTTTTCTCCGATGAACTGTCCCAAGCGATCGTGGAACCTGTCGGCGCGACGCCGCTGTCGCCGGCAACGATCGAAAGGACTCCGTACGTTCGCGAGAATGGTGATGGTGAATATGTGCCCCTGGTGAGCGCGAGCAATGTCCCACCAGGAACGCACTTCGCCGGCAGCGAAGCCAACGAACAAAGCGCTGAAGCCGAAGACGTTCATGCTCTCGCTGTGACGCCCGATTTCTCGCATGTGCTCCTTGAGTCTCAGGCTGCGTTGACTGAAAACGGCATCGAATTGAAAGGCAGCCGCAGCCTCCCGAACCTCTACGAGTGGTCGGGGGGAAAGCTGCAGTTGGTCAGTATTCTTCCGGGTGGCGCACCAAGCGAGGGTGGTGAGCTTGGCGAGGGGAACACGAATATCACGCACGCGCTGTCGAATGACGGCTCCCGCGTCTTCTGGGCCATCGGCAACGATGAAAGTGGTCCGCTGTATATGCGCGATACCGTGACGGGCAAGACGCTGCAGGTGGATGCACCGGCGCCGGGAGTCCCGTCTCCGCCAGCGGACAAGGCGCGGTTTCAGGTCGCGAGTGTCGACGGTTCAAAGGTGCTCTTCACCGCTGAAGAGCCGCTGACGCTCGACTCGAAGCTGACGCCGACGCCAGGCTCCACGTCTACTGGGCTGCGCGATCTGTATGTGTGTCAGATCGTCGAAGAAGCGGGTGAGCCAAAGTGCGTTTTGACCGACCTTACGGTCGATCAAAACTCCGGTGAAGCTTCGGAAGTGCAGAAGGTGGTCGTGGGCGCCAGTGAAGATGGGTCAGTTGTGTATTTCGTCGCAAAGGGCGTGCTGGCGAGCGGTGCGCAGGCCGGCAAGGACAACCTGTACGTGGCGACGGAGACGGGCTCGACTTGGTTGACGCGGCTCGTGGCTGTGCTCTCTCCCGAAGATGAAAGGGATTGGGAACCGGAAGGTCCGAGTTACGACCCCAATCGATTGGCGTCGAGAGTTTCGCCGAACGGGCAGTATCTGGCGTTCATGTCAGATCTGAGCCTGACCGGCTATGACAACCGCGATGCCAGCAGCGGTGAGCCCGACGAGGAGGCGTTCCTGTATGACGAGCAGAACGGGCATCTGGTGTGCGTCTCATGCAACCCGACGGGGGCCCGGCCCAACGGTATCTTCTATCAGACGGGGCACATCCTCATCGACTACAGTCAAGATTGGGGAGGTCGTTGGGTCGCGGCGAGCATCCCGAGTTACGAGCAGATGGACATAGGCTCCGGACACGGTCCGAGCTATCAGACGCGTTCGTTGACGAATGCGGGGCGGCTGTTCTTCAACAGCACCGATGCGCTGGTGGCGCAGGACACCAATGGCAAGACCGATGTGTATGAGTATGAGCCGGTGGGGGTCGGTAACTGTGCACGGGGAGATGGCTGCGTGTCGTTGCTCTCGTCGGGGACGTCCTCTGAGGAATCGGTCTTTCTGGACGCGAGCGGGATGGGCCCTGGTGGTGAAGAAGGCGAAGATGTGTTTTTCATGACCGCGGCGAGTCTCGTCTCCCAGGACGTCGATTCGACCTATGACGTATATGACGCGCACGAGTGCTCAGCCGCGGTGCCGTGTGTCAGTGCGCCGATCGCTCCGCCGCCGTGCGCGAGTGGGGATGCATGCAAGGCGGCACCTTCGCTGCAGCCGGCGATCTTCGGTGCGCCCTCCAGCGCGACGTTCTCGGGTTCGGGCGACGTCGTGTCCTCTGTGACGGTGGGGGCGAATGTGCCGAAGAGCAAGAAGAAGGGCGCCAAGAAGAAGACGAAAAGGAAGAGGAAGGCGAAACGTGGTCGTAGGAGTAAGAGCTCGCGTGCTCGCAAGAGCTTGTCCGGCAAGTCCAGGCGCTAGGAGGGAGAAAGAGAGTATGAGAGGCAAGCTCACATATGCAAGGATTGTGGTGGCGCTCGGGCTAGTGTGCGGGGCCGGGGTTGTGGCCGGTGTCGCGCCGGCGTATGCGGAAGCAGGGTCGCCGTGGTGGCATGTTCTGGGGACCGCGGCGCCGAGCGATCTGCCGCCGGGCGGTGTCGGGCAGATCGTGGTCACGGCAAACAATCTCGGCGATGGCGAAGCAAACAGCTCGCTCGCCCCGATCAGGATCTCCGATGTGCTGCCGCCAGGGGTGGTGCCGGTCGGGATCCAGGGCAAGGCGGGGCTCTCCGGGTCGCACGGGGACGGTCAATGCTCGCTTGAAACGGTGAGCTGTGTCTTTCCCTCCTCGAGTATTGTGCCGTACAACGGCGCAACGCTCGAATTGAATGTCAGGGTGGATGCGGGCGCGAAGTCGGGTGAGGTCGAGGAAGTGATTGCCGAAGGTGGGGGTGCTCCGCGTGTGGTCAATAGGCAGGCATTGGAGATCGGCTCCGCGACGACGCAGTTTGGCGTGGAAGAGTACGAACTGACCCCGGAAAGCGTTGGGGGCGTGCCCGATACGCAAGCCGGCTCCCACCCGTTCCAGTTGACGACGACGCTCGATCTCAACCAGAGGATCGAAGAAGGGCTTGCCACCGTCGCAGGCGGCTTGGGGAAGGATCTGCGCTTCGATCTCCCGGCGGGCCTGGTCGGCGACCCGAACGCGGTCCCGCAGTGTACGACCGGTGAGTTCGTGGCGGGCGAAACGGGGGCGAACGATTGTCCTGAGAATACTGTGATTGGCGTCGCGAACACGACGCTGGTGATCCCGATCTTCTCACCGCGCCCGGTGACCATCCCGGTCCCGTTGTACAACCTCGTTCCGCAGACCGGCGAACCGGCGCGCTTTGCCTTCAGGATCGTCGGTGACCCCGTCGTCCTGGACACCTCGGTACGCACCGGAGGGGACTACGGGGTGGTCGTGACCGTCCCCAATATCTCCCAGGACTTCGAGGTGCTCGGTAGCCAGGTGACGTTCTGGGGTGTTCCGGGTGACCCGCGCCACAATGCCTCGCGGGGTTGGAACTGCGTCTTTGAAGGCGGCTTCGGGAACGGCCCATGCGAACCGCTTGGTGAATCGAGCAATCTACCGTTGGTGACGCTCCCGACGTCGTGTACACAGTCGTGGACGCCGACGATCGCGGCGGATTCGTGGGCTGAACCGACGGTCCAGCGAACCCGGGAGTATACGCTGCACGACGAGTACGGCAGCGCGCTGGGGTTGACAGGCTGCAACCGTTTGACGTTCGAACCCTCGATCACCGCTGTTCCAGATGGGCGGGCGGGGAGCACTCCTACTGGGTTGACGGTCGGGATCCATGTGCCGCAGACGGCGGGATTGAACCCGACGGGGGATGCCCAGGCGACGGTGAAGGATACGACCGTGACATTGCCGGAAGGTGTCGCGCTGAATCCCTCGGCGGCGGATGGGCTCTCCTCGTGCGGGGAAAGCGAAGTCGGCCTGGAAGACGCGACGGAAGTGACGTGCCCTGAATCCTCGAAGGTGGGGACGGTCGAAGTCCACACGCCGTTGTTGCCGAATCCGTTGGTTGGGGCGGCGTATCTGGCGACGCAGAACGCCAACCCGTTCGGGAGCCTGATCGCGCTGTACATCGTCGCGCGGGACCCCGTCTCTGGCGTGTTGATCAAGCTCGCCGGGCAGGTCACGCCGAACCCGGTCACCGGGCAGCTTGTCGCGACGTTCAAGGAAACGCCGGATCTGCCGTTCGAAGATTTCAGCCTGAACTTCTTTGGTGGCTCCCGAGCGCCGTTGACCACGCCGCCGTTGTGTGGGAGCTATACGACGATGGCGTCGTTCGCACCGTGGTCGGGCAACGCACCGGTGGAATCGACCTCGACGTTCGACATTACGTCGGGCCCCGATAACACGACGTGCGCCAACCCCAGGCCGTTTGAACCAGGGTTCACGGCTGGCACGACGAGCGTGCAGGCCGGCGGCTACACCCCGCTGACGATGACGATGGATCGCCCCGACGCTGACCAGCCGCTCGGGAAACTCTCGATCGTCTTCCCACCAGGGGTCTCCGCGGGCCTGGAGGGCGTGAAGCTGTGCCAGGAACCGCAGGCCGCGGAAGGCACATGCGGCCCGGAAAGCCAGATCGGGACGCTGACCGCGAGCGCTGGTCTGGGCGGCAACCCCTACCCGGTGGAAACGGGCAAGGTGTACATCACCGGCCCCTATAAGGGCGACCCCTTCGGTGTTGTGATCGTCGTCCCTGCGGTCGCCGGGCCGTTCAACCTGGGGACCGAGGTCGTCAGGGCGAAGATCGATGTGGACCCGACGGACGCGCATCTGACGGTCGTGAGCGATCCTTTCCCGACGATTCTGGACGGGGTTCCGTTGGAGCTCCAGCACGTCAACGTAACGATCAGCCGGCCCGGGTTCGTGTTCAACCCGACCAGCTGCGAATCGATGAAGATCGTCGGGGAAGTGGAAAGCAGCGAAGGCGCAAAGGCGGATGTCTCCACACCGTTCCAGGTGACCAACTGCGCCGCGCTGAAATTCAAGCCGGAATTCAAGGTGTCCACCGGCGCCAAGACCTCCAGGATTGATGGCGCGACGCTGAAGGTCGATCTCACGTTGCCGAAAGCGCCGCAGGGGACACAGGCGAACGTCGCGAAGGTGAAGGTGTCGCTGCCCAAGCAGCTGCCGTCGCCGTTGAAAACGCTGCAGAAGGCGTGCACGGAACAGGTGTTCGCGGAAAACCCGAGCAGCTGCCCGGTCGCCTCCAGGGTCGGGGAAGCGCACGTCAGCACCCCGGTGCTGGAAGGCGGTCTGTCGGGCCCGGCGTACTTCGTCTCGCACGGTGGCGCGAAATACCCGGAACTGATCATCGTCCTGACCGGTGAGGATGGCGTGACGGTGCAGGTGCATGGGGAAACGTTCATCAGCAAACAGGGCATCACGAGCGCGACGTTCAATACGGTCCCCGACGTGCCGTTCTCCGGGTTCGAACTGACGTTGCCGCAGCGTGAATACCCGGCGATCACGGCGAACGGGAGCCTGTGCAAGGGCACGTTGATCATGCCGACGGAATTCGTGGGGCAGAACGGCGTGAAGATCACGCAGAACACGAAGATCGCGGTCACGGGCTGCCCGAAGGCGAAGAAGGTGACCCACAAGCAGAAGGTGCACAGGAAGAAAGCGAAGGGGCACTCCAAGAAGGGCAGGAAGAAGTAGGAAGGCGATGGTCGGATGTCCGCGCGAAGCGATCGTGTCGTGGCCCCGGCGGTCAATGGTTCGGCCCCCGGGCTCACGGCGCCTGGGACCCGGGACCTTGGGACCACGACGCATGGCCCCCGGGCCCGTGGCCGAGTAGGGGAGATCCAGCGCGCGAGGATTGTCGCGGCGATGAGCGAGTTGGTCCGGGAGCGTGGTCCCGGTGCGGTCACGGTCGCGCACGTGGTGGCTCGCTCGGGTCTCTCGCGGCGCACCTTCTACGAGCTGTTTCGGGATCGCGAGGACTGCTTCCTCGCGGCGTTCGATGTCGCGATCGCGCGTGCGGCGGAGAGCGTGCTCCCGGCGTATGAGACGCCGGGTAAGTGGCGCGAGCGGATCAGGGCGGGCCTAGAGGCCGCGCTTTGCTTCCTGGACGCGGAGCCTGAGCTGGGGTACCTCTGCGTCGTGGGGGCGCTCGGCGGCGGCGAGCGCGTGCTGGAGCGCCGCACCGTTGTCGTGCGGAAACTCGTGGACGCGGTGCACGAGGGACGCCGTGAGAGCCGCGCTGCCAGGCACCCTGAGCGGCTGGTCGCCGAGGGCCTGGTCGGCGCGGTGCTGGCGGTGGTCCACGCGCGGCTGGTCGAGCAGACCTCGCGGCCTACGGCCGGCTCCCCGAGTGCGGCGGGCTCTTCGGCCGGCGCTCCGCGGCGTACGCCGGACTCGGCAAAGGCACCAAGGCCGCTGCTCTCCCTGCTGAACCCGCTGATGGGGATGATCGTGCTGCCCTACCAGGGCCAGGCGGCCTCCGAGCGTGAGCAGCGCCGCCCGGCACCCCGCGCACGCAGGCCCGTCCCTCCGCGAGTAGACCCGCTGCGGGAGCTCGACATGCGCCTGACCTATCGCACAGTACGGGTACTTCTGGCGATCGATTCGCTGGGTGGACCGGGCTTGCATCCGAGTAATCGTCAGGTTGCCACGGCCGCGGGGATCTCAGATCAGGGTCAGATCTCGAAGCTCCTCGCGCGCCTGCAGGCTCTGGGGCTGGTCGGCAACACGGGTGGCGATCACGCCAAAGGAGAGCCAAACGCCTGGGTTCTCACCTCCCGAGGGTGCGACGTGACACGGACGCTGCAGGCCAATCAGCGCTGACGCCGGAGGCCTGGCTCTATTCCGGTTTGGCCGGATTTGCGATCCGCATCGTCCGGGTAAATATTCCGGTTTATCCGCTATCGTGATGGTGCTTTGTCCGAGCATGAGATTCCCCGGCACGCGGAGGCGCAGGTGGCGGAGGCGCTTGCCGACACCCGCATCGTGGCGGTCGAAGGACCGCGTCAGGCGGGCAAGTCAACGCTCTGCACGAAGATCGCCGCGGAGCGAGGCATGGAGGTGGTTACGCTCGATGACGTCAACACACGACGGGGCGCGAGCGACGATCCCCCGGGGTTCCTCGCGGGTCTCGGCGAGCGGGTTTTCATCGACGAGTTGCAGCGCGTGCCGGAGTTGGTGCTGGCGTTGAAGAGCGTCGTCGATCGTGACCCTCGCCCCGGTCGCTTCCTGGTGAGCGGGTCGGCCAACCTGTTGCTGGCCCCCCGGGTCGGCGATTCGCTTGCCGGGCGAGTGGAGCGGGTGCCGCTGCGTCCCTTCACGCGAGCTGAGATCGCACGCCGGCCGGTGCCGGCGTGGCTGGAGGAGATCTGGGAGGGGGCCGGCGCCCCTTACGTGGAGGCGGAGGAGGTGGGGCGCGCGGCGCACGCCCAGCGGATCGCGGCCGGTGGGTTCCCGCCGGTGCTGGCGCGCTCGGAGCGCCGGCGCGGCGCATGGTTCGACGATTACCTGGCCGCGCTGGTGGCGCGTGATGTGCCCGACCTGGTGGACGTCAGGCGGCCCGATCTGCTGCCGGCACTGCTGGCGCATCTAGCCGCCGGCTCGGGCTCCACGATCGCCCTGCGGCCGATCGCGCGGGCGTTGGCGGCAGACGAGAAGACGGTGCGCACGTATGTGCGCCTGCTGGAGTTGCTCCATCTGGTGGTGAGCGTGCCGGCGTGGGCTCCCGGCCTGGCGGCGCGGGCGGTGCGCACGCCGCGCCTGTTCGTCGAGGACAGTGGCTTGCTCACCCACCTGCTGGGGGCAGACGCCGCGCGTGTCGCCTCCGACGACAGGCTCAGCGGTCGCGCGTACGAGTCGTTTGTGGCGATGGAGCTGGCGCGACTGCTGCCCCACACCGTCACGGCGCCCGCGATGCGCCACTGGCGCGGCCCGCACGGCGAGGAGGTGGATGTGGTGCTGGAAGACCGTGCCGGCCAAACGGTGGCGATCGAGATCAAGGCTGGCTCTACCGTGCGGCGTGGCGACCTGCGTGGGCTGCACAAATTCCGGGAGCTGGCCGGGGAGCGGTGGGTGGCCGGGCTGGTGCTGTGCACAACCCGCCAGACCGTCCCGCTCGCGCGCGGCATCTGGGCGGTGCCGATCGAGGCGCTGTGGGTATGAGGCGCGATACCTCTCCGCGCCGTGGGCCCGCACTTCGGGGCTTGACATCTGCGTCGTGGGGCGTTACTGTGCGTTGACAAGCCGGTCTCCCGCTGTTTGAGGGGCCGGGTGTACATAGGGTCTGGTTGGGGTCATACCGCCTTGTGGTTGACGTCAAGCGCTCACAGGGTTGTTGTTGTGGGAGAGGGTCTGGATCGGAGCGATGAGGGAGTTGTTTGAGCGTGGTTTCTAGAGGGAGATTCATGATGGGGATGTGCGCGTCGGCCCGGTGGGCTGATGCTAGATGCGCCAGCTTGGCGCTGTCGCATCTCTCTCTCTCTCTCTCTCTCTTCGGCTAGCGGTCTAACCGAGGAGCCTCCTCGTCGGGCGCGTTTGCGCCGTCTTGTCTTCGCCCCCGCGGGGGTTGGGCTCCCGGCGCCTCTGGCCGGGGCGCCTTTGTCACATCGGCGCGCGCTGGTGGTGCGGTGATGGCGGCGTCGGCGCGCAGTGTTGGCGGGCCCGCGGGGCGTGTGCGTACGGGTGAGCGTGGGTTGTCGGTGGAGCGGCGTCAGCGGTGGGCGCGGCGGTTGGCGTTGCCGCGGGATACGCCGCGGGTGCAGGTGGAGGAGATTCAGCGTTCGCGGTTGTTGGCGGCTGCTGCGGCGACGATCGACGAGCTGGGTTATGAGCAGACCTCGGTGCAGCGGGTAACCGATCGCGCGCGGGTCTCGCGGCGGACGTTCTACGAGTTGTTCGGTAACCGCGAGGAGTGCCTGGTCGCATTGCTGGATGAGGTCGCCGAGCGTATGGAGCGGGAGCTCGGAGCGGCGGGTCTTGAGGGTCTTGGGTGGCGTGAGCGGGTGCGTGGCGGCCTGTGGGCGATTCTCTCGTTTCTGGATGCCGAGCCGGTGTTGGCGCGGATCTGTGTGGTGCAGACGCTGCATGGTGGGCCGCCGGCGCTTGAGCGTCGCGAGCGGCTCCTGGGGCGTCTGGCGTCGGTGCTCGATGAGGGTCGCCGGGAGGGTCCGAGGGGGGAGGAGTGCACGTTGGTGACGGCGGAAGGCTTGGTGGGTGGGGCGTTTGGCGTGGTGTATGCGCGGCTTCGCAGTGGTGATGAGCGGTCGTTGACGGGGTTGTTGGATGAGTTGATGGGGATGATCGCGCTGCAGTATCTGGGGCCGCGTGCCGCGCGCCGTGAACAGCGGCGTCCCGCGCTCACGCCACGCCCGGCGCCGGACAGCGGGAGGGTTACGGTGGGTGTTGAGAGCGATCCGCTGGATGAGGTGGATATGCGTCTCACCTATCGCACGGCGAAGGTGTTGGGGTGCATTGCCGAGCGGCCGGGTGCGAGCAATCGTGCGGTCGCGGAGCGTGCGGGTGTCACGGACCCGGGGCAGATCTCGAAGTTGCTGCGGCGTTTGGAGCGCTTGGGTTTGGTGGTGAATACGGGTGGGGGGTATCAGAGTGGTGCGCCGAACGCGTGGGAGTTGACGCTGCTCGGTGGGAAGGTCGCGCGGCGCCTCAGTGTTCTCACCATCGATCGGACGGAGGCGGCGTGATGCGCCTGGGTAATCAGAGGAAGTCAATCACCGTGAGGGGAGCGAGTAGGGATATGAATATTGGATCGAGGTCTGGTTTGGTCCGTCGTACGGTGGTTGCAGCGGCGATGGTCACGCTGCTGTCGGTGGGTTTGTTGTCGCTCGGTGCCCCGGCGTTCGCCACGGAGGTGCACGTGTATAGCTCGACGTTCGCCGGCGCCGGTAAAGGGGCGGGGGTGCCCGCCGCGGCCCAGCTCGAAGCCTTCCAGTTCGGGCAAGAAGGGGAAGGCGCCGGACAGGTCAGTCATCCAACCGGGGTGGCGGTCAACAACGACCCATCGAGCCTGTTCTATGGCGATGTCTATGTTGCGGACTACGGCAACCGGCGGCTCGACAGGTTCAGCAGTTCTGGAGCCTTTCAGCTCGCGTGGGGTTGGGGGGTGGCGACCGGTGCCAACGAACTACAGACGTGCACGACCAAATGTCAGGCCGGGCCGCGCGAAGAAGAAGGAAACCTTGGAGTGCCGGCGCACACGGGCGCGGTTTCAGTTCCCGCAGGTGTGGCGGTCGACAGTAACCTCTTGAGCTCGTCTGCGGGAGACGTGTATGTCCTGCAGGTCGGCGAAATGAATCGCGTAGAGAAGTTCGGTCCCTCGGGGGAATTCCTGCTGATGTTTGGCGGAGACGTCAACGAAACGACGAGCGGCGACGTGTGCAATGCAGGCGAAAGATGTAAGCTCGGAACGGCAGGCCACGCCAACGGTGAGTTCGAAGATCTGTCGGCCGAAGGGTACCCGATTGCGGTCGGTCCTGGCGGCAGTGTCTATGTCGGCGATCGGGCGCGGGTGCAGGTGTTCGAACCGTCTGGTGTGTGGCGGGAAACTATCTCCCTCGCCAGCCTGTCGAGTACCGGCGATGTCACCGCACTCGCGGTGAATGAAACAGGGGATATCTTCGTAAAGGACAGCGAAGCTCCCGGTGTGCGGGAGCTCGAACCCGATGGGGTGGAAGAGGGCACGCAGTTCGACGCGGGCAGCCCGACAATTACGGGCATAGCTTTGGACGGCTCCGGTGACGTGTTTGTCGGCGAATTCAACGGCACGAAAGAAAAATCCATAGGATCTACACACGTCCTGAAGTACAAGGCTGCCACGGGTAAAGTGACCGGCAGCTTTGGCTCCGGCACAGTACGGGGGTTTTCCGGAGGGCTGACGTTCGCGGAAGCGTCAGACACGGTGTATATGGCGGATCAGTCCGGTGAGGGGTCCTCCAGCGTCTGGGCCCTGCCGGTTCCGCCTCCGGGCCCATCGATCGAAAGCGAGTCGGCGACGCTCGTTCCGCCCGGCGGCGTGCTGCTGGAAGGGTCCGTGAACCCCGAGGGCGGCGAAACGCAATACCACTTTGAATATGTCGACGAAGCCGATTTCAAGGCGAGCGGATTTGCGCACTCGACGAGCACCACGGTCGGCTCGCTGCCCGCGGGCCTCGAAGCTCAGACGGTCCAGGCGCATGTCGTGGGCCTTCCGACAAGCGAGACCTTCTACTACCGGCTCGTCGTGTCAAATGCGGAAAGCGTGAGCCCCGCGGTCGGTCAAGAACGGACGTTTCAGTCGCTGCCGGCGGCGACGATCGGCGGCGAGTTCGCGACGGACGTCGCGTTGAGCAGTGCGACGCTCACAATCGAAGTAAACGCGCTGGGCTCCAGCACCGAATACAGCCTCGAATACGGTGTCGGCGGGGTCGACGAACACACCCTCATAGGCAGTGTCGGGAACAGCACGACGGATATTACCGCCAGTCGGCATCTGCAGGAACTCGCAGTCGCCACCACCTACCACTATCGGTTTGTGGTACACAATTCGCTGGGGACTGTTGCGGGGCCTGAACAAACATTTACGACCCAAAGCCAAGGCGGGTCGAGCGCGCTGATCGACGGGCGCTCGTGGGAACTGGTCTCTCCGCCTGATAAGCACGGTGCCTCGATTGAACCCCCTGAAGAGGGCGGGCAGGTCCAGGCCGCTATTGATGGCAGCGGGGTTACGTATATGACGGAAGCTGGTTCTGTCAACGAAAACCCGCAGGGAAAATTGAAGCGTGCGCAGGTGCTCTCCAGGCGCGGCCCTGATGGGTGGAGCACGGAGGATCTGACGTTGCCGGGTCGTCTTCCCGAAAACGGGGAATCAGCCGAACGTCTGTTCGAGGGCGGCGGGTTTAATGAATACCACTTGTTTTCCCCGGACTTGTCGTCTGCCGCTGTTGAGCCACAGGTCTTTGGGACGCCCCCTTTGGCTCCCGGGGTAACGGAACGGACGTTGTATTTGCGTGAGGATTCAGATGGCAGCTTTACGCCGCTCGTGAGCCCGGTGGATGTACCGTCCGGCGCCAAAATCGAAGAATCCAACTTTGATGGTGTCGATGACCTGGATTGGGAGATGCATTTTCTTGCCGCTACTCCCGATCTTGCTCACGTGGTGTTCACAACGCCGATGGCGTTGACGCCGGAAGCGATCAAAGAAGAAAGCGTTCAGGAAAAGGTGCAGGAAAATAAAGCGGAAATCGAGAATGTTCAGTCGAATTTGTATGAGTGGAGCGCAGGAAAGCTTCAGCTCGTGAACATCTTGCCTGAAACCGATGAACATGAATTTACCCATGCTCCCGATGAAGTTGCTCATGGGCGCTCTCGCACCACGACCCCGCCGGTGAGGCTCGCGGGAGATTCTGGCAGTGGCTATCCTACTGGTGGTGCGCCGCGTAGTGTGTCTGCCGATGGTCGGCGGGTCGCGTGGGCGTTTGGTGAGCCTCTTAATGGGAACGTGGGTTTCAGGGGGTTATATGTGCGTGACATGGTCGAAGAACGCACCGTGCACGTTGGTGGGGACGCGGTCTATCAGACGATGAACAGCGAAGGGTCGAAGATCTTTTATCTGGAAAGCGGCGACCTATACGTGTATGGCTTTGAAGCGGAAAAGTCGACCGACCTGACCGCCGATCATGGCGCTGGCGAACCGAACGGGGGTGTGCAGGAGCTGGTCTCCGATGTCAGCGAAAACGGTTCGTATGTGTATTTCGTCGCTACGAGCGTGCTCGCTGATGGTGGTGTTAGCGGTAAAGATAATCTCTACCTCGCGCACCAGACGAGTGAAGGATGGTCGATCACGCACATCGCGACGCTGTCCGGTGCTGATCGCTCGAGCTGGTACGCCGCGCCGTCTGGACCCCCGGTTCTTGGCGATGTCAGTTCGCGCGTATCGCCGGACGGCCGGTTCTTGGTGTTCATGTCCGAGGAATCGTTGACCGGGTATGACAATACCGACGCGAACAGCGGGGCTCCTGATGAGGAGGTGTACTCCTACGATGCGCAGACGAATAAGCTGGTGTGTACCTCGTGTGACCCCACCGGTGCACGACCGACGGGCGTGTTCGATGATGCGGAAGGACTGCTTGTAGATCCTCACGGGGCGTGGAACCGCACAGCGGATGAGTCTACGAATGGTGCGGTTGAACATTGGTTGGCCGGGAGTGTCCCCGGCTGGGATGATTTGCAGGAACAGCCGTCGACGTATCAGCCGCGGTACCTATCCGACAGCGGTCGTACGTTCTTCGATAGTCCCGTGGCGCTGGTTCCTGGCGATACGAACGGCTTGGAGGACGTGTATGAGTTCGAGCCCGTCGGTGTCGGTGGCTGCTCGCAAGCGATGTCGTCGAGCGACGCCGTGTATGTCGCGAGCTCTGATGGCTGTGTCGGCTTGATCAGCTCGGGTACGTCCAGCTCAGAATCCGTGTTTTATGACGCGAGCGAAAACGGCGACGACGTGTTCTTCGATACGACGAGCCGGCTCGCGCCTGAAGACTACGACAAGGCGTATGACCTGTATGACGCACACTTGTGTGGTGGCGAAGGTGTCCCGTGCCGCACGACGCCGGTGTCCTCACCCCCGTGCGAAGAAGGCGAATCGTGCAAGGCGGCGCCCTCCCAGCAACCGCCGATCTTCGGCGCCCCCCCGAGCGCGACCTTCAACGGTGCCGGGAACATCAGGCCCATGCCGCCGGTCACATTGAGGAAAGCCACGAAGAAGAAGACGGTCAAATGCCGGAAGGGCTTTACCAAGAAGAAAAACAAGTGCGTAAAAAATAAGAAGTCAAAACAGGCGAAGAAAGCTGGCCACGGCGGGAGGACAAAGTCATGATCGGTCTCGGACGCTGGGCAGCCGCGAAAACGTTTATACTTCCGTTGCTCCTCTGTACCTTGGTTATCCTCGCCGTCTCGGCCTTCCCTGCGTCCGCGGCCGAGCCGTGGTGGCATGTGAACACGGTCTCCGCGCCCGCGAGCCAGCCCGCTGGTGAAGGTAGTCTTGTGTTGGAAGTGAGTAATCTCGGCGATGCCGCCGTGAACGGCGCGACGAACCTTGTCACGATCGAGGATACGCTGCCCGCGGGGGTCGTGCCGACGCATGTCTATGGCGCAGGTGGCGGCAGCTTCTCCGTTGGCATCGAAGGTGTCAAGGAAATCATTCAGTGTGGGTTTCACGAACAGGTCGTTACGTGTTCGTATGCCGGCCCGTTGCTTTCCTACGAACGTTTCATGATCGCGATCGGTGTGAACGTGGCGCCGGGGTCTGGTACTGGTGTGAGCGAAGTGAGCGTGTCCGGTGGTGGCGCCCCGCCGGTGGTGTCGCGGCACGCGCTCGCGCTGGGGGATTCGCCTTCGCCGTTTGGTATTGAAAACTATGAATTGACGGCCGAAGAAGAAGGCGGCGCCCCGGATACCCAGGCCGGCTCCCACCCGTTCCAGTTGACTTCCACGCTGACGTTCAATACGAAGACAGCGCAGGTCGATCAGTTCCATGGTGGCCAGGAAGGTATTTTTCCTGAAGTGCAGCCGGTTGGGTTGACCAAGGATCTGCGTTTTGTTTTGCCGCCGGGGTTGGTGGGTAACCCGACGCCGCTGCCGCAGTGCCGTCTATCGGTGTTCCTGCACTCTTCCAACACGTCCAAATGCTCCAACGCGACTGTCGTCGGCGTAGCGACGCCGATCATTACCAACATCGCGGTCGGAACGTATGTCCCGCTCGCGCCGACGTCGCCGTTGTATAGTTTGGAACCGGCGGTCGGTGAACCGGCGCGGTTTGGTTTTAACACGTCGCTCGGCCCGATCATTCTCGATACGTCGGTCCAAACGGGTGATGGTTATAACGTCGTCGTTACCGTCCCGAACATCCCCAGCTATCTGCCCTTCATCGGCAGCCAGGTCACGTTCTGGGGTGTGCCGGGGGACGTACGTCACGACACTTCGCGCGGCGCTTGCCTCCTAGTGGAAGGCGGCGACTTTCAGCAAGTAAGTAAACTACAAGAGGAAGGCAAGCTGGAAGCCGACTGTCCGCTGCAGGAAAAGCCGCAGCCGTTTTTGATCATGCCGACATCGTGCACCGGCCCGCTGCAGAGCACCGTGGACGGCGATTCGTGGGAAGCGATAGGCCAGTACGCGCCGCCTAAGCAGTACACGTTCGCTAACGGTAGCGGCGAACCGGTAGCGCAGGATGGGTGTAACCGGTTGAACTTCGAACCATCGATCGAGGTCACCCCCGACGGTCAGCAGGCAAGCACCCCCACAGGGCTGGGTGTGGACGTTCACGTCGATCAGGAAGCGAGCCTCAACCCGACGGGTCTGACGGACGCCAACGTCAAGGATACGACCGTGACGCTGCCCGAAGGTGTGGGGCTGAACCCCTCTGGCGCCGATGGTTTGTCGGCGTGCCCGTTGCTTCACGGCACCGAACGCGGTCAGGAAGAAGCGGAAGAAAAACACGAGATCACGGGTATCAACCTCGAAACGAGGCAGCCCGCTAACTGTCCCGAATCGGCGAAGGTCGCCTCGGTCAAGATCAAAACACCGTTGCTGCCGCACGAACTGGAAGGCGCGGCCTATCTCGCTACCCAGAACGCCAACCCGTTCGGTAGCTTGATAGCGCTGTATGTCGTGGCGTACGACCCCGTATCGGGCGTGCTGGTGAAGCTTGCGGGGGAAGTGCAGCCGAACCCCGTGACGGGGCAGTTGGTCTCGACGTTCAAGGAAACGCCACAGCTACCGTTCGAAGATTTCAGCCTGCACTTCTACGGTGGTGCGCGCGCCCCGCTGGGTACGCCAGCGTCGTGCGGTTCGTATGTCACGACGGCGTCGATCTCGCCGTGGTCCGGTAACGCGCCGGTGGAATCATCTTCGGAGTTCCAGATCACTGGCGGCCCCGAAGTCCTCTCGCCGGCTGGTCCGGTGCGGACGGGCTGCGCGAGCCCGCTGCCGTTCACGCCCTCGCTGACCGCGGGCAGCTTGAACCTGCAGGCGGGAGGGTTCACGCCGTTCGTGACGACGTTCTCGCGCGCAGACGGGAACCAGAACCTGCAAGCGATCGAACTGCACATGCCCTCCGGGCTGTCGGGGACGCTCTCGAACGTCCAGCTGTGCGGCGAACCGCAGGCGAACGAGGGAGCGTGTGGCCCGGAAAGCCTGGTCGGCGAAACGACGGTCAGCGTCGGCCTCGGCGGGGACCCCTACAGCGTGACGGGTGGGAAGGTCTACATCACCGGCCCATACAACGGCAGCGGTCCCTGCACGCCGGGTACCCCCGGGTGCGCACCCTACGGCCTGTCGATCGTCAACCCGGCGGTGGCGGGCCCGTTCAACCTCGGGCAGGTGATCGTCAGGGCGAAGATCGAAGTGAACCCCACAACGGCGGCGCTGACGATCGTGACGGACCCGTCTGGTCCGTATGCGATCCCGCACATTCTCGACGGGATCCCGTTGCAGATCAAGCATGTCAACGTCAACATCAATCGTCAGGGGTTCACATTCAACCCGACCGATTGCGATCCGCTGGCGATCACGGGCACGATTAGGAGCAGCGAAGGCGTGAGCTCGGCGTTGTCGGTCCCGTTGCAGGTCACGAACTGCGCGACATTGGCGTTCAAGCCGCATCTGAGTGCGAGTACGCAGGCGAAGACGAGTCGGACAGATGGGGCGAGTCTCGCGGTCAAGCTGACCTACCCCGCGGGCCCGTATGACGCGAACATCGCTCGTGTCGAGGTGGAACTACCCAAACAACTACCCTCGCGCTTGACGACACTGCAGAAGGCGTGCACCGCCGAACAGTTCGACGCGAACCCCGGGGGGTGCCCGGCGGCGTCGATCATCGGGCACGCCAAAGCCGAAACGCCGGTCCTGCCGGTGCCGCTGGAAGGGCCCGCGATCTTCGTCAGCCACGGCGGCGAAGCGTTCCCGAGCCTGATCATTGTGCTGCAGGGTTACGGCACTACCGTAGACCTCGTCGGCACGACGTTCATCAGCAAAGCCGGAATCACCTCGAGCACATTCAAGACCGTCCCCGACGTCCCCGTAGGCACCTTCGAACTGAACCTACCCGAGGGCAAATACTCAGCCCTCACCGCGGTCGGGAACCTCTGCAAGACGAAGCTGGCGATGCCGACAGCGTTCGTCGCGCAGAACGGCGCGCTGGTCAACACCAGCACCAAAATCGCGGTCACCGGCTGCGCCAAGGCGAAGAAGACAACCAAGAAGAAGACAAAGAAGCGCGGGACGAGAAAGATGAAGGGGGCCCACAAGAAGAAAAAGTAGAAGGGAGGACGCCCGGCGAACATCAAAACATCAACCGAAGTGAGAGGAACACGATGCTGTCGCGGACACGTAAACACCTGACCCCGAGCACACTGATCGCGTTCGTGGCGTTGATCTTCGCGCTCACCGGCGGCGCATACGCCGCAACCAACACCAACAGCCCGTCGCGCGCGACCCCGACCGCGAGCGCAGCGAAAAGTAAGACGACGAGCAAGGCCAAGACCGGCCCCCGCGGCCCCGCTGGCCCCGCCGGCAAGGCGGGCGCCACCGGCCCCGCAGGTCCTGCCGGTGCAACGGGCCCCGCGGGACCTACAGGACCAGCCGGCGCCACTGGGCCACAGGGCCCCCAGGGCGCAAAGGGCGAAACCGGCACCGAAGGCAAAGCCGGCGCGGGCGTGACCAACAAAACGACGGTGCCGAGCCAGAACACCTGCTCGGAAGGCGGCACCGAATTCATCGTCGAAGGCAAAAAGACCTATGCGTGTGACGGCAAAGAAGGCGCCCCGGGACCCCAAGGCTCACCGTGGACAGCCGGCGGGACACTACCTGCCGGAAGCTCGGAGAAGGGCACATGGTCAGCCATTTACACAGCCACCGCGGCGAATCAACCCATGGCATCCGCGATCTCTTTTGAGGTCCCGCTGAAAGAAGAACCAGAAGTTCACTTCATCGCCTTCGGCGAACAGCCACCAGCAGGATGCAGCGGCACGGCCGAAGCGCCTGTCGCGGAACCAGGCAACCTGTGTATCTTCACGATAACTGAAAAAAATGCAGCCGCATATTTGTTCGACAACCTGCGCCTGGTGCATTTCCTAGATCCCTCGGCCGCGGGCGCAGTAGTGGCATTGGCTTCCGCGGATGCTGGCGAAGTTATTTCTCTTGGCAACTGGGTAGTTACCGGGAAGTAGCCCACTGTAAAGTCTGGTGTCGGGGCGTCCCTTTGGAAAGAGGCGGCGCCCCGGCACCAGGCCGATAAGACGAATGATCCCCGGGCCGGCTCTCGCCCGCCCGCGCCCGTACGTGGGCGGCAGTTAACCTGCTACGCACGCCTCAAATCCCTTCCCCCGGCAGGAACTCGTTCGTGAACGGCGGAAAGCCAGTCCTGTCAGGGTTGCTCTTGAGCAGACCCTTGCCGTACATCCACGCTCCAAACGCCGCCCACTGGGTGGGGTTCTGGTAGCCGTAGGGCTTGCCTTCGGCCGGCTGCGCGGCCGGCAGCGTGCGTTCGATCGACTCGACCTGGAGCTTTTCTTCGAGGCTCGGGTTGGCGGTCATGATCAGCTTCGCCGCGGCCTGGGGATCGGCGCGCACCGCACGCTCGCCGCGGGTCAGCGCCTGCATGAAGGCGCGCAGGTCGACGCCGTCGTGGTGGGCCTCTTCGCTGCGCACGACCACGACCAGTTCGTCGTAGTTGGGCACCCCGGCTTCGTTGATCGGGATCACGGTCGGGTGCTTGTGCTTCAGCTGCAGCTGGATCGCCTCGTAGTTCCAGAAGCCGCCGAGCGTCGCCCCCACCTCGTGCGAGAGCATGGCCGGCACGAGGTTGAAGCCGACGTTCACTTCCTGCACCTTCGAGGGACTCACGCCCGCGTGCTGCAGCGCCGCCGCCAGCTCGGCCGCCTGGTAGGGGATCCCGGCGGTGCCGACCTTCTTGCCGGCGAGTTCCGCGACGCTCTTGATGTGCGCGCTCGCCGGCGCGATGATCGAGGTCAGCGGGCGCTGCACCAGCGCTCCGATCGACACCAGCTTCAGGCCCTCGTCGCGCGCCAGCAGCAGCTCCGGCTCGTAGGAGATCGCCATGTCCACCCGGCCGGCGGCGAGCAGCTTCAGCGGTTCGGCCGATTCGGAGGGGACCACCGGCTGTACGTCGAGCCCAACCGCGCGGAAGTCGCCGTGGGCGATCGCTGCGTACAGCGGCGCGTGGTCGGCGTTGGGGAACCAGTCGAGCATCACCGTGAAGCGCTTCGCGCTCGCCGGCGCCGTCGTCACGTTCTTGGCGGTGCCGCAGGCGTTGAGCGCGAGTGTGCCGAGGGCGAGCAGGGCGGCGAGCAGACGGGGGACGGGCATTCTCAACGTGGTTCTCCTGTCGGTCGATTGGTCCAGGGGGCAAGCCGGCGCTCGGCGAGCGTCAGCGTGTGAAAGCAGGCGATCGCGAACACGAACAGCACGGCCGTGGCGGCGTACTCGCGCGGGGTCTGGAGGCTGTTGAGGTCGCTCATGATCTCCCGCCCAAGGCCCGAGTAGGGGCCGGTGGTGGCGGTTGAGGTCTCGGCGATGAACGCGCCGATCACCCCCACCGCGAGCGCGATCCGCGCGCCGCTGAGCGCCGCCGGCAGCGCGGCCGGCAGCTCGGCGAAGCGGAACGCCTGCCAGCGCGAGGCGTCGAGCGTGCGCAGCAGCTTCAGCTGGTCGGGGTCCACCGAGGCGAGGCCGTCCACCGTGGTGACGACCACGGGGAAGAAGCAGATCAGCGCGATCACGACGAGCTTCGGGAAGATGCCGAAGCCCCACCAGAACACCAGCGGGGCGGCGATCACCGCGATCGGCACCGCCTGCGAGCCGACCGCGTGCGGGTACACGGCGCGGCGCAGCCACTTGGAGAAGTGGATCGCCACCGCGAGCGCGAAGCCGGCGAGCAGCGCGAGGCCGAGGCCGAGCACTACCTCCTCGGCGGTGATCTTGAAGTTCTGCCACAGCAGCCCGGCGTTGTCCCACAGCGCCGCCGCGATTTCATGGGGGGCCGGCAGCACGGCGGGGTCGACGCCACCGAGGTCGACGTACAGCTCCCACGCTCCGAGCACTACCGCCGCCAGCAGGAGGGGGGGAAGGAGGTGGGCAGCGCGGCGCCTCATTGAGCCCCCAGCCCCAGCGCGATCAGCGCCTGCTCGCGCAGCGCCGTCACCGCCGCGTCGGTGCGCGCCCGGGGGCGCGGCAGCCCGATCTCGAGCTCCGCGACCGTGCGGCCGGGGCGGGGGGAGAGCACCACGACGCGATCGGCGAGCAGCACCGCCTCCTCGACGTCGTGCGTCACCAGCACCACGGTGCGCGGCTCGCGCTGCAGCGCCCGCCCCAGCCACCCCTGCATCTCCGCGCGCGTGATCGCATCGAGCGCGCCGAACGGCTCGTCGAGGCACAGGACAGGCTTGCCGGAGAGCAGGGTGCGCACGAACGCCACGCGCTGGCGCATCCCGCCCGAGAGCTCGTACGGGCGCGCCGCCTCGAAGCCCCCCAGGCCGAGCTCCGCGAACAGCTCCCGTGCGCGCACGCGCGCCTGCATACGCGGCCGTCGCGCGATCCGCAGCGCCAACGCCGCGTTGTCGACCGCGCTCAGCCACGGCAGCAGCAGGTCGTGCTGGGGCATCAGCGCGGCCGGCGCGCTGCGCACGCTCCCCGCGTCCGCTTGCTGCAGCCCGCAGATCAGCTCCAGCAGCGTGGTCTTGCCGCAGCCGCTGGGGCCCACGACGGCGACCAACTCCCCGGCCCCCGCGCGCAGTGAGACGTCGGCGAGGGCGGGGACCGACCCGCCTGGCCTGCCCAACTCGCGCGCGCCGCGACCCCCGTCGCGCGCTGGGTAGACACGGCTCACGCTGCTGACCGCAACAGCGCCCGGCAGCTCGGCCCGCTCAAGCGGCTGCGGCTCTGCTCTGAGTCCTATCGACACTCACGCCACTCCCTCCGCGGGCATTACCCCACAGGTTCGAAGGGTCGGCGCCGGGTCGTCGTTGGCGCCATCTCAGCCGGCCTTCCCGCCAGCCCCCCTGGTGTTGTCTGTTCTCCGTAAGCCTAGCGTTGTATGCCGTTGGGCTTTTCTTCGAACTCCCGCAACGTGTTGATGACGTGGTGGGGCAGCAGCGAGACGCCGATCTGGATGACGACGAGCACCAGGATCGCCAGCGCGACCCAGACGATCCATTTGCGCCTTGCGAGCAGCGCGCGCAACGACCGCCAGGCGCTTGACACCTACCGGGTCCCCGTGGCCAGCTCCGGCCGTGTCAAGGCCCGCACGAAGTCCTCCAGCTGCGAGGTGGTCCAGCACTCAAACGCCGTGCAGTGCTGCTCGTAGGCGGCGATCACGGAGTCCCCGTAGTTCCAGTACAGCCGCGGCTCGGGGTTCAGCCAGAAGGTGCGACCCGCCCGCGCGGCGATCGTCGCGAAGGCGTCGGCGCGGGGCGGGCGGCCGTTGGTGCGGGCGTCCCCGAGCACGATCACCGTGGCGCGCGGGTTGAGGTCATCGCCGATCTGTTCCAAGAACTCCGACCACACGCGCCCGTAGTCGGTGTAGCCGGAGATGTCGGCGACGCCGGCGTCGGAGGCGATCCGCTCGTTGACCGCTTTGAAGTCGCGCTCGCGTTCAAAGATGTCGGTGACCTCGGAGATCCGCTCGATGAACACGAACGAGCGCATCTTGCGGAAGGAGTCGTGCAGCGCGTGCAGCACGGAGAGGAAGAACACCGAGGCGGACGTCACGGAGGTGGAGACGTCGCACAGCACGTACACCTCCGGCCGTCGCGGCCGGCGCGGGCGGTACTTGAGCACGACCGGCACACCGCCGGTCTGCAGTGAGGCGCGCATCGTGCGGCGCACGTCCACGTGCGCGTGGTGGCGGTGCCCGCGCGTCTGGTGGCCCTGCGTGGCCAGGCGCCGGCGCAGCTGCGCCACCACGCGATGCACCGCGGCGAGGTCGGACAGCGGGCCGGAGGGCAGCGCGCGGTCGAGCTCGCCGAGCGGGCGCGCGGGGGGGAGGGTCCCCGTGCGCTGTACCTGCGCGCGCTCCAGCTCGCGCCGCAACATCGCCTCGAAACGGCGCAGCGCGGCGCGCGGCACGCCTTCGCGGCGGGGGTCGTCCTCGGGCAGCTCCGGCTGGGGCTCGGCGCGCAGACCGAGTGCGCGGCGGATGCGCTGTACGTCCACGCCGATCACGCCAGAGCCGCCGTCGCGGCGAGCGAGCGCCGCGATCGCCATCCGCGCGAGGTCGCGCATCGTGCTGTCGTCGCCGTCGCGCAGGGCGGCCGCGATCTGGCGGCGCAGCGCGTCGAGCTGCATCTCCGAGAGCTCTTCGAGATCCAGCTCGCCGTCGTCGCCATCCCGAAGCTGGTGCGCGGCGAAGTCCTCACGCACCCCCTGGCGCACGGCCGCCAGCTCGACGGCGCGGAAGAAGAAGCGCTCGAACACCAGCTCGAAGATCCGCCGGTCGTCCTGGCTCTTGGCGAGCGTCGCCGCCAGCGCCTCGCGGAAGTCCTGCTGCGCGGTCCACTCGATCTCGCGCAGCACCGCAAAGGCGTCGAGTAGCTCGGAGGTGCCGACCGCCACGCCCTCCTTGCGCAGCTCCTCGCCCAGCTCCAGCAGACGCGCGGCGATGCCGTCAGACGGCATCTGCGGTTGCGCCCAGCTTCAGCCCCACCCGCTCTGCCACCACGTCCATGTCGGTGCGGTGCTTGACGATCACCGACATCGTCTCCATGAATGTGGCGGAGTCGATGTCCTGCGCGCCGAGCAGCAGCAGCGCGCGCGCCCAGTCGATCGACTCGGCGATCGACGGCGGCTTCTTGAGGTCGAGCTCGCGCACCATCCCCACCACCTCGACCAGCCGGCGGGCGACCGTCTCGGAGAGCTCCGGCGTGTGCAGGCGCACGATCGCCAGCTCGTGCTCGAGGCAGGGGTAGTCGAGCCACAGGTAGAGGCAGCGGCGCTTGAGAGCCTCGGTGAGCTCGCGCGAGTTGTTGGAGGTGAGCAGCACCACCGGATGCGTACGCGACTCCACGCGGCCGAGCTCGGGGATCGAGATCTGGAAGTCGGAGAGCACCTCCAGCAGCATCGCCTCGAACTCCTGGTCGGTCTTGTCGATCTCGTCGATCAGCAGCACCACCGGCTCCTCCGAGGCGATCGCGGTCATCAGCGGCCGCGCCAGCAGGAACTCCTCGCCGAAGATGTCCTCCTGCACCTCGCTCCAGCCGGCGTCGCCGCCCTGCGCCTGGATGCGCAGCAGCTGCTTGCGGTAGTTCCACTCGTACAGCGCCTTCGCCTCGTCGAGGCCCTCGTAGCACTGCAGCCGCACCAGCTCGCGGCCCAGGTAGTGCGCGAGCGCCTTCGCCAGCTCGGTCTTGCCGACGCCGGCGGGGCCCTCCACCAGCACCGGCTTGCCCAGCCGCGTCGCCAGGTACGCCACCAGCGCCGTCGACTCGGCAGGCAGGTACCCCACCGCGGTCAGGCCCTCCGCCACCTCGGCGGCCGAGGTGGGGGTTGGTGGGGAGGCGGGGGGCATCGTCATCGCAATGGTAGGGCTCGCCCGCGGGCGCCGCCGAGAGGCGGCCGTTACTGCTCGGCGACCGGGTGGGTGTCCTCGAAGGAGAGCTGCTCCTCGCCGGGCGGATTGGCACCCGCCCACCCGCGCCCGCGTGGCTTTGCAGGGACCGGTGTCCCACGAGGCACTATGACCGTCGGCTCCTGCTCGGGCGGGTGGGGTGGATATCGAGCGCGCGCCGGTTGACGCTCCGGCAGGTCGGAGTCTCGCTCCTCGGCGCGTGGCGGACCGGGATTCGACGGGCGCGGTGACCGATCGCGGCGCAGCAGCGGCGGCTCGGGCCGCTGCCCGGCCCGCATCCGCGAGCCGGCGTAGGCGAGCATGCCTGCGGCGGCGAGCGCGAAGAAGATTCCCCACTGGATGCCGACGTTGGCGGCAACTCCGTGCTGGGTGATCCCTGGCTTGTCGAACAGCCGAAGGATCAGCAGCAGCGCGCTCCACACGCCGGCGGCGAGCACGACCGCGCCGTCGCCGCCAGGCAGCTGGAAGCGACGTCCGTCCGCGCGCATGTACAGCAGCACCAGCACCGCGACCGCCACCAACAGCACGGCGGCCTCGACGAACGAGAAGACCCCGAAGGCGTTCAGGTTGCGGCTGATGAGCGGTTGGTTCTTCGCGGCGGTGACGACCGCGTTCTGCTGGTACCACGGCAGGAACATCGTCACGAACAGCGCGATCGCGGCGATCGCCGCCAAGCGCCGGTCGCGATCGAGGGCTCCCCAAGCGTGCGCCAGACCCGAGCCCGCGGGGCGGCTCTGGTGGGCGGGGTCCGGGTCTCCCGCGCCGCCACGGATGCGCGCTTCGCTGGGCACACACCGATTGTATGGAGTCCCGCCCACCCCACTCAGCGGCGATCGCGCGATCCTCCGCCGGTCAGTGGTGGTGGGCGCGTGCGGCATCCTTGGGACGTGTGGGGGTTTTGGTGTGCACGGGGGGTTTGGCGGGTGCAAGAGCGCCGAGCGCGATCGTGCCGCTCGTGGTGGCGGTGTTGCCGGCGAGGTCCACGGCGGTGATGCTCACCGAGTACGTGCCGGACTTCCTGGGTGTGACCCACAGCAGCCGCGGCTTGCCGCCTTCGACGAGCGCGCTGTTGGTCCAAACCACGTGCCCGCCCTGGCGGATCGCGAGGCTGACAGTGGCGACCTTCGACAACGACACCTGCACGCCGCCGCGCACCCCCTCCGGCAGCGTGCGCGTAAGCAACGCGATTGCCGGCGGGGTGTGCAGGTCGGCGGTGAAGCGTTGGGCGGTGCTGCAGTAGATCGCGTCCCCGGGGATCGGCATGGGCGGCGGGCTGGTCGTCGTGGCTGACGCGGTGGCTCTTCCCGGCGACTTGCCCCCGGCGGTGGCTGCCGCGGCCGAGGCGGTGGCGCCCCCCGTGGATGTGGACACAGGCGGAGTGGCGGGGACCGGTGTGGTGGAGGTCGGTGGGGGCGTGGCGGGCGTCGTCGAGGTGGGCTCTCCTTCGGAGGTGCGCTTGCAGAGGCTGACCAGGAATTCGGCGAGCAGCTCGTGGTAGTTGAGGTTGGATTCGGTGTACTGGTCGTACTTCGACCAGGCGCCGGTGTCGTAGGAGGGCGTGATCGCGCGCGCCTCGGCGTCGCCCGCTTCGAACAGCTTCAGGCCGAGCGGGTCGCCGGTGAGCTTGGCGTATTCGTAGAGCCCGTTGAGCGCTTGGATGAAGCCGTTGAGGATGCGGTCGGTGGGGGCGTAGGTGTACTCGGCGTAGAGCGTGCCGGAGGGCTGCGCCACGCGCACCCCCGCCGGCGGCGGGGTCTGGAAGATGCCGAGCGCCTGTTTGGCGGCTGTGAGGAACGCCGGTTCTTTCAGGCGCACGTACCCGCGGGAGAGCGCCTGCAACGCCGTCCCCTGCGAGAGTCCGCTGGTCCACGGCGGCGAGCCGCCGTCGAAGCGGAAGAAGTACTCCCACGCGATCCCACCCGCGCGCTGCGTGGCGAGCGGGATCGCTTCTTCGAGCACTTCGCGCAGCTGCGTGTTCTCGTGCCCGTTGTCGTAGTAGCCGTTGGCCTCGCCGAAGGTCGCCAGCCACTGGATCTCGATGCCCTGTCCGGGGTAGTACTCCCACACCAGGTGGCTGCCCGGCACGCTCACGTGTTGGTCGGCCGCCGGCAGCGGTTGGTGGCTCCACCATTGGACGTTGCTTTCGAGCGTCAGCATCAAGGCGGGCAGCCGTGAGGGGATCAGCTCGCCCGCGGCGGCGATCTGCTGGACGTTGGCGATCACGCTTTCCAGTTCGGCGCGGCGTGTGCCGCTCAGCTTCTTCGCGGCGACCAACGCCCCCGTGTACGTGGAGGCGTCTTCGCCGTACGCTTCGGAGCTCAGCGCGCCGCTGCGATCCAGGCTCTGCAGGGCCCCGTAGACCGTGGGGCCGCGGGCCGCTGCGGCGAGCGAGCGCGAGACGACGAGGGTCGCGAGCGCCGCAGCAATCACCAGGATGGCGAGCCGGCCCAGCTGGCAACGTGCGAGCGCGCCGTGGGTGTGCGAGCGCATCGAGAAGATGCTACGCAGACCCTGCGATCGATGCGCAGGCAAGGGCCCGCGACAAAGTCTCTGAGGGCCGCTGCGGCCGACCGAACAAAGCGGCAAGCCGACGGTCGCCGGCATCGGCGACACCGGGCCACGCGCGATATTCCGCCTGGATGGCATCCGAGGTTTACCTATGAAACGATTGCGGCAACGTACGGCACCCCAGTGTTCATGAAGGTGGAGCAATCCGATGATCATCGACGCGCACTGCCACCTGGCACCACCTGAGTCGCCGGGCGCCCCTTCGCTGAAGGATGTCGACGGCTTCCTCGAGCGCAAGGCGCAGGACGGGATCGATCGTGCTGTCATCGTCCACGGGATCGTCCGCCTGCCAGGTCTCGGAGGTTTGCTCGACCGGCTCAAGCGGTGGAATGAGTTCAATCTCGGGGTCCGTGAGCAGTACCCGGACCGGGTTTCGGTGATGGTGGGGGTCGACGCGTTCGAGGGCGACGGGATGCTCGAGGAGGCGCGGCGCGCCGTCGCGGCCGGGAGCTGTGGGTTCTCGGTCAGCTCCAGCGTCGACGGCCACCGCCTGGACGATCCGCGGGCCGAGGATTTCTGGAGCCTCGCCGAGGAGCTCGACGTACCGGTCCTGATCCACCCGCCGGTCAGGCCGGGCGGAGTGGGTGACCCGCGGTTGGACGAGTTCGGCAACCGGGCAGTCGACGTGGGGCTGAGCCTCGCCGCCGCGATCTTCGCCGGCGTACTCGACCGCCACCCGTCGTTGCGGCTGATCGCCGGGGCGGGAGGTGGCGGGATCGCCGCCTTGGCGGGCCGGCTGGATGCGGGCTACCGGATTCCGGCGCTGGCCGGTGCGGCGCTGGCAGGCCCCCCCGCGAGTGCGGCGGGCGCGGCGCCGGCTGGCCCTCCTGCGAGTGCTGTGGGCGCGGCGCCCGCCGGGCCGCCCGCCGGTGCGCCGCCTCGGGGCGTGCTCGTGCCAGACGGGGCGGGGCCGGTCCCCGCGGATGCCCCGAGTGCGTACCTGCGCCGGGTCTACGTCGACACGTTGATGTTCAGCGAGCCGGCTCTGCGGTGTGCGCTCGAGGTGTTCGGTCCCGATCGGCTGTTGTTCGGTACCGATTGGCCGCCTGTGGAGATACCCGCGGCGGTCTCGCGGATGCTGATCGACCGGCTCGACGTTTCCGACGACGAGCGCGCCGGCATCCTCGGAGGGAACGCGGCGGCGCTGCTCAAGCTCCGGTAGGTCCGGTCAAGCTCCAGTAGGTCCCGGACCGCTGGGCGCGCCAGGCGGTCCCGGCATCTGCGGCAGCGGCGGCAGCGCACCGAGCTGGCGCAGGATCGTTGCCATGTCGAGATAGACCCTCTCACACAGCAACTTGTCGCCGTCGAACTCGAAGATGCACGCCGACCGCGATCGGATCTTCTTGCCGGTCGGCTCGATGCCCGCGAAGAAGCCGTTGTGCGTGCCGGTGGTGATGCACTCGACGAAGACCGCGTCCTCCAGATGCCGCAGCTTGCCGGGCTCGGCGTGGATGTCGGGCAGGCCTCGGTAGAGGCCGGAGATCAGGGCGCGAACCTCCTCCTCGCCGTCGTGTGTACGGCCCAGATGCATCATTTCGTAGTGGGGTTCGTGAAAGGTGGCGATCAGGGCGTCGAGGTCATGTGCATTCTCGGCGCGGAAGTGCTCGAGCACCGCCGCCTCGCGCTTGGCCTTCAGGTCGTCGTCGATCATGGAGCGGCTGCCGTCGGAGGGCCGCCGGGAGGGCTGGTGGAGCCGCCGGGGGGACCGCCGCCCGGAGAGCCGGGAGGGCCGCCGCCGGGAGGACCACCGGGAGGGCCGCCGCCGGGAGGACCACCGGGGGGGCCGCCGCCGGGAGGACCACCGGGGGGGCCGCCGCCGGGAGGACCGCCAGGGGGGCCGCCGCCGGGAGGACCGCCGCCCTGCGGCCGGAGCCCGTGCTGCTGCACGATCCGTGGAATCGAGGACGGGTCGATCGTCAGGCCGTATTTCGCCCATACCGCCGGCATCGCGGCCCGATTTCCGGCCACGACCAGAGGGGTCACCTCCTTGAGGTACTCGTCATAGCCACCAGGGGTGAACATCACCAGGAGCCGCGCCGGTTGAGCGGTGGGGTTCCAGATTGCCATTGGAACCCCACGCTCCTGGATGACCATGTCTCCCGCGCGGGCATGGATGACCTCGCCGTCGAGCTCGAAGGCGACCTCTCCCTCGAGGATCAGCTGATACTCGTCCTCGAGCGTGTGCGTATGAGTGGGGGCCACCACCGAGCTGGGCTTGCACGGAATCTCGAGGAGCGTCATGTGGCCCCCAGTCTGCGCGCCCGTCAGGAGGTATCTGATGCCAACCGCGTCTTCGAATACAGAGTCCGTGTCACCGCGCGGAATGTGCACTGGCAATCCGCTTGACGTGAGTCGTTCCGACATCGCTGAGCCCCCAGTGGTTTGCTTCGGGGCATCATATTGCACCGTCAGGTCGCGAAGCTCGTTGCGCCAGGTCGCCAAGCTCGTTTGCGGGCGACCGACAACACCGTAACCTGTGATGCTTCAGGCTCTGGCCGGGCGAGACGGCATGTGGGCGTAAACCGAGTCGGCGAGGAAGGGCGATCGTTGTGAATGAGCGGAGCTTGTCGGTGGTTGAGATCGGGGCGCTGCGGCCGCCCGGCGACGACTACGATGTCGTGGTGCTCGGCGGCGGTCTTGCCGGGCTGACGGTCGCGATCCAGATCAAGCAGCGACGGCCCGAGACCAGCGTGCTGGTGCTCGAGAAGCGTGAGGGTCCCGCGCCGCTGGCGGCGTTCAAGGTTGGCGAGTCGACGGTGCCGGCCGGAGCCAGCTACTTCGCGAATGTGATCGGCATGGCGGATCACCTTCGCAGCGAACAGAACGTCAAGTGCGGTCTGCGGTTCTTCCCGCCGGCTGCCGGCAACACGGATATCACCAAGCGCGTCGAGCTCGGTCCGGCGGTGTACCCGCCGTTCGAGACGTATCAGGTCGATCGTGGCCTGTTCGAGAACAAGCTCGCGGCGCGTGCCCGAGAGTGTGGCGTCGACGTGACCGGGGGGGCTCGAGTGCAGGAGATCGAGCTTGGCGATCGGCACACGATCGCGTTCGATTTGTTCGGCGAGCGCGCGACGACGACCGCACGGTGGGTCGTCGACGCGGCCGGGCGAGCTTCGCTGATCAAGCGCAAGCTGGGGCTCGCCGCCGATTCCGGGCATCACATCAACTCCGCCTGGTTCCGGCTGGCGGGCGGGCTCGACCTCGAGCAGTGGGGCGCGTCGGACTCCGAGTGGATGGGATTCATGTCGAAGCCGGGGATCCGTCAGTTCAGCACCAACCACTTGCTGGGCGAGGGTTACTGGGTGTGGCTGATCCCGTTGGCAACGGGGCCGATCAGCATCGGCGTGTGCGCGGACCCGCGGGTGCACTCGTTTGAGGAGATCAACTCGTTCGATGCGATGCTGAGCTGGCTGCGCGAGCACGAGCCGCAGCTCGCCGCGTCGGTCGAGGGCCGGCTGGAGGACGTCGAGGACTTTCTGCGCGTCGAGGACTTCTCCTACGACGTGACGCAGATGTGCTCGAACGACCGCTGGACGCTGGTTGGCGAGGCCGCGGCGTTTGCCGATCCGTTCTTCTCCCCGGGCTCGGACTTCATCTGCTTGAGCAACACGCTCACGACCGAGCTGGTCGTCCGCGAGCTGGACGGCGAGGACGTTGCCGAGCGCGTCGAGTACTACAACGGCCTCTACAAGCGCACGTTCGAGAGCGTCGTGGGTCGCTACCGAGACATGTACCCGGTGTTTGGGGATTCGTGGGTGCTTCCAGCTGCCCTGACGTGGACCTTCCTGGCAAGTCACGGCGGCCCCGCTTTCGTGATGATCAGGGAGAAGATCGCCGACCTCGAGTTCATGAAGTCCTCGAGCCACCTGCTCGAGCGCCTCGCCGAGCTCAACGTGAGCGCCCAAAAGCTGTTCCGTGAATGGCACGAGCTGAACGTCGGCGACGCGCCGACGCTGCATCCGCCGCTCATCAAACCGTCGATGGAAGCGATGATCGGCCTGGTCAAGCCGCTGCCAGACGACGACGCGCTGCGCGGCGAGCTGCAGTTGCAGATCCGCAATCAAGAGGCGTTCCTGATCGCGGTGTTCGCCCAAGCGCTCGAGGCGGTGCCGGATGCACCGGCGATCGATGGGCCGGTCAACCCGCTCGCCGTCGGGCTGGACCCGTCCAAGTGGGAGGCCGACGGCCTCCTCGACGGGTCCGGGATGACGATCGAGGACGCGCGTGGGCTATGTCCCGGGATCGACGCCTTTTGGGACCCGACTGCGCCGGCTCCGCAGTTCGGCCCCCCGCCGGGCGTAGGCGGCGGACCGCCCGTGGCCGGTGGGCCGCCGCCGGAGCCCGTGGCCGGACCGGCCGCCGGGTAAGGGTCGGGACGCGGGCTCGTCCTCCGCTGGGCTCAGGGGCTCAACTCGGAGAGCGTGCGCTGCACCTCGGCCTCGACGTCGAGCGTCTCGAGGCCCTGGCGCGTGCGGCGCTCGTTGCGGGCGCGAACCAGCTGGCGCACCTCCTCGGCGAGCGCGGGGTCGTGCGAGCCGACGCTCGGATCCCGTCCGCCCCCATCGATGCGGGCCAGCTCGGCGTCGATGTCGAGCGGCGCCTCGCCGCGACGCACGAGCCGTTCGCTGCGGGCGGTGAGCAGCTGGCGGATTTCGGCCTCGCGCTCGATGTTGTCGAACGGGCGCGCCGTGTCCGGGACCGAAAACGACGAGGACGACGGCAGACGGGATCGACTCTCGCCAGTGAACGCGCCATCCTGACCGATCTGATCGTGGAGGCTGCGGCGGGTGAGCATCGACAGCACGCCGACCACGACGAACAGGACGATCGAGCCGAGCAGCACGTCGGGAAAGAGCGCCTGCATCGATGGATTGTGGCGCAATGGCGCGCGCTCCGCTACCCCGGTCTGAAAAACGAGGGGCCCAGCTCTTGCCAGCCTCCGGCTGGCTTCGCTACCCTCTTGGGTATCAGCGTTGACTGACCAGTCAATCTACTTCGCGCGGCGACGGACGCCCACCCGGGATGCCGGCCCCGCGCCAGCCCGAGGAGCCACAGAGAACATGGTTGATTTCACGCTCACCGACGAGCAGAAGAACCTGCGCGAGCTGGCGCACGACTTCGCCGAGAAGGAGATCCGCCCGGTCGCCTGGGAGTACGACAAGGAGGGCACGTGGCCGCAGGAGATTCTCCAGAAGGCATGGGAGGTGGGCCTGATGAACACCCACATCCCGGAGGAGTACGGCGGGCCAGGCCTCGGCTACCTCGACGGCTGCCTGATCGAGGAGGAGCTCTCGTGGGGCTGCTCGGGGATCCAGACGACGCTTGGCTGCAACGGTCTGGCGACTGCGCCGATCGTGCTGGGCGGCTCGGAGGAGATCAAGAAAAAGTACCTCGGCGCCGTCACCGAGGAGCTCAAGCTGGTGTCGTTCTGCCTGACCGAGCCCGACGCTGGCAGCGACGTGTCGGGGATGCGCACGAGCGCCGTCAAGCAGGGCGACAAGTACGTGCTGAACGGCTCGAAGTGCTTCATCACCAACGGCGGTTACGCCGACTACTTCACCGTGTACGCGAAGACCGACAAGGAGGCCGGCCACCGCGGCATCTCCGCGTTCGTGGTCGAGCGCGAGTGGGGCGTGGTGGTCGACAAGAAGGAGGACAAGCTCGGCCAGCGCGCCTCCAACACCGCGACGATCAGCTTCAACGACGTCGAGGTCCCCGCCGAGAACCTCCTCGGTGAGGAAAACAAGGGCTTCAAGCTCGCGATGATGACGCTCGACCGCACCCGCCCCGGCGTGGCGGCGATGGCGACCGGGATCGCGCGCGCGGCGTTCGAGTTCGCCACCGAGTACTCCAAGGAACGCATCCAGTTCGGCGTGCCGATCGCGATGCACCAGGGCGTGCAGTTCCTGATCGCGGACATGGCCACCGACGTCGAAGCGGCGCGCCTGCTGACGTGGAAGTCGGCGGCGATGCTGGACAACGGCGAACGCAACACGCTCGTCTCATCGCACGCCAAGCGCTTCGCCGCGGACGCCGCGATGAAGGTCGCCACCGACGCCGTGCAGATCTACGGCGGATATGGCTTCATCAAGGACTACCCCGTGGAGAAGCTGTTCCGCGACGCGAAGATCATGCAGCTGTACGAGGGCACCTCGCAGATCCAGCGCCTGGTGATCGCCCGCGAAACGCTGCTGCCGCGCAGGATTGAGGCCGCGGAGACGGTCGCCGCGTAGGAGGCCGCTGCCAGGTGTTGTTCGGGGGCGCGCATGCGCGCCCCCGCGGGCCGGCGCATGCGCCGGCCCGGACAGCGGCGCATGCGCCGCTGTCTACCGAGCGAGAATCAGCGGATGAACAGCGGCTGGCTGTAGTTGGAGCTCTGCGCCCCGTTGGTCACCTTCACGAACACGCGGTACAGCCCGTGCCGCTTGACGCGGATCACGTGGCTGAAGCGCGAGCTGGTGGCGTTGTGGTGCAGCAGCACGGTGCCCCCCACCAGCACTTCGTGCCCGCCGACCACGTGCATGATCCCGACTTCCATCCCGTCGACGGCGGGGGTCACGGTGCCGTAGATGCGCGCGTGGTGACGCCTGCGCGTACCGGCCACGTGGGCTTCGACCTTCACCGCCACGCCCTCGATCGCGACCGGGCTGACGACGACCGGTTTGGTGGTGGTCGTGATCACGCGGAACTGCGTCGCCTGAGTGAGGCCCACGAACGGGAACGAGAAGCCGCCGGTGGCGCTCGTCAACTCGGGGTTGCCGGTGTTCAGGAAGCCCTGTGTGTACGGGAAGGGGTTGGTCTGCAGCGACACGGGAACGTCTCCGTTGCCGGTACCCGACAGGGTGCCCTGGACCACGAGCGTGCCCCCGAAGATCGTCGGGTTGGGCCCAGCCGTAATCGCCAGGGAGAGCGGTACCTTGGCGGTTTTGAAGGCCGCGTCGCCGCCCGTTGCCGCGCCCGCGGAGTTGACCGCGATCAGGCGGTAGTGGTAAACGGTGATCGGCTGCAGCCCGCTCACCGGCACGGCGACTTTCACGGTGGCGGTGCCCGCGCCGGCGTCGGCGAGCGCGGTCTGCGCGCCGTAGGCCTTGGTGGGCCCGTACTGGAAGTAGTAGGAGGTGTTGCTCCCGTGCGGGTCGACCGACCCCGTGAGCGTGGCCGAGCCGTAGTTCACGCCGGTCGCGGCGCCGGTGGAGACACCGGGCAGAGCAAGGGCCGAGGCGGCCGGCGCCAGCGCCAGTAGCGCAATCCCCGTGATGATCGCTCCGAGCGCCGAGCGCATTCTGTCTTTGCTCATCGTGCACACACCTTTCGTATAGATCCCGCCCCCGTATCTGCCCGTCCCCCAACATGCGAAACCCGCGGGCGGGGCAGTCGATGCGCTGTGGAAACCCGCGGCGGCCAGATCGATGCGCTGTGGCGTGTCCCGCTAGGCTCCCGCGTCGGAAAGAGACGAGAAAGCGATGACCCCGAGCGGGAGACGAGGAGGCGGCATGTTCGTGTTCAAGGCAGCGGTGGTGGGCGCGGGGACGATGGGGGGGCAGATCGCGCAGACGATCGCCGCCGCGGGCTTCCCGGTCGTGCTCAAGGACATCTCCGAGGAGCTCGTGCAGGCCGGCCTCGACGAGGCCCGCAATGTCACCGCGGGGCAGGTGGGCAAACTGGTCGAGCGCGGCAAGCTCACCGCCGAGCAGGGCGACGCGCAGATCGCCGAGATCGTGGGCCGCATCGAGGGCACCACCTCCTACGCGGGCTTCGGCGACGTGGACTTCGTGATCGAGGCCGTCCCCGAGCGGATGGAGATCAAGCAGGCGGTGTTCGCCGAGCTCGACGCCGCCACGCCCGGGCACGCGATCCTCGCCTCCAACACCTCCTCGCTGTCGATCACCGAGATCGGCGAAGCCACGCTGCGGCCCGACAAGGTGGTCGGCTTCCATTACTTCTACCCCGCCTCGGTGCTGCCGTTGATCGAGGTGATCGAAGGGGATGAGACCTCTCAGGAGACCCTCACCGCGGCGGTCACGTTCGCGCAGGGGATCCGCAAGCAGCCGATCGTGTGCGCGGAGGTGCCGGGCTTCGTGGTCAACCGCATCCTCAACGCGGGCACCTCGGAGATCTGGCGTGCGCAGGAGGAGCAGCAGCTCTCGATCAAGCTGATCGACGAGGGCGTGGGCGCGGCGAACGTGGTGCCGATGGGCCCCTACTTCCTCGTCAACCTGCTCGGGCTCGACACGGTGCTGCACGTGGCCGAGCACCTCGCCGAGTCCTACGGCGACGAGCGCTTCTATGTGCCGAAGGGGATGCGCAAGCTCGTCTCCGAAGGCAAGCTCGGCGCGAAGACCGGCGGCGATGGCTTCTACAACCCGCAGGGGGAGCCCAACCTCGAGGGTGAGGGCGAGCCCGACGTGCCGGCGCTGGTGGAGCTGCTCACGCTGAAGACGTTCGTCGAGGCCTGCTTGGTGCTGGAGGAGGGGGTGGCGACCCACCGCGACATCGACTTCGGCCTGATGGCCGGCGCCGGCCTCGACCCGCGACGGGGGCTGATGCCGCCGTTCATGCGCGCCGACGCCGAGGGCCTCGACACGGTGCTCGAACGGCTTGAGAGCGCCCAGGAGCGCCACGGCGAGCGCTTCGCGCCGCCCACGATCCTGCGTCGCCTGGTTGCCCAGGGCCGCCTCGGGCAGCAGAGCGGCCAGGGCTTCTACGCCTACCCGCAACCCGACGCTTCCCAGCCGGGCGAGGGCATCGTCAAGCTCGAGACGCGCTCGGACGGGGTCGCGATCGCGTGGCTGGCCAACGGCCAGATGAACGCGATCGCCCCCGCTGTGATCGAGGATCTCGGCAAGGTGTGGGCGCACGTCAAGGCCGCCGATCCGCCGGTGCACGCGCTCGTGATCGCCTCCTCCAACCCCTTCCTCTACAGCGCCGGCGCAGACATCAAGGCGTTCACGCAGCTGGACGAGGCGGGTGGGCGCAAGCTGGTCGATGACGCCCACGCCCTCTTCCGCGAGTTGGGCAGCGGGCGGATCGCGACGATCGCTGCCGTCAACGGCCTCGCCTTCGGCGGGGGCTGCGAGCTGGCGATGGCGTGCGACCTGCGGATCGTCGCGCGCGCGGCGCTGTTCGGCCAGCCCGAGATCAAGCTCGGCATCATCCCCGGCTTCGGCGGTACCCAGCGTCTACCGCGCCTCGTCGGCCAGAGCAAGGCCCTCGAGATGAACCTCATCGGCGACCCGATGCTTGCCGAGGAGGCCTACGAGTACGGGCTCGCCAGCGCGGTCGTGGACGACCACGAACTGCTCGACACCGCCTTGTCATGGGCTCGCAAGCTCGCCGGCCAGGCGCCGCTCGCGCTGGAGCAGATCAAGCGGGTCTCCGCAAAGGGCGACCTCGACGAGGGGATCGCCGCGGAGAAGGCCGGCTTCGCCACGGCCTTCGCCTCCGCGGACGCGCGTGAGGGGATCGCGGCTTTCCTTGGCAAACGGGCGGCTCGGTTCAGCGGGAAGTAGGTCTGGATGAGGCCCGAGGTAGGGGTTGCCGCCGGCAGGGCATGATCGCAACCTGTTGCGGCAAGTTGCCGAAAATGTTGGACATGCCCTGCTCGAGTGCTGGTCGTCTATTGATCCTGCGGCCGTATCGCGGTGATCTACGTGCTCACCACAAGATCCCGCTCGGGGGCGATCTCCCAGCGGGCGGCCAGCTCGGCCAGATCCTGTGTGAGCGGCCAGCGGTCGGCGAGCGGCTCGCCCTCGAAGTCGAGGCTGGCGCCCTTCAGCGCCATGCAGCCGGCGTTGTCGCCCTTCGCGCGCAGCGCCGCCACCTCGTCGTCGCTGAGGTGCGCCTCCGGCGTGGATCGCAGCGCGGCCAGCGCTGCCAGCTCCGCCCGCTTGTCCTCGATCGCGCGGGGAGCGAGCCGCGAGCCCCGCCCCCTTCCCTCTCCTTCATCAGAAGCCGCTGCCTCCTGGATCAGCGTGGGCGCCACGCAGCGCACGGGGGGGTGCGCGAGGGCCCACTGGCACGCCAGCTGCAGCATGCTCAGCCCGTGGCGGGCGGCGTAGGGGCGCATCCATTCGAGCGTCTCTCGCCCCTCCTCCACCCAGCCCTCGGGGCGGAACTTGCGATGGTCGTGGGCGGCGAACCGGTGGCCGGGCAGCACGTCGTCATGGAACAGCCCCCCGTAGTCCACCACGCGCGCGATCAAGCTCACCTCGTGCGCGGCGGCGGCATCGAGCACGAGCTTGCCCGGCCATGGCTCCAGCGGGCCGAAGATGATCATCGCCCAGTCGATCGTCTCGCCGAAGCGCTCGACGCAGTCGATCAAATCGAGCGTGAACCCGTTGGCGGGGCCGGGCGCCACGCCCAGCAGCCGGGTGAGCCCGGCGTCGCGGACCGCCCGCATTCCATCCCACACCGCGGGGCTGGTGTATCCGGTGCGGTCGGGGTTGTGCAGCAGCAGCAGGTCGAAGCGCTCCACGCCGACGCGTTCCAGGCTGCGCTCGGTCGCCATCCGGATGTACGCCGCGTACTCCTCCTCCCCGCGCAGCCGCGGGTCGGTGAAACGGGGAAAGCCTTTCGCGCCCTCGCGCTCGCCTGTGTAGAAGTCGTGCCCGATCGCCCCCACCAGGCAGTAGCTGTCGCGATCGAGCCCGCGCAGCGCCTCGCCCAACAAGCGGTCGGCCGCGCCCTCGCCGTACACGTCCGCGGTGATCACCGTGTCGATCCCCTCACCCGGTCGCAGCAGCGCCTTCAGCCGCTCCTCCTCGACCGGCTCGCCGAAGTGCATGAAGCGCCCGCCGCTCCAGGTGCCGAGGGCTGTGGTGGTGGGGTCCATGCCGCCTCTCACTTTACGTCCTTGCTACCCGGGCCGAGCCCCGCCGCGGTGCGGGCGCGTAGCGTCGCTTCGAGACGGGTGAGCGCGTGGTGCAGTGCCTGCTCGTCGGATTCGGCCGGGGACGCGGGGTCGCTGTTCCCGAGAGCAGCCCGGGCGGCAGCGATCACGCCGGGACGCAACTGCTCCAGCTCGGCGATTCGTCCCTCGAGGTTGGGTCGGTCTTCCGCGGGCAGCTCCCGCAGCGCGGCGCCATACGCCTGCTCGAGCTCGAGGGCCGCGTGAGCGACGCGGCCCTGGTCGAGATCGAGGCGGGCGCGCAGCGCGAGCTCCTCGCACAGCAGCGCCTCTTCGCGCGCGCCCACCAGCGCGGCGAAACGCTCCTGCGGACGCAGCGACGCCGAGCGACGCCGCTTCCGATGCTCGCTGAGGCGCAGCTCGCGCGCGTGCGCCCACTGCCCGTAGGCGACCTGCTCGCCCTCGCCCCACCCCGCTCTGGTCGCCAGCGCCTGCGCGGGGGAGAGCTCGCGTACGTGGGGATCGGCGGTGGCGACGCGGTGGGCGAACAGCAGGCGGTTGATGGTCGCCGCGGTCGCGCGCGCCTCGCGCTCGGCGTCCAGCTGTGCCAGCCACGTCCGCGCCTGACGCTCCGCCGAGACCGAAATGGGGTCGATGACCGTCGCGCGGGTGCTCGGCACCGTCGTCGGCTCGGGCTCGGGCTCCACCGGTGGGCGCCGGCGTGACCCCAGCCGCCCGCGGCGCGGAGTGGCGCCGACGGTTTCCAGGATCACCACGCGCTCGGGCTCCTCGCTCGCGCCCACGCGCAGCAGGTAGCGGCCGTCGGCCGGCCCCAGCTCCCACGGGAACTCCATCTGCACGAAGAGGAACAGCCGCTCTGCCACCCTGGCACCGTATCCTTTGGCGGGAGTCGATCCCGCCCACCTCGGCTCGCCGACTCCGGCCGACCCCGCCACGACTTGCCTCACAGCCCCGTCCCATTCGCGACCGACACGAGGAGCACCTGGATGTCCGATGCAGAATCAGCCAAGGGCCTGCGTGAGCGCCTCGCCGGCGGCACGGAGGATCGTCTGGGCAAAGCGATCACCGACCTGTTCGACAACCCGCTCGTGAACGGGGCGCTCGGCCGTGCCTCTGACGCGCGCGAGAAGGCCGCCCAAGCGCAGGAGCTCGCGATGGGGGCGCTCAACCTGCCGTCGGCGGCCGACATCGAACGGCTCACCCGTCGCCTGCGCGCGGTCTCCCAGCGGCTGGAGGGGATCGAGGACGGCGTGCACCGCATTGGGCGCAACCTCTCCAGCCCGCCGATCGAGGCGCGCCTGACGACGATCGAGGAGCAGCTGAGGGTGCTCTCGGGCAAGCTCGATGCCCAACGGCCCGCCGCCCAGCCGACGGCGGACAAGCGGTCCGCCGCCAAGCCGACCGCCGCCAGGCGGGCCCCGGCGAAAGCTTCGGCGAAACGCTCTAAACCAGCGCGCTGACCGCCGCGCGGCCCATCGCCCCGGCGGCGGCGAGCAGCGCGTCGTCGTCGATCTGCTCCTGCCGCTCCGCGGGATCCTCGCTGAGCACGTTGGACACCGTGAGCACGCACGTCACCGGGATGCCGGCACGTGCACCCACCGCGAACAGGGCGGCCGCCTCCATCTCGACGGCGACCGCGCCGGCGGCGTGCCAATCGCGCTCGCGCTCGGAGTTGTGCTCGTAGAAGAGGTCGGTGCTCACGATCGTGGCGGACGGAATCCCGTTCGCGGCGCTGGCCAGCGCCGCCGTCAGCTCGCGGTCCGCGGCGATTCGCTCACCCGCACCCAGGGTGCGGCTGGTGCCGTCCGCGGCGAGCGACTCATGTGCCACCACCAGATCGCCGAGCTCCAGACCCCCGGCGAGTGCGCCGCAGGTACCCACGCGGATCGCGCGCCGCGCGCCGAGCTTGATCAGCTCATGGAGCACGATCGCCGCCGAGGGCCCGCCCATGCCGGTGCTCTGGATCGTCAGCGGCTTCCCATCGGCGATCGCCGGGCCGCTGTAGCCCCACAGGCCGCGATGGTGGTTGAACATCAGCGGCCCCTCGATCAGCAGCTGCGCAAGCGCCAGCGCCCGCCCGGGGTCCCCGGGCAGCAGCACGCGCTCGGCCAGCTCAGCGGTGGGACGCAGGTGGATGGGCTGGCGCGATGTCATCTGCGGGGACTTTAGGGTCGGCGGTCTCCGGGTGCCCCGACCGTCGTGGGCTCGGTGGGTCTGTGGAGTGGCGCGGGTTCCATCCATCCATCTCTTTCTCAGATAACGCCACGAGCCCACCACCGCCGGGGGAGGTCCATAGACTGCTCGCAATGGGAACGCGGGACACGGAGGGACTCACTTTCGCGCGGGTCGCCGCCCGTGCCGACGTCTCGCAGGGGACCGTGAGGCGCTGGGTCAACGAGGGGCTGATCCCCCAGTACAACGGAGGTTGGAATGCCCCCGCCGCGAGGCAGGTGGGGATCGTCGCGCGCCTGCGCGAGCGTGGCTATACGCTCGAGCAGATCCGCGAAGCCAGTGAGAGCGGGCGGCTGGCGTTGGGGGACCTGGAGGACTTTCTCTCCGGCTCCGACGGTCGCCACACGCTGCGACAGGCCGCGCGGGTAACCGGCCTCACGCCAGAGCTGATCGAGCGGATCTTCGTGGCGCTCGGCTTGAGCGCGCTGGCGGTTGAGGCGATGTCGGACGAGGACCTGGAGATGCTGAAGTACGTGGCGGCCGTGCTGGAGGCCGGTCTGCCCGAGGTGGCGTTCATCCAGATCGCGCGCGTATACGGGCAGGCGCTCGCTCAGATAGCGGAAACCGAGGTGCGGCTGTTTCGCATGTACATCCACGAGCCGCTGATGCGTGAGGGCGTCTCGGGCCGCGAGATCGGCGAGCAGATGGATGGCATCGCGCGTGAGCTGGTGCCTTTCACCGCCCCACTGATGAACTGGGTGCACGGCCGCTTCCTGGCGTACTTCGTCGAGCAGGAGGTGATCGGCCACATGGAGGCCGAAACGACCGATGCGCAGGAGCCCGAGGCGGGCCGCCTGCGGGTGGCGATCGCGTTCGCCGACCTGGCCGGCTACACCCGGCTCACCGAGGAACAGGGCGACGAGCACGCGGTGAGCGCGGTGGAGCGCTTCGTGGAAGAGGTCGAGCGCACGCTGCCGATCGACGCGCGGGTGCTCAAGACGCTGGGTGACGAGGTGATGATCGTCGCCGCCGACTCGGTCGCGCTGACGCGCTGGGCGGTCGGCTTCCAGGCCCGCGCGCCGGTGGGGGTGCCGCCGCCCCGCATGGGCATCCACCATGGCGAGGCGATCTACCGCGACGGGGATTACTACGGCCGCGAGGTCAACCAGGCCGCGCGCGTGGTCGCCCGCGCGGCCGGCGGGGAGGTGCTCGTGACGCGCGCCGTCGTCGACCTCGCCGAGGGCGTCGACGGCCTCGCCTTCAAGCTGATCGGGGAGGTGGGCCTCAAGGGCTTCTCCGAGCCGACCGAGCTGTTCCTTGCCTCGGGGAGGTGAGTTTTCCTCTCGCTGGGCTTCGGGGATTGTGTATCTACTTTTTGGGCCTAGAACCCTTCATTTTGTGAAGTGGTATGGGCCTGTTTGGATGACAGCGCCCCCCAGCCCTGGGTCCCGATCGGGCATCCTCTGCGATCATGATCTACGAGGAAGTGCTCGAGCGGGTACGTGCAGGTGGCCTGCTGCCGTCGGGGGAGCGGGGCGGGCGTCACGTTCTGGCAATGCTCTCCGGAGGGCGCGACTCTGTCTGTCTGCTCGACGTCGCCGTTACGCTGCTCGGCGCCGACGCGGTCGGTGCGCTGCACGTTAACTACGGGCTGCGAGCGGAGGCCGACGAGGAGGAGCATCACTGCCGCGCGCTGTGCGAGCGGCTGGGGGTGGGGCTGGAGGTCGTGCACGCCCAGCGGCCCGTCGGGCCCGGCAACACGCAGGCGTGGGCGCGCGAGGTGCGTTACGGAGCCGCCGGCGAGTTGGCCGACCGCCTCAACGCGCTAATCGCCACCGGCCACACCGCCACCGATCAGGTCGAGACGATCCTCTATCGCCTGGCGGCATCGCCGGGCAGGCGTGCGCTGCTGGGGATGTCGCCACGTGAGGGTCGCCTCGTGCGCCCGCTGCTGGAGCTCTCGCGCGAGCAGACCGCCGCCTACTGCCGTGCGCGGGGGCTGTCATGGCGGGAGGATCCCAGCAACGATGACGATCGGTACGCGCGTGCGCGCGTGCGCAACCATCTGCTGCCGGAGCTCGACACGGTGCACCCCGCGGCACGGGAGAACGTGCTGCGCACCGCCCGGCTGCTGCGTGAGGAGGCAGAGGTGCTCGACGGCCTCGTCGATGCCGAGCTGGGTGGCGGCGGGCCGGGCATCGCGATCGAGCGCCTGCGGGCGCTGCCCACCGCGCTCGCACGCCTGGTGGTGGTGCGCCTCGCCGAGCAGACCGCTGGCACGTATGTGCCGCAGGCTGGCGCCCGCGTCGATGAGATCCTCGACCTCGCCGAGCGGGGCGGGCGCGCGGAGCTGCACGTCGGCCGGCTGGTGGGTGCCGTGATCGAGGATGGCCGGCTGCACATGGTGAGGCTTCCTCCGCGCTCCTGAGAGCCCAGCCCCTACACTCCCCCGCGTGGCCGTCATGCCCCCGGAGCGCGTCGCGCCCGCCGAGTCGAGCGATGCCGCCGCACGCCCGGGCGGCGCTCCAGACCACGCTGCCGAGGTGGGCGAGGTGCTCGTCGACGCCGAGCGGCTGCGCCTGCGCGTGGCCGAGCTGGCGCGGGAGATCTCGCGCGACTACGCCGGCACCGCCCGTCCGCTGCTGCTGGTGGGGGTGTTGAAGGGCGCGATGTTCTTCCTCTCCGACCTGATGCGCCTGATCGAGATACCGGTGGAGGTCGATTTCATGGCGGTCGCCTCCTACGGCTCGGCTACCGACTCCTCCGGGGTGGTGCGCATCCTCAAGGATCTCGACGCCGCGATCGATGACCGGGATGTGCTGATCGTTGAGGACATCGTGGACTCGGGGCTGACGCTGCAGTACCTGCTGCGCAACCTCGGCTCGCGCGATCCCCGCACCCTGGAGGTGTGCGCGCTGCTGATGAAGCCCGACCGCTCGAAGATCGGCCGACGCAAGGCTGAGCAACCACCCCGCTACGTCGGCTTCGAGATTCCCGACCGCTTCGTGATCGGCTACGGCCTCGACTACGCCGAGCGCCACCGCAACCTTCAATTCGTGGCGGCGTTGGAGCTCGCATGAGGCATGGCAGGCTTCGACGTCGGGTCGATCGTGAGAGTGTCGGACACGGCTCGCGGGACCCTTGGATGCTCGGAAAATCCGACCCCTCGTGGTACGCTAGTCGGCTGGAGGCCGTCTTAGAGGGTGGCACGGTGGGTCGAAGGCCCACGAGTCCGATCCCTCTTCCGCCAATCGGGTCAGACGGCGCCCCGACACCAACGATCTAGCTATGAGCCGTTTCTTCAAGAGCGCCGCGTTCCCGATCCTGATCGTGGTCGTGCTGGTGTTCTTCGTCATGAAACTCTTTCCGAGCGGCTCCAGCAATGGGCGTTCGCACTCCTACCAGACGCTGGTGACCCAGGAAATCCCGAAGGGCGAAGTCAAGTCGGTCGAGTTCAAGACCAAGTCCAACGCCCTCGAAGTCGAACTGAAAAACAAAGAAAAGTACGAAATCGGCTACGTCGATCAGGCCGCGCCCGAACTGTTCAAAAAGCTCGAAGCCGCCAACGTCCATTTCAACGTCGAAGCCAACAAGAGCAGCGTGATCCTGTCGCTGCTCGTCACGGTGCTGCCGATCCTGATCTTCGTCTTCATCTGGATCTTCCTGCTCAACCAGATCCAGGGCGGGGGCTCGAAGGTGATGTCGTTCGGCAAGTCTCGCGCCAAGCGGCTGTCGGCCGACTCGCCGAAGATCACCTTCCGCGACGTCGCCGGCGTGGACGAGGCGGTGGAGGAGTTGCACGAGATCAAGGAGTTCCTGGAGAACCCCAAGAAGTTCCAGGCGCTCGGTGCGCGCATCCCCACCGGCGTGCTGCTGTATGGGCCTCCGGGCACCGGCAAGACGCTGCTCGCCCGCGCCGTCGCCGGCGAGGCGGGCGTGCCGTTCTTCTCGATCTCCGGGTCGGACTTCGTGGAGATGTTCGTCGGCGTCGGCGCTTCGCGCGTGCGCGATCTGTTCGAGCAGGCCAAGCAGAACTCACCCTGCATCATCTTCATGGACGAGATCGACGCCGTCGGGCGCCACCGCGGCGCCGGCCTCGGCGGCGGGCACGACGAGCGCGAGCAGACGCTCAACCAGCTGCTGGTCGAGATGGACGGGTTCGAGGCGAAGGACAACATCATCATGATCGCGGCCACCAACCGGCCCGATATCCTCGACCCCGCGCTGCTGCGCCCCGGGCGCTTCGACCGCCAGATCGCCGTCGACCGGCCCGACCGCAAGGGCCGCGCGAGGATCCTCGAAGTCCACACCCGCGGCAAGCCGCTGGCGAAGGTGATCGACATCGACGCGCTCGCCGGCCAGACCCCGGGCTTCACCGGCGCCGATCTCTCCAACCTGATCAATGAGGCCGCGCTGCTGTCAGCTCGCACCGGCAAGCGCGAAATCGGCCAGGAAGAGCTCGAGGAGGGGATCATGCGCGTGATCGCCGGCCCCGAGAAGAAGACGCGCGTGATGAGCGAGAAAGAGCGCCTGATCACCGCCTACCACGAGATGGGCCACGCGATCGTCGGCCACTACCTCGAGCACTCCGACCCGGTACACAAGATCTCCGTGATCTCCCGCGGCCAGGCGCTCGGCTACACGATCTCGATGCCCCAGGAGGACCGCTTCCTGACCACCCGCGCGGAGCTCAACGACACGATGGCGATGACGCTCGGCGGGCGTGCCGCGGAGGAGATCGTGTTCGGCGAGATCACCACCGGCGCCTCCAACGACCTCGAGAAGGTGACCGCCACCGCCAAGCAGATGGTGATGCGCTTCGGCATGTCCGAGAAGCTCGGCCCGCGTGTCTTCGGCCACGACCACGGCCAGCCGTTCCTCGGCCGCGAGTTCTCCACCGAGCCCGACTACTCCGACGAGATCGCGCGCGAGATCGATGACGAGGTGCGGCGCATCATCGAGGCTGCCCATCAGCGCGCGCGTGACATCCTCACCGAGCACCGCCAGCACCTCGGCTCGCTCTCCGAGACCCTCGTCAAACGCGAGACGCTCGAGAAGGAGGAGTTCAACGCACTGCTGGAGGGCAAGAGCGAGCAGGAAGTGTTCGGCTCCGAGGAGCCCCGCGCGCCGGAGCTGCCGCCCGCGCCGCCCGCGCCGGCGGAGCGTCCCGGCCGCGAAGCGCCGCGTCCGCTGCCGCGGCCTGGGTTGGCCGGCGGCACGGCGGAGTTCAGGGCAGTTGACCCTGAGCGCCCCGAGCTTGCCTGAGCGCTGAGGTGAGCGGCGCGGGCGGCTTCCGCTTGATGGGCGTCGTGAACGTGACGCCCGACTCGTTCTCCGACGGGGGCTTGTTTCTCGACCCCGGCGCCGCGGTCGCGCACGGCCTGGAGTTGGTCGAGGAGGGGGCTGAGATCCTCGACGTGGGCGGGGAATCGACGCGGCCGGGCGCCGAGCCGGTGGCGGCCGAGGAGGAGCTGCGGCGGGTGCTGCCGGTGGTGGAGGGTCTCGCCAGCGCGGTACCTCCAAGCTCCGACGCTCCACCGCCGTCGATCGAAGCCACGGGCCTCCCGGGGTCCACCCGCACGCCGGGACTTGGGTGCCCCACCATCTCGATCGACACCTCCAAGGCCTCTGTCGCCCGCGCCACGTTGGAGGTGGGCGCGACGCTCGTCAATGACGTGACCGCCCTGCGGGGCGATCCCGAGATGGCGGGCGTGGTGGCGCAGAGTGGCGCGGAATGTTGCCTGATGCACATGCTGGGTGAGCCGCGCACGATGCAGCGCCGGGTGGGTGGGCCGCAATATAAGGATGTGGTCGATGACGTCAAGGCGTTCCTCGAGCAGCGTCTGGCGTTTGCCGTGGGGGAGGGGATCGCCGAGGAGCGGGTGCTGCTCGACCCCGGGATCGGCTTTGGCAAGACGCTGGAGCACAACCTCCAGTTGTTGCGCCGCCTCTCCGAGCTGGCTGTGCTCGGCCGCCCGCTGGTGGTGGGAACCTCGCGCAAGAGCTTCATCGGACGGATCCTCGCCGGAGCTGGAGTGGAGGGCAAGCCGGCCGACGCGGCGGACAGGCTCCTGGCTGGAGTGGAGGGCGAGCCGGTCGAGGTGGCGGACAGGCTCCCGGGCACGATCGCCACGTGCGTGCTGGCCTACGAGCGCGGGGCGAGCGTGCTGCGCGTGCACGACGTCGCTCCCGTACGTGCCGCGCTCGAGGTGGCCGCTGCTACGTTGGGCGCGCGATGAACGAAGACGCCACGGACGACGACGACCTGGATACCGGCGACGCGGCCGATCGGCCGGGCGCTTCGGAGGGAGAGGCGGGTTGGCGCGAGGAACTGGAGCGCGGGGCGCCCGAGGAGGCGCCGGAACAGTACGAGGACGAGGAGTTGGACGACGAGGATGGGGAGGGCGCCGAGTCGGTCACGATCGAGATCACCGGCCTTTCGCTCTACACCCACCACGGCGTGAGCGAGGCGGAGCGCGAGGTGGGTCAGCGGCTGATGCTCGACCTGCGTCTGGAGATCGGCGAAACGGACGCCACCGTCACCGATCGCATTGAGGATACGGTCGACTACGGCGAGGTGTGTCAGCTCGTAGCGCTCGTCGCCCAGCAGCGCTCCCACCGCACGCTGGAGCGGCTGTGCAGCTCGATCGCCGATCGCCTGCTCGCCGACTACGAGCTCGAAGGTGTGTGGGTGAAGGCCACCAAGCCCGAGCCGCCGATCCCGCTCCCGGTCGCCGAAGTCTCCGTCGAGGTGTGGCGTGAGGCGGAGGAGTAGGAGCGCGGGATCGAGGTAGAGGAGGAGCGTGAGCTCTTTCCTTGACAGTTAGTTAGCAGTCACTATAATCCCCGGCGATGGCTCGACTCGACCTACCGCGGCGGCGAATCGAGGGGCGGAGATGATCGACCGTCTGGCGCGGCTGGCGTCCGAGCGCACGCGACGCGTGTTGTTGATCGCCGGCGCGGTGTTCCTGCTCGCCGCCGCGCTCGGCGCGCCCGTCGTCACGATCCTCAAGAGCGAAAACTCCGAATTCCAGGATCGAAACGCCCAGAACCAGCAGGTGCTGCGCGCGATCCAGCGTGCCACCGGGCAGTCCGCGGAATACGGCGTCGCCGCGCTCGTGCCGGCCGCCGCCGACGTGCGCACCCACCCCGCGGCTGTCGCCGAGGCGCAGCGTGTGGCGGCGCTGCTGGCCGCCCAACCCGGCTTCCAGCGCGAGCTCGACTACGCAGGGGGCGGGCGGGTGGGTTCCAAATCCCTTGCCGCGCTCGTTTCGCGCGACGGCCGCCAGACGCTGGTGCTCGCCGCGTTCGCCACCCAGGATCGCTCCGCCGCCGCGGTCGCCCGCGTGGGTCCCCAGCTCGCCGGCAGCGGTGTGCTGTTCGGCGGCAACGACGTCACCTACCACGAAATCAACGAACGCACCGCCTCCGATCTCAAACGCGCCGAGACGTTTGCGATCCCGATTCTGCTGCTGCTCTCCTTCTGGGTCTTCCGCGGGCTGATCGCCGCGGCGCTGCCGCTGTTGGTGGGTGGCTTCGCGATTGTGCTCACGTTCCTGCTGCTGCGCCTGATCGACCACGTCCTCGGGCTGTCGGTGTTCGCCGTCAACCTCGTCACCGGCATGGGGCTGGGCCTCGGGATCGACTACAGCCTGTTCGTGCTCTCGCGCTACCGCGAGGAGCTGGCGCGTGGCTCGGGAGGTGGAGCGAGCGGTTCCGGGCCGCCTGGTCGGGCGGCTGGTGCTCAGGCGGATGGTGGAGCCGTGTCCCAGATGGGTTCTGGAGGCGGGTCGCGGGTGGACGCCGGAGCGGTGTCGCGAGCGGACTCGGCCGCGGCGATCACGCGCACGCTGCGGACCGCGGGACGCACGGTGTTGTACAGCTCGCTGGCGGTTGCCGGCGCGGCTGCCTCGATGCTGGCGATGCCCATGAAGTTTCTGTACTCGATGGGGGTCGGTGGGGCGCTCGTGGCGCTGTCGGCCGGCGCGGTCTCGCTGATCGTGCTGCCGGCGGTGCTCGTCGCGCTCGGTCCCCGCATCAACGCGCTGGCGCCCGCCCGCCTGCAGCGCAACGCCGCGCAGGCGGCGCGACCGGCGGAGAGCGGCGCGTGGTACCGGCTGGCGCGCGGGGTGATGCGCCGGCCCGGCGCGGTCGCGCTTGGCACCGCGGTGCTGCTGCTCGCGATCGCCTCGCCTGCCCTGCGCATGGCGCTCACGCCCGCCGACTCGCACGTGCTGCCGGCCTCCTCGCAACCTCGCCAGGTGGCGGAAGCGATCACCCGCAACTTTGCCGTCAACGGCGCGCAGACGGTGACCCTCGTGGTGCACGCGGGGCCGGCGGGGTCCACCTCAAGCGGGTCGAGCGTGGTGGCGTTGGTGCGCCGGGCGCAGTCGGTGGCGGGAGGCCAGGCCGGCCTGGTGGGACCGCCGCGCTATCTCGGTCGTGACACTTGGGATGCCGAAATGGTGCCGCGCGGCGGCGTCGGCTCGACCGCCAACCAGCGTCTGGTGCACAATCTCCGCGCCCTAGCCGGTCCGTCGACCCTGCTGGTGGGCGGCGGCACCGCGTGGTTTATCGACCAGAAGGCCGCGATTGCCGCGCACGTCCCCCTGACGCTCGCGATCCTCGTGCTCGTCACCGGCGGCTTCCTGTTCATGATGACCGGCTCGCTCGTGATCCCGGTGCTGGCGCTGCTGATGAACCTGCTGACGGTCGCCGTCGGGGCGGGCCTGCTGGTGGTGGTGTTCCAGGACGGTCACCTCTCCTCGCTGCTTGGGTTCACCCCGATCGGCGGCCTGGAGGAGTCCAACCTCGTGCTGCTGTTCATCATCGCGTTCGCGCTCTCCACCGACTACGGCGTGTTCCTGTTCGCCCGCATCAAGGAGGCCCACGACGATGGACTGGCCGCCCGCGATGCCGTCGCCTACGGTCTCGAGCGCACCGGGCGCCTGGTGACCGCTGCGGCGCTGCTGTTCTGCGTGGCGATCGGCGCGTTCGTCACCTCCGACATCTTCTTCATCAAAGAGCTCGGCTTCGGCTCCGCGCTCGCGGTGGCGATCGACGCCACGTTCGTGCGCGCGCTGCTCGTCCCCGCGCTGATGGGCCGCCTCGGCGAGCACGCCTGGTGGGCGCCGCGGCCACTGCGCCGTCTGCACGCCCGCATCGGCCTGCGCGAGGGCGGCTCGGGCTCCGAGGTCGGCGAGGCCGCGGGGGCTTAGCGGCGTATAGCGTTCCACGCGTGTCCATCCGCACCGGCCTGCTCGGCCTCGGCTCCAACGTGGGCGACCGCCGGGCCCAACTACAGGGCGCCGTCGATGCGCTGCCCGCCGCGGGCGTGGAGGTGGAGGCGTCCTCTTCGGTGTACGACACCGACCCCGTCGGCGAGGTGTTGGACCAGCCCAGCTTCCTGAACGCGTGCCTGTGCGTGCGCACGGCGCTCGAGCCACTGGAACTGCTGGACGTCGTGAAGCAGCTGGAGCGGGAGCTCGGCCGCGCGACCGGCGGGCCCCGCCACGGGCCGCGCGCGATCGACATCGACGTCCTGATGCTCGGCGACATCGAGCTGCGCCACGAGCGTATGAGCCTGCCCCACGAGCAACTGCTCAGCCGCCGCTTCGTGCTGATCCCCGCGCTGGAGCTCGACCTCGAGCTGCGCGCTCCCGACGGCAGTCGCCTCGCCGACGCGCTCGCGTCTCTGCCGCCCAACGAGGGCGTGTGCTGGGCGGGGCCGCCGCTTACGCCAACGCAGGGCTAGCCGGCAGCCACGTCGCCGGCAGCGTGCCCGCCGGGATTTCGCCGACCATCGGCGGGAAATAGCGCGTGAGAGCTGCCGCGGGGCGGCCGTCGATCAGGGGACGCACGTCCGCGAGCGTCTCCAGCAGGCGGATCGTGGAGCCGATCTGCAGGTCGGCGGCGTTGGGCTCATCGCCGCCAAGCAGCCCCTCCTCGATCCAGGCGTCGACCTTATCGAGATGCCCGGAGAGCGCGGCGAGGTCGGCCCGCACCGGCCCCTCCTGGGCGTGGTTGCGCCGCGCCATCAGTTTCGCCGTGAGCGGCAGCGCGGGGCGCAGCATGGCCCGCGGAAGCGGCAGCTTGGCGTCGCCCGCGTAGCTCTCCATCGCCGCCGCATTGCGCAGGAAGCCGGCGTCGAGGATCCGCCGGGGTACGCTCTGAAAGACGTCGTCACCCCAGCGCTCGGCCTCCAGCACGCGCTCGCGCTCTGCGGGGTCGGCGGGCAGTAGCGGCGGCTCGGGCGCGAGCAGATCGAGGCGGCGCATGATCGTACGCGAGCCGACCACCCGCTCGCCGTCGATCCGCATCCCCGGGACGGTGTTGCCTCCGTACAGCAGCGGACCTACCGCGACGGGTACCAGCGGCAGCAGGTTGATCTGTTGAAAGGGGATCCCCTTGCGCCGCATCGCCACTTCCACAGCGGCGCACGGGTGGGAGCCGGGCAGGACGTACAGCTTGATGCTCATTTCGCTCACCTTCCTTTTGGCTGGGCGGCCAAGGATATAGGAAAGGTAATCTTGCGCGATGCTGCTCGCCGTCGACGTCGGCAACACCCAGACCCACTTCGGGACCTTCCGCGAGGGAAGGCTGACCGAGCACTGGCGCTTCGCGACCGTGCGCCAGTCGACCTCCGACCAGCTGGGCGCCGCGCTGCGCAACCTGCTGGAGCTGCGCCGGGTGTCGATGCAGGAGATCGACGCATCGATCGTCTCCTCCACGGTGCCCGTGCTGGGGCCGGAATGGTCGGCGATGGCGGAGCGCTACCTCGGGCACACGATGCTTGCGGTGGGGCCGGGGGTGAAGACGGGGATGCCGATCCGCTACGACAACCCGCGCGAGATCGGCCCGGACCGTCTCGTCAACGCGGTCGCCGCGCACGAGCGTCTCGGGGGCCCGTGCGTGGTGGTGGACTTCGGCACCGCGATCACCTACGACCCCGTGTCGGCGGAGGGGGAGTACCTGGGGGGGATCATCTCTCCGGGCGTGGAGATCTCGCTGGAGGCGCTCACCGAGCGGGCGGCGGCGCTGCCCAAGGTGGACGTGACCGCGCCGCGCGCGTTGATCGGCAAGACCACGATCGACGCGATCCGCTCGGGGATCGTGTACGGAACAGCCGGCCAGGTGGACGCGATCGTGAGCCGCCTGCGTGCGGAGCTGGGGCTGGAGACGAAGACGATCGCCACCGGCGGCCTCGCGCACGCGATCGTCCCCTACACCACCACGATCGAAGCGGTGGACGACCTGCTCACGCTGACGGGACTGCGCCTCATCTACGAGCGCAACCGCGCCTGATCTGAAGCGCATGTAGGCCGTCGGGTGGTATTGCGGGATCGTCCGCGTGGGTATGGGCGCGGACCAGGCGCTCGAGGGCGCGGCCTCCGTGCCCCGGCGCATCCTCTCGCGTCGCTTCACCCATCGCGCGCGGGCCATCCATAATGGGTTCATGTCCGCCCCCCGTCTGACCGACCCTTGGGAACTGGGCGAGCTGCCCGTCCCCAACCGTGTGCTGCTCGCCCCGCTGGCAGGGATCGGCAACTGGTTCGTGCGCTTGCAGGCCAAGCGCCACGGCGCCGGGATGGCAGTCTCGGAGATGGTGTCGAGTCACGCGATCCACTACCGCAACGAGCGCACGCTGCGCGAGCTGCTGCGTATCCACCCCGAGGAGCGTACGGTGGGCGTTGGAGATCCCATCCCCCCGACCTCGATCCAGTTGTTCGGGAGCGACCCCGAGGTGATGCGCTTCGCCGCCGCGGCCGCGGTCGCCGCGGGAGCCGACGCGATCGACCTCAACATGGGCTGCCCCGTGCCCAAGGTGTGCAAGACCGGCGCTGGCGCCGCACTGCTGGCTGAGCCCCAGCTGGCCGTCGCCGTAGCCCGCGCCGCGGTGGAGGGGGCCGCTGAAGCGCGCGAAGCGGGGCCAAGATCGGGAGGGGAGGGCATGTCGTCTCCACGGGCTCCCACCAGCCCGTGCGGGGGCCTCTCCGCGGCCACGCGACGCGGGACCGCGGTGCGGGCCGAGGTGGGAGTGCCAGTGACCGTCAAGCTCCGCTCCGGCCAACGGCCTGGCGACACCTCGGGCTTCGAGCTGGCCCACCGCCTGGTAGAGGACGCGGGGGTCGCGGCGATCGCGTTCCACCCGCGCTCGGCTGCCGTGCACCACAAGGGCGTTCCCGACTACGAGCTCGCCGCACGGCTGGCGGACTCGCTGCCCGTGCCGGTGATCCTCACCGGCGGCATGAACGACGCGCGGGCGATCCGCGAGACGTTCGCGCGCACCGGCGTCGCCGCGGTGATGCTGGCGCGCGGCTGCCTCGGCAACCCCTGGCTGTTCGAGGAGCTCGTGCGCGGGCGCGAGACCGCGCCCACCCCGGCGGAGGTGCTGGCGGAGCTCGAGTGGGTGATCGACCGCGCCGCCCTGCACCTCGGGTCCGAGCGCGCGGGGCGGTACATGCGCAAGTTCTACCCCTGGTACCTCCCCCGGCTGGGTCTCGATCGGACACAGCTCAAATTCCTGCAAGAGTTGCTGCAGGCCACCTCGGACCTGACCCAGGCCCGGCGCCTGCTGGGCTCACACCTTGCGCTCACAGGCGATTCCGACTCGCCTCGCGCCGCCGCTCGCGCGTCCGCGGCGCTCGCCGCGTAAGGGGCCGAGTTCGGCCTGCAAGATTTTATCGGCCCCCTCCACGCCTCGCTATACTGCTGCGCTCGCTGCAGCCCGCCGAGCCTCGGATCCGCCTCGCCCAGCCTGGGGCGGGCCCGTTCCACCGGCGGGTTTCGTTCGTAATCGACTCACCTGGGAATCGAATCCCACCCGCCCAATCGAATCCCGCCCGCCCATATGCCGAAGGACGTCATCCTCACCCCCGAAGGTCTCGAGAAGCTGAAGGACGAGCTGGAGACCCTCTCCACCGCGCGTCGCCGCGAGGTCGCCGAACGGATCAAGGAGGCGCGCGAGTTCGGAGACATCTCCGAGAACTCCGAGTACGACGACGCCAAGAACGAGCAGGCGATGCTGGAGAGCAAGATCGCGCAGCTGCAGGAGAAGCTGCGGATGGCCACCGTGATCGACTCCAAGGAGCTCTCGACAGAGGTCGTACAGGTTGGCTCGGTCGTGCACGTCAAAGACGAAAAGACCGGCAAGTCGGTCAAATACACGATCGTCGGCTCCGCCGAGGCCAACCCCGAAGAGAGCAAGCTCTCCAACGAGTCGCCCGTCGGCCGCGCGCTGATCGGCCACCGGCGGGGTGACACCGTCGCCGTGCAGGTCCCGCGCGGGCCGGCGCGCAAGCTGAAGATCACGAAGATCGACGTCGGGCTGAAGTAGCCTGCCAGCATGGGCGCAGCCGACGAGCCCGCGGGGGGCCAACGTCACGGCCTGCAAGAGCTGATCGCCGAGCGGCGCGCCAAGGCCGAGCGCCTGCGTGAGCAAGATCAGAGCGCGTTCCCGCACACGTTCGCGGGCGCCGAGCCGATCGCCGAGATACTGCCCAAGTACGAGGGCTTGGCGCCCGGAGAGGAAACCGACGAGCACCATCGCGTCGCGGGTCGTATCGCCGCGCGGCGTGGGGCGGGCAAGGCCGCGTTTCTGGACCTCGTCGATCGCACGGGCAAGATTCAGCTGCACGCGCGCCTGGACGTGCTCGGCGCCGAGCGCTTCGAGCTGTTGAGGAGCCTCGACCTGGGCGATCTGATCGGTGTCGACGGCAGCGCCATCCGCAGCCGCCACGGCGAGGTGTCGCTGCGCGCGGAGAGCTTTCGGATCCTCGCCAAGGCGCTGCGGCCTCCGCCCGACAAGCACCACGGCCTGACCGACGTGGAGACCCGCTACCGCCATCGCGAACTCGACCTGATCGCAAGCGTTGACTCCCGGCGGCTGTTCATCGACCGCGCGCGCATCATCTCGGCGATTCGGGCAGAGCTCGACGGCGACGGCTTCGTCGAGGTCGAGACCCCCGTGCTGCAGCCGCTCTACGGCGGCGCGATGGCGCGCCCGTTCACAACCCACCACAACGCGCTCGACCGTGACCTCTACCTGCGGATCGCCACCGAGCTCTACCTGAAGCGGCTGATCGTCGGCGGTCTGGAGCGGGTCTACGAGCTCGGCAAGGACTTCCGCAACGAGGGCGTCTCACACAAGCACAACCCGGAGTTCACGATGGTCGAGTGGTATGAGGCCTACACCGACTACGAGGGCGCGATGGCGCGCACCGAAGCGATCGTGCGCGCGGCCGCGGCGGCGAGCGGGTATGCCGGCGAGCTGGACTTCTCCGCGCCGTGGAAGCGGGTCGGCTTCGTCGACGCGATCAAGGAGAAGTCGGGTATCGACCTCGCCGAGAACACCACCGCCGAGGCGTTGGCCGCTGAGATCGGACGAGTGGGCTTCGAGCTGAAGACGGAGGGCTTCGCCTGGTTTCAAATGGCCGACGACCTGCTCTCCAAGTGCGTCGAGCCCAACCTCGAGCAGCCGACGTTCGTCGTCGACTACCCTAAGGAGCTCTCGCCGCTGGCGCGCGAGCGTGCCGACGATCCCAAGATCGTGGAGCGCTTCGAGGCGTTTGCTGCGGGGATGGAGATCGCCAACGGCTTCAGCGAGCTGATCGACCCCGACGAGCAGCGCCTGCGCTTCATCGAGCAGGACCGGATCGACACGCTGACCGACGGCGACACCGAGACGATGCCCTACGACGAGGCCTTCGTGCGGGCGCTCGAGCAGGGCATGCCCCCGACCGGCGGCGTCGGCCTCGGCATCGATCGCCTCGTGATGCTGCTCACCGGGCGCGACTCGATCCGCGAGGTCGTGCTGTTTCCGGCGATGCGCTCGTAGCTCGCGGCGCCGCGCTTCGCTTAGGCAGCGCGTTTCCGCTTGTGCGCTACGCGCCCGCGGCACAGCGTCGATGAGGGGCTCTCGGCCCTTGGCCATCCGTAGAGGCCACGGAGCGCCGATCCGGCGGTCACGCGTGAAGGTTCGCGGTCGGTTCCCACTGGAGCGCCGGGGGGCCCGTTGGTAGACTGTCCTATGGCGGCGACGGGACCCGGGGGCTCATCTTTCTCGCGCATTGCGACGAAGAGATGGGTGGGGCGCCAACCCACCCCAGGATCACCGTCCCCGCGGACCGGACCTACACCCAGATCGTAGACGGAGAGGTCGTAACAGCACCATGTTCGAGCGATTCACAGAACGGGCCCGCCAGGTTGTCGTTCTCGCGCAAGAAGAGGCGCGCACGCTCAAGCACAACTACATCGGCACCGAGCACATCCTGCTCGGATTGCTGCGCGAGGAGGAGGGCCTCGCGGCGCGGGTGCTTGAGAGCCTCGACATCACCGTGGAGCGAGTGCGCGCGCAGGTCGTGCGGATCGTCGGCTCCGGCGAGGAGGTCACCTCCGGGCAGATCCCGTTCACGCCGCGCGCCAAGAAGGTGCTGGAGCTGGCGCTGCGCGAGGCGCTGTCGCTCGGCCACAACTACATCGGCACCGAGCACATCCTGCTCGGGCTGGTGCGCGAGAACGAGGGCGTCGCCGCGCGCATCCTGCTCGACTTCGACGCCGACTCCGAGAAGATCCGCAACGAGGTGATCCGGATGCTCTCCGGCCCCTCCGGCCGCCGCCAGGGTCAGGGCGCCGGAGCGCCCGGTGCCGCCGCTGGGGCGGGCGCCGGCGGCGGAGCGGAAGGCAAGAAGTCCTCGAAGCTGCTCGACCAGTTCGGGCGCAACCTGACGAAGCTCGCCGCCGAAGGCAAGCTCGACCCCTGCGTGGGGCGCGAGACCGAGATCGAGCGAATCATGCAGATCCTCTCGCGGCGCACCAAGAACAACCCGGTGCTGATCGGCGAGCCGGGCGTCGGCAAGACCGCCGTGGTGGAGGGCCTGGCGCAGCGGATCACCAACGCCGACGTGCCCGAGCTGCTCAAGAACAAGCAGATCTACACGCTCGACCTCGCCGCGCTGGTCGCCGGCTCGAAGTACCGGGGCGAGTTCGAGGAGCGCTTGAAGAAGGTGATGAAGGAGATCACCCAGCGCGGGGACATCATCCTGTTCATCGACGAGCTCCACAACCTCGTCGGCGCGGGCGCCGCCGAGGGCGCGATCGACGCCGCCTCGATCCTCAAGCCCGCGCTGGCGCGCGGCGAGCTGCAGACGATCGGCGCGACCACGTTGGACGAGTACCGCAAGTACCTGGAGCGGGACTCGGCGCTGGAGCGCCGCTTCCAGCAGATCCGCGTGGAGGAGCCCTCGATCGACCAGACCGTTGAGATCCTCCAGGGGCTGCGCGACCGCTACGAGCAGCACCACAAGGTGCAGATCACCGACGACGCGCTACGCGCGGCCGCCGAACTGGCCGACCGCTACATCTCCGATCGCTTCCTGCCCGACAAGGCGATCGACCTGATCGATGAGGCGGCTTCGCGGATGCGGATCAAGTCGATGACCTCGCCGCCCGCCAACCGCGAGCTCGAGGAGCAGATCGAGACCACGCGGCGCGAGAAGGAGGCGGCGATCGAGGCGCAGGAGTTCGAGAAGGCCGCCGCGCTGCGCGATCAGGAGCGCAAGCTCACGAACCGCAAGCGCGAGCTGGAGGAGGAGTGGGAAGCCGGCGAGTCCGGCGACCGCCCCGCGATCGGCGAGGAGGAGATCGCCGAAATCGTCTCGATGTGGACTGGTATCCCGGTCTTCAAGCTGACCGAGGCCGAGACCCAGAAGCTGATGCGCATGGAGGACGAACTGCACAAGCGCGTGATCGGCCAGCACCCCGCGATCGAGGTCATCTCGAAGGCGATCCGCCGCTCGCGGGCGGGATTGAAGGACCCCAAGCGCCCGACCGGCTCGTTCATCTTCCTCGGTCCCTCCGGCGTGGGCAAGACCGAGCTGGCGCGCACGCTCGCCGAGTTCCTGTTCGGCGACGAGGACGCGATGGTCAGGATCGACATGTCGGAGTACATGGAGAAGCACGCCGTCTCGCGTCTTGTCGGCTCGCCTCCCGGCTACATCGGCTACGACGAGGGCGGCCAGCTCACCGAGGCGGTGCGCCGTAAGCCCTACTGCGTGCTGCTGCTCGACGAGATCGAGAAGGCCCACCCCGACGTCTTCAACATCCTGCTGCAGATCCTCGAGGATGGTCGCCTCACCGATGCGCAGGGGCGCACGGTGGACTTCCGTCACGCGATCGTGATCATGACCTCCAACATCGGCGCAGCCGAGATCGCGCGTAATACGCCGCTGGGCTTCGCCGTCTCTGACGATGAGACGGGGATCACCTACGACGACATGAAGAACCGCATCATGGGTGAGCTCAAGAAGGTCTTCCGCCCCGAGTTCCTCAACCGGATTGACGACGTGATCGTGTTCCACAAGCTCGGGAAGGATGAAATCAAGCAGATCGTCGAGCTGCTGCTGCTGCGGATCCGCGAGTCGATGGCCGAACGCGAGCTGCAGCTGGAGCTGACCGACCCCGCCAAGGAACTGCTGGTCGAGAAGGGCTGGGACCCGGCGATGGGCGCCCGCCCGCTGCGCCGTGCGATCCAGCGCTACATCGAGGACCCGCTCGCCGACTTCGTGCTGCGCGAGCAGGTCGTCCCCGGGGCCACCGTCGTCGTCAATCCCGCCGCTGAGGGCGAAGAGGGCGAGGTCAAACTGACGATCGTCAAGCCCAAGAAGCAGAAGACCCCGGTTGGCGTCGGTGCGGGTGCCGCGGAGGCCGGCGGTTCGGTTGGCGGCGAGCTGCCCTCCGGGGAAGGGCTCCCTGAGGGCGATGTCGAGGACGGCGATGACGACCACGACGCCACGCCCGACCTGCCCGCCGACGGCGGCGAGTAGTCGAACGCCTGCGGCTGGGCGAGCCCACCAAGCCGCTCAGCCCGGATGGGTAGGGGTGTGGCGCATGTTCTTTTTCGTCGGCCCCAACCAAATGAGATTAGGTCTCGTTCTCATTTGGTTGGGCAGAAAAAGTCAAGTGTCCCCACCAGACCGTAACCTGCGAGGGTGCCTCGCGCGCAATCGATTCACATCTGCTCGCAGTGCGGACACCAGTCGGCGCGCTGGTATGGGCAGTGCCCCGGCTGTGAGGCGTGGAACACGCTCGTCGAGGAGCGCGCCCCGAGTCGCGAAGGTCGTGGGCGACCGGTCAAGGATCGAGCGGCACGCGCGAACCAGCCGGTGCCCCTCGCGGATGTCGGCGCTGAGACCACCAATCGCCTGCCCACGGGCATCGGCGAGCTCGACCGGGTGCTCGGTGGGGGCCTCGTGCCCGGCTCGCTGGTGCTGCTCGGAGGGGCGCCTGGGATCGGCAAGTCGACGCTGACCAACATGGTGCTGGGGCATCTGGCTGGCACGGGCCACCGCACGCTGTATGTCAGCGCAGAGGAGTCGCCGGGGCAGGTGAGGCTGCGCGCCGAGAGATTGGGGCCTGATTCCATGGCGGTGCCGATCGTGGCCGAGACCGACCTCGACGCGGTGCTCGAGGTGCTCGATGCGCACGCGCCCGAGGCGTGCGTGATCGACTCCGTGCAGACGCTCCACGCGAGCGAGCTCACCGGCGCCCCCGGCTCGGTGGGGCAGGTGCGCGAGGTGGCGGTGCGTGTGATGGGGCTCGCCAAGGCGCGCGGAATCGCGACCATACTCGTGGGGCACGTCACGAAGGACGGCGCGCTCGCCGGCCCGCGCGTGCTGGAGCACCTCGTGGATTGCGTGCTGCAGTTCGAAGGCGAGCGCGAGCGCCCTTATCGTGAGCTGCGCGCGCTGAAGAACCGCTTCGGCTCAACCAATGAGGCGGGCCTGTTCGAGATGCGCCAGGGCGGCCTCGTGGAGGTGTTGGACGCCTCGGCGCGGTTCGTCGCGCAGGCCACGCGCGCCCCCGGCAGCGTGATGCTGGCGGCGATGGAGGGCTCGCGGCCGCTCCTGGTGGAGGTGCAGGCGCTGGTGGCGCCCTCGGAGCTCGAGCAGCCCCGCCGCGTGGCCTCCGGGCTCGATCGCAACCGTTTGGCTCTGGTGCTCGCGATCCTCGCCCGCCATGGCCGCGTCGGCGTGGGGGGCCACGATGTGTTCGTCAACGTGGTCGGCGGGGTGCGCGTCGACGAGCCAGGCGTGGACCTCGCGATTGCCCTCGCCGTCGCCGGCGCTCGCCGCGGTGTGCCGATAGCGGGCGGCACGGGCGACGGCGTGGTATCCGCAGGTGGCGTGAGCGAGGTTCGTGGCCTCGGCGGCACGGGTGCCGGCGGTGGTGCGAGTGGCCCCGGGGGCACGGGGAAAGTCGGTGGCGCCCCCCTGGGGTGCTTTGGCGAGCTGGGTCTGACGGGAGAGCTGCGCTGGGTCGGCCACCCCGAGCGCCGCCTGCAGGAGGCCGCCAGATACGGGCTGCACGACGTTCTCGCCCCCACCGGCAGTGGCGCTGGCGCTCGCGAGGTTGGCACCCTGCGCGAGGCGCTCGCGGCGGCACTGCCACGGGAGCGGCGCGCCCCGAATCTTCCGGCTCGGGCCGCTGCCTAGCCGCGGTTCCTGGCGCTCCTCCCATGCCCCCCTGGAGCGACCCGCCCGAGGAGGAGCTAAATCTAGGCTCAATGCCGTAAAATGCCTGTCGTGGCTCCACGATCCGGCGAAGATTTCGATAGCGAAGCACGCTCGGAGCCCGGCCTGATGAGGGCCTTGGAGATGGTCGCGCCAGGGACTGCTCTGCGCGAGGGCATGGAGAACATCCTGCACGCCCGCACCGGCGGGCTGATCGTGATCGGCGACCCGGAGGAGCTCAGCTTCCTCTTCTCGGGGGGGATCAAGCTCGACATCGACTACGCGCCGGCGCTGCTCTATCAGGTGGCGAAGATGGACGGGGCGATCATCCTCAACGCCAACTCCACCAAGATCGCGCTCGCCAACGTCCAGCTGATGCCAGATCCGACGATCCTCACGCTCGAGACGGGCACCCGCCACCGCACCGCGGAGCGCATCTCCAAGCAGACCGAAGCCCTCGTGATCGCGATCTCCCAGCGCCGCGAGGTGGTGTCGCTGTACTCGGGTGGCACCAAGTACATCCTCCAGGACATCCCGGTGGTGCTCGCCAAGGCCAACCAGGCGCTCGCAACCCTGGAGAAGTACCGCACCCGCCTGGATCAGGTCTCCACGCGACTGACCGCCCTGGAGTTCGAGGGGGGTGTCACGCTGCACGACGTGCTCACCGTGCTGCAGCGCTCGGAGCTCGTGACGCGCATGGCGGTCGAGATCGAGCGCTACATCGTCGAGCTCGGCACCGAGGGTCGCCTGATCGAGATGCAGCTCGAGGAGACGATGGTCGGCGCCGCCTCCGAAAAGGCGGCGCTCGTGCAGGACTACCTGGCGGGCTACTCCGACGAGGCGTTCGCCTCCGCGCACGAGGAGATGGGGCGGTTGGGTCATCAGGATCTGCTCGACTTCGGCCGTCTCGCCGAACTGCTCGGGTATGACCGCAAGCTGAACACGCTCGACTATCCGGTCTCGCCGCGGGGCCACCGCATCCTGGGGCGCATCCCCAGGCTGCCGAAGCTGGTGGTGGCGGAGATCATCAAGGAGGTCGGGGGTTTGGACGAGCTGCTGGCGGCGACGGACGCCGAGCTCGAGGCGATCGAGGGAGTTGGGGAGATACGCGCGAAGGACATCCGCGAGGGCCTTCGTCGCCTGCAGGAGATCAACCTCGTGGACCGTTATCTGCAGACGTGAACCCAGAGCGAAGGTCACTCCCGACCGGCTCGATCACAAAGGAGGACAGTCATTCCCATTCCCCAAGCAATCGAAGCGGAGCTGATGGAGGACCTCGACGTCGTAAGCGAAGTCGAGTGCATCGAGTTCGAGTTGGGGGACCACGTGGTCTATCCCCATCACGGCGCCGGCAAGGTCCTCAAGAAGGAGGAGATGGAGGTGCTCGGTGAATCTCGCGAGTACCTCACGATCAAGATCCTGCATAACGACATGACCGTCAAGGTTCCCACCGAGAATGCGGGGATCGCCGGTCTGCGCAGGGTGATCGATGAGGACACCGTGAAGAAGGTGCTGGACGTGCTCCAGGACGAAGTCTCGGACATGCCCAAGAACTGGAACCGCCGGTTCAAGCACAACCGCGACAAGATCAAGACGGGCGACATCTACGAGCTCGCCGAGGTCGTACGCAACCTCGCGCTGCGCGAGAGCGAAAAGGGGCTCTCCACCGGCGAGAAGCAGATGTTCACACGCGCCAAGAAGATCCTCGCCTCGGAGCTGATGTATGCACTCGACAAGGACGAGGACGAGGCCGAAGGCTATCTCGACGAGCTGCTCGCCAACTCGGCGTCGAGCAAGCTGGCGATGGCCAAGTAGCGGGGCTCTCGCGCACGCGGCAGTTGATCCCTGCCGCGTGCGCGACAGTCGGCCCTTCGCTCCCGTCGTGACCGTCGCGCTGATCGTCGCCGCCGGCAAGGGCGAGCGCTTGGGGAGCGATGGCCCCAAGGCGCTCGTACCGCTCGCCGGCAGCCCGCTGCTGCAATGGAGCGTCAACGCGCTGCGCTCCGCCTCCTCGATCGAGCGGATCGTGGTGGCGCTGCCGCCGGGCGTGAGCGCCCCGGAGGGCACGCTCGGGGTGCCGGGCGGCGCGGTGCGCTCGGAGTCGGTGCGCCTCGCGCTCGCCGCGGCTGGGCCGGGGGACCCGGTGCTGGTACACGACGCCGCGCGTCCGCTGCTCACGCCCGAGCTGGCAGAGCGGGTGATCGCCGCTGCGCTCGCGGAGGGAGTGGACGCCGCGATCGCGGCGGCCCCCGTTACCGACACCATCAAGCGGGTGGGAAATAGAGGGGGGAGGAGGAGGGGGATGGTGCTGTTCTCGAGACGCTCGACCGCTCGAGGCTGTGGGCGGTGCAGACCCCGCAGGTGTTCCGCCGCGCCGCGCTGGAGCATGCGCTGGACGTATCCGACGAGGTGCTGGCGCAGGCGACCGACGACGCCTGGCTGGTCGAGCGCGCGCGGGGCCGCGTGGTGGTGGTGGAGGCGCCACGCGAGAACCTCAAGGTGACCACCCCGCTCGACCTCGCCCTTGCCGAGCTCTTGATCAATCGCCGGGTCTGACCGACCATCGGCTTCCTGCTTGAATCACGGCCAAATGCTCACCGACTACCACCTCCACCTGCGTCCCGACGAGCTCGACGCGACCGCGTCCGGGTACTTCACCGCAGCCAATGTGGAGCGCTACCGCGAGGTCGCCGAGGAGCGTGGGATCGCCGAGCTGGGAGTCTCCGAGCACGTCTACCGCTTCCGCGAGGCGCTCACGGTGTGGCAGCACCCGCTGTGGCGGGAATTCGCGCGCGACGACCTGGAGGAGTACTGCCGGTTCGTGCGCGAGCACACGGACCTGCGCCTGGGCATCGAGGCCGACTTCATCCCCGGTGGGGAGGACCGCACGGCCAACCTGCTGGAAGCGTACGACCTCGACTACGTGGTCGGCTCGGTGCACTTTCTGCGCGACGAGTCGCTCGACATGGAGGAGTACAGCGTGTGGAGCACCACCCGCAGCGCCGAGGAGATCTGGCGGCGCTACTTCCAAACGCTCGGCGAGGCGGCGCGCAGCGGCCTGTTCGACATCCTTGCTCACCCCGATCTGGTGAAGGTGTGGGGCAAGGAGCGCCCACAGCCGGAGGGAGACCTGCGCCGCTACTACGAGCTGGCGATCGAGGGCATCGCGGAGTCGGGAATTGCCGTGGAGGTCTCCACGGCGGGCTTACGCAAGCGTGCGCGGGAGATCTACCCCGCGCCGGCCTTCCTCGAGATGTGCGTGGAAGCCGGCGCGCCGATCGCCCTCTCCAGCGACGCCCACCGCCCACAGGACGTGGGGGCCGACTACGAACAGGCGCTGGAGCTGCTGGAGCGCGTGGGCGTACGCGAGCTGTGCCTGTTCGAGCGCCGGTCGCGTCGTGAGCCGATCGGCGCGGCGGGCGCGCGGATCTGCGCCGCCCGCGTCGTCGCTGGGCAGGATGCCCAGGGCCCGGGCGTTCGGTGGGCCACTCACGCGGATGATCGAGCCTCAGCGGCATCGGCTACGACTGTCATCGCTTCGCCGCGGGGCGGCGACTGGTGCTCGGCGGCGTGGAGGTTCCGCACGAGCTCGGTTTGGAGGGACACTCCGACGCGGACGTGCTCACTCACGCGGTGATCGACGCGCTGCTCGGAGCCGCTGGGTTGGGGGACATCGGAGAGCACTTTCCCGACACCGATGAGCGCTTCCGCGACGCCGATTCGATTGAGTTGCTGCAGACAGTCCTGACGACCGTGGTCGCGGCGGGCTTCGAAGTCGAGAACATGGACTGCACGGTGCTCATGGAGGCTCCTCAAGCTCGGGCCGCACCGTCAGGAGATCCGCGAGCGTCTTGCGCTGGCACTGAATTTGCCGATCGCGACGCGTCAACGTGAAGGCGACCACCGGCGAGGGCATGGGCTTCGTTGGTCGCGGCGAGGGCGTCGCGGCGCTGGCGGTGGCAAGCCTGAGCGCTCGTTAGCCCGGCAGTCGTGGGCTCGAACGCGCATCCTCGCGCCGTCCGGCTGGCCTTGCCGCTCCGCTAGGGTTGGCGCCGCGATGCGACAGATCCAGTTGGAGGACACGCGCAGCGGCAGGCTGCAACAGCTGCAGCCACGCGAGGCGGGCCACGTGAGCGTTTACGCGTGCGGACCGACCGTCTATAGCCGCATACACATCGGCAACGCTCGGCCCTTCGTCATCTTCAGCCTGCTCAGGCGGTTTCTGGAGCACGAGGGCTACGAGGTGACTCTGGTCGTGAACGTGACCGATGTCAACGACAAGATCTACGATGCGGCGCGATCGCAGGGGCGTGCCAGCGCCGAGCTGGCCGCGGAGATGACCGCCCACTACAAGGCTGACACCGACGCCCTCGGCCTCGGCCGGCCCGACCACGAGCCGCGGGCCTCGCAGACGATCGGGCCGATCATCGAGTACATCCAGGCGCTGATCGATCGCGGTCATGCCTACAGCGTCCAGGGTGACGTCTACTTCCGAGTACGCTCCGACGAGGGCTACGGCAGCCTCTCCCATCGCCAGCTTCAGAACATGGATCAGGGTGAGGGCATCGAAGGTGCCGAGCGCAAGGAGGATCCGCTGGATTTTGCGCTGTGGAAGTCGCGCAAGGAGGGCGAGGACACCTACTGGGCCTCCCCGTGGGGGGACGGGCGGCCGGGTTGGCACATCGAGTGCTCGGCCATGGCGGAGGAGTTCCTGGGCGTTGGTTTCGACATCCACGGTGGCGGCTCGGACCTGCTCTTTCCCCACCACGAGAACGAGGCGGCTCAGACGCGCGCCGCTCGCGGCGCGGAGCTGGCGCGAATCTGGATGCACAACGGCATGATCCAGTTGACCGGGGAGAAGATGGCGAAGTCGGCCGGGAACATCGCCCTATTGCACGAGATCCTGGGCGAGTACGGCCGCGAGACGGTGGTTATGTATCTGATCTCTGGGCACTACCGCCAGCCGCTGGCGTTCTCCAAGGACGCCCTCGAGCAGGCGCGTGCGAACGTCAAGCGGATCCGTGAGGCTGGTCGTAAGCTGGGTCCCGGGCCCACCAAGCCACGCGATCCAGCCGAGAAGCGAGGCATCTCGACGAGCTTCCGCCTGGCATTCTTCAGACGCGCTCGTCCCTCGACTTCAACACGGCGGCCGCCCTGGCCCAGCTCAACGAGTGGCTGCGCGCAGCGGGTCATCTCGGCGTTCGAGGGGACGCCGACCTGCGTGAGATGCTCGACGTGCTTGGTCTCCAGTCGCTGCTGGAGGCGCCCGAGCAGGCGCCGGCCGAGGTGCGCAGGATGGCCGAAGAGCGAATGACGGCCCGCTCGCTGCGCGACTTCGCGGCCTCCGACCGGCTGCGCGACGAGATCGCCGCGATGGGTTGGGAGGTCCGAGACGTGGCTGGCGGGTTCGAGCTGCTGCCGCTGTGATCCTCTACGGTCGCAACCCTGTGATGGAGGCGCTGCGCGGGCGTCGCGCGCACGCCGTTGGAGGTGTGTGGGCCGCGCCCGGCGCCGCCCGGGAGCCGTGGTTGGCGGGGGTGGCCGTGCGCGCGGCCACCCCCGAGGAGATCGCGCGACGCTGCGGGTCGGGTGCCCACCAGGGCGTCTGCGCGGAGGTGGGGGGCTATCCCTACGTCTCGGCCGATGAGCTGCTCGGCGAGGCGGAACCCCTGATCGTGGCGCTCGATCAGGTGCAGGACCCGCAGAACCTCGGCTCGATCTGCCGCACCGCGGAGTGCGTGGGGGCCACGGGCGTGGTGATCCCCGAGCGCCGGGCCGCTGAGGTCACCCCCGCGGTGTGCAAGGCCTCCGCCGGTGCCGTCGAGCATCTGCGGGTGGCGCGCGTGCGCAACCTCGCGGACTTCCTTGGCATGGCGCAAAAAGCGGGTTGCTGGTCCTACGGCGCAAGCGCGGGCGCCGCCACGCCCTATCACCGCCCTGACTACCGCGGCGGTGTGGTGCTGGTGCTCGGCAGCGAGGGCCACGGTCTACGGCCCCGTGTGGCAGGGGCGTGCGACGAGTTGATCGCGCTGCCGCTCCTGGGGCGGATCGAGTCGGCCGGGGTTGCCGCCGCCGCGGCGGCGATTATGTACGAGATCTTGCACAATCGCCGTCGCGCCCTTGACAACGTGTCATAACTGTGCGACTCTCGCGTCCGTAACGCTGAACCTAAGCTTTAGCCGTAGCTGATTTTGCCGTGTTCGTGTTGATGCCGTAGTAGTTGCTTTGCCGCAGTATCCAATTTGATTTCGAATAGCATTGGCGCCGGGGGAGGAGTGCGCCACTGAGCGATCCGGGCTGCTCGCAGCCCGAGAAAGGTCTTGCTCGTGGCACGTATCTCCCGTAACCCTCAATCTGAGGTCAAGGTTGACGATGGTTTCCTGATCGCCCTCGCGAAGCAGGGCGACCGCGGCGCCTACGACCGTCTGGTGCGCCGCTACCACGGCTTCGTGCGGTTGAAGGCCTCCTCCTACTTCCTTGCCGGAGGGGATTCCGACGATCTCATTCAGGAGGGCCTCGTCGGCCTCTACAAGGCGATCCGCGATTTTCGCACCGACCGTGAGTCGAGCTTTCGCAACTTCGCCGAGCTGTGCATCACCCGCCAGATCATCACCGCCGTGAAGACGGCCACACGCAACAAGCACACGCCTCTCAACCAGTACGTGTCCTTCTCCGCCACGCCCGCCGGGGGCGGGGAAGACGTGCCCACGCTCGACCAGATGCTGCCCGGTCCCGCGGTGCACGACCCCGCCAATCAGGTGATCTCATCCGAGGAGCTGCGCTCGCTGGTGGGCTGCCTCTCCACCGCCCTGTCGGAGCTCGAGAGCCGCGTGCTCTCGCTCTACCTGGATGGCTGCTCCTACGAGCAGGTGGGTGAGCACCTTGCCTGCGACACCAAGACCGTGGACAACGCCCTGCAGCGGGTCAAGCGCAAGGTGGGCGCGCATCTGGACGCGCGGGCGGTTGCGGCATAGTCCCGCCTCCGCTCTCGGTCCCATCTCCGGTTGCCGGTTGTCGTCCTTCGTGGCATATGGTGATGACCGCCAACGACCGAGGCCGCCCGTGGGCGGCCTCGGCGTGAGCAGACTGTGGGGTGCTGCCGCGGCGCTACCGGCGGTGGTGATGCCGGCGGGGAGCTTCTTCGGCTTTTGCTTCGCCTTTTCCTTCGTCTTTTCCGCTTCCCCGTTCTTCGCCTTCACCGTTGCCCCGTTCTTCGCCTTCCTTTTCCACTTCGGTGGAGTTGGTCGATCCTTCCGAGGGGGTCGATGAGTTGCCCGGGGCTTCTTTCAGGGTCCGCGGCCGGCGCCGGGCTCACGTCGATCGTGAACGTCTGGCTCGCGGCGCCCCCGTTGTCGGGGCCGCCTGGGATGTACACGCGGAAGACGTCGTTCCCCACGCTGAACACCTGATAGGGGATCGAGAACGTGGCTTCCGGGGTGACCCGGCCCACGCGCACAACGTGGAAGCCCGTGCCGGAGGCGTTCTCGCGCTGCAGGTAGATCAGGTGGCCGGGGCGGCTCGGCGTGGGGGCGACGTTGCCCGAGAACGTCACCACCTGTCCCTCCATCACCGACGTAGCCGATGCTTCGGCGGTGAGCACATACCGCACGCCCTCGAACAGCACCGCCGAGGTCTTGCCGTCGCCCTGCACCTTGTAGTAGGTGCTGTTGATGGGCGTCTGCGCGGGGAAGGTGTAAGCGCCGCTGCTGCTGGTGCTCGACCTGGGCGACCGGCGCGAAGCCGTGCTGGTGGAGGGTACGTGACAGCAGCGTCACCGGCTGGCTGCTGGTGACGCCCGCGAGCGTTCCACCGATAACCACCGACTGTCCGTAAAGGATCGGATCGGGGGTCGCTTCGATCGTCAGTTCTGGGTTCTGCTCCTGCGAGATCTCATAGGTGAGCGGGCTCGACGTTTCGGGGACGTTGCGACCCTGGCTGAGCACCAGCACGCGCAGGTTGGCGTCGCCGGGGACGAGGAAGGTGTGGGGGATCGAATACCCGCCCCCGGCTTCCACGACGCCGAAGTCGATCCGGTGCCACTCGTTGCCGGTGAGCGCATTCTGGCGCTGCAACACCACCCGTGCGCCGATGTCCGCCGGGGTGACTTTGCCGGTGAACGTGACTTTGTTGGCGACTCCCGTCAGGATCTGGGTGCCTTCCGGCGGCCCTTCCAGCGTCACCTGGGGAGCGACACGGATGCTTCTGTTGACGCTCTCCGCGCCGTGCGAGCGCACATGCCACACGCCGCTGTTTTCCACGATGCTGCCGGTGAGCTGGAACTGGTAGGCGCCGCCGGCACCGGTGGTTGTGGTGCCCTCGAGGGTGAACCCAGGGACGCCGGGGACGCGACGGAGGAGCCTCACGATCTTGCCTTCCGTGCCCACGTCGCGGCGGCATACGAGCTGACCGAAGACGGTGGCCGATTCTCCGGCGGTGATGCGCACCGGCGCGTGGATGGTCACCCGGCAGCGTCCGCCCGGGACTGGGATGAAAGAACGCGGATGCTCCCATCGCAAACAGCGCCAGCGACGAGACCGCAACCGCGCACGCCAAAGCAATACCTCTCAGGCGCATGTGATCCTCCTCCTTCGAGTGGATGGTCGTTGACTATTCAGGTGGGCCTGCCCCGCTGGTCCCGATCTCCCCGGTCGTGGCCGATCCCGCCGGGCTGTGCGGCTTGCGCTCCCGGTTGATCTGTCGATTTATGACCCCAATAACCCGACTGTCTTCGCGATCGATGCGGTGCCTCGTCGCATGAAGTTTGGGGCGTTGCCGTTTGCGGTTGGGGCGCCCGAATTGGGCTCGGCGCGTGAGGTTCGTGCGGCGGTGTGCACGAGTATGTCCGCTGGCAAACAGACGTGAGCGCGGCAATCCGCTCTCGGACCCGTGACGGCGCTCCACCCTCCGTCGGCGGGCCAAGTCCGCGCCAGGCACACAGCCCACGGGGCGGCTCGGGGCGGCCCGTCCAGGACGGGCCGCCCCGAGACCTGTCCCTGGCCCACTTGGGCTGACGGGCGCCTGACGCGGAGCTCGTCCCGGGGAGGCTCGGAGTGGATCGGAGCGCGGACAGGTTGATCTGCCCGGCTTTGATGGAGTTGGGTTTCCGCGTCCTTGCGTCGCCGGGCTCTGGGTATATGCCGGGTCGCCGGTTTACTACAGGCGTCCCTGGGGCGCCGCCGCGCGGTGAGGCGTGGCACGCAACGACCGGTTGGCATACCAAACTCGCGCAACCACGCCATGCACCTCGCACACATCCTGGTCCCGCGACATCCGACTTTCCGTGTCTTTTCGTTGATCGACGGGAGAACGGTCAGGTGGGTGTCTAACATGTCGTAAGGATGGCCGGGCGCTTGCCGCAGCAGGGCAGGGTCTACCGGCCTTGGGGGTCGCCACGGCGCCCATGGTGTGCATGAGTCCAGGAATCCCTACCCGTCTGCTGGCGACTCAGTCGGATGAGCGGCTGCTCGCTTTGGTCCGTGAGGGCCACGAGCGCGCATTCGAGGCGCTCGTGCACCGCTATCGCAAGCCGCTGCTCGGCTACTGCCGGCGCCTGCGGTTGTCCGATGCCCGCGCCGAGGACATCGTCCAGCTCGCGCTGCTGAAGACTTGGATCGCCGTGCGCGAGGGCGCCGAGGTGCGCGACCTCAAAGCGTGGCTGTACCGGGTGGTGCACAACACCGCCGTCAACGCCATGCGTGACTCCGCTCACGAGGGCGAGTCGTTCGCCGATCCGGCGGACGCGCTGGAAGCTCACCCACCCCACCAGCCCGGGGAGGACTCGCAGCTCGACCGGGGGCTGACGATGCGCGAGGCGCTCGCCGAGGTCGCGGCGTCTGCCGCCGCTGCAGCGGGAGGTGATCGTCCGCACCGCCGTCGCGGGCCACAGCCACGAGCAGGTTGCCAGCCGACCTGGGGATCACCAACGGCGCCGTGCGTGGTCTGCTTTACCGCGCGCGCACCACGCTGCGTACCGCCATCACCGTGCTCACGCCCCCGCAGCTGCTCGGCTGGCTGGCGGGTCGCTCCGACCAGGGCGGCCCTGCCCCCGAACGGCTGGCCGAACTCGCGGGCGGCGGGCGGAGCGGTCGGGATCGGAGGAGCGGCGGGCGTCGGCGGGCTGCTGGTGAAGGGCGGCGTGGTGGCGCTCACCGTCGGAACCGTGATCACGGGTGCCGCGGTGGTGCACCTCAGCGCATCCACCCACCACGGCAAGACACGCCCGCTGATTGCCGCGGCGGCGCCCCCGCGCGGCGTCGGTGCAGGCTCGGCCGTGGGCTCCACCGTGGGCTCCGCCGTGGCCGGCGTGCATTCGGGAGCCCGCGACGGCGGGCTCTCCGGCACTTCCGGCGCGCGTCGCGTCGTGTCCAGGCGCCATGCCGGGGGTCGCGCGGGCGCCAATGCCCGCGCGAGGACCGATGCTGCCGGTGGGGGCACCGCCGGTGCTCCCACCGCTTCCGGTGGCAACCACGCGCCGCGATCCACGACGCGGGTTACCGGCGACGCGCACAACGACGGTTCAGCGAAGGCGCCGGCTGCGCAGAGCCCCGCGCCCGGCTCGACCCCGGGTTCCGGTCAAGCCGGCGCGGGGTCCAGCCCAAGCGACGGTTCCGGTCAGGGCGGCGAATCGGGCGCGGGATCGAGCGGGCCCGTGGGCTCCGCCGCGGGCAACGGCTCCCCGGGCGGCACGGACGCGAGCGGCTCCTCGGAAGGCTCCTCGGAAGGGGGCGCCTCCGGCGGCGGGCAGTCGGGCGCCGGGTCCGGTACGGGATCCGGTTCGGGCGCTGGCGCCGAATCCTCGGGCTCGGGCAGCTCGGAAGGCACGAGCAGCGGCGGTTCATCGAGCGGGTCGAGCGGTTCCAGCGGCTCGGAATCCTCGGGCAGCGAACAGTCGGGCTCGCTGGTGGGGACGGTCGTGCACGAAGTCGGCAGCGTCCTCGAACACCTGTTGCACTGATGGGCGGCACTGTCTGCGCACTCACGGCGCCTGCCTCGATCGCGCGTGACACTCAACCGCCGCCGAAACAAAGCACGTCAGTTTGAGAGACAGGTCGAGGAGAGGCTGCGGGTGGAGTACTGCTCAGCTGGAGGAGACGCCGCTTCCGTGCATGGCAGCGCAGTGGCTGGGCGCGCAGGCTACCAGCCCACGCCAGTGCGATCAGCGCGGCACCGATCACGAACACGATCCAGGCGATCGCGTCGGGCGAGCCCGGTGCGGCGGTGGGCCTCCGGGCGCCGCGCGGGATGCTCAGCGGGTGGCCGGCTGCGGCGGCCACGTGTTGGACGGCCAGCAGCGCGGCGGTGCCGAGGCTCGCGCCCGCGATCGGCCGGTCCCATGCTCGCGAGCGCCGCCTGCTCGGGGCTGAGCGATCCGTTGACGCCATACAAGCCAAAGCCATCCGGCATGACCACGAGCAGCGTCCCTCGGTAGACGAGCGAGAGCTCATCGCCGAGGAAGTCGGCGTAACTCTGAGGCTGGCGCCACAGTTCCGTCACCGAGCCCAGATCCGCCGATGACGCGATCAGCGCCACGCGCAGCGGGTAGCCGTCGTGTTCGGACTCCCGCAACAGCGCGGTGAGCTGGGCCTGCTGATCGGCGGAGACGCCCGCATCCCAGGGGAGGAACAGGGTCTGCGTGACCAGCACATCGCTGGCGGGGTCGCCGTCGGCGCTCGCCGACCCGGGAACCCAGCCCGCCGTCAGGGCGACTACGAGGATGGATGTCGCCGCCGTCACCGACCTCAGGCGAGTTGCCACCACCGAAGTGTAAGTGCCTCGTGCGTGGGCATATGCCGGTGCTCGTGCTGTGTCGGCGCGGCGGCGGTGGCGAGCGCATTCCCCGCCGCGGCGGCAGGGCATGGGCCGGTCGCCCCATCTGCGACCAGCTACTTGGCGAGGGTCAGCCAAGCTCCGGCGCGCGTCGACGCGAAGGTGGTCGACGGCTACCTGCGCATGTGGCTGCGCGTGCCGCCGTCGGAGACCGTCGTGGTGTTGGACTACCGTGGCGTCCCCTACCTGCGCTTCTCGCGCTCCGGGGTGTACGTCAACGAAAACTCGGAGATGTACTACCTCAACCAAACCGTCCCCGAGATCTCTCCGCCGAACCTGAGTCGCGGCACCCCGACGAAGTGGCAGCAGGTGAGCGAAGGGCATGAATATGAGTGGCACGACGGCCGGATCGGCTCCCTGGCCGCCACCGTCATCGCTCCGGGGACTTCGTACGTGGGCAGATGGAGCATCGCCGTGCTGCTCGACGGACGCCTGAGCGCGATCGCCGGCGGCCTGTGGCACGCGGCCAACCCCTCGCTGGTCTGGTTCTGGCTGATCGTGGTGCTGGTCGCCTGCCTGCTGGCGGTCTGGCGGCTGCCCCGGCCCGAGCTGCATGCGCGCCTTGCTCGGGTGCTCGCGGTGGTGGTGCTGATCGCGCTCGCCGTCGGCGGTGTCGGCCGGGAGTTGCACGGCCGGCCCAGCGTCTCGATCGAACAGCTTGTTCTCACCGTGATCGTGCTCGCCTTTGCGGCGTGGGGCGTGGGCCGGGCGCTGCTCGATCGGGTCGGCTTTGTACTCGACCTGGTGATCGGGTTCGTCGTGCTGTGGATGGGCTTCGAACTGCTCTCGACGCTCGTGCATGGCTTCGTGCTCACGGCGGTGCCCGCGTTTGTGGCGCGGACGGCGGCGGTGACCTGCATCGGCGGTGGTCTGGGGCTCATCCTGCTGGCCGTGCGCATCGCCGTGGACGACTCCATGAGTCATCCCACTGAGGGGAGTGACGATCGAGCCGATGTCCCCGTCGATCGTCAGGGAACGGTCGCGACGCTCAGCGTCCGGCGCGACGGCAAACGCGGGCTCGGAGGATCGTCGGCGCCCGATGGACACTCGTCCTGACGGTGCGATCCTCCGCTTGGGTGAGGCTCCTTGCGGTGCTGCTACTCGTGGCCGGCGCGCTGCCCGGATGTGGAGCGACACGCCACCTTGTGACGACAGGCGCCCGCCCGACGTCTGGGTCGGAGATTCCGAGGGCTCTGCTTCTGCGGGCTCGCCCGATCGGTGCCGGCCCGCGCTTCCATCCAGCACCGACCGGCGGGGTACTCGGCCGCTGCGCGCGCGGGCTGGGGCCGCGCAGCGCCGTGCACGTCGAGGTGTTTGCCGCCAACCGGGTGGTGATCGTGCCGGCGGGGATCGGCGCCCAGCCGCCATTCACCCTCTCGGCGGGAAGAATCGTGCGTGCCCACTGTTATGGCGAGCTGGTGACGCTCGAACCCACCGGAGTCGTGTTGGTGCGCACAGGGGCGCGCTTGGCGCTCTCCGACCTCTTCCGTGCCTGGGGTCAGCCGCTGTCGCTACGGCGGCTCACCTCGTTCGCGGCACAGGCCGGCAGGCGGGTGGCGGTGTTCGTCGATGGGCAGCGCTGGCGGGGGGCGCCGGGGAGCGTGCCGCTGACGTCGCACGCCGAGATCGTGCTCGAGGTCGGCCCGCACGTCCCGCCGCACACCTCCTTCACGTTCCCGCCGGGTGCGTAAGCGCCCTTGACCTACGCGTTCTCTCAAGCCGCCGCGAGCCGGCCGGGGACAGGCTGGGAGAGAGTTGGCTGGGGTGCTGCCAGGGTGCTGCCGTGGTGGTGCTGCGGGGTGCCACCGGCCGAGGCTCATCGCCGCTCAGCTCAGCGCGCGCTCCTGTCCCGGCAGCAGCGGGAACGAGCGCTCCCGTCGGGAGGGCAGGATGTAGTTGGCTCGCTGCTGAACGAAGATGAACGCGTTGATGCCGTTGTTGACCGTGTCGGTGATCGCTGGGTTTTCGAGCTGTGCGGAGCTTGCGTTCATCGCGTTGCGAGTGGTGATGAAGTCCTCGATCGTGCGCTGCAGGGAGACGAAGTGGAGGCCCGCCTGGCCGCCGTCGATGGTGTCGAAGTCGCGACGGATGATCAGCGGCTTGCCGTTGCGCCGGGCGCGCGCGGAGGTTTGTGCGTGCCCGATCACGCCGTAGCGGTTGATCGCCTGGCCCAGCGAGGCGGGGTCGCCGGGAGCGTCGGTGGTGAAGTGGCTGACCTGCTGGGGTGTGACCTGGGGCGCGTACATGAGCGCCACTCGCTCGCGCTGATCGAGCTGTTCATACCAACTGTCCAGCCGCAGGCGCATGTAGCTGACCTGCATCGTCGTGCCACCCGCGAATGGGCCGGCGGAGATCGTGACGTAGTCCTCGGTGGCCTGGTTGCGGCGCAGGCTCGACTTGAAGCCCATGAACAGCGGCGAGCCCTGCGGCACCGGCTTGCCCGGCGGAATCCCGCCGACGTTCTGGTGCGCAGCCGGCAGGCCGGCGCCCACGAAGCCGGTGCGCGTCTCGCGCCAGCGCAGGGCGGCGCGCGAGAGATCGAGCGGTCCATCCGCGCCAGGGAGCGGCGCGCCGTCCCTCAGCGCCGCCTCGACGGCCGCCAGTCGCTGCTCGTCGTCGCACGCCAGGTGCAGGCATACGTCATAGTCGTCGATCGCCGGCAGCTCGAAGTCCGACAGGCCCTTCGCCGGCGGGACCGGCGAGGCTACTTCGAGTGAGCGCTCGAAATAGCTCGGTCCCCAACCAACCGTGAACAGCAGCCCGGCTGGGCCCCACCGGTAGGCCCGCTCGAGCGTGCGCAGCGCGGCCTCGAGCGTCCGGGCGGCCGCCGGCGTCGGGGGGCCCTCGACGTCGAAGAACAGCAGCCGGTCGAACCGCGGTGAGATCGGGTTGCCGTAGGGGTCGCGTGCGAGCGTTGCGTCCCACGCGTACTGGCGCTCAGGCAGGCCGGCGGGCTGGGCGCCGAGTGCCACCAGCGGCAGCGGCCTGGGGTTGCTGCGCGCGCGGTCGAGTCCCAGGCCGACGGCCGTGCCGCCGGCAGCCAGTGCGGCTGCGCGGAGCAGCAGGCGCCTGCGCGTCAGCGTCAAAGATCCTCCCGCCTCAGATCGGCTTCCATGGAAACGTGAAGCTCACCTGATGAGGTTTCAGCCACACGTTCGCGTATTCGATGTGCCGTGCGGATACGGGTGGGCTGATCAGCAGGCTCAGCCTGTAGGTGCCGGCGCCGGGGAGGGTGACGTCGTTGCCGTAGTGCGGGCCCATGTAGCGGGAGATCATCGGCCACTGGCGCTCGTCGAAGACGACCTTGCCGTTCCTGGTGATCGTTGCCCACACCGTCGCGTAGGGGATCGGCACGTCGGTGTCGGCATCGTTGAGCATCACCATCAGGTGAAAGCTTGCCTTGTCTGGTTTCACAAGCTGCCGGCTCGTGCCGTTGTATACGACGAACGGCACCGGGGTCATTGCCTGCGCGGTGATCTTCATGCCCTGCCAGTCCGCCGTGCCGAGGATCTGGATCGGCACTGGCTTGATCCCGTTCGCCTTCACGCCGGCGGAGGAGGAGCCCGCTCCGGCCCGCGCGGAGCCTCCGCTCATGTTCATGCCCGCCATGCTCTCCGAGCCGCCCGCCGTGCTCGCCATGTGCGCCGAACCGCCCTTCATGCCCGCCATGCCCACCATCCGCACCGAGCCGCCCGCGCGAGTCCCCACGCCGGTTTCGGCGCAGCCGGCCAGCAGCACGATTACGACAAGCGCCCCGACCCCGAGGCTTGCACGACGTGTCGCCGGGCCCGGTAGGGGCCGTCTGGCAGGGGTGGGTGGATCGATGTCCCCGATCGGCCCCTCCCCGATGGATTCCACGTGGACGCTGGCGGTGCTTGCACTCATGCTCCGAGTTAGTCGCGCCGACGACCATCTCAGTTCCCGGCGCCTCGGTCGGACTCGCCCGGCCCGCAGGCCGTAGGATTGCTCACGCGATGGCGAATGCCGATGAGATGTTGAGCGTGGCGGGGCAGCGTGCGCGGGAGCTGGCGGTACCCGAGCTGAGCTCGCGGCCGCGTCGGAAGGTGGCTGTGCTCACCTGCATGGACACGCGGATCGATCCGCTCTTGATGCTTGGCCTAGAGCGCGGCGAGGCGCACATCGTCCGCAACGCCGGCGGCCTCGTCACCGACGACGCGATCCGCTCGCTGAGCGCCTCCCAGCGGCTGCTGGGCACCGAGGAGATCGTTGTGGTGATGCACGAGAGCTGCGGGCTGTGCGGCGCCTCGGAGGACGAGTTCGCGCGAGCGCTCGCTGCCGATTGCTCGCTGCCGACGTGGCGGCTCGGTGCCTTCCACGATCTCGAGGCGACCCTGCGCCAGGGCCTCGCCCGTCTGCGCTCCAGTCCCGAGCTGCCCGCGCGCGAGCAGATCCGCGGCTTTGTCTTCGATCCCGCAAGCGGGGCGCTGCGCGAGCCCGAGACCGCTGGGGGGCGCGGGGAGGCCGTCGGGTCACGCGAGGCGCAGAAGACGTCGGGGTAGGCCAACCGGCTTGCGAGTGGGCCGGTGGCCTTTGCGGGCCCCGTCTCCTCACCAGAGCCGACGGCCGGGATCGAACCGGCGACCTATCGCTTACAAGGCGATTGCTCTACCAGCTGAGCTACGTCGGCATGGTCTCGAATCGTAGCGTCGAGGCACGGCTTTCTATTCGGCTCACGACTCCTCCGGCGGACGACGCTCCCGCTTGCGCTTGCTGCCCCGGCGCTTGGCAGCCAGGCGGCGCTCGCGCGAGGCGGCGGTGGGACGGGTGGCACGGCGGTGCTTGGGCGTGGCGAGCGCCCGCGCCAGCCGTTCGCTCAGGCGGGTGAGGGCCAGCTCGCGGTTGCGTGCCTGCGAGCGCCTGTCCTGGGAGATCGCCACGACTCGCGGGCCGACCCGCGCGAGCACTCGCTCCCGCTGAACGTCGGTGAGTGTGGGGGAGGCGAGCACGTCGAAGCTGGCTTCCACGCGAGAGGCGGTGACGTTGGCGTGCTGGCCGCCCGGGCCGGAGGAGCGGCTGGCGCGCACCGTCACCTCCGCGAGTGGGATCACAAGCTCGGCGGTGATCCGCAGTTGCCGGTGGGGGCGTTCCTCGGGTTGGGTCACGTGGCCAATCTACGTGACTTCTGTGCCAAGCCGACCGGGCGGTGTCGCTGCAGTCGACCGTCCTCAGTGCGACGCCGCGGATACGGTGACGGGGAGCGTGCCGACTCTGTGCCACGCCCCCGGCGTCCCCGCTAGCCTCCATTCGACGATGGTGTAGACGTGAACGGCCAGCGCGTCGATTTCGCCGGTGTCGCTCAGCGCCACCGTCGCCGTGCCCGCGGGTGGGCGTGGGGTTGCGCGCCAGGGGGTGGCTGGGGCGCCGATCCGGAGCCGGTTCCCGTGGGGGGTGCTCACGAGGAGGAAAGTGCGGTCTTGCGGTGCCGGGCCGGCGGCGATCAGATCTTCGCGGGCGCCCAACACCAGGGGCGGGGACTCGGCCCAGCGGTGGCCGTCGTCGGTGCTCCATGCGGCGAGGAGCGTGTTCTGTGAGGTGGAGAGGAAGTCCACAAGGGTGAGTGTCCTCGCGCCGGTGGACGCCAGCAAGACCACCCGGCTGGAGTCGTCCCGCAGCGCGGCGGGAGTGGGTGGCGCGGCTGCCCGCCAGCTGCCGTGCGCGTAGGCGTACTCGCCGATCTGCCCGGCTTGGTTGCACGCGCCGCCGGCCAGCACTCCCTCCGGTGAGGTGCTGGCGATCGCGTCGATGCTCGCCAATCCGCAGCTGTGTGCGACCGGGAGGGTGGCGAGCGCTCGCGCGGCTGTGAGGGTGCGCCATTCACCACCGCCTGGCGTGTTGCTTTGGACGATTTCGCCGCCGCCTTTGGCGAGCAGCGCATAGCCCGGGCCGCTTGAGCTCAGTGCGAGCGAGTCGGGGACGCTCGTGAGTGCGCTTGGGAGGAGCGCGGGCGTCCAGGTGGCGCCGCCGTCGGTGGTGAGCGCCAACGGGGAGAAGTGGAGGTTGTAGCTCGGTAGGAACCCGGCGAGCAGCGTTCCGCCCGCCGCGGCGATCGCGAGGCCGCCGTTGTCCTGCACGCCCGGCGGCGTCACCAGCGTCCAGGGCGAGCTGCCCGCACCGCGGTGGAGCAGCTCCCAGAAATGTTCTTCGCCCGAGCTTGCGCCGGCAGGGAGCAGAGCCCAGCTGCCGGTGGCGCTCGGCAGCGATGTCGCCAACGGGGTCGAGAGTGGTTTGGTTGCACTGTCGTTTCCACCGCCACTGTCGGAGCCGCACGCGGTCAGGCTCGATGCAAACAGGCTGAGCAGGAGCAGGCAAACGGCGACCTGTCCATGCGCAGCGGTCGCCCGTCTTCGGATGAGCAGGCCCGCGGCCGTCCGTCCTGGTATGAGCAGGACCCCAGCCGTGCGTCTTCGCGGTGCGCCGCGCACCGCCGGGCGGCGCGAGGCGCGCGGGGAGTTGGCTCTCATGTCTCGTTCAGAGCCCGCCGGGCGGCCTGCACGAGAGTGACGGCGAACGAGGACTGCGTGCTCGAAGTCGCGGGACCCGGGTCGAAGTTGGCGAGCGAGCGGATTCGGCCTTCGCGGTCGATGACGGCCGCGCCGTCGGGGTGGGTGACCATCGCGCCGCCTCCCGGCACGAAGATTTCGACGCCGAACGAGCTCCACAGCCTGCGCAGCTCCCCGACGGTGCCGGTGAGGTAGATCCAATTGGGTACGTGTTCGAGGTGCTCCTGGTGGTCGAACGCACGCAGGTCGGCGGTGGTGCGGTAGAGCGGGTTGGCGTTGATCGCCACGAGATCCACGTCGCGGGCTTCGCCTCCGAGCAGGCTGTCGGCCTGCTTGAACTCCTGGGCGATGACGGGGCAGTCGGTGGTGCACACCGGGTCGATATAGGTCACCAGCAGCACCTTCCCTTGGAGCTCGGCGAAGGAGGTGGGCCGGCCGTGTTGGTCGACCAGCGGCACGTCGGGAGGCCGCACGTTCCCTTGCACCGTTGTGGCGGCGCCGTCGATGCTTTCCGCCAGCAGCGTCGTCGCGTTGGGCTCCACGGCGGCGATCGCGTACGGCACGGCGCCCAGCGCAGTGGTGGCGCACGCCGCGATCACGGCGAGCACGCCGATCACGGGTCGCAGGCCCCAGGGCCCTGCGCTGCCCGCGGCATGGGAGGGCACGCCCGCGCCGGCGGCCGCGGCGGCGGGTGCCGTCGCAACCGCGGGGCGCACCAGCGCCAGATAGGAGGCGCACAGCACCAGCAGCGTGGGGATCGCGCTGTTGGGGTCGGTGCCGACGCCGCCGAACACCCCGAAGTCTTGCACCAGCACCCAGTCGGCGAGGCTCACCACGAGCGCCGCTCCCACCGCCGCCCGCGCCGCGCGGCGGCGACCGCTGAGCAGGGCGAGGCCGATCGCGCCGAGGGCCGCCACCACAAACGCGTTGACGAGTACGGCGTGCCCCGCGGCGAAGCTGCCGAAATTCCCCACCACCTGCGCGAACGCGTGTGGCTGTGGCGTTTCGGCCATTGCGCTCACCATCGCCGGCAGCGCGCCGCTCGAGCCATCGGTCCAGAAGCCGTTTCCCGGCCACGCCTGCAGTACCGCCATCGCGATGAAGTACACGCCGCAGCCCACCAGCAGGCGCCGCCCCAGCCGTGGGTCGCGCCACGCGCGCTCGGGCAGCGCCAGCAGCGCGCCCGCGAGCGCATAGAAGAGCACCGATCCCGGCGCGCCGAACAGCCAGCTGGCGCCCGGGGCGAGGATCCCGCCCATGCTCTCGCCGAACACCCACACCGACAGCGCCCAGCCGATGCTCACGGCGCCGCCGATCCGCGACCAGCGGCCGCGTACCACGAGCAGCAGCCACAGGCCCAGCCCGAGCTGGATCCACACGGCGGCCACGGCCGCCTGTACGGGGTGGTTTTCCCATACGCGCAGTCCCCAGTGCACGACGCTGACCAGCCACGCGGGGCTGCCCTGCGTCGAGGGCGCTACGACGTTTTCGGGGAGGCCGAGCGGCATGTGCGACTGGATCTGCAGCGCTCCGTCCAGCAGCCACAGCAGACCGAAACCGATGCGCAGCACCCGCCGGGCGGGCGGCTCGGGTGTGACTCCTCTCGGCGGCGCCACGGTCTGGGCGGGTGGCTCGGGTGTGACTCGCACGGTGCGGGTGGGCTCGCCGCCACTGCCCCGCTCCCCCTCATCCCTTCCTGCCCTCCCTCACCCGGCAAATCCCGCGGGCGGGGGTCGGCGAGCAGCGCGAGGATCAGCCGGCCGACGACCAGCAGCACGGCGACCACGACGAACGCGAGGACCAGCAGCTGCGCTTGTTTGGAGAGGCTGTGGTGGAAGGCGGAGACGATCAGGCTTTCGTTGACCCCCTTGCGGTCGGCACCCATCCCGCTCATCGGCTGCTCTCATCTGTTGTGGGTTCGGCGGTTGTCTTCATCGATTCAGCTGTCCTCGATTGCGCCCGGCGGTTGCTCGCATCGGCTCAGCTCTCCTCGTCGGTGTGCTCGGAGCCCGGCTCGGCCGGTCCGCCCTGCGCCAACAACCGCTCGCGCAGCAGCCCTCCGGCGCCTGCGTTCACCGCGCGCACCGCCCGCTCGTCACTGAGGGCGACACCATGCCCGGCCGCGAGGTCGAGCAGCCCCTGACGTTCCTCGTCCTGGCGGGCGAAGCGCAGGAACAGCCAGCCGACCAGCACGATCGTCAGGAACATCTGCTCGATCATCATCGCCGCCCCCGCGAGGTTCTGGTCGGAGAGCGGGTTGAGCCCACGGGCGGCGTCGCTGGTTTTGTACACGGGGTAGAAGAGCGTTTGTGCCCAGATCATCGCGTTGCCCAGCACCGCGCCGATCAGTCGGATGGCGGCGACGTACCCTACCGGAGCCCATCCGTGGAACCAGGCCGGCTTGGGCAGCGGGCCGAGCAGCGCCAGCCACAGCAGCAGTCCAAACCACAGCAGGCAAGCATGCTCCAGCGCGTGCACGAGGTCGTGGCGGATCGCCAGCTGGTAGAGCAGCGGCGTGTGCCATATGTACAGGTCGGCCGCCCACAGACAGCAGCGCGGGGATCGGGCTGGCCAGTCGCCGCAGGGGGCGCGTGACGCGGAAGTGCAGCAGTGGCGCCAATACCGGGCCGGTGAGGCCGAACACCATCAGCAGCGACGCGATGTCGCCGATGATGATGTGCTGGATCATGTGCGCCAGCAGCACTTCGTCGGCGAGGCTGTCGAAGGGGGGCAGTTGCACGAAGCACACCGTCAGGGCGCCCACGACGAACGACGCCACGCGCCAGCTTGCGACGGGTCGGCCTTCGCGCGCCAGCGTCTGCACGCGTTTGCCGAACAGCGTCAGGTACGCCGCGCTGGCGATCAGCGGCGGCAGGAACTCCCCCAGGTGCAGGGTATCGGCAGTGCCGAGCGGGAGGCCGAACATCCCGGTGAAGGGCACCACCGCCGGCAGCGCGAACACGACCTGTGCGACCGCGAGCGCCACGAGGCGAGGGCGGGTGAGCCCGCGTGCTCCGCGGGTGGGCCGGCCGTCGGCGGCGGCCCGCGACAGGGGTTGGTCGTCAGCGGCTGCCTGCGCCGCGGCAAGCACCTGCGGCGGGGCGCCCGGTACCCCCCGCGCGGGGGCTAGGCGTAGGCGCCTGGTCACCTCGTGCGCCCCCTCCTGCCATTGCCTGCAGGCCGCACACGCGTCGAGATGCGCCTCGAGCTCCTCGTGCGAAGACCCCTCCTCGTCCCCCGCCTCGCCGTCGAGGGACGTTGAGATCGCCTCGCGCGCAGACTCGCAGTTCATGCCCATTGGTCGCGTGGGCCGTCGCTGCGGTTCCCGGGCGGTCGCCCACGGCATCTGGTTATATGGGCCGCGATGGACGAGGCCACCTTGCAAGCACACGCCGCCCGGCTCGGCGACAGGGACGCGTTGGAGGCATGGGTGCGTGCGAGCTATCGAGAGGTGTGGCGGCTGTGCGCCGCGCTGGTGGACGAGCAGGCCGCCGAGGATCTCGCGCAGGAGACGTTCGTGCGCGCCACGCGTGCGCTGGGGGGCTTCCGCGGACACTCCTCCGCGCGCACGTGGGTGCTGGCGATCGCCCGCCACGTGTGCATGGACGAGCTGCGCGCGCGCACTCGGCGCAGGCGGCGCGACACCCGGATCGCGGCCACCGCGGAGGACGCGCTGGTCGTCCCCGACACATATGGCGAGGTGGCGGCCCACGAGCTGCTCTCGCTCCTGGACCCCGACCGTCGCGTTGCGTTCGTGCTCACCCAGCTGTTCCGCTTCTCCTACGAGCAGGCCGCCTGCATCTGCGACTGCCCGGTGGGGACGATCCGCTCGCGGGTGGCGAGGGCCCGCGAGGAGTTGGTCGTGGCGCTCGAGGAGCCGGCCGAGCGCCCCAGCCGCGGCGACCAAGGCTCGCTTCGCTCCTCCGCCTGAGGTGATCGCTCAACCCGTCGGGGCGAAATGCTCCGGGCGGGCGTGACCGTTGGTGGAGATCAGGTGCGAGTAGTCGGGTGGGTCCACGCGGTCGTCCGCGTTGAGGCGCCGCTCCAGCTCGCCCAGCAATACCCCGAAGAGCAGGTGGCGCCACGTCGACTGGGCGAGGGCCCGCGGATTGGCGAAGGCCGCGGGCAGCTCCTCGCGCGCGGGGTGCAGGCGGTCGGCGAGCGCCACCAGCGGCCAGGTGGCGAAGTTCTCCGCCAGCCCCGCCGCCGGCCCCCGCGCCCACGAGGGCAGCGGCGTGCGCGGCGCGACGTTGGCGTAAACGGCGCCGAACAGCGCTCCGTTCTGCAGGTGTGTGAGCACGCCCGCCGCCGGCCACCAGCCGCGGCGTGTGAGCGCCTTGCCGAGCAGCTCCACGTCGTCGAAATCGCTGGCGAACACGCGCTTGTCGAGCGGCATCTGCGCGGCCCACACCCCCGCCGCCAACGCGCCCGCCAAGGCCCCGCGAATTGTCCTGCCACGGTCGATTGCCATCGTCTCCCACTGTAACGGGCGGCGTGCCGACGGGTATCCAGCGTATGAGGTGTGGGCGGCGGGTGACGTGGGGATAGGGTGCACAATGCGTGGCGGAGCAAAGGATCGAAGAGGAGGGGCCCGACCGAAGCGGGGAGACACTCGCCTCCGGCGAGCATCCCCCGTTCGGCCAGCCGGCCTTCGGCCGTCTGCGCCACCCTCCTGGCACCCCCAAGCCCAAGGCGGAGCTCGACGCGGAGTTCTCCGAGCTCTATCGGACTCACCTGCGCGACGTGTACAGCTACGCCTACTATCGCGTGGGCAACCACCACGACGCCGAGGATCTGACCGAGCAGACCTTTCTGCAGGCCTACCGTCACTTCGAGCGCGCCCTCCGCGAGTCGCGGGGGCGCCCGCTGCGGCCGTGGCTGATCAGGATCGCCCACAACCTCGCAGCCAACCTCTACCGCGACCGCTCCCGCCGTCCGGTGTCGCCGATCGAGGCGACCGACACGCTGAGCGACCTGCACACGACCGAGGACCTCGTGGAGAATCGCAGCGAGCTCGCCCGAGTGCTGGAGGGGGTGCGGCAGCTGCCCGACGACCGCCGCGAGGCGTTGATCATGCGCTTCGCGCTGGACATGGACAACCGCGAGATCGCACGCGCTTTGGGACGCTCCGACGGCGCGACCAAGGTGCTGATTCACCGTGCGATCAAGCAGTTGGAGGGGCTGGTGGCGGATGCCCCCGATGAGCCGGAGGACAGGATGAGAGAAGTCTCATGACCGAGGCCGCCGCCAACCTGGAGAGCCTTTTGCGGCGGGCGCTTGCTCCCGTCGAGCCTCCTGCCGGCCTGGTCGGCAGGGTCGAGGAGACGCTGACCAGCCTCACCGAGCTCGCGGCCGAGGAGCTGGAGGGGTGGGAGCTGTCAGCCATGCGCGATCCACGCAATTGGGCGCGGCCAGCGGCCGCGCTGGTGGTTGGCGGCGCCGCCGGCGCCGCGCTCGTGGCGCTGCGTGTTCGTCGCCGCACGAGGCTTGGAGTGGTGGCAGGCGCCTCGCCGCGACAGCAGGCCGACGAGCATTGAACTATTCTGTCCTTCGGCGAAGTCCATCTGATAAAAAGTGATTGACTTTTGCCTGTGGGTCGCCGGCTCCCTGGCTGGTGGCCCAAGCCCCCATCTCGATGTCCAACGTGACCCGCTACAAGCGCTCCGCGGAGGCCGCCTCGGCGATCCTGAGGATGCTCGCCGACGAGGAGTTGATGCAGCTCGTGGGCGAGGACGATGCGGCCGCCTTCGAGATCCTCTACGAGCGCCACACCGACGCCGCATACGCGCTCGCCCTGCGTATGTGCGGCAGGCGCGCGGCCGCCGAGGATGTGGTGCAAGAGGCGTTCCTCTCGATGTGGCGCAGCGCCGCGGGCTACGATCCGCTGCGCGGAAGCGTGCGCACGTGGGTCCTCGGCATCGTCCACCACCGCGCGATCGACGCCCTGCGCCGGGGCGTGCTCCAGGATCGTGTGCGGGTCAGCGACGAAGGGATCGAGGAGCAGCTGGTGGCGGTGGAGCGTACCGAGCAGGAGGTGGGTCGCCGCGACGAAGCGCGTGAGGTGCGTGCCGTCCTCGACGGTCTCCCGCCCGAGCAGAGTCGTGTCATCGAGCTCGCCTATTACGGCGGTCTCTCCCACTCCGAGATCGCGGCGATGCTCGACACGCCGGTGGGAACAATCAAGGGCAGAATGCGTCTTGGATTGCAGAAGATGCGCTCTCAACTCCGCTCAGAAGGGGTGTTTTCGTGAGCTCGCCCTCGGCGAAGCGCGATTGCGAGTGCCAGGCCGACTGCGCCGCCTATGTCCTGTGGGCACTCACCGAGCAGGAGCTCGAGGCGCACACCGCGCACCTTGCGGAATGCTCGATCTGCCGGATGGAGGTCGCCCAGCTGCAACCGGTGGCTGACTCGCTGGCGATCGGCGTACCGCCCGTCAAGGCCGATCGGAGCCTGCGTGCCCGGGTGTTGGATACCGCGCGCGCCGAGGCCGAGCCGCGTGGTGAGGGCGGTCCAGCGGCGGCTGCCCCGTCGTCCGCGCGGGTGGGCACGCGTTCGTCGGGCGGGCGCTCGAGCGTGCGGCATCCGCTGGCGTGGCGCCTGCTCCCGGGGCTCGCCGGGGCGCTGGCGCTCGGTGTGGGTGTTGCGATCGGCGCGTTGGCGTTCAGCTCCAGCTCGAGCGTCCGCTCCGAAGTGATCCCCGCCGTCGTCGTCGCCCCTGGCCATCACGCCACGGCCGAGTTGCGCAAGGTCGGTTCGCGCGTGGAACTGGTGGTGGTGGGGATGCCCGCGCCGCCGCCAGGACGAATCTATGAGGTGTGGCTGGAGCGCGGCACCGAGCCACCCCTGCCCACCGATGCGCTGTTCTCGGTCACCAAAACGGGGTCTGGCTCGGTCGGTGTCCCCGGCGACCTGCACGGGGTGAGCAAAGTTCTGGTCACCGACGAGCCACTCGGCGGTAGCCTCAAACCGACCCGCACGCCTGTGATCATCGGTTCGGTGTGACGGCCACGCCGGGTGGCCGGGCGTGGGTGGGCCAGGTAGGCTCTGCACCCCGCCATGGCCACCTGCTACCGCCACCCCTCCCGCGAGACCGCGGTCTCCTGCTCGTCGTGCGGGCGGCCGATCTGCCCCGACTGCATGACCCCCACGCAGGTGGGGATGCGCTGCCCGGAGTGCGCCTCCCAGCGCACCAAGGTGGTGCGGATGCGCGAGATGGCGGCCGTGCCGCGCGTCACGTACGCGTTGATCGCGATCAATGTGATCGTCTACCTCACCGAGCAGGGCCAGTTCACGCTCACCGGCGAGGCGTACGGCAAAGTGATCAACGAAGGCGATCTGTATCGCTTCGCGATCGCGGAAGGCCACCAGTACTACCGCCTCGTGACGAGCGCCTTCCTGCACGTCGACCTGCTGCACATCGGCTTCAACATGTACCTGTTGTATCTGCTCGGCCTGATGCTCGAGCCCGCGCTCGGGTCGGTGCGGTTTGCCGCGATCTACTTCACCTCGCTGCTGGCCGGCTCCTGCGGAGCGCTGATCGCCACCGCCTCCCCCAGCCTCGGCGCCTCGGGGGCGATCTTCGGGTTGATGGGCGCCGCCGCGGTGGAGCTGCGCGCGCAGGGGCGCAGCGTGATGGAGGGGGGCATCGGCGCGCTGATCATCTTCAATTTGATCCTCTCCTTCTCGGTCCCCAACATCTCCGTCGGCGCCCACATCGGCGGGCTGATCGGCGGCGCGCTCGCCGGGCTCTCCTTCCGCCTCGCCACGGGCCGCTATGCGCTCGCGCTGGGACTGCTCGCCTGCCTGGCGCTGTCGGTGGCGGCCGTGGTCGGGGGGCTCGCCGCGGCGCAGTCCACAGCCGCCGGTATCGTCTGAGTAGTGGCATTGCTTGCGGAGGAGCAGATCCAGCAGCAGCTCGCTGGCAGCGAGTGGGCGCTGGCTGAAAC
>CAVVTQ010000011.1:0-55219 GCA_963751195.1 uncultured Solirubrobacterales bacterium
ACTCCGGGGTTCGGTCAGCCGCCGGCTACTGCTGGCAGGATCGTCAGTTCGGCGCCGTCTGAGACAGGGGTTTGAAGGCCATCCAGGAAGCGGATGTCCTCACCGCTCAGGTAGACGTTTACGAAGCGCCGCAGGCCGCCGTCTTCGTCGGAGATTCTGGTACGCAGCTCGCCGAAGCGCTCGAACAGGCTGTCCAGCACCTCCTGCACGGTTGCGCCTTCGAGTTGGGCCTCGCTTGCTCCTTCGGCTGCGGTGCGCAGTTGGGTGGGGATCTTCACGGTTACCGGCATCGCTCAGCCGCCCACCCTGGAGGTCGAGAGCCCAACGAGGCCAGATGAACCGGACCCGCCCACCCCGCGAAGTGTGCTTGGCACACGAGCGACTGAGGACGCCGCCTCGTGAAGGCTATCGGCCTCCAGGGCCTCAAACTGCTCGACGCTTGGCTCGATCGTGTGGGTCTCGAAGGTGCCTCGCACCGCGTCCAGCGTCTTCAGGCCCTCGCCGGTGATGACGAGCACCACGCGCTCGGCGGGCTCGATCTCGCCGCGCTCGGCGAGCTTCGCCAGCACCGCCGTGGTGACGCCGCCCGCGGTCTCGGTGAAGATGCCGGTGGTTTGAGCCAGCAGGGCGATGCCCTGCCTGATCTCCTCGTCGCTCACCGCGTCGATCGAGCCCCCGCTGCGGCGTGCCTCCTCGAGCGCGTAGGGGCCATCCGCGGGGTTGCCGATCGCCAGCGACTTGGCGATCGTGTTGGGCTTCACCGGTCGGCACACATCGTGGCCGGCCGCGTATGCGCTTGCCACCGGGTTGCAGCCCTCGGCCTGCGCGCCGCTCATCCGCGGCAGCTCTCCGCTGACGAGGCCGAACTCGCGCCACTCGGCGAAGCCCTTGGCGACCTTCGTGAACAGCGAGCCCGAGGCGATCGGCACGACACAGCGGTCGGGCAGCTCCCAGCCGAGCTGCTCGGCGATCTCGAACGCCAGCGTCTTCGAGCCCTCGGCGTAGTAGGGGCGCAGATTGATGTTCACGAACGCCCACTCGCGCTCGGCGGAAAGCTCGGTGCAGAGGCGGTTGACATCGTCGTAGTTGCCCTTCACCGCGACCAGGCGGGTCCCGTAGACGCCGGTGGCGAGCACCTTCTGCTCCTCCAGGTCGGCGGGGATGAAGACGTAGGACTCGAGGCCCAGCGCCGCGCCATGGGCAGCCACGGAGTTGGCGAGGTTGCCGGTGGAGGCGCAGGCGATCGTCTGATAGCCGAGCTCCCGGGCTCGCGCCGCCGCCACCGCCACCACGCGATCCTTGAAGGAGTGTGTGGGGTTGGCGGCGTCGTTCTTGACCCACACCTCTCTCAACCCCAGCCGCTGGGCGAGACGGTCGGCGCGGATCAGCGGCGTGCAGCCCGCCGGCAGCCCAACTCGCGAAGCCAGCCGTCCCGAGGGCCCGGGTGGTCCACCCGCCAGCGGCAGGAAGTCGGCATAGCGCCAGATGTTCTGCGGGCCTCCCTGGATGCGGCGGCGCAGCTCGCCCACGCCGCCATCGGTCAGGCGGCTGTGGTCGTAGGCGACCTCCAGCGGGCCGAAGCACCGCTCGCATACGTACAACGCCTCCAGCGGGTACTCCGCCTTGCACTCTCTGCACTTCAGGTTGCTGGCAGCCATCTGGCCTCCTTCGTCGTTTTCGCCGTTGTCCCGTGTGGCGAAAAACGTGGAAGCCCGCCACACATCTGTCTGGAATTGGCACCTTCCGCGTGGGACGCGGTGGTTGCCGGGGCTTCGTCGGGCCAGTCCCTCCACCCCTCTTGATGTGTCCTGCTGTGGGCAGTATATCGAACGCGAGGCGGGAAAGCATAAGGGGGTGGCGCAGGCGACCAGAGGCCGGCTGGCCGAAACGGGGACCGATTGGGGCGACACCGCTGCGCTCGCATCGCAGATCGGCGAGCGCCGCAGGCGAGCTGCCGGCTTCGCCGGGCCACTATCTTCGACGTCGTGCCCGCGACGGTAACGCTCGCGCGCGGATGGTGTACGCAGGTCGATGGCCACCAACCCCCCCGCCGCGCGCCGGCATCCGGAACGAGCGGGGCTCGAGCCGGAAAGCACCGAGCATCGCGACCCCGAACAGGGTGAGGACACCTTCGACCTGGGCGTGTCCCTACCCAAGAAGCGCATGCTGATCGTCGTCAACCCCTACGCCTCGACCGTCTCCGACAGTCTGCGCCACCTCGTCGTCGATGCCCTGCGCAGTCGCTTCGAGGTCGACGCCCGCGACACGGAGTCCCGCGGTCATGCGACGGAGCTCTGCCGCGAGGCCGCCCACGAGGGCTACGACGTGGTCGTCGCCTTCGGCGGGGACGGCACCGTCAACGAGGCCGCCAACGGCCTGCTCGGCTCTGCCACGCCGCTCACCTGCCTGCCGGGCGGCTCAGCCAACGTGTTCGGCAAGATGCTCGGCATTCCCGGGTCGCTGATCGACGCAACCGAGCATCTGCTGGCGATGGCCGACGACTGGCGCATCCACAAGGTCGATCTCGGCGTGGTCAATGGGCGCTGCTTCACGTTCGCCTCCGGGCTCGGCCTCGACGCCTCGGTCGTGCAGCGGGTGGACGCCAACCCGCGGCGCAAGGCTCGCTGGGGGCCCTGGTTCTTCACATGGGTTGCCGTCACCACGTTCGTGCGGCGCTATCTCTTACGCCCACCGCGACTCATCACCCGCCTTGCCGGCGAGGAGCACTCGGGGGTCACCGCCGTGATCCAGAACGGCACCCCATTCACCTACTTCCGCAACCGCCCGATCGAGATCGCCGAGGACGCGGAGCTCGACTCCGGCACGCTCTCCACCTGCGTGCTGCACCGCGCCCGGCCGATCGACATGCCGTTCATCGCCTGGCGCGCCTTCTCGCGGCGGGCGCGCCTCACACGCCACCGCCAGATCACCGCGCTCGCGCCCGCCACCGAGCTGACCGTCCGCACCGCCGACGGCGAGCCGCTGCCATTGCAGGTCGATGGCGACTACCTCGGCGAGGTCGCCGAGGCGCGCTACTCGATCATGCCGCGGGCGTTGAACGTCGTCGCCTGACGGCGGGGCGGCGGCCCAGAGAGCGAAAAAAGAGAGAGTGGGAGTGAGAGACACCCCAAGCGGCGCCGTCTGACTTGCGCTCAAATGCGCGTCATGCGTCGATTTCTGAATCGCTTGAGCAAAGCTCTCCCCTACCTGATCAGCGAGCGCGCCGAAGCGTTCGAGCGCCATCTCGACGAGTTGGCCGCCTACGACAGCCAACTGCTCAGCTTGGGTCGCGCCTCCTACGGCAGGCCACGCGTCGTGACCGATCCCAACCACACACGCGTGCGGGTAGGCGCATTCGTGTCGATCGGCGTCGACGTGGTGCTGCTCGACGGCGGCCACCACCGCACCGACTGGGTCACCACCTTCCCCCTGCGGGCCGCGCTGGAGCTGCCCGGCAAATACGAAGACGGACATCCCACCAGCGGCGGCGACATCGCGATCGGCAACGACGTGTGGATTGGCCGCGGCGCGCGCGTGCTCTCCGGCGTCACCATCGGCGACGGGGCAGTGATCGGCGGCTACAGCGTGGTCGCCAAAGATGTGCGGTCCTACGCGATCGTGGTGGGCAACCCCGCCCGTGAGGTGCGCCGACGCTTCTCCGATAAGCAGATCGAAGCACTGCAGGCGATCGCGTGGTGGGAGTGGCCGATGGCAAAGATCCTCGAATGCGTGCCCGAGCTGAGCAACCCCGACATCGACCGCTTCATAGCTCGCCACCTCCCCCAAGATACCCCTGCCGCCACCCAGCCGCCCAAGGGTGAAGCGCGTGAGACCCACCCAACCACCGATCCGGGAGGGGGCAGGGGGGGCACGGGGGGGATGGGGAGGGTCGCCCTCCCCGCTTCCCCCCGTCAGGCTGGGCCTGGCGTGACGCGGTAGGCGTCGAACACGGACTCGGTGTTGCGCAGCCGGTTGATCGCGCCCTTCAGCGAGTGCGTGTCGGCGACCTCGACCACGAAGCGGTTCTTGACCATCGGCGGGTTGGAGAGGCAGCGCGCTTCGACGATGTTGGCGCCCGCCTCGGAGAAGACGCGCGAGAGGTCCTCCAGCAGCCGGTGTCGATCCCACGCGTCGATCTGGATTTCGACGACGAACCCGCTCGACTGGTCCCCCTCCCAGTACACCTCGGTGAAGCGTTCGGGGTTCTTGCGCAGCACGGTCGCGTTGGGGCAGTCCTCGCGGTGGATCGTGATGCCGCGGCCGAGTGAGATGTAACCGACGATCTCATCGCCGGGCACCGGCCGGCAGCACTTGGCGAGGCGCAGCATCACGTCCTCCACGCCCTCCACTCTGATCCCGTACTGGCCGGAGGAGCGCGTCGGGCGCCGCGCGGAGCGCCCCACCTTGAGCAGGTCGCTGGCGGCGGTTGCACCGCCGTCGGCCGCCTCGCCGCGCTTGAGGCGCTGCATCACCTTGTTGACGACGATCTTCGGCGACACCTTCGCGCCGCCGAGTGCCATGTAGAAGTCATCCGCCTTGCGGTAGCCCATTTCGCGGATCACATCCGCCAGCAGCGCCGAGCCGGTGATCCGCTGCGCCGGCAGCCCCTGGCGCTTGAGGTGCTCCTGCAGCAGCTCGCGCCCGGTGTGCTCGGTGTCCTGGCGGGACTCCGCTTTGAACCACGCCCTGATCTTGTTGCGCGCGCGCGTGGTCTTCACCATCGCAAGCCAATCGCGCGAGGGGCCGCGCTCGCGCTTGGTGGTGAGGATCTCGACGATGTCACCGCTGCGCAGCTCGTAGTGCAGCGGCACGATCTTGCCGTTCACCTTCGCCCCCACGCAGCGGTGGCCGATCTCGGTGTGCACCTCGTAGGCGAAGTCCAGCGGCGTGGCGCCGGCCGCGAGCGACTTGACCTCGCCCTTGGGCGTGAACACGTACACCTCGTCTTCGAACAGGTCGATCTTCAGGCTCTCCATGAACTCCTTGGGATCGGACATGTCCTGCTGCCAGTCGAGCATCGAGCGCAGCCACTTGACCTTGGAGTCGTCCTCGAGCGTGCCGGAGCGCTCGCGCCCGGGCTTCTCGCCGCGCTGCTTGTACATCCAGTGCGCCGCCACCCCGAACTCCGCCATCTCGTGCATGTCCGCGGTGCGGATCTGGATCTCCAGCGGCCGTCCCTCCGGCCCGATCACCGTGGTGTGCAGCGACTGGTACATGTTGAACTTGGGCATCGCGATGAAGTCCTTGAAGCGCCCCGGCAGCGGCTTCCACAGCGAGTGGATCACCCCCACCGCGCCGTAGCAGTCCTTCACGGAGTCCACGATCACGCGCATCGCGGTGAGGTCGTAGATCTCGTTGAACTCGCGTCCCTTCTTGGTCATCTTCGCGTAGATCGAGTAAAAGTGCTTGGCGCGCCCGGCGATCTGCGCCTCGACGCCGAGCTTGCGCAGCTCGCTCGTCAGGTACTCGCCGGCCTCGCTCACGTAGTTCTCGCGCTCCTCGCGCTGCTGGGCTACCAAACCCTTGATCTCCTGGTACTTGCGGGGATGCAGGGTCGCGAACGCGAGGTCCTCCAGCTCCCACTTGATCGCGTGGATTCCCAGCCGATGCGCGATCGGGGCGTAGATCTCGAGCGTCTCCTTCGCCTTGTCGATCTGCTTCTGCTTGGGCATCGCCTCGATCGTGCGCATGTTGTGCAGCCGGTCGGCGAGCTTGATCAGGATTACCCGCACGTCGGTGGCCATCGCCACCATCATCTTGCGGTAGTTCTCCGCCTGCGCCTCATCGCGCGAGTGGAAGGTGATGCCGGTCAGCTTGGTGACGCCATCCACAATGCCCGAGATCTCGGTGCCGAAGCGCTCGCGCACCTCCTCGATCGAGGCCGAGGTGTCCTCCACGGTGTCGTGCAGCAGCGCGGCACACAGCGTCTCCGTGTCCAAACGCATCCCGGCACAGATGCGGGCAACACCGACGGGGTGCACGATGAAGTCCTCACCCGACTTGCGCCGCTGCGCGGCGTGGTGCTCGCAGGCGAACACAAATGCCTCTTCCACGCGCGTGCGGTCGATCTGGATCGTCGTGTCGGCGGCGTGCTCGGAGACGATCGCGAACAGGTCGCCGAGCAGGCGGCGCTCGAACTCGTTGAGCTGCCCAGCGATCGCCAGCGATCGCTCCGGCTCTTTTGTGGGGCTCTCCTGAGCCCGGTGTGTCTGCTCTGTCGCCATGCCTTTAAGGGTAGGGCCTTTCGGGCTGTGGTCGTGTGGCCATCCCAGTCGCGTCGCCTCAGGCGAAGAGCACCAGCTCCCCCTCCTCCTCGGGAGCCGTCTCGCCGAGGGTCGCCAGCTCGCTCGCCCGCGCGTGGCGCAGCACCAAGCGCGGCTCGCTCACGCCCCGCCACTCGTTGACCTCCAGGGTGAACGTCGCATCGGCGGGGACGCCGTCGCGGACGGGCAGGCTGGTGCCGGCGCCGAACGCGACCGCACGGGCCCGGGCGCCATCGGCGAGCACGGAGAAGCGCACGTGCCTGCCCTCCCCCATCGGCCGGCGCTCGGCAAAGCGCGCCCGCTGCACGAGCAGCGACACCGCCGGGTTGGCGCAGCCGAACGGCGCCAGCACCCGCAGCTCTTCGGCAAGCGCCATCCCCAGCTCCCCGCCCTGCACGACCGCATCCACCCGCTCGCTGCGCACCAGTTGCTCCGCGCTCAGCACGCCCTCGGCGTGGGCCGCGAACGCCGCGGCGAACTCCTCCAAACGCTCGCGCTCGATCTCCAGACCCGCGGCCGCGCGGTGGCCGCCATGGCGCAGCAGGTGCCCCGCGCATCCGTTGAGCCCCTCCAGCAGGTCGAAGCCCGCGATGCTGCGCCCCGACCCGCGCCCAGTCGCCCCGTCGAGTGCCACCAGCACGAACGGCCGATGGTGACGCTCGGCCAGACGCGAGGCGACGATCCCGATCACCCCGGGATGCCAGTCCTCGCCGGCGAGCACATACGCGGCGCGCTCGCCCAGCGCCGCCACCTGACGCTCGGCGTCGAACAGGATGCGCGTCTCGGTGTGCTTGCGCTCGTGGTTGGCACGGTCGAGCTCCGCCGCGATCTCCTGCGCGCGCGCGGGATCCTCGGTGAGGATCAGCTCCAGGCCGGCGTCGGCGCGGTGCATTCGCCCCACCGCGTTCAGCCGCGGCGCCAGCGCGAACGCCACGGTGCGCTCGTCCAGTGGACCGCCGCTCGCACGTGCCACCGCCAGCAGCGCACGCAAGCCCGGCTTGGCGGTCGCGGCCAGCGCCCGGAGGCCGTGGCGCACCAGCGCACGGTTCTCACCCAGCAGCGCAACCACGTCGGCGATCGTCGCGAGCGCCACGAGGTCGAGGTCTTCGTGGGGGCGATAGAGATTCTCGCCGCCTGGCAGCATGGAGCGTCCAGCGGCCGCCCACAGGCCGAGCGCCAGCTTGTATGCCACGGCCGTCGCGCACAGGTCGGGACAGGGGTAGCCGCACACGGCAGGATGCACGATCGGCGCCCGCGGCAGCGCACCGTCGGCGCGCGGGGAGTGGTGATCGCTGACGACCACCTCGATCCCCAGCGCCCGCGCGAGGTCCACCTCCTCGACCGCCGTGATGCCACAGTCCGCGGTGATCAGCAGGCGCGTGCCGCGCACCGCCAGGCGCCTGATCGTGCTGGCGTTCAGCCCATACCCGTCGCTGGCGCGGTCGGGCAGGTACCAGTCCACGTCGGCTCCCAGCGCCCGTAGAACGCGTACCAGCACCGCGGTGGAGCAGATCCCGTCGACGTCGTAGTCGCCGTGCACCGTGATCCGCACCCCGGCGCGCACCTGCGCGAGGATCGTGGTGAGCGCCTCGTCGATCCCCTCAAACGCGGCGGGCGGATGCTCCTCATCGGCCGCCAGGAAGGCTCGCGCCCGCTCGGGGTCGGCCAGCCCGCGGCGCACCAGCACCTGCGCGACCGCCCCACTCACCCCCAACTGCCGCTCAAGCTCCTGCACCTCGGGTTGTGGGCACGGAGTGATCTCGAAGCGGCTGCTTGGCACCATCCCCGCTCACCCTACGGGTGGGTCTGGACGGAACTACGGGAACTACAGCGACGGCACGGAACTACCGCGAGGGGCTGGTGATCGCCGCCCGCAGCCCTTCGCGGCGAATGCCCTCGAGGTAGACAGCAGCCATGCCGATCAGCGAGCCCGGCACCGCGAACAGCACCACCGCGATGTCGGTCTGCTTTTTCCCGGGAATCGCGAGGCCGGAAACTTTGATGCTGTAGATCAACGTGCTGATCACGATCGCGCCGATCAGCGAGCCGATCAGCGCGCCGACGATCCCACCCCAGAAGCGGTCGGGCAGCCAGATCGTGAAGTGCCAGATCGCGAGGCCCATCATCACCCAGCCGAGCATTCCCATCAGCGGTTCCCCCCATGGCGGTGGTTGTTGGCAGTGGCGATCGAAGGGCAGACGCCGACGCGGCGGAGGGGGATCATCGGCTCCGCCCGTGACGTTTGTTGCGCGGCCGTTTCGGGCGTTTGGGCTGTTCCTTGAGCACCAGATCCTCAGGGGTGAGATCGGCCGCCGGATCCTGCGGGGGGGATGAGGTCCCCGCCCGCCCCTCCTCCGGCGCGGGCGTCGGCGTCGGCGCCGCGGGAGCTTTCGGGGTGCGCGTCCTGGCGGGCATCGTGCCGGTGCCGGCTGACGGGCCGGTGAGGTTCGATGTCCGCCCGCTCTGTCCGCGCCGGCCGTTGCCGCGGGCGCCTGCCGCCGACCCGCGCCCACCGCGTGGAGGCGCGGTGGTCCCATCCTCACGCTCGATGTCCAAATCGCGCACCATCTCCTCGAACTCCTCCTGTGAGACCTGCTCGCCTGGCTCCTCTGCTGCCACCAGCAGGCCCCCCTTGCGTTGGCGGCGGCGCTGCTTGGCGGGCTCCACGTCGATCGGCGAGCCGTCCAGCGCGGTCGCGTACGGGGGCACCAGGCCGAAGTCGCGCACCAGACGCGCACGGCGGTTGCGGTAGGAGCCCTCGCGTTCCTTCCAGTGGGTGAGCACCGGCGAGGCGATGAAGATCGAAGAGTAGGCGCCGGAAGCGATCCCCACCATCAGAGCGAAGGCGAAGTTCTTCAGCGTTTCCCCGCCGAACAGCAGCAGCGCCAGCACCGGCAGCAGCGTGCAGAAGCTCGTCGCCAGCGAACGGGTGAGCACCTCCGACATCGAGCGGTTGACGATCTGCGAGAACGCGGCGCGCGGCATTCGTGGCACGTTCTCGCGCACGCGGTCGAACACGATGATCGTGTCGTACAGCGAATAGCCAAGGATCGTCAACAACGCGGCGACCGTCGCGCTGCTCACTTCGCGGCCGGTGAGCGCATACACCCCGGCGGTGATCAACAGGTCGTGCATCAACGCGATCAGCACGGGTACCGCGTACTTCCACTCGAAGCGCAGCGCGATGTACACGGAGATCACGATCAGCGAGGCGATGATCGCGATCACCGCCGACTTGGCCACCGTCGCCCCGAAGGTCGGCCCGATCGAGTTGTCGGAGGTGTCGCGCAGCGGGCTGATCTTGCCCAGCGATTCCTCGACGGCGGCCACCTGGGTCGGCTTGAGCTGCTTGAGCGAGATCTGATAGCCGCTGCCGCCGACGTTCTTGTCTCCGGTGAGCTTCTGGATCTGGGCGTTGGAAAGGTTGTGTTCGCGCAGCACCGTGCGGATCTGTTCCTGGGAGATCGGCTGGGTGAAGCCGGTCTGGATGCGGGTGCCGGAGGTGAAGTCGATGCCGAAGTTGATCCCTTTGCCGCCGATCGCCAGCGCGCCGATCAGCAGGATCGTGCCCGACAGCGTGAAGAACCACTTCGATTTCCCCATGAAGTCGAAGCGCAGCGCGCGCTTGGCGCGAGCGGCGCCGAGCAGCGCCGGGTGGCCGATCACCCGCGAGCGGCCCATCGAGCCGAGCGCCGCCTGCGTGGCGAGCACGGCGGTGAACAGCGACAGCAGCGTGCCGATACCGAGCGTGAAGGCGAAGCCCTGCACTTCGGCGGTCGCCAGCGCGAACAGGATGAAGGCCGTCATGAACGTCACCACGTTGGCGTCGACGATCGCCGCGAAGCCGCGTTTGTAGCCGGCGGCGATGCCGGCGGGGATCGAGCGCCCGGCGCGGATCTCCTCCTTGATGCGCTCGAAGATCACGATGTTGGCGTCGGCCGCGATGCCGATCGTGAGGATCAGGCCGGCGATGCCGGGCAGCGTCAGGACGATCGGGATCGCCTTGATCAGCGCAAAGTAGTAGATGCTGTAGATCGCGAGGCCGCCGATCGCGATGATCCCCAGCACGCGGTAGAAGGTCAGCAGGAAGATGCACACGACCAGCAGCCCCACCGCCATCGCCAGCAGGCCCTGGTCGAGCGCCGTTTTGCCGAGCGTCGCGGAGACCTGCGAGTGGGAGATCTGTTCCAGCCTGATCGGCAGCGCGCCCGACTGCAGCTCGTCGGCGAGGTTCTGCGCGGAGGTGAGCGTGAAGCCGCCGGTGATCTCAGAGCCGTTGGAGGCGTCGATCCCGTTGGGGTAGGCGGTGTAGTCGATCGAAGGCGCGGTGATCACCTGTTCGTCGAGCACGATCGCGAAGTGCTGCAGCGCCTGGGCCTTGGTGACGCCCGGCAGCTGGGCGTTTTCGCCGCGTTTGGCGATTTCCTTGGTGACCCGTTCGAACACCGTCTTGCCGTGTTCGTCGAAGCCGAAGGTGACGTCCGGTAGCCCCGAGCCGCCGCCTTCGCTCTGGTAGCCCTGCTGCGGGTTGTTGATGCTGCCGCCTTCGAGCACCGGGTTGTCGTTGAGCACGTAGAAGCTGTTCGGTTCGGCCTTGACGACCTTGTTCTTGAATTCTTCGGGGTGCGCCTGCACGAGCACGGTGCCGGGGTTGACGTGCACGGCCTTGGGCTTCGCGCCGGCCGGCGGTTTGTAGCCGTCGGCGTACAGCTCGGCCTGCGTGTCGGCGGGGCCGCAGATCGGCTTGCCGCCGGCGCACAGCATCTTTTCGTGCTTGGTGTCGATCAGATACCACGCGCCGAAGATGCAGCCGTGGACCTGCGCGGCTGTGCAGCCTTTTTGCAGCGTGGTTGCGTTGGGGTACAGGTAGGGCTTGCGTTTGGCGGCGAGCAGCACCGCTTTGTACTCGGGCAGTCCGCAGGTCACCGACGCCGGTTCGCGTCCGCCTCCGCAGGTGACCCCGGTGTTGGTCGGTTCGGGGTTGCCCGAGGGCCCGATCACGTTGGGCTCCCAGTCGTAGAAGAGCAGCTGGGCGGTCTTGCCGACCTGGTCTTCGGCGCGCTTGACGTTGGTGACGTCGGGCAGCGACACGTTGATTTCGTTGGCGCCGTAGAGCTGGATTTCCGGCTGGGCGACGCCAAGCTGGTCGACGCGCTTGCGCATGATGTTGATCGCGCGGTTGAGCGATTCGGGGTTGACCTTGGCGTGCGCGGTGGGAATCCCCTTGTAGATGAACGACACCCCGCCCTTCAGGTCGAGGCCGAGGCGCGTCGGCTTGGTGGCGATCACGACCGCCGACACCGCCAGCAGCAGCGCGACCAGCAGCAGGACCAAAGAGTTGCGACGGCGGTCGGTCATCAGCCGAAGGCTGGCCGACCGAAGCCGGGTGACACGCGCCTGCGGCGCGAGTCCCCGTTTCGGCCAGCCGTGCGCAGACGCCGGTGGGGAGGCTGCGGGGTCGGGGGCCAGGTCCGACTGGAAGGTGAGTGGACCGAGGGTGACGGCGGAGCGGTCATAGCCAGCCGCAGGCTGGCCGCCCTGCCGTGCTCGGGCGAATGGAGAAGCAGCACACTATGGGACCAATCCCGATAGACGTATGAAGAGACCAATGTTGACGGCAGGGCGGTCATCGGCAGATCTCAAAAGACTACTTGTCCGGGGTAAGGACGAGCAAAAGACCGCCCTCGTCGTCGTAGGCGGGGAACATGTCGGCGCGCGCGGTGGCGGGCAGGTCGCGGTCGCCGCTGACGCGCACCGGCTTGCCCAGCGCGCGCACCCCCCACTCGAGCACCGTGCCGACGGGGTCGTCCCCGTTGGAGAACTCCAACCCGAGCGCCTGCGCGACCGGGCGGCCGATCACCGCTTCCTCCTCCAGGCCGGTGAGCGCGAAGGAGTTCTTGCCGCAGCCGATCACGCGGCCCTCGCGGTCGCACACGAAGAACGCGGCGTCCGGCGCGGGGTAGTAGTCGTCGAGCAGTTCGAAGAGGAAGGCAAACCCGCACTTGACGCAACCCTTCGGCTGACGGGTGAAGCCGAGGTTGCGATCGAGCTCGCTGGAGCGGTGGCCGCAGTTGGGGCAGATGAAGGGATGGGACATGGTCTGATTGAAAGAGGCCCAACTCGCCAGCCTGGAGGCCGGTTGCGCCACCCTCTAGACACAAAGAGTAGGGAAGGAGCCGCAGGGAGGCTCCGCCCGATGGAACACGGGGTCGCGAGCTAGAAGAGCGCCTGCTCGCCGGCGGCGTCGGACTCCGTGCGTGCACCCGGCGAGGCCAGCCACCCAGCGGGGGGCTCGAGGCCCAGATGCGCGAACGCCGCCGGCGTGGCGGCACGACCGCGGGGGGTGCGCTGCAGCAGGCCCTCGCGCAGCAGATGGGGCTCGTAGACATCCTCGATCGTGTCGCGCTCCTCGCCGACGGCCACAGCGAGCGTGGAGAGGCCGACGGGGCCGCCCGCGAACTTCACGCAGATCGCGCGCAGGATCTCGCGGTCGAGGCGGTCGAGTCCGCGCTCGTCGACCTCCAGCAGCTCCAGCGCCGCGCGGGCGGCGTCGGCGCTCAGAACGCCCTCCATGCGCACCTCGGCGTAATCGCGCACGCGCCGCAGCAGGCGGTTGGCGACGCGTGGGGTACCGCGGCTGCGTTCCGCGATCGCTTCGGCGCCACCCTCCTCCAGCGGGATCTCGAGGATCCCCGCGGAGCGCTTGACGATCGTCGCGAGCTCCGCCGTCGTGTAGGGCTCGAGTCGCGCCTGGATGCCGAAGCGGTCGCGCAGCGGCGTGGTGAGTAGGCCGGTGCGGGTGGTCGCCCCAACCAGCGTGAAAGGCGGCAGATCGAGCGTCACCACGCGCGCCCCGGCGCCCTGGCCGACGGTGATCGGCAGGCGGCGGTCCTCCATCGCCGGGTAGAAGGTCTCCTCCAAAGTGCGCGGCAGGCGATGGATCTCATCGACGAAGAACACACTGCGCGGCTCCAGGGCGGTGAGAAACGCCGCGATGTCTCCCTTTCGCTCCAGGGCGGGGCCTGCGGTCTGCACGAACGGCGCCCCGAGCTCGCTGGCGACGATCTGCGCGAGCGAGGTCTTGCCGAGGCCGGGCGGCCCGGCGAGCAACAGGTGGTCGAGCGCCTCCCCGCGCGCGGCGGCGGCCTCGATCGCCACCGCCAGCTGCTCGCACAGCGAGCGCTGGCCGACGAACTCGCGCAGCCGGCGCGGGCGCAGCGAGCGCTCGAGCTCCTCCTCGAGCTCGTCGTGCTCGTCCAGGTCGGGGGTTTGGATGCGGGTCATCGACGGGTCACCCGGCGCGCGCGGTGCGCAGCGCCTGCGCGATCAGCTCCTCGGCGCTGTCACCCGTCGCCTCGCGCAGCAGCCCCTCGGCCTCGCCGTGGCTGTAGCCGAGCTCCAGCAGCCCATCGCGGGCGAGCGTGCGCGGGCTCTCCCCGCGACGGGCCGTGATGGCTGCGCTCCCGGCACCGGCCCCCACATCGATGTCGACGCTCACCCCCACCTTCTCGCGCAGCTCGACGATGATCCGCTCCGCGGTGCGCTTGCCGATCCCCGGCACCGCCTGCAGGCGCGCCGCGTCGCCCGCCGCAAGCGCCGCCACCAGCTCGCGCGGCGGCCCGGCGGAGAGCACCGCAAGCGCGACCTTGGGGCCGACGGCCTGCACGGAGAGCAGCATCAGGAAGAGGTCGCGCTCCTGCTCGGAGTGAAAGCCGTATAGCGCGAGCGCGTCGTCGCGCACGATCAGGTGCGTGTGCAACGTCGTCTCGCCGCCGATCGCGGGGATGTGGCGCAGCGTCTCGGCCGACACCGCGGCGCGATGGCCGACCCCCCCGCAGAGGATCACCACGTGGTCGGCGCGGCGCACGGCGACCTCGCCACGCAGCAGGGCGATCATGCGGAGACCGCCTCGGCCACCGCATGCGCCAGCGGCGCGGCGTTCATGTGGCAGAGGGCCACCGCGAGCGCGTCGGAGGCGTGGTCGGGGGTGGGCAGCTCGGGCAGGGACAACAACGTCTGCACCATCCGCGCGACCTGCGCCTTGTCCGCGCGGCCGTTGCCACACACCGAGGACTTGACACGCTGGGGGGTGTAGGAGAAGCACGGCACCCCACGCTCGCCGGCGGCGAGCATCGTCACCCCGCGGGCATGCCCGACCGCGAAGGCGGTTTGCACGTTCTGCCCGAAGTACAGCTGCTCCAAAGCCATCGCGGCGGGACGGTGCTCGTCGATCAGCTCCAGCACGCGCCCGTGCACGCTCGACAGGCGCGACTCCAGGGCAGCCCGGGCGGGCGTGTCGATCACGCCGCCGTCGAGCGCTACCAGGCGACGGCCGCGACGGGCGACAACACCGTAACCGGCGTTGGCGAGGCCGGGGTCGATCCCGAGGACGATCATGCGATGTGATTCTGCGCGGGCGGTCGGACGCCTGCCCGCACCCGCCAGGGCGCTGCGCCCGAGGCCCATAGGTCGTTGAGCGCGACGGCGTCCTTGTAGGTGTCCATGCACTCCCAGAAGCCCTCGTGGCGGTGGGCGCGCAGCTGGCCGTCGGCGGCGAGTCGCTGTAAGGGCTCGCGCTCGAGCACGGAGTCCTCCCGAAGATAGGCGAATGCGCCGGGGCGCAGGCAGAGGAAGCCACCGTTGATCCAGTGCTCGGAACGGGGCTTCTCGCGAAAGCCGAGCACGTGGCCATCCTCCCCATCGAGCTCGGCCACGCCGAACTGCAGCTCGGGGCGCACGACGGTGATCGTGGCGAGCGCACCGTGCGCCTCGTGGAAGGCCAGCAGCCGCGCGAGGTCGATGTCGGCGAGACCGTCGGCGTAAGTGAGACAGAACGTGGGCTCGTCCGCCAAAAGCCCCTCCAGCCGCTTTACCCGCCCACCCGTGGGGGTGTCGAGGCCGGTGTCCACGCACTGCACTTCCACCCCCTCCGGCCAGCCCCGCGCGGCGACGAAGCGCTCGAGCAGCTCGCCGCGGTAGCCGGTCGCCAGCAGGAAGCGGCGGAAGCCCTGGGCGGCGTACAGCTCGATCACGTGCTCCACGATTGGGCGCCCGCCGATCTCGATCAGTGGCTTGGGGATCTCCTGGGTGCGCTCGCGCAGACGAGTGCCGCGCCCACCGCAGAGGATCGCGACGGGTGGCCTATCCAATGGCGCGCGCGAGCATCTCGGCAGGGACGTCGAAGTTGGCGTGCACCGCGGAGACGTCGTCGTTCTCTTCGAGCCCGTCGATCAGCTTCATCAGCTTGACGACCTGACCCTCGTGCTCGATCGGCACAAGGCTGGAGGGCCGGTAGGTGAGCTCCGCGCCCTCGAGCTCCACGCCCGCCTCCTCGAGCGCGCGGCGCACCGCGGTGAAGTCGGCGAGCAGGGTGATCACCTCGAAGACGTCCTCGTCCTCGGAGATGTCCTCCGCGCCGGCCTCCACTGCGGCGAGCAGGTCGTCCTCGGTGTAGCGAGAGGCGTCGAGCACGATCACGCCCTTCTTCTCGAACAGGTAGGCCACCGAGCCGGGCTCGCCAAGCGAGCCGCCGTATTTGGTGAAGAGGTTGCGCACGTCCGGGCCGGTGCGATTGCGGTTGTCGGTGACGGTCTCGACCAGCAGCGCCACCCCGGCTGGGCCGTACCCCTCGTAGATCACCGTCTCGAGCGCCTCCGCGTCGCCGCCCTCGCCGGTGCCCTTGGCGATCGCGCGCTCGATGTTGTCCTTCGGCATCGACGCCGCTTTGGCCTTGCGGATCGCATTCTCGAGCGCCGCGTTGGAGTCGGGGTCCCCCCCGCCCTCACGCGCGGCGACGGTGACGGCGCGCGCCAGCTTCGTGAACGCCGCCCCCCGGCGGGAGTCGACGATCGCCTTCTTGTGCTTGATGCTCGACCACTTGGAGTGTCCTGACATGGCAGGGAGGATACTTCGGGCCTCTCGGTAAGGCCGTGATGCGAACCTCCCCGCGCGCCACGCCCCCCCTTGGACCGCGTGCCCCCCTCGGCACGGCGAGTGAGCGCGTAGGATGGCGAGCAATGCCGACCCCGCCACCGGAGATTTTCAAGGCCTACGACATCCGCGGCCTGTACGGCGAGCAGATTGACGGCGAGATCGCCGAGTCGATCGGGCGCGCGTTCGCGCGGGTGCTCGCGCGGCTGGAGGGCAAGCCGGTGGGCGAGCTGCGCGTGGCGCTGGGGCGCGACATGCGACTCACCGCGCCGCAGCTCGCGGCGCGCTACCGGGAGGGGCTGCTGGCCGAGGGCGCGCACGTGCTCGACGCCGGCCAGGTCGGCACCGAGATGCTGTACTACCTCGTCGGCTCGCGCGCGCTCGACGGCGGCTTGATGTGCACCGCCTCGCACAACCCGAAGGCTTACACCGGCTGCAAGCTGGTGCGCGGGGGGGCGCTGGCGCTGTCGGGCGACAGCGGCATCCAGGACATCCGTCGGCTGATCGAGGCCGGGCTAGATCGGGATGGAAGCCCTGGCGCCCCGCACGGGACGGTGGAGGAGGTGGACGTCTACGCCGAGTTCCAGGAGGCGGCGCTGGGCTTCATCGATCCCGACACGATCCGCTCGGGCCGAAGCCGGGAGACACTCGCCTCTGGCGAGAGTCCCCGTTTCGGCCAGCAACCGCTGAAGGTGGTGGTGGACGGCGGCAACGGGATGGCCGGCCCGATGGTCGGCCCGCTGCTCGAGGGCTTGGGGCTCGAGCTGATCGAGACCTACTGGACCCCCGACGGCAACTTCCCCGACCACGAGCCCAACCCGCTGCTGCCCGAGAACCGGCAGTTCGCGATCGACAGGGTGCTGGCGACCGGCGCCGACCTGGGGATCGCCTGGGACGGGGACGCCGACCGCTGCTTCTTCATCGACGACACCGGGTGCTTCGTGGACGGTGACTTCCTCACCGCGCTGCTGGCAGAGTCCCTGCTTGCCAAGAAATCGGACCCCGCCCACCCCGAGGCGATCCTCTACGACGTGCGCGCCTCGCGCGCGGTGCCCGACACGGTGCGACGCGCGGGCGGCACGCCGTATGTCAACCGCGTGGGCCATGCCTTCTTCAAGACGCGTATGCGCGCGGAGGGCTCGCTGTTCGGGGGTGAGGTGTCCGGGCACTACTACTTCCGCGACTTCTACTGCGCCGACTCCGGCACGCTGCCGGCGCTGCTTATCCTCGAGCAGCTCTCGCGCACCGGTCAGCGCATGTCCGAGCTGCTCACGCCCTACCGCGAGCGCTACTTCATCTCGGGGGAGATCAACTCCGAGGTGACCGACCAGCAGGCGAAGATGGAGGAGATCGCCACGCGCTACGCCGACGCCGAGCAGAGCCGCCTCGACGGAATCTCGATCGACTACGAGGACTGGCACTTCAACGTGCGACCTTCCAACACCGAGCCGCTGCTGCGCCTCTGCCTGGAGTCGCTGCGCTCCCACGAGGACATGGAGCGCCGCCGCGACGAGGTGCTGGCACTGATCCGCTCATGAGCCCCACCCCCGCCACCGAGCAGGAGCAGGCGCAAGAGGCCGCCATGCTGGAGCGGGCCGCGGCTGAGGGGATCCACCGCCTGGCGATCCCCACGCCGTTCGCGGTTGGTCGCGTCAACGCATACCTGATCGACGACGACCCACTCACGCTGGTCGACTCCGGCCCCAACTCCGCCAAGGCGCTCGACGAGCTCGAACAGGCGCTTGCCGCGCGCGGGCACGCGATCGAGGACCTGCAGCTGTTGGTGCTCACCCACCAGCACATCGACCACATCGGCCTCGCCGCGATCCTCGCGCGGCGCTCGGGCGCGCAGGTGGCGGCTCTGGAGGGCCTTGGCCGCCGGCTGCGCGATTTCCGCAGCGAGTCCGAGCTCGACGACCGCTTCGCGGCGCGCATCATGCTGCGCCACGGAGTGCCGACCGACGTCGTCACCGCGCTGCGCGCTGTCTCCGCCAGCTTCCGCGCCTGGGGCTGCACCGTCGAGGTGGATCGCCCGCTGGTCGAGGGCGAGGAGCTGAAGCTGCGCGACCGCACGCTGCGCGTGCTGTCCCGCCCCGGCCACAGCCCCTCGGACACGGTCTTCCACGACGAGCGCCGGGCGCTGCTGATCGGCGGCGACCACCTGCTTGGGCACATCTCATCCAATCCGCTGATCGCGCGGCCGCTGGAGGTCGAGGGCGACTACGCCGGGCCCCGCCCGCAGGCGCTGATCGCCTATCTCGACTCCCTGCGGCAGACGCGCGCGATGGATCTCGAGTTGGTGCTCGGCGGTCACGGCGCCCCGATCGATGACCACGTCACTCTGATCGACGAACGCCTGCGCATGCACGAACGGCGCGCCGAGAAAATCCACGGCCTGCTCCTCGAGCGCCCTCGCACCGCCTACGAGCTGGCCTACGAGATGTGGGGCAATGTCGCCGTCACCCAGGCCTACCTGACGATCTCCGAGGTGCTCGGCCACGTCGATCTGCTGCTGGGCGACAAGCGCGCGGTCGAACTGGTCGATGGCGGAATCGCGCGGTTCAAGGCGGCGTAGCCTCGCCCGCCGACGGGGCGAGAACGCGCTTGAACGACCGGCACGCCACGCCTGCTCATGACATGCTCTGAGCGCGCTCGATCTCCTTCAGGTGCTCGATGTTTGCCCGGTCCTCGGCCTTTGTGGAGGGTGCCCCGGCGAACCATGCGTCAAGGATCTCGCACAGCTCCGCCGCGGAGGTCGAGCGCAGGCTGAGCGCCAGCGCGTTGGCGTCGTTCCAGCGGCGCGCGCCCGCCGCGGTCGCGGCATCGGTGCACAACGCCGCACGCACTCCCGCCACCTTGTTCGCTGCGATCGACGCGCCCGTGCCGGTCCAGCAGCACACCACCGCCTGCTCGGCGCGCCCCTCGGCCACCGCGCGCGCCGCTGCCTCTGAAGCCCACGCCCAATCCTCGCGCCCGCCGCTTTTGACCACCGCCAGTGCGCCGTACGCGCTCACCTCGTGGCCACGGCGCTCGAGCTCCCCACCAGCGTATCCGCGATCCCGACCCGTTCGTCTGCGGCGACCGCGATGTGCACGTCGCACATCCTCGCAAACGTTCATCGGGCCCACCTGCCATCGCGACGCGACCGTGACCGAGAGCCACAGACAGGCAACCCCAGAAAACGACAACGTGCGCTAGAGTCTTTGACAGTTCACTGATTGGACGTACAGGGCAGGTGTGTGCTGGGCAGGCACAGAGTGAGGGGATCGATGTGGTCGCACCGAACGGGGAGGTAGTCGTGGACAGCGCCACCGCCAACCCGCACCTGAACGTGTTCGACCCCTACCGCGACCTCGGGCGCACCCACGAGGACCAGCTGACGCGCGCGGCGATGATCGTGCTGCGGCTCGTTCCCCTCGCGCGCGAGACGCTGCTGCGCTCGATCGGGGAGCCCTCGCAGAGCGAGCTGCCCGACTGCACGGTGGACATGCAGGCCACGCACATCGTCGACGCCTCCGAGGAGAGCGCCGCCGGCGGGGAGGTCAAGCGCGAGCGGCTGGTGAGCGTGTTCCTCACGCCCGACACCGAACCGGCCGAGAGCGACGGCGAGGTCAAGGACACCAGCCGCGGGCAGCGCTTCGACGGCGTGCTGCGCTTCGACCCCGAGCTGGTGGTGCTGCTGGAGAGCAAGGTGTGCACCCGCTGGGCGCGGCGCAACGGGCACCGCGTCGGCGAGCTCAACCTCGGCAGCGCGCGCTTCACGCAGCGGCGCACCTGCGTGCTGCGCTGGCACGACCTGCTGGAGTCGTGGTGGCGCCTGGTGGAGCTGGCGGTGCTCTCCCCCGCCGAGCGGGCGCTGGTGCAGGATCTGCTCACCTACGCCCACCAGGACTTCGGCCACCTGCTGCCGTTCGGCTCGCTGCGGCGCGTCGGCGCCGACCCCGTGCGGCGCAAGTGGCGGCTGCGCTCGCTGCTGCGCGAAGCGACGGGTTTGCAGCCTGAGCGCGTCGGTCTTGCGCACGTGCGACTCGACACCGCGCTCGGGGTGATCTCGATGCAGCGGGCCGCGCTCGACCTCGACGGGGACGAGCTGATCCTGCACTTCTGGCCGGGCGAGCTCAAGCGCCAGGCCGAGCACCTCTACGGCGCCGGCCACGCCGAACGCCTCCCCGAGCTCGAGCAGTCCGACGGAGGCGGTGGGGGTTGGCGCGTGGAGCCCCAGCCGCAGCTGGGCTTCCGCAACGCCCCCGCGCGTACCCGCGTCTACCTCACCTCGCGCCTGGACGCGGCAACCTACATCCGCCGCTGGCAGACCGAGGACTTCAAGCAGGTGGGGGCCCACAACCCCGACACGATTCTCCCCGAGCTATGGCCGTGGCTGCTGCGCCGCCGCTACGCCTCCGCGCGCGACAAAGCCCGCCTGGAACCGTTTCTGCGCACGCTCGGACGTCGCGCCGCCCACCTGCGGCCCAGCATTCACGTGGCGCGCTCCTGGCAATTCGAGCAGGCGGTCGCGCTCGATGACGAGGGCCTGCTCGCGGGGGAGATACACGACGCGATCAACCGCGTGCTCGACCTGCTCGAAGAGCCGCTCATCCTGCTGCCGAGCGAAGCTCCCGAACAGCACGAACCTCCTCCAGAAATATCCGGTGCAGGCGCTCGTCGGGCGTGAGCTCGGCGTGGAAGGCCACCGCCAGCCGGTTGCCTTCGCGGGCCGCCACCGCGTGGCCGTCCACCTCCGCGAGGATCTCCACGTCGGGGCCATACTCGGCGATCCACGGCGCGCGGATGAAGACTCCATGCAGCGGCGGGCCGTCGATCCCGCGCACCGGCACGTCCGCCTCGAAGCTCTTGATCTGGCGACCGAACGCGTTGCGCTGCGCGCGCATGTCGATCAACCCGAGATGGTCGCGATCGAGCATGATCAGCCCCGCGCAAGAGCCGAGCACAGGCACCCCACGGCCGTCCGGCGGCGGGCCGCACAGCTCGCGCAGCGGCTCCGCCAGGCCCTCCCGCTCGATCCCCAGTGTCATCGTCGTCGACTCGCCCCCGGGGATCACCAGTCCCTCGATCCCGTCGAGGTCGGCGGGCGTTCGCACCTCGCGCACCTCCGCGCCCACGCCGCGTAGCATCCGCGCATGCGCCTCGAAGCCGCCCTGCAGCGCCAGCACGCCTACCGAAGCCGGGAGACACGCGCCTCCGACCGATTCGGGAGACACTCGCTGCGCTCGTATCCCCGAATCGGCCAGCATCCCCGTTTCGGCTAGCGGCGGGTCTACCAACCGCGCTGAGCTAGCAGCTGCTCATTGCCGAGCTTGGAGCTCTCCAGGCTGACCATCGCCGGGCCGAGGCCGCGCGAGGCGCCTGCTACGCGCGCGGGGTCCTGCCAGTGCGTGGTGGCCTCCACGATCGCGCGCGCCCTGCTCGGGGGATCCTCGGACTTGAAGATCCCCGAGCCCACGAACACGCCCTCGGCGCCTAGCGCCATCATCAGCGCCGCGTCGGCTGGCGTGGCGATCCCGCCCGCGCAGAACAGCACCACCGGCAGGCGCCCCTCCGCCGCGACCCGCCGCACGAGGTCAAGCGGCGCCCCGTGCTCCTTGGCGGCACTCGCCAGCTCGCTTTCCTGGAGCGTGGCGAGACGGCGGATCTCGCCGCCGATCTTGCGCATGTGGCGCACCGCCTCGACGATGTCCCCGGTCCCGGCCTCGCCCTTGGAGCGGATCATCGCTGCGCCCTCGCCGATCCGCCGCAGCGCCTCGCCGAGGTTGGTGGCCCCGCACACGAACGGCACCTCGAACGCCCACTTGTCGATGTGGTTGGCCTCGTCCGCGGGGGTCAGCACCTCCGACTCATCGACGTAATCCACCTCCAGCGCCTGCAGCACCTGGGCCTCGACGAAGTGGCCGATGCGCGCCTTCGCCATCACCGGGATGCTCACCGCCTCCTGGATGCCCGCGATCATCTCGGGGTCGGACATCCGCGCCACGCCGCCATCGCGACGGATGTCGGCGGGCACCCGCTCCAGCGCCATCACCGCGGCGGCGCCCGCGTCCTCGGCCACCTTCGCCTGATCGGGCGTGACCACGTCCATGATCACCCCGCCCTTCAGCATCTCCGCCAGGCCGGCCTTGACCGCAAATGTCGCCTCGTCGCGCATGGGTTGCAGTCTATCCGGGTCGTTCTCTTTGTTCCGGTCGGCGCATGCGCCGACCGGCCTGGCCGTGCATGCACGGCCCGGGACAGGGGCCGCATGCGGCCCTGTCTTCCCGGAAAAGGGCTACTTCAGCCGGAAGGCCTTGATGCGGTCTTCGTACTGGGCGCTGTCGCGCGCGTAGACACCGTACGCGAGCGCCTGGATCAGGCTGAGCAGCGCCGCATGCGAGCGCACATAGGCAGGGCTGTTGGAGGAGTAGTACAGCTTGATCTGCCCGAGCTTGGCGACCTCCGAGAGGGTCGCGTCGGTGATCGCAGCGGTGCGAGCCTTGCGGTGACGCGCAAGCTTCATCGCGCGCAGCACCAGCGGGTGCGGACGCCCGGCGGAGAGCCCGATCACGAGCGTGCCCTCGTCGATTCGCCCGAGGCGGCTGAGCGCCTCCTGAGAGGGGCTTGCCACCACCTCCACGCGCAGGTCCAGCAGCATCAGCAGGTGGCGCAGGTAGCTGGCGAAGAACGCCATCTGGTCGGTGCCCGCCACCAGCACCTTCTCGGCGCTCACGATCGCGTCGATCAGCTCATCCACATCGCCGCGCGACACCTTGCGCGCGGTCTCCTCCACGTTCAGGTGGTCGGCCGCCAGCGCCGCCTCGAACTCGTTCTGATCGAGCGAGAACAACGGGGCCGAGCTGCCATTCGCGGATTGGTGGCTCTGATTCGATCCCCCGCCGTTTGCGTGCACGCGCCGGTACTCGTCGCGCGCTGCGGCCTGCAACTCGGGGAAGCCCTCGAAGCCGAGAGCTTGTGAAAAGCGCACCACCGTGGAGCTTGAGGTGTTGGCTCGGCGCGCCAGCTCCTCGGCGGTCTGGAAGGCAGCCTCGTCGAGGTGGTCGACGATGTACTGCGCCACGTCCTTCTGTGAGCGCGAGCACTCCTCGAAGCGCGTCTGGATGTACTTGGAGAGGCTTTGGTGCTCGCCCGTCAGGCCCACTGGGGGCTCCTGCACTGTTGTGGTCGATGTCGTTCGTCTCATCGGCCCCGTTGTTCGACGCGCCCCGCGCGGACTCCTGCCGGATGGCTCGTGTTTCTCAGCCCGGTGTCTGCGCCGTCCGCCACCGAGCTCGACCGCAGACTGTGCCTCTCGAGCGTGCCACCGCCTCGGGCGGCTCAGCCCAACGTCTGTGCAAGCTCCACGAAGTAGTCGAGCGCCTGTGGGTTGGCGAGCGAATCCACGCTCGCCGCCTCCGTGGGCGTGGCGCCCATCAGGATCCGCTTCACCGGCACCTCCAACGTCTTGCCGGAGAGCGTGCGCGGCACCTCGGCGATCTGCATCACCTCGTCGGGGACGTGCCGCGGTGAGCAGTCCTCGCGAATCCGTCGCCTGATCCTCCCCCTCAGCTCATCGTCGAGCGCGACCCCGGGGCTCAGCACCACAAACAGCCACATCTCGAGCTCCGGTGGGTGGGACCCGATTTTCCGCCCGTGCGGGATGTCCACCACCAGCGCGTCCAGCACCTCCCGCACCGCGCTCGCCGCGCGGTAGATCTCGCTGGTGCCCATCCGCACGCCTTGGCGGTTGATCGTCGCGTCCGAGCGACCGTAGATCACGGCGCCTCCCCGCGGGGTGATTCTGATCCAATCTCCGTGGCGCCAGACGCCTGGGAACATCGAGAAGTAGCTCTCGAGATAGCGTGGGCCCACTCGATTCTCTGGCGCGTCCAGCGGCAGGTCGGGGTCGTGGGCGGGAGGGTCGGTGGGCGGGTCTCCCCAAAAAAACAGCGGCATCGAGGGCAGCGGCTCGGTCAACACCAGCTCCCCCACCTCGTCCACCACGCTGCGCCCCTGCTCGTCCCACGCCTCCACCGCGCAGCCCAGCACGCGGCACTGCAGCTCCCCTTCGTACACCGGCAGCAGCGGGCAGCCGCCGACGAACGCCGTGCACACGTCGGTGCCCCCGCTCGTCGAGAACAGCCACACGTCCGACTTGACCTCGCGGTACACCCACGCGAAGCTCTCCGGCGCCAGCGGCGAGCCGGTCGAGCCGATGCTGCGCAGCGCGCTCAGGTCGTACTCCCGCGCCGGCCTCACGCCGGCCTTCTCGCATGCGCTGAGCAGGCCGGCGCTGACGCCCATGCAGGTCATCTTCGTGCGCTCCGCCAGCGCCCACATCGCACCCAGGTCGGGGTGCCCGGGGCTGCCGTCGTACAGCACGATCGCCGCCTCCGTGAACAGGCAGCCGATCAAGAAGTTCCACATCATCCAGCCGGTCGTCGTGAACCAGAACATGCGATCGCCTCGATGCAGATCGAGGTGCAGATGGCTCTTCTTCAGCTGCTCCAGCAGAATCCCGCCGTGACTGTGCACGATCGCCTTCGGCAGGCCGGTGGTGCCCGAGGAGTACAGCACCCACAGCGGGTGGTCGAAGGGCACCTGCTCGAACACCGGCGCGGCCGCCGAGCCTGGATCGGCCTCCCCACGCTCGCACAGCTCCCCCCACGTGAGCGCCCCCGGCCAGCCCGCCGGGATGGCCGTTTGATCAGGGTCCCGCCCACCCGCGCTCTCGAACAGGTAGGGCACCAGCACCGTGTGGCGCACGGTGGGCAGCTCCGCCAGGATCTCCCCCACCACCGCCCTGCGGTCGAAGTCCTTGCCGCCGTGGCGGTACCCGTCCACCGCGAGCACCACCTTCGGCGTGATCTGCGCGAAGCGGTCGATCACGCTGCGCGCCCCGAACTCCGGCGCCGCGCTCGAGAAGATCGCTCCCACACTCGCCGTCGCCAGGAACGCGACCAGCGTCTCGGGGATGTTCGGCATGTAGGCGACCACGCGATCCCCCCGCTCCACGCCCAGCGCCCGCAGCCCCGCCGCCACCGCGGCAACCTGCGCAGAGAGCTCGCCCCATGTCAGCTGGGCGGGTGGGTCCTGATTACGCAGCTCGGAGGCGTGCAGCACCGCGATTTGACTGGGATCCCGTCCACCATCAGGCTCGCCGGCCGAGCTTTGATCGGTCGTTTCGCCGGCCGGTTGTCGATCCGGCGATCTCCGGCCGGCACGCAGCATGTTCTCCGCGTAGTTGAGCTCCGCGCCGTCGAACCAACGCGCGCCCGGCATCGTGTGTTGGCCGGAACGGGGATGCCGGCCAACGGCCGGTGTCTCCCGGCTCCGGTCCAGCACCCGCTCGTACGGGCGCGAGCAGCGCACCCCGAAGTACTCCCAGATGCTCTCCCAGAAGCGCTCCAGATCGGTCACCGACCACTCGCGCAGCTGCTCGTACTCCGCGAACGTCCTGCCCTCGCGCGCGCCCACCCAACGCATGAAACCCGTCAACCAGGCGCGCTCCCGTTCCTCAGTAGTGGGCTCCCACAGACACACCTGCCCGTCCTCGCTGGCCGAAACGGGGATTCGCGCTAAGGACGCGTGTCCCCCGGCTTCGATTGGCCGCTGGTCGGTCATCGCGTCTCCTCTCTCGATCCGCTCTCGGTCCACCCCATCAAGCCCCACCTCCACCCCAGTCGCGCCCCGTCGTCGATTTGCCCACCGCCTCCCTGTCCCCGCTCCGCCTGTCAGCGTGGAATTCCGCGTCCACGCCACCATATTTCATCTCATAGCAAACGATTCGGATAGCCCGAAACCTAGTATGTCAGGCCGGCGCCCGGCACGTCGTTATCCTGCCGGCCGTGGATGCTCCCGCTCTGCGTGCGCAGTTTCCGGTGCTGCGGCGCGCCGCCTACCTGAACGCCGGCACCGACGGCCCGCTGCCCGCTGCTGCCGCACAGGCCGCCGCCGAGGTTGTGGAGCGCGAGGCGGCGGAGGGCCGCACGCACGCCCATTTCGAACGCCGTGGCGAGCTGGGCCACGCGCTGCGCGGCGCCTACGCCTCGCTGCTTGGCTGCCCGGTGGAGGACCTCGCGCTCACGACCTGCACCAGCGAGGGGCTGTCGCTGGTGCTCGAGGGCCTGAGGCTCGGTCACGGCGATGAGATCCTCTCAAGCGAGGAGGAGCACCCAGGGCTGCTCGGCGCGTTGATCGCCGCGCGTGAGCTGTGCGGGGTATCGATTCGCGCGGTCCCGTGGTTGCAGCTGCCCGGAGCCGTCGGGCCCCGCACCCGCCTGATCGCCTGCTCGCACGTCAGCTGGATGACCGGGTCGATCGCCTCCGCTGAGCTCGCCGAGGTGGACGTCCCGGTGCTGCTCGACGGCGCCCAGGGGGTCGGCGCGATCCCCACCGACGTGCGCGCCCTTGGCTGCGCCGCGTACGCCGGCCCCGGCCAGAAGTGGCTGTGTGGGCCCGACGGCACCGGCATGCTCTACACCACGCCCGCGTTGCGCGAGCGGCTCGCCGTGACGCGCCGCGGCTACGCCAACCTCGCCGACCCGGGCGCCGGCCTCGACGCCTCCCTGCACGATGACGCCCGGCGCCTGGACACGCTCTCGTTGAACGCCGAGACCGTCGCCTGCGCGCTTACGGCCTTCGGCGTGCTCGAGCGCTTCGGCTGGCCCGCGCTGCACGAGCGCGCGCGGCTGCTCGCCGCCCAGTTCGCCGAGCAGCTCGCCGCAGGTGGCCGGGATGTGGTGGGCGAGGTGGCGCGCAGCACCCTCATCTCCTTCTCCAGTCCCGATCCGGTGGCCGAGCGCGAGCGCCTCGCCGCGCACGGGGTGCTCCTGCGCGACATCCCCGGCCACCCCTGGCTGCGGGCGTCCGTGGGAGCGTGGAATGACGAGGGCGACCTCGAACGGCTGCTGGGCGCGCTGGGGCAGTGACCACGAACGCCTTCCCCCCTGCCGCTTCCGGGGTGACCCCGGAAGCGGCCCGCAGGACTCGGACGGAGGCGGTGGTGGGCTTGACGGTTAGGGCCCCCATCCGGGACTCTCTTCATGCACTCTTAGGTCTTAATGCTCTCTTAGCACCGTTTCCGCTTTGCTTCCCTGAAGCGGCGCACCTCTCGCCGCGCGCACCTACCATCCCGCCGCCATGAGCTCCTCGCCCCCCACGACCCCTCCCTCGCAGCCGCCCCCGCCCGAGCCCGCCGACGACCGGCCGGCGGAGCTTGCGTCCGCGCAGGCACCCCCTACGGGCGTGGAGAGCATGCGGCCGGAGCCCCCAGCGGTGGCGGACCCGATGGCGCCCGCGGACGCCGACCCCCCACGCGCGGACGACGGCACCAGGAGGGAGCGAGCACCGGCCCCCGCCACCGAGCGCACATGGCCGACCCTCACACCGCCCAGCTGGCGCTCCGCCCTCGGCTGGCTGGCGCTGGCGCCGGTGCTGGCGTTCTCGGCCGTGCTCGGGACCGAGCAGCTCTCCCAGAACGGCTACGCCAACGTGTTCTACGCGGCCGGCGTGCGGTCGATGCTCGGCTCCTTCCACGACTTCCTGTACGCCTCCTTCGACCCCGGCGGGCTGATCACCGTCGACAAGCCCCCGCTCTCCCTGTGGGTGCAGGTGGTGAGCGCCAAGCTGTTCGGGTTCTCCCACCTCAGCCTGCTGCTCCCCGAGGCCGTCATCGGAGTGCTCGGGGTAGCCGCGCTGTACGGCGCGCTGCGCCGACCGCTCGGGCTGCTGGCCGCGCTCGGCGGCGCGCTGGCCCTCGCCGTCTTCCCCTCCTACGTGGCCGTCTCCCGCGACAACGGCGTCGACCCGTTCCTGATTCTGATGTTGATCCTTGCGTGCGGCTGCGCGCTGCGCGCAATCCGCACGGGCGGTTGGCCGTCGCTGCTCGCATCCGCCGCGTTCGTGGGGCTCGCGTTCAACGCCAAGACCCTCGCCGCCTACCTCGTCGTCCCCGGGATCGCCCTCGGCTACCTGCTGTGCGCTCCCGCGCCCCTGCCCCGCCGCCTGCTGCGACTGATCGCCGCCGGAGTGGTGCTCGCCGTGGTCTCGCTCTCGTGGATCGCGCTCGTCGAACTCACCCCCGCCTCCCAGCGCCCGTACGTCGGAGGCTCGACCGACAACACCGAGAGCAACCTCACACTCGGCTACAACGGCCTCGGCCGCGTCGAAGGACAGATCGGGGGGCCCAACCAGATCTTCGTGCACCTCGGTGCGGTGGCGCCGTTTCCGCAGGGAACGCACACCATCCTGAGAGCCAAACGGACCGCCGCGCCCGCGCATGTCCCCAACCCGATCCTTCCCGACGGGCATTACACCAACCCCACCCCTTTTGGTGGACCCACCGGACCGCTGCGCGTCTTCCACACCGGCCTCGGCGGCCAAGGCGGGTGGATGCTGCCCTTCGCGCTGTTCGGGCTGATCGCGCTCGCGCTCTGCGTCCTCTGGCCCCCACGGGGAGAGGACGCCGCCGCGAGCCGAGCGGATGACGGAGCGCCCGCCGCAAACAGCGCAGGCGCCGCCCGCGCTCCTGCCAGCCCGCACCCCGCCGATGAGGTGGGAAGGAGTGCGCGGATCAGCCGCTGGTGGGGGCAAGTCCGGCGCGATCCGCTCGCCGGGGTGCTGTTCGTGTTCGGCGGCTGGTTCCTCGTCGAGGCCCTCATCATGGACTTCTCCAAGGGCATCATCCACCCCTACTACATCTCCGCGCTCGGCCCCGGCTCGGCCGCGATGATCGCCGGGGGCGCCCTCGCCTTCGCCCGCTTCGGCCGGGCCCGCGACCCGCGCGTGCTGCTGCTCCCGCTCGCCGTCGCAGCCACGATCGCCGTCCAGCTCGTGCTGCTGCACCGCGAACACTACGCCCACTGGCTGCCGCCCCTGCTGATCGCCGGCACCGCCGTGGGGGTGCTCGCGCTGCTCGCCGTGCGCCGCCTCGCCGCCGCCGCGATGGCGCTCGTGCTGGGCCTGCTGCTGATCGCCCCCACCGCCTTCTCCACCACCACCTGGTCGGTTCCCGTCGAGGGCACCTTCCCCGCCGCCGGGCCGCGCGTCGCCGGGAGTCTCGGGCCCTATGGGATCACCCACCACGACGTGCTCGTCTACCGCGCGCTGATGCGTTACGTCGACGCCCGTCATCCCACTCACAAGTGGGAAGTGCTGACCGTGTCCTCCAACACCGCCGCCTCGATCATCCTGCTCGGCTGGCGCGCCGGGGCGGTTGGCGGCTACAGCGGTACCGACCCGGCGCTCGACGGTCCCGGCCTGGCCCGCCTGGTGGCCCACCATGAAGCGCGCTACGTGGTGCTCGGCGGCGCCTACTCCTCCCGTGGCGGCAACAAGGCCACCAAAGCCGTGATTCGCGCCTGCCACTACATCCCCTCGCAGTTCTGGTTGGGGGCTCCCCGCTACTCGATTTACAGCCTCGCGCTGTACGACTGCGGCGGGGAGGTGCGCCGGCTGGCCTCGGCTTGAGTCACGCCACCACCGACAGCTTCTTGTCGAACGCGCGCGCAAACAGCCCGCTCTCCCGGCCCGCCGCCCATCGGGGCACCGCCGCGCCGCCCTCCGCCAGCAGCCGCAGCTGGACCGAGCCGTTCTCTGCGCTGAGCACCGTGTCTTTGACGAGCTGGTCGCGCGAGCGCTCCAGATCCTCCGCGAGGCGCAGCAGCACCGCGCAGCGGTCCAGCCTCGCCGCGTCGCCCTCGCCGAACAGCGCCGCCAGTGGCCCCGGATCGGGCATGCCCTTGCGGTGGTAGCGCGCCGCCTGCGCCACGATCGCCACCTCCTTCGGCGAGTACCCCGGCAGGCCAGCGCTGAGGATCAGGTAGCGCGAGTGCTTGTGGTGGTCGTCGTAATCCACCGACATCCCGATGTCGTGCAGCATGCACGCCGCCCACAGCAATTCCCGCTCCTCCGGATCGCCTTCGTGCAGCCCCATGTGCGCCAGCTGGTCGAACATGCCGAGCGCCAGCGCCGCCACATGCTGCGTGTGGGCGCGGTCCACGCCGTAGCGCGCCGCGAGGTTCTCCACCGACGCCCGGCGCACGTCCTCGAACAGCTGGAGCGCGTCGGGACGGGCGGGATCGCCAAGAGGGTGGCGCACCCGGCCGAAGGCCGGGGAGCCGGGCCCCTCTTTTTTAGACAGGTGCCGCTCGAAGAACACTCCCTCGCGCAGCCCCGCCTCGGTCGCCTCCAAGGCGTCGAAGCCACCCGCTCGCAGCGCGCCCTCGATCACCACCGCTCCCGCCAGGATCAGGTCCGCCCGGGCCGGCTTCACCCCGGGGACGTTCGCGCGCTGCGAGGGCGTCAGCGCCGCCAGCCGTTCGATGATCTCCCCCAGCGCCTCCCGCGTCACGGTCACACCCTGCACGCCGTTGCTCGGCAGCCCTTCCGCGCGCTGCGCCACGGCGGCGAGGCCGCGCACCGTCCCGCCGATCCCAACCAGGCGCCTGCCGGTCTTCGCCAGCCACGCGGCGCTCTGAAGCTCTTGCGCCACGTGCTCGCGCAGCGCCTCGACCTGGCGCGGCTTCGCCGGAGCGTCGTTTGGCAGGAAGCGCTCGGTCATCCTCACCGCCCCCACCCGCCACGAGCCCGACTCGTGCGCCCGTCGGTCTCGCACCCCCACAAGCTGCATCGAGCCGCCGCCGAGATCCAGCATGCAGCCGCCGCGCAACGTCGTCGAGTTGACCGCCGCCAGGTATCCATAACGGGCCTCCTGCTCACGGCTCAGCACGCGGATCGGCAGCTGTGTGCGCGTGCGCGCCTCGGCGAGGAACGCCGGCGCGTTCTCGGCGTCGCGGATCGCACTGGTGGCCACGGCGTCCACCGCGTCGCCGCCCGTCAAGCCAGCCGCCTCGCAGAAGTGGGCGAACACATCCAGCGTCGCCAGCGCGCGCTGCATCGGCTCCGCCCCCAGTCTGCCGGTGGCCGCCATCCCTTCGCCGATCCTGACCACTTGGTAGATCTCGTCGCTGCGCTGCCACCATCCCTCCGTGGCGGTGAACACCACCAGCCTGAAGGAGTTCGAGCCGAGGTCGATCACCGCGAGGCGCTCGCATAACTGCATCCCCTGAGCGTATTCCCCCCACCGGAGGGCTCCGGGGCAGCGCGACTCAGGCGTTCTCGCCCACCAGCGCGCTCGTGACGTAGCGCTCGTCGGAGAAGATCTGCACGTGCGCGACCTTGCCTTCCTTGAACTTCACCACCCATGTGGTGGGGGCATCCTTGAAGGAGCCTCCCGAGCCGCTCCCGCTCACCAGCCCCAGCGCCACCACCGCCTGCCCGGCCGAGCGGATCTGCTTCAGGCGGATCCTCAGCTGCTGCCAATACGTCTCGACGTCTTCGGTGTAGCGGCGGATCCCCTCATGGCCGCGGTAGGGCTCCCCGGCGCGCGTCACCGCCGCGGTCATCGGCTGGAACACCACGTCTCGGTGCATCAGCTCCACCACGCTCGGCAGGTCGCGACGGCTGAAAGCGTCGAACAGGGTCCTCACGATGTCCTCATTCGACAGCGCCTCTACAGGTGGCGCGTCCGTCGCGGGCGGATCGTGGGTGGGGTTGGACGTGGGAGCAACCATCTCGGTGCGCAACCGTGCCTCCGCCTGTTGGGGTTCCGCAAGAGTGCTCGCCACGGAACTGTGACTACCCGTTGGCGGGGCTTGCCAAACGAAAGCACCGCCCGGTCTTCGAGGCGTTCGTCGGCCAAGCCGCCTGATATCAGCGGCCATCGCCAATCGGAGTTCTATCGAACCACGATCTACAGAGGTCGTACGCCTCTTCGGCGCCTAGCTGACGTGCCTACATGCGTGGTGAACGGTTACGGACGGCATCCGGGCCTGTTCCAGGCTGTGGGTCTTCGAGAACTCACGACTCCGGGAGGACCCGGATTTATATCCACGCCTGTCACAGGCTCTTGATCATTGTGGTCGACCTGTCTGAGCGACGGTGGTCCGAAGGACGGCTGGAAAAATGACGAACACCGCTCTCAGTTGGATCGGGCGTCAGCAGGCTCGCCGCGCCCGCCTCAGCCAACGCGCGACGAATTACGCCCGACCCGGGGATCACCGCGAAATCATGTCCTCGCCGCTTGCAAGCGGTACCGCGGAATGCGATCGCCGTAACCCCGGTTGGATCGATCCCGTCGAGTTGACGAAGGTCGAGCGTGAGGGTCGTGACGCCTTCTTGACACAAGCACTCGATCTCCTCCTCCAGCTCGGTAGCAGAGCGGCGGTCCAACTTGCCTGTCAGGATCAGCTTATGCCTCCAGACGGGCGCGCTTACGAGCGTCAGACGCGGCCGAGCGTGCGCAGCCTCTGACAGGCCAGTCTCATCCTCGCCTGCGCGGGTTCGATCCGCGAACGCTTCTGCCGTGTCTTCCTGATTGCGTGCATATCGACTCGTCGTTGACAATGTCAGATGACGTTTCATATCTACAGCTCCTTTCAACAGATCTTCGAACTGATGGCCAACTGGCCTGGATCGGGCGATCCAGAGCCGAGGTAGAGAGAGACCGGGAGGAGCTAGCCCGGTCGCTCTGGGATCAGAACGAAGAACGACGTACGCCACGACGGCTGCGCAAGGCGCAGCCGTCGCATCGCGCGTGGTACTGCTTGGAGGAGCACACCAACAAGTGTGGAGGATGCAGAGGAAGCGGAGCCTGAACCGCCCGCCGCAGCCGATCCACTGCCTGCTCCACCGGACCCAGATCCGGGGATTGGGGCGGAGGGATGGTTCTCGACCGACGAACCATCGTCTTGGCTGCTCGAATGTGCACCTGCCCTGATCGCCGTCGGCGACGCGTCAATAGTGGCTAGGATGGTCGGCACCGACGATACCGTCGAGATCTCCAACCGGCCACAGGCGTAACTCGCTGTAATTGATGCCCCGATTGCGGCAAGCTCGCAGCTCACCTGCCCAGAGCAGCGTGCCGAGATGGTTCGTGACCGCGACGTGAGAGACAACTGACCCTGCACCGTCGAGATTTCAGGCGGGGCGGCCGGGGCGATGGAAGGTGCTACCGCAATCGCCATTCCCGGCGCGACTTCACCCGCGGGATCTTTGTGGGTCAGCCCCGAAGCATCGGCGGGCACCTGCGGGGCTTCCCCCACCGCTTGGGTGGCGCCGTCGGAGCCCGCTTCAGCGGCCACTTCGCCGGCAGTCTGTTCAGCGGTCTTTTTTTCGACCGCTGTAAGGACTTCTTCAGCAACAGGCGGCGCTTTTCCGGCTACTGGTGGCGCTTCGTCAGCTACTGGTGGCGCTTCGTCAGCTACTGGTGGCGCTTCGTCAGCTACTGGCGGCGCTTCGTCAGCTACTGGCGGCGCTTCGTCAGCTACTGGCGGCGCTTCGTCAGCTACTGGCGGCGCTTCGTCGGCCGCTGGCGGCGTCTCTTCGGCTACTGGCGGCGCTTCGTCAGCTACTGGCGGCGCTTCGTCGGCCGCTGGCGGCGTCTCTTCGGCTACTGGCGGCGCTTCTTCGGTGGCGGGAGCCACTTGTTCTGGAGGCGTACTGCTTTCCGTTACCGCTTCGCCTATCGGCGTTTCCGCGGCGCCTTCGGGCGCGTTCGCCCCACCCGCTTGGGCACTCGCGGCGAAGAGGAGCGCTGCGAACACGAGCGAGACAACCAGCCAAAGCGCCAGGCATCCTTTGGACAGCACCCGCGTCGAGGGACTCTTGACCAGCTCGATCATGTTCGCTTCTTAACATACGAGCTTCGGAGCCCGTTCGAGCCACAACATGAGTTTGCGGACCCCATGCGAGCTTGCGGCTCCTGATCGTCATTCCAGCGCTAAGCTCGTATGGGAATGATGACATCGCAAATGGAGTCAGCGCGCCGAGAGGCTGACCGATGCGTCCGCCTTGGATTTGGGGTCCGAGCGAGCTGGATCGAGTCGGGGGATCGAGGCTCGTGCTCGTCCTAACGCGGAAGGCCAAACAGAGCATCATGATCGGCGACGACATCGAGGTCACGATCCTGTCGAGCGACCGTACAAAGGTGCGCATCGGTATCCAAGCGCCCGCCAGCGTGCCGGTACACCGAACGGAGATCTATCTCGAGATCCAGGCGCAAGACCCCACCGAGCGGTCGGTCAAGGCGCGCAAGCTTTGACGGTGCGCGTCCGGGTGCGCTGATGCCCAGATCGTGAGGGTGTCTGTCCTACGGGGAGCACGATATCGGGGGCATCGGGGAGGCTATCGGGGTGCAGGATGTGCGCAAGCAACTCCAAACCGTCGATCAGTCGCGGACCGGGACGAGAGAAGTAGGCGGAAGCGTTGACGGCCACGACTCGTCGGGCGGCCAGGGCAGCCAGCTCGCTCGTATAGGCCAGGGCCTCCGCATGCGCCCGCGGGGCGTCGTAGCCGCAGGGCATCACCACCACGATCTCGGGCTCCGCGTCGGCCACCGCCTCCCAGGAAACCGTGGCCGAGGGAGCGCCAGGCGAGCCCAACAGGCTCTGTCCACCGGCCAACTCGATGAGCTCGGGAGTCCAGTGACCGGCGATGTAGACCGGGTCGAGCCACTCGAGCGCAGCCACACGCGGACGTGGCTTCCCGCGCACAGCGAGCTTGACACGCTCGATGCGGGCGGTTGCCGCTCCCACTAGTTCGGCGGCTCGCTCGCGGCGACCGGTGGCCGCGGCCAGCGTGTGGATATCGCCCAAAGTCTCAGCCAGAGTGTGCGGGTCGAGCGAGATGACTCGGGGTCGGGATGGCATCCTCTCGGCAAGCTCCGCCACCTCGGTGTAGGAGACCGCGCACACCGGGCACAGCGCCTGCGTAACGATCAGGTCGGGACTGAGCGCGGCGACTGCCTCCCGGTCGAGCTCGTAGATAGCCTCACCGCGCAGTGTGCGCTCACGCACCGCCGCGTCGATCTCCGCGGCACCAAGACCAACGGGCAGCACATCGCGCGTAACCCGCTTGGCCGCTCGGGCAGCGGGCGGGTGATCGCACTCGTGCGTGACCGCGACCATCTCAGGACCAAGTCCGAGCGCGAACAGCAGCTCGGTAGCGTGGGGGACGAGACTGACGATCCGCATGACCATGACTGTATGCGCAAAACGCAACGGATAGGCCAGGGTGTATGGACCTAACCGGAGTTCTATCGAACCACGATCTACAGGGGTCGTTGGCCCGCCTGCCCAAGAAACTCGTCGCCGTGCGGACGAGCGACGCACCTCGGCGGCGGCCTGTGGCCTGCCGGCAGCGACCTCGCCGGCCAGGCTGGGTGCTGAAGGCTGTCGTCCAGGTGCTGGGCGATCGAGCGGAGCCGATGCGAGCCAAGGACATCCATGCAGCCGTTGAGGCGTTGCTGGGGGAGCCGGTGGCGCGGTCGTCGGTCAAGATGGCCCTGGCGTCCAATGTCTCGGGTTCGTCGCGTCGATTCGTGTGCGGGTATCGAGGGGCCGGTACGTGTTGGCATAGGGTTCGTCGGCCGAGCGGGGGGTCGCGCGTGTGCCCGGCCGCGGCACACGTCCGCGCCGCGCCTCATGATGGCGCCGTGCCCCGCGTCAGCTTCTTCTACGGCATCGTGATCACGATGTATTTCTACGACCACCAGCCGCCCCACTTCCACGCGCAGTACGCCGAGCACCACGCGGTGATCGCGATTGAGGGCACGAGGGTACTCGTGGGCGAACTGCCGGGCCGCGCGCTCAAGCTTGTGGCAGAGTGGGCCACCCTCCACCGTGAGGAGCTCGAGGCCGATTGGGAGCGCGTACACGGCGGAGCCGTTCCCGAGCCGATCGACCCGTTGCCGTAAGATGGAGCGATGGTGTTCGTAACCGTGACATCGGTAGAGGTGCTCGGCCACTACCGGCTCCGACTCGGCTTCAGCGACGGCAGCCGGCGCGACGTCGATCTCACCGGAGAGCTGCACGGCCCGATCTTCGAGCCGCTGGGTGATCCGGATTTCTTCGCGCAAGTGCGGGTGGACGACGAACTTGGCACTGTCACTTGGCCCAACGGTGCCGATCTCGATCCACTCGTGTTGCACGGGGATTTCGAGCCGGCATCTCGCCTCGTCCACCGCTGATTGCAGACGATGGTCTCGGCCACCCTGCCTGCTGCGACGGGTAGGCGTTAGCCAGCCTGCGCCGGCAACTGCCTGGAGTATGGGCGCGGTTCACGTGCCCTTCGGCGTGGGAGGCAAAGTCGCGCTTAAGGTGTGACCAGCACAGCTGACGGCGACTGATTGGCAGGCTGCGATAGGCCCACCAGCGGTCAGAGGTAACTACCGCGTGGGTGCCCTCAAGCAGGGCCTTGGCGTGATCCTCGTGACGGTTACGCGCGACCTGGAAGAACGCATGGCGGCTAGTGAACAAGCCCCACAGCGCGCGGCGCTCCCCGCTGGTGCGCCACCCCGTCTCATCCGCGTTCGAGGACCCGCTCAAGTAGATCCTCATACGGTTCGCCAAGCGTGTCTGAGGCGCGGGTGAGGACCGCATCAACGCTACCTACGGTTTAGGGCGTATCTCAGTAGGTGGCTTCGAGGGTCGCGCGGTGGGCCTTCTTGAAAGCGATCAGGCCGCTGGCGAGCTGGAGGAGCGCGAGGTGGTTCTCCTCCTTCTTGGACCAGCGGATGAGGATGCCGCGGTTGCGGTTCAGCCAGGAGTGCGTGGCCTCGACGACCCAGCGCCTTGCACGCCAGCCGGGTGTGCGCGCCTTGAGCTTGATCTCCTCTCCCCGCGCACGGATATGCGGCGTGTAGCCGTGTTTGACAGCCAGATCGTGCATCGGTGGGGAGTCATACCCACGATCGAGGCACAGCCCCTGTGGAAACTCTGGCGTCGGCTCGGGACGCTCGATCGGGATGCTGGCGAGAGTCGGCTCTAGCAGCGGCTGGTCGTTGCGGTTGGCACCGTCGTGCGCCAACCCGATCGGGACCCCCGCTCCCTCGCTGAGAACTGAACGCTTCGCCCCCCCTTGGCCCGGTCAGTGGGATTCGGGCCGGTCTTTGCGCCACCGAGAGGGGCCTTGGTCATCGCGCCATCGGCTGCCAGCCACGCCCAGTCGATCCCTACAACCTCGTCGTACTCCAGCAGTCCCTGACGCCATATCTCGTGGAATACCCCAGCCCGCTCCCACTCCTGAAAACGCCGGTGCGCCGAACTGGAGTGACAGACCCCGGTCGCGTTCAGCGCGTTCCACTGCATCCCCGTCCTGAGGACCAGCAAAATCGCGTCCATCGCGTCGCGATCCGCTACCCGCGGATTGTGACACCCCAACGGGTGCGCCGGACGCTCCGGCAGCAATGCCTCGACCCGCTCCCACAACCAATCAGGCATACGCCAACCATCATCGAAGTCGATCAAACCCATCAGGAACCTCCTGGTCGCTTGGATAAGCGGCCGGCCGATCAAGAGATTCGACGCGGGCTACACGACTCCTACCGAGATACGCCCTTAGCCGCCCTCTTAAGCTGAGAGATCCGCTCATCCTGACGCACAACACGAGCTTCAAGCCGACCGATCTGCTCATCCATTCGCAACAACACCGCCACCACGGCCTCGCGGCCCTGGTCATAGATCGCCTCCGCCTCAGAGCGCTCCACACCCACAAATTCGACAACGCAGAGTTATGTCCCCCAACCCCACTGAACGCTTACCCAAATGGTTCGATTAGCGCCGCTTTCTTCCTCAGAAAGAGCAATTGTCAAGAGTTGTGGATGAGAATGTGAAGTATCAGGCGGCGACCTTCTCGTCCGTTGTGGTGGTTTCGTCTTCGGTGACCTTGATGCCGTCCTTGAACTTCGCGCCGTCGAGGACGTCGGTGACGAGTTCGTGGCCGTTGAATCGTCGCCAGCGTTCCTGGGCGGCGTCCAAGAGCTTGTAGGCCATCGCGAGCGCGGCCTTCTTGGAGCCGGCGCCCTTGGTGACCTTGGTGCGCAGCTTCACGGTCGCGAAGCTGCTCTCGATCGGGTTCGTCGTCCGCAAATGCCGCCAGTGCTCGGCGGGGAAGTCATAGAACGTGGTGAGCGCGTCCCAGTCCTTCTCGAGCTTCGCGACGGCCTTCGGGTACTTGGCGTCGAACTCGCCACGGAAGCGCTCCAGCGCCTTTCGAGCGTCCGCTTGTGAGGGCGCCTCGGCCATCTCGTGCAGCAGCGTCTTGGCGCGGGGCTGCAGCCGCTTCGGGAGCGCGTCGAGTGCGTTCGCTGTCTTGTGCACCCAGCAGCGTTGCTCTCGGGTGGCGGGGAACACGTTTCGCCGCGCGGCCCACGCGCCGAGCGCGCCATCGCCGGTCATGAGCTTCGGCTCGTTCAGGCCGCGGTGGCGGAGATCGCGGAACACGGATGCCCACGAGTCTTCGCTCTCGCGGTAGCCGTCCTCGACGGCGAGCAGCTCCTTGCAGCCATCCTCGCGGACGCCGATCACGACCAGCAGACACAGCTTCGGGTCCTCCCCGAGGCGAACGCTGACGTTCACGCCGTCAACGAACAGGTAGGCGTAGCGGTGAAACCGCAGCTCCCGGGTAGCGAACGCAGCGTGCTCAGCCTGCCACTGCTCGGTAAGCCGCTGGATCGAGCTGGAAGACAGCCCCGACGCGTCCTCACCGAGCAGGTCCCTCAGCGCTGGCCCGAAGTCCCCGGTCGAGAGGCCATGCAGATACAGGATCGGCAACACCTCGGTCACCTTCGGCGACCGCCGGGCGTACGCCGGCAGGATCCGCGAGCTGAACCGCTTGCGCTCACCCCCCTCATCGACGCGCTTGTCGTTGACCCGCGGTGCGCGGACCGGGATCGTCCCCGACCCGACCGTTACGCGGCGCTCCCGCGCGCGACCATTACGGACAACCAGCCGCTTGCCGCCCTCATCGACCTCCTCCACGAACGAGCCGACGTACTCCTCAACCTCGGCCTCGAGCGCCATCGCGATCATCCGACGCGCGCCCTCCCGCGCGAGATCATCGAGCGTGACCCGACCCCGATCGTCCTCCCCAACGGGGAGCCTGCGAACATCTGACATTGGCGTGCCTTCCTGCCGGCCATCACCGGCATCGGTTCTTGATCAAACCGGGAAGGTACGCCGCCTTCCTCTTCATGTGCATCCACAACTTCTGGGTATAGCTCCCTCAGAAATGGAGCCAACCGAAGTCAATGCGAACCGCTTTGCGCCCGTGCCGGGCGGACGCTTGTCGCTGAGTGAAAGCCATTAGACATGGGCCCTTCTAGTGTTGGCGACGAGAGGCTGTCCGCGCTTGTCGAGGTCGTCTGTTTATGGCTCAGTTGTGAAGCCGCGGGATCGCGATGCCGGGACAGCCCGACCGAGGTTCTCAGAGCATGAAGGTAAGTCGAGACTCAACGTGACCAGATCCGGAACGCCCGCTCCGTCTGGGTGAACGCGAGTTCGCGCTCCTCGCTGGCGCTGAGTGCCAGCACATCGAATAGCAAGGAGGTTGCCGCGTTACGGATCGACTGCGCCAGCAGGTTCGCTTGGTCTAGCTGACCGTTTGGATACACGAGAAGGACATCAATGTCATTTGCTGCCGTGCGGTCCCAGCATGACGAGCCAAAGAGATACAGCGCTGTACCAGCGGGTATGTCTGATGCCTCGGCTGCCTCGATCAAGATGCCGATGAGGGTGCGGAACCACTTCCCAGCACGGTCCGGAGCGACGACGGCCTCCAGATGAGCAGACCGTCTTCCGCGAGCTCCGTGTAGCCTCACCGTCGTTCGCGGCCCACATACCCGCGGAAGCGCACTCCATCGAGGTTGAGAGCGCCCATCGCTTCTGACACGCCGAGGATGGCGACCTCCGCCGATTCTGCATGCGTAAGCGCGGCATCGGTCGCCCCTCCGTTGGGATTTGCGTTTATAATCACCCGAGCACCCGGGTGGTGCTTGAGCGCTCGCACTAGTGCCGCCTCGCTGAACTCGTACTCGTACTCGATGGCAGCGATTACGTCGCTCAAGGGCTCTCGGCGCTTGACGAGCATCAACGCCTCGCAGATCATCTCGATTGACGTTACCCTGGAGTGTGTTTCAAGCAGGTTCCATAAGTATCTCACGCTCTTGTCGACAAACCGACGCGGATCGGGCTCTCGCATGAATGTGTAGAGCTCTTTGACGGTATGAATCGTCGAACCGTTCTCTTCTGCTAGCTCGCGTGCGCTCCAATCGTAGTGAGACGTAGGCGGTATCAAGAGGATCACAGTAGGCACGCAACTGGCAAGGACGCTTTCGACCACGGCGGTGTCTATGCAAGGCGTGGCAAGGGGCGCAACGGTGATGGACGAAAGGCTTTTACGCTCTACGCTGACATGCCCGTTAGGCAGCGCAGATGCCCTTAGGACCGCGTCATGTTTGACCACGGCGTCGGCGAACCATCTGGTTTCGTATGCGAAATCGGCCATCAAAGATTTCCCGCGAAGATTTGAGTGGCCTCCCGAGGAAATCTGAGCGCGTGTCCGATTATCTCGCCGCACTGATGCTTACGGGCGAGATCTTGAGTATGGAGTCGTAGCTGCTCTGCGGCTATACGGTCGGGTCTCGTTGTCAGGTCCGGGTTCATCTCGACTATGGCGACGATCAACTCGTTTCCCGGAACGATCTCCTCCAGCACGCGATCACGCCACTTGGCGGCTGCCTCTGTGGAGGGCAGAGAACCATCGAGCGGGTTTGGGCCTATGACGCGGAAGATCGTCTCGTTTCTGTCGAGGATCGTTTCGACGGCGTTACGTGCATCGGTCCGACTCGCGAAGGTGGGCACGCCCCCGATGCGGGCAACCTTGGCCGCACGTGTCCGCTTCTTTGCGAGCAGCAGCTCCGCAGGATAGGCGATGGGATCCTTATCGACAATGGTGTGGCACGTGGGACACAGCAGCATTATGTTCGCTGGATCGCTTCTGGCGCTGGCGGACACCCTGCCGCTTCCGCGAGGGCCTTTTTCCGAATGAGCAACAATGTGGGCTCGCTCCGCGATCGCCAGCCACCTGCCGTCGACCCGCTTCTTAAATAGAGACATGCTACACAGCAGGCAAGTGCCCGCCGACTCGGCGTGCAGCTGTTGTTCTTGGTCTCGAGTTAGTGTCGGACGGCCGTTCTTGCAGATCACGTGGCTTCCTTTCCGGCGAATACTAGACCAGGATGACTTGCGAAATCGAGCCGGTGCCGGACCGGATCCTGGCTGCCGACAGCGAGCCGTTGTGCGGATTCCGTCACGGATCGCCATCAACGGCTTCGCGCAAAGGTTTCTGCGAGCCGCATCAGCATGGCGATCGTCGGTCGGAAGCCCGCGAAGTCGTAAATGAACGGCGTGCTCCGTGCCGCGATCAGCTCGGCGAGCGACGACTTCGAGAGCGCAAGGTTGCGGTCGGATCCAAACGCATAGACCTGATCGCGGATGATTCGCCTGTCTTTGATGTTGAGATCGCTGCACTGCTCGCTGTTGTGGTGGCCGGTTGTCAGGTTGAACTCTTCTCGCCTGTAGATGCGGCGTCCTGTCTGGTCGCGGGCGAGCAGATCGGCGTCGCTATAGAGCAGCTCTATGCAGAAAGGCTGCTTGCGATACGGCGGCCGAACTAACGCCGCCCCTGCGACATTGGGTCCGCTGTCAACGACGTCTTGCTCATGGAGTCGCAGCTTGCGAAGTAACTGAGGATTGTCGCGGTCGAAGAGACAAACAGTGGGTACCGAGGGTCCGGCTCCTGCTATAGCGGCCAGGTGTCTTGCCAGCGCCGCGTCGCCGTCGTAAACCGAGTCCTCATCGAACAGCAGCTCTAGCCTCACGAACTCGTCTTGGGCCGCAAAGTATCTCATCGCCGCGGTCAAGTGAATCACGTCGGTCGGCCCCTCCGTGCAGACTCGCATTTGTAGTGGCGTCGCCTCGTGACGATTTGTGGGTACGCGAGCTTGACGGCGCTCGTATATTGGGACGAAATCGGGATCAAGCGGTGCCAGAAGGTCCACGAGTTGCTGGTAAACCGGGTCGGCCCAGCCCTTCGTATCACCGACGCGCTGAATGCGTGAGCGGATCGAAGCCCGGAAGTCGATCCGATCGACCGGGCGGTTGACGGACCCTGCTGCACGCGCGAAGGATGCTTCCGCGTCGATTAGGCCATATCGCTTCCATATGTAGAGCAGGGTCTTGATTTCGCGAACGTACTCATGAGGAACGTTGAGGCGCTCGTTGATCACAAAGCCTGTTACGCGCTGCCGTTGCCAACGCCGCACCAAGCGAGTCTTTTCCTCGTTCACGCTGAACGTGGCATCGTTTACGATCTGCTTGAGGTTTGGACCGATGAATGTTTTTGTTCCCTCGACATAGGCGAGGCTGGTTGGAAAGCTGGTGCGATCTGTCGAGAAGGTCAGATCGTCGGCGTAGCGAGTGAAGTAGCAGCGCTCTGACGCGGCCAGCTTCGCTATTTCGCGATCCACTGCCCTGCAGATGATGTTGGAGATGACCGGCGACGTCGGTGCTCCCTGGGGGAGGGCTCTCCGGTAGCAACACAGTTGTGCAAGGACGGTGGCCGCATCACGCCCAAAGCTGAATGGCTTGGCCATGAACATCCCGCGAATCCGGCCAAGGTGGATCGACGGGAAGAAGTCCGCAAGGTCCACGCGAAGTACCCACTCTTGGCGTCTGTGCGGCTCAGCATTCGGCTTCGGTCCACGCCCCCGCACGTAGCCCGTGACATGTTTTGAGGGCGAGTACCAATCTTCCAAATGACCTGCGAGCCGCCGCTGGAGTTCCTTGAGAGGCCTCAGAGGCGCGGCAATCTCGCGCGTGCCCCCTGTGCGCTTGAGGATCTCGAAGCGCCGATAGCGCTTCTCGTCCTGCAGCACGAATGCCCAGTGCGCCAGTTCGCCGAGATTGATCTCCAGGAAAGCGGCGACATCGTCGCGGGTGCGCAGTAAAGGCGGGGTTGTCGTGGATGTCGCTGCCAACGCTCTGCGACTCGGCGGGGTTCTACTTTGTTCCTTCATGGCCGCGCATGATGCGAAACCCGACCGCCCTACGCGGTATGGTGGTAGACGTCAGGTGACCGAGGCGAATACGCCGCGGAAAAACAGCCCCGCCGAGTCGCATCGCGCGAGCATACCGGATGTTTCGGCTAGCGATATTCAACGCGAGCCTCGGGCTGGCTACGGCGATCGACGCCATCAGGCTGGAGGCGCTGGACCATCGCGGTTTCCGGTGAGTGGGTCGGTTCAGGAAGCGGAGAAGTGTCGCGCTCCACGTCGTTGCTGACGAGATCACAGCTCACCGGCGGTCCGTACACGAAAGCGCGTCAGACGACGCCCAGTACATGCAGTGCTAGACGACCACGATCTGATCGACCGCGCAATCGCGCACGCCTGAGCGACTGACTGAGCCAGCGGTTCGCATTGACTACGGCGAAATGGGCCCGGCAGGACTCGAACCTGCGACCTAGCGATTATGAGTCGCCAGCTCTAACCAGCTGAGCTACGGGCCCGCCCCGCGCGGGCGCCCGCGCGGTGGGGCAGACGGTACCAGCGATCCCGAGGGCTGTAGACCGGTGCACGGCGCTCGAATCGCCGGCTGGCGCTGAACCGCTCGCGATGCGCTCTCGCCATCCGAGTAGCCTCACTGACGAAGACCGCGCCTGCGACAGGATCCATGCCAGGCGGACCATAACGCGGTGCAGGCCCATGAATGGTTGTATTCCATCCATCGACAACCACGAGGGAAGGCACACAGAGATGGCTGAGCGAGCGGCGATCGTCACGGGGGCTTCGAGCGGGATCGGGCTGGCGATCGCGCGGGTGCTGGGCGAGGAGGGGTATGGGGTCACGATGGCCGCGCGCCGCGCGGAGAAGCTCGAGGGCGCCGTGGCGGAGCTGGCTGGGGCCGGCTTTGACGTACACGGGGTGGCGGCGAACGTCTCCGACGAGGAGGAGATCCAGAAGGTGGTGGCAGCCCACCGCGAGCGGTATGGGCGACTGGATGTGCTGGTCAACAATGCGGGGGTGGGGATCGGCGCCTCGCTTGCGGAGATCCAAACAAAGCGCCTTGACATGCAGCTCGACATCAACCTGCGCTCGATTGTGATTTTCTACCGCGAATGCGTGGATCTGCTGCGCGCGGCGGGCGCCGAGCACCGCAATGCGCTCGTCGTCAATACCTCCTCGATCTCCGGCAAGCGTGCGGAGGCATGGCTGTCGGTGTACTCGGCCTCCAAGCACGGCGTGGTCGGTTGGACGGAAGCGATGAACAAGGAGCTGGGCGCCGACGGGATCAAGTCGACCGCGCTCTGCCCCGCCTTCGTCGATACCCCGATGACCGACTTCATCAAGGGTCAGGTCAAGCCCGAGGAGATGATCCGCTCCGAGGACATCGCCGAGGCGGTGCGCTACCTGCTGCGGGTCTCTCCTGCGTGCGTGGTGCCCGAGATGATGTTCGTGCGCCCGGGCGACGCGCTGTAGAGCTCGGACCGGCCCAAACCTCATCACGGATCGAGGCGGCCGAGCATATAGCCGCCAGGGCTTGGCTTCAGGCGGGCACCCGCACGCGGCGGCGGCCCAACCAGCGCGGGGCGCGCAGACGCCGCGCGGTGATTTCCCCGCCCGGCTCCAACGCGAGCATCGCCTCCGCGCGGGCCCGCTCCCAATCGGTGCGCTCATGGCTGGCGCGCAGCGCGGCGTGCTCGTCGATCGCCCGCGCGAGATCGACGTGCTCCTCGTCCAGCAGACTGCCGCGCAGCAGCGCGACAAGCGTGGAGAGCTCGTGCGGGGTGGCGGGGCGCCGGCGTCGCGCGTGCGTGAAGCGGTCCCAGGAGCGTGCGAAGGAGAGGAAGTTGGTGCGTCCTCCGCGGCGGTGGGCGGCGAGCATTGGACACACTCCGCCCTCGCCGTCGGTGTAGGCGCCGACGATGATGCGAGGACTGCCGAGAACGCCCTCCAGCATCGCTTCGCGGGTGCCCATGGGCAGGCACTCGATCGCGAGGCGCAGCTCGCGGATGGTGCGGGTGTTGCGGGAAGAGCGGGCGATTGGCATAGGCTGTGTGCGCCAGCGGCCGTCACCGGCCGGCGGGCGCGTCCAGCGTAGGGCACGGGGTCGCGCACGGCAACGAATCCCCTTCCCCTGAAAGGAAACTTGCGCATGAAGCTCGGCGTTCACATCGGCTACTGGGGCCTCGGCCTCACCTCGGAGGACCAGCTGCGCATCGTGCAGGAGGCGGAGCGGCTCGGCTACGACTCGGTGTGGGCGGCGGAGGCATACGGCTCCGACACCGCCACGGTGCTGGCGTGGCTGGCCGGACAGACCTCGAAGATTCGCCTCGGCGCGGGAATCTTTCAGATGCCGGGGCGCTCGGCAGCGATGACCGCGATGACCGCCGCCACGATCGACCAGCTCTCTGGCGGGCGCATGATCCTCGGGATCGGCTCCTCCGGCCCGCAGGTCGCCGAGGGCTGGCACGGTCAGCGTTTCGCCAAACAGCTGCAGCGCACGCGCGAGTACGTGGCGGTGGTGCGCATGGCGCTGGCGCGGGAGCGAGTGGAATTCCACGGCGAGACGCTCCAGCTGCCACTCCCCGACGGTCCGGGCAAGGCGCTGAAGCTGACGATCAGCCCCGTGCAGGAGCACATCCCGATCTACCTCGCGGCGATCGGCCCGAAGAACACTACGCTCGCGGGCGAGATCGCCGACGGGTGGATCCCCACGCTGTTCTCTCCCGAGCACGTCTCCGAGCTGCGCCCGCTGCTGGAGGAGGGCGCAGCACGCGCGGGGAGCACGCTCGATGGCTTCGACATCGCTCCCACCGTCAACGCGTTCGTCACCGACGACTTGGAGGCGGCGCGCAACGCCACGCGGCCGTTCATCGCGCTGTACGTCGGCGGAATGGGCTCGCGCAAGCAGAACTTCTACAACAACCTCGTGCAGCGCTACGGCTTCGAGGCGGAGGCGAAAACGATCCAAGACCTCTACCTCGAAGGCAAGCGCAAGGAGGCGATGGCAGCGATCCCCGACAAGCTGATCGACGCGGTTTCGCTCTGCGGCCCCCCCGACGTGGTGCGCGAGCGCCTCGCGATCTTCCGCGACGCGGGCGTCGGCACGCTCGGGATCACCCCGCTCGCGTTCACCGCCGAGGAGCGCCTCACGCAGCTGCGCCTGGTGGCGGAGCTGGCCGCCGCGTAGCGGATGCGGATTCTCCTCGGCGCCTTCGGGGATCCGGGCCACGCGTTCCCGATGATCGCGCTCGGGCGCGCGCTGGCGGCGCGCGGGCACGAGGTGACGTTGCAGACGTGGGAGCGCTGGCGCGCGGACGTGGAGGCGGAGGGTGTGAGCTTCGCTGCGGCTCCCGAGTACCACGTCTTCCCGAATGGACCTGAGCCGCTCGACTTCTACGAGGCCGTAGTGCACGCCACCCGCGACACGCTCCCGCTCGTGCGAGACCTCCAACCGAACGCGGTTGTCGCCGACATCCTCACGCTCGCCCCCGCGCTTGCCGCGGAGCTCCAGAACGTTCCGGTCGCGACGCTCATCCCCCACGTGCACCCCCACCCCCCGCCGGGCGCTCCGATCTACTCGATCGGCGCCCGCCTGCCGCGCACCCTGCTCGGCCGCGCCTTCTGGCGGCGCGCCACGCGGCCGGTGGAGCATGGCCTGGAGCGGGGCCGACAGGACCTCAACACCGTACGCGAGCGCCTCGGCCTGCCGCCACTAGGCTACGTTCACGGCGGCATCAGCCGACAGCTGGCGCTGGTGGGGACCTTCCCTCAGCTCGAGTACCCGCGCGCCGCGGGTGGGTGGGGCCCGAATACCCACGTGGTCGGTCCGCTGATCTGGGAGCCCCCCACCGCGGACGTCGAGCGCCCACCCGGCAACGAGCCGCTCGTGCTGATCGCCCCTTCGACCGCCCAGGACCCCGAGCACCGACTGCTGGGAGCCGCACTGCGAGGTCTCGCCGACGCCCCGGTGCGCGTGCTCGCCACCTGGAACCGCCGCCTCCCCTCGGCCCCGCTACCGGTCCCGGAGAACGCGCGCGTGGTCGAGTGGCTCTCCTACGCGCGCACGATGCCCCACTGCGACGTAGTCGTCTGCCACGCCGGCCACGGCACCCTCGCCCGCGGGCTCGCCAGTGGCTGCGCGGTGGTCGCCTGCCCGGTGGCGGGCGATATGAGCGAGAACGCAGCGCGCCTCGACTGGGCCGGCGCGGGTGTGCGTCTTCCCCGCCGCTTCATTTCGCCCCGGCCTTTGCGTCTCGCCGTGGAGCGGGCGCTCGATGATCCGGCGAACCGGATTCGTGCGCGGGAGCTGGCCGCGTGGTGGGAGAGGAACGACCCCGCTGACACCGCGGCCGGGCTGGTGGAATCGCTGGCCGCCGCGACTCGCCGAGCACCTCAGCGGGTGGAGGCTTAAGACTCCGGGGTCCGGCGAGTAATTGTTCGACGGCTGCGTGCGGCTGTTCGAGTACCGCGTCTGAGGCGATCAGCGCGGCGAACGCGCGGCCGCCCGCTCTACTCACGGACACCGTTTAGTGGTGGCGCTTGGGTGCGGTGAAGGTCAGCGCGATCGTCTCCACGACGACCTGTTTGCCGCCGGTCGTCTCCGTGGCGACGAGCTTGACGTGCAGTGAGCGGTATTGCGCGAGCAGTGCGCGCCCGGTGCTGTCGAGGGACACGCTCAGCGTCTTCGACGTCCCACCCGCGAGCGATGCCGATATGTGCCCGAGCGTGAGGGTCCGCTTCTTCGTCTTCGTCTTCGCGGCCACCGCAACGACCTTGCTCGTGCGGAGCGTCTCGAGCGCCGACAGCACGAGCGAGTCCGCGCACGTGGCCGTGGCCGCACCAGCGCAGGCGAACGTGAGCGAGGCGACGTCCCCCTTTGTTTTCACATGCGCGAAGCTCGAAGTGCCTGCGCTCGCGCCCGCTTTGCCCGCCCGCCGGGGTTGCCGACTCCGCCGGGATTGCCGGTCCCGCCACCGGGGTTGCCCGCCCCCGCGCTGCGGTACACGGTCGGGCAGGCGAAGACCCCCGTGGTGGAGACGACGTCGAGCGCGTCGGCGTAGACGATGTCCGCGCCCGGCCCGCAGGTGATCTGGTCCTGGATGCCATCGGCTGCGTAGATCACGCTGTTGCCGCCCGGGCAGGAGACTTCGAGGTTGCAGTAGGACTCGGCCGCGTAGATGCTGTCGGGACCCGCGCCGTCGGGACCGGCGGTCTTGATCGTGTTGTCGCCGGCGCCGCCGCGCAGCGTGTCGCCGCCGGGGCCGCCTTCGATCAGATCGTTGCCGCCCTCGCCGTCGAGGATGATCGGCCCGGTGCCGGCGATCAGCGTGTCGTTGCCTTCGCTGCCATCGACCTCGGTCACGTTCGGCTCGATCGTGTCGAGTTGACCGGCGACGCCGCTGTCGGGCAGCCCATCGACTTTCGCGGTCACCGGCCCCGGAGCGCCGAAGAAGGACACGGTCGAGATCCCGCCTTCGCCGTCGAAGGTCTCGTTGCCGCCGTCGTAGCTGTCGACGTCGGGCGCTTCGAGGTTGAACGTGAGCCCGAGTTTGTTGGTTCCTTCGCCGCCGGCCTCGAGGCTTTTGCCGCTCTTCCCGCCGGTGATTTCGTCGTTGCCGCCTTCGCCGTAGAGCTGGTCTTCGCCGCCGCGGCCGTCGAGCACGTCGTTGCCGGGGCCGCCGCGCAGGATGTCGTCGCCTGGACCGCCGACGAGGATGTCGTCGCCGGCGCCGCCGGTGAAGATGTCGTGGTCGGGGAACAGCGTGGGTTCGAATTCTTCAGCGCTCGGGTTGGTGCCGTAGATTTTCGAGCCGCCGTTGCCCGCATTGACGGTCGCGCTCTGGTACTGCAGCGGAGCCAGCAGTTCGTAGCGATTGTTCGGTCCCGAACCGAGGTTGGCGACGAAGTATTCGGCGTCGGGGCAATACACGGAAGAGGACCCGAAGTTCTGGCACGGCGCGACAGCCACTTCGTAAGCGTCTTCGGCCGGATAGATGTTGTAGCTGTCACAGGGTTCGGCCTGCGTGCAGTCCAGCGAGCCCACGACCTGCGGCCCGGCCTGAAACTGGACGACCGCATCCTCGAATTCGCCGTTGTGGCCCTGGAAGCTGCTCGTGCCGCCACGGGTCGCGGCCGAATCCCCGGACGGAGCGGTGTAGCTGATCGTCTCGCCCGCCGTGGCGTGCGCCGCGGCAGCGCTCACGAGCGAGCACACGATACACGCGAAGAACACTGCGCAGGCGAGGGCCGGCGGGGCCTTGGTTAGCACGTTCGGGAACACCATGTGAGCGCTTGTGAGGATACCCGAGAGCGAACTGTTGCGGCGGGATCGTCCGGCCGGCCTGAGCGTCGATCGCCACGAGCAGCGCGGCGGACGCCTGACCTCTCCGAGCAGCGACGCGGCTGACGACGCAACCAAACGCGCCCTGTTCGACGCCTTCGGCCTGCGCACCGCCTACGACAAGGCGAGCGATCGGCTCAGATCAGCGTGCCACGCTGACCGAAGCCCGTCGCCACCATGCTCCGCACCGATCTAGAGCCGCTTACGGAAACGTCACTCTGGGGGTGGGACTCGAACCCACAACATCTCGGTTAACAGCCGAGCACTCTGCCAATTGAGTTACCCCAGATCGTGTGCTACGCCGTAGGGTATCGACTCCGCCCCGGACTGGAATCGATGCCATTCCGTCCTCAACCTCAGCGTGGCAGTTGGAGCAAAGAAGCACACACTTCTTCGCCTCTGCCCTCAACTTCTCGGGGGAAAGCGCAACTCCCTTGGCGTTGATTTCAAGTCGCTTCCCGGATGGATCAAGGTGGTGGAAGTGCAGAGCGCGCATGTTGCGCGCATAGCCGCAGATGCAGCAAGAGCCCCCAGCCTCGCTGACGAGGATCGTCTTTACCTTGCGCCGACGGCGCGCCACGGCTGCCGATCGACATCGCTTGCATCGGTAGTAGCCACGACCATCCAACCAGAACTCTGTCGTCCCATGGTGGGGACAGATCATGCTCACCGCGGTGAGGCCCTCGCTCTTCGCCAATTTCGCGATGACTGACGCCTTCCGTCCCCGACTATTGAGCGTTTTGAGGCCAAACCGTCTCAGCCAATGTCGCACGGTCGCCTTGCTCCGTCCGACCGCTTCTGCGATCTCGGCAATCGACGCGCCCGACCCAACCAGTCGCTCCAATTCCTCGCGGGTTAGCGCCCCGCGAGCTGCGTGCTTCTCGCGGTTCACGGCCTCAAGTCCATGCCGCTCAACCCAGTAAGCAACCGTCGCTTCGTGTTTGCCGAAGCGCCGTCCGATCTCTGCCAGCGATAGGCCACGATCCAGAAGTTGCTCCAACGAAGCCCGATCCATGCACCCTATTGTCTGCGATGGACCGGACGAAAAAACGAACGTAGTTCGTTCTAGGCGACCTACCCCCCGGTCTCCGCCAGCGCCCGCTCGTAAGCCTGCTCGAAGGCGCGTTTGACCTCGATGCGCCGCCGCGCGAGGTCGCTGACCTCGCCGCTGCCCTGTGCGCGCGCGGCGAGGATGCGGCGGTCGATACGGGCGAGGTCGAGCTGCATCCGCTGCACGTCGAGCATCGCCGGCGCCGCGGCGCCCGGCAGGCGACCGGCGGCGACCACCAGTTCCGCCAACACGCCCATCAGCTCCAGGTCCTCCTGCTCGATGCCCGCCATCGGTTCCGAGAGCTGTCCCGTGCGCAGGTGCGCGGCCGCGCGGCGCAGCCGCTCGCTGGTGAAGTGCTCCGCGGGGTCGAGCTCGGCCAGCGCCAGCTCGCCCTCGGCCGGGGCGGCGATGCACAGCGCCAGAAACGTTCGCTCGGTCTCCGCCCTGCGCGCTAGATCCCCCACCGCGAGCCGAGCCGCCGCCCGCTCGCCCCCCGCCCTCCCGGCGAGGGCCCCACTCCTATCCTCTGCACCGCGAGACTGACGCATGTTGGGCCTGCCCGGTGGGCGCGCCTCGAATCTCGCGCCCGCCGTCCGGGCAGGCTCGGACCTCGCGCCCGCACCTCGGGCCGTCTCGCCACCCGCTCGAGGAGGGCGGGCGTCGCCGTGCTGCGCCGGCGCCGCCAGCAGCGTCTCGGCGAGGCTCTCCGGCAGCTCCAAACGCCCGGCGACCAGGCGCGTCAGCTCCATCCGCATCGCGCTTGGCGGTAGCGTCGTGAACACAGGGCGCAACTCGTCCACCATGCGGTCGCGGCCCTCGGGGCTGGAGTGGTCGCCCGCCGCCAGCACACGTTCCACCCGGAAGCGCACGAACGGCACCGACTTCGCCACCGCCGCCGCGATCCCCTCCGGCCCCTCGCGCTGTACGAGCTCCGCCGGATCCATCCCACCGGGGAGGCTCACGACGCGCAGCTCCAGGTGGCGGCGCGCCGCCAGCTGCGAGGCGCGCAGCATCGCCTCCTGGCCGGCGGTGTCGGCGTCGAGCGCCAGCAGCACGGTGGTCGCCATCCGTGCCAGTTCCCCCACCTGCTCGGGCGTCAGCGCGGTGCCCATCAGCCCAACGGTGTTGGGCATCCCCGCCTGATGCATCGCGATCACGTCGGTGTAGCCCTCGCACAGGATCACGCTGCCCGCCCGCGCCGCGTGGGCGCGAGCGAGGTCGGCGCCGTAGAGGTGGCGGCCCTTGTGGTAAACGTCGTTGTCGGAGGTGTTCAGGTACTTCGGTTTCTGCTCCTCACGCAGCGCGCGCGCCCCAAAGCCCAGCACCCTGCCGCGGGTGTCCGCCAGCGGAAACATGATCCGCGCGCGGAAGCGGTCGTAGACCCGCCCCCGTTCGCTTGAGGAGCGCTGCACGAGACCGGTCGCGTACAGCTCCCGCTCGGAGAAGCCCGCCCGCAGCGAGGCACTCAGCACCCGATCCCATGCGCTCGGGGCATAACCGACGCGGAACGCCCGCAGCGTCTCCTCACGCAACCCGCGGCGCTCGAGGTACTCGCGCGCGAGCGCCGCCTCCGGGGACTCCCACAGGCAGCGCTCGTAGTAGCCGCTGGTGCGCGCCACCAGCTCCAGCAGACGCCCGCGGCGACGACGGTCCTCCGCTTCACGGGGATCCTCGGCCTCCCGCTCCAGCTCCACCCCGCAGCGGTCGGCAAGCAGCTCCAGTGCCTCTTTGAACTCCACACCCTCGCCGTCCTGCACGAACGTGAACACGTCCCCCTTCGCACCGCAGCCGAAGCAGTAGTACACCTTACGCGTCGGGTCGATCCCGAAGGATGGGGTGCGCTCGTCGTGGAAAGGGCACAGCCCCTCGTAAGCGCTGGGGCCCGCCCGGCGTAGGTCGGTACGAGTGGACACCAGCTCGACAAAGTCCACCGCGTCGCGCACCCTGTCCTTGGACGCCTGTGTGTAGCGGGCCATCCGCCTACGCTAGCCGCTCGCGCGCCTCGTCCGCCGCCCGCCTCCGAGGCTACCGCCGGTCGCCCGAGGCACGGGCGCTCATCGCCGCGCGAGCCCCTCCCCCTCTCCCTCCTCCCTAGCCTGCAAACGCGCGGGGCACCTGCAGGTCGGTGTAGGCCCTGATGCAGTAGCGGTCGGTCATCCCGGCGATGTAGTCGGTCACCCGCTGCGCCAGGTCCAGCTCCCCCAGCGCCTCGCTCTCGGCCGCGCCCGCCGCAGTGGCCCGCGCCGGGTGGGTCTGCTCCCCGCCGCCAGCCGGGCGGACAGGCAGCAGCTCGGGATGCCCGACATAGTGCTCGAACAGCGTGCGCACAACCTCGACGATGCGCTCGCGCTCGGCGCGCACCTCCGGGCCGAGATAGACGCGCTCGAACATGAACTCGCGCAGCTGCCCCATCGCGCGCGCGGCCTCATCGCCCTGAACGATCTCTCCGGCGCGCTCGGAAACCTCCACCATGTCGTGCACCAGCGCATCGATCCGCGCCGAGCCCGAACGCCCCAACGCGGCGATCGGCTCTGCGGGCAGGTCGCGCTCGCGCAGCAGGCCGGCGCGCACGGCGTCGTCGATGTCGTGGTTGATGTACGCCACGCGGTCCATCACGCGCACAATCCGGCCCTCCAGCGTGGCGGGCGTGGGGGCGCGGCTGGAGTGGCAGGCGATCCCGTCACGCACCTGTTCGGTGAGGTTGAGGCCGACCCCGTCGCGCTCGAGGCGCTCCACCACCCGCAGCGAGTGCTCGTAGTGGCGAAACCCTCCGCCGAAGCGCTCGCGCAGACATGCGTCGAGCACCTCCTCGCCGATGTGCCCGAACGGCGGGTGCCCGAGGTCGTGACCCATCCCGATCGCCTCGACGAGATCCTCATTGAGGCGCAACGCGCGCGCCACTGCACGCGAGATCCCCGTCACCTCGAGCGTGTGCGTGAGCCGCGTACGGTAGTGATCGCCCATCGGCGCCACGAACACCTGCGTCTTGTGCTTCAAACGGCGGAACGCCTTGCAGTGCACGATCCGGTCGCGGTCGCGCTGAAAGGGGGTGCGCAGCGAGCAGTCGGTCTCCTTGCGCTCCCGGCGCGCCGGGTAGGAGCGCGCTGCCGGCGGCGCGAGTGTCAGCTGCTCGAGCTCTTCCCGGCGCGCGGCGAAGACCGCCGCCACCGTCTGCTCATGCGCCGCTATGCCCATCGCTCGATTGTGGCACCGCCCACGGCGATCTCAGCCACGGGCAGGCCGGTTTCAGCGCTCCCGATTCCAGTCGCCGCGCCCGGTGATGTGGTGGACCCAATGGCGCCACCGCTGCTGCTTGTCGGGATCCTCGCTGTACACGGGCGCCTTGTGCTCCGGCTCGGGAAGGTCCCCGGCGCCGGCCGCATCGATGCGCAGGTCGCAGCCGCGTTCGTGGATCGATGCGATCAGGTCCGCCTCGACGAAGCGAACGCCGTGGTTGGGGGTTGCGACCAGGAGTCCGTGGAAGACATCCTTCTCGGGGGCAGCCAGCACACACTTCACCGTCCCCACGGGCGTGCCGTCGGATGCCAACACGGGCACGCCATCGTCCAGCAGCTGGTATGCGATCGGCAACCCCTCGTCCACGGCCAGCACGATACAGGCAAATTGGCTCACCGCCGCGGCTGCTCAGCCAGCGCGACCGAAGGCGGGAGACACTTTCGCATCCCCGCTTCGGCCGAAGACGGGGGACACTTTCGCATCCCCGCTTCGGCCAGCGGCCGGCATCAACCGCAGGTGGGCGTGGTGCTCGAGCGTCTCGGAGATCGCGCGCTCGACCTGGCCGAGAGCGCGCTCGGGCGCGTTGGGGGTCTCGGCGAGGGCCCGCCCGAGCGCGTCGGTCATAAAGCCGTGGGCATCCTCCCCCAGTGGGAACGATCCCGCCTCACAGGCCCCGCACACAACCCCGCCAGCGGCCCCGGAGAAGCCGGCGAGGTGCTCGCGCTCCCCGCAATGCGCACACGCCCCTAGATGTGGGGCAAGGCCCGCGGCGAGCATCAGCTTCAGGCGGAACTGCAGCGCCATAGCGCGCGTAGCGCCACCTGCCCGCGTGTCGAGCAGTGCGAGTTGGCGGCAGAGCAGGTTGAACACGCCGGGGTGGGGCTCGGACGTCTCGAACAGCCGTCCCACCGCGTCGCAGGCGCGCGCGGCGGCGTCCAGCGCGCCGGCGTCCTCGCGCAGGCGCGGATGGCCATCGATGGTGTGGGCGCCGGTGACGGTGAGCAGCTCGCCGCGTCCCTCGTGCAGCTCCAAGCGCAGGCGGAAGAACGGCTCCAGTCGCCCCCCGAAGCGGCTGCGCGCGCGCCGTACCCCCTTGGCGATCGCGCTGACCCGCCCGCGGTGGGGGGTGTAGACGTGCAGGATCCGATCCGCCTCCCCATAGCGCATCGAGCGCAGCACCACAGCCTCAGTCTTCAGCGGTCCAGGCATATCGACTGCGAGTGTAGGCGCCGCCTCGGCCGGCATACGCCGACATACGAGACCGGCTAAGGACCCATCCCGAGAGGGGTGTGCTGGCCGATCGGAGATCCCGTCCCGCTCGGTGGGGCGGTCGAGAGTCCAGCGAAGCGAGTCCCGCCATTCGCACTCGCGACGGGAGCCGGCCAATGCCCGAGTCACAGATTTACCTGGCAGCATCAGTTCATCGATTTCGGACGTTCGATGGGTAGTTTACCGTCGAAATCAGCCAGTCGCCAAACCCACCACGCGATTTCGGATTATGCGTGATA
>CAVVTQ010000012.1:0-87120 GCA_963751195.1 uncultured Solirubrobacterales bacterium
TGCAGCCGGCACGCTCGCCGCAGACTCAAGCCAGGTGCAATTCTTGGCCCCCGTCGGCAGTCAGCGCGTTCTGGCCGCATCGGCGGCCGTCCTCGATGCGCCCGAAGTACCGGCCGTGTCCGCCCAACGCATCCTCCCTCAGCCTTCGTCCGGTCGGGCGCTATCCGCCGGCGCCGCCGAATATGCCCGCATGCAAAATCTCTCGGGTGGCAGTGCCAGAATCCGACTCATCGATACCTATGCCTAGCCTCGGATGAAATTGGGCGCACACGGCGCCGCGATACGCCAAGAAAATCAAGGGGGCGAGATGGGGGACGGCGCCGGGTGCGCGCCGATAAAGCCACAGCAGCACGGCGATCAGCGAGCCTCCGGGCAAAATGAGCTCGATGGCCGCGTACGGACCAAAATCTTTCATTATCGCGATTGCTTTCCGAACGCAGTCTCGCCACGCTGACCGTGTCGAAGAGAAGGGCTGTTCCTCGTGGCTCGCGTCGCGGTTGTCATGGGGCGGTCTCTCGTTTCAAACTTTCCTGACCATAAGACGAACGAGCGCGTCCGGATTCGACACCGCGCAATCCGCGCTGCGGGACGCGTGCGCAAGGATGGCCGCACGAAGAATCAAAAAAATCGGCCGCGGCTGTCGATATCAGGGCGAGTCCTTCGTCGCAGTGAATGTCGGAGCTCGAGAGTTGCGTCTGTCGACCTGGCCTGTTGCGTTCAAACTTATTGAACTTCCGGAGAAAAGTGCGATGAAAGTCATGATTTTCGTCAAAGCCACCGCAGACAGCGAGGCGGGCGTCATGCCTACGCCCGAGTTGCTGAGCGCGATGGGCGAGTTCAACCAATCGCTCGTGAATGCCGGCATCTTGCTCGCTGCGGAGGGACTGAAGCCGAGCCGCGACGGCAAGCGCGTACGCTTTTCGGGCAAGAGCCGTACGGTGATCGACGGTCCGTTCGCAGAAACCAAGGAGTTGATCGCGGGTTTTTGGCTCTGGCAGGTCCGCTCGATCGAAGAGGCCGTGGAGTGGGTCAAGCGCTGCCCGAATCCGATGCTCACCGATTCGGATATCGAGATCCGTCCGGTGTTCGCACTCGAGGATTTCGGGGCCGCGGCGGCGGCGGAATTGAAAACCTAGCACGACGCACGGAGTCGTCTCATGCTTCAAACTGGGGCATGCTGACCGATAAATTCGGCACACCTAGGATAGTCAACGGCGAATTGCAGCCGATATCCTCGAGGTAGCTCGGCGGAAATCCAGGAGTTCAGCGGATGGCGTACATGTTGCTCGTGGTCGAGAAAGTCGGCGACCGTGCGGAACGCTCGGAAAGCGAGGGCCGAGCTCTCTACGGGCGGATGGTCGAGTTCACGGCCGGGCTGCGGGAGCGGGGCCTGCTCACCATGAGCCAATCCCTGAAGACCGATGCAGCCGGTGTGCGGGTAACGAAGCGGGGCGAGAAATCGACGGTCCGGGATGGACCCTTCGCGGAGGCGAAGGAGATGATCGGCGGCTTCCTATTGCTTACCTGCGCTACCCGTGCGCAGGCGATCGAGATCGCGCAGCAGTGCCCGGCGGCCGAATGGGCGATGATCGAAGTGCGCGAGCTCGGTCCCTGCTTCGAATGATGCGGCTTTTGCATTGAGGATGTGCAGTGGATCGCGGCGCACTGGAACGAACGATCGAAGCCGTGTGGCACATGGAAGCGGCCAAGATCATCGCAAAACTGGCCCGCATGCTGCGCGATGTGGGACTCGCAGAGGAGATCGCGCAAGACGCCTGGGTGGCGGCGCTCGAGCAGTGGACCGCCACGGGCCTCCCGGAGAACCCCGGTGCCTGGCTCATGGCGACCGCGAAGAATCGAGCCATCGATCAACTCCGGCGCCGGCAGATGACGGAACGAAAGAGCGCTCCTCATGACGCACGATCCTGACTTGCTGGGTGGCAGCGACATCGGCGCGCAGGAGGCCGATTCGATCGCCGATGATCTACTGCGGCTCATGTTCGTCGCATGTCACCCCATGCTGCAAACGGAGGCGCGCGTGACGCTGACCCTGCGGTTGCTCGGCGGCTTGACGCCCGCGGAAATCGCGCGCGCCTTCCTTACCTCGGAAACCGCCATCCAGCAGCGCATCGTGCGCGCCAAGCGCACGCTGAGCGAGGCTCACGTGCCTTTCGAGGTTCCGGGGCCGGCCCAACGCGCCACGCGCCTCGACGCGGTGCTTGAAGTCATTTATCTCATTTTCAACGAGGGATATGCGGCAACCTCGGGCGAAGATTGGATGCGGCCGGGGCTGTGCGAAGAGGCACTGCGTCTCGGCAGAATCCTCGCCGAGATCGACCCGGGCGCACCGGAGATCCATGGTTTGGTCGCCCTGATGGAGCTACAGGCCTCTCGCACGCCCGCGCGGGTGAGCTCATCGGGAGAACCGATTCTCCTGATGCGCCAGGATCGGAGCCTGTGGGATCAACTGCTTATTCGCCGAGGACTCGCGGCGCTCGCGCGCGCCGAGAGTTTCGGCGGCCCGCTCGGTCCCTACACCTTGCAGGGTGCCATCGCGGCCTGTCACGCCCGCGCCCGCACGGCAGGGGAGACCGATTGGCCTCGCATCGTCGCGCTGTACGACGCGCTCGCCGAGGTGCAGCCCTCGCCGATCATCGCCTTGAATCGCGCGGTCGCGGTATCGATGGCCTATGGACCTGCGGCGGCGCTCGAGATCGTCGACGCTTGCGGAACGAGTCGCGCCTGCGCGACTACCACCTTCTGCCGAGCGTGCGGGGCGACTTACTGGAGCGGCTCGGGCGTTTTGAGGAAGCGCGAGCGGAATTTTCGAACGCGGCATCCCTGGCGAGCAACGCGCGGGAACGCAGCCTCTTGCGCGAGCGCGTAGTTGCTTCGGCGATCGGCAATCGGTAGGCAGAAATTGAGGGGACATCATCATCGATCGCCGCCGCCCGATCGCATCCGCTGAGCGGACACGACCGGGGCGTTGCGGATCACAGATATGCGCATCGCCCGCGCCAATTTACGTTGGCTGGAGAGTGATGGTAACCCCGTTGGCGGATAGGTTGAATCGCAGGCCGCCGGTCTGCGAGTGCAGCTTGATAACCACGCCATTGTCATTCTTGAGATAGGCGACCGAGCCGCCCTCTATGATCGTCACGCCGGCCGTGACGGCCGAATACTTGCCGCTGAGATCCGACGGTTTGGACAGATTGTAGACCTCTCCCTCGGCGTTAATGCCGGCTGCCCCTACGTCGGCGATCGAAACGCCCGACAGCTTGAACTTGTACTGTTTTTGATTTTTGCTGTAGTAAAGCGTCCCATGACCCCAGCTATAGCCGATGCCACGGCAACCGTGCCGCCGCTGAGCCACACGTACCCTGATGGTATGGCGCCCTCCTGAATTGGCGGCGCAGCGGAGTCGGCTCCCGCTGCCGCCGCAACGGTGGACACAAAAACGCTAGCGAAGATACTCAACAATAGCTTACGCATGAAAACTCACTCCTTAGTTAGTGAACGGATTCGTGATAGTTTTGGGTTCTGGCCAGGAGCCGATCTGTAGGGTATCGATTGCCCGGCTCGGCGAATTGGACAAAAGCAGCGTGATTTGACGGCGCATTCATGGCCACGCCCAAATCTGGCGGTTGCCAAGATCGCGCCGATGAGTGGATGATAGGGTGGTGAGAATCCGCGCCAATATGTGGTCCGCGCGTTCGACGTGTGCCGCGCTCGGGCCATTGACGCTCGCGGGCTGTCATACGGCTGTTCTTTCTCCCGCAGGACCGATCGGGGCGGCCGATCGCAGCATTCTTCTCATGCATTGGCGATCATGCTGGCCATCGTCATTCCAACGATACTGGCGACGTTGGCATTTGCGTGGTGGTTTCGCGCCTCGAACACCCGTGCCCGCTACCTGCCTACCTGGTCGTACTCCGGGCGCATCGAGCTCATCGTCTGGTCGATTCCGGCGCTGGTGGTTTTTTTCCTCGGCGGCATCGCCTGGATCGGGTCTCATTTGCTCGATCCCGCCCGCCCGCTCACCTCCGGCGCCAAGCCCCTCGAAATTCAGGTGGTCTCCCTCGACTGGAAGTGGTTGTTCATCTACCCGGAGCAGGGAGTCGCATCGGTGAACGATCTGGTGGCGCCGGCAGGGACGCCGCTGCACTTTCAAATCACCTCCGCGAGTGTGTTCAATGTGTTCTTCTTACCGCGCCTCGGCAGCGAAATCTATTCGATGTACGGCATGACGACCCAGCTGAACCTACAGGCCGATCGGCCCGGATCTATCACGGCCTCTCGGCGCATTTCAGCGGTGCTGGCTTTTCCGACATGGCGTTTGATCTGCACGCCGTCACGCCCGAGCAATTCGCGGCGTGGGCCGGCGCAACGAGCGCCTCCGGCCCCGTTTTGGACGAGGCGGCCTACCGCAACCTGCTCACGCAAAGCACTAATCTAAAGCCTTACACCTATCGGGCGGTTCAGCGCGATCTGTACGGCGACATCGTCTCGCAGAGGCTGCCCCCCGGCGAGGGACCGTCCCCAGGGCGGATCGATGCCGTGCCATCGGCACGGCAAGGGAATTGACGTGTTGGGCAAGCTGACTTGGCAGGCCATTCCCTTCGATCAACCGATCCCGCTCGCCGCCGGAGCATTCGTGGTTCTGTTCATCTGCGGCGTACTGATCTGGGTCTGGGCCAAGGGCTACATCCCCTATCTCTGGCGCGAATGGATCACGAGCGTCGATCACAAGCGTATCGGCATCATGTACTGCGTCCTTGGGCTCGTCATGCTGCTGCGCGGCTTCATCGATGCGCTGATGATGCGCTCGCAACAGGCGTTTGCGTTCCACGCCCCAGGCTACTTGCCTCCGGAGCACTACGATCAGATCTTCTCGGCGCACGGCACACTCATGATCTTCTTCGTAGCCATGCCTTTTGTCATTGGTCTGATGAATTTTGCGGTTCCCCTGCAACTCGGGGTACGCGACGTGGCCTTTCCGACGTTCAACTACATACATTCCGACTGAAGCAATCGTATAGATCCGTGCCACAGGCAAGGATCGTGTCCCCCAGCCCTGTGTATGCTCGGGCAGGCAAGCCTCTCGGTGGATGGCGGACAGCGACAGCTGGTGGCACGGCAGCGCCGTACCACCAGCTGGGTAGCGCGGAAGCTCCCTTGCACGCCGAGAGAAACGGGAATGAGACGGGATGCAATGCCAGGCCTAGATGTCCTGCCCGGGCCACCGCTGCCCACCGGGAATGCCGCCGGCCTATCCACCGAGTGGCGGGGTCGCCCCCACCTGGACCGTCCTCGGCCCGCGATCACAATCGCGCTGATCGGCGGGCAGCGTCTGCTGCGCGACGCCACCGCCAGCCTGCTCACAGCCCAGGACGGGCTGCAGGTCCTGGGCGCCTTCGCCACCGCGGCCGAATTTCTCGCCGCGGACTTCAAGCGTTCTCCAGCCGTGCTCCTGCTCGACTGCGACGGCGGGGAGCTCGGCGAGTGCGCCGTCGCCATGAGAGAACTGAGCCCGACGTGCAGCCGCTCCCGGATCGTCCTGCTCTGCCGCACGGCCCGCGAGGAGGTGGTTCGTTGCGCGATCGAGCACCGGGCGAGCGGGGTCTTGCTGAAGAGCTACTCCACCGAGGACATACTTGCCGCGCTCGCCTACACCACCACCGGGCGCACCGTGCTTCCAGCCGGATGGCAGCAGCTGCTCCCCGCCCAACCGGGGTGCGAAGCGAGGTTGAGCCCTCGTCACCGCCAGATCCTGGCGCTGATCGCCGCGGGCCGACGCAACGACGAGATAGCCCTCGACCTCGAGCTCAGCCCAAACACGATCAAGTTTCACATCCGTGCCCTGTATTCGCGGCTGGGAGTGCGCAACCGTGTCGAGGCCGCCAACCTGTACGCGCAGATCGCAAGTGGCGACGGTTGAGCCCAGGATCGCGATCGTCGGCGGAGCCGAAACGCTGGTCGCCGAGGCGCTCGCCTGGATGCTCACAAAAGGCGGATGCAGAGTGGTCGGCGTCTATCCGAGCTGGCGCGAGCTCGACGCCGCAATGCGCACCGGCAGGTTGCGTCCCCAGGCCGCGATCGTCTATACCGACGATCCCGTCGCCGGCCCCGAGGCGGTTGCGGAGATCAAGGGCGCCCATCCCAAGCTGAAGATCCTGCTGCTGTGCGAGCTGGCCACACCGGCTGTCGTTCGCTGCGCGATCGAGGAGCGCGCCGAGGGCGTCGTGCTGACATCCGACACGGTCGAGGAGACGATCCTCGCTCTGCGCAACGTGCTCGAGGGCCGCGCGGTGATGCCCGCAGGCTGGCAGTCGGCCTCCGCGCAAACGGATAACCCGCTCGCCACACTGAGCGCGCGCGAGCGCGAGATCCTCGCGCTGCTCGCCTCCGGGATGAGCAACAAGCAGATCGCCAGCCACCTCACGATCTCATCGAACACGGTCAAGTTCCACCTGCGCACGATCTACTCCAAGCTGGGCGTGCGCAACCGCGTACAGGCGATGCAGGCCGTTGGGCAGCAGGCCCAGGGTCCCAATCAGCCTCTCACGCATCCGGCGGACGAGTTAATAGCTCAATCGGACCGAGTCCACACGAGCTGACTTGGGCAGCCGTCCAACCTTTGGGGTGGCACTCCGCCTACCCAAATTAGTGGGGCAAAAAACTACCCCACATGATGATTGTGCAATGAGTCGAATGCCCATAGCATCCCGGCGATGAAATACCCGTAGTGGGACCGTCGTGATTTCACACCTCGTGTCCGTTGGAAGGCACTTTCAGCTCACTCACTCAAGGAGGAGGCCGCACACAATGCGACCACAAGTCAAACGGAAAATGATCGCGGGACTCGTTTCCGCGGTAGGAGCGGCGGTGCTGGCCCTCGGCACGCTCACGGCTGGCGCCGCTGCCGCTCCGAGCCAGACGTTCACATCCACATCCGACGGCCCGCAGAGCGCCAACATCCCGTATGTGGCGTGGGTCGGCGAGCACGTGCGCCTGGTGGCGTGCGACCCGGCAATCAACACCAGCGAAGAAGGCGGCCAGCACGTCAACTTCCAGGAGGAGGACTGGTCGGGCAACCCCGATCCGGCTGAGATCCCGGCGCCCGAATCCGGGACCCAGGCGTTCTTCGCTCCGAGCGCGGGCAGCAGCCAGGCCGAAGCCGGCGACGGCTGCGTGAAGATCGACTACAAGTCGCTGAATCCGGGCTTGGCGCGGATCCGGGCGGTCGTCACGAACAGCGCCGGAGCAGTCGTGTTCTCGCATCAGTTCCTGGCGATCTGGCTGACGGTCAACAAGCCGGCGCTCACCGAGCTCCCCTACGGTGGCGATCCTTCGGGCGACGGCGAATTCGTGCCATCGCCCCTCTCCGAACCCGAATCGAGCGCAGACCAGGGCCTCGTTCAGGTAAAGGTGACGGGCAACTTCCCGGTCGAACCGGCCTCGCCGTTGCACAACGTCCTCCCCGAAGCGAGCTACAGCCTGCCCGAAAGCTGGGAAACCCTGGCCGACGCGCTGGCGAGCAGCTCCGGAGAAACCGAACCGCCGGGCAGCAACCCGGGCCTGTGGGACATTCACGGAAGCCCGGATGAAGGCACGAATTCAGATGTGGTCGGACCGTTCGATCCGCAGGTCACCGAAACGCTCCTCAGCAACGGCAGCCTCAACGCCGACGACGCCCCGATGCCGGCGATGCGCGTCGACGTGCATCTCGCGGCAAACGAAGGCGGCTCGAGCCTGGGCGGCGTGGGTCAGATCTCGGGCGCGAGCAAGGCCGCGATCTACTCGAACAACCCGTACTACAGTGCCTACATCCCGGCCACCGATCGTCCCGAAGCTCAGGCGTCGGGGATCGACGGGCCAAGCCCCGGAGGCGACTTCCCCGGGTTCCTGAACAAACACCCCGAACCGTACAAGTTCTGGACATCGGTGCTCAGCACCGGGTCGCGCACCGCCGAATCGACGGGCTGCCTGCAGCGCACCGGCGGCCAGGACGATGAGGAGGGCTCGACCTACTACCAGACCCCGAGCGGCTCGTTGAACGAAACGTTCTACACCGACGAGCGCGGCGAAGTGCTGGTGACGTACACGCCGGGCGACGGGTTCTACCTGAACCACATCCCCGTGTTCGGCGGAGCCGAAGGCGAAAGTGAAGCAGGCAAGATCATCAAGAACGCCGACGGCGGCTGCGACCTGAAGAACCTGTACAACGAAGTCATCGGCGAATCGTCGATCTCCGCCACGGCCGTGTATCCCTACCAGCCGGTCGACTACAGGCAGCAGGGCTCAGAAGGATCGCTGGTCAAGAAAGTCAGGTCGAAGTGGGAAAAGGAATTCTTCGAGTTCCCCAAGGGCAACGGCGCAAACGAACAGAACGTGCGGATCGTCGTCGCCAAGGCACAGGACATCGACGGGCGTCCAATCGTCGATGAGACGGTGTGCTTCAACGCACAGCAGGAAGCCGGGATCTACCCGTTCAGCAATCCCACCAACGGCGATCAGCTGGAAGATCCCGGGCAGCTGCTGGGCAAGGGCACCGAGGTCTTCCTGGGTGACAGCTGGGTGAAGGATCCATACGACGTGGGCTCCAATCACCTCTGCGTCACCACAAACGATGAAGGCCTGGCGGCGATCGATCTGGTGGACAGCACGTTCGCATCGGTCGATCTCACTGCGCGGTACGAAAACGAGGAGATCGTCCGCGATCATCTCGTCGACTTCTCGACGAACCTCGGTGCGAAGGAAAAGAAAGAAGCAGAAGAAAAAGCGGCTGCCGAAAAGAAAGCCGCCGAAGAAAAAGCAGCCGCCGAAAAGAAAGCCGCCGAAGAAAAGGCAGCCGAAGAAAAAAAGGAAGCCGAAAAGAAGCAGGGCGAAAAAGAACTAGCGGCTGAAAAGAAACAGCACGAAAGGGAACAAGCAGCCGAAGAACGGCAGCACGAAAAAGAAGCCGCTGAAGAAAAACGGCAGAACGAAAAAGAAAAGTCGAAAGAAGAATTCGAAAAACGAACTGCAGAAGAAATCACAAAAGCCGATGAAAAACGCGCTGCGGAAGAAGCCGCTGGAAAGACCAGGCGCGAAGCAGAAGCGGCGGCTGAAAAGACAAGGCGCGAAGCAGAAGAGAAAAAACATGAAGAAGAAGTGACAGCGCTTGCCAAGCCAGCGTTGGTGACCTCGGTTCCTGGAGCGCTCACCGATACGCCCACGGGCAGCGCCAAGAACAAAAAAGCAAACGCGGCCTCCAAGAAGAGGAAGAAGACCAAGAAGGTCAAGAAGCACAAGAAGAAGTAAAGGATCGCGCCAAGCGACTGCCGAGGGCCCGCCCAGTGCGGGCCCTCGGTCTTTCTTTGCCCGGTCTCGGCTTGCTATACTTTATGAAGTAATGAGCAAGATCACCGTATACACGACCGAGCCGTGCGCCTACTGCGCTCGCGTCAAGGGCCTTTTGCGGTCCCGCGGGCTGGAGTTCGCCGAGGTCAACCTCTCCAAGAATCCCGCAGGCCGCGTGGAGCTGGCCGCGAAAACCGGGATGATGACCTTTCCCCAGGTGCTCGTCGACGGCCGGCTGGTGGGGGGCTTCAACGAGACGCAGGCCGCCGCTGAGAGCGGCCGGCTGGACGAGCTGCTGGCAGCCTGAGCGGCCGAGAGCACGCGCCCGCTCTCAGCTCGCGCCACCCCTCAACGCCCAACCAGCCGACCGCCCGACAATCGGCCGGCGGCTTGCTTCCCTCTTCGGGGGCCGACACCCCGAGGGCGCGGCTGGCAGCGCTCGCAGACATAGGTGCCGCGCCCACCGACGACCATCTTCACTATCGCGGTGCCGCAGCGCGGGCAGGGCAGGCCCTCGCGACGGTGTACGAGGAAGCGATCCTGGAAGGAGCCGCGCACGCCGTCGACGTGGCGAAAGTCATCAATCGTGGCCCCGCGCGCGTCGATCCCTTCGCCCAGCGCCTCGATCACGCCCTCGCGCAAGCGCGAACACTGGGCGGGCGAAAGCCGCCCCGCGGGGCGCAGCGGATGTATGCCGGCGCGGAACAGCGCCTCGTCGGCATAGATGTTGCCGACGCCGGCGATGCGGCGCTGGTCGAGCAGAAAGGCCTTTACCGGGGCGGCCCGCCCGCGCGCCAGCGCGTGCAGGTGCTCGGCCGTGAAGCGCTCGTCCAACGGCTCCAGCCCCAGCCGCGCGGCGAAAAAGCGCTCCATCGCATCCTCCCCCAGCAGCAGCTCGCCCGTGCCGAAGCGACGGGGATCGACGATCACCAGGCGCCGCCGCCGTGGGCCGCGCGACCGGGTGGACGCGGCTGGCGCAGGAGCTCCCGGTGCTCGCGTTCTACTCGACGCACCCAGCTCGATGCGCACGCGCACATGCGTCGGCTCCGCAGAGGGCTCACACAAAACCGCACCGGTCATGCGCAGATGCTGCGCGAGGAACACCTCATCAGAGAGATGCCACAGGAGGTACTTGCCGCGCCGGTCGAGGCGCTCGACGCGCCGCCCCACAAGTGCGTCGGCCAACTCCTCGGGGGTGAGCGGGCGCGACCAGCGCGGATCGAGGATCTCCACGCGCAGCAGGCAACGGCCCTCGACGAGCGGGGCAAGCTGGCGGCGGATGGTCTCGACCTCGGGCAGCTCGGGCAAGGTCGCCCCAGCATATGCGGCTCACGCTTTCGCGCGGGGGTGAGCCTCGAAGTAGACACCCTTCAGACGCTCCGATGAGAGATGGGTGTAGATCTGTGTGGTGGCGAGATCGGCGTGGCCGAGCATGTCCTGCACCGAGCGCAAATCGCAGCCGCCGGCGAGCAGATGTGTGGCAAAGGTGTGGCGCAGCGTGTGCGGGCTCATGCGCTCGGAGAGCCCGGCGGTGCGGGCGTGGGCCTGCACGATCTTGTAGAGGCCCTGGCGTGTGAGCGGCCGGCCGCGGTGGTTGAGGAAGAGCGCATGCACACCCGACGCACCCTGCACCGAAGGACGCATCTCGGAGCCGCCACCCGCAGGCGCCGGGCGGGTCGCGGATCGGGCCGCGGCCCCGGCCAAAACGGGGCGCCCGCGCTCGCACCACGCACGCAACGCAGCGATGGCGGCACTCCCGACGGGGACGATACGCTCCTTGGAGCCCTTGCCGTGCGCGCGCAGCATCCCCTCCTCGAGATCCACGTCGCCGAGCTCCAGCGCGATCGTCTCCGAGGCGCGCAGCCCGCACGCGTACATCACCTCTAGCAGCGCACGGTCGCGCAGCGCGAGCGGCTCCATCCCCGTGGGCTGGCGCAGCAGCAGCGAGACCTCCTCGCGCGTGAGCACCAGCGGTAGCTTTTGCAGGCGCGGGGGCCCACGCAGCTCGGCGGTCGGATCGTGCTCGAGCAGACCCTCGCGGCGCAGATGCCTATAGAAGGAGCGCAAGCAGGCGGCCTTGCGTTGCAGCGTGGCGGGCGCCACCGCGGGCCGATTCTCAGTACCGTCGGCGAGCTCGGAGAGAAACGCCGCGAGGTCGCGATGACCAACGTCGAGCGGGCTCAAACCACGACGGCGCAGAAACTCGCCGAGCTGCGACAGATCGATGCGGTAGGCCTCCAGCGTATTACGCGAGAGCCCCCGCTCCAGCTCTAGATAGGCGAGAAAGTCGAGCGCGAGGCGAACGAGATCGTCGCTGGCGGGTGGTGTGACGGAGGTGGGAGTCGGGGTCGCCTCCACGCGGGTGCTCGGCACACCAGACGTGTGGATGCGAGACATCGGGGTGAGCGGGCTTTCATCCTGCGCGGGAGGGGTGGACGGGAGGGCAGACACTCATGCCCTGCTTCGCCCCCCGTGCCGCTGTTCCTGCGCGTGGATCGGTCAAGCAACTTTTGCGGGCCCTCACCATGCTCCGATCGACACAAGCGGGACCGCCTACTGGCTGGCGTCATCCAGGACGGCGGCAACCGCCGCCGGCAGCGCCAGCGCGATCTCCAACATCGCCTCCAACGCCGCGGCGCTGACCCGCTCATCGGGCTCGTGGTTGCGCTCGGTGCCGTTGGCGAGGTTGACGACGGTCAGGCCGGCGGCAACCAGCGCGTTGGCGTCGGAGGCGCCGCCACTTGCGATCCGCACCGGCTCATGCCCGCAGGCTCGCAGCGCGCGCTCGGCGGCGCGCACCGCCGGCGCGGAAGATGGGGTGCGGTAGCCGGTGAACATCCGCTGCACGGTGACGTCGACGTCACATTCGCACTCGGGGAGGTTGGCGGCCTCGTGTACGCAGTCCAGCAGCTCACCGAGAATCTCCTCGGCGCGCTCGTCGCGCTGCGCGCGGACCTCGGCGAGGATCGAGCAGTGCTCGGGGACGACGTTGATCGCGGAGCCGCCCGCAATCGTGCCGACGTTGGCAGTCGTGTGCGCGTCGATCCGGCCGAGACGCATGTCGGCGACCGCGCGCGCGGCGGCGAGGATCGCGCTGCGACCCTCCTCGGGCCGCACCCCGGCGTGGGCGGCGGCACCGCGGAAGGTCGCCTGCAGGCGGTGGTGGGTCGGCGCGGAGAGCACCACCTCGCCGATCGGCGAGGCGTGATCGAAGACGTAGCCGAAGTCGCTGTGCAGGCGCGCGCGGTCGAACGCGCGGGCGCCCGCGAGCATGCGCTCCTCGCCGACGGTGAACAGCAGCTCTACGTCCACCGACGCACCGGCAGCCTCGGAGAGGTGGGTGCCGGGTGGGTTGGTACCGGGTCCGTGAACGCCAGTTCCGTGCACTCCGGGTCGATGGGCGCCGGCACGATCGCGATGCAGACGGCGGGCGAGCACCAGCAGCACGGCGACGGCAGCCTTGTTATCGGCGCCGAGGATCCCCGCGTTGGCGTTTTCCCAGAACCCATCGCGCAGGACCGGCTCCACGGGGGCGAGCAGCGGCACGGTGTCCATGTGCGCGCACAGCAGGATGCTCTGCCGCTCGCCCGCTGAGCCTCTAGGGGAGGGCGGGTCGCCGATCCGCGCAAGCAGGTTGCCGCAGTCAGAGCCCGCCACCGCCGCGGCGTCGTCCTCCTGCACCTCGATCCCCAGTGCCCCCAGCTCCCGTTCGATCAGTCGCGCGCAGGCGCGCTCGTGGCCGGAGGGAGTCTCGGCACGACAGAGCTCGGCGAAGATGTCGTGCAGGTAACGGCGCTCCAGCTCGTCAGCGCGAGGTGAAGCGCTCACCGGTTCTCAGCGACCATCCGCGATCGGTCGGGCTCGGGGGGCTCATCGCCGACCTGGCCGCTGCCCGCGTGCCGCAGCGCGGCGGCGACGAACTCGCGGAACAGCGGCGCGGGGCGCTCGGGGCGAGACTTGAACTCGGGGTGGAACTGGGAGGCGACGAAGAAGGGGTGCTCGGGCAGCTCGATCGTCTCGACGAGTCGCTCGTCGGGCGAGGTGCCGCAGATGCCGAGGCCCGCGTTCTGCAGCTGACGGCGCAGCAGGTTGTTGACCTCGTAGCGGTGGCGATGGCGCTCGTACACAACCGCCTCGCCGTAGATCGCCCGCGCACGCGAGCCCTCGTGCAGCTTGATCGGGTCGGCCCCGAGTCGCATCGTGCCGCCGAGGTCGGCGATCTCCTTCTGCTCGGGCAGCAGATCGATCACCGGGAACGGTGTCTCGAGGTCGAACTCGGTCGAGTTGGCGCCCTCCATGCCGGCGACGTTGCGCGCAAACTCGGCGACAGCGACCTGCATCCCGAGACAGATGCCCAGGTAGGGGACGCGCCGCTCGCGCGCGATCTGGGCGGCGGCGATCTTGCCCTCGATCCCGCGCCCGCCGAAGCCGCCCGGGATCAGGATGCCGTCAACCGCGCCCAACAGCTCGCGGGCACGCTCGCGATCCTCGCGGTCGTGCCTCCCGCTCGCGCCGGCGCCCTCCAGCAGTTCGGAGTCCACCCACTCGATCCGCACGCGCGCGTCCTGCAGCGCGGCAGCGTGGCGCAGCGCCTCGGAGACCGACAGGTAGGCGTCCTCCAGCTGCACGTACTTGCCGACGATCGCGATCCGCACGGCGTTGATCGCGCGCCCACCGGCCGCCTCGTCGGCTCCCCCGCCGGCCCGCTCCGCACTCTCGCCGGTCCGCTCCCCCGCCCCCTCGCCGGCACGCTCGGCCCGTTCGATCGGCTCGATCCAACTGGCGAGGTCGGGCTCGGGGGCCTGCACGCCGAAGTGCTCGAGGATGCAGTCGTCCACGCTCTGTTCGCGGAAGGTGAGCGGCACCTTGTAGATGTTGTCCACGTCGCATGCCGAAACGATCGCTTCGGGTGGCAGGCTGGCAAACAAGGCGATCTTCTTGCGGATCTCCTGCGAAAGCGAGCCCTCCGAGCGGCACATCAGCATGTCGGGGGCGATCCCGATACGGCGCAGCTCGTTGACGGAGTGCTGGGTGGGCTTGGTCTTCAGCTCGCCGGCGTGGCCGATGTAGGGGACGAGCGTGAGGTGGATGAACATGCAGCGCCGGCGCCCCACGTCGACGGGGAACTGGCGGATGGCCTCCAAGAACGGCAGCGACTCGATGTCCCCGACGGTGCCGCCGACCTCGGTGATCACGAAATCGACGTCGCTGGACTGCGCGATCAGCGCGATGCGCTGCTTGATCTCGTCGGTGATGTGCGGCACGACCTGGACGGTGCCCCCGAGGTAGTCGCCGCGGCGCTCGCGACGGATCACGGTGTCATAGATCCCGCCCGCGGTGACGTTGGAGGCGCGCGAGGTGTTGGCGTCGGTGAAACGCTCGTAGTGGCCGAGGTCGAGATCGGTCTCGGCGCCATCCTCGGTGACGAACACCTCCCCGTGCTGGTAGGGAGACATCGTGCCCGGGTCGACGTTGATGTAGGGGTCGAACTTCTGCAGCCCCACGGTCAGCCCCCGCGCGACCAGCAACCGCCCGATCGAGGCCGCGGCAATGCCCTTCCCCAGCGAGGAGACGACGCCACCGGTGATGAAGATGAACCGGGTCTTGGCCGGCGGATCGGCGTGGCGGTCGGGCGCGGGGCGGCTCATGTACTCCCGAAGAGTCTAGCCCCCGGTCCCACGGAACTCCGGACACGCCGCCACCCAGCGAAGCATGGGCCCGCACTCCGTCTTCGCTGCAGCCCCAGCCCTTCGTCCAAATTCCCCGCACGAGCTCGCGCTCGGTCCGAGCCGCCGCCGATGCAGACGACGTGCCGGCGTCTCGCGACGGCACCCGCCGTAAGCAGCGCTCCAACCCCTATCGAAGGAGACCCGATCCGGTGATCGCGATCGCGGCCGTCTCAACTCGCGCCCGAGCTCTTGCGGCTGTCCTGGCCGCCGCGGCGCTGCTGCTCGCACTGGCGCTATCTCCGCCAGCGGACGCGCGGGCGCACAGCGCGGCCTGCACGCACCCGACTGGCCGTCTCAGGCACGGCTCCCACTCCTGCGCCACAGGCGCAGGCAAGGGTCGCCGCAAGGGCCGGGCGCGCACGCACTCGAAGACCGGTGCGCATCGACACGCAACCGGGTCGCGTGCTCCCACGAACGGTGGTGAACAGTCCGAAGGCGAACAGCCAGAAGGCGGCCCGGAAGACAACGGCCCTAGCACAGGCGCCGCGGGGAGCGGAAATGCCGGTCCCTCCGACGCCACGCCGGCGCGCTGCGAAGACGCCAGCGCTCCCGAGGCCGTCGAAGGCGGCGAAAACGGGAGCGAAGAAGGGTTCGTGTGCGAAGACGGCTCCGAACCGTCATGCGCGGCAGGTCTGGTGCCGGTGGTGTCGAGCGACGGTCTGCAGTTGCTTTGCGAAGCGGCGCCCGCCCAGAAGCACGCAAGCTGAGCCCGCTTTCGCGGACCCCTGCGTTGAGGCACAGCGCGAGAGTCAGCCCCAATCGCGGCCTTGGAGAGCGTCCTGCTCGGGGCGCTTAGCACGATTCCCGCTCAAGCCGCCTTGCGCAGCTCGCGCGCGTGGCGGCGCGCCGAGGGATCGCGCTCGGGCGCGCCCAGCATTCGCACCAGCTCGCTCAACACCTCGGGCTCGCCCAGCCGCTGCACCTGCGTGCGGGTGACACCCGCGGCAGCGTCCTTGACGACGGTGAAGTGGCGCTCGGCGAGCGAGGCGATTTGGGGCAGGTGGGTGATGCACAGCACCTGGCGCGTGCCCGCCAGCTCGCGCAGCCGCTCTCCCACCGCGCGCGCGGTGTGTCCGCCGATGCCGGCATCGACCTCGTCGAACACGAGCGTCGCCTCTGAGCCGCTGTTGGCGACGGTCATCAGCGCCAGCATCACGCGCGAGAGCTCTCCACCCGAGGCGATCTCCCGCAGCGGGGCTGCGGGGACGCCGGGGTTGGGGGCGATCGTGAACTCGACGGTATCCCCGCCAGCGGGGCCGACCTCGCGCGGGGAGAGCTCCACCGCAAAGGCCGCGTCGGGCATCGCCAGCGCGGCGAGCTGCTCGCGTACCGCCTCTCCCAGGCGCGGCGCGGCGGCCTCGCGCGCGGCGCGCAACTCCGTGGCGCTGGTATCCAGCACGGCCCGCGCGGCCCGCAGGCGCACGCTCGCCTCCTCCATCGCGACAGCCGCACCCAGCAGCTGCTCGCGTCGTGCGCGTGCGTGCTCAGCGTGCTCCAGCACCGCGGCCACGGTGGGGCCGTGCTTGCGCAGCAGACGCTCCAGCGCCGCGAGACGCTCTTCGACTGCCTGCAGCCGGGTCGCCGCATGGCCGCCTGCCTGCGACCCCACCACCGTGTGGCTCCGATCCGCCGCTCGGCCCGAGTGCGCGGCGGCCCACGGCTCCGCCTCGTCGAACCCACCTCGATACTCGTCCGAGGGGTCCGAGGTCTCCCCCGCGCCCGCCGCCTCGACCTCGGCCAGCAGCCGCTCGCCGTAGTCACGCAGCTCGCCGGCGAGATCCCCTGCCTCGATCGCCAGCGCGCGGGTGCGCTCGGCGAGCGCATCGAGCGCCGGATCGACGCCCGCGATCGAATCCAGGCGCGCGGCGGCGTCCGCGCTCAGCGCCATCGCTCCGGGCGCGTCGGAGCCTCCGTCGTAGCCCTGTCCCCCGGCGAGCGCCTCGGCGGCCCCGCCGGCGGCGGCGAACAGCGCGTCGAGGCGGCGCAACCGCTCGCGCTCGCCGCTCAGTTGCTCCTGCTCGCCCTCCTGCGGGGCGAGCGCGTCGATCTCACCGAGCTCGTGTTCGAGCAGGTCGAGCTCGCGCTCACGCGCGCTGTCCAGCTCGCGCAGACCCTCCAGCTGCTCGGTCAGCTCCCGTAACTCTCGATACGCCACCGCGCAGGCCGCCCGCCGGACGGCCTGCACGGGTCCGCAGAAGCCGTCGAGGATCTCCAGCTGCGCGGCGGCAAGCGTGAGCTTGCGGTGCTCGTGCTGGCCGTAGAAGGAGAGCAGCGCCTCCCCGATCCGGCGCAGGTCGACGACGGCGACGGTGCGGCCGTTCATGTATGCGCGGGTGCGTCCGTCGGCCCCCACGCGCCGCGCCAGCACGACCTCCTCGGCGTCGGCCGCGAGCAGCTCCCCGTACTCGCCCTCGCGCAGTCGCGCCAGCAACGCCGGGGACGGGGCGAACGCGCCCTCGACATACGCCTCGCCGGCGCCGGGCCGCACGATGCCCGACCGCGCGCGCCCCCCAAGCAGCAGATCGAGTGCGTGCGCGAGCACGGTCTTGCCGGCGCCGGTCTCTCCCGTGAGCACGTTCAGCCCCGGCGCCAGCTCCAGCTCGGCCCGCTCGATCAACAGCAGATTCTCGACACACAACTCTTGCAGCACGCGTGCAGGTGTATCAGCGGGCACCGACGGATCGGTGAGCGGCGCGCCGTCGCGGGGCATGGAGGCCCCGCGGCACAGGGCCCTGGCTGTCACGCTGGGCTGCGTGGATGATCCCAACGACCGCTCCCCGCACTTTCACCGGTGCGGCCCGGCGGGCGCATCCGCGTGAGGCCAGCCCGTAGACTTGCGTTGATTGGGTAGTACGTGCTTGTCATCTCTCCCCGCATACCGCATGGTCGCCCGCGAGATCAGTGACACCGAGCTCCTGCCGCGGGGTTCGATCGAGTTCCTCTCCGAGGGTCCGCTGCGCGAGCGTCTGGAGGAGGAGGTCAACCGCGCGGCCCGCCACAGCACGGCGCTCAGCTGCCTGCTGCTCGACATCGAGGGTCTGCCCGCGCTGCGCAGCACCCACGGCGAGCCGCTTGTCGAGCAAGTGCTTGCGTATGTGGAGCTTGCGCTGCGCCGCGAGCTACGCCGCTTCGACCGGGTCGGGCGTCCCTCCGAGGGCGAGTTGCTCGTGGTGCTCCCCGGGGCCGACCTGCAGCGGGGGGAGCTCGTCGCGCGCCGGATGCTTCTGCGTCTGCGCTCGATCAAGCTGGAATCCTCCGGCCGGCGCCGCTCGCTCGGAGTCGCGGTCGGGCTCGCACCGTGGCGAGCCGGGATGAGCGCGGGCGCGCTGCTGGGCGAAGCGCGCATGGCGGCTCACCTCGAGCGCTCCGAAAACGGCCGCGCGCACGTCGCCGAGGTGTAGACCCGCGCATCGCGGGCATCCCGTCAGCAGGACGGCGCTTCGCATCGGCTCGACCGCCGACGGTAGGCGGGTGAAGGCCGAACCGCGCCGTGGCGGATTCGACCCCCCGAGCGGATAGGTTTCCCGGATGCTCTCCGGCTCCGAGCTGTGGCTTTTGCGCCTGATGGCCGATCGCGGCCTCGCGCTGCTCGACGCCACCACGCTGCTGATGGTGATCGAGGAGCGCGCCGAGCTGCGGGTCGCCGCCGCCGCCGGCACCGGCACGCCGCGGCTGCGGGTGATGCCTGTGGAGGGCTCCGCGCTGGGCGCCCTCTATCTGGCCGGGCGGCCTGTGGCGCTCGACCGCCCGCGTGGGCAGGAGGCGGCGTGGCTGCACGAACTTGGCCTGGAGGCCCGCGCCGTCCTGGTCGAGCCGCTGAGCATGGAGGGCCACGGCGGCGGCCTCGTGATCGCGCTGCGCGCCGGCGGCGGCTTCCGTGGCCCCGACCGCCAGGCGCTGGCGGCGTTCGCGGCGAGTGTCGCGCAGCGTCTCGCAGCCGAGCGCTCGGTCGAGATCGAGCGCCTGCGCTATGGCATGGAGGCCCGCGAGCGCGAGCGCACGCGCTGGGCGCGCGAGATCCACGACGAGACCGTGCAGGGTCTGGGCGCGCTGCGCCTGAAACTCGCTGACGCACGCGACCGCCACGAAGAGGCGGCGCTCTCCGAGGCCGTCGACGCGGTGCTCGAGGGTCTCGGCGTGGAGATCGACGGGCTACGCCACCTGATCACCGAGCTGCGCCCGGCGGCGCTGGACGACCTCGGCCTGGTGCCCGCGCTCGAAGCGCTCGCCCGCCGCGCGCACGCGATCGACGGCCTGGAGGTGCGCACGGAGATCATGCTTGTCCCCGACGGCGAGCGGCTCGACGCCGAGCTCGAGAGCACGATCTACCGCGTCGTGCAGGAGGCCCTCACCAACGTCTCCCGCCACGCCCAAGCCACACGGGCGGTCGTCTCCGTGGCGCTGAACGGCGACGGCTCCACGGTCCGGGTGGCGGTCGCCGACGACGGCCGCGGCCTACCCGCCGGTGGCGCCGGCCTCGGCCCGCGCGGCGATGGGCTGGAGGGCGGCTTCGGCATGTCCGGGATGCGCGAGCGCGCCGAGCTGGTTGGAGGCGAGCTGGAACTGGGGACAGGCGGCTGCGGAGACGCCGGCGAGGGCACCACGGTGCGCCTCAAGGTGCCGCTCGTGGGGCGCTCGGCGGCCGTGTAGCTCGCACTAACTCGCTGATGCGTATCCGGTTAGCTCCATCCGGGTGGTTTCGTAGCTTTGTTGGGTGTCGCGGCCTACGTATCCTCTGAGCATCTTGGAGTTCCAGGAGCGCTTTGCGACCGAGGAGGCCTGCCGTGAGTACCTGTTCGCTTCGCGCTGGCCGGAGGGGTTTGCTTGTCCGGGGTGTGGCTGCGGGCGGGCCGGTGGCCAGACGCGCCGCCACCTGTGGGTATGTACCGCGTGTGGGCACCAGACATCGGTGACCGCGGGGACCGTGATGCACAAGACGCACACACCGCTGCTCACGTGGTTCTGGGCGGCCTATCTGGTCGCCACTCACCACCCGGGTATCTCGGCCAAGCAGCTGCAGCGCCAGCTCGGGCTCTCGCGCTATGAGACTGCCTGGCTAATCCTGCAGAAGCTGCGCAGGGCGATGGTCGCCCCCGATCGCGAGCTGCTGAAAAGTGAGGTCGAGATCGACGAGTTCTTCCTCGGCGGGCGCGAGGAGGGCCTCAAAGGTGGCCGCCAGCGCGGAAAAAAGGCGTTGGTCGGTATCGCGATCGAGGTCCGCGGACATGGCTCCGGGCGGCTGCGCCTTCGAGTGTTGCCCGACGCTTCAGGGCCGACACTGCTCAGCTTCACCCAGGCGACCACCACCGCCGGCGCAATCGTGCATACCGACGGGCTTCAGTCCTACCGCGTGCTGAGCAAGCACGGCTACGAGCATCGCCGGCACCCGAAACAAACCGCTGCGTCCGATCAGCTACTCCCTCGAGCGCACCGCGCGACCTCCAACCTCAAGGCCTGGATGCACGGCACGCACCGTGGCGTCTCCGACGAGCACCTACAGGTCTATCTCGACGAGTACGTCTTCCGTCACAACCGCCGCAGCACACCAATGGCGGCGTTCCAGACCCTCCTCGGACTCGGCGCCCTGCACAACCCCACCACCTATCAGCAAATCACCCGCCGAGCCGCCTGAACCTCATCTGGAGCTAACCGGATACGCATCAACTCGCTAGTCCACGAGCCCCAGCCGCCGCGCGTATGCGGTGAGCTCGGCGCGTGAGGAGAAGCCCAGCTTCTCGATCGCCCGGGCCCGGTAGGTCTTGACGGTGCGCTCGGCCACGTGCAGCTGCTCGGCGATCTGCGGGTTGGTGTGGCCGAGCGCGATCAACCTCACCACCTCGCGCTCGCGCTCGGACAGAGCGGCCCCCTCCTGCGCGCTCTCCCCACCGGTCGCCATCAGCGCGCCCAGCCGCGGGTGTAGGTAGTTGCCGCCGGCCACGGCGAGACGGAACGCCTGCAGCAGCTCGGCGGGCTCGGCCTCCTTGAGCACGTAGCTGCGCGCCCCCGCCCGCAGCGCCTGACGGGCGTACTCGGGATCCTCGCGCATCGTCAGGATCGCGACGGCCAGCGATGGGTGGGCGACGAAGCACTGTGGCAGCGCGGCGAGGCTCGAGCCGCCGGGCATCGTCAGATCGAGCGTCAGCAGGTCGGGCTTGTGGGCGCGCACTTCGCGGATCGTCGCTGGCACGTCGGCGGCCTCCGCGACCACCATGAACTCCTGCGCCTCGCGCTCCAGCACGGTGCGGATCCCGTCGCGCACGACAGCGTGATCGTCGGCGATGATCACCTCGATCGGGCGGTCCACGCCTGGGGTGCCAGCTTGCATGCCGCACACCGTAGCGACCGCGAAGGCGGCAGCCCGACAGGGCACAGCCAGCTTGGTTGCAGCCCCGCCGTTGCTGCAACCAAGCTGGTCGAAACGTATCAAAGCAATTGGACATATCGTCCAAGCGAGGAGCCCGACGCACCTGGCGTGCCCGACCGGGACGACATCGATCGGCACCTTTGGGACGACACGATCGGCACCATCAGGACGGCAGACAAATGCCCGCGCAGGCCGCATCATGTCGTGTGCAGTGACCTATTCAAACGGCTCCCACCACTCCGGACCGCCAACAGGCGAGAGGCAGGGCGCCGACACACCGAAAGGTACAGCCATGCGCGATACCGCGACACGAAATGCGAAATGGGGCGAGCGGCGATGACCGTGGTGGGCGTTGCGCTCGTATGGCTGGCGATCGCCGCGGTGGCGTTCCTGGCGCTGTCGGCGCTCGCGCGTCTGTCAGCCAGTAGAAACATCGAAGCTGAACTTGGGATCGTCGGCGAGGCCGAACTGATCGACACGAGCTACATGACCATCTGAACCCCGCGACGACACGCACCCTGTGACGATATGAGCCCCGCAACCATCAGCGCCGAAAAACACTCGCGCATCCTGGTCGCGGGAGCCGACCCGGCGCAGCGCGCCGCGGTGTTGCAGAACCTCAGCGAGTCGCTGCCGGAGGGCGCTCAGCTCGGCGAGGCGGGCGCGGTCTCGGAGGTGCTGGAGCGGGCCCCCGCCAGCAGCGTGGTGATGCTCGCGGGCGACCTCGACGAAGTGTCCGCGGAATCGTTGATGCGCATGCTGGGCAGCCGCCACCCCAGCCTCCCGGTGGTGGCGCTCGGACTCCCGGCACCAAGCGCCGGCCGTGAGGCCACGCTCGGCTGGTGAGCCTCGTGGGGCGGTTCGCCTGCACGAAATCCACCATCTCGTCCAGACGAATCTCTCACTTCCGATGCAGCCGCTAGCGTGGCGGCGTGTCGATGCTGCCCACCTCTCCTCGGTTGCGGAGGATCCTGGCCGCCTACACGGTCAACAAGCTGGGCACGTGGTTTGGCACGGTCGCGCTGTCGCTGGCGATCTACGACCACACCCACAGCGCCGCGGCCGTCACGGCGCTGTTCGTTGCGCGCTACCTGCCTGCGCTGGCGGTGCCGGCGCTGGTCGCCCGCGTGGAGGCCTCGAGCCGCCGACACACCCTCAGCGCGCTGTACACGTTCGAGGCTCTATGCGCGGCGCTCCTGGCGGCAACGGTATGGCACTTCCTGCTGCCCGCGATCCTCGTGTTGGTAGCGCTCGACGGAGCGGTGGAACTGACCGCGAGCTCGCTGCTGCGCGCCCAGGCGGCACGCGCCGGTGCGGAGGATCTGCAGACGCCGGCCGTAAGGCTCAAGGCGCCAGGCGCACAGGGGCTGCCCGCGGGCGTCACCGGCGGGCAGGCATCCGCGAATGGCGAGCAACGAGCCGAGCAGGGCATCTACAACGCCAACGCGGCACTCAACGTGGCGCTGTCGGCGTCGGTTGTGATCGGGCCGACGCTCGGCGCACTCGCCGTGCGCGCCTTCGGGGGGCCCGTCGCGCTGCTGATCGACGCGGGCTCGTTCCTCGCCTGCGGAGCGCTGGTGGTGAACCTCTACGTGTATGTCGAGGAGCGCGCCGGCGCCTCGGTGCGAGCGCGCCTGGCGTCGGCCTGGGAGCACGTGCGCGGCGCGCCCGCACTGCGTGCCGTGCTGCTCACCCAAGCCACGGCGCTGGTCTTCTTCGAGACAGCCGCGCCGGTCGAGGTGTTCTACGCGAAGGGCACCCTGCGCGCCGGCGACGTCGGCTACGGCGCGCTGCTGGCGATCTGGGGTGTGGGGCAGCTCGGCGGCAGCCTCCTCTTCGCGCGCGGCGCGCGGCGCTCGCTGGGGGCGATGCTGACGCTCGGTACGTTCGCGGTGGGGCTCGCCTACCTCGGCTTCGCCGCCGCGCCCACGCTGGCCCTCGCGGCATTCGCGGCACTGCTCGGTGGCGTTGGCAACGGCGTGCAGTGGGCCTCGTTGCTGGGCACCGTGCAGCTGCTCACGCCCGAGCGGTTGCGCGGGCGGCTGATGGGCGGCGTCGAATCGATCGGGGCCCTGTGTCCCCTGATCGGCCTCCCCCTGAGTGGGCTCGTGATGGCACTGAGCTCGCCGCGGATCGCATTCCTCGTCTTCGGCTCGATCATCGCCGCCACCACGCTCGGATTCGCACGGCTGTGGGCCACCGGCATGCTCCGCGCTGCCGGCCCTGGCGCAGAAGCCGCACCGAGCGACCCGCTCTCTTCCGCCGCGACCTTCGACTCGCCATCGGCTCAGACCGACTCCTCAGCGTCCACCGACGTGCCCGATTCGCCGCCGGGAGGGTCTGCGCAAACCACATACTCAGGATCTCGCGGGGTATGACGGACCGTCGTTAAGTGCTACCCCGTATCGGCCGTTAAGGACGACAGAGGATCGACATGCCCGCATCCAAGATAACCACACGGCTTTTCTGGCTGGCGGAGGCGATCCTGCTGGTGGGCGCGGTCGTGACCTCGGTGTTGACCTCGCGCCCGGAAGATTGGCAGCCGCTCCAGCTGGTGGTACTGCTGATGGCCCTCGTTCTCGGAGGGCAGCGGCTGAGCATCACCCTCCGCGGACAGCAGATCACGACGGCTTTCATCGCATTGGTACTTGCGATGACGTTGCTCGGACCAGCTCCCGCAGCACTCTTCGGCGTAGCCGCGATGGTATGGGCTTCGACCGCTCGGAGACTCCCGCCCGCAGCCTGGCTGAACAATCTCGCGACCTTTGCGGTCTTTCCTGTAGTCGGCGGCTTGCTCGTTCGTGTATTGGTCGACACGCTGGTTGGGAATGTTCACCATCCAGATGCCGGCCAGATCACCAATGGTGTGACCTTCGCACTGGTGGTGTTCGCCGTCTTCATGTTGATGAATGTCCTCAACTTCGTGCTGATCGCCATCGACAATCGGGTGCTGGAGGGACGACGACTTGCAAGTCAGATGCGGGATGTGCTGGTGCCGATACTCCCGGGCCAAATCGCAGCTGGAGGGCTCACCGCAATCCTCGCAGTTGCCTACGCAACGCTGGGCTTTCCGGTGCTCCTATGTGCCGTTTTGGTCATCCTGATCTTCCAGTACCTGGCGATGGCCCTGCTGCGCTCCGAGGATCGCGCGGATCAGCTGGAGGCGCGCTCGATGCACCTCGCTTCGCTGCAACTCGGGGTACTGACGACGCTGGTCGAGACGCTCGCGCTACGCGACCGCGTGACAGCACGCCACGCCGCCGCGGTTGCCCGCTACGCTCGTGCGCTCGCAAAAGAGGCAGGCTGCAGCGAGTCCGAGCAGGACCTCGTGCACACGGCGGGGCTGCTGCACGACGTCGGCAAGTTCGCACTGCCCGACCGGATCCTCAACGCGGAGATTCTCTCCGACGAGGATTGGGCGCTGATCCGCCGCCATCCGCAGGACGGCGCGACGCTGGTCGGACGTCTCGACGGGTACGGGCCGGTCGCGGACGCGATCCTCTACCACCACGAGCACGTCGACGGCAGCGGCTACCCGGCCGGTTTGATCGGCAACGAGATCCCGCTGCCCTCGCGGATCCTTGCGATCTGCAGCGCTTACGACACGATGACCTCGCGTGACTCCTACCGCTCCACGAAGACACCTCAGGACGCGATCGCCGAGCTGCGGCGAATGGCGGGGCGCCAGTTCGACGGGGAGCTCGTGAACAGCTTCGTGGCGATGCTCGAGCGCAACGGGCCGGCGAAGCTGGCCCTAGGCGAGGAGGCCGACTTCGAGGCGGAGCTGGCCTTCGAGCGCCGCGCCCGCGCGATCGCGCAGCCCACGGCGAGATAGCACCTCATGGCCTCGACACGGGCCTCACACAAACGAGCGCCGCTTAAAAGCGGCGCTCGTAAGCAAGCTGACTGCTTGGCGTAAGCCAAAAGGGCGCTTATTTGTTGTAACCCATGCTCGTCCTCCTTAGCTCGGGGCCCAGGGCCGCATGACAGGGGGCTATGCGGCCCCCGGTCCCTACCTCTCCAGAGCAACCGCGACCTACAATTGAGTAGGTTTGCGCAGGATAGTACCACTGTTGGACGAATTGTCTAGTTTTGGTTGGGTACGCGCTGCAATGTGCAGCATTTCTTGCATGTGCAGGACTTTCGAGGCGGCCGCGATAGTCGATTCAGCGCAAGTCCTGCCGCGTGGCCGGCTCGGCCGATCCGCCGCAGGCCCGCTCCAACTCAGGGCCGACGCGCCGCGGGCCGCTGAGCAACGGGCGGGCCATTGAAGCCGGTGGGGCAAGGTGGACAAAACGTCCACAAAGGTGCGCGACGCTCAACTTCCGGAGCCGAGGTGCCGAAACTCGACCCAGAGAGGCACCGGAGCGACATCCGATGCCTCGGCCCACCTGGCCCCAGCCCTTCGAAATCGAGAGGACACGCCGATGCCCTTCGCGCCACCCAACTCCCCGCACAGCGACCGTCAGCTGGTGTTCACCAGCTCGCAGGCGGCGCGCTACCTGGGCGTCTCGCTCGCAACGATCCGCCGTTGGGCGGACGCGGGGCACCTCGAGTGCTACCGCACCCCCGGCGGGCAAAGGCGTTTCTCGCGTGAGCAGCTCGACGGTTTCGTGGATTCGCTGCAGCGCACCGGCGAGCACGGCGTGCCCGCGGCAGTCCGCAGTGCAGCCGCCTGACCGTCGGCCCCACCTCGCGACCCGAGGCTCAGGCCCGCTCCACCGGGCAGGCCCGAGCTAAGCCGCGGCTCGGCCACGGTCAGACTGCGGCGCGACCCTCAGCGCGCGAGCCGGCCGAACTTCTCGCGCAGGCGGCGATAGAAGGAGGAGCCGGGAAGCTGCGCGATCGTGCCGACGCCGTCGACGAAGCGGGCACGGATGTGCTCGTCGGGGCCCAGCTCGCAGACGGGGCGCCCGTCCACCGAAACGTCCAATGCCTCGCGGGAGCGGTTGTGAATCGTGATCGGATCGGCTGGCGCCACGACCAGTGCGCGGGCGGTGAGCGAGTGGGGCGCAATGAAGGAGACCACGAACCCCTTCACCCCCCACGCCATCACGGGGCCGGCGTTGGCGAGGTTGTAGCCGGTCGAGCCCGCGGGCGTGGCGAGCACCAGCCCGTCGCAGCGAACCGAGCCGACCTCCTGGCCGTCGAGCGCGTACGCGAGCTCCGCCACGCGCTCGCCGACACGGCGGTGGATCGCGACGTCGTTGATCGCGGTCTCCTCGCCGCAGGGCGTCTCGAGCACGATCCCTGGGAGCCGCAGCAGCTCGAAGCGGCCGGAGAGAGCGCGCGCGACGCCATCCTCGATCTCATCCGGCTCGACGGTGGCGAGAAAGCCGATCTCGCCGAAGTTGATCGCGAACACCGGCACCGAGCTGCCCGCGTAGAGCTGCAGCGCGCGCAGGATCGTGCCGTCCCCTCCGAGCACGATGCAGAGCTGCTCGGCGCCCACACCGATCGCGGCGTCCACTTCGACCCCGGGGCCCGCGCACAGGCCGTGCTTGACGGTCTCCTCGACGTCAAAGCACAACGTCGCCCCTGCCGCGCGAGCTCGCTCGATCAACGCGCCCAGCGCCGCGTGGGTGTCCTCGACCCGCCGGTGGGTGAGCACGGCGACGTTGAGGACATCCCCACCCCCGTGATCAGGTTTTTTTTGATGGGCGCCCTCCGGGCGCGGGCTGATAGGCGACTGGTCGGCCACGCTTGCGATTCCCCCCTCCTCTTCGGACTGGCCGGCAACGCCCACGACTCCCCCCTCCTCTTCGGACTGGCCGGCAACGCCCACGACTCCCCCCTCCTCCCCGGACTGGCCGGCAACGCCCACGACTCCCCCCTCCTCTTCGGACTGGCCGGCAACGCCCACGACTCCCCCCTCCTCCCCGGACTGGCCGGCAACGCCCACGACTCCCCCCTCCTCCCCAGAGTGCTCGGCCGCGCTCACGACTCCTCCTCGCTCGCCATGTGCTCGATCTCCTCCGAGCTCTGGGCAGCGCGCGCGCGACCCGGCTCGGCCAGCCAGACGAAGGTCTCACGGTTGCCCTTGGGGCCGGGCAGGCCGGAGGAGCGAAAGCCGAGGACGGCGGGTGGGCCGGCTGGGCTCGCGATGCCCCCGACGGCCAGCCCGACAGCCACCAACGCGGCGTGGCGCGCCGCGGGGTCACGCACCACGCCGCCTTTGCCGATGCGCTCGCGCGGCGCCTCGAACTGGGGCTTGACGAGCGCCAGCACGTCATACGGCGGGGCGAGGCAGCCGAGCACGGCGGGCAGCACCTTGGCGAGGGAGATGAACGAGACGTCCACCACCGCGAGATTGGGCACGACGGGAAGCATCGCAGGCTCCAGCATGCGTGCGTTGGTGCGCTCCAGCACGTGCACCCGCGGATCGGTGCGCAGACGGTGGTGGAGCTCTCCATAACCAACGTCCACCGCGACCACCCCGGCGGCGCCGTGCTGCAGCAGACAGTCGGAGAAGCCCCCTGTCGACGCGCCCACGTCGAGCGCGATCCGTCCCGCCACCGCGATCGCGGTGCGCGCCAGCGCGTTCTCCAGCTTGATTCCCCCGCGCGACACATACCGCGGGCGCTCGGCGACGCTCACGACCACGTCCGCCGCCACCATCTCTCCCGGCTTCTCCGCGCGCCGGCCCCCTGCCCCCACCCGCACCTCGCCCGCCATCACCGAGGCCGCGGCGCGGCTGCGCGAGTCGAACAGCCCGCGCTCGGCCAGGAGGGTGTCAAGACGTTGCTTGCTCATCGCCCGAACGGTATCCGCTCCGCCGCCCCGAGAAGCGGTGGGCTGTGAGCCTTAAAATGAAACGGCCCGCCTGGGAAGCGGGCCGTTTCGAGGGAGGAGGGATGCTGCTGTACTTCGGGTCTAAAAGCATGATGCCCGCCGCGGGCAGCCTTGTGTGTGAGAGTGCGCACACATGTTCGGCCTTTGCTCAAAGCGACATCGCACATGTGTTCGCGGCGTGGCGCCGGCGGACCGCTACGGACGACTCGCGGACGGCGTGACCGGATGATGAAGGCGCATCGTGAAGCCGTCGGGCGGTGAGATGTCGTAGCCGTCCCCGCGCTCGTCGATGACGGGGTTCCGCCTGGCCTTGGCCCGCCAACCCAACACCGGCCACCACATGCGCCGCCTGACACGCGCAAGAAGGTCCATTCGTGGCGAGCACGCGACCTCGGTCCGGTCGGGGAGGACGATCACAAACGTTCGCCCTTCCCTCACCGCATCGAGTATCGACGGTAGAGAAGAGACATCGGCGTCCATGAACATGGTGCCGTTTGGGTAGCGCGGATTCTCCGAGAGCGCCTCGGCCACCAGAGCGTCTGTGGTACCAGCCAAGCTCATGATCCGCTTCGTCGGTGCCATCCATCAAAGATCGCGCCGTGATGCTCGATCATGTGCTGAACGGCGTATGCCAGCTGTTCGTTGGTCGCCAGCCTGTCCCCCGCCGGGAAGGGCTCGGGATCCAGCTTGGTCTCCCCATCGTATCGATGCATGTGGCAGGCACCCAGGTGGTTGTCGACCATCCTGATCGCCCGCCAACCAGGGCGAAGGCCCGATACGCGGCGCTCCAGGATGACGGCGTAGTGCCCTACCGGCCTGCCGCCAGTCCTCACCAAGACTCGCAGGTCGGGCGCCGGCAGCGCTTGGATCCAGTACCGATCGAGATTCACGATAGCTCCGGCATTTGTCCCTCCGGTGGGGGTCGTAGGATGCAGACGAGTGTCTGAGAAAAGAGTAACAAACCAACCCGCTCCGAGCCAGTTCGGATACCAAAGCGCTCCTGATCAGTCCGCCCACCCAGCGTCCAGCGTCGAGCACCGACAGACCGAGGGCCACCTCGACCAGGATCCGGGCACGGCGCGGATCGCGTTTGGCCTGCGGCTACGCGAGGTGCGTACGGAGCGCGGTCTCTCTCAGGAGGCGCTGGCCCGCAGGACAGACCTGCATACGACGGCGATCCGCCGTTTCGAGCGTGGTGCCCGCGAGCCCCGGCTTACGACGATCCTGCGCCTTGCGCGTGGCTTGGAAGTACCGCCCAGCTCACTGATGGACGAGCTGCGCTGGCCCGAGAATGTGGAGTAGCTTGGGATGGGCCTATCGGTGGCCCACAAAGAGCTTGGAGGCCACGAGCCTCCCCGCCTACGCCCCCACGGTGGCGGAGTCCCGGTCGAGGATCGCCGCCGCCACGCGCTCGGCGATCTTGGCGCCCGTGAAGCCGACCTCCTCGTGCAGCAGCGCCGGCTTGCCGTGTGTTATGTAGCGGTCGGGCAGGCCCACGCGGAGAATCCTAGGGGCGATCCCCATCTCGCTGAGGGTCTCCCACACCGCGCTGCCGAAGCCCCCCGCGAGCACGCCCTCCTCGACCGTCACGAGCAGATCGTGCTCGGCCGCAAGCTGCGCCATCAGGCCTGCGTCGATCGGCTTGGCGAAGCGCGCGTCCGCGACCGTCACGCCGAGGCCGCGCCCCTCCAGCATGGTCGCCGCCTCCAGCGCCTTGCCGACACCGCTGCCGTACCCGACGAGCGCGACGCGGCGCCCGTCGGCGCGCGCGAGGGGCATAGTCGTAGTCGAGGGGATGCTCACGCCCTCCGCGGGCTCGTGCTCGGAGGGCGAGTGCTCGTCCGGGGCACCGTCAACCGCGGAGCTCCCCCCACCCGCCTCGCGCAGAATCTCACCGGTGCCGATCGGGATCGCGCGCGGCTCCTCGGGCAGCGGCACACCCACGCCCTCCCCGCGCGGGTAGCGCAGCGCGATCGGGCCGTCGTAGAGCAGCGCCGTATGCAGCATGTGCACCAGCATCGCCTCGTCGCGCGGAGCCATCAACACGATGTTGGGCAGGCATCGCAGGTAGGCGATGTCGAACACACCGTGGTGGGTAGGGCCGTCGTCCCCGACGAGGCCGGCGCGATCCATCGCGAACACCACGTTCAGCTTCTGTAGGCACACATCGTGCACGATCTGGTCGTACGCGCGCTGCAGGAATGTGGAGTAGATCGCCGCCACCGGCTTGACACCCTCGAGCGCGAGGCCAGCCGCAAACAGGATCGCCTGCTGCTCGGCGATCCCCACGTCGAAGTAGCGCTCCGGAAGCGCCTTCTGCAGGATGTTGAGGCCGGTGCCAGAGTTCATCGCCGCGGTGATCCCGACCACGCGCCGATCGCGTTCGCACTCCCGCACCAGGGCCTCGCCGAAGACCTGGGTGTACTGCGGTTTCGCCACTGCGGCCGGCGCCATCCCCACCTGCCCATCCGCCCTCCTAGCCGGACTCGCGCTCGCGGCCGGCGACACCGCGGGCGGCGGCGTCGGGGAGCCGTTGAGGATCGACTTCGGCTTCGCCGCATGCCACTTCTCCATCCCCTCCAGGCCCCCGTCCTCCGCCGGCGCGAAGCCCTTGCCCTTCACCGTGGCGATGTGCACGACCACCGGGCGTTGCGCCGCCAGCGCCTCACGCAGCGCCTCACGCAACGCACGCACGTCATGGCCGTCGATCACGCCCATGTACGCCCAGTCGAGCTCCTCCCACCACAGGCCCGGGGCCCAGAACGCCTTCAGCGACTCCTTCAGCTGGGGGCCCAGCTTCTCGAACGCCGCCCCCACCGCGCCCGGCAGACGCGCGAGGCCTCCCTCCACGCCCTCGCGCGCGTGCCACAGCTTCGGGTTCAGGCGCACCCGGTTGAAGTAGCGCGACAACGCGCCCACGTTCGGGGAGATCGACATCCCGTTGTCGTTCAGCACCACCACGATCGGGGTGCCCATCCCCCCCGCCTGGCCGATTGCCTCGAACGCCACGCCACCGGTCATCGCGCCGTCGCCGATCACCGCCACGACGTTGCCGTCGGGGTGGGCGTCCCCACCGCCGGCGCGAAGGTGTCGCATCCCCTCCCTGATGCCGACGGCGTACCCGACCGAAGTCGAGGCGTGGCCGGCTCCCATGATGTCGTGCGGGGACTCCGCGATCGAGCAGAACGGGGCGAGGCCCCCGTATTGGCGGATCGTGTCCAGCCGATCGCGCCGGCCCGTCAGGACCTTGTGGGGGTATGCCTGGTGGCCTACGTCCCACAGGATCTTGTCGCGGGGCGAGTCGAGCAGCGAGTGCAGCGCCACCGCCAGCTCGCAGGTGCCGAGGTTGGCCCCGAAGTGCCCCCCAATCTCTCCCACCGTGTCGATGATGTATTCGCGCACCTCCTGCGCCAGGCGCTGCAGCTCCTCCTCGGAGAGGCCGTGCAGATCTCGCGGGCCCTCTACCGAATTCAGTAGGGATCGCTTCGATCTGGCGCCGTTGTCGCTGTCGCGCTTGTCGTTGCTCATGAGGTGCGGGTGTAGATGAAGTCCGTGATCCGCTCGAGCTCGCCCGTGTCACGCGGCGCTTCGGCGCCCGCGTGCGCCGCCTCCGCCAGCGCCGCCAGCGCCGTGCGGTGGGACTCCGCAGCCAGATCCTTCGCTTGGTCGATTCCGAACTCGCTCACGTAGGTGCGCTTGCCGTGACGCTCATCGCTTCCTTGGGGCTTGCCGAGCGCATCCTCGGTCCCGGTCACGTCGAGTATGTCATCGACGATCTGGAACAGCACGCCCAACTCCGCCGCGAAGCGGCTGAACGCCATTGTCGCAGGTCCGTCGACGCCGCCCAACGTCAGCACGCACAGCACCGACGCCCCGATCAGCCGGCCGGTCTTCAGCTCGTGCAGGCGCCGCAAACCGCCGAGCCCCCGTGGTGCGGTGGCGCGAACGTCGGCGTACTGGCCCCCCACCATCCCCCCCGCGCCCGTCGCCGCGGCGAGCTCGGCCGCCGCCGCCAGCACCCGCTCGGGCGCGGCGCGCTGGTGGGTCAGCAGATGCTGGAACGCCTCCGCGTACAGCCCGTCACCGGCGAGGATCGCGACGTCCTCGCCGAAGGCCACGTGGCAGGTGGGCTGGCCGCGGCGCAGCCCATCGTCGTCCATCGCCGGCAGGTCGTCGTGGATCAGCGAGTAGGTGTGGATCAGCTCGATCGCTCCCGCTAGCGGCAGCACCTCGCGGTGCTCCAGCCGCACCGCCTGGGCGGTGGCGAGCGCGAGCACGGGGCGGATCCGCTTACCGCCCGCCAGCAGCGAGTAGCGCATCGCCTCGTCTAGGCCCGCCGTCAGGCTCTCCTCGGAGAAGCGCATCTTCTCCAGATAGCGCTCCACTTCGGCCCGCAGGTGTTCGGGGTAGGTGGCCTCGGGGGCAGCGCCGGCGGGCACTACAACAGCGAATCCTGGCCAGGAGGCGGCGCGAGCACCTCGGCACGCGCGCGGCGCTCGAGCTCCGCCCCCGCGCGGTTGGCCAACGCCGCGCACTCGTCCACCAGCGTCGCCGCCGCGTCGGTGGAAAGCTCGCCGGAGCGCAGCTGCTCCGCCGCGCTTTCCAGGCGCCCGATCAGCTCATCGAGTGAGTCCACCGCGTCGTTCATGAGATCGGGGCATTCTCCCGTACTTCACGCAGCACCGCTGCCAGCACCCCGTTGACGAACGCCGGGGCCTCCGCGCCGCAGAAGGTCTTCGCGCTCCGCACCGCCTCCTCGATCGCCCCCTCCGGCGGGATCGGCGTCTCGCCGGGCGTCGCGTCGGGGTGCAGGATCTCGATCAGCGCCACCCTCAGAATGCTGCGCTCCAGCGGTTGGATGCGCTCGACCGACCAGCCGTGCGCGTGACGGTCGATCGCCTCGTCAAGCTCCGGCGCACGGTCAGCCGCGGCGTGGGCCAGCGCGCGCGTCATCAGCGAGGCTCCGGCGGGGAGCGTGTCCGCGAGCGGCAGGTGGGTGAGATCGTGCTGGTATAGCGCGAACACCGCCTCCTGGCGCTGCTCGGAGCGGCGCATGCTAGGCCCGCCCGCTACGCGCGCGAGACATATTCGCCCGAGCGCGTGTCCACCCGCACCCGCTCCCCCACGTTCACGAACAGGGGAACATTGATCGTGGTGCCCGTCTCGAGCGTCGCCGGCTTGGTGCCGCCCCCCGAAGCGGTGTCGCCGCGCAGGCCGGGCTCGGTCTCGGCGACCTCCAGGTCGACGGCGCTCGGGAGCTGCACGTCGGAGGGCTGCTCGTCGATGAACAGCACGTCCACCTCGCTGGAGGGTTTGATCCACCGAAGCGCCTCCTCAAAGCTGTTCTCGGGCACCGCCAGCTGCTCGTAGGACTCCGTGTCCATGAAGTGCGCGTCGGTGCCGTCGGCGTAGAGGAACTGCATCTTGCGCGCCTCGGTGTGCACCGGGCGGAACTTCTCGCCCGCCCTGAAGGTGCGGTCGATCACCGCACCGTCGGAGGCCCGCCGCAGCTTCGTGCGCACGAACGCCCCGCCCTTGCCGGGCTTGACGTGCTGGAACTCCACGATCTTGAAGATCGTGCCTTCCACCTCGATGTGATTGCCGTTCTTGAACTGGTTGGTGCTGACCACGGTCACGTAGGGTAGCGGCCGCGACGTTGGGCGGCCCTAACCGACGACCGTCAGCTCCTTCGCCAGCCCGGTGAGCACCAGCGGCCCCTTGTCGGTGACCACAACCAGGTCCTCGATCCGCACGCCGTAGCGGCCGGGGATGTAGATACCGGGCTCGACCGTCACCACACTTCCGGCGCGCAGCGGCTGCTCGCCAGCGGTGCGCGAGAGGCGGGGGGCCTCGTGTACCTCGAGGCCGACGCCGTGGCCGAGGCCGTGGCCGAAGTGCTCGCCGTGGCCGGCCTGCTCGATCATCTCGCGGGCGACGGCGTCGATCTCTTTGCCGGTGGGGCCCGGACGCACGGCGGCGAGGCCGGCGAGCTGAGCCGCCAGCACAAGCTCGTACACCTCGCGAGCGCCCTCGGGGAGGTGCTCGCCGGTGGCGTAGGTGCGGGTGCAGTCGGAGCAGTAGCCGTCGAGCAGCGCGCCCCAGTCGATCGTGACGAGTGTGTCGCGCGCGATCGGCTCATCGCGTGGCTCGGCGTGGGGCAGCGCTCCGTGCGAGCCAGCGGCGACGATCGAGGGAAAGCTCGAGCCCACGGCGCCGAGGCGGCGCATCCGCAGCTCCAGATCGATCGCCACCTCGCGCTCGGTGCGGCCGGTGAGACCGGCTTCGAGCACTTCGCGCAGCGCCGCGTCGGCGAGCTCCGAGGCGGCGCGGATGCGCGTCAGCTCGGATGGCAGCTTCACTTCGCGCAGCTCCTCCACGAGGCCACCGCAGGGTATGAGCTCCCACCTCTCGTTCAGCAGCTCGCGCAAACGAGTGTGACGCTTGACCGTCATCGCCCCCTCCTCGAAGCCCAGCCGGCCGCCACCGGCAAACAGCTCGGCGAGGTTCGTGCGAGGCGCCTCGACCTTTTCCTCAGCGCCCTCCTCGGTGGAATCCTCGCGGGGAGACAGCTCCCCGGCGAGCGCCTCCACCAGGTCGATCGCGTAGATCTGGCGCTCGAACAGCTCGGGCACCTGCGCGGCCGACTGCGTTTCGTAGCGAAAGTCGGTGAGGAAGAGCTTCGGCCCGCTCTCCGCGGCGGCGATCAGCGCGAGGCCGTTGGTGCCGGTGAAGCCCGTTGTGTAGCGCACGTTCACCGGGCTCGAGAGGACCAGCAGATCTGGTTCAGCCTCGTGCTCGCGCAGCCGCGTGGCGAGTGCGTGTGTGCGCCCGACCTCGGGGCTGGTGCCCGGCCGCTCGCTCACCGCCACGGCGATCGACCCCTCACACGGCTCCCGATGTTCTCCGCCACGTCCGCGCTCCTCACGTCGCGGCTTCGTCGAGCGCGGCGCGCAGGCGTTGCAGGGCGACCCGATACCCATCGGGCCCCTGCCCGCTGATCGAGGCGACGCAGAGATCCTCGATCACCGACACCCGCCGCCACGGCTCGCGCGCCTTCACGTCGGAGAGGTGCACCTCCACGGTCGGCAGCGCGGCGATCTCCAGCGCGTCGTGGACCGCCCACGCATAGTGCGTCCACGCGCCGGGGTTGATCACGATCCCGTCGGCGTCGTCGCGCAGCAGATGCAGGCGCTCGATGAGCTCGCTTTCGGAGTTGGTCTGAAAGAAGCGGGCGCGTAGTCCCAGCTCGGCGGCGAAGGCGTCGATGTGCTGCTCGAGCTCGGAGAGCGTGAGTGTGCCGTAGAGCGCCGGGTCGCGCCGGCCAAGCATGTCGAGGTTGACCCCGTGCATGACCTCGATGCGGTAGGAGGCGTCGGGCATCTTCGCAGCAGCCTACCTTTTGCGCGTGGGCATCATCGGACGAATGCATCATCGGCGGGGTGTGTATGTAACTTTTTAAAAGCCGTGCGCAATAGCTATCGGGCTTTTAATTTTTTTATAACAACCCCCCGCCCCCTCTCTCAATACTATTGCTATACCAAACCCTTCGGGGAGCGAAAATTGTCCCGCGACCGGACCGGCGAGGCCGAAGCTTGGTTGCTGAAGTTGACTGGGAGGCCGAAGCTTGGTTGGGCCAAAGCAGACTGTGGGGGCCGAAGCTGGCTGGGATCGAAAATTGTCTATGACACCAGCTCGGCGACCGCGGTATGAAGATCGTCCTTGGCCACCTCGCACCCGACCCGTACATCGCCGGGCGCCCGCACGAGTACGAACGGGGTAGGGTCGGCTCCGACACGCTTCTTATCGTGCGCGACGGCCGCCACGACCTCCTCCACGCTCGCGCCCTCCAGCGCCACCGGGAGCCCGCGGGCGCTCAGCAGCTCGCGCACCCGCGCGCGCAGTTGACCCTGGCCGGAGAGGCGCAGCGCAGCGAGCAGACCGAGCCCGACCGCCTCGCCGTGGCGGTAGCGCCCGTAGGCGGTCGCGGTCTCGATCGCGTGGCCCACCGTGTGCCCAAGGTTGAGCACCTGGCGGCGCCCGTCGTCGCGCTCGTCCTCGGCGACGACCTCGAGCTTCAGGCGCACGCAGGCGAGAATCGTGCGCGCGTCGGGCGGCAACCCCGGCACTTCGGCGCACACGCGCTCCCACAGCTTCCCACCCGCGATCAACGCGGTCTTCAGCACCTCGACCCAGCCGGCGTTCAGCTCCGCTGGCGGCAGCGTGCGCAGCGTGTCGGGGTCGACCAGCACCGCCGCCGGCTGGTGGTAGGCGCCGACGTAGTTCTTCGCCTCAGGGAGGTCGACGCCGGTCTTGCCGCCGTAGGCGGAGTCCACCTGCGCGACCAGCGTGGTCGGGACCTGCACGACCGGCACGCCGCGCTGGTAGGTGGCCGCGCAGAAGCCGGCCAGGTCCCCCACCACCCCGCCGCCGAGGGCCACGAGGTGGTCGGCGCGTGTCATGCCCGCGTGCGCCAGCTCGCGCCACACGCGCTCGGCCGTGGCCAGCGTCTTGGCCGACTCGCCGGGGGGGATCGCGATCAGTGTTGCCAGCCCGCCAAGGGAGCTCGCAACCGAAGTGTCCATCTCTCCCAGCTGCCCGCCATACAGCTCACCCACGGTCTTGTCGGTGACGCAGAAGGCTCGCGAGGCGGCGCTGTCGAACGGCCAGACACTTGCGAGACGCTCGCTGGCCGAAACGGGGATTCGCGCCGCAGGCGCGTGTCTCCCGGCTTCGGTCGAAACGGGGACCGATTGGGGAGACACTCGCTCCGCTCGCATCCCCAAATCAGCCAGCGCCGTAGGCCCGTGTCTCCCGGCTTCAGTAGAAACTGGAATTTGCGCCGCAGGCGCGTGTCTCCCAGCTTCGGTCAGCAGACCAGAGCCAACGAATACTGGGTAGTCACCCGAAGCCGACTCGGCCCACAGCAGGTGGGCATCGGCTACCTGCTCGTACATCCCGCGCCGCTCCGCGTACAGCGCCTCGAACGCCTCGCGATCGCGGGCGAGGGGACGCTCGGAGCCGCCGTCGCGGTGTACGCGCTCCCATGCGACCTCCGGCGCGACCTCGATCAGCGCGGTCGTGTGTCCTGTAAGCGCCGCGCGCACGCGCGCGGAGAGCACACTGCCACCGCCGAGTGCGATCACGTCGCGGGCGTCGACGCTCTCCAGCAGCCCGCACACGACCTCCTCCTCCGCCGCGCGAAACGCCTGTTCCCCGTGAAGCTCGAACTCGTGGGCCACGGAGTGCCCGAAACGCTCCACCAGCAGCGCGTCGCCGTCGATCGGCGCGCGTCCGCGCTGCCTCGCCAACCGGCCGGCGAGGGTCGACTTGCCGGCGCCCATAAAGCCGATCAGGACGAGCGCCACATCACACCGCCCTCGTCGGCGACGCCACGCGCCTGGCGAACCCTCAACGGCGCCAATCGATCCTCTCCTCGTAGGCGCGCACCGCCTCACGGACGTCGTCGATATGGTCGCCGCCGAACTTGCGCCGGTAGGCGTCGGCCAACACGAGCGCGACCATCGCCTCCCCCACCACGCCCGCGGCGGGGACCGTGCAGGAGTCGGTGCGCTCGCGCAGCGCCTCGGCCGGTTGGAGGGTGGCGATGTCGACCGAGCGCAGCGGCTTGGTGAGGGTCGGCAGCGGCTTCATCGCGCCGCGCACGATCAGCGGCTCGCCGGTGGTCATCCCCCCCTCCAGGCCGCCCGCGCGGTTGGTCTCGCGGTAATAGCCACGCTCGGGCGTGTGGAAGATCTCATCGTGGGCTTGGGAGCCCGGCACGCCGGCGACGTCGAAGCCGGCACCGATCGAGACGCCCTTCAGCGCCTGGATCGAGAGGATCGCCATCGCCAGGCGGCCGTCGAGGCGCTCCTCCCAGGAGACGTGCGAGCCGAGGCCGGGCGTGAGCCCGAAGGCGAGCACCTCGAAGACGCCGCCGAGCGACTCGTTGGCCTTGCGTAGCGCGTCGATCTCGGCGACCATCGCGCGTGTGGCCTCCGCGTCGAGGCAGCGCACCGCCGAGTCGTCGACCGCGGCGAAGTCATCGAGCGCCAGCGCCCCCCCGCGCTCGGGAGCGCGCACCGAGGCGATCTGCACGACGTGCGAGCGCACCTCCACGCCGAGCGCGCGCAGGAACGCCTTCGCCAGCGCGCCGCCCGCGACGCGCGCCGCCGTCTCGCGCGCAGAGGCCCGCTCGAGGATGTTGCGCACATCGCTCTGCTTGTACTTCCAGGTGCCCACGAGGTCGGCGTGGCCGGGGCGCGGCAGGTGCACCTCGGGGACGGGGTCCGATACCGGCAACGGGTTCATCCGCTCCTCCCAGTTGGCGTAGTCGCGGTTGGCGACCTGCAGCGCGATCGGGCTGCCGAGCGTGCGCCCGTGCCGCACCCCCGCGGTTACGGTCGCCGCGTCGCGCTCGATCTTCATCCGCCCGCCACGCCCGTGTCCGAGCTGGCGGCGCGCCATGTCGGCGTCGATCTCCTCGGCGCGCAGCTCGAGGCCTGCGGGCAGACCCTCAACGATCGCGGTCAGGCCGGGCCCGTGGGACTCGCCGGCGGTGGTGAGGCGTAGGATCATCGGCGCTCAGCATATGTCGTTCCGCTCATCCTCAGAATTTCGATCGCCGTAAGCCGAGTCTCGGGCGAGCCGCTTGCTTTCGTGGCTGGGCACGGAGGACCGAAGCCGGGAGACACGCGCCTGCGGCGCGAATCCCCGTTTCGGCCAGCGCCCGGGCGGCCAGTACATGCGGCTACGCGCGCGGACGCTCTCCCCCACTCACCGCTCGCCGTACTGCGCTACCCGTGGTGGCGGCGATGACGGTGATGACGGTGAACGCTCGCGGCGTTCGCGGTGCTCGATTCCTTGGCGATGCCGACCACCTTCAGTTCGTACGGCACGCTCTGGCCGTCCGGTTCGAGATATGTCAGTTCCTCGCTCTGCCCCACTTCGAGGTCGATCGCTTCGCACTGTTCGGCGCTCGGGATGCAGGTCCCCTGACCTTTGAGGATCGCTTCGCGGCTGAGCGCGAACACCGCGCCCTTGCCATTGCCGCGCGCGCCGGAGAAGGTCAGCCGCGTTTCCTGCGCGGAGGGCAGCGCCTGCAGGCGCTTCAGATCGGTGTAGGGGGTCAGCTGCGAGGCCACGCCGGCCGTCGTGGACATCACGCCGAACTGCACGCTCACGGCGTATACGGTCTTGGGCTTCTGCTTCTTCGGCGCCGGCTTCACGGGAGTCGAGGGGGTGGTCGTCGAGCCACCCGTGTTGGTCGAGCTGGGGCTGCTTTTTTCCACGCTCGTCGAGCTCGAGCTCGTGGAGGGCGAGGACACCGAGGAGGATCCGCTGCTCTTGGCGGTCGCTTCCGACGCCGTCTTCGGCGAGGGGAGCGGGGTGAAGGGGTCGTGCGAGCCGGGCTTGTGCCGGTAGCGCGCGCCTTCGGTCGTCTCGGAGACGGCCACGTGGGGATTGGCGTGGGCTTCGCTGACGGCCACGTTGGGGCCGTGCGAGGCCGCGGATTGATTGGGAGCCCCCGCCCGAGCCCCCGCCGCTGCCGAGGGCGTCGTGCCCGCTTCGCTCCCTCCGCCGTCCAGCACTACGTAGGCGACGGCGCCCGCGAGCGCGAGGCACAGTGCCACCACGATCGGCAGCAGCCGCCGGTCGAGCAGGTCGGACTTCAGCGATCTCAAGATCTCGTTCATGGCGTGGCCTTCACGACCGCGGCGGTGGCCGGCGCCGCCGAGGAGGACGTCGAGGTCGCTGTCGCGCCCGGGCCGGCAGCGGTGGCGCCGCCGGTCAGCCCCTGGCTGGCGGGCAGCACGTACGCGGTGGCGGTGATCGTCGCGGTCAGCGCTCCTGAGGAGCCCGAGCCGCTCGAGTTCAAGACGGCGATGTCGGCCCCCTGGATCGTCAGCAGACGCCCGCTCACCGTCAGGTGACCGGCGGTATCGCGCTGCGCGAAGCCGTCGATTTGCCCGAGCAGGTGCGCCAGCCCCTCGAAGCTGCCTTTGAAGACGAACGTGAACGGCATCGGCATGAAGGCCGAGGGAGTTGCCGAGGCGTCGACCGCGGCCGACGCGGAGGCGCTGCTGGAGCTGCCCGACGAGCCGCCCGAGGTGATCGAGGTGAATTCGATGTCGCGCTGGTCGGACGCCAGTTCGAGCTGGTAAATCAGCGAGGGCACTTCCTCGGAGGGCGGCACTGCCTTGCCGAGGCTCACAACGGAGCTGTAGGCAGCGTTGTAGCGCTGCTCGGCGGCGCGCGCGCTGTTGGCCTGGCTCTTGGCGGTTTCGAGCTGCTGACGCGCGCTCTGCACCTGCGCCTGCTCGGCCCCCGCCTGCTTGCGCTCGGGCGAGACCACCAGCACCCATCCGCCGGCCAGCAACACCAGCACTACGACGGCGATCAACACCATACGGTCACGCGTGGTCATCCGGCCGCTCCCTTGGCGCTGGTGGACACTACTTTGGGGCCGCTCTTCGACGAGGAGCCGGAAGTCGATTCACCCGAGGAGCTTGCCTCCAACGTTGCGGCGCTCGAGCTCGGCGGAGCGGGCAGCGGCTGGAAGCTCACCTGCGCGGTGAAGGAGGGGTCGTCCGCCGGGCACGTGCCGCCGGAGCCGCCGGAGCCTCCACCGCCGCTGCCGGATCTGGCGGAGCTCTGCAGGTTGACGTTGCTGACGCCACTGACCAAACGCAGGCGCACGAGCATCTGCGCCACCGCGATCTGGCTGCCTCCGCACCCGCTGAGCGTGAAGGTGGGGGTCGCACCGGGCGGCGTGGCCGAAGTCACCGGGGCCGCGGCGGTGGCGGACGTCGTGGAGCCCGCGGCGGTGGCGGACGTCGTGGACGCCGTGGCGCCCGCGGCAGGAGCGGCGGGGGCCGCGGCGCTTGGGGAGGCCGTCGCCGTCGCCGACCCGATCGTGCCCTGCAGCGAGCTGAGCGAGATGTTCGCCGGCAGCACGCGGCTCAATTCGTACATCGTGGCCGACCAGTCGAAGCGGGAGCCGATCAGCTGGGAGATCGCCTGCAGGCGCTGTTCGCGCATCTGTATGAAGCTCGTGTACGAGGACAGCTGGGCGGCCTGCGCCTGAACCTGCTGCGCCTGGTTGGTCAACGCCGCCGCTTCGGCCTTGCGGCTTTCCAGCTGATGGCTGGCCGACCCGTACAGGAACGTGAGCAGCGCCGCGCCCGCCAGCAGCCCAAGCACCGCGAACGCGACACCCTGCGAGCGCCGACCGATGGCACCGCCCTTGCGCTGTTCCGCGGGGATCAGGTTGACGGCCCTCATCGCGGAGCCTCTTCGGTCGCGAGGCCAGTGGCGATCGCCAACCGATGGAGGGAGACCCCGTGGCCGTCCGCCGCGTCGGCGTAGTGCACCGACTCGCGGCGCACCTCCAGGCCGAGATCGGCCTCGAGCACCTCCGCGAAGCCGCGCATCTCGAGCGCCGGCCCGCTCAGCACCACGCTCCTCACTTCGCCGCCACCCTCCTGGGAGCGGTGGAAGTCCAGCGAGTTGCGCACCTCCCCCACGATCTCGCGGATGCCGTTCTCGAGCACCATCCGCACCTCGGGATCGACGCTCGGCGCGGCAGCGATGGGGGCCGGTGCGGGCTCCGGCGCCGGTTCCGGCGGGAGCTCGGGAAGATCGAGATGGATCGAAGGCGGCCCATCGGTTGCACCCTCGGGCGCCGCCGGCGGCTGCGCGGTTGGGTCCTGCGCGAGCGCCCACGTATCGACGGCCTCGGGGTCGGGAAGCACGGGAGCCGCGGCCGGCTGGGGCAGCGCGGAGGGCGCGCTCGGCCCGGGCGGCGTCGGCTGGGGGGCCGCGCCGGGGAGAGGCAGATCGAACTCGGCCAGCAGCGCGCGCGCGTCGACGAGCGGGATGCCGCGCCGCTCGGCGATCTCGCTCGCCATCGCCTCCAAACCGCCGCCGACGACGCGGGTGAAGCGGCACAGCGTGCCCTCGGCGATCGCCATGTTCGTCAGACCGCCAACGTTCAGGTAAAGCACGCGCTCCTGGCGTTCGGCGGCGCCATCCTCGCCGTTCTGGCCACCATGCGCCGGGAGGGCGTTGGCGGCGCCCGGGCGGTAGAGCGAGCGGATCAGCGCGAACGCGGAGAGATCGACGCCCTCGGGGCGCAGCCCGGCGTGCTGCACCGCGCGCAGCAGGCGCTCCACCATCTCGCGCTGGGCGGCCACGACGATCACGCGCTGACGCGGCCCGTTGGGGGTGTCGAATACGCCGAGCGAGTGGTAGTCCAGCACCGCGGAGGCCAGCGGCATCGGCACCTGATCCTCGGCCTGGAAACGCACAGCGGTGTCGAGATCCTTGCGGTCGGTGACCGGCGGCAGCTCCAAAGTACGCAGCACCGTGCGCTGGTTGGCGAGCCCCACCCGCACACGCTTGCCCAGGCCGGCGTCGCGGAAGAGTTGCTGCAGCGCCATGCCGAGCTCGCGCTCGTCGATCACCTCGCCCTCGCGCATGATGTCCGGCGCGAGCGCGGCGCCTGCGGCACGCTCGACGACGATCCCGCCGTTGACGTGCGCCTGCACGGCGGCGATGTAGCCGGGCTGGATGTCCAGCCCGACGACACTCCCACCCCCGCGACCGAGGGAGAGATTGAGGTTGAGGTTCGGCTTCAGTGCGCTGAGCGACGGCATTGGCAGAGACGTCATCGACTTTTCCGGCCGATCGCTGAAGGGGCAATTTCCCGCGGCGCCATTTCGTCCACCGGGCACACCACTCGTGACGACCCACCCGCGCGCACCGATCGTCCTGTCGCGCCCGCCGCAACCATCAGTGCACGAAGCTGTGTAGGTACAAGTTGACGATCGGCTGCCCGGCGAACACCGCGACGATTCCCCCCAGCGCGAGGAAGGGCCCAAACGGAACCGCAGTCTTGCGCCCGGCACGTGCGCCCTTGCGCGCGACGATCACCGCGCCCACCAGCACGCCGCTCAGCAGCGCGATCAGGATCGCCGGCGCCACGGCCGTCCCAAGGAACAGCCCCATCACGCCCGCCAGCTTGACGTCGCCCATCCCCATGCCCCCGGGGTACGCGAGCGCCGCGGCCAGCAGAAAGCCGCCCGCGGCCGCGCCCGCGATCAGCCGCGCCGGCTCGCCCGCGGGGTCGAGCGCCGTCCCCAGCCCAAGCGCCAGCAGCGCCCCCGCTCCGGTCAGCTTGTTGGGGATGATGCGGTGCTCGAGGTCGATCAACGCGGCGGGCACCAGCAGCAGGATCAGCGTCACCGACAGCGCGATCCCCGCAGCGGTGTCGTACGCGAGCACCGCGCCGGCGCACAGCAGCGCCGTGCCGGCCTCGACCAGCGGGTAGCGGGGGGAGATTGGCGCCGCGCAGTTGCGGCAATGGCCCCTGAGGAGCAGCCACGAGAGGATCGGCACGTTGTCGTACGGCCTCACCGGCGTCTCGCAGGAGGTGCAGCGCGAGCGTGGCTTGACGATCGACTCGCGCCGGGGCAGGCGGTACGTGACGACATTCAGGAAGGAGCCGAATACGGCGCCCATCACTCCGGCGAGGGTTGCCTCCATGGGGTGATGATCGGCGGGGGCGAGGTAGGGCTTGAGCGGGTGGCGATCCCTGCGGAGCCCGAGGGCTTAAGCGCTGTGTGCTGCCAGCAGATCGCTTACGAGGACCACGTTTTGCCGACGCAGCCACCTTTGGTTTCTTCCGCTACTTTGTTGCAGCCGCGAGTGACCACACCTTCTTTGGTCTTGGTGATGGTGTATTCGGCGCCGTTGGTTGCAATCGCGGCGACTTTGTAGCCCTTGTTTTCTTCTGCTGCTATGGCTTCGCTCACGTACGCTTCGTTTTTACCGGCGGCGATCGTGAGCCCTTTTTCATATTCCTGAAGCTGTTTTGCTTCTTTCAGCCCCGTGTATTCGCCGCTGTGGTCAGTGGCGTACGTTTCGACTGTCGTCTCCGCGGTGTTAACGAGCGCCTTCGCCGAAGAGTCAACAGCCTTGCTCTTCTGACTCAGGAACGCCGGAATCGCAATCGCGGCAAGAATGCCGATGATAAGAATAACGACCAGCAGTTCGATGAGCGTGAAACCACCCTCATCGCCTGTACGCTGGCGCACTGGCGAGAAGCTGAGGTTGAGGTTCGTGAGGTTGAGGTTCGGTCCCATAGCGCTGAGTGACGGCATCGGCAAGAACCTAATCGGCATTTGCGGCTTATCCCTAAAGGGGAGTTTTTCCGCATCGGTATTTCGTCCATCGGCGCACAACGAAGCCGCGTAGATCCGTGTAGAGCAAGCAAAGAGGGGACGGCCGGTCGGCCGTCCCCTCTTTCAGAATCTGCCTTCGGCGGCGAGATCGCCCATAGCCACGGGGCTGGAACGATCTGCCGGCTAGTCGCGGTCGCTTACGAGGACCACGTTTTGCCGATGCAGCCACCTTTGGTTTCTTCCGCTACTTTGTTGCAGCCGCGCGTGACCACACCTTCTTTGGTCTTGGTGATGGTGTATTCGGCGCCGTTGGTTGCAATGGCGGCGACTTTGTAGCCCTTGTTTTCTTCTGCTGCTATGGCTTCGCTCACGTACGCTTCGTTTTTACCGGCGGCGATTGTGAGCCCTTTTTCATATTCCTGGAGCTGTTTGGGTTCTTTGAGTTCGGTGTATTCGCCGTTGTGATCGGTGGCGTAGGTTTCCACCGTCGTCTCGGCGGTGTTCACGAGCGCCTTCGCCGAAGAGTCGACAGCCTTGCTCTTCTGGCTCAGGAACGCGGGAATGGCAATCGCGGCAAGAATGCCGATGATGAGAATAACAACCAGCAATTCGATGAGCGTGAAACCACCCTCATCGCCTGTGCGCTGGCGCAGTCGATCCAACATGTGATCCTCCTAGGATCCGGTTATGGCGCCAGCCCATGGTTCTCATCGCCTCATGTGGCGATGCTTCCCCCGTGCGTCGATTCATTCGGCTCGCGGAGGTCACCGGCTTTGTCACGCGCGATCTGCGCTCTGCCCTGAGACCTCGTGCTGGCTCTTGTTGGCCTCAGCATCGGCCTGCATTAGGAGCGCTTGAGCGGCGCAAGCGGGGTTGGACGTTTGGGCGGGGGGCCTTTCGCCTCGCAGCGACCGGTCTCACACCAACGGCTGATGGCACGCTAATCATCCCTCATGGCACAGATCCTAATCCGACAACTCGACGATGACTTGAAGGCGAGGCTACGTCGGCGCGCGCGTCGTCACGGTCACAACACCGAACAAGAGGTGCGCGAGATCCTGGTCAAAGCCGTACGGCAACGAGCAGCAATCTCCCACGCAGCTGGGTCCCGGATCACGGCCAGCCTCGCGGGCATCGACCTCGAAGGGGAGATCAGCGAGCCCCGCGGCCAGCTGGCCCCGCCGGCTCCATTCGAGACCTGACCCTCCGCTGGCGGTGAGTCGTCAAAGCGGCAACGCCCGGGTCGCGCAGCAGCGCGAACGCCTGCGTGTCCACGAGGGGTGAGCGCATTCCACTCGCGCTCGCGACCGAGGCTGCTATGCTAGTACGCACATTGATACGCACATCGACAGGAGCAGCTCAATGAGCACTATCGGCGTTCGTGAGCTTGCCAAAAACGCAAGCTCGATTATCAACGACATCGAGCAGACTGGGAAGCCAGCGCTGATCACACGCCGAGGGCGTCCCGTCGCCTACATGCTCGCCGTCGACTCCGAGGAGTTTGAGGACTTCGTTCTGGCGCACGCGCCAGAGTTCGTCGAGGGCATGGCCACCGCGAATGCCGAACTGGCAGCGGGCGAGACGGTGTCGCTTGCGGCCATACGCAGGGACCTCGAAGCGCACCAGCCTCCGAGCGCTCGGTAGACGAGCCATCTGGACAGGATCGGCATGTATCGTGTCGAGTTGTCCAAGCGTGCGTTACGCGACCTGCGCCGCATCGATCACCAAAGCCGCCGACGGCTTCTCGATCTCCTCGAAGAGGATCTCGCCGCCGAGCCTCACCCGGCAAACCTCGACGTCAAGCCACTGGCCGGACGCGCACCCTGGCTGCGCGTCCGTCGCGGCGAACACCGTGTCTTATACCGTCCGCTCAAGAACGACGAGTTGAAAGCCCTGGATGCCACAGAGCGAGCTGGCTTTCTCGTCGAGCGCGTCATAGACCGCAGGGACCTCGAGCGCGCCGCTTCCGCACTGCCCACCTGAGATCATCAGCAACACCCGAATCCGAGCGCGCCAAGCGCGAACAGATCACCGCCTGATTATGACCCATCCTTCCTTCAAGGATTCTAGCCTTGCATCCCTGTAGGAGCTGCCGACGTGAACGATCACAAGGGACCGAGGTCGCCGCTGGCTGGGCGGCGCTGCCTAGACCAGTGGCCCACGAGAGCAGGGAGCCAGACCATGTGAACGAATGAACGAGGTCCCGTCACTACGGCTAAAGCGGTGGACGACTCTCGCCGATGAGAACGGAATTTGCTGGGCCTGCGGACCAGGTCCTGCACACGACCCTTATCCATGCGACATTCGACTTACCGCAGATATCTCGCCATGCTGGCAGCCTCGCTTTTGCTGGCCGGCTGTGGGGCGAGTTCGCCGGCTGGGTTGCTGCTATCAGATGCGACACAAAGCACCGCCGAAGCAACGCTGAAGCGCGTGACGGCGCCACCTGGCTTTCGTGTCGGAAAGTGCGAGTTCCTAACGACAGGCCCGAACACGCGATGCTACCGACGCAAGCCATTCATGTCCCTCGACACGGCCAGTTTCAACGCTCTCATCATTGCGTCGGGGCTCAAGCCGAGCCGAGAGCCCCTTATGCGGTGTCGGAACTTGGCTCGCCACCGCTCCAAGGTCTACGTGTGGGATACCTGCGAAGCGCGTGCCGACCTCGGTTCCGTGGAATTAGCCGTCTTCGCCACCTCAGTCAAGTTGGTGCACAGAAACTCACTGGGGCCGCAGGAGCTGAAGGTGGTTCGAAGCCTGCGCCGCACCGTTTATGAAGTAGCACCTGTCACGACAGGTGCTAGCTCGTGACGCTTGGTTGAGCCCTGGACTCGCCACACCTCGCAAAGAAAAACCTGCACTCAACAAGTGTAAGCGTACGGCTTCGCCGTCACGGGAAATTATGCAGTATGATGCGAAAGTGGTATAGTTTTTTGACCAATTGGGTCAGATCCCAATCACCCCAGCCCAAGCGTCGCGACACGCAACGTTCGCTACTTCAAAGGACTCGGGTTGGACGTGATCGATCCGTGGGCCACCTGAGCCATGCTTGCCGTCGCCCCCGAGGAGTTCGAGGACTTCCCTGGCGTACGCGCCCAGAGTTCGTCGCGAGTATCGCCACCGCCAATGCCGAACTGCCCGCGGGCGAGACGGTCTCGCTCACAGACATACGCAAGCACCTCGAAGCGGACCAGCCTCCGGGCGCTCGGTAGACGAGCCGTCCGGGCAGGATCGGCATGTACTGGAGGCTTCGATCAGCGATCCCAAACCGCTAGCTCACCTCCGGCAGCACCGACAATTTTGAACTTTGCGTGATCCAGCTCCCATGCCTCGTACTCTGAGTCTGGCTCAACTACGATAACGAGGCCGTCATCGAATCTGAGTTTTAGTGTGCCGTCCGGATCGACATGACACAGAACAAGCATTTTCCGACGCAGGCTTAAGATGAGCTTCCCGATACGAGGATCGTCCTTCTCGGGGTCGATTGGTTCGGACAATGGCCCATCCGATTCACCGATTCGAAATGGTGTCGTAATCGTAATCTTGAACCCAGCGTGCTTCGCGTCTCGTACATAAATATCGAATTGTGCCCCGAGCGCCAAGTGGGATACCTGCGCGTCTTCGAGCGTGAAGTCATACTCGCCATCTTTGAGCTCTTGTAGTTGTATCGTCATTCGCCACGCCACCAAGGACCGATCGTAGCGTCCCGTCGGGTGCAGGCCGTGTTGGGCACACGGAGGATGGTCATTGAAGAATATCTTGAACACCAGCCCGTCGAAGCTCGCGATCCTCGGCACACCGCGAAACCTAGGCGAAGAGAGACGCCTGTCTTCCTCATCACGGTGAGTAATCGATGCTCACCGCTCCCCCGGTCGCACAGTCCGCGGCCCATCGTGCGTTCAGCCGGATGCGTCGGTTGACGCAATTGCCAGCGAGGAGTGGAGGGCGATTGCGCCGAAGTCGCTGTCCTGATGGAGCAGTTCCGCCCCGGCTCTGATTGCCACAGCCGCAATCAGACAATCGGGGAGCCGGCGAATCGTCTTGCCCCCTCGCCGGCACGCGCGATACAACGAGGCAGCTGTCTCGTGATCCGATGGCTCCTCGAGCGCTAGGAACGTGCAGCGATCGAGCAGTCGGCGCAGATCGCGGGCGTGGCGCTCGTCGCGAGCGCCGGCCAGGATCTCCAGGATCACAACCCCTGTGGTCGCGAGCTGCTCGTCGGACTCGACCGCCGCCCTGAGGCGCAGATGGGCTGGACTTCCGGTGGCCCGCTGAAACTCGATCCAAGCCGAGCTGTCAACCAGGATCACGATGCCTGCGGGGTCTCGTGCAACCAGCTACCGCGCAGCTCGTCAAGGTCGCCCTCCCATCCGGTGCCCTGCATCTCCAGCGCTTCCTTACGGCTCATCGGCTCCAGGTCCAGCCGGCGGAGCGCGAGATCGATCGCCGCACGCTTGGTCGCAACGCGGTAGCGGCGCATGACGCGCTCCACCAATGCATCATCCAGATCGACGTTTGTGCGGCTCATGTGTAGAGCATACACCAAGGGAGTGCTCCGACGCGGGTGCGAGTGGCCGCCCGTCAGCTCCTATCCCGCACCCTCAACCGGCGCCGCCGCGCTCCCCGCGTCCGACACCCCGCCCTCAACCCACGCCTCCTGGGCGTCGATACCGGACGTGCGCACGCCGGTCCCCTGGCACCACGGGCAGGGGATTTTGCGGGATTCGCCGCCGAGGTTGGAGACCACCTGGCCGGTGCCCCGGCAGGGCATGCACTCTGGCTCGTGTTTGGCCATCGGACGGCGAGAATAGCGTTATGGAGATGAGCGCGGCGACCGAGGCACCCCCGGAGCGAGTCGAGGCGTCGATGCGCCAGGTACCAGCGGGGCGGGCTCGCACCCTTGCGAGATGGGCCGGCTGGGTCGCGCTGGCTGCGATCACGGCGGGGGCCGCCGTGCTGCGCTTCGCTCATCTGGGGCAGGTCATCGGCGACCCGTTCTACGACGGTGCCGTGCGCAGCATGGGGCTCTCCTGGCACAACTTCTTCTTCGGCGCGGTCGAGCCGTCGGGCGCGATCGCGATCGACAAGCCGCCGGTGGACCTGTGGCTGCAGGTGGCGAGCGTCAAGCTGCTCGGCTTCGGCTCGGCTGCGCTGAAGACGCCCGAGGCGCTCGCCGGCACGCTCGCCGTGCCGCTGCTGTACGGCGCGGTGAGGCCGGTGTTCGGCGTGCGCGCCGGGCTCGCCTCGGCGCTCGCGCTCGCGGTGCTGCCGATCGAGGTGATTACCGCGCGCAGCGACACGATGGACGCGGTGATGATGGCCCTGACCGTGCTCGCGCTGGCGCTGCTGGTACGGGCCGCACATAGCGGGCGCACCGTGTGGTTGCTGGGAGCCGCCGCCGCGCTGGGGATCGCCTTCGACGTGAAGCTGCTGGAGTCGGTCGTGGCACTGCCGGGCCTTGTGCTGCTCGCCTGGCTGGGGCTGCCGGGCACTCGCCGGCGCCGCGCGGTGCAGTTGGCGCTGGCGGCGGTCGTGTACGTGGCGGTCGCGCTCACGTGGCTGACCGGGACGCTGCTGTTCCCCGCGCACGACCGGCCGTGGGCGTATGGCTCCACCAATGGCAGCGCGTGGAACTCCGCGTTCGTCTTCAACGGACTCGACCGCCTGGAGGGCAAGTCGCTGGAAGGCGCGCAGGCCGCCTACCAGCCGAGCCGCCACTACCCCGAGGCCACGCAGGCCGAGCGCGACGCGATCCCGATTCTGCCGCCGTCGCCGACGCGCCTGTTCGACCGCATCGGCCCGCTTTCGGGCGAGCGGCTCGGCCTGGAGGTCCTCGTCGGCCTGCTGCTGGGCGGCGCCGCGCTGGGGGCGCTGTTGTGGGAACGGCGTACGGGCAGGAGGGACACGAATCGCGACATCGCCGCCGACTCCGAGCCCCCAGGGCCAGCAGAGGTGTCCGCGCAAACCGGAGACGCCCCGGCCACAACTGACGCCCTCGCCAATGCGCCGCCCGATCCCCCACAGGACACCGAGCGGCGCCTTTCCATCGCGCTGCTGGCGGGCCTGATGCTGTGGCTGCTGACCGGCATCGCGCTGTTCAGCGACATGAGCCGCCTGCACCCTCGCTACACCGAGGCCGTTACCCCCGCAGTGGCGGGCACGCTCGGGATCGGCCTCGCGTGGGCGACCGAGCGCCGCGGCCGCGACCGCACGCTCGCGCTGAGCGTGACGCTGCTGGTGGTGGCGCTGTACGCCGAGCGGCTGCTGTTCGGGACGAGCACCGTGTGGTGGATCACCGCCGCCACCGCCGTGGGCGCGATGGCGCTCGCCTGGAGCGGCTTCCCGCGCGGGGACACGCCGCGTGTGGGCGTCACCGCGCTGGCGCTCCTCTGCGTACTGGCGATCCCGCTGTGGGCCTCGCTGAACGCGGTGAGGGAAAACGTCTCGGACACCAACCCTCTGGGCATCCTGCACCACGGCGAGCTCGCGCCGCTCAGCGCCTACCTGCGCGCCCACCAGGGCAACGCCTACTACGAGGTCGCGTTCGACTCCGGCACGAAGATGGGCGAGCTGGTCGAGCGCGACGCGCGGCCGATCCTCGTGCTGACCACGCTCGAAGGCCACGTCTTCACCTCGCTCGCGCGGCTGCGTGCACTCGTCGCCGCGGGCAAGGTCCACTACGCCTTCCTCGACGAGGGCTGCGGGCCACAGTCGCCCCCCACCGACCCCGACTGCTCGGCGCCGGCCCGCTGGGTGAGCGAACACGGCACGGACGTCTCCAAGCAGGCGGGGATGCCGCGGCCGGAGATGCTGTGGCGGCTGCCCGAAGTAGATCTACCCTCCCCCCACGAGCGATCCCGGCTTCGGCGGAGGGGGACCATGAGGCTGCCAGCGGCCTGATGACGGGTACCCTCCGCGGGGATGAACGCCACCGAGACACCGGCATCCCTGAAGATCCTCGTCGTCGACGACGAGGAGACGCTGCGCGAGACGCTGACGCGATCCTTCTCACGCGAGGGCCATACCGTCGAGGCCGTCGCCTCCGGCCAGGAGGCGATTGGCCGCGCTGGCGCCGAGCACTTCGACGTGATCCTGCTCGACGTGGCGCTCGGCGTGGGGCCGAACGGGTACGAGGTGTGCCGTACGCTGCGCGAGCAGCGCAACGTGGTGCCGATCATCATGCTCACCGCCCTGGACACCGAGGCCGACGCGGTGCAGGGGCTGGAGGCCGGCGCGGACGACTATGTCACCAAGCCGTTCGGCCTCGCCGAGCTGCGCAGCCGCGTGCGCGCTGTGCTGCGCCGCTCCGGGCCGCGCGCGCTCGGACGCGAGACGATCGCCGTGGGCCCGGTCACGCTCGACCGCGGCCGCCGCGAGGTGACCGTGGGCAGCGAGCCGGTGCGCCTGACCTTCTCCGAGTTCGAGCTGCTCGCGCGGCTGATGTCCGAGCCAGGCCGCCTGCTCAACCGCCAGGAGCTGCTGCGCGCGATCTGGGGCGACTCGGCCTACCGCGACCCGCGCGCGATCGACGTCCACATCCGCCACCTGCGCGAGAAGCTCGAGGCGCGTCCCGAGGAGCCAAAGCTGATCCTGACCGTCCGCGGGGCCGGCTATCGCTTCCAGGAGCCGTGATGGGAGCATGGCTGCTCGGCCTGCGCCCACGGCTGCTCGCCGCGCTGCTGCTGACGAGCGCGGTGACGCTCGGGGTCGCGGCGCTGGCGCTGCTCTCCCCGCTCGAGCAGCGGCTGCGCGCTGACGGCGAATCGACCGTGCTGACCGCGCTCGGCACCGCGCGACCGGAGCTCGCCGAGATCGCCGTCGAACCGGCGACGGGACGCCTGAACGAAAGCGAAGCGCGCCAGGCCGCGCTGGTGCTGCGCCGCCGCTCGCAGGCGACGCTGACGATCCTCAACAGCCAGCTCGACGTCGTCTACGCCGGGGACCAGCCGACCCAGGACGTGCCTGACTACTACGGCGAGGCGCGCAGCGCGCTGAGCACTGGCAAGGCACCCATCAGCGAAGTACGCGACGACGAGCTGATCGTCGCCCAGCGGATCAAGATCGCCGGTCGCCACTACGTCGCGGTGCTGACCAAGCGCCTGGACTACGTAGCCTCCGCGGTACGCGTCGTGCGGACCGCGTTCCTGGAGGCGGCCGGCGCCGGCCTGCTCGTCGCGCTGCTGCTCGGGATCGGCCTGGCCACGACGCTGCTGCGCCGGCTGGAGCGGCTGCGCGACGCGACCCGCGAGCTCGAGCGTCGCGGGCCGGAGGCCGACCCGCTGCCCGAGGATCGAGGTCGGGACGAGGTCGCGGAGCTGACCCGCGCCTTCACCGGCATGCAGGCGCGGCTGCGTCGCCAGGAGGCATCGCGCCGCGCCTTCGTCGCAACGGCCTCGCATGAGTTGCGCACGCCGCTCGCCTCGCTCGACGCGATGCTGGAGCTGCTCGAGGACGACCTGCGCGCCGAGCAGCTCGACATCGAGGACGCGCGCGAGCGTGCGACCCGCGCGCGAGCGCAGTCGCGGCGACTCTCGCGTCTGGCCTCCGACCTACTCGACCTGAGCCGCCTCGACGCCGAGGTCGCGCTGCGCAGCGAGCCGCTCGAGCTCGGTGAGCTCGCCCGCGCGGTCGCCGCCGAGTTCGCGCTCGCCGCGGCTGAGCGCGAGGCGCAGCTGAGCGTCCATCCACCGGCGGGGCCATGCTGGGCGCAGGCCGACCCGGGCGCGGTGGCGCAGATCGTGCGCATCCTGCTCGACAACGCCCTGCGTATCGCGCCCGCGGACTCGACTGTGGAGCTGGATGTCGCCGCCGCCGAGGGATGGGCGCGGCTGAGCGTACGCGACCACGGTCCCGGCGTCCCGGCGGCCGAGCGGGAGTTGATCTTCGAGCGCTTTCAGCGCGGTTCGACCACCGGCGGACAGGGCGGCTTCGGCCTGGGTCTGGCGATCGGACGCGAGCTTGCTGCGCGCATGGGCGGGACCCTGGAGCTGCTGGCCGAAACGGGGATGGGAGCCGGAGGCGAGTGTCTCCCGGCTTCGGTCGATGAATTCGCGCTCGCACATCCCGGAGCGTGCTTTGTGCTGCGCCTGCCGGGCGCGCGAGAGGATTAGATGTACGCCCACCTGCAAAGGACCAACCAGCTCGAAAGTCACCAGACCTGATGTCCACTGAACCAGAGATGTCCGACGACACCGTGATCGCCGAGATCGCCGCGCAGGCGCAGCGCGGCGGGCAGCTGGCGCTCGACACCGAGTTCATGGGTGAGGGCCGCTACCGCACGCTGCTGTGCCTCGTGCAGCTCGCGGTCCCCGACCATACTGCCGGCCTGCGAATCGAGCTGATCGACCCGCTGCAGGAGCGCCTCGATGGGGCGCCGCTGGCGCGCATGCTCGCCGACCCCGCGGTCGAAGTGGTCGTGCACGCGGGTCGCCAAGACATCGCGCTGCTGCGCCGACGCTTCGACACACCCGTGCTCAACGTGTTCGACACGCAGGTCGCCGCCGGCTTCGCGGGGATGGCGGCTCAGACCTCCTATGAGACGTTGCTCGCCGAGCTGCTCGGCGTGCGTCTCGCCAAGAGCGCGAGCTTCACCCGCTGGGACGCGCGCCCGCTCTCCAGCGAGCAGCTCGCCTACGCGCGCGAGGACGTCGTGCACCTGTTGGAGCTCGCCGGGGAGCTGCGGCGGCGGCTGAGCGCCTCGGGACGTCTGCAGTGGGCGCGCGAGGAGTGCCGCGCGGTGGAAGAGTCAAGTGACGAGCGCGACGAGCGGGTGATCCTCGCGCGCCTGCCGCGGATCCGCAACCTGAGCGCGGCCTCGCAGGCAATCGCGCGCGAGTTGGTCGCCTGGCGCGAGCGGACCGCGGCCACCAAGGATCGCACCGTGCAGAGTGTGCTCGCCGACGCAGCGCTGGTCGAGCTCGCCAAGCGCCGCCCCGCCACGCTGCGAGAACTGGAGCAGATCCGCGGCCTCGGCCAGGGCAGCCTGCGCCGCAGCGGCCCGGAACTGTTGGAGGCGGTGCACACCGGCAGCGAGCGGGCGGATGGGCCGCAGATCCCGCTAGAGCACCTGCCGCGCGGCGGCTTCCCTGACCCCGCCGACGCCCCGCTCGTGGCACTCTGCGAAGCGCTCGTGCGTGCCCGCGCGCGCGAGGCCGACCTCGCCTACGAGCTGATCGCCGCGCGTGCCGACCTGCAGGTGATCGTCACCGCTGTGCGTACGGGCTCCCAAGAGCCCGACGTGCGCACGCTGCGCGGCTGGCGCCGTGAGCTGGTGGGCGCGGAGCTGCTGGAGCTGCTTGACGGGCGCGTGTCGCTGTCGGTGCGCGAGGGGAGCCTCGAGATCGGCCGGTAGACCGTTACTGAATGTTGTTGTAAACCGTGAACAAAGGCATGTACATCGAGATCACGATGAAGCCGACGATCCCCCCGATCACGATGATCATGATCGGCTCCATGATCGAGGTGAGACCCTTGACCGAGGCGTCGACCCGGTCGTCGTAGAAGTCGGCGATCTTGCCAAGCATCGAATCGAGCGCGCCTGTCTCCTCGCCGACACCGACCATGTTGGTCACCATCATCGGGAAGATCGGAATATCCGCGAGCGGGGCGGAGATCGTGCCGCCACGCTTGACCGAGGAGATGATGGTGTCCATCGCATCTTCGACGACCACGTTGCCGGCGGTTTTGCCGGTGATCTCGAGGGCATGCAGCAGCGGCACGCCAGCGCCGGTGAGCGCCGCGAGCGTGCGCGACCAGCGCGCGATCGCCACCTCCTGCACGATCGTGCCGATCTTCATCGGGATGCGCAGGCGGAAGCGGTCCCATTGGGGGCGCCCCCAGGAGCTCGACTTCCACTTCAGGAAGGCGACGATTACCGCGATGGTGCCGCCGATCAAAAGCCACCAGTCGTTGATGACCAGATGGGACATGGCCACCGAGACCTTCGTGATCGCCGGCAGTTCGCCGCCGAATTCCTTGAACACGTTCTGGAACACCGGCACGAGAAAGGCGACCAGCGCCATCATCACGCCGACCGCGAAGACGATCACGAGGGTCGGGTAGATCATCGCCGATTTGATCTGGCGGCGCAGCGAGGCGTCCTTCTCGAGCTGGTCGGCGACCCGCAGCAGCGAGCCCTCCAGCAGGCCGCCGGTCTCACCCGCGCGCGTCATCGCGATGAACAGCGGGTTGAACACCTTTGGGTGGCGCTCCATCGCGTCGCTCAGCGGCAGGCCGGCCTCGACGTCCTTGCGCACCGCGACGATCGTGCCCTTCAGCAGCTTGTTCTCGGTTTGCTCCTCCAGCACGTACAGCGCGCGCAGGATGCTCATCCCCGAGGTGATCATCGTCGCGAGCTGACGCGAGAAGACCGCCAGATCAGAGGCGGTGACCCTTTCCATGAAGGTGATGTTGATCTCGCGCGAAGCGTGCTTGTCGGCGATGTCGAGAACGATCAGCCCGCGCGACTTCAGCTGATCGGAGACCGCCTGCTTGGAGTCGGCGTCGACCTCGCCCTTCGCCTTCGCGCCGGCGAGGTCCATCGCCTTGAAGACGTAGGTGCTCATGACGTCCTACCGCCCCCCTTCTACGCTGCCAGCGAGCTGGCACCGAGCAGGCGCCGCAGCTCTTCGGGAGTGGAGGAGCGCGATTCGGCCATCTTCTGGGAGATCTTGCCGCTGCGCACGAGCGTCGCCAGCGAGGCGTCCATCGTCTGCATCCCGTGCGCGGTGCCGGTTTGCAGTGTCGAGTAGATTTGGTGGGTCTTGCCCTCGCGGATCAGGTTGCGCACGGCTGGCGTCGGCACCAGCACCTCGCAGGCGACCACGCGTCCTGAGCCGTCGGCGGTCGGCAGCAGCTGCTGGGTCATGATGCCCTGCAGCGCGACCGACAGCTGCACCCGCACCTGCCCCTGCTGGTGGGAGGGGAAGACGTCGATGATACGGTCGATCGTCTGCGCGGAGTCCTGCGTGTGCAGCGTCGCGAACACGAGGTGGCCGGTCTCGGCGGCGGTCAACGCCGTGGAGATCGTCTCCAGGTCGCGCATCTCGCCGACGAGGATCACGTCGGGGTCCTGGCGCAGGGCTGCCTTCAGCGCCTCGCCGAAGCTCTTCGCGTCGGATCCCAGCTCGCGCTGGTTGACGATGCAGCGCTTGTGCGGGTGCAGAAACTCGATCGGATCCTCGATCGTCATGATGTGCTCGTCGCGGGTTTGGTTGATCGCGTCGATCATCCCCGCCAGCGAGGTGGACTTGCCCGAGCCGGTCGGGCCGGTCACCAGCACGAAGCCGCGCGGCTTGCGCGTGAACTCGTGCACGGTGGCGGGCAGGCCGAGCTCGTCGATCGAGGTGAGGCCGACAGGGATCAGGCGGAAGGCGGCGCCGATCGCCCCGCGCTGGTAGTAGGCGTTGACGCGGAAGCGGGCGTGGCCGGGGATCGAGTAGGCGAAGTCGAGCTGCCAGTCGGTCTCCAGGCGCTGGCGCTGGTCGCCGGTGAGGATCGAGTAGATGATCTCGCGCGTGTCGGTGGGCTGCAGCACCGGGTAGTCCTCCAGCGGCGTCAGGCGCCCGCGCACACGCACTGTCGGATGCGCCCCGGCTGCCATGTGCAGATCCGACGCGCGGCGGGAGACGACCTCCATCACGAGGTCTGCGAAATCGATGCCCATCGCCCAGCTCATCGGCTCGGCCGGGCCCGCTGCGTGGCTTGGCGCGGACGAGTGGACGAAAATTCGAGTGTGCGTCCGGGCTGCACGAAATCTTGCTAGCCGCCGAGCACGCGGGCGAGCTCCGCGATCGAGGTGCGGCCCTGGCGAACCTTGTCGAGGCCGTCGTCGCGCAGGCGGCGCATCCCCTGCTGCATCGCCACCTCGCCGAGCTGCTCGGCGGCGCGGCGTTCCAGCGCCAGTCCGCGGATCTCGGGCGTGACGTTCATCACCTCATAGATCCCCGCGCGGCCACGGTAGCCCGAGCCGCCGCAGCGCCGGCAGCCGACGGGCTCGTACGCCTCGAGGTCGACGATCGCCTTGTAGCCGTTCTGGCGCAGCACCTCGGCAGGGATGATCGTGCGCTTCTTGCAGTGCGAGCAGAGTGTGCGCACGAGGCGCTGCGCGAGCACGCAGTCCAGAGCCGAGGCGACGAGGAACGGCTCGATCCCCATCTCGATCAGACGCGTGATCGCCGAGGGGGCGTCGTTGGTGTGCAGCGTGGAGAGCACGAGGTGCCCGGTCAGCGCCGACTCGATCGCGATCTGCGCCGTCTCGCGGTCGCGGATCTCGCCGACCATGATCACGTCGGGGTCGGCGCGCACCATCGCGCGCAGGCCGGTCGCGAAGGTGAGACCGGCCTTCGGCGAGACCTGCACCTGGGTGATCCCCTCGACCTGATACTCGACCGGGTCCTCGACGGTGATGATGTTCTTCTCCGGCGTGTTCAGTTCCTGCAGCGCCGCGTAGAGCGTGGTCGACTTACCGGAGCCGGTCGGGCCGGTGACGAGCACGGCTCCGTGGGTCTGGTGGAAGGCGTGCTCGAAACGCTCTCGCTCTTCGTCGCCCATGCCGAGCTTTTCGAGCTTCATCACGACCGAGTCCTTGTCGAGGATGCGCATCACGATCGACTCGCCGTGCACGCTCGGCAGCGTCACCACGCGCAGGTCGACGTGGCGGCCGTCGACGGTCAACCCGACGCGCCCGTCCTGGGGCAGGCGGCGCTCGGAGATGTCGAGCTCCGCCATGATCTTCACGCGGGAGACGACCCCCGGGCCCATTTTGCGGGGCACCGTGGTGATGTCCTGCAGCACCCCGTCGACGCGGAAGCGCACACGCGTCTCCTTGCCGTCGGGGGAGAGATGCACGTCGGAGGCGCCCTGCTCAACCGCCTGCGCGACGATCTGGTTGACCAGCTTGATCACCGGCGCGTCGTCGTCGGTCTCGTGCAGCTCTACGACTTCCGCCTGGGCGTCCTCGCTCTCGGCGAGCTCGCCGCTCGCCGCGACCACGTCGTCGAGGCGGTCCAGACGCGAGATCAGCGCGGCGATATCCTCGGGCGCGGCGACCGCGACGCGCACCTCGTAGCCGGTCATGATCGCGATGTCGTCGACCGCCAGCACGTTTGAGGGGTCGATCATCACCACCAGCAGCGTGCGCTTGTCCACGAACGCCACCGGCACCGCCTGGTAGCGCTTCGCCGCCGCGGTCGTCACAAGGTTGGCCGCGCTCATGTCCACCTGGAAGACGCCGAGGTCGAGATGGTCGAGGCCGTAGCGCTCGGCCAGCGCGCGCGCGAGCCCGTCGTGCGTGAGGATCCCGCCTTCGACCAGCACCCGCTCGGGCGTCGTCCCCGAGCTGCGCGAGGTGGCAATCGCGTCGTCCACACGCTCGCGCGCCACCAGCCCCATGTCGACGATCACGTCGGTGAGGAAGCGCGAGGAGGAGCCGCGCCGCGAGGGCGAGGTGATGCCCGGGCGGCCCTCCGGCTCTTTTTGGTGGGGGCCAGCCGCGGGCTCGGGGGACAGCGCCGTTTCGACGCCGGCGGGGCCCGCGCTCTCGGTGATGACCTCCGCTTCGACGCTCACCTGTGGCTCGGGAAGCGCGACCACGACCGGGTGCTGCTCCTCGACGAGATCTGATTGAAGAAGCGGGGCCCGGCTCGCCGGCCTGAGCTCGTCTGCGCCACCCTCTATGCCGAAGATCTCGTGCAGGTCGGGGCCCTCATCGGAGGCGTGGGCGCTCATCCATCCCACCTCTCCGGGCTCGGCTCAGTGACCGGGCACCTCGCGCGCCGCGCGGCGCATGACAGCGATTGGTGCCGGCCGCCCGGTCCACAGCTGGAGGCTGAGCGCACCCTGGGCGACGAGCAGCTCCAACCCGTCAAGCGTCGGTACTCCCTGCTCGCGTGCGCAGGCGAGCAGCTCGGTCGAGCCTTGTGCGTAGACGAAATCAACCACATACGAGTACCTACCGACCAGATCGTGCTCAAGGCTCAGCAGGTTGAGGTCGCTCTCGGTGGCGCTAGCCGGTCGTACTAGCCCGACCGAAGTGCAGTTGATCAGGATGTCGGTACTTTCGGGCAATCCCACTGCCCGAATCCCGAAGACGCTCGCGAGCTCCCGCGCGCGCTCCGGAGTGCGGTTCCACACCGACACCTCCCGCGCCCCCGCCTCGCGCAGCGCCCACACCGCCGCGCGCGCGGTGCCGCCAGCCCCGAGCACGAGCACGGTGCGACCGCGGGGCGAGTGCCCGGCGCGCTCCATCGCCGCGATCAACCCCGGCGCGTCGGTGTTCTCCGCCGCGATCGTGCCGTCGAGCGCGAACGTCAACGTGTTGGCGGCGCCGATCGCGCGTGCCGCCTCGCTCGCCTCGTCGGCGAGCACGAGCGCCCGCTGCTTGTGGGGGATCGTCACGTTCGCGCCGTGGAAGCCCGCGCCGCCGAGCGCGCGGGCCGTCTCCTCAAACAGCCCCGGCGGCTCCACTGGCACCGGCAGCCGCTGGTAGCTCCACCGCGGCGCCAGACCCAGCTCCAGCAGCGCGGCGTTGTGCATCGCCGGCGAGCGGCTGTGCGCCACCGGCCAGCCGAGCACGCCCAGGCGGGTCGTGGGACTCACTGCCCCCACTGCTTGCACGTCGGCTCATGCCCACCGTTGCCCGCCCATGTCGATCGGACGGCGCTCCCCACGACGACGGCCGCGTCGGTCATTTCTTGCACGCCGGTTCGTGCCCCCCGTTGCGGTTCAGCGCTTCCTGGTAAGCGGCCGCATTGCGTTCGAACTCGGCACTGCTCGTGGAGAACACCAGATCCCCGCACCCGTCCGCGCCGTTGACGTAGTACAGATAGGGCACGTTCGCCGGGTGCGCGGCCGCCTCGATCGAGGCCACTCCGGGGTTGCTGATCGGGGTCGGCGGCAGACCGACGTGGGTGCGTGTGTTGTACGGAGAGTTGGTATGCAGCTGAGCCTCAGTGAGCGGCGCCGAGAAGTCGTTCAGCGCGTAGCGGATCGTCGCATCGATCCCGAGCGCCATCCCCAGGCGCAGGCGGTTGTAGATCACCGCGGCCACCTTGGGGCGATCGCGCTCGAGCAGCGCCTCGCGTTCGACCATCGAGGCGACGGTCAGCAGCTGGTAAGGCGTTATGTGAAGCGCGCGCGCATGGCGGATCTCGGAGCGGCCGAAGTTTTCTTCGAACGCCTGCAGCTGCTCGACCACCAGCCGCCGGGCGGGCGAGCCGGCGTACAGTTCATAGGTCGCGGGAAACAGGAAGCCTTCCAGGTTGGGCGTCCCGGCCGGTGCCCCATAGTGGGCGGGGTCGAGCAGCGAGGAGCGCCGCGCCGCCGCCAAGTAGCTGCCGCTCAGCCCCTCGCTCGCCGCGATCCGCGCGATCTGCCCACGGGTCTCTCCCTCGGGGATCGTGATACGCACGATCTTTGGAGGGGGAGGAGGAGGGGGGGCAGTGGTTTTGTGGAGGGCCGTGGCGAGGAACAACGCCCCCGCCGCGATGACGACCAGGGTGACCAGCGCCCCCAACCGCCTGCGCCTTCTGGTCACGCTGACGGCCATGGCTCCCCCTCTGCCCGGGATCCCCCGTCGGGGGAGGAAGGTGATGCGGACAGCCACGACTCCAGCATCAGCGCCGCGGCGCGCGAGTCCTCCGGCGCCGAGGCGGGTGGGTGGGCTCCGATCCGCTGCGCCATGCGCGTGGTGAGGCGCTCGTCGTGCAGCTCGACCGGGATTCCCTCCCCCAGCCGCCGGGCAAGGCGTGCGGCGAACCTCCGCGTCTCGCGCGTCTGCGCGCTGTCCTCACCAGACAGCGAGAGCGGCAGGCCGACGACGATCCGCTCGACCTCCCGTTCGGCCACGAGCGTGGCCAGCGCGTCGATCCCCCGGCGGGTGGCCGGTCGCGGGATCGTCTCGATCGGCGTGACGATCGTCCCCGTCGGATCCGCGAGCGCGCAGCCGCAGCGGGCGCTGCCGTAGTCGAGGCCCAGTACGCGCATCACTCGCACCGCGAGCTGCACAGAAACTCACGCACCACCGCGTGACAGCCCGCGACCGACACTCCCGCCCAAATAGCCGGCGACTGCCGAGGCGGGGCGTGGAGGTGTATGTGCTCTTTTCAAAAGGTGTGTGCCATTGTCATACGGCCTTTTTATTTTCAATACCACCACCAGCCCCTCCCAGTGCGGTCTCGATCGCGGCGCGGCCGGCCGCGATCGCCTCCCCCAGTTTCTCCACCTCGCGCCCGCCTGCCTGCGCGAGCGTGTCGCGTCCGCCACCGCCACCGCCGACCACCGCGGCAGCCGCCTTGACGATCGCGCCAGCCTTCACGCCACGCTCGACCAGCGAGGGCGTGACGCCAACGATCAGATGCACGCGGCCGTCGAGCACCCCGCCGAGCACAATCGCCGCATCTGGGAGCTTTCCCTTCAGGCGATCGACCAGCTCCGGCAGGGCCTTGGGGTCGGCGACATCGACGGCAGCACTGAGCACGTGCGCGCCGGCGACCGCGGTGGCCTGCGCGGCGAGCGCTTCGAGATCGATGCCGGCGCCGTCACCCGCCGCCTCACCGCCAGCGCCCGCTCCCCCGCCAGCGCTAGTCCCGCCTGCGCGTTGGCCGAGCCTCGATCGCTCCTTGCGCTCCTTCTCCAGCCGACGGCGCTCGAGCTCCCGTTCGCGCACAGCCTCGGACGCGCCCTCGGGGCGGGTGCGCAGCGTGGCGGCGATCTCCGCGAGCCAGCGGTTGTGCGCGCGCAGCAGCTCGACCGCGGCCGGGCCGGTGAGCGCCTCGATGCGGCGCACGTTGGCAGCGCTCGAGGTCTCGCTCTGGATGTGGAAGAGGCCGATCTCGGCGGTGGCACGCACGTGCGTGCCACCGCACAGCTCGCGGGAATACTGATTCTCCCCCCCGCCGCCCCCCTCGCCGATCTGCACCATCCGCACGACCTCGCCGTACTTCTCCCCGAACAGCGCCATCGCGCCGAGGCGACGGGCCTCGTCGAGCGTCGTGGTGATCGGGCGCACCGGGTCGTCGGCGAGGATCCACGCGTTCACTCGGTCCTCCACGTCGCGCAACTCCTCGGCGGTCAGCGCCGCGGAGTGGCTGAAGTCGAAGCGCAGCTTGTCGGGGCCTACGTAGGAGCCGGCCTGGCGCACGTGCTCGCCGAGGCGTTCGCGCAGCGCGGCGTGCAGCAGGTGGGTGGCGGTGTGGTTGCACTCGGTCGCGTGGCGCGCGGCGTGGTCGACGCGGGCGAGCACCGGCTCATCGGCATCGAGTCTCCCCCGCTCGACGACCACGGCGAGCGCCTGGTCCTCGCCGAGACGAAAGACGCCCTCCACGCGCGCGCGACAGTCGCCGTGCTCGCACTCGATCGTGCCGACGTCGGACACCTGCCCGCCGCCGGCGGGGTAGAAGGGTGACTCGGCGAGCTTGACCAGATAGCGCCCCCCTGCTCCACCGGCCGCCCCCCCGTCGATACCGCCCGCCGCCACCGCGTCGGCCACCGACCCGTTTGCGCAGACGGGAGCGAACGCCCCGACGGAGGTCCGCTGCATCTCGGTCTCGTAGCCGGTGAAGCGCGTCTGGAAGCCCGCCCGCGACGCCAGCTCCCGTGCGCGCTCACGTATGTCATCGCCGGCGGTCTGGGTACCGCCTGCCGCCGCGCGCGCCCTCGCTCGCTGCGCGTCCATCAGCCGCTCGAAGCCCTCGGGGTCGACGCCGAGTCCGCGCTCGGCGACCAGTTCCCGCGTGAGGTCGAACGGGAAGCCATAGGTGTCGTGCAGCTCGAACGCGTCGGCCGCGGCGATCCCCTCCTCGTCGGCATCGAGCGCCCGTTCGATCAGCTCCTCCAGCAGCCGCGTGCCCTGCTCCAGCGCGCGCCCGAAGCTCTCCTCCTCGGCGGCCAGCCACTTCTCGATCGCCGCGCGCTCCGTGGCCAGCTCGGGGTAGGTGCCGCCCATCAGCTCACGCACCACCTCGGCGTAGCGCACGAGGAAGCCGCCCTCCATGCCGAGCGCCCGGCCCTGCTGGATCGCGCGGCGCATCACGCGGCGCAGCACGTAGCCGCGCTCCTCGTTGGAGGGAACGACACCGTCGGCAACCATGAACGACATCCCGCGCGCGTGGTCGGCGAGGATCCGCAGCGCGCGGTCGACTGGGAACGCCTCGCCGTAGCGCTTCCCCGAGAGCTCCTGGCCGAGGTCGATCAGCGGCTGGAACTGGTCGGTCTCGAACACCGACTCCTTCCCCTGCAGGATCGCGGCCATGCGGTTGAGCCCAAGGCCGGTGTCGATGTTGCGCGTCGGCAGCTCGACCAGACGGTCGTGCGGATCCTGGTTGTACTGCATGAAGACGAGGTTCCAGAACTCCAGGAAGCGCTCGTTCTCGCCGCCGGGAAGGTCGTCCTCCGTGCCGAAGCCAAGACCGCGGTCGAGGTAGAGCTCCGAGCAGGGCCCGCTCGGCCCGACCGGCCCCGCTTCCCAGAAGTTCTCCGAGCGGGGGCAACCGACGATCCGCTCGCGCGGCACGCCCACCGCCTCCCACAGCTCGATCGCCTCCTCGTCGGCGCCCAGCCCGAGCGCCTCGTCGCCCTCGAACACCGTGACCCAGATGTCCTGCGCGCTGAAACCGAAGACCTCCAGCGAGAGCTCCCAGGCAAATTCGATCGCCCCCTGCTTGAAATACTCGCCGATCGAGAAGTTCCCCAGCATCTCGAAGCACGTCAGATGCCGCAGCGTCGAGCCGACCTTCTCGATGTCTGGCGTGCGGAAGCACTTCTGGCAGCTGGTGAGCCTCGGCGCGGGCGGCGCTTCGCGCCCCAGGAAGTAGGGCTTCAGCGGCTGCATCCCAGCCGTGGTGAGCAGCACCGAGCGATCCTCGGGCGGCGGCACCAGCGAGGCGGACGGCAGCCGCCGATGGCCGCGCTCCTCAAAGAAGGCCAGATAGCGCTCGCGGATCTGATCCGAGGTCATCGTCGGATGATCTTAGAGTCCGGCCGGTACGGTTCGCTCGCGCGGCGGGCCATTCCGCGCGAGGCGTGACGTCAAACGACCACCGCCTACGCGGAGATGGTGCCGTGGCCGAGGATTACATCCGCGCCGTAGAGGCAGGCCATCTGCCCGGGCGCCGGGCGTATGGTCGGCTCCTGCAGCAGCACCTCGGCGCCGTCGTGGCGACCGCGCCCAGGGTTGAAGGCAACACGGCAAGGAAGGAGCGGCCCGTGCGAGCGGACACGCACGCCGTCGACCAGCTCGCCCTGCAGGTGCAGCGTCACGTCGCGAACCGAGATCGTGCGGGTCATCAGCGCCGCGCGGGGACCGACCGTGACGGTGTTGGCGAGCGGGTCGGTGCTCAGCACGAAGAGCGGCTCGGAACCACCGGGCAGGCCGAGACCGTGGCGCTGGCCGACAGTGAAAGCGTGCGCACCGCGATGGGAGCCCAGCCGGCGGCCGTCGAGGTCGAGGATGCTCCCCTCCTCGCCGCCGCTCCCCACGCCCGCGACCCGATCGCCGTTCGGCCCGCCGGCAGCTCCGTCCGTTGCGGAGACGTTCGCGCCATGCCGTTCGAGGAACCGTGGCAGCGAGGTTCCCGCGAGGAAGCAGAGATCCTGCGAGTCGGGCTTGTGCGCGACCGAGAGCCCCTCACGCTCGGCGATCTCGCGGACCTCCGCCTTCGTGAGCTCGCCCAGCGGAAAGCCCATCCGCGCGAGCGAGCGGGGATCGAGCGCCGCGAGCGCGTAGCTCTGGTCCTTCAGGGGGTCGGCAGCGACGCGCAGCAGCGGGATGAAGGCCGGCGCGAAACGCGCATAATGGCCGGTGATGAGGCTCGCGGCGCCGAGCCGCGTGGCGAGCTCCAGCATCGCGTCGAGTCGTACCGAGCCGTTGCAGCGGATGCAGGGGTTGGGAGTGACCCCCTGCGCGTAGCCCTCCAACCAACCCTCGACCACGCCGGCGCGGAACTCCTCGCGCAGGTCGATCGAGAGGTGGGGCAGACCACGGGCGTGCGCAAGTGCCCGGGCACCACGGACGGCCTGCGCGGAACAGCAGGAGCGCTCGCCGTCGTTCTCGGCATCGGCCCACAGCTCGAGCGTCACGCACACCACCTCCTCGCCGGAGCGCGCGGTCAGCAGCGCGGCGACCGCGGAGTCCACGCCGCCGCTCATCGCGACCAGGGCACGCTCGGCGCCGTCGGGCGGCGGCACAAGCGAGGCGCGGGTGCGCGCCGCGGCCCCAAGCGCGCGGTGCAGCGCGTCGGAGGCGAGCTCGGCGGCATGGCGCTTGGCGGGGTGCAGCCCCCCCAGCTCGGCGGAGATCTCCTGCACCCCGACGCGCGCGGCGACCAGCAACGGAGCGTCGCGCACGAGCGCGACCGTAGCCGAGCCGGCGGCCAGCGCCGCCCCACAGCCGGAGGCATCGAAGCCGGCGTCGACGATCGTGCCATCGGGGCTCGCGGCGTCGATCGCGAGCGAGATGCGCACCAGATCGCCGCAGGCCGCTCCACCGGCGGCCCCGGTGAAGGCATCCTCAGGCGTGTGCACGCGCCCGTGGGGGTGCTCCAGATGCGCGGCGAAGAGCGTCTCGGTGGTCACGCTGCCGAGTTTAGGCGGCGACCGAGCCCGAGGTGACCGCAGCGGCCGGCCGCGGCCCTACCCTTTGGCTTCGGCGATCGCCTGTTCGAGCGCGAATTCGTCGGTGAGCCCGGTGACCGTCGTAACTTCGCGCTTGGGGTTGATGATCAGCAGCGTCGGAGTCTGGTAGACCTGGATGTCGCGCGTGATCGATCCGAACGAGTTGACCTGGCTGGCGAGCGCAAGGTGTGCCGCGACGTGGTGGCGGAGCTTGTAGGCGACTTCGGTGGTGCCGATCGCCGTGGCGTCGTCGTCGTAGGACTGGGGGTTCAGGAAGAGCAGCAGCACCGTCTTGCCCTGGTGCAGCTCGGCGGCGATCGTCGCCGGCGAGGTGGGCTGCAGGTCGGACTTCATCCTGGCGACGAAGACGCCTTCCGCGTGCGCGACCTTCGACTTCAGCCCGAGCGTCGGATCGATCGCTTCGACCAGATCGACAACGGCCTTCAGATGCAGCGCTTCGGTGAGGTTGCGAAGCGTGAGCGCGGCCGTCGCGGCCGGGGCGGCCGCTGCGTGGGACCCGTGCGTCTGCGCATGGGAGCGTGCGGTGGTGGAGGCGCCGTGGCGTGTGTGCACGATCACGGTTGTGCGATGCGTATGCACCGCCGTGGTCGTGTGGTGCGTGGAGGCGGCGGAGCTCGTCGAAGTGTGCGTCTTGGCGGCAGACCCGGTCGAGGCGGAGGTGGTCGAGGCGTGCGTTTCCCCGGCGTGCTTTTCCTCGTACGTCACGCCCCGTTCCTCCTTGGCCCCGGCTTCGTGGGCCCGTTTGATGTCCCGCGTCAAACCTTCGAGGCCGGGCACGGGGCCGTGGTAGACGCGGCCGGAGCCCGCGCCGGAGGCGGAGGCGTGACTCGCCGAACCACCGGCAGAGGAGGCGCCGCTCGGCGAGGAGGTCCCGCTGGAGGTCGTTCCACTGGAGCGGTGCAACACCATGAACCACGTGGTCGTCAGCATCGCCAGCGCGAGCAGAGCCACCAGAGCCATCTGAAAGGGGCGCGAGATCTGGGCCATCAACTCCAACTTCGGCATCCGCGCCGCGCGAGTTGAGCCCCAGATTTGGCCTTGGACGGCTCCTATAGATCGTGCAGGCCGCGCAGCACCGCGTGGACCACCGTCGCCGTGGGGACGTTCTCCTGCGTGCGGGCCTGCGTGTCCTTGAGCGTCGTCTCGCCTGCGCCCGCTCCTTCCTGGCCGCCGCCGACAATCGCCACGTAGCGCGCGCCGAGGCGCTCGGCGTGGCCGAGCTGGTTCTTCAGCGAGCGCCCGGCTAGCTCCATCTGCGCTGCCAGGCCAGCGCCGCGGGCTTCGTACAGGACTTTGAAGGCGGTCCTGGCGGTCGTGGCCACGGGTGCGGCGCCGGTGACCAATCCTGCGAGTGGCTGGTCTTGCGATCCGAGCCCAGCCCCCTGCCCCCCCTTGTGGGGGGCCCCCTCCCCACCTTGGTAGGCAATGTAGAGATCGATCGCCGGTGGCACGTCCGGGGGTGCGTTGCTAGCCAGTAGGGCTCGCTCGACCCCCATCGCCCAGCCCATGCCCGGGGTTGGGGGGCCGGGGGTGGGTGGGCCCTTGATCATCTCCACCAGGCCGTCGTAGCGGCCGCCTCCTCCCACTCCGCTCTGCGCTCCGAGCGCGTCTGATGTCAGCTCGAACACCGTGCGGGTGTAGTAGTCGAGGCCGCGCACCAGCGTCGGGTCGATCTCGTAGGCGATGCCCGCCTCGTCGAGGAGGGCCCTCACCTCGGCGAAGTGGGCCGTGTCTTCGGCGTCGAGGTGGTCAAGCAGGTGGGGGGCTGTTGCCATGGTGGCGCGAGTCCCGGGATGGTCGGAGTCGAACGCGCGCAGGGGGTTGAGGTCGATCCGCTCGCGCACCTCGGGGGCCAGGTCCTCGGCGTGCTTGCGCAGGTGGGCCTGCAGCTGCTCGCGGTACTGCTCTCGAGCCTCGGAGCCACCGAGGCTGGAGAGGCGCAGTCGCACCTCCTTCACGCCTATTTCGTCCAGTAGTGTGCTCAGCAGCACGATCGACTCGGCGTCCACCGCAGGCTCGTCGGAGCCGAGCGCCTCCGCGCCGACCTGCCAGAACTGACGCTGGCGGCCCGCCTGGGCGCGCTCGTAGCGGAAGAAGCTCGACAGGTACCACAGCTTCACCGGCTGGCGCAGCTTGTGCATGCCGTGCTCCACGTACGCGCGGCACACGGGCGCGGTGCCCTCGGGGCGCAGCGTCAGCGAGCGGTCGCTGCCGTCGGTGAAGGTGTACATCTCCTTCTGCACGATGTCCGTCGAGGCGCCCACGCCGCGCGCGAACAGCTCGGTCGCCTCGAACGTCGGTGTCTCGATCCGCTCGTACCCCGCTCCCTCCAGCAGCGCGCGCGCACGGGCCTCGATGCGGCCACGGGCACTCGCCTGCTCGCCCAGCACGTCGTGGGTGCCGCGGGGGGCCTTCAGCTTCGGGGCGCTCACCGGCGGGACGGTTCGCCTGCCGGCGCCGGCGCCTGCGTGGCGAGCCGGATCGGCTGGCCCGCATCCGTGGCGTTCGCCCTCGCGGTGCGGAGCTCGGCCAAGAACGGGTTTGTCTGCAGCTCGCGGCCCAGTGCCGTGACGCCCATGTGGCCCGGGTACACAACGGACTCTGCCGGGAAGCGCCCGATCAGTGTTCCGATCGACTGCTCCAGCGTGCTCCAGTCGCCGCCGGGCAGATCGACGCGCCCGACCGAGCCCTGGAAGAGCACGTCCCCGGAGAGCAGCGCCGGGGCTGGCTCCGGCTGCTCGCCGCCGGCCGCGCTGCTGGGGGTCAGCGCATATGTCACGTGCCCGGGGCTGTGGCCGGGCGTGAAGATCACCTCGATGTCGAAGCCCGCCAGCCGCAGCTGCTCGCCCCCCGCCACCGTGTGCTCCGGCTCCCAGCTCTCGAACGGGCCGAAGCCGGGCGGCGTCCACGCCATGATGTCGCTCAGCAGCGGGCGCTCGATCTCGGGGCAATACACCGGAGCGCCGGTTGCGCGCGCGACCGGGGCCACCGCGCCGACGTGGTCGAAGTGGCAGTGGGTGATCAGGATCGCCTCGATCTCGACACTCAACGCTTGGGCGGCCGCGAGCAGTCGTTCGGGCTCGTCTCCCGGGTCGATCATCAGCGCGCGGCCGCTCGCGCGGTCGGGCGTGGCGATGTACGCGTTCTCCTGGACGGGGCCGACGGTGAACATCCGCACGTCAGGGGCACTGCTGCTCACTGCGCTTCCGCCTTTGCCTTCGCTTCCGCCTTTGCCTTGGCCTTCGTGTTCGCTTTCTGGCGCTGGCGACGTTTGTACATCCAAACGTCGGTGTAGTAGCTGATCGGGATGTAGAAGACGAGCACGACCGGGAACAGCTCGATCGCCTCGCTGGAGTTCTTCAGCACGAGGATGCCGATCAGCAGCATCAGGATCGCCGCGAGCATCGCCCTGACGATCGCGCCCCTCCACGTGGGCGGGCGGTCGAGCCTGTTCAGCTGCTGCTCACGCGCCTTCGCCTTCCCTGTGGCGTTGCCTTTGCGCTCCTCAGCGGTAGGGGGCCGCCCGGTGCGCCCGCGCGACTCCACCATCCCCGCCGCGTTGCCCCGGTGCTTGGTCTTGCGCTTGGTCGGTGCCATCCCGCTACAAGCCTAGTGCCTTCTCGATCGTGTGGCGCGTGGGGTCAAAGCCGGGCATCGGCAGGTCCGTGGGGAAGCCCTCCAGCGCCGCCGCGGGGGTCAGGCCGACGAGCTCGGCGCAGGCGACGATGGCGTGCGCTTCCACCGCCGCCACCACGGCGCGCAGCGGCACCTCGGTGGGGCGCTCGATGTTCAGCGACACCTGCGGCCCGCGCTCCAGCGCCACCCCGATCGCGCGCACGCCCGACAGCCCCTCGGCGCCGCCTTCGCGAATCAGGCCCGCGATCCGGCGGGCGTCCGCCACGGTGGCGGGGGGCGCCAACTCGAGGTTGAAAGCCACCAGCGGTGGGCGCGCCCCCACCAGCGTGGCGCCCGCGGTGGGGTGCACAGCGGTGGGGCCGAAGTCCGGGCTCACCCCTCCGGAGCGGATCCGCTCGGCCAGCGCTTTCACGCCGCCGCCGCGCAGCTGCGCGCGGGTGCGCCCGTCGCCGAGCTCGCCGTACAGGAACACCGGCACCCCGAGCGCCCCGATCTCCTCGGCCGCGACCAGGGCCTCCGCGCACGCGGCGCCACGCAACCCCGAGTCGAGGTAGACCACCGGCACCACGTCCACCGCGCCCACGTGCGGGTGCTCCCCACGCCCGTCGCCGATGTCCACGTGCTCGACCGCCTCCGCCGCGCCCGCCGCCAGCGCGCCCGCCAGCGAGCCGGGGCTGCCGGCGAGCGTGAACACCGCGCGGTGATGGTCCGCATCGCGGTGCACATCCAGCAACCGCGTCTTGCCGCCGGCGGTGAAGGCCGCGGCGATCGCCTCCACGTTCGCGGAGCTGCGGCCCTCGGAGACGTTGGGGACCGCCAGCAGGGGGAGGATGCTCATCGCGCTCGAACTCCCACAGCCTGCCACCCGCTGCTCCGGCTCACAGCCTCAGGCGCGTGGCCCGTGCCCAGCTGCATCATCAGCATTAGGCCGGACACCACCATCACAGCCGCGCCAGGACCAAGCCCGTGGCGAGCAGCACCATCGCCAGCGCGCAGGCGCTGAGCGCGCCCTCGGCCGGCGCCGCGAGGCGGGCCGCGTCGAGCGGTACGACCGTGCCATCCGTCAAGCGCTGCGCCCCTTCGATCGAGACGGTGCGCCGGCGCAGCTCGCGCACCGGAGTGCTGAGGCGTCGCTGGGCGAGCGTCAGCATGAAGCAGGCCACCGCGACGAGTACCGCCGCCACGCGCAGTTCCAGCGCGTTGACCCAGTAGCCGGTCAGCGCCGGGAACGCTCCCCACGAGGCCGCCAGCCAGAAGGCGGTGTGGAAACGGCCGCCGAACCACTCGAGGTTGTAGGCGAGCACGATGAACGCCCCCGCGCACACGAACGGGATCAACGTCAGCGAGATCGTCACGGCCCCCACTACCCCGATTGCCACCGCGCCGGCGAGCGAGAGCGCCGCCATCGCCACCAGCGTGCTTCTCGAAAGGTGAGTGCCGAGCGGCCGGCCGTTGAGCTCGTCGAGCACGTGCGCACACACGCCCACCCCGAGCAGGAACGCCGCGAGCGTCGCCAGCAGCCGTCCGCCGTACAAATGTGGCGCAACGGCAGCCCCGATCGCAACGTTGGCGAGGTTCCACGCGGTGTAAGGCGGATGCAGCACCGTCACCAGATCGCGCCAGCCGCCCGGGCGCAGGGCGTAGAAGGCGGGGCGGTCCAGCGCCTTGGGGACCGATCCCCGAGTGCTCGCCGTCTCAGTCGGCATCGGTCGCCGTCTCGGTAGGTACCGCTAGGTCCGTCTCCGAGGGGCTGCCCGTCGCGCGCGCGGCGCCCCTCGTGCCCCACATCACCACGCCCCCGCCGAGGCTCATGCGCCTGGCCTGGACGCCCTCGATCCCGGCCGCCCGCCACAGCTGCACGACCCGCTCCAGCGGGACGCGCTCGTAGAAGTCGGGGATGCTGTGCGCGAGAAAGCTCCCCGTCGCCGACCACTCGCGCGAGAACAGCCGCCCCAGCACGGGCAGCCCCACGTGCGTGTACAGCCGCCACGCCGCGCGCCACAGCGGGGAGGGCGGCACCGCGAACTCCAGCATCGCGATCCGGCCCCCGGGGCGCACCACGCGCGCGAGCTCCACGAGCGTGGCCGCGGGGTCGTCGACGTAGCGCAGCAGGTAGGTGAACGTGAGGTGGTCGAACTCGGCGTCGGCAAACAGCAGCCGCTCAGCCTCGCCCTCCACCAGCGACACACGTGCCGCGAGCGCCGGGTCAGCCGCCAGTCGCGTCCGGGCGCCGGCGAGCATCCCCGGGCTCTGGTCGAGCCCCACGACGGTGCAGCCGTAGCGGCGCACCAGCTCCTGCGCGACCATCCCCGTGCCGGTCGCCACGTCGAGCACGCGCTCGCTCGGCGCCGCGTCGATCGCCGCCACCATCGCCCGCCGCCAGCGCGGGTCCTGGCCGAAGCTCAGCAGCGTCGCCACGCGGTCGTACTGGCGCCCCAGCGGCGCGAACAGCTCGCGCGCCTGGGGTTTGCGGGGCGGGTTGGTTCCCATCCCTTGCGCTGCCCACTCGCCGGCGGCTGCTCTCATCGCACCGGACAGTGTCGCTGATCGAGACGCGCGGGGCGATGAGGCCCCGCGCGCCACCGCCAGACGATGCGCGCGATCGGGAGCTAGGAGACGTTCACCGTGAACGACTCAGTCGCCGTCTCGTGCACCTTCTTCGTGGAGTCGAGCACCTCAACCGTGATCGGGAACGAGGCCCCGCCGGGGTATTTTTTGGGGCCCACCTCACCCGACAGCAGCCCGGTGGTGCTCAATTTGATGCCCAGCGGCAGCTTCCCGGAGACTTTCCTCCATTTGTAGGGAGTGAGGCCGTCCGCCGCTTCCAGCTGAACGCTGTAGGCCACGCCGGGTTTGACCTCGGGCACCGAGGTGGTGGTGATGTGCAGGCCGACGATCTCCTCGGTGCTCCCCGACGAGCCGCCGTAGTTGGCGTCGGCTGTGTAGGCGGCTGTGATTTCTTCGCTGCCCTGCTGCGCGGGGAGGTGCGTCGCACAGGTGGCGGTGTCGGGCGAGCCTTCGTTCAGCGGCCGGGCTTCGCAGCCGGCGATCGACCCGTGGCCGTCGGAGAACGAGACGGTGCCGGTGGGAGTGCCGACGCCTGGAGCCACGGGCGCCACCATCGCGGTGTAGGTGACTGGTGCACCCACCGGCCCAGCGCCTTCGTTGGAGGAGCTCACCGAGGTGGTGCTCGGCACCCCCGGCGTGGTGGCCGAGGCTAGCTTGACCGTGAGGATGTTGCGGTACAGAGCCGGGTCTTTGGCGCCCACTACGTACGGGGCGGAGGTGTTGGTCCCGAGCTTCGTCCCCGCGGTGGTGACCGGTTTGGGGATGCGGTAGCCGGAGAACACCATCGTCAGCGACCCGTTGGGGTTCTGCACGACGGCGGGGCCGTACGCGCGCCCCTCGTAGTAGGCACTGACCCCGAGCGGCTTGTCTTCGCCGCGCGCAAGCGCTTCGTCCTGTTCGCGCGAGGCCGAGAAGGTGTAGTCGGTGCTCAGCACCACCTTCGGCACCGACCATTCCTTGCCGTTGGTCGATTCGGTGTAGAAGATCTGGTTGAACGCGTCGCTGTCGCCGTCGGTCGCCCACGACCCCGACAGGAACATGCCGTAGCTTCCGTTGGGATTGGTGACGATCGTGCCGCGCGAGCCGACGAAGCGCAGCTCGGTCGTGTCGGGGCTGCCGGGAGCGAGGTCGGTCGGTTCGGTGTTGGAGGGACTCGTCTGCTGGTAGGGATTGGAGAGGTCGTTGTATTCGCCCGAGTCGTTGCCCGTGCTCGAATACGTCCCGCTGATCGGGCCGAGGTCGGTGAAGTTGATGCCGTTATCGGTGTAAGCGGCGCGCAGAACCGTGTAGTCCTCGTTGTTGGCGAACAGCTTCTCCGGCCCCTTCGAGGATGAGTTCTTGCCCTCGCCGATCTTTTCCAGCGTGGACACCGGAGCGATCGCGGCGTTCGGCCCGCCGACCCAGTTGCCTTCCTTGACAGATCCCGTGCCTCCGGTGCAGCCGGTGAGGTCGTAGCTGCCGGTCGGCACGCCGGTCTGCGAGGCAGGCGCATCGGCGCTGCACGTCACTTCCTGGATCGGTGAGCCCACGGCGGTGCCGAGGTAGATTTTGAACGAGCCCGTGGTGGGCAGCGGCTCGCTCGGGTGCACCGAGGGCGTGTAGTTGATCGTCGTCGTCCCCGCCCCGGGGAGCGTGATCGTCCCCGCTTTGAATTCGTTTTTGGTGTTCACCGCCCCGTTGGTGGTGCCGACGATGAAGTAGGCGAGGATCTTCTCGGTGTACAGCACTACCGTCGAGCCTTCGGGGGCACCCGGGTACTTGGGCAGCGTGCCGACGATCCCGTCGGGGGACTTCAGGCCGGTGGTGACCTGGGCGTGGGGCGGCAGGATCGGGTCCATCGTGATCGCGTCGCCCTGATGGACGGTCAGCGGCGAGCCGCTCGTGTTGGTGCAGTTCTCGATCTTCGTGGTCGGGTTGGCGTTGGACTGGGCGCAGTAGACCGTGTCCCCGTCGACGTAGAAGCGGTTGGGGGCGTTTTCGTTGAGGATGAAGGTGCTCAGGGGTGAGACGACGGCGTTGCCGTCGAGGATCCTGATTTCCGCCAGGCCGCCTTCCTCGCTGGGCAGGTTCGGCCCGGCAGGGATCGTGTAGGTGGCGCCCGGCACCACGGTTTTCGTCCCCAGCGCTTCGGGGTTGGCCGTGGCGATGACCTGCACGAGGTCGTCGTCCGCTTTGACGGTGAGCGGCGAGCCGCCGCTGACGGTGCAGCCGGTGAGCGACGCCGGTTCGGTGCTCGTGCCCGTGCAGGTGACGATCGACTGCGAAGGCGAGGAGGCGTTGTAGTCCTCGTAGGGTCCGGCGACGACGTGCTCGGGCGAGCTCGCTTCGCCGAGCGTGGAGACGGGGATGCTCACGCCGCCGCTGGTCGGGACTTCGACTTCCGCTTCAGCGTACGTGTTGGGGTCGATGCCGACCGATTCGCTCCCCGGCAGCGCGGCGAGCGAGTCGGCCGCGGAGGGTTCGACGTTGTGCACGAGCAGGCCCACGCCTTCGTAGTCGCCGGCAGGGCGCTGCAGCGTGTAGAGCTTCGTGCTGCCGCCGATCGGGGCGACGTAGGGGTGGCCCTGGCCGTCGTCATTGGTGTCGGCCGTCGGGCAGTAGCCGGGGTTCTGCTCGAGCGCTTTGCCCTCGGCGACCCAGCTCTTGCCGCCGTCGGTCGAGCGCGCGACGGTGATCGCCTCGTCGGCGTCCTTCGGCCGGTAGTCGAAATAGCCCGTGAGCGAGCCGTCGGGGTTGCGCACCACGTCGGGGAAGTAGTAGGGCGAGAACGGCAGTGTGCTGCCCGCCGGCTGCGGGACGGGCGAGCCGGTCTCGGGGTTGGCGCCGAGGCTCGAGCAGTAGCCGTCGAGCGGCCCCGGCGTACCCGCGACGCCGCTTGGGTAGGGGATCAGCTTCGTCACTTCTTTGCCGTTTTCGATCACTTTCTGTTCGCCCGGGTAAACCGCGAGGTTCGGCTCGCTGACACCGCCCAGCGTCGTTTCTGGGCCGCCGAAGGAGAAGCTGGGCAGCAAATCGGAGCTCGGGTATTCACTCCCCTGCGAGGGATCGCCCTGGGAGGTATTCCACGGCCCGCCGGAGATCGTGTCCACGACCGGGGTTTCAGCCGTATAGGCGGTGCCGCCGGCGGAGGCCAGCGGAGCGGCCGCGAGCATCAGGGCGAGGGCGCCGCCCCCGCAGAGCATGAACAGGGCACGTCGAAGAGCGTTGAAGCGGCGCACAGAATCCTCCAATGGGAAGTTGACGTCGGGGCTTCTACCACAGCCCCTCCGGCGCTCCACCCGCAGGTCACGGGATCTTCACGGGATCGAGCCCGAGGTCACGAGATCTTCACGAAATCGGCGCTCCGCGACGACGCCAGGCGCTCCGCCAGAGGCGACCACCACGGCATCGCCAGCGAGCCATCGCAGAGCGGTCGTCGAAAAATGTCGATTCCGGGCAGGACCGTTCGACGTATGGTCAGAGCCGGGTAAAACCTCTGCGATACCGAGTGCAGGCCGGCGGCCAACCACGACCAGAAGGAGCAGCGCGATGCGATTCATGATGATCATGATCCCGAGCCCTCGGGAGGAGCAGGACTGGGGCCCCAAGCCCGAGGACGTCGCGGCGATGAGCAAGTACAACAAGCAACTCGAAGAGGCCGGCGTGCTGCTGAGGCTCGACGGGCTGCACGAGACCGGCAAGGGCGCCCGCGTGGGCTTCGCCGGCGGCAAGCCACGGGTCACCGACGGGCCGTTCCCGGAGGCGAGGGAGGTGATCGGCGGCTACTGGATGATCGAGGTTCCCTCAAAGGAGGAGGCGGTGGCGTGGGCCACCCGCTGCCCGGCAGCCGACGGCGACATCATCGAGATCCGCCAGGTGTACGAGATGACTGAGTACTCGCCCGAGGTGCAGGCAGCCGCGGCGGGGTAAGACATCTTTGGCTGGCCGGTCCCCATACTGGCCGGCCAGCCAGTATGATCTGAGGCCACCCCTCGGCGAGAACGGAGGCACCATGGCAACGGCAGAGAGCGGCGTGCAGAGCATCGACGTGAGCAGCCTCGACCTGGACGAGGTGCTGGTGACCGAGAATTCACTGTGGGAGGAGGGCCCACCGCACGAGCTGTTCGCGCGGCTGCGCGGCGAGTGTCCCGTGCACTGGACCAAGCGCATCACCGAATTCCCCGATGAGGCCGGGTTCTGGTCGATCACGACCGCCGACGACGTGCTCGCCGTCAGCCGCGACTGGAAGACGTTCTCCTCCGAAAAGGGCGGCGTCACCGGCGTCGAAGCGGTGTTCCCGCTGGAGCTCGTGCGGGCAATGTTCATCGGCATGGACCCCCCCAAGCACGACCGCATCAAGGCGCTCTTCCAGGCCGGCTTCACGCCGAAGCGGATCGCGGCGCACGAGCCCACCATCCGCGAGATCGTCACCCGCGTGCTCGATCGCATCTCCGACCAGGAGACGTGCGATCTGGTGAACGACGTCGCGCAGCCGGTCGTGGCCCGTGTGATCGGCAGCTTCATGGGCATCTCCGAAGAGGACGACATCGCCTGGGCGCGGCTGATGAACGCCACGCTCGGCGCCAACGACCCCGACCTCAACCCCGACGGCGTGGACGGGGCGATCGAAAAAGAGGTTCCCGAGATCTTCGCGCGCTGCGGCAAGATGATCGCCGAGCGGCGCGAGAACCCCACCGAGGATCTGACAAGCGTGCTGGTGCACGCCGAGATCGACGGGCAGCGCTTGGAGGAACACGAGATCGTGATGGGCTTCTTCCTGCTCGTGGCCGCCGGCAACGACTCCACGAAGGCGACCTACTGCAGCGGCATGCGCGCACTGATGGAAGACCCCTCCCAGCGTCAGCAGCTGCTCGACGACCCCTCGCTGATCCCGAGCGCCGTCGAGGAGTCGCTGCGCATGTTCCCCGCGTTCGCCCACTTCCGCCGCACCGCCACCTGCGACACCGAGGTCGGCGGGCAGCCGATCAAGGAGGGCGAGAAGGTGATGATGTGGTACACGTCCTCCAACCGCGACGAGACGCGCTACGAGAACCCCAACTCGTTCGACGTCACCCGTTGGCGGAACCGGGGATGCCCGCCGGAGGCGGGTGTCCCCCGGGCTCCGTCCGAGCACCAGGCGTTCGGCGCGGGCGGCCGCCACTTCTGCCTGGGCACGGCGCTCGCGCGCATGGAGCTGCGCATCCTGCTCGAGGAGACGCTCACGCGCTTCCCGGAGATGGAGATGCTCGGCGAGCCCACCTGGGTGCAATCGCCGTTCATCAACCAGCTGAAGACGTTGCCGGTACGGCTGCGGGCGACGTAGACCTCCCGCAGCTCAGCGCGCGGAGTAGACCCAGCTCAGTACGGGCAGCCCAGCGTCCGGTGCTTCAGGCTGCCGGCCGACGACCGCGCGCGGCGGGTAGAAAGACCTTGTCGTACACCCGCAGACCAGCCTGGCAGGTGCGCGTGCCGTTGGCCCTCACGGCAGCCCCGCGCCGATACCGACGCGGGGCTCTGGACTTCAGGAGGGTCTCAGCGACCAGAGCGGGGGCGCAGCGCGAGGCGGATCGAAAGGCCGGCGCCGAGCAGCAGCACGCCTGCCCCTACCACCCACGTCAGATTCAGCCCCGTGAAGGGCAGGGTCGAGGCTTTGGGGGTGGTCACCGTGGGGGTCGTGGTCGGTTCTTTGGCCGGTTCCACGGTGGTTTTAGGCGTCGTTTTGGAGGCTTCTTTGGAGTGTTCGACTTCTTTTTTCGGTTCCGTTTTGGTCGTCGGGGTGGGCGGTTTCGTGCTGTAGCCAGAGGTGCCCGTGCCGGTGGTCGTCTGCGCGAGCGCGGGCGCCGCGGGAATCAGCAGCGCCAGCACAGCCGGCAACGCCAGCAGCTCGCGGCGCGCGAAACGGCGGCGACCGCGCAATCCTGCGCGCCGGCCGGATGCCTGGCTGATCGTCGCTGCATCTGTCTGGGGCCCACTCGACGCCATTCCTTGGGTCCGAGTCATGCGCACCTCCCATATTCTTGTGTTCGATTGCGACCCCGGCGGGTCGGGGTCGGGGTCAAGGGTCCCGCGAAGTCTATTGCCATCGGTGGATCGCTTCTTTCCCGTTCCACCCCGCCCCCGTTTCTCCTGCCGATCGGCCTCGTCGCGTGGTTGGGCTGCCAACACTGACGCGACCTTCGAGGGCGTGCTCCCGCAGCCGCTTACGCAGCACCGTCAAATCAGCGGGAGGGGGTCAGGGCGGGCGGGCTCCCATCCCGACCTCCCCCCGGCGACACACGCCCGGCAAGCGTCCCCTCCGCGAGCATGGCCCGCAGCACCTTCTTGTCGAACTTGCCCACGCTGGTTTTCGGGACCTCGGCGATGAACGCAAACTCGTCGGGCAACCACCACTTCGCCACACGGGGGCGCAGATGCTCGATCAGCTCCTCCGCGCTCGCGCTGGAGCCCTCGCACAACACCACGCAGCACAGCGGCCGCTCCGCCCAGCGCTCGTCGGGCTTGGCGATCACCGCGGCTTCGAGCACGTCGGGATGCGCCATCAGCTCGTTCTCGAGCTCCACCGAAGAGATCCACTCGCCGCCCGACTTGATCACGTCCTTGGAGCGGTCGGTGATGTGCACGAAGGCCTGCTCGTCGATCGCCGCGATGTCGCCCGTGCGCAGCCAGCCCGCGTCGAACTTCTCATCGCCACTGGGGTCCTCGTAGTAGCTGCGAGCGACCCACGGGCCGCGCACCTCGATCTCGCCGGTGGACTCGCCATCCCACGGGACCTCCTCCCCGTCGTCGCCGATCAGGCGCAGCTCGGTCCACGGCAGCGGCTTGCCCTGCAGCGCCCGCTGATCCCAGTAGCGCTCGTCGTGGCCGCGATCCTCCGCGGGGTCCGAGAAGGTCACCACGGGGCTCGTCTCGGTCATCCCCCACCCCTGGTGGATCACCACCCCATGGCGCTCCTGGAAGTCCTTCATCAGCTGCCGCGGCACCGCCGAGCCACCGCACACCGAGTTGGTCAGCGAGGAGAGATCGACCTCGTGCGAGTCGGCGTAGCGCAGCATGTCTGCGAAGATCGTCGGCACGCAGCCCATCACCGTCGGGCGCTCGCGCTCGATCGCACGCGCCAGCGGCTCGGCCTGCATGAAGCGATCGGGCATCAGCAGGTCCGCGCCACACAGCGCCGCGGCGAACGGCAGACCCCAGGCGTTGACGTGGAACATCGGCACGACCACCAACACGCGGTCGCGGCGGGATAGACCGAGGTTGTCGGCGATCAGCGACGCCGTCGCATGCAGACAGATCGAGCGGTGCGAGTACAGCACGCCCTTGGGGTTGCCGGTCGTGCCGCTCGTGTAGCAGAGCGACGCCGCCTGGCGCTCGTCGAGCTCGGGGTAGAGGGATTCGGAGCCGGCGGAGCGGTCGGGATCCGCATCAGCATCCGACTCCTCCAGCAACTCCTCGTAGCGCAACACATTCGGGAGTGAGCCGGCGGGCCCGTCGCCCATGATGATGAAGTTGCGCACCCCCGTGAAGGTTGGCGCCAGGGGCTCCAGCAGCGGCAGGAGCGAGTCATCGACGAAGATCACCTTGTCCTCGGCGTGGTTGACGATATAGGTGAGCTGCTCGGCGAACAGGCGGATGTTGAGCGTGTGCAGCACCGCCCCGATGCACGGCACCGCCATGTACAGCTCGAAGTGGCGCTGGTTGTTCCACGCGAACGTCCCCACGCGGTCGCCCTGCTCGATCCCCAGACGCTTCAGCGCTCGCGCGAGGCGATCGACGCGCTCGCACACCTCCCCGAAGCTCGCGCTTTCGCTCCCATCCGGGGTCAGCGTCATCACCCGCGCCGCCGGATGGCAGTCGCGCATGCGCCGCCGCGCGTGCTGCAGGCTCAGCGGGAAATCGTCCTGCATCAATCCCTCCAGCATCCCCATCACGGCAGCATACCTATGAGCGCCCGCTCCTCGGAACCGAGCGGAGTTGGCAGCCGATCGCGGGCAAACCACCCCACCTGGGCGATCTCCACGGGGTCGATGCGCACCTGCGCGGGGTCCGCCAGCTCGGCGTGCGCGCACGTCAGGCGCACCGCGATCCGCTCCAGGCGCGTCTCGAACGTCGCCAGCTCACGAAGTTCCAGGTCGTGCAGGCCCAGCTCCTCCTCGATCTCCCGCGCGGCGGCGCGTAGGGGCGGCTCGCCGCGGTGCACGCCTCCGCCGGGCAGGTACCACACGTTGCGCCGACCATAGGTGTGACGCACCAGCAGCACCTCTTCGCCGTGGGTCAGCACGCACTTCACGCCGCTGCTGCCGCGCCGCCACAGCATCGCCCGCAGCTGAACACCCCGCCACGCCACCCGATACACAAGGCGCATCGCCGCTACGCGCAGGGAGCGCACTGCGTCTACCCAACCCCCTGCCGGGGCGGGTGGACACGAGGCGGGTGAGCACGGGGTGGGTGGGATCCGATCCAACCCCCGTCCAAATCAAAAAGCGCTGGCGCCATCACACGCGTTGACCGAAGCCTGGAGACACCGGCCTGCGGCGAGCATCCCCGTTGCGGCCAGCGCGCCCGCCCGCCGTCAAGTCGCGGTACACGCCGCGCGTGCGGCGCGCTACGTCGCTCCAGTCGAAGCCCAGCACGTGCTCGCTTGCCTCCACCACCAGCCGCTCGCGCAGCCGATCGTCGGTCAGCAGGCGCTCGATCATCGTGCCGAGGTGCGCCGCGTCGCCGCCGTTGAAGCGCAGGCCGACGCGCTCGCCCGCCGGCACCACCTCGCGCAAACCGCCGGTGTCGGCGACGATGCACGGGCAGCCCGACGCCATCGCCTCCAGCGCGACCAGTCCGAAGGGCTCGTAGATCGAGGGCACCACGCACAGGTCCGCGATCCGGTACAGCGAGTGCAGCGCGTCGTCGCCGATCCATCCCAGGAAGGCGCCGTGCTCCAGCAGCCCCAGACGCTCCGCCTGCGCCTTCAGCTCCGCTTCGTGCGTACCGCTGCCCGCCACCAGGAAGCGCACGTTGCCGACGCGCTCGATCACGCCCGGCAGCGCGTCCAAGGCAAGCTGAAAGCCCTTCTCGTAAACCAGGCGTCCGACCAGCACCACCAGGCGCTCGTGCGGCTGCGCGAACTCCCGGCGCAGCGCCTCCAGATCCCCCACCGGGCGCAGGTCGCGCGGATCGATCCCGTTCGGGATCACCGTCACCCGGTTCTCGTCGATGTCGAAGATGTCCGCCACGTGGCCCCGCATGTAGTGCGAGCAGGTGATCACCGAGTCCGCGCGCCCCGCCATCCACTGCTCCACCGCGTGAATGTGAGCCTGCGGCTCATCCTGCACCCACCCCTGGTGGCGCCCGTGCTCGGTCGCGTGGATCGTCGTCAGGTACGGCACCCCGAGGCGCTCCGCCAGTGCCACCCCAGCGTGCGCCACCAGCCAGTCGTGGCCGTGCACCAGCTCGTACCCGCGCTCTCCCGACGCCCGCTCCTGCGCGAGCATCTCTCCCGCGCGCACCATGTCCTGGTTCATCTGCTCCACCCACCCCACGAAGCGCTCCAGGTCGCGCGGCCAGTTAGGCTCGCGCACGCGGTACACGCTCACGCCGGCGAGCTGCTCCATCTCCAGGGACTCGCCCGTTCCCCGCGTCAGCACATCCACCGCCACGCCCTGGCGTACCAGCTCCTCCGCCAGCTTGCGCACGTGCCGAGCCAACCCACCCTCGATCACCGGCGGGTACTCCCAGGAGAGGATCAGCACGCGCTCTGCCAAGTCCCCCACCCTATCCCACAGCCCTTGAATGGGCTCGGCCGTAGGGCGGCCGGCGCCGAGGAAGGAAGGAATGACCCCGGCGCCGGCCAGCCAGCGCATGACATGCCCTTGGAGGAAGTCAGCGCCGGCACTTGGTGGAGTCGGCCGTCCCGGTGGCCACCCCAATCCTCTCGAGCCCCCCCGGGGCTCTTGCAGTTTTCTGTCTGTAGACTATCTGTCCGAGGCCGGCAATGCTCTCTCCATGGAGATCGTAGAGCGTTTCGCGGACAACCTCAGGGTCGAGCGGCAGGCGCGCGGAATGACCCAGGAAGCACTCGCCGATGCCGCCGAGCTCCACCGCACCCACATCTCGCTGCTCGAGAAAGCCAAGCGCGACCCCAAACTCTCCACGATCGTAAAACTCGCCCATGGGCTCGGCACCACCCCGCTTCAGTTGCTGCGCGGCGTCAACGCCGACCGGCTGCCGCGTTGAGATCACGCGGCGGTGACCGCCGCCCGCTCGCCGCCCTCCACTCGCCCCTCTCCACTCAGCTCCCAGTGACCCACGGTGCGGCGCAGCTGGAAGTAGGCGATCACGCCAGGGATGCTCGGCAACCAGAACGCCAACAGACGGTAGGTCAACACCGCGATCAGCGCCAGCCCGCCACCCACCCCGAAGGCCACCAATGCCCCGATCATCCCGCCGTCCACCCCTCCGATGCCCCCGGGCAACGGCAGCAGGTTGGCGAGCATCCCGACAAAGTACGCCTGCACCAGCACCGCCACCGGCGGTGCTTCTCCGAAGGCGCGGAAGCACGCGTACAGCACCGCGACGTTGAACCCCCACCACGTCATCACCCCGAGCAGCGCCCATTCCGGGTGGCGCAGCTTGCTCATCGCGAAGCGCACCCCCCCCGACGCCGACGCGGGACCTTTCGCGAGCCTTCCCAACAGGCCCACCAGTTTCTGGCCGAGCCGCGAGCGGTGGCGGTCGCTCATGCGCTCCAGCCGCCCCTGGAGATCCCTCGGGACGAACGCGACCGCCAGGATCGCCAGCAGACCCACCAGCCCTATGATCGCTGGGACGATGGTGATCGCGAACGGGTGTGGGCCGGGGAACACCCCGGCGTAGAGGCCCACCCCGCACACAACCAGCGCCGCCATGTACACCCCGTACAGCAAAACGAGGAAAGCGATCATGCGCTCGGCGACCTCGCGGCTCTCCATGCCCGAGCGCCGCAGCGACCACGCGGTCACCGCGACCCCGCCCGCACCGCCCGCGGCGAACAGGCGCGTCGCCGCGAGCCCCGCCATCGTGATCTGGTAGCTGTGGCGCCAGCGGATCGGCGAGCCCCTCGGCACGTGCACGCCCTGGAAGATCGCAATGTAGCTGGCCATCGACACGACCTCCACGATCACCGCCACCGCGATCCACCAGGCATCGCCTTCGTTGAGACGGTCCCAGGTGTGCTTCACACCGCCCAGCTGCGGCAGCACGAAGTACAGGAACGCCAGCGCCGCCAGCACGAAGGTCCCGAACAGCAGCATCCGCCGACCCGTGAGGCGCACGCGCAGCATCTCTTCGTGGCTCGGCCCCTGTTGGCTGCCCTGGCTGGCACGCCACAGCGGCGTTATCCGCCTGGCTCGCGCGCCTGCACGCCCTCCGCCGGGAGCGACAGGCGCTCTCACTCGGCTGCCATCGGAGCCCACAGCCCCCACGGTGCCCACGGTGCCGACCGACTCAGCCTGCAACAAAGCCATCCCACACTCCTTCGACGCCGCACGGCTCCCCCCCTGCGTGGCCGCCTCCTCGGGGCACAGTCCCACACTGGCCTCCCGACCGGGCATACCCGCCTCCGTGGGCTCTCGCCTCCAGTGCCGCCACCGCGCGCGCGCAGCGGCTTACCGCCGGCGCGGCCCGCGGGGCCAGACGGCGCACCGCGATCGTCAACGCCGCTCCCCCCAGCAGGTCCGCGGCGTAATGCTCCCCGAGATATACCAGTGCAAACCCCAGCATCGACGCGTACGTCCACCCCACCGCGCCCGCCACCGGCCCGCTCTCGCCGAGCAGCAGTGCAGCCATCAAGGATGTGGCGAAGTGCAGCGAGGGCATCGCAGCCAAGGGGTTGCCTCCAAGCACACTGTAGAGGGGGCCCCAGCCGTCACGCCAGAACGACTCTCCGTACTCGACCATCATCCGCCGCACCTCGATGGCCCGGCTCTCCGGCACGGACGCCGCGTACCATGGCGGGGCCGTCGGCAGCACCCAGTAGATCATCGCGCCGATGTCGAACACGGCGTAGGTCAGCGTCGCCGCCCGGTCGAAGCGCCTCGGGTGGCGCAACATGATGTACACGAGCGCGCCGTGGGGCACCATGAACCACGACCAGTGCGCCCACACCAGCACCTTGTCGAGCGTCCGCCACTCGGGGCCGTGCGGACCGACCCGTGCGAGTCGGTGCTGCAGGCGCGCGGTGGGCAGCTCGCCGAGACCCAGCGTGCGGTCGATCGCGATCGGATAGTCGATGTGCACCCGCCGCGCCTGCTCGGCCGGCCTGTCGTGCGGCGACTTGTACGCCGCCACGTACGCCCACATCTGCAGGCAGCACGTCGCCACATCACGCGTGCGCGATCGGGGCATCGCCACACACAGGCCGACAGGCGCGCAGAAAGCAATCGTCTGCATCGCCAGCGGCGGTGCCTTCACGCTTCTGCGCAGAGCCGGCGCCAGCACCCCCGCCGCCACCACACCCCAGGCGGTTGCTCTGATCGCCCTCCTCCTCCGCACAGGGCTTGGAGTATATGGTCTCGCCTCCTGGCCCTGTCCCGGCGATCCCGCCCTTCGGACCTCCGCGCGATCAGTGATCGCTCAGAGCCGCTCCCGCCGCTTCGGTCACCTCGCCCCGCGCCGCCGCCACCAGCGAGCCGACGATCGGGCTCGTCGCGTCGGCCTCCGGGTGCCACTGCACTCCGAGCACGAAATGCCGCGAAGCGTCGAGACGCGAGCGATCGCCATCCAGCTCGATCGCCTCCGGCAGACCATCCAGCGTGGAGGTGCCGCTCACCACCAAGCCCTCCCCGAGACGATCCACCCCCTGGTGGTGGTGGGACTTGGTCGCGTGGCGCGCCTCACCCACAACCCGCGCCACCAGCGAGCCATCCCGCAGCAGCACGTCGTGGTCGGCGTCGTCGAAGCTGCCCGCCACGCGGCAGTGCTCGTGGTGGCCGAAGCGCTCGGGGAGATGTTGGAGCAGCGTTCCGCCGTATGCCACATTGATCAGCTGCATGCCCCGGCAGATCCCCAGCACCGGCAGCTCGCGCGCGATCGCGGCACGCACCAGGGCGATCTCGAAGGCGTCGCGCTCGGGCACGGTGCTCATCGTCTCCTCGTGGCGCGGCTCGCCGTAGGAGGCGGGGTCGATGTCGGCGCCTCCCGCCAGCACGACGCCGTCGAGCAGGTCCAGCACCTCGCTCGGGTCCTCCACCAGCGCCGGATCGGGCGGGATCATCACCGCCAGCCCACCCGCGCTCTGCACCGCCTCGACGTAATTGCGGGGCAACAGCGCCGCCTCCTGGTCCCACACGCTCCAGCGGGCTCGCTCCAGGGCGGTGCATATTCCGATCACGGGGCGTGCCATCAGCACACCATAGGATGCCAGGGTTCGACGGACCCAGTCCGCGCACCACACCACAAAGAGGGCGCGCCACCCAGCACCGCTTGCGACCAACCAACCCAGCACCGTCCCCACCAGCACCCGCGACCCATTTTCAACCGACATTCATCAGCCGCCATACCGGCGCCACCACTGTCCAGAGGAGCCTGCGATGAGCGATAGCGAGAGCCCAACCGAGAGCCGCACCGCTTTCGAGACAGTCAACCTGTCGATCGATCCCGAGGGGGTCGCCACGATCGAGCTCAACCGCCCGCAGGCGCTGAACGCGTGGAACCAGCAGTTCGGCCGCGACCTGCTTGCCGCGCTGCGGCAGACGGGCGAGGACGACGCGGCCCGCGCCGTGATGATCACCGGCGCCGGACGCGCCTTCTCCTCCGGCGCCGACCTGAAGGACTTCGGCGTCGAGACGACTCCCGCAGGCCGGCCCAACGTCTACAAGGTGCTGACCGAGCGCTACCACCCGATCATGCACGCGATTCGCGAGCTGCCGCTGCCTGTGGTGGCGTGCGTCAACGGCCCCGCGGCGGGCATCGGCTGCTCGCTGGCGCTCTGCTGTGACCTCGTGATCGCCGCGCAGAGCTCCTACTTCCTGCTGGCCTTCGTCAACATCGGCCTGGTGCCCGACGGCGGCTCCTCGCTGTTCGTGCCGACCCGCGTGGGCATGGCGCGCGCCGCCGAGATGGCGATGCTCGGCGAGCGCATCCCCGCCGCGCAGGCGCTCGAGTGGGGCCTGATCAACCGCGTCGTACCCGATGAGCAGCTCGCCGAGCAGGCGGGCGCGCTCGCGTCACGCCTCGCCGCCGGGCCGACGGGCTCCTACGCCGGCACCAAGCGCCTGCTCAACAACTGGCTGTACACGCGCATGGACGAGCAGCTCGAGCTCGAGGCCCAGATCCAACAGGAGAAGGCGGGCAGCGACGATTTCCTCGAGGGCGCGACGGCGTTCGTGGAGAAGCGACCCGCTCGGTTTTCGGGGCGGTAGGCGTGGCTCGAATGAGGCATCGCGCGAGGGCAGGCCGCCGACGACGATGACTTCTTTTCTCGGCCCCCACCAAATGGCTTTCCAGCCTCAGCCGGCCAGGCAGAAGGGCCTTGAATCCCTCGTGGCAAACGTCATCAAGCGTGTTCCGTCCCAGGCTGAATAGAATCCCCGCCGCCTTGCACCATCTCCTGCCCACAACCCTCGCGTCCTTCTCGTCCCTCTTCGTCCCGAAGTCGGGCGGCTCGTCGAACGCCAACGAGATCGACAGCCTCTACAAGATCACGCTGTATATCGCGCTCGTGATCTTCGTGTCGGTCGAGGGGGCGCTCGGATACGCGCTCTGGAAGTTCCGCAAGCGCAAGGGCGCCGTGGCCGCTCAGATCCACGGCAACACGCGGCTGGAGATCGGCTGGACCCTGGGAGCGGCGCTGATCCTGGTCGTGCTCTCGGTGGTCACGTTCGTCAAGCTCTCCTCGATCCAGGATCCGCCCAACTCGGATCCCGGCGGC
>CAVVTQ010000013.1:0-22505 GCA_963751195.1 uncultured Solirubrobacterales bacterium
AGCAGCCGGTACTGCCCGCGGTGGAAGATCAGCGGCTCGCCGTGTCGTGCACGCCTAGCTCGAGCACCTCGCCGATGAAAATGTCGTGGTCGCCCGCCTCATGCTCGGCGTGCAGCCGGCAGTCGAGGTAGGCCAGCGCGTCCTCGAGGATCGGCGAGCCGCTGGTGGCCACCCGGTGTGACACGTCGGCGAACGCGTCGCGACCCCGTGGGCGATCCTTGGAGGCAAAGTAGCGCGACAGCGGCTCCTGGTGGGTGCCGAGGACGTTCACGGCGAACACGCCGTTGCGCCGCAGGTGCTCGGAGCCCTCCGAACGCGCGATCGTGCACACCAGCACCAGCGGCGGGTCGAGCGACACCGAGGAGAAGGCGTTGGCGGTCATGCCGTACGCGTGCTCCTCCCCGCACGTGGTGATCACCGTAACGCCCGTGGCAAACGCGCCGACCGTGTCGCGGAAGTCGTTGCTGCTGAAGGCGGGCGCTGAGCTGAGCGGGGGCGTGCTCGCGGGAGCGCCCCTCAGTCGAGGCTCCGCAGACGCTCGCGCACGATCGCGTCGAAGTCCTTGGTCGTACCGAGGGACTCGGCGACGATGTCGCGGAAGGTATCGCGGGCCAGCGTCAGCAGCCGCGTGGGCTCGAGCGCCTTCAAGGTGGCCGTGCGAGGACGGTCGCGCAGGATCGCGAGCTCGCCGAAGAACTGCCCGGGACCGAGCGACACCGGAGTGAAATCGCCACCTCCCCGCCGACCCCTTCGCGGTCGACCTCGACCGCGCCGTCGACGACGATGAAGAACTTGTCGGCCGGCCCGCCCGCGCGGGCGATCGTCTCGCCGCGGGGAAGTCGAGGATCTGGAGCTCGCCGGTGAGGCTGGAGACGCTCTGCAGCGGCAGGTCGCTGAACACGGAGTAGGCCCGCTCGCGATGGAATTCGACGCCGAAGGTCCCCTCCTGCTGGTGGATCGAGGCGTCGGTGTTGTCGGTGAACTGCAGCTCGCTCGCCACGATCCGGAAGAACGAGATCGTCATCGTGGTGCCGGGCGAGAGCGCCGGGAACTTCTGCCCGAAGAGGTCGGCCACGCGCGCGATCTGCTCGCCGGAGAGGATCACCCGGCACTCGCCCCTACCCTGCAGGCCGCGAATATTCTGCAGGTCGTCGGAGTAGCCGTCGATCGTGAAGGAGACGAGCGGGTTCTGCTCGATGTGACGGGCGGTCGTGGTGTGGGCCTTCGTCCAGAAGTACAGCTCGGGGCCGTCGTGCACGTAGAGGAAGGTGCCGGCGTGGGGAACCCCGCTCGGGCTGGCGGTGGCGAGCGTGAGCGTGTGCTGCTCGCCCAGATAGTCCAGCACCTCGGGCAACATCTCAACTGCGGCTTCACCGCTGCTCATTGGGGTCTCCTTGCTGTGGGTCGGTCGCAGGTCACGAGCAGGACGTCTCGCTCCGGGTCGGCAGCGGACGTTGCGCGAGCGGGCGGCTCATGTTGCCGTTACCGCCTCGCGCGCGAGGAAATGCTCGACGAAGTCGGTGGTCACATCGCCGGAGCGGAACTGCGCGTCGGCGAGCACGCGGCGGTGGAAGGGGATCGTCGTCTTCACGCCGCGGCCCTCGATCTGAAACTCCGACAGCGCGCGGTCCATCCGCTCGATCGCCTCCAGGCGCGTGGGCGCCCACACGATCAGCTTGGCGATCAGCGAGTCGTAGAACGGGGCGATGTTCCAGCCCGGGTAGCAGTGGGAGTCGACGCGCGTCCACGGCCCACCGGGCGGCACGTACACGTCGAGGCGCCCGGCCGCCGGGGCGAAGTCGCGGTCGGGGTCCTCGGCGTTGACGCGGCACTCGATCGCGTGGCCGCGCAGCACGATGTCATCCTGGGTGACCGACAGCGGCTCGCCGGCGGCGACGCGGATCTGCTCCTGGATCAGGTCGACGCAGGTGACCATCTCGCTGACGGGGTGCTCGACCTGGATGCGGGCGTTCATCTCCATGAAGTAAAGGTTGCCCTCGTGGTCGAGCAGGAACTCCATCGTGCCGGCGCCGGTGTAGCCGACCGAGAGCGCGCCGGCGACGGCCCGCTCGCCGATGTCCTTGCGCTGCGCATCCGACAGATGGATCGAGGGCGCCTCCTCGATCAGCTTCTGGTGGCGGCGCTGCACCGAGCAGTCGCGTTCGAAGAAGTACACGCCGTTGCCGTGGCTGTCGCACACCAGCTGCACCTCGGTGTGGCGGGGAGCCTCGAGGTAGCGCTCGATGTAGACGGCGCTGTCCTTGAACACCGCCTGGGCGGTGGCGCGCGTGGTGGTGTAGAGGCGCACGAGGTCCTCGGCGCGGCGCACGACGTTCATGCCCCGTCCGCCGCCGCCGGCGACCGCCTTGATGATCACCGGATAGCCGATCCCGTCGGCGATCTCCTGCGCCTCCTCCGCGGTCTGCACGGGCTCGATCGTGCCGGGCAGGAGCGGCAGGCCGGCCTTCTGCATCAGGTCGCGGGCGATCGCCTTGTCCCCCACCTTCTCCATCACCTCGGGGCGCGGCCCGATGAAGGTGATCCCGTTGTCGGAGCAGATCTCGGCGAAGAACGGGTCCTCGGAGAGGAAGCCGTAGCCGGGATGGATCGCGTCGGCGCCGGTCTTCTGGGCGGCGCCGATCACGTTGGGGATGTGCAGGTAGCTCTTGCCGGGGTGGTGGGGCCCGACGTGCACGGCCTCGTCGGCGAAGCGCACCACGGCCGACTCGGCGTCGGCGGTCGAGTAGATCGCGACCGACTTGATGCCGAGCTCGCGGCAGGCGCGCGCAACGCGCAGCGCGATCTCACCCCGGTTGGCGATCAGAACCTTCTCGAACATCGGCTCAGCTCCTCGGCGACGCCGGACGCTCGACGGAGCCGCGGCGAGCGATCGAAGAAGCAGGCCGATCGCGGGGTGCCCGGGGGTTGCGGGGACTGCTCTAGTCATCCGCGGGCTCCAGATACATCAGCACCTGCTCGAACTCGACCCAGTCGCCATTCTCGACGAGGATCTCGGCGACCTTGCCGCCCTCGCCGGCGGCAACCTCGTTCATCATCTTCATCGCCTCGACGATGCACACGGTCTGGCCGGGCTCGACGCTGGAGCCGACCTCCACGAACGGCTTGGCGCCAGGCTGCGCTGCGCCGTAGTAGGTGCCAACCAGGGGCGCCAGCACCGGCACCCTGCGGTCCGCCTCGAGATCGCCGATCGTGAAGACGCCCGAGGCCATGCGCGCGCCGGGAGCGATGCTCATGCCGGGGCCCGCCCCGGTGGCGACAGGTCCGCTAGAAGCAGGGGGAGGAGGATAGGGGGCTGTTCCCGGCAGGCCCGGCGCGGCCGGCGCTCCGCGCTCGATCTCGATCTTGTAGTCGCCGGCGGCGACCGCGAAGCGCTGCACGGTGCTGCCCTCCAGCCGCTTGATCAGATCGCGGGCCTCGGCCCACACCGACTCGATCAGCTCGCGGTCGGGGCTCGTTTGGGTGTTCTCGTTGTCGCTCATGATGTCTCCCCCTGTGATAGTGGCGGAAGTGTTGGCTGGCGCCCGGGGGTGCCGAACTTGCGAAAGCGCTCGTAGCGCTGGGCGATCAGCTCGTCGGTGCTCAGCGGCAGCAGTTCGCCGAGGGTGGCGACGATCGCGGCCTTGAGGTTGGCGCCGGCGGCCGACGGGTCGGTTTGCGCGCCGCCCTCGGGCTCGGGCACGACCGCATCCATCACGCCCAGGCGCAGCAGCTCGGGGCTCGTGATGCGCAGCGCCTTGGCGGCACGGGGAGCGGCGGAGGCATCCTTGAAGAGGATCGTCGAGCAGCCCTCGGGGCTGATCACCGAGTAGTAGGCGTTCTCCATCATCAGCACCCGGTCGCCGGCCGCTATCGCCAGCGCCCCGCCGCTGCCGCCCTCGCCGGTGACGACGGTCACGGCCGGCACCGGCAGGCGCGACATCAGCATGATCGATTCGGCGATCGCGTTGGACTGCCCGCGCTCCTCGGCCCCGAGGCCCGGATAGGCGCCGGGCGTGTCGACGATCGTCACGAGCGGCAGGCCGAAGCGCGCGGCATAGCGCATCAGGCGCATGCTCTTGCGGTAGCCCTCGGGCTCGGGCATGCCGAAGTTGTGCTCGACCAGCTCGCTGGTGGTGTGGCCCTTCTGCTGGCCGATCACCATCACCGCCATCTCCCCGAGCTGCGCGAGGCCGGCGATGATCGCGTGGTCCTCCTCGAACATCCGGTCGCCGTGCAGCTCCTGGAAGCCGTCGAAGGCGAAGCCGACGATGTCGAGGAACCGCGGCCGGTCGATGTGGCGCGCGAGCTGGACGATCTCCCAGGGGTCGCGCGCCGGCAGCTGCTCGGGATCGACGATCGGCGCCTTCCCCTCGACCGCCGGGAGGCGCTCCTGGCGCGCCGCCGCGTCCTCGCCGCGCGCCGCCTCGGCGCGGGCGTGGAGCTCGAGCAGGTTGCGGATCGTGCGGCGCAGGCTTTCGCGCGGCTCGACCAGGTCGAGCATCCCGTGCTCGAGCAGGAAGCCGGCGGTCTGGAACCCGTCGGGCAGCTTCTGGCGGATCGTCTGCTCGATCACGGTGGGCCCGGCAAAGCCGATGTGCGCGTCGGGCTCCGCGATCAGGATGTCCCCGAGCGTCGCGTAGGAGGCGCTGACGCCGCCGTAGGTGGGGTCGGTGAGCAGCGAGATGAACAGCACGCCCTCCTCGGCCAGCCGCGCCATCGCCTGCGAGGTCTTGACCATCTGCATCAGCGACACGCACCCCTCCTGCATGCGCGCGCCGCCGGAGGCGGAGATCACCAACAGCGGCGTGCGGGTCTCGAGCGCCAGCTCGGCCGCGCGCGTGATCGACTCGCCCACCGCGCCGCCCATCGAGCCGCCGATGAACGAGAAGTCGATGCCGGCGACGACGATCGGCAGGCCGTCGATCGTGCCGGTGCCGTGCAGCGCGCCGGTCTTGGTCTCGCTCTTCTTCTGCGCCTGCGCGATCCGTTCGACGTAGGGCTTGGAGTCGGCGAAGGAGAGCGCGTCGAGGATCTCGAGGTCGCCGCTCAGCTCCTCGAAGCTGCCCTCGTCCAAGAGCTGCCCGAGGCGCTCGCGGATGCGCAGCCGGAAGTGGTGGTTGCAGTCGGGGCACACGCCGAGGTTGCGGCGCAGGCGCTTGTGGTAGACGAACGCCGCGCACGATGGGCAGCGAAACCACTCGACCACGTCGGCGCGGGAGGCTGTGGCGAGCTCAGCCAAGGAGATCTTCCGAGGCGAGACGTCGATCGTCGGCGTGCATGCGGCGGTACTCGAACAGCGATGCGCTCAGCGCGGCGTCGACCTCCTCGCGCGCGGGCGCCTGCTCGGCCGGTTCGCCCGCCTGCGCTTGGAGAAAGGCGATCAGATTGAGGGTTCGACCCTCGGGATCGCTGACCGGCGCGGTACGCGCAAGCTCGAGCGCGCCCTGCCAATCCTCGCGCTGGATCGCGGTCTTGATCATCCCGTGCAGCGGGTAGATCTCGTGGCCCGGCACGTCGTCGAGCGCGCGCAGACGCTCGAACGCGGCCACCGCCTCCTCGAGCTGCCCGACCTCGAGGCTGAGCTCGGCGACGTCGAGCGCCGCGACCAGATCCTCGGGCTCGGCCTCGGCGATCCGCTGTGCCTGCGCCAGCGCCTCCTCGTAGTGGCCGAGCGTGCGGTACATGTCGACGAGGCTGATCGCCGCGGTGGAGGCGCCGCGCATGCTCTGCGCCGCCTGGCTGAGGTAGCCGACGGCCTCCTCCTCGCGCCCGGTCGCGGCGGAGGTGTGCCCAAGGTGGCTGAGCGCCACCTGGTCGGCGGGGTTGAGCTCGACGGCGCGGCGGAAGGCATCGTTGGCCTCGTCCATTTGACCCTCGGTGGCGAGCGCCTCCCCGAGGTAGTGCCAGGCATCGGCGTTCTCAGGGGCGAGCTCAGTCGCACGCCGCAGCTGCTCGGTCGCGTCCTCGGCGTCGAGCTCCACACCGGCGCGCCCGGCGAGCACCAGCAGCTCGACATCCTCCGGCGCCGTGGATAGGCCGGCGAGGGCCGTCTCGCGGGCCTCGCGATATTTGCCGGCCTCGAGTTGAGCGCTTGCCGATTGCATGGGTCCGGTGCTCATCGATCCCCCTGCATCGCACCGGCCTGAAGATGGGCGTCATCGCCCCGCGCCGCGTCCGTATTCGTCATCGATCCCTGCACCTCGTCGGGTGTCCTCTCCACGTCTTGTTCACGCCTTCGATCCCGGCCACACCCAGTTGGTCAGCTCCGGCGGGTCGTTGCCGACCTCGCGCACATACCGCCGGTGCTCGGCGAGCTGTTCACGGTACTTCGCGATCGCCTCCTGAGCTCCTCCGATGTTGCGCACCGCGAACGCGCCCGACATGCCGCCGATGTTGTCGCTGATCCCCAGGTCCACGCGGCTCAGCGCCTCGATCGCCAGCTGGTAGCGATCGACGCCGTTCATCGCCAGCAGGTCGAAGGGCGTGGTCGTCGTCCCCTCCTCGGCGTAGCCGCGCACATGGAAGCGCTCCTGGTTGGGACGGCGGTGGATCAGCTGGTGGACCGCCGAGGGATAGCCGTGGAAGTTGAAGACCACCGGCCGGCCTTTGGTGAACAGCTCGCCGAACGCGCCCGCGGGCATCGCGTCGGGGTGCTTGCCGGGGGCCGCCAGCGCGAACAGGTTGGTGACGTTGACAAAGCGCACCTTCAGATCGGGCACGTCCTCTTTCAGCAAGCTGGCAGCCGCCAGCAACTCGATCGTGGGGATCGTGCCGCAGCTGGCCAGCACCAGGTCGGGATCGCCGTCGTCGTTGTTGCTCGCCCAATCCCACGCGGAGGCGCCGACGCGGACGTGCTCCCGCGCCTCGTCCATCGTCAGCCACTGCGGCAGCGGCAGCTTGGAGCCGATGATCAGGTTGATGCAGTTCGTCGCCTGCAGGCAGTGATCGACGGTCGCCAGCAGCGTGTTGGCGTCCGGCGGCACGTAAACCCGGGCGTGCTCCTCGCGGCGGTTGAGCATCGAGTTGATGAAGCCCGGCATCTGGTGGGAGTAGCCGTTGTGATCCTGGCGCCAGCCCTCTGATGTGAGCAGGTAGTTCAGCGAGGCGACCGGCTCGCGCCACGGCGCCTCCTCGCGCGACATCTTCAGGAACTTGCCGTACTGGTTGACCATCCCGTCGACGATCGGGATGAACGCCTCGTAGCAGGGGAAGATGCCGTGGCGGCCGGTCAGCACGTAGCCCTGCAGCCAGCCCTGGCAGTTGTGCTCGGAGAGCACCTCCATGATCCGCCCGTCGGGCTTGTAGTCGGGGTTGATCTCGGGATCGACCGGCCACTCGTAGGCGTGGTTCTCGACCTTGAACAGCGCCCCCAGCCGGTTGGAGGCGACCTCGTCGGGGCACACCACGCGGAAGTTGGCCTGCTCGCGGTTGAGCTCGAAGACCTGGGCTAGGTACTCGCCGACCGCGCCGAGCGAGCTCTCGCTGGCGCCGCCGGGCCGCTCGAGCGCGACCGCATGGTCGCTCAGCTCGGGCAGCTGCAACGCAACGCGCATCCGCCCGCCGTTGACGTGCGGGTTGGCGCCCATCCGCCGCTCGCCGGTCGGGCACATCGCGGCGATCTCGGGGGCGGGCCCGCCGTTTGCGTCGAACAGCTCCTCGGGGCCATAGGAGCGCAGCCACTCCTCCAGCGCCTGAGGTGCTCGGGGTTGGTGCGGGCCTGCATCGCGGGCACCTGATGGGACTTGGAGGTGCCCTCCACCTGGATGCCGTCGAGCTCGCGAATGCCGGTCCAGCCCTTCGGCGAGCGCACGATCAGCATCGGCCAGATCGGGCGCACCGGGCGGCTGCCTTCGCGCGCGGCGCTCTGCAGCTCGCGAATCTCGCCGTGGGCGGTGTCCAGCGCAGCGGCCAGCTCGCCGTCGAGGTCATCGCCCTGGACGATCATCGGGTGCCACCCGTAGCCCTCGAACAGCTTCGTCAGCTCGGTGTCGCTCATCGAGCTGAAGATCGTCGGGTTGGCGATCTTGTAGCCGTTGAGGTGCAGTATCGGCAACACCGCGCCGGAGGTGGCGGGGTCGAGGAACTTGTTGGAGTGCCAGGCGCCCGCGGTCGGTCCGGTCTCCGCCTCGCCGTCGCCGACGATGCAGGCGACGATCAGCTCGGGGTTGTCAAGGGCGGCGCCGAAAGCGGTCGCGAGCGCGTAGCCAAGCTCGCCGCCCTCGTGGATCGTGCCGGGCACTATCGGGGCGATGTGGCTGGGGAAGCCGCCCGGCCAGGAGAACAGGCGCACGAGCTTGGAGAGCCCCTCGCGATCGCGGCTCATCTGCGGCTTGACATCTTCCAGGCAGCCGTCGATCCACAGGTTGGCGAGGTTGGCGGGCGCGCCGTGACCGGGGCCGGTCACCAGCAGCACGCTCGAGTCGGTGTCGAGGATCAGGCGGTTGAGCCCCGCGTACATCAGGTTGATCCCCGGCACCGTCCCCCAGTGGCCGAGCAGGCGATGCTTGACGTGCTCGGGCTTCAGCGGCTCCTCCAGCAGGTGGTTGTCCTGCAGGTAGATCATCGCCACCGCGATGTAGTTGGTCGCGCGCCGGTAGAACGCGAGCTTCTCAGAGATGGGCGACAGCGCTTGGGTAGACAACTTCCCCCCTATTTGGGATGGCCTGCGAGCCGCAGAGACTACACCGAAGAAGCTGGTGGCGCCATGCGCTCGGGGCTCTCGGGCCGTGGGTGCCTAATCGATCTCGACGGTGTAGTCCCAGCCGACGAGCGTGCGTCCCCCCGTGGGCGCCCACGCCAGCCCGCCGTCGCCCGTCGGCAGCACGTCGTACAGCCTCACCGACACCGTCTTGCCGGGCGCCACCGCCCGCGGTGGCGGGCCCCCGTCCATCGCCGTCACTCGCGGACGGTGGGTGTGGCCTTGATCGTCGAGGAAGGTAAACGCCGCCGGGTCGAGCGGGACCGCGCCGAAGGCGGAGGAGAACGTGACGATGAATGTGCAGGGAGTGGTAGCCGGCACCGGGAAGCGGCCCTCCTCGGGCACTTCCGGCCCAACCGCGGTGGCGAGCACCCGCCCGTGCGGGAGATCGACCGCGACCGCGTCGCCCTGGATCGAGAGCACCGGGTGGATGGCGCTCGCGGTGAGGACGCGGTTGACGTGCACCTTCGGCTTAGGCAGCCAGCTCGGCAGGCCTCCGTATCTAGCCGAGGACCGAGCAGCGCTCCCGCCGGCCGCCGAGGCCCGTGCGCTCCCACCGCCGGTGCTAAGCGCGCCGCTCAACGACACGGCGAGCAGAAGCACCAGCACGCTGGCAACGACGATGATCGGGGCGGCGCGGCGGGAGGCAAACATCAATGCTGGTGTTCCTTCGCCGGCCCTTTGGGGTTGGTGAACACGTCCGGGCCGAACGGCGCGAGGCCTGGCTGGGCGGCGTAGCCGATGTGGCCTTTGCCGTCCAACCCCGGGGAGGCGCTCTTCACCGCGAAGAGATCCTCCATCGTGCGCAGCCAGCTGTAGTGGTTGTAGTACACCGTGCTGACGCTGCCCGGCTTGATGTACGGGCTGATCAGCACGCTGCCGGTGTCGCCGCCGCCCGTCGTCGGGTCGGTGGCGTTGAACAGCGGGTCGCTCGCCGGGGTACGCGCGCCGAGCGTGATCCCGCTCACTGCGCCTGTGCTCGCCAGCGGTTCGCCGGAGGCGTTCACCAGCGCGAACGAGCCGGTGTCGACGAAGCCGCCGCTCTGGTTGGGCGCGGTGGCGTTGACGAACGAATCGCTCACTTCGCCGACGAACGCCCCGGCGGGGATGCCCGTGCCGGTCACCGAGCGGCCCCTGTCGGTCGCCACGATCGAGTTGTCGGCGATCGTCGTGGCGCCTTCCGGCGCGCTCGGCGCCTTTGTCGGTGCGCGGCTCCCGGGACGTGGCTGCCGCCGCCGAGGATGCAGGTGCCGGTGGGCAGCGACGGGACGGTCTGTTCCAGGCAGTTGCTCGGACGGTCGATGTAGGCGTTGTCGCCCGGGCCCGGGTAGAGCTCTTCGCCGTGTTCGTTCTTTTCCAGCGGCGTGTTGGGCCCAGTGGGCTCCCAGTTGACCTCGTTGCCGAACAGCGTCTCACCGGCCGAGTCGTCTTCCAGCGAGGTCGCCGCGTCGGGCGCCACCAGCGTCGAGTTGGAGAAGCTGTTGCCGCTGTAGGTGAACGGTGGGAAGCCCTCGTCGAAGGTGACGTCGATCAGCCCGCCTTCCTTGAACGCCGGCGATTCCTCGATCTCGGGGATCACGTGTTCGAGGAACAGGTCGGCGGAGTACAGCCCTCCCGTGTAGTTGACCGGTTCGTTCGGCGTGGTCGGGCTGGAGAAGCCGCCCGAGAGGTTGTTGCCATGACACACGGCGTCGTGACCGTCGCTGCAGTTGTTCGGCGAGATCCAGCTGAACGCCGGCGTGGTGGCCGCGCTCTGCAGGTCGTGATAGAGGCCGTTGGGCGAGCTGAAGAGGTTGGCGATGTGCGCTTCGTTGCAGTCGCCCGCGGCCCGGATCGATTCAAACCAGGGGAAGGGGAAGTGCTTGGGCACGTACTGGTCGGTGCCGTTGGCGCTGCCCGGGTTGGGAAACGATTTGCTGCCGGTCGCCCCCGGTTCGGCGTAGGGCGCGCCGCAGTATTCGGTACCGGCGTCGTGCGCGGGGCCGCTTTCGTCGGTGTTGCCGAGATCCTGGGCGTAGCCCTTCCAGCTCACGTGGGCCGCATCGAGCTGGTTGAACAGCGTCGGCACGCTCGCCGGGTACACGCAGCCGTTGGAGCCCGCCGCCGCGTTGGGACCGGCGGCCGATTCCATCTGCCCATAGTTGGGGTTGGTCTTCAGCTTGCCCGACATGTTGGGCGTGCCCGAGAACTTGTCGTAGTAGGGGCAGTCGTCCTGCGTATCGGGCTGCGTGGCCTGGCCGCTCACCAGCGAGACGTAGTTGTCGAGGCTGAAGTGGCCGGTGCCGTAGTAGTTCTTCAACAGCACCCCCTGTTCGGGCAGCGTCTGCCACAGGAAGGTGTTGTTGTTCAGGCCCGTGAAGGTGGCGTCGTAGGACTTGTTCTCGAGGATGATCAGCCACACGTGCTTGATCTTGCCTTTGCCGATGCCCAGGCCGTCCCCGTAGGATTTGGGCGCTTCGCCGGCGAGGGCGCTAGCCGACACCATCATCAGGACAGCGACCAGCGCGGTCACTGTTATCGCTATGGTCGTCAACGCTCTGCGGCGGCCGCCGGACTTTGCACTCATCGCTGGGATCATCTCCTTTTGCGCACGTGGTGATCTGAGACAGCTCGTACGAGTGAGTCTTTCCCGCCGGCCACCCCGTCGACGTATTCATCTCGTGACCCGTCTGTGAACAAGTCGAGAACATCTCGACTCGACTATTTCACTTGAGCTTCACCGCGTGTTCACAATCACAGCTTCGTCACCGTGCCGTGACGCTGGACGCCGGAGCGGAGCAGGATGAACAGGAGACGAAAAGGTGAACAGATGGAGAAACGCCTTCACCTTGCGTTCACCCCAACCCGACCGGAACGATTGGCTGGGGAGCGACACTGTGATCGGCGAAGATGTGCACGGGCGCCGCGGGGAACCACACCTCGACGCGCAGGCCACCCCGCGGCTGCGCGTCGGCGGTGAGCGTGGCGCCGTGCGCGGTCGCGATCGCCTGCACGATCGAGAGGCCGAGGCCATGCCCTTCGCCGTGGTCGGCGCGCCCACCCAGGCGCTCGAAGGGGCGCAGCAGCCGCTCGATCTCCCGCTGGGGGATCACCGCCCCGCTGTTGGCAACCACGAGCGTCGCCCGTCCCGCTCGCTGGGTCGTCGCGATCTCGACGTGCCCCCCCGGGACGTTGTGGCGCAGGGCATTGTCGATCAGGTTGCGCGCGAGGCGCTCGGCGAGGCGGACATCGCCGACGGTGGCGGCGCGACGGATCGCGCAGTCCACGTGCAGCCCGCGGCGCTCGGCCTCCGCGGCGGTCGCGTTCACCGCCTCGGCGGTGACGGCTCCGAGGTCGAACGGCTCGCGGCGCTCCAGGCCCCGCTCGCTGCTGGCGAGCGTCAGCAGCGCCTCCAGCAGCCGCTCCTGCTCTGCGCTCGAAGCCAGCACGCGCTCGCAGGCGTGGCGCAGCGACTGCTCGCTGGCGTCGGGGTCGGCCAGCGCCACCTCCAGCAGCACCCGCTCGACCGTCAGCGGCGTGCGCAGCTCGTGCGAGGCGTTGGCGACGAACTGGCGCTGGGACTGGAAGGAGGCCTCCAGGCGCGCCAGCAGCCCGTCGAAGGTGTCCCCCAGCTCGCGCAGCTCGTCGTCGGGACCCGTGAGCGCCAGGCGCTCGTGCAGGTTGCTGGCGGAGATCGCGCGCGCCTTGCCGGTGATCGTCTGCAGCGGTCGCAGCACGCGCCCGGCCAGCAGCCAACCGAGCCCCATTGAGACGACCGCCATGATCGCCAGCGCGATTCCCGACTCGCCCAGCAGGTTGTTGAGTTCGGCGCTGTGCTGGCTGCGCGCCTGGATCGTCAGCGCTTCGCCGTGCTTGTGCAGTTCTTCAAGCTGCTGCGAGGAGGGCGTGACCTGCGCGCCGTCGGGCAGATGTACATGCACGTGCGGGGTCGGTTGCGGTGCAGATCCACCGGCGGCGTCAGAGCCTACGCTTCCACCGGCGTCAGAGCCCTCGCCTCCACCGGCTTCGGAGCCTTCGCCCTCGACCTGTTCGGGGCTTGCCTTTTCCGTGGCGATGACGCCGACGCCGCGGGCGCTCTTGACGTAGAGCACGCTGCTGTCCGAGCCGCTCACCAGCAGGTAGGTGACCGCCAGCAGCCCCGCGCCGCACACGAGGAACACGCAGCCGTACATCAACGTGAGACGCAGGCGCACCGTGTAACGGGGCAGGCGCACGCCCGCCGGCAGCACCCGGCGCAGCAGGCGCCGGTGGAGCGAGTGGATGCGGTTGCGCAGACGCACACTCACCCCTCGATACGGTAGCCCGCCTGCGGCACCGTCTCGATCAGCGACGGCTCGCCGAGCTTGGCGCGCAGGCGGCGGATCGTGACCTTCACGGTGGTGGTGAACGGGTCGGCGTTCTCGTCCCACACCCGGCGCAGCAGCTCCTCCGCCGACACCACCCGTCCCTGCGCACCCAGCAGGTACTCCAGTACCGCAAACTCCTTGGGACTGAGCGCCAAGCGCTCGCCTGCTCGCATCGCCACACGGTGCGCCGGGTCCAACCGCAGCTCACCGCGCACCAGCGTCGGCGGCAACGACGGGTGCGCGCGGCGGCCCAGCGCACGGACGCGCGCCACCAGCTCCGCGAACGCAAACGGCTTGGGCAAGTAGTCGTCGGCGCCGAGACCCAGCCCCTCCACGCGGTCTGAGATCGTCGCCGCCGCGGTGAGCATCAAAATGCGGCTGTCGCCCTCGCTCGCCACCAGTTGGCGGCACACATCGTCGCCGTGCACGCCGGGCAGGTCGCGGTCGAGCACCACCACGTCGTAGTCGGTGAGCGCCACGCGCGACAGTGCATCGCGGCCGTCGAGCGCCACGTCCACGGCGATCCCCTCGCGCCGCAGCCCGGTCGCGACTGTCTCGGCCAGCTCGGCGTGGTCCTCGACCAGCAGCACCCGCATAGGTCAACTCCAGCAGTCGTTCATTAGCGCCTCCTAACCATCTTCAGGGTGCCCCGCCGGCGGTTACAGCGCGGTTACAGGCGCGCACACCCCGGTGTAACCGCCCATCTCGTACAACCAACCCGACAACCGACCAGACACGACCGACCAACCCACACATGCGACCTGACAGCAGCCGACCAACCCGCACAGGCGACCGACCCGCACACAGCCGACCAACCCGCACAGCCAACCGGACGCAGCCGACCGACCCACAGCCAACCGACCCGCACACGGCCGACCAACCCGCACAGCCAACCGGACGCAGCCGACCGACCCACAGCCAACCGACCCGCACACGGCCGACCAACCCGCACAGCCAACCGGACGCAGCTGACCGATCGGCACAGCCGAAGCACCCGACGAAGGAGGACCGCACCATGCATCCAACTCGATCCACGGCAACCGTGTTCGCGTGCCTGGCCGCGCTGGCGCTGCTCGTCTCAGGCTGCGGCGGCTCCACCGACCCCGGCGTGGCCAAGCTCGGCACCACCACCGCCTCCAGCACCTCCACGACGGCGGGCAGTGAAGCGCCGGGCGGGGGACTCGGTGTCGTCCTCGGGAGGCAGCGGCAGCGGCGGCGGCAATGAACAGCACAGCGAAGCAGCGATCGCCGGTCCCGGAGGCCCGGAAGCGCAGAAGAAGATGGTGGCGTTCGCGCAGTGCATGCGCTCCCACGGGGTTCCCGACTTCCCTGAACCGACCGAAGGCCACCTGCTGATCAGGGGCAACTCCAAGAACGGCCTCAACCCCGGCTCGCCGCAGTTCCAGACAGCGATGAAAGCCTGCCACTCACTGGCGCCCGCGCCCAGGATAAGCCCCCAGCAGTCGGCCGCGATACAGGCCCAAGCGCTGAAGTTCTCTGCATGCATGCGCTCGCACGGGGTGCCCGACTTCCCCGACCCCAAATTCGAAGGCGGCGGCGTACAGCTGCAGATCAAGCGCGGTTCCGGGATCGACCCGCAGTCGTCGCAGTTCCAGGCGGCGCAGAAGACGTGCCAGGGAGATATGCCCGGCCCCAAGGGCGGCCCGGGAGCGGCCCAGGCTGGTCCTGAAGGTCCATAGATGGGCGTCGAGGAGCACAGTGGGCCCGTACGCCGCAGGGTGCTCGCGGGAGTGGGACTGGCGCTGGTGGCGACCGTCGTGCTGGTGATCGTCACGAACCCGTTTGGCGGCCCGGGGAAAGCCACGGCAAGTGTCGCCGACAACGCCAGCGCGATCTCGCTGACGAGTGTGAAACGGCAGTCGCTCTCCCAGCAGACGCAGGTAAGTGGCACGCTCGGCTACGCGGGCTCGTCGAGCATCCGGGTGCCGTCTGGGATGGCGCCGTCTGCCGTGCAGCAGGCCGCTCAGCAGGTCACGAGCGCCGAAACGATGCTGGCGAGCGCCAGGGCGACGCTGGCCTCCGACACGCAGGCGCTCGCGGGCCACCAGGCGATGCTGGTGGCAGTGCGGGCGAAGGAGGAGGTCGACTGCGCGGGCGAAGGCGCCGCGGAAGCCACCTCCGCCAGCTCCTCGCCCGGCAGCGAAGACGACTCGCAGGGTGCTGGCGGGAGCCCGTGCTCCAGCGACGTGCAGGCGGTGTCTCAAGCCCAGCAGAACGCCACCGGCGCTACCGCCAAGGTCACGGCCGACCGCTCCCAGGTCTCCTCGGCCGAAAAACAGCTGGCGAGCGCGCAGTCCAATTTGTCCACGGCGCGCTCCTCGGCGGCGCTCTACGGTCAGGGCTCCACGTTCACGGCACTGCCCTCGGTCGGGCAGATCATCAGCCGCGGGCAGAGCCTGTATGAGATCGGCGGCCAGCCGGTGCTGCTGTTGTACGGGTCGGTGGCGCCGACGCGGGCGTTCGTCGCCGGGATGTCTCCGGGGTCAGGATGTCGCGGAGCTGAACGCGAACCTGCAGGCGCTCGGCTACGGGCAGGGTCTCGCCGGCGACGAATTCACCACCGCTACCGCGGCCGCGATTCGCGTCGCTGCAATCCGCCCACGGTGCCTCTGTCACCGGCGAGCTGCTGCTGGGGTCGGTCGTGTTCCATCCCGGGGCGGTGCGCGTCACGAGCGTTACCCCGACGGTCGGCCAGACGGTCATGCCCGGCCCGGTGCTCGCCATCACCTCGACCGCCCGCCAGGTCAAGCTCGCGCTCGACGCCTCCGAGCAGGGGAGCGTCAAGGTCGGCGACGCGGTCACGATCACGCTTCCGGACAACCAGACCACACCGGGGAGGATCACCTACGTATCGAGCGTCGCCACCACGCCGTCCAGCTCTGGCCACGCCGGCGAAGAAGAAAGCGCTCCCACCGTCGAAGTCGACGCCACCCCCACCAACCCGAGCCGCGACGGGTCACCTGGACCAGGCGCCCGTGAACGTCGTCGATCACCACCGAACGCGTTGAAAACGTGCTGGCGGTGCCGGTCGATGCGCTGCTGGCGCTCGCCGGCGGTGGCTACGCGGTCGAGGTCGTCGAAGGCCACGTGCATCGTCTCGTGGCCGTCGCCGTCGGCCTGTTCGACGACGCCGAAGGTGTCGTGCAGGTGAGCGGCCAGGGGCTATCCGCCGGTCAACGCGTGGTGGTGCCGGTGACATCATGAGCGAGCAGGCAACAGGCACGACGTGCACGGACGGCGGCGAGGCGCCGGTGGTGCTGGAGCTGCGCGCAGTCAGCAAGGTCTACGGCGCCGGGCGGCGGGGCCGGTGTACGCGCTGCGCGAGGTCAGCTTCGCGGTGCGCGAGGGCGAGCTGGTGGCGATCGTCGGCCCCTCGGGCTCGGGCAAGACGACACTGCTGCACGTGATGGGCACGCTCGAGCGCCCCAGCGCGGGCGTGGTGTCGATCACGGGCCTCGACGCGGCGGGACTCGCCGATCGCGAGCTCGCCACACTGCGCGCCACCCGCATCGGGTTCGTCTTCCAGCAGTTCTTCCTGGCCGAGCACTCCACCGCCCTGGAGAACGTCGCCGAAGGCCTGCTCTACGCCGGTGTCCCCGTCGCCGAGCGTCGTGAGCGCGCCGCCCAGACGCTCACACGAGTCGGGCTCGCCGAGCGCGCGCACTTCCGCCCCAGCAAGCTCTCCGGCGGCGAGCGCCAAAGAGTCGCGATCGCCCGTGCGCTGGTTGGCCGCCCCGCGATCGTGCTCGCCGACGAGCCCACCGGCAACCTCGACAGCGCCTCTGGCGCAGGCGATGCTGGAGCTGCTGGAAGAGCTCAACGCCCAAGGCGCCACGATCCTCGTGATCACCCACGACCACGACCTCGCCGCCCGCCTGCCACGACAGGTCCAGGTGCTCGACGGGCGCATCGTCAACGACACCGCCGCAGAAGGAGCACTCAGCCGATGACCACGCAAGACGCCAACCGGCCGACTGGCCGCCCCGCCGCGGTGGCCTGCACCGCGTTGGTGCGGCTGCGCCGCCACGGCGGAAGCCTCGCGGCACCAGCGGGCGCGTCGATACGGCTGCGCCACGGCGGCCGCCTTGCCGCGCCGGCGGAAGCGTGGGCACGGCTGCGTTGCGGCGTCCGCCACGCGGCGCTCGCGCTCCTGCTCGCCGCCGGCCTGGGCGCCTGGGCAGGCGCGACCGCCGGCGCCCCGGCCTTTGCCTCGAGCGAAAAGAACGCGGGAAGCAGCGGCTCCCCGGGCGAAAGCACCCCCAGCTCCAGTTGCCCCACGTCCAACCCTCCCAACCAGCTCACGCTCGTCGCGGGCACACCGCAGACCACCACGCTCGACGGCGCCTTCGCGAGCGGACTGCAGGTCGCGCTCACCAACAGTGACGGCTGCGCCGTCACCGGCACAGCCGGCGTCCCGGTCACGTTCAGCGCACCCGCCGCCGGCGCCAGTGGGCGCTTCTCCGCCAGCAACGCCAACACCGCCACGGTCGGCACCGACGCCTCCGGCACAGTCGCCGCGCCGACGTTCACCGCCAACGGCACGGCCGGCAGCTACATAGTCACCGCCAGCTCGCAGTACGGCTCGGTCTCGTTCTCATTGACCAACACCGCCGCCGGCATCCCGGCGCGGCTCACCGCGATCCCCCTCATGCGCAGATCGGCCACCGTCGGCGGTCGCTTCCCGAAGCCGTTGCAGGTCAAGGTCCTTGACACGAGCGGCAATCCTGTGGCGGGCGCGACCGTCACGTTCATGCTCGACCCCGCCAACGCCGGCACTTGCGGCACCGCCTCCGTCGCCGGCGCCAGCTTCGCAGGTGGCGGTACCCAGACCACGGCCAGCACCGATGCGAGTGGCCTGGCCACTTCCCCGGCAATCATGGCGAACACGGCCGCCGGCTCGTTCACCGCCACCGCCTCGGTCTCGAGCGGCGGCGGCAGCGGGAACGAAAGCCCCGGCAAAGCCGCGGCGCCCACCCTCACACCGGTCAACTTCTCACTCTCAAACCTCGCCGGCAAGCCCTCCAAGCTCACCCTCGGGGTCGGCTCCACGCAGTCCACCTCGGTGGGGAGCCCGTTCCCGATCCGGCTCGCCGTCACCGCCACCGACGCGCAGAAGAAGCCTGTCCCCGGCGCGCTCATCACGTTCTCGGCGCCCCTCGCCGGCGCGAGCGGACGCTTCACGTTCACGCTCGGCAGCCCCCACCACCGCGCCCACATCTCCACGCCTGACACAGTCAGCGGTCAAGGCCAACGCCTGCGGGATCGCCGTCGCGCCCGCCTTCACCGCCAACGACGCGCAGGGCGGCTATGTCGTCATGGCCAGCGTCAAACCCGCCAGACCGGCGGCGTTCGCGCTCGTCAACGAAGCTCCCGGCCAGTCCCAGTGAGGCGCGATGAGCGTCGTCGCCGACCGCACTGCAGCAGACGCGGGCGCCGCGGACCTCGCACCCCGGCGGCTGCGGAGCGCCGACCTCGCCCGCGTGGCGAGCGTGGGGCTGCGCACGCGGCGACTGCGCGCGGCGCTCTCCGCGCTGGGGATCGCGATCGGGGTCGCCGCGATCGTTGCCGTGCTCGGCCTGTCCGCCTCCAGCCAGGCGGGGCTGCTCGAAGAGATCGACAAACTCGGAACGAATCTGCTGACTGTCACCAACGGCCAGGGCTTCGCCGGCAAGACCGCCGAGCTGCCCCTCGTCGCCCCCGCGATGATCGGCCGCATCTACCCCGTCGAAAGCGTCGCGGAGACGGGAAAGGTCGAAGGCAACGTGTACCGCACCCCGCTGATCCCGGAAGTCAGACACCAACGCGCTCAGCATCAAGGCGGCCAGCCTCGGCCTGTTGCACACCCTCGGCGTCCACGTCGTGCAGGGCCGCTACCTGAACGCCGCTACCGCCCGGGAGCCGGTCGCGGTGCTCGGCTCGGCCGCCGCGCGGGCGGCTCGGGATCGACCACATCTACCCCGGCGAGCGGATCTGGGCGCAAACCAGTGGTTCTACCTCGTCGGCATCCTCGGCGAATCGGTACTCACGCCCGAAATCGAAAGCGCGGTGCTCGTCGGCTTCAAGGCCGCAGAACGCTACCTGCACTTCAACGGACACCCCAACACCGTCTACGTGCGCGCCCAAAACAGCCAGGTCGCGGCCGTCCAGTCGGTGCTCGCGGCGACCGCGGACCCGGAAGCCCCCAACGAAGTCGACGTCAGCCAGCCGTCGGCCGCGCTCACAGCGCGCGCCGACGCCCAAGGCGCCTTCAACGGCCTGTTCCTCGGGCTCGGCGCCGTGGCCCTGCTGGTGGGCGCCGTCGGCGTCGCCAACATCATGGTCATCTCCGTGCTCGAACGCCGCTCGGAGATCGGGCTGCGCCGCGCGCTCGGCGCCACCCGCGGGCAGATCCGCAGCCAATTCCTTTGCGAAGCGATTCTGCTCGCGCTCGGCGGCGGCGCCGTCGGCATCGCCACCGGCGCACTCGCCACCGCGATCTACGCCATCACCAAGGGCTGGACGATTGTCATCCCCACCACAGCCTGGGCGGGAGGGTTCGGCGCGGCGCTGCTGATCGGCGCGATCGCCGGCCTGTTGCCGGCGCTGCGCGCCGCGCGGCTCTCCCCCACCGAGGCGCTGCGGACGGTGTGAGTTAACTACGGCGCCTTGGCGAGATAGTGGTGGCCGGCGCGCACCTCGACGTGGCGGTGGTTGACCAGATTGGTGACCGCAACCTTGTCGCGCGTGACCCGGATGAGGGTTCCTTCGCAGAGGTCCTCGGTCAGCCATTCGGTGCCCTGCACGGCCGCCGCGGCGTAGTTGCCCTTCGTCGAGAATTTGCCGTGCGCGTTGGCCCACAGTTTGCGCACGGCATGACTCCCCGAGGCGGTCGCCCGCGCGGATACTGCGCCAGCACGTGCGATCCGGCTGCCCTCCCGCGCGGTTGGGCAGACCGAGAAGCTGCCGCCGGCGAGCGTCGCCAGCACCATCCCGCTTCGCCCCTGCGTCAAGACAAACTCGCCGCCGAAGAACTTCCCGGTCTGGGTGGCACCGCTCGGCGTGGCGGTGGTCACGCCGACGGTGCCGTTGGTGGCGTTGACGACCGTTCCAAACGGGATCTGCCGCAGCTTTGACAGCGCAACGAAACTCTTGCTGCCCGGCGGCTTCACCAGCACCCTCCCGGACACCGGCATCACATTGCCGGTCTTGGCGAGCACCGGCAATGGCTTCCCGCTCCCCAGCGGGCTCCGCTTCGCGGTGTCCGTGCCGCTCGTCCCGTTGTTGTCGTGCAGGGGGCCCGACCACGACAAGCCATCCGCCGCCACCGTAAGGGTCGCTTGCGCTTCGTAGCTACCCACGAAGCTGCGGTAGGTGAAGGTATTGCCCTTCAAAGTGCCGGAGATGCTTTCTCCGCCATCCGAGCCGGTCACCGTTTCCGAGCCTTCGGCCTGCGTCAGCGTGACCGTGGCCGGGAAGTTGATCTGGCCTCCCGGGCACGGCCCGGCTTCGCAGCGGTAGTTGGCCGACCAGGTCCCGGTCAGATTGAGCGCCGACGCCGAGGCGCAGCCGACCGTGCCGCTCAGCAGCGCGACACACAGGACGATCCGCCGCAGGTCGCGGCCTCAGCGCTCCGATCGGGGATCTGGCGGTTGGCATCGGCGTGTGCAGAGGCGGGGATTGTGACAGGATGGCGCTGACATGGTCAGGACGCGCAGGGAGCGGCGAAGGGCCGTGGCGCTGCTGATGGTCGCGATCCTGGCCGTGGGGGTGGGTGTGGGCGCCTACGCGACCCACCTGCTGAGGGTCACCGAACTGCAGACGATCGACGCCCGATTCTCGATCCGCGGCAAGCAGACGCCGCCCGCCGACGTCGTGCTCGTGGCGATCGATCCCGCCACGCTGCAGGAACTGAGGAATCGCCAGATGCCCTCGGAGTTCCCGTTTCCCCGTCGCTACTACACCAAGGTCATCGACAACCTGCGCAAGGCCGGAGCGAAGGTGATCGCGGTGGACATCGAATTCACACACCCGACCGTGCAAAGCGAAGACGACGCGCTGTTCGAAGCAGTGGCCGAAGCCCACGGCAGAACCGTGCTCGGCACAATCGAAGTCGCGAAGGGTGGGCGCACGGAAGTGCTCGGCGGTACCCAAAGCCTGCGCGAAGCGGGTGCGCGGGCCGCCTACGTCGGGCTGCCGAAGGACTCCGACGGAGCGATCCGCCGCCTCCCCTACTCCTTCGAAGGGCTTCGCAGCTTCGCCGTGGTCGCCGCCGAAACCGCGAGTGGACGTGCGATCCCCGCCTCGCGATTCGAAAACGGAACGCTGCCGATCGACTTCGCCGGGCCGTCGGGCACAGTCAGGGCGATCTCCTTCTACCAGGTGCTCGCAGGCAGGTTCTCGCGGAGCGCCGTCAGCGGCAAGATCGTGATCGTGGGGGCCACGGATCCGATCCTCCAGGACATCCATGCAACATCCACCAGCGCGGGGATGCCAGGGCCGGAAATCTGGGCCAACGCGACGCAGACGCTGCTGCGGAGCGCACCGCTCAGGGACGCGCCCGGGTGGCTGGACGTGGCGCTGATCGCGCTGCTCGGGCTCGTCCTTCCGCTGGTCAGCCTGCGCGTGCGCCGCCGGCGCTCGCTCTTGAGCTCGCTCGTGCTGGCGGTGCTCTTCACCGTCGCCGTCCAGGTCGCTTTCGACAGGGGGCTGATCGTCGACTTCGTCTACCCGCTGCTGGCGCTGGCGCTCGGAGCGCTGGGCACGCTCGCGGTGGTGTACGTGAGTGAGACGACCGAGCACGAACGCGTGCGCGACGTGTTCTCGCGCTTCGTGCCCGCCGACGTCGTCGATGAAGTGCTGGCCAGCGCCGACGAGAATCTGCGCTTGGGCGGCGTGGAGCGCGACTGCACCGTGCTGTTCTCCGACCTGCGTGACTTCACCAGCTTCGCGGAGGCCCAGCCGGCCATGCGCGTGATCGAGGTCGTCAACTTCTACCTCAACGAGATGACGGGGGCGATCATGGGCGCGGGAGGGACGCTGATCGCGTACATGGGCGACGGGATCATGGCGGTCTTTGGCGCACCGTTGGAGCAGGAGGATCACGCCGACCGGGCGGTGGCGGCGGCGCGGGAAATGATCGGACCGCGCCTGAACCGCTTCAACGTTTGGCTCTCCGAGCAGGGCTTCGATCACAGCTTCGCGATGGGTGTGGGGCTCAACAGCGGCACGGTGATCGTCGGCAACGTCGGCTCCGAGCAGCGCGTGGAGTACACCGCGATCGGCGACACCACCAACATCGCCTCGCGTCTGGAGAGCATGACCAAGGACAGCGAGGCGATGCTGTTCATCTCGGCGACCACACGCGAACGCCTGCGCAACATGCCGGATGATCTCTCATCGGTCGGGGAGCTCGAGATCCGGGGTCGAACGAGCAGGCTCGCGGTGTGGACGATCTGGCCCCC
>CAVVTQ010000014.1:0-26569 GCA_963751195.1 uncultured Solirubrobacterales bacterium
CGTGGGAGGCTCCGTCGGGCGTGTGCCCGACCGCCGCTGAGGAGATGTTGATGCCGTGGCGGCCGAAGATCGTGCCGACACGGCCGATCATGCCCGGCAGGTCGGCGTAGCGGAAGACCGTCACGTTGGGCTCGAGCTCCACCGTCAGGCGCCGGCCCTGCACCTCGACGAGGTGCGGCACGCGGTTGGGTCCGATGCCGGTGCCCGCCACCGCGACCTTGCGATCGCCGGCGATCACCGTGACGCGGATCAGCTCGTTGTAGTCCTGGGCCTCGGAGACCGTCTTCTCCTCGACCACGATCCCCCGCTCCTCCGCCATCGAGGGGGCGTTGACGAGGTTGACCTGCTCCTCGGTGCGGCCCTGCAGCGCGCCCTGGATCACCGCGAGCGTCAGCAGACGCGTGTCGAAGTCGGCGATGCGCCCCATGAAGGCCGCCTCGATCCGCTCGACCGAGCTGCCCTCCGCCAACTCCATCGCGAGGCGCCCGAGCTGCCGGGCGAGCGGCAGGAACGGCCCCAGCACCTGCATGTCCTCGGCGCCGATCGCGGGGATGTTCACAGCCGTCGAGACCACCCCGCCGTCGAGCGCCGCCACGACCTGCTCGGCGCTCTGGTAGCCGGCCCTGTCCGTGGCCTCCGCGGTGGAGGCCCCGAGGTGGGGCGTGACGATCACGTTGGGGTAGCCGAACAGCGGGCTCTCGGTCATCGGCTCGGTCGGGAACACGTCGAGCGCCGCGCCGCCGACCTTGCCGGAGTCGAGCGCCGCTTGCAGCGCCGCTTCGTCGATCAGCCCGCCGCGCGCGACGTTGAGGATCCGCACGCCGTCGCGCATCTGCGCGAACGCCTCCGCGTCGAGCCAGTTCTTGGTCTCATCGGTCTTGGGAAGATGAATCGAGATGAAGTCGGCCTGCGCGTAGATCTCCTCGCTGTTCTCGGCCTTCTCGACCCCCAGCTCGCGGTAGCGCTCGGCGCTGACGAACGGGTCGAACGCGACCACGCGCATCTGAAAGCCGCGCGCGCGCGCGGCCACCAGCTGGCCGATCCGCCCGAAGCCGACGATCCCGAGCGTCTTCTCGTACAGCTCCACGCCGGAGAATTTCGAGCGCTCCCACTTGCCCGCCGTAAGCGAGATGTACGCCTGGGGGATGTTGCGCGCGAGCGCCAGCAGCAGCGCCATCGTGTGCTCGGCGGCGGTGACGACGTTGGACTGTGGCGCGTTGGCGACCACGATCCCGCGTTTGGTGGCGGCGTCCACGTCGACGTTGTCCACGCCCACGCCGGCGCGCCCGATCGCGCGCATGTTGGTCGCCTTGTCGATCAGCTCGGCGGTGAGCTTCGTCGCCGAGCGGATCAGGATGCCGTGGTACTCGCCGATCCTTTCCGCCAGTTGCTCGTCGCTCCAGTCGAAGCCGAGGTCGACGTCGAAGTGCTCGCTTAGCAGCTCCACCCCGGAGTCGCCGATGTTCTCCTTGACCAGTACCTTCAAACGCTCGCCACCGGCTGCGGTGCTCTCTACGGGGCTCATGACGCGCTCCTTTCCACTATCCACTCGATACAGGCAGTGAGGGCCTGCACGTCGGAGGGCTCGACCGCGGGGAACATTCCGATCCGCAGCTGGTTGCGCCCCAGCTTGCGGTAGGGCTCGGTGTCCACGATCCCGTTCTCGCGCAGCGTCTTGGCGACCGCGGCCGCATCGACGGTGTCGTCGAAGTCGATCGTGCCGACGACCAGCGAGCGCTTCGCGGGGTCAGCGACGAACGGCGTGGTGTACGGCGTGCGCTCGGCCCAGCCGTACAGGTGCTCGGAGGAGGCGCGGGTGCGGGACACGCACCAGTCGAGACCGCCGCCGTCGAGCATCCAGCGGATCTGCTCGGCGAGTAGGAACAGCGTCGCCACCGCGGGCGTGTTGTAGGTCTGGTCTTTGAGCGAGTTCTCGAGCGCCGTCGCGAGCGAGAGGAACTGCGGAATCCAGCGCGGGACGGAGGCAGGACCCGATCCATTCGGGCCTGCGAGCTTCGCGATCCGCTCCTGCGCGGCCGGGCTCAGCAGCGCGACCCACAGCCCACCGTCGGCGGCGAAGCTCTTCTGCGGCGCAAAGTAGTAGGCGTCGGTCTGCGCCACATCCACCGGCAGCCCGCCCGCGCCCGAGGTCGCGTCGATCAGCACGAGCGCCTCGCCCCCTTTGGATGCAACCACGTCCCTCCGGCGTGAGTGGTGACCTCCGTCTGGGGGGGACGGGGTGGTGGGAGGGGTGAGGGCCGCACCACCGGGACCATCACGCCGGTGGATGTCTCGTTATGTGCCCACCCGATCACATCGGCCCCGGCCTGCGTGGGGTCGGCCTGCGCCGGGTCGGGCGCGTCGCCGGGCTCCGCCTTCACCACCACCGGCTCCTCCAGGAACGGCGCCTCGCGCGCCACCTGGGCGAACTTCGAGGAGAACTCCCCGTAGGTCAGATGCAGCGAGCGACGCTCGATCAAGCCGCACGCGGCGGCGTCCCAGAAGGCGGTGGCCCCACCGTTACCGAGCGCGACCTCGTACCCGTCGGGCGCGCTGAGGAGCTCACTCAGCCCGGAGCGAATCTCGCCCACGAGCGCCTTGACCGGCTTCTGCCGGTGCGAGGTGCCCATCGGCGCGGCGCCCTCGCCCAACCGAGTGAGCGCCTCGGGACGGACCTTCGAAGGGCCGCAGCCGAAGCGCCCGTCCACGGGCTTCAGCTCGGCTGGGATCGTCAATTGCTGCTCTGCGCTGGTGCTCATGGGCTTCCTCGCTTCGGCCTTCGAGGGGTTACATAAGAGGTGCCCAGGCGCGCGGCGGCACTGCCGATGTCGCTCCCCGGTGGTCGTTTCCACCTCGCTGCTGCGCCAGTCGCGACAGGAGACCGAGTTTAGCGAAACGACCGCGAGGCGATCACCGGCGGCAACCGACGGCGTGTGCCTCGGGGGATATGTTCTCTTTTCGGAAGGCGTGCGCAATTGCACACGCCTCGCAAATTTTTGATGTGTGCACCAGCCCCTCCCCCGGACTTAAAAGAGGGGTCGATCCAATCCATGTGCGAGCGCAGCTCCTTGCCGACCGCTTCGATCTGCGTGTTGGCCTGCTCCTCGCGCATCCGCAGGAAGTTCTCCTGCCCCGCGCGGTTCTCCGCGATCCACTCGCGCGCGAAATCCCCGGACTGAATCTCTCCCAGGATCTTGCGCATCGCCGCGCGCGTCTCCTCCGTGATCACCCGTTTGCCGCGCGTGTAGTCGCCGTACTCCGCCGTGTTGGAGATCGAGTAGCGCATCCCCGCGAGGCCCTTCTCGTACATCAGGTCGACGATCAGCTTGACCTCGTGCAGGCACTCGAAGTAGGCCATCTCGGGGTCGTATCCTGCCCCGACCAGCGTCTCGAAGCCGGCCTGCACGAGCTCGGAGACGCCACCGCAGAGGACGGCCTGCTCGCCGAAGAGATCGGTCTCCGTCTCGTCCTTGAAGGTCGTCTCGATCACGCCGCCGCGGGTGCAGCCGATCCCCTTCGCGTACGCCAGCGCAAGCGCGCGGGCGTTGCCGGTGGCGTCCTGGGCGACCGCGATCAGGCCGGGCACGCCGCTGCCTTCGAGGAATTGGCGACGCACGAGGTGGCCGGGGCCCTTGGGGGCGACCATCGCCACGTCCACACCCGGAGGGGGGACCACCTCGCCGTAGTGGATCGAAAAGCCGTGGCCAAACAGGAGCATGTTGCCGGGCGCGATCCCGTCGGCGATGTCCGTCTCCCACACCTGGTGGTGGAGCTCGTCGGGCAGCAGGATCATCACCAGGTCGCCGCGGCTGGATGCCTCGACGACGCTCAGCACCTCGAGCCCCTGCTCGCGCGCCTTGGCGGCCGAGGGCGAGGTCTCACGCAAGCCCACCACCACCTGCACGCCGGAGTCCTTGAGGTTCAGCGCATGGGCGTGGCCCTGGGAGCCGTAGCCGATGATCGCGACGGTCTTGCTGGCCGAAACGGGGATACTCGCCGCAGGCGAGTGTCCCCCGGCTTCGGTAAGCAGCTTGAGATCCGCGTCGTCGTCGTAGAGCATGGCGGCAGGCTATCCGAAAGCCACAGCCACCAGCGAGCGGCCGGGTATCTCGAGCGCGCCGTCGGGCGCCGTGTAGGGAGCCAGGCGCCCCACCAACGAGGCGCCGATCGCCTCGATCTCGGCCTCGGGCTGAGCGAGGACGAGATCGTGCAGCTCGCGCGAGATGTCGAGCATCGTCTCCCAGAAGGACTCGAATGAGGGATGGCTTTGCACGACGTCGATCGCCTCGATCACGATTTCGGTGAAGCCGGCCTCGCCCAGCAGCGCGTACAGGCGCTCGGAGTCGCCGAGCCCGAACGGCCCGGGCGTGTACTCGGTGGACTGCGCCGGAGGCTCCGCCAGTCCACGCTCCAGCAACTCCATCCGCGGCGCGAGCGCCCACGGGTTGGCGGCGAGCGCGTCCCACACCGCCAGCGCCACACGCCCGCCCGGGCGCAGCACGCGGCGGGTCTCCACCAGCGCGGCGAGCGGATCGGCCATCAGCATGTAGCCCCAGCGGCACAGCACCGCGTCGACGCTCGCCACCGGCAGGTCGATCCATTCGGCGTTCCACACTTGGAACTCGACGTTGGTCAGATCGAGCTGTGCCGCACGGGCGCGAGCGCCCTCGAGCATCGCCTCAGCATGGTCGGAGAGGATCACCCCACCGGTGGGGGCGACCAGCTCGGCCGCCAGCAGACCTGTCTCCCCCACGCCGGCCGCCAACTCCAGCACACGCTGGCCGTGTTGAGGCTCGATCGCCTCGACCATCCAGTGCGAAATGGGCGCGCCAAACGCGCGGATCGCCTCCTGGCGGCGCACCCAGCCGCTCGCCGCCTCCTCCCAATGCTCGGCGCTGCGACGCCGATGCTCGTCGGCGGGGTGCTCGCGCTCGCCCATGGGATCGGTGCCGTTGCGTGCCGGCGCACCCGCCCCCGCTCCACTTCGGTGTGATCCGGCATCGGCCTTCATCGCAGCTCCCTTCGCAACAGCTTGCCCGATCGCGTGCGCGGTAGCGGCCCCTCCACCAGCGCCACCTCCTTTGGAACCTTGTACGGGGCTAGGCGCGCGGCGCAGTGCGCGCGCAGCTCCTCACCGTGCAGTTTGGCACCATTGCGCACCACTACCAGGGCGGTGACCGCCTCGCCCCAGCGCTCGTCGGCGCGACCGATCGCCGCCGCCTCGAGCACGCCGGGGTGCTCTTCGAGCACGGCCTCCACCTCGGTGGGCGCCACGTTCTCCCCCCCGCTGACGATCGTGTCAGCCTTCCGTCCGGTTACCAACAGATTCCCCTCACCATTCAATCTACCCACATCTCCGGTTCGCAACCACCCACCCTCGCCGGCGACGCCGCGCGCGAGGGTCGGGCCGGCGACTTCGATCTCCCCATCGGCGGCGGTGCGCACGCGCGTGCAGAAGAGCGGCGGGCCTGCCGTGGCGGGCGCCACCAAGCCACTCGCGACGGTTGCGAGCGGCAGCGTGGTCACCTGTGAGCAGGCCTCGGTCATGCCGTAGGTGAGGCTCACCGGCACCCCCGCCGCGCGCGCGCGCTCCAGCAGCGCAGATGGCACAGGGCCACCGCCGGTGAGCGCGCAGCGCAGCGCGCGCGGGCGCTGCAGGCCGGCGTCGAGCAGGCGGGTCAGGGTGGTGGCAACCAGCGAGATGAGCGTCACGGTGTCCTCCGGCGGACCCATCACCGTCCGCAGCGTGAGCTCTGTGTCGAAACGCTCGTGCACCACCGCCGTGGTGGCGTAGATCGCACTGCGCAGCAGGATCGACAGCCCGCCGACGTGCGAGAGCGGCAGGTTGCACAGCCACCGCTCGTGCGGGTCGAGGCCAAGCGCAACCGCCGATCCGAGCGCACTCCAGAGGAAGTTGCCGTACGTCAACTCAACCGGCTTGGGCGCCGAGGTCGTCCCCGAGGTGTGGATCACCGCCGCCACCGCGTCGAGGTCGTGCCTCGGATCGAAGTCCCGCCCACCCACGCCCCCTCCACCGGAGACACGCAGCGGCTCGTCCACGACGACCGCCGCCCCGTCCACGATCGCCGCGCGCTCGCGCTCGCCCAAGCGCAGGTCGACGGGCACGGCCACCGCCCCGAGCAACAGGCAGGCGTGCAGCGTGCACACGAAGTCGAAGCCCGCCGGCAACGCGATCGCCACGCGCTCGCCACGCCCCGCCCCACGGGCGGCGAGCTCTCCGGCACCTGCCCGCGCCCGCTCCAGCAGCTCCGCATAGGAGCAGGCAGCCGCCGGGGTCTGCACCGCGATCGCCGCGGGCGCGGTTCTCGCCGCACGCTCCAGCCAAGCCTCAAACGCCATCCCCACAGGCTAAACCGAAAAAGAGGGGCCCGACCGAAACCGGGGGACACAGGCCTTTGGCCCGAATCCCCCTTTAGGCCAGCCGGCCTTGGGCCGGCTACGCCGGCGAGGCGGGGTCCTTTAGCCTTCGCGCATGCCAACCACCTGGATCGCCGCCGGCGAGTACACCGACATCCGCTACGAGAAGACCGAGGACGGGGGGATCGCGAAGATCACGATCGATCGACCGGAGGTGCGCAATGCGTTCCGGCCGCTGACCGTGATCGAGATCTCGCGCGCGCTCACGCAGGCGCAGGAGGATCTCGACGTCGGGGCGATCGTGCTCACCGGAGAGGGGCCGCAGGCGTTCTGCGCCGGTGGCGACCAGCGCGTGCGGGGGGACTCGGGATACCTGAACGACGACGACGCCGGTAATCCGGATCCCACCCGCCCGGGGCGCTTTCACGTCACCGACCTGCACATCCAGATCCGCCGCCTGCCCAAGCCGGTGGTGGCGATGGTCGCCGGGTATGCGATCGGCGGCGGTCATGTGCTGCACCTGGTGTGCGACCTCACGATCGCCGCCGAGAACGCCCGCTTCGGCCAGGTGGGGCCGCGCGTGGGCTCCTTCGACGGCGGCTTCGGCGCGGGGCTGCTCGCCAACCTCGTGGGGCCGAAGAAGGCGAAGGAGATCTGGTTCCTCTGCCGCCAGTACGACGCCGCGGAAGCGCTCGGCATGGGGCTCGTCAACACCGTCGTGCCGCTGGAGCGCCTGGAGGAGGAGACCGTGGGGTGGTGCCGGGAGATGCTCGCGCTCTCCCCCTTCGCGTTGCGGCTACTGAAGGCCTCGTTCAACGCCGCCGAGGACGGTCTCTCCGGGGTGCAGCAACTCGCGCACGACGCCAACCTGCTGTTCTACGGCAGCGAGGAGGCGCAGGAGGGTCGCAACGCCTACCGCGAGAAGCGCACTCCCGACTTCTCGCGCTTCCCGCGGAGGGCATGACCGTGCACACCCCGCTGGGCGGCGGCAGTGCCGCGAATCGGGCACGATGACCCCGACCTCCTCCCCCCCGGCCCCCCCCGAGGGTCGCCCGCCGCTCGCGGTGCACTCCCCGAGCGCGGTTCGCATTTGGGTGATGGCGGCGCGCGTGCGCACGCTGCCGGCGGCGATCGCGCCGGTGCTCGTCGGCACCTCGCTGGCACTGGGAGACGACCACTTCCGGGCGCTCGCGTTCGTGGCGGCGCTGCTCGGAGCGGTGTTCATCCAGGTGGGCACCAATTTGTCAAACGACTACTCCGATGCCCGCCGCGGCGCGGACACCGAGGATCGTCTCGGGCCGGTGCGCGTCACCGCGGGCGGCCTCGTGCCACCCCGCCAGGTGCTGATCGCCACCTATGTCACCTTCGGCCTGTCGGTGCTGTGCGGGGCCTACCTGATCTCGGTCGCCGGCTGGGGCCTGCTGGCGGTCGGCGCGGCGTCGATCCTCGCCGGCATCCTTTACACCGGCGGGCCGCGCCCGTACGGGTACGAAGGGTTGGGCGAGATCTTCGTGTTCCTCTTCTTCGGGATCGTCGCCGTGGCCGGCTCCTACTACGTGCAAGTGCAGCACCTGCCGTGGCAGGCGTTCGCGTGCGCGGTGCCGGTGGGCCTGCTGGCGAGCGCGATCCTCGTCGTCAACAATGTGCGCGACATCGACACCGACCGCCGCGCGGGCAAGCGCACGCTCGCGGTACGTCTCGGCCGCCGGCGCACGCGCGGGCTGTACACCGCGATGCTGACGATTGCCTTCCTCGCGGCGCCGCTGCCGTGGGCGCTTGGCTCGATGACCGCTTGGCTGCTGCTTCCGTGGGCGGCGATCCCGCTGGCGCTCTCGCTGGTCCGCGTAGTGCGCACCCGCATCGACGGCCCCGCGCTGAACGGGGCGCTCGCGCGCACGGGCCTGCTGCAGCTGCTGTTCTGCCTGCTGTTCGCCGCCGGGATCCTCGCCAGCGGAGGAATCGGCGGGTAGGAGGAGATTGTTGTGGGCGCACTGTCGCACTCGCCCGTGGAGTCGAGCTCGTGTGACCGGTCGCCAAGCGCCCGCAGCGGGACCGAGGCCAGGGCCAGGGCCAGGGTGCCGGGGCCAGAGCCAGGGAGATGATCCGATGCAGATGACCGTCACCGCGCGCACGCTGCACCTGCGCACGCCATTGCAGACCGCATACGGCGCGGTGCACGAGCGACAGCTGCTGACGGTGACGCTGACCGACGCCGACGGTGTCAGCGGCCACGGCGAAGCGGCGCCGCTGGAGCCCTACGACGGCGTCAGCATCGCCCGGGTGCGCGCGGCACTGGAGGCCTACCGGCCAGTGTTGATGCAGTCGGCGACCGCGAATGGCGCCCAGCTGATCGAGGCATGCCGGCGCGTCGCGGATCTCCCCGCGGCGCTCGCCGCGATCGACCTCGCGCTGTGGGACCGCGCCGGGCGGCGTGCCGGCAAGCCGGTGGCCGCGCTGCTCACCGACGAGCCGGCGGCGGAGATCCAGGTCAACGCGACCGTGGGCGCGACCGACCGCGCGGGCGCCGTCGAGCAGGCCGCGCGCGCCGCCGAGCGAGGATTCGAGTGCGTGAAGCTGAAGGTGGGCGTCGGCGACGACGCCGGCCGCGCGGCGGCGGTACGCGCCGCGGTGGGACCCCACATCGCACTGCGCCTCGACGCCAACGGCGCCTGGGACGTCGAGGGCGCGGTGCGCGCGATCGAAGCGCTCACCCCCGTGGGCCTGGAGCTCGTGGAGGAGCCCACCCACGGTCTGCAGGCGGTGCGCGCGGTGCGCGAGCGCGTGGCCGCGCGCGTGGCGATCGACGAGACCGCCGCGGAGCACGGAGCGTTGGGGGCAGGGGTCGCCGACGCGGTGTGCTTGAAGATCTCCCGCTGCGGTGGCATCGCCGGCCTGCTCGCCGCCGCCGCGCTCGTCAGAGCTTCCGGCGCGGAGGTCTACCTCGCATCGACGCTCGACGGCCCGCTCGGAGTGGCCGCGGCAGTGCACGCCGCCGCCGCGCTGGCTTCGCGCGGCCCGCTCCCGGCTTGCGGCCTGGCGACGCTTGGCCTGTTCGAGGAGCTGGAGGAGGATGGTGCTCTGCCCGTACGCAACGGCCGCATCGCTGTGCCCCCAGCCCCGGGGCTGGGCATCGATCCGTCTTAAAGCGTCTGAGCGACCGCCGCCGGGTTCTCCAGCGGCAAACCATGGCCCCCGGGCACAACGACCAGCTCCCCCGCCGGCAGCAGCTCGACCATCCGCCGCCCCAACGCCATGAACTTCGTGTCGCGTTCCCCCACCAGCACCGTCACCGGCATCGCCAGCTCGGGGAGACGATCCCACAGCGGCCGCATCTCCCCCGCGCCAAGTCCCCGCATGGCGGCGGCCAGCGCGTCGGGCCGGTTGCGACGCTGATCCGCGCGCGCCAGCGCCCCCACCTCCGGAGGATCGCCGGCAAACAGCGGCTGGGTGCGCCAGCGCTCGATGAACTCCTCGTAAGGCCCGCGTTCGAGATCGTCGGCAAGGGCGCGGTCTGAGCGTCGTCGCGCGGCGCGCTCCCCCGCATCCTCGATGCCGGGGTTGACCCCAATCAACACCAGTCGCGCCACCCGCTCGGGCGCCGCCAGCGCCACGTGCAGCGCGACGCGCCCACCAAGCGAGTAGCCACACAGCGCGAAGCGCTCGGGGCTGGCGACGAGCACGTCGACAACGCAACCGGCGAACGAGATCGGCCGCGGCGCGTCCGCTCGCGTGCCGTGGCCGGGGAGGTCGAGTGGCAGCGGACGATAGCGTTCACGATCGAGCAGCTCCACCACCCCGTCCCAGGCGCGGTGGGTGCCGCCGAAACCGTGCAGCAAAACGAGGTTCTCCGGCACCCCACGATCCTACTTTCGACGCCCCCACCCCATCCCGACCCTCAATCTTCATCCCGACCCTCAATCCCTTTCCCGACTCTCCATCCCTCATCTCAACCCGCCAACCCACATCCCACCCGCCATCCACCCAGTGACCGATTCCCAACCCCCATCCGCCACCGGCACCTACCTCCTGCTGCGCGCGTTCGTGGACGAGCTGGCACGCTGCGGGCTGCGCGAGGCATGCACCTCGCCCGGCTCGCGCAGCACACCGCTGGTGTTGAGCCTCGCCCGCGAGCCGCGGCTGCGCTGCCACTCGCACATCGACGAGCGCTGCAGCGGCTTCTTTGCGCTGGGGCTGGCGAAGGCGACGGGCGCGCCGGTCGCGGTGACGTGCACCTCGGGCACCGCCGCCGCGGAGCTGCTGCCGGCCGTGATCGAGGCGCACGAGGCGGGGGTACCGCTGTTGATCCTCACCGCCGACCGCCCCTCCGAGCTGCGCGAGAACGGCGCGGGCCAGACGATCGACCAGGTGAAGATCTTCGGGCAGGCCGTGAAGTGGTTCTTCGAGGTGGGCACACACGAGGCGACGCAGGAGCGGCTGCGCTGGATGCGCACACTCGCCTGCCGCGCCTACTGGCGAGCGCTCGAGGGCCAACCGGGCGTGGTGCATCTCAACTTCCCGCTGCGCGAGCCGCTGGTGGAGGATGCGCCGCTGCCGGGGGACGGCAGCGGACGCCCCGACGGCCGTCCGCTCGTGACCTGCACGCCCGCGCGGGCGACGGCGCCCGAGGACGCTCGCTCGCTCGCCGGGCCGGTGGCCGCCGCCCGCCGGGGAGTGGTCGTCGCCGGGCGCTACGAGCGCGACACCGAGCTCGGGGAGGCCGCGTCGGCGTTCTGCGCGGCGGCCTGCTGGCCACTGCTGGCCGACCCGCTCTCGGGCGCGCGGCGTGGGGCGGCGGCGGTGGCGCACTACGACGTGCTGCTGCGCCACGGCCAGTTCGCCGCGAGCGTCAAGCCCGACATGGTGCTGCGCGTCGGGGACCTGCCCACGTCCAAGCCCCTGCGCGGGTGGCTGGCGAGCATGCCCGACGTCCCGCAGGCGGCGATCGACCAGGAGGGCCGCTGGCAGGATCCCGACGCGGCGCTCTGCCGGCGCTTCGCGATCGACCCCACCGCGGCGTTGCGAGCGCTGGTGCGGGACCCGCCCCCACCCGACCCCGATTGGCTTGCGAGCTGGCGCAGCGCGGATGAGCGCGCCGCCGAGGCACTGCTCGGAGTGCTCGGCGCGGAGGGCCTGAGCGAGCCCACGGTCGCCGCCGAGCTCGGCGTGCTGCTGCCCCAGGAGGCGACGCTGTTCGTCGCCTCCTCGATGCCGGTGCGCGACATCGAGAGCTTCTGGCCGGTGCGCGCCGACCCCCCACGGGTGTTGTGCAACCGCGGCGCCAACGGGATCGACGGCACCGTCTCGAGCGCCTTCGGCGCCGCGGCGGCGGCGCCGGGCCCGACAGTGCTGCTGATCGGTGACGTGGCGCTCGCACATGACATCGGCGGCCTGATCGCCGCACGGCGCCTGGAGCTCGATCTGACGATTGTGCTGATCGACAACGGCGGCGGCGGCATCTTCGACTTCCTGCCCGTGGCCGCAACCCAAGAGGACACATACACTCGCCACATCGCCACCCCCACCGGCCTGGATTTTGCGCACGCCGCACGGCTGTATGGCCTCGAGCACGAGACGGTTACCGACGTGCTCGCCTTCCGCGCCGCGCTGGAGCGAGCCCTGACGCGGCGCCCACGGCGGCCGGGGATCATCGAGGTCCGCACCGACCGCACGGAGAACGTGGCGCTGCACCGCCGCGCGTGGGAGGCCGTCGCCGGCGTACTGGACGGGGGAGCCTGAGCTCCCCCAAGGAGCCCGAGGACACGTCATGCTCGCCTACCTCCTATGGCACCGCCCCGCCGGCGGGGTCGAGCACGAGACCTATGAGCACGCCTGCGAGCGCTTTCACCGCTCGCTGCACCACTCCCCGCCGGCCGGCTTGCGCGGCTCGGCGGTGCTGCGTCTCGCGGAGTGCCCATGGTTGGCCTCCCCGCAAGAGGCCACCTATGAGGACTGGTATCTCCTCGACGACTTCACCGCCCTCGGCGTCCTGAACGAGGCGGCCGTGGCGCACGGCCACCGCAGCGCGCACGACGGGGTCGCCCGGCGCTTCGGCTCCGGCGCGGGCGGACTGTACGGTCTGCTGGAGGGCCACGCCGACCTCACCCATGCGCCGCACGCCGTGTGGATTTCCCGCCCGCCGGGCGAGCCGCGCGGTGAGTTGGCGCAGCTGCTCGCAGACGGCGTCGACCCCGCACACGCCAGCCTGTGGCGCCGAGCGCTCGTGTTCGGGCCCGCCCCCGAGTACTGCCTGCTCGCGCCGGAGACCCCGCAGGGCGTCGCCCCCACCCGCCTACCTAGCGGCTGGCGCGCGCAGGCGGTCACCCGCGAGCTGATCGCACACTACGCTCCTGAGCCCCGTTGAGCAGCTCAACGAGGCTCAGCCGGCGAGCAGCGGTAACAGCGCCGCGAGCTTGACCTCGGTCTCGGCCAGCTCCGAGGAGGGGTCGGAGTCGCGCACGACGCCGACGCCGGCGTAGCAGCGGGCGACACGGCCGCGCAGCAGCGCACAGCGCAGCGCGACGCAGAACTCGCCATCGCCAGTGGCGTCGGCCCAGCCGACGGGGCCGGCGTACCAGCCGCGGTCGAGGCCCTCCAGGGCGGGGATCAGCGGCCGCGCGCGCTCGATCGGCTCGCCGCCGACCGCGGGCGTGGGGTGCATCAGCTCGAGCAGCTCGATCACGTCGAGCGGCTGCGCGAGCTGGGCGCGGATCGGAGTGCCGAGGTGCTGGATGTTGGCGACCTTCACGAGCGTCGGCTCGGGCGAGGCGGCGGTCCACAGCGCGTGCTGGCGCAGTGCCCGCTCGATCCGGCGGACCACGATCGCGTGCTCCTCGCGGTCCTTCTCGGAGTGCATCAGCTGTTCGCCGAGGTGGTCGTCGACCGCGGGGTCGGCGCTGCGACGCATCGAGCCGGCGAGCGCGAGCGTACTGACGCGGTGGCCCTCGCGGCGCACCAGCAGCTCGGGGCTGGCGGCGACGAATGCGGCGTCCTCACGGCCGACGCAGAAGACCGTGCACGATGGGAAGCCCTCGCGCAGCACCCCGAACAGCGCAGCGGGATCGTAATCGCGAGGTGCGTGCACCTGCACCTCGCGTGCGAGCACCACCTTCTCCAGCTGTCCGGCGCGGATCAGCTCGACCGCGCGCGCGACGGCGGCCTCGTAGTGCTCGGGCGGCATCGCGCTCGCGATCCGGTAACGCCCCGTGGGCGCGGGGTCGAGCAGCGCCAGCGGCTCCACCCGCAGCTCGCCGACCCGGCGCTCCAGGTGGGCAAGCAGCTGCTCGGCCGTGTCGTCGGGGGCGGCGAGCGCGCACAGCGTCATCCGCACACGCATGCCGTCCACGGCGGCACGCAGATCAGGGAGCGAGGTCGCAGACGCCCCACCCGTGTGGCGCCCAGGGCGCCGCTCGCGTGTGAACGCGACCTCGGGCACGATCAGCGACGCGGGCGCGAAACCGCTCCACGCCATGTCGGCGCCGCCCTCGGCGGCGAACGCGAAGCCGCCCAGCGCGATCGGCCCGCCGCTGGTGGACCCCGGGTCGGAGGGATCCTCGGGCGGGTTGCTGACCGCCGCCGCGGCGAGCGCGCGCCAGCGGTCGGCCACGGTGGCGAAGCGCTCGGGTCCGGTGGCCGTCAGGCAGACCGCCTCGCCGAGCGCCGCCAGCGCGCGCGACCCACGCTCGGGCTGCTCTAAGAGGAACCACGACTCTCCCGGGCGCCGCGAGGCGCAGACGACCGCACTGGGGTCAACGTCGGCCGGCAGCGGCAGGGTGAGCGCCGCGAGCGTCTGGCGGCCGCTGCGCCGAGCGCGCTTGACGGCAAGCTGCAGGCGTGCCGCAAGCCGCTCGCGGTCGGCGTCGCTGAGCGCGAACGGGCTCTCGTGCCTCCGCTCGAGCGTGCCCCTCACGTCTCGCTGCGGCCTCGAGCGATCGCTATCTCCCCGGTGCGCATCATCTCGATCAGGCCGAACGGCCGCACCATGTCCTCGAAGGCCTGGATCTTCTCGGTGGTGCCGGTGATCTCGACGATGATCGAGCGCTTGGTGACGTCGACCACCTTGCCGCGGAAGATCTCGGTGATCTGCATCAGCTCGCCACGCTGGACGCCGTCGGCGGAGACCTTGAACATCGCGAGCTCGCGCGAGACCGTGTCGCCCGGGTCGAGGTCGCGGATCTTCAGCACGTTGATCAGCTTGTGCAGCTGCTTGGTCACCTGGTCGATCGGGTGCAGAGCGCCGTCGACGGTGAGCGTCACGCGCGAGACACGCTCGTCGTCGGTCGGGCCGACCGTGAGCGTGTCGATGTTGAAACCGCGGCGGGCGAACAGCCCCGCGATGCGCGTCAGCACACCCGACTTGTTTTCGACCAGGATCGAGAGGACGTGCTTGCGCCCGGTGCGCAGGCTGCCGGAGGCTTCGAGCTCGGCAAGGCTGAGCGGCGCCTTGGTGGCCGGCTCGCTCATCAGTGGCACCCTTGCGTCCGAGCGCCTTTGCAGCTCCCTGCGGGGCATGAGGCGGCGTGGAGTGGGCGCTCGGACGACATGCCCATCACCCCACCATCTCCCGCGCCGCCTGGCCAGCGGGAATCATGGGGTACGTATTCTCCTCGCGGGTGACACGCACGTCCACGACCACGGGGCCCTCCGTGGCGATCGCCCGCTTGATGTCATCCACGAGCGTGTGCTTGTCCTCGAAGCGCATTCCGGTGGCGCCGTAGGCCTCGGCGAGCTTGACGAAGTCGGGGAATTTGCCCATGTCGACGTGGGAGTAGCGGCCATCCCAGAACAGCTCCTGCCACTGGCGCACCATGCCGAGGTAGCCGTTGTTCATGATGAACACCTTGATCGGGATCTGATCCTGCGCGCAGGTGGCGAGCTCCTGGGCGTTCATCTGCACCGAGCCGTCGCCGGCGACGCAGCACACCAGACGATCGGGGCAGCCGACGGCGGCGCCCATCGCGGCGGGCAGCCCGAAGCCCATCGTCCCCAGGCCACCGGAGTTGATCCACCGCCGCGGCGCGGGGAAGTCGTAGTACTGGGCGGTCCACATCTGGTGCTGGCCGACGTCGCTGGAGATGATCGCCTCGCCGCCGGTCGCCTCGAACAGCGCCTGGATCAGGTACTGGGGCTTGATCTCGGCGTCGGTGCTGTCCTCGTATTTGAGCGGGTACTGCTCGCGCCACCCCTCGATGCGGCTCCACCACTCGGTGAGGCGCGCGGAGTCGGCGCCCAGCGCGCGGTACTCGATCGCGAGCTTGGCGAGCACGTTGCGGGCGTCGCCGACGATCGGGATGTGGGCGGGCACGTTCTTGGATATCTCCGCCGGGTCCACGTCGATGTGGATGAACTTCGCGTGGGGTGCAAACTCCGAGAGCTTGCCGGTGATGCGATCGTCGAAGCGGGCACCGACGGCGCAGATCAGATCGGCCTCGTCCATCGCGTAGTTGGCGGCGCGGGTGCCGTGCATCCCGAGCATCCCGAGCCACTGGGGGTTGGGTACCCCATCCGCTCCGGCCCCGTTCACGCCTCCTCCATCCACTCCTGCCCCATCCACCCGCGCGGGAAAGGCGCCTAGGCCCATCAGCGTGCAGGTGACGGGGAAGCGGTCGCAGGCGGCGAGCTCGACCAGCTCCGCGGAGGCGTTCGCGTTGACGACGCCCCCGCCGGCGTAGATAACGGGGCGCTGTGAGGCGGCGAGCGCCTTGGCGGCCTGGCGGATTTGCTTCTGGTTGCCCTCCAGCGTCGGCTGGTAGCCGGGGAGGCGCACGTCGGTGACGGGCTCATATGCGATCTCCGCGCGCGAGAGGTCCTGGGGAATGTCCACGAGCACCGGCCCGGGCCGTCCTGTGGAGGCGATGTGAAAGGCCTCGTGGATCGCCCGGGGAATCTCCAAAGGGTGCTGGATCATGAACGAGTGCTTGACGACGGGCATCGTGATCCCGATCGTGTCGGCCTCCTGGAAGCCGTCGGTGCCGAGCAGCTCGGTGCGCACCTGGCCGGTGATGAACACGACCGGCACGGAGTCCATCATCGCGTCGCAGATCGGGGTGATCAGGTTGGTGGCGCCGGGGCCGGACGTCGCGAATGCGACCCCCACTTTGCCGGTCGCCTTGGCGTAGCCCTCGGCGGCGTGACCACCGCCGGCCTCGTGGCGCACGAGGATGTGGCGAATGCCGGCATCCACGAAGGCGTCGTAGGTCGGGAGGTTGGCGCCGCCGGGCAGGCCGAAGACGACCTCGACGCCCTCCGCCTTGAGGCATTCCATCAGTGCGTCAACCGCGCGCATGCAAGTCAACCGCCTTTCCACCACACTCGAACCGGGCCAAAAAGGCAGTGTACCAGCGGGTTTGGGGCCTCCTGCCAGCGGCCGCTAGGAGGAGCCGATCCCGATCCCGATCGCCAATGCGATCGCGCCGCCGACGGTGACGACCAGCAGCGAGGAGCGCATCGAGACGTGCAGAAAGCGTTTGCGCACCCACGCGATCGCGAACAGCTCGAAAGCGACGACGAAGCCCGCGACCAGCAGCGCTTTGTGGACGTCGCTGATGAAGAACGGCAGCGTGTGGAAGATGCCACCCAGCGTGGTCATGCCCCCGGTGATCGCGCCGCGCACGACCGCCGAGCCGCGGCCGGTCTGCTCGCCGGTGTCCGACAGCGCCTCCGACCAGCCCATACTGACGCCCGCCCCAAGCGCGGTTGAGAAGCCGACGAGCAGCGCCACGCGCGAGTCGGAGGAGATCGCCGCCGCGAAGATCGGCGGCAGCGAGGAGACGGTGCCGTCGATCATGCCGACGAGCGCCGGCTGCACGACGCGCAGCACGAAGTCGCGCTCGTCGGGGAAGCCGGCGCGGTGAATCAGCCGCGCGATCAGCGAGTCGTGTACGGGCACGGGCGGAGCCTTGGCGCTCATGCCACGTTTATAGAGCCTGTGCCATTTCGGGCTCCCTAATGGGTGGCCCTAACTCAGGCGCGCTTGACGTCGGGCCATAGCCGGCAGGGAGGGCGACTCCAGCCGCGTGCGCTCAGCCGCTTGCCGCGGACGGGGGCTGCCAGGATTCCGGCGCGATCACCGTCTCTGGAAACTCGAGCTCAGTCCCGCAACGGGTGCAGAGAGCGTCGTAGATCTTGGTGACGCGCCCGCAGTGGGGGCAGCGGCGGCGCAGCTCGTTGCTCTCCATGCGGTAGGCGATCGCGGCGAGCAGCCCAAAGACGGGGACGACCGCCGAGATCAGGAACCACAGGATGAACGAGCTGCCCTTGACGCGACCGACGATCCCGCCGGCGAGCCCGAAGCCGAGGCAGATCACCACGTATCCCATCGCGCCGCCCTCTTAGAACAGTACGCGCACAGCCCAGACGATGGCCACGATGGCGGCCACCACGATGACGGGGATGGCGAGGAAGGTGACGATGCCGATCACGATGTGCAGCAGCACCCAGGCAGCGACCGCCAGGATCAGCACCGCAACGATCATCCGGCCCAGCGAGCGCGACGACGGGGTGGTTGTGGGCGACTCGTTCATATCCCCAGATGGTAGCGCTCGCAGGCACAGCGGTTCACAAGGGTGGTGCGCTACGGCCGGGCGGGAGCTGGCGCCCCGGCCCGGCCGCACGCATCCTGCTCCGCCGATCCGCGGTCGAGGGGAGCCCGCGGAGGCGAGATTTGGAGTGTCACCCTTGGAGGTTCCCCAATTTTGGCGTCCACGCATGCGCGTGTCATTTGGCCCGCGGTACAAGATCTGAACGGTGGCGGTGTTGCGGTTGCCGATCGGATCCCGGCCGCGCCGAAATCACTCAGCTCAGATGTCGAGCTGCTCGTGCACCAGCCGGGTGACGGCGCCGCCGTCGGCGCGGCCTTTCGTCTCACGCATCACGTGGCCGACGATCGGCCCGATCGCTTTGGCGTTGCCGGCGCGCACGTTCTCGGCGGCCTCGGGGTGCGCGGCTAGCGCCGCGGCGACGATCGCGACAAGCTCATCTCCCGCGCCCATTGCGGCGAGACCCTCAGCCTCGACGATCGCCGCCGGATCGCCTCCTTCGGCGACGAGGCGGTCGAGCACCTGACGACCGGCGCCAACGGAGATGCGTTTGGCATCGACCAGACCCACGAGTAGGGCCAGCGCATCGGGCCGCACACGCGACTCAGCGGGTTCCCGCCCATCGCCGAGGCGCGCGAGCAGGTCGCCGGCGATCCAGTTGGCGAGCGCCTGGACCGGTGGCGCGGGATCGACCGCGGCGGCGAGCGCGGCCTCGAAGTAGTCGCCGAGCTCCGCGCGAAAGGCGAGCAGGTGGGCGCTGTCGGTGGAGAGCCCGATCTCGCGCTCGAAACGCTCGGCGCGCGCGGCGGGCAGCTCCGGGAGGGCGGCGCGGGCGGCGTCGAGCATCGCCGCATCGATCGCGACCGGCACCAGGTCGGGCTCGGGGAAGTAGCGGTAGTCGTGGGCCTCCTCCTTGGAGCGCAGCGAGGTGATGCGCTCGGAGGCGGGGTCGAAGTGCAGCGTCTCCTGCTGGACTCGCCCGCCGTCGCGCAGAATCGCCTCCTGGCGGGCGAGCTCGGCGCGGATACCGCGTTCGATGAAGCGGAAGGAGTTCATGTTCTTCAGCTCGGTCTTCACCCCGAGCCGATCGCTGCCGACGGGGCGCAGCGAGATGTTGGCGTCGCAGCGCAGCGAGCCCTCCTCCATGTTCACATCGGAGACGCCGAGCACGCGCATCGTGGTGCGCAGCAGCCGCAGCCACTCGCCGGCGTCCTGCGCGGAGCGCAGGTCGGGCTCGGTGACGATCTCCGCGAGCGGGGTGCCGCCGCGGTTGAAGTCGACGATCGAGGCATCGGAGCCGTGGATGCGCCCGGAGGCGCCGACGTGCACGAGCTTGGCGGCGTCCTCCTCGAGGTGCACACGGTGGATGCGCACGTCCCCGAGTCGCCCGCCAAGGCAGAGCGGCGAGTCGTACTGGGAGATTTGGTAGCCCTTGGGAAGGTCGGGGTAGAAATAGTTCTTGCGATGGAAGATCGACCGCGGCGCCAACTCGGAGCCGAGCGCGAGGCCGATCATCAGCCCGAAGTGCACGGCCCGCGCGTTGGCGACTGGCAGGCTGCCGGGCAAGCCCAAGCAGACCGGGCAGGTGCGGGTGTTGGGCGGCTCACCGAAGGAGAGCGCGCAGCCGCAGAACATCTTCGTGGCCGTGGCCAGCTGGATGTGGATCTCCAGGCCAATGACCGGCTCGTACTCGACGGCGCTCATCCGTCGGTTCCCCTCAGCGTGCCCACCTTCACGTAGATCCTACGTAACCGGCCCTTCACGCCGACCCCACGCACCGGACCCCTGACGCCGACCGACCGCACCCGACCCTCCGCGTGGACCTCTGGTGCTCGACCCCTCACGCCGACCCCCCCGCACGCGCCCGCGACCCGTCGAACCCGAGCGCCCGCTCCAGCGCGAACGCGGCGTCGAGCAGGCGGTTCTCGCTGAACACCGGCCCGGCGATCTGCAGCCCCACGGGCAGCTCTCCCCCCGCCCCGTCGCCGGCGAGCCCACAGGGAATCGAGATCGCGGGGATGCCGGCGAGCGACATCGGGACGGTGCAGAAGTCGTTGATGTACATCGACCACGGGTCGCCGGTGCGCTCGCCCAGCCGGAAGGCGACGGTGGGAGAGGTGGGCGTGAGGATGAAGTCGACCTCCGCGAACGCGGCGTCGAAGTCGGCGACGATCTTCGTGCGCACGCGCTGGGCGCGGCCGTAGTAGGCGTCGTAGTAGCCGGCGGAGAGCGCATAGGTGCCGAGCATGATGCGTCGCTTGACCTCCGCGCCGAAGCCGTCGTGGCGGGTGTGGGTGTAGAGCTCGAGCAGGTCCTCGGCATTCTCGGCGCGCAGCCCGTAGCGCACGCCGTCGAAGCGGGCGAGGTTGGAGGATGCCTCGGCGGGCGCGAGCACGTAGTAGGCGGAGAGCCCGTGAGGAGCGTGGGGCAAGCGGACATCGTGGATCTCCGCACCAAGCTCCCGAGCGCGCGCAAGGGCACCGCGAAAGGCGTCGAGCACCCCGGGGTCGATCCCCTCGCCGGTGAGCTCCTCGGGCACGCCCAGACGTACGCCGGCAAGACTCTCCGCGCTGGGCAGCGCGATCTCCTCGGGGTGCCCCAGAGAGGTGGCGTCGCACTCGTCGCGACCGACCATGTGGCGCAGCAACAGCGCCGCGTCGGTCACATCGCGGGTCAGCGGCCCGGCTTGATCGAGCGAGGAGGCGAAGGCAATCATCCCGTAGCGCGAGACGGAGCCGTAGGTCGGTTTCAGCCCAACGATCCCGCACAGCGCGGCGGGCTGGCGGATCGATCCTCCCGTGTCGGTGCCGAGCGCCCAGGGAGCGAGCCCGGCGGCGACGGCGGCGGCGCTGCCCCCCGACGAGCCCCCGGGCACGCGGGCGCGATCCCACGGGTTGAGCACCGGGCCGAACGCCGAGTTCTCGTTGGATGAGCCCATCGCGAACTCGTCCTGGTTGGTCTTGGCGAGCAGCGGCGCGCCGGCCGCGGCGAGCCGCGCGACGGCGGTGGCGGTGTACGGCGGGCGGTAGCCCTCGAGGATGCGCGAGCCCGACTGTGAGGGTACGCCGGCGGTGCAGAAGAGGTCCTTGACCGCGAGCGGCACACCGCGCAGTGCGCCTCCCGACTCCGTCGCGGGAGGTCTCGTCGGCAACCCACGTAAAGCAGTTGAGCTGATCGGCGGCGGCACGCGCGCGGTAGGCGTCGAACAGCTCCGCCGCGGAGAGCCGACCGGCCTCGATCTCCCCGACCGCCTCGGCGGCGGACAGGCCGATGATCCGCTCGTCGCTCACGCCTGGGGGCTGGGGACGAGAAAACCGTTTTGGGCGACGGCGGGGGCCTGTTCGAGCGCGACCTCGCGCGGCAAACATGGGCGCGGCTCGTCGGGGCGCAGGCGGCCGACGACCTCCACCACATGCGTGGTGGGAGGCACGTCGTCCAGGTCGAGCTCGCCGATCTTGGCGATGTGGTCGAGCACGCCGGAGAGCTCGCGCGCCATCGACTCGACCTCGCCGTCGTCAAGCTTCAGCCGCGCCAGGCGCGCCACGTGGAGGACTTCGTCACGATCGATCACGGCGGTGATTGTGCCTGAAAAAAGAGGGACCCGGCTCGCCGGCCTAAATGCCCTAGCGGGCGACGCCTCTCCTGCCGCTCCCTGCTCTTCCCTCTCTCCAACCCGGGGGTGTGTGTCCGCCTACCCCGCCCCGGCGGGCGGCGCCTCGCGTGGCGGCGTGGCGTCGGGCGGGTAGAGGCCGGTGCGTTCGTCGCGCATCGACTGCCAGCTCCCGGCCAGCACCAGCAGCGCGCCGATCAGCGCCAGCCACGCTCCGGAGCACAGCATCGTCGCGTGGTCGGGGCGCTCCAGCAACCTCACCACGGCCGCGATCGTCGCGAGGATCCCGAACAGCGTGCTCCACACCGCTGCGGCGACGGGGATCGCGGCGGTGCGCTCGGTGACGGTGGCGATCGCCAGCACGAGGGCTCCGGCGGCGGCGAGGATCAGCAGCGCGACCGCCACGCCGAACGTCGCCCACGCGCTGAGCTTGCCCTGCGAGCTCTCATACCAGGGCAGTGCCAGTGCGACGATCAGGCAGATCGCCCCCGCGAGCGCGATCAGCTCTCCGGAGCGCATGCGACGCAGGCTCATCGACGACGCTTCCCCACAGCCATTATCCGGCGGCTCACACGACGCTCCCCCACGGCAACTCCGCGGCTCACACGACGCTCCTCCGTGCCGGCTCGACGGCGCAGGCTCATGCGACCCCCGCCTGCACGCGCGCGGCGTCGAGCGTGTTGCGCAGCAGCAGCGCGATCGTCGTCGGCCCGACGCCGCCGGGGACCGGCGTGATCGCGCCGGCGAGCGGGGACACCGCGGCGAAGTCCACATCGCCGACCAGCCCGCTCTTATTGCCCGCCTGCTCCGGCGTGAGGCGGTTGATGCCCACGTCGATCACCACCGCCCCGGGCTTGACGAACTCGCCGCCAACCACGCGCGGGCGACCGATCGCTGCGATCAGGATGTCGGCGCGGGCGCACACGCCGGCGAGATCGCGGGTGCGGGAGTGGCAGACGGTGACGGTCGCGTTGGCGGCTAGCAGCAGCTGCGCCATCGGCTTGCCGAACAGGTTGGAGCGCCCGACGATCACCGCCTCGGCGCCCTCCAGCCAGGCCTCCTCGCCACCGTGGACGCTCGCGAGCAGCTCCATCACCCCCAGGGGGGTGCACGGCCGTAGCCCCGGCCGTCCGAGCGAAAGCAGGCCGGCGTTGACCGGGGTCAGGCCATCCACGTCCTTATCCGGGTCGATCAGGCCGGTGAGCGTCGGGCCGTCGAGGTGGGCCGGCAGCGGCAGCTGCAGCAGCACCCCGTTGACGGCGTCGTCCCCATTGAGATCCTCGAGCAGCTCGGCCACCTGCGCGAATGAGGCATCCGCGGGCAGGCGCTTGTCAAAGGGCGTCATCCCCACCTCGGCACACGCGCGTTGCTTGCCCCCCACGTACACCGCCGAGCCCGGGTCGTCGCCGACCAGCACGGTCGCCAAGCCCGGCGTGTGCCCGGTCAGCTCCACGAAGGCGCGTACGTCTTCGGCGACCTGCGCGCGCACGCCCGCGGCGATCGCTTTGCCGTCGATGATCGTGGCGCTCATACTGCCCGGATGCTAGTGATGGGAGGGGTCGCCGTGCCGCTCGACGGCGCCCCCCGGCGCGGGGCGCACGGCAGAGCTGGGCACGCCGCCGCGGTAGCCATCTCCTCAGCGCCGTGTGACGGGGGCGAATTCGGACATCAGCTTGCGTTCGGAGCCGTCGCGGGCGAAGCGCACGACGATCACCCCGTGAGGCTCCACGGCGGTGACGACTCCCTCGCCGAAGGAGGCGTGGGTGACGTCCTCGCCCAGCCGGAACGACTCTCCGGAGCCCGCCTGGGCTGCGCGCGCGATGCTCGCGCCGTTGGTGCGCAACCCGGTGCCGGCGCCGGAATCCCAGCCACCGCCGACGCCGACGAGCGCGCGGTTGGAACGCGCGCCGTTCGACCAACTCATCCCCCCAGCGCCCCGCGCCGCGCTCGCGACCATCAGCTGCGGCTGCTCGCGTTCGGTGAGCTCGGCGGGGATCTCGTCGAGGAAGCGACTGGGCAGGCCGTACGCCTGCGCGCCAAACACCACGCGGCGCCGCGCATGAGTGAGGTAGAGCTTGCGCATCGCCCGAGTCACACCGACGTAGAAGAGGCGTCGCTCCTCCTCCAGCCCGCCTTCGTCGAGCGCCCGCGAGTGGGGGAACACGCCGTCCTCGCAGCCCACGATGAACACCACGGGGTACTCCAGCCCCTTGGCGTTGTGCAACGTCATCAGCGTCACCAACCCCTCCGTCGCATCTTTGCGGGAGTCGGCGTCGGCGACCAGCGCGATCTGCTGCAGGAACACTTCGAGCGCGTCCTGCCCGGGATCGGCGGTCGCGTCGAACTCGTTGCCGACCGACACCAGCTCCTCGAGGTTCTCGATCCGCCCCTGCGCCTCGATCGTCCGCTCCGCCTCGAGCGCCTCGACGTAGCCGGTCCGGGAGAGCACCGCCTCCAGCATCTCCCCCACCGGCACGCGTTGCTCCATGCGCGCGCGCAGCTCGCCCATCGTGTCCATGAAGCGCCGCAGCGCCTTTACCGCGGCGGCGCCGAGGCCGGGAATCGCATCGGGCGCGGCCGCCGCCTCCCACACCGAGACGCCGACGGTGGCGGAGTACGCCACGATGCGCCCGAGCGATGTCTGCCCGAGCCCGCGCCGGGGGGAGTTGGCGACGCGCGTGAAGCTCACCACGTCGAACGGATTGGCCAGCCACGAGAGGTAGGCGATCGCGTCCTTGATCTCGGCGCGCTCGTAGAACTTCGTGCCGCCGATCACCTGGTAGGCGATCTCGCGGCGCACGAGCGTGTCCTCGAGCACGCGCGACATCGCGTTGGTGCGGTACAGCACGGCGATCTCCGCGCGCGAGGCGCCCTCGTCAATCAGTCGCTCGATCTCCCCCACCACGAAACGCGCCTCGGCGTGCTCGTCGTCGAGCTCGCGCACCTGGATCGGCTCGCCGGTGCCCAGCTCGCTCCACAGGCGCTTGGCGATCCCGCCGCGGTTGTTGGCGATCACCGCGTTGGCGGCCTTCAGGATCGTCTCGGTGGAGCGGTAGTTCTGCTCGAGCTTCACCACGCGCGCGTCGGGGAAGTCCTCCTGGAAGTCGAGGAGGTTGCGGATGTCGGCGTTGCGGAAGCTGTAGATCGACTGCGCGTCATCGCCGACCACCGCGAGGTTGCGATGGCCCGCAAGATGGACGGGCTCCCCGCGCGTCGGTGCCTGGCGCCCGCCGCCCACCAGCAGCTGCAGGAAGCGGTACTGAGCGTGGTTGGTGTCCTGGTACTCGTCGACCAGTACGTGGCGGAAGCTTTCGCTGTAGCGCTCGCGTACCTCCGGGTAGAGCTCCAGCAGGTTGACGGTGCGAAACAGCAGGTCGTCGAAGTCCATCGCGTTCATGCGCATCAGGTCGCGCTCGTACAGCGTGTACACCTCGCCGACCAGCTCCTCGAATTGCGAGCCGACCGCCTGACTGTAGGCGGAGGCGTCGTCGAGCTTGTTCTTGGCTGAGGAGATCTGGTTGTGGATCGCCGCCGGCGTGTAGCGCTTGGGGTCCACGCCCACCGCGTCCATGCAGCGCTTGGTCAGGCGCCGTGCGTCGGCCTGGTCGTAGATCGTGAACTGCCGCGTGTACCCCAGCCGCTCGGCCTCGGCGCGCAGGATCCGCGCACAAGCGGCGTGGAAGGTCATCAGCCACATGCCGCGCGTGCTGTGGCCGAGCAGCCGTTCGACGCGCTCGCGCATCTCCTTAGCGGCCTTGTTGGTGAAGGTGATCGCCAGGATCTCCCCCGCCTGCGCCTGGTCGGTGTAGATCAGGAAGGCGAGTCGGTGGGTGAGCACGCGCGTCTTGCCCGAGCCCGCGCCAGCGAGGATCAAGAGCGGCCCCTCTCCGTGCGTGACGGCCTCCCGCTGGGGCTCGTTGAGACCCTCCAGCAGCTCCTGCAGGTGCTCGGCGTGGGGGTTTTCGTGTTCGGCGTGGGGGTTTTCGGGCATCTGCTCCAGCATAGTTGCGGGCTCGGCTGGCGTATCGCAGCGCAGTGGCCTAACGTCTGGCGCCATGCCGCTCCTGGAAGAGGTGCGCTCGAGCTGCGCACAGATCGCCGCCCAGGCGCGCTGGGTGCGGATCGACATGGACGTCATCGCCGACGACCAGGTCATCGCACAGATCGCCGCGCCCGGGCCGGAGGAGGCGCCCGTGGAGCTAGACCCGGTGCGCCACTATCTAGAGGGCGAGCCTGCCGACGTCGCCGACTACCTGCTTGCGCTGGACGCGATCAACTTCGGCTCGGGATGGTTTCCGACGCTGCGCAAGCGCCTCGACGGAGGAGTGCCGATCGGCGGCTACTTCACGGTCGCGTGGGCACTCGCCGATTACGTACGCGCGCACCACGCGACGAGTAACGGGTGGGCGCTCGACGCGGCGTGGCTGCGCGCGGTGGACACCCGCGCGATCGCCGGGATCCTCGGCCAGCGGCCCGACCACGAGCTGATGGGCCTCTACGCCCAGGCACTGCGCGAGCTGGGGCGCTTCCTCGGCGAGCGCCGCGCACTGGATCTCGTGGCCGAGTGCGGTGGTTCGGCCGAGCGGCTGGCACAGGCGCTGGCGCGCCGCATGGCCATGTTCGATGACCGCGGCTTCTACAAGCGCGCCCAGATCGTCTCCGCCGACCTCGCGCTGGCGGGAGTCGCGAGCTTCACGGACCTCGATCGGCTGACGATCTTCGCGGACAACCTCGTCCCCCACGTGCTGCGCTGCGAGGGAGTGCTGGTCTACGAGAAGTCCCTTGCCGCTCGCATCGACGCCGGCGAGCTGCTCCCCGCGGGCGGCCCGGAGCGTGAGATCCGTGCCTGCGCTGTGCATGCCTGCGAGCTGATATCAACGCGCACAGGGATCCCGCCGCGTGCGCTCGATCACCGCCTGTGGAACCGCGGCCAGGCCCCGGAGTACAAGGCGCGGCCGCGGCATCGCTGCCGGTGCGTGTACTACTGAGCTGAGTTGCCCCTGTGGGGGGCGCCGGGGCGAGGAGCGGTGGCGATCGGTTGACGTTT
>CAVVTQ010000015.1:0-30596 GCA_963751195.1 uncultured Solirubrobacterales bacterium
CGCCCAAGCCGGTTGAGCTGACATACGGCAACTTCCTCTGGAGTGCGCTTGGATCGGCGGTCGCGCTGGACTCGATCCGCACGAGCGGTGGCTGTGCAACCTGCCGCTCTCGCACGTCGGCGGGCTGTCGATCTTGCTGCGCAGCGTGATCTACACCACCACGGCGGTGGTGCACGAGCGTTTCGACACGGAGCTCACGCTGCGGGCTGTGATGGGCCCGCCGGGGCGCCGTGACGCTCGTCTCGCTGGTCGCCACCACGCTCACCCGCCTGCTCGACGCCGGCCTGGAGCGCCCGCCCGCGCTGCGTTGCGCGCTCACCGGGGGTGGGCCGGTGCCGGCGGCGCTGCTGGAGCGCGCGCGCGCCGCTGGGGTGCCGGTGAGCCTCACCTACGGCATGACCGAGGCCTGCTCACAGGTGACCACGCTGCCGCTGGCCGATTTGGGGATGCGAGCTCGGCGAGTGTCTCCCCGATCGGTCGCCGTCGAGAGCGGCTCGGTCGCGTCCGCCACGGCGGGCCCACCGCTGTTCTGCACGCGCGTGCGCACCGCCCCCGACGGGGAGATCGAAGTCGCCGGCCCAACCCTCGCCCGGGGCGTCGCGGGCGAGGATGGGTGGTTGCGAACGGGAGATGTGGGTAAATTGAATGGTGAGGGGAATCTGTTGGTAACCGGACGGAAGGCTGACACGATCGTCAGCGGGGGGGAGAACGTGGCGCCCACCGAGGTGGAGGCCGTGCTCGAAGAGCACCCCGGTGTGCTCGAGGCGGCGGCGATCGGGCGCGCCGACGAGCGCTGGGGCGAGGCGGTCACCGCCCTGGTCGTCGTGCGCGATGGTGCCAAACTGCACGGTGAGGAGCTGCGGGCGCACTGCGCCGCGCGCCTGGCTCCGTACAAGGTTCCAAAGGAGGTGGCGCTGGTGGAGGGGCCGCTGCCGCGCACGCGATCGGGCAAGCTGTTGCGAAGGGAGCTGCGATGAAGGCCGATGCCGGATCACACCGAAGTGGAGCGGGGGCGGGTGCGCCGGCGCGCAACGGCACCGATCCTGTGGGCGAGCGCGAGCACCCCGCCGACGAGCATCGGCGTCGCAGCGCCGAGCAATGGGAGGAGGCGGCGAGCGGCTGGGTGCGCCGCCAGGAGGCGATTCGCGCATTTGGCGCGCCCGTTTCGCACTGGATGGTCGAGGCGATCGAGCCTCAGCACGGCCAGCGCGTGCTCGAGTTGGCGGCCGGCGTGGGGGAGACGGGTCTGCTGGCGGCCGAGCTGGTCGCCCCCACCGGTGGGGTGATCCTCTCCGACCATGCTGAGGCGATGCTCGAGGGCGCTCGCGCCCGCGCGGCACAACTCGATCTGACCAACATCGAGTTCCAGGTGTGGAATGCCGAATGGATCGACCTGCCGGTGGCGAGCGTCGACGCGGTGCTGTGCCGCTGGGGCTACATGCTGATGGCCGATCCGCTCGCCGCGCTGGTGGAGACGCGCCGCGTGCTGCGCCCGGGCGGGCGCGTGGCGCTGGCGGTGTGGGACGCGCTCGCCGCCAACCCGTGGGCGCTCGCGCCGCGGATGGAGCTGCTGGAGCGCGGGCTGGCGCAGCCCCCGGCGCAGTCCACCGAGTACACGCCCGGCCCGTTCGGGCTCGGCGACCACGTGCGCCTGCACGCGCTGCTGGGCGAGGCAGGCTTCACCGAAATCGTCATCGAGGCGATCGACGTCGTGCAGCACCATCCCTCATTTGACTCCTTCTGGGAGACGATGCTCGACATCTCGCGCGAGCTGCACGACCTCGTGCTTGCCCAGCCCGCGGCCGAGATCGAGGCGATCGAAGCTTCGCTGGTGGAGCGCCTGGCCCCCTACACGGCGCCCGACGGCACGCTCGAGATCCCCGGCCGCTCGCTGGTGGCTGTGGCTTTCGGATAGCCTGCCGCCATGCTCTACGACGACGACGCGGATCTCAAGCTGCTTACCGAAGCCGGGGGACACTCGCCTCCGGCTCGCATCCCCGTTTCGGCCAGCAAGACCGTCGCAATCATCGGCTACGGCTCCCAGGGCCACGCCCATGCGCTCAACCTCAAGGACTCCGGCGTGCAGGTGGTGGTCGGCTTGCGCGAGACCTCGCCCTCGGTCGCCCAGGCGCGCGAGCAGGGGCTCGAGGTGCTGAGCGTCGTCGAGGCCGCCAGCCGCGGCGACCTGGTGATGATCCTGCTGCCCGACGAGCTCCACCACCAGGTGTGGGAGACGGACATCGCCGACGGGATCGCGCCCGGCAACATGCTGCTGTTCGGCCACGGCTTTTCGATCCACTACGGCGAGGTGGTCCCACCTCCGGGTGTGGACGTGGCGATGGTCGCCCCCAAGGGCCCCGGCCACCTCGTGCGCCGCCAGTTCCTCGAAGGCAGCGGCGTGCCCGGCCTGATCGCGGTCGCCCAGGACGCCACCGGCAACGCCCGCGCGCTCGCGCTGGCGTACGCGAAGGGGATCGGCTGCACCCGCGGCGGCGTGATCGAGACGACCTTCAAGGACGAGACGGAGACCGACCTCTTCGGCGAGCAGGCCGTCCTCTGCGGCGGCGTCTCCGAGCTCGTGCAGGCCGGCTTCGAGACGCTGGTCGGGGCAGGATACGACCCCGAGATGGCCTACTTCGAGTGCCTGCACGAGGTCAAGCTGATCGTCGATCTGATGTACGAGAAGGGCCTCGCGGGGATGCGCTACTCGATCTCCAACACGGCGGAGTACGGCGACTACACGCGCGGCAAACGGGTGATCACCGAGGAGACGCGCGCGGCGATGCGCAAGATCCTCGGCGAGATCCAGTCCGGGGACTTCGCGCGCGAGTGGATCGCGGAGAACCGCGCGGGGCAGGAGAACTTCCTGCGGATGCGCGAGGAGCAGGCCAACACGCAGATCGAAGCGGTCGGCAAGGAGCTGCGCTCGCACATGGGCTGGATCGACCCCTCTTTCTAATCCCCTGGCGCCAACGCGCTCCGGAGGTTCGCTAGAATCGCGCCTGTCGCGACTGGCGCAGCAGCGAGGTGGAAACGACCACCGGGGAGCGACACCGAAGCAGCACCGCCGCGCGCCTGGGCACCTCTTATGTAACCCTCGAAGGCCGAAGCGAGGAAGCCCATGAGCACCAGCGCAGAGCAGCAGTTGACGATCCCAGCCGAGCTGAAGCCCGTGGACGGGCGCTTCGGCTGCGGTCCCTCGAAGGTCCGTCCCGAGGCGCTCACGCGGTTGGGCGAGGGCGCCGCGCCGATGGGCACCTCGCACCGGCAGAAGCCGGTCAAGGCGCTCGTCGGCGAGATTCGCTCCGGGCTGAGTGAGCTCCTCAGCGCGCCCGACGGGTACGAGGTCGCGCTCGGCAACGGTGGGGCCACGGCCTTCTGGGACGCCGCCGCGTGCGGCTTGATCGAGCGCCGCTCGCTGCACCTGACCTACGGGGAGTTCTCCTCGAAGTTCGCTCAGGTGGCGCGCGAGGCGCCATTCCTGGAGGAGCCGGTGGTGGTGAAGGCGGAGCCCGGCGACGCGCCCGACCCGGCGCAGGCCGACCCCACCGAGGCCGGGGCCGACGTGGTCGGGTGGGCACATAACGAGACATCCACCGGCGTGATGGTCCCGGTGGTGCGCCCCTCAACCCCTCCCACCACCCCGTCCCCCCGGACGGAGGTCAACCACCATCCACGTCCCCAACCACGTCCCGGAGGGACGTGGTTGCATCCAAAGGGGGCGAGGCGCTCGTGCTGATCGACGCGACCTCGGGCGCGGGCGGGCTGCCGGTCGATGTGGCGCAGACCGACGCCTACTACTTCGCGCCGCAGAAGAGCTTCGCCGCCGACGGCGGGCTGTGGGTCGCGCTGCTGAGCCCGGCCGCGCAGGAGCGGATCGCCAAGCTCGCAGGCCCGAATGGATCGGGGCCTGCCGCCAACCCGCGCTGGATTCCGCAGTTCCTCTCGCTCGCGACGGCGCTCGAGAACTCGCTCAAAGACCAGACCTACAACACGCCCGCGGTGGCGACGCTGTTCCTGCTCGCCGAGCAGATCCGCTGGATGCTCGACGGCGGCGGTCTCGACTGGTGCGTGTCCCGCACCCGCGCCTCCTCCGAGCACCTGTACGGCTGGGCCGAGCGCACGCCGTACACCACGCCGTTCGTCGCCGACCCCGCGAAGCGCTCGCTGGTCGTCGGCACGATCGACTTCGACGACTCCGTCGACGCCGCCGCGGTCGCCAAGACGCTGCGCGAGAACGGGATCGTGGACACCGAGCCCTACCGCAAGCTGGGGCGCAACCAGCTGCGGATCGGGATGTTCCCCGCGGTCGAGCCCTCCGACGTGCAGGCGCTGACTGCCTGTATCGAGTGGGTCGTGGAGAGGAGCGCGTCATGAGCCCCGTAGAGAGCACCGCGGCCGGTGGCGAGCGTCTGAAGGTGCTGGTCAAGGAGAACATCGGCGACTCCGGGGTGGAGCTGCTGCGCGAGCACTTCGACGTCGACCTCGGCTTCGACTGGAGCGACGAGCAGCTGGCGCAGCGGATCGGGGAGTACCACGGCATCCTGATCCGCTCGGCGACGAAGCTCACCGCCGAGCTGATCGACAAGGCGACCAACATGCGCGCGATCGGGCGCGCCGGCGTGGGGGTGGACAACGTCGACGTGGACGCCGCCACCAAACGCGGGATCGTGGTCGCCAACGCGCCGCAGTCCAACGTCGTCACCGCCGCCGAGCACACGATGGCGCTGCTGCTGGCGCTCGCGCGCAACATCCCCCAGGCGTACATCTCGCTTACGGCGGGCAAGTGGGAGCGCTCGAAATTCTCCGGCGTGGAGCTGTACGAGAAGACGCTCGGGATCGTCGGCTTCGGGCGGATCGGCCAGCTGGTGGCCGCGCGCGCGCGCGGCTTTCAGATGCGCGTGGTCGCGTTCGACCCGTTCGTCAGCGCCGAGCGCTACCGCGAGCTGGGGGTCGAGAAGGCCGAGAACAGCGAGGAGATCTACGCGCAGGCCGACTTCATCTCGATCCATCTCCCCAAGACCGATGAGACCAAGAACTGGCTGGACGCGGAGGCGTTCGCGCAGATGCGCGACGGCGTGCGGATCCTCAACGTCGCGCGCGGCGGGCTGATCGACGAAGCGGCGCTGCAAGCGGCGCTCGACTCCGGCAAGGTCGGCGGCGCGGCGCTCGACGTGTTCCCCACCGAGCCGATGACCGAGAGCCCGCTGTTCGGCTACCCCAACGTGATCGTCACGCCCCACCTCGGGGCCTCCACCGCGGAGGCCACCGACAGGGCCGGCTACCAGAGCGCCGAGCAGGTCGTGGCGGCGCTCGACGGCGGGGTGGTCTCGACGGCTGTGAACATCCCCGCGATCGGCGCCGAGGACATGCAGGTGCTGGGGCCGTTCCTGCCGCTCGCCCGGCAGCTCGGGCGCCTCGCGATGGAGTTGGCGGAGGGCAGCTCGGTCGAGCGGATCGAGGCGGCCTTCATGGGGCGCATCGCCGACTTCGACACGCGCCTGTTGACGCTCGCGGTGATCCAGGGCGCGCTGCAGGGCCGCACCGAGGAGCAGGTCAACCTCGTCAACGCCCCCTCGATGGCGGAGGAGCGGGGGATCGTGGTCGAGGAGAAGACGGTCTCCGAGGCCCAGGACTACAACGAGCTGATCCGTGTCACGGTGATCGCCGGCGATCGCAAGGTCGCGGTGGCGGGCACCGGCATCGGACCCAACCGCGTGCCGCACCTCGTCGAGGTGCAGGGCCGGCGCCTGACGGTGGAGCTCGAGCCCAACGTGACGGTCTTCCGCTACGCCGACCTGCCGGGCATGATCGGCCGCGTCGGCACGATCTTCGGCCGCCACGGCATCAACATCTCCTCGGCCGCGGTCGGGCACACGCCCGATGGGGCCTCGCACGCGGCCAGCGAGGATCGGCGCGTCGCGGCGATGGTCGTCACGACCGACGCGCCGGTGCCGGCCAAGGTCGTCGATGAGATCGTCGCCTCGGAAGGGTTCACCGGCGGTTGGGCCGTGGTGCTGCAGTGACACTCGGCCGGCAGGCGGCTCTCCGTTGAGGCCGCTGGCCCCCATTTGGCCGCGTGGCCAGTCAATCGACTAAGGTACGTGCCGATGAGGGCGGTAGTCATCACCAAGCACGGCGGGCCCGGCGTTCTGAAGGTGCAGGAGCGTCCCGACCCAACGCTCGGTCCAGGCGAGGTGCGCATCGATGTCGCGGCGGCGGGTATCAACTTCGCCGACATCATGGCGCGTCTGGGCTTCTACCCCGACGCGCCCAAGACGCCCTGCGTGGTCGGCTACGAGGTCGCTGGCACGATCCTCGAGCTGGGCGAGGGAGCGTCGAGTCCCGCCCACCCCCTGAGTGTGGGGCAGCGCGTGTTCGTGAGCACGTTCTTCGGCGGCTACGCCTCCCAGGTGGTCGTCCCGGCGATCGACGTGTTCGCGCTGCCTGACGAGCTGAGCTTCGCGCAGGGCGCGGCGATCCCGGTCAACTACGCCACCGCGTGGGCGAGCCTGATGGACTACGGCGACCTGCAGCCGGGGGGCGGTTCTGATCCACTCGGAGGAGGGGGGCGCGTTCTGATCCACTCCGCCGGCGGCGGCGTCGGCATCGCCGCCACGCAGATCGCCAAGCGGGAGGGCGCCGAGGTCTACGGCACCGCGTCGCCTGGAAAGCATGCCCGCATCGCCGAGCTGGGCGTCGACCACGCGCTCGACTACACCAAGTCTGGCTGGGAGCGCGGCCTGCCGAAGTTCGACGTGATCATGGACGCCGTCGGCGGCGCGAGCTTCCGGCGCAGCTACGACCTGCTGCGCCCCGGAGGGCGCCTGGTGGCGTTCGGCGCCTCCGCCGTTGTCTCCGGACAGCGCAGAAACCCCGTCACGGCGCTGCGCGCGGTCGCGCGGATGCCGCGCTTCAACATGATCAAGCAGATGTCCGAATCGAAGGTCGTTGTCGGCCTGAACATGCTCACCCTGATGAAGGACCGCGGGACGATCGAGCCATGGGTGGCGCCTCTGCAGGCGCTGCTCGACGATGGCACCGTCCGGCCGGTTGTGGCTGAGAGCTTCAGCTTCGAGGATGCGGGCGCCGCGCAGAACATGATCACCGAACGGCGCAACGTGGGCAAGGTCGTGCTCACTCCCTGAGGGGATGGCCGGCCGCACGGACGGCTCCGGCGATCGGCTGGCGCCTGCGTCGACCGGGTCGGCTTGGCATCGCGCCGCGGCGATGCTACCCTCCGCGAAGCATGTCGTTGCAGATCTCGATTCGACTTCTCCTCCTCCCCCCTCGGGGGGAATAGTGCGTGGCGGCCGCGTAGCCGCAAACACAGCCGGAGGAAGTTCGAACGAGACCTAGAGGGTGGCGCAGTCGGCCGAAGGCCGGCTGGCCGAAACGGGGATGCGAGCCGAAGGCGAGTGTCTCCCGGCTTCGGTCGGGCCCCTCTTCTGCCAGACTAAAGGAGCAGAACGACATGGATCATCAGGTGGCACCAGCGGCGGTACCGGTACGAGAAGAGCGCAATCGTGTGCGTGTCTTCGATACGACGCTGCGAGATGGCGAGCAATCGCCCGGCATCTCGCTGAACAGGCAGGAGAAGCTGGAGATCGCCCAGCAGCTGGCGCGGCTGGGCGTGGACATCATCGAGGCGGGCTTCCCGATCACCTCGCCGGGCGACTTCGAGGCGGTGCAGGCGATCGCCCGGGAGGTCGAAGGCCCGGTGATCTGCGGCCTGGCGCGGACCGGCAAGCAGGACATCGACGCGGCGTGGGAGGCGGTGCGCGACTCCGAGCGCCCGCGCATCCACATCTTCATCGCGACCAGCGACATCCACATCGAGCGCAAGCTGCAGACCACGCGCGAGGACGTGGTGGGCCAGGCGCGCGCGGCGGTGGCGCAGGCGCGCGAATACACCGACGACGTCGAGTTCTCGCCCGAGGATGGCTCGCGCTCGGACATCCAGTACATGGCCGAGGTGATCAAGGTCGCGCTGGAGGAGGGCGCGACCACGATCAACGTGCCCGACACGGTCGGCTACACGATGCCGCACGAGTACGCGGCGATGTTCGAGGAGCTCTACCGGCTGGTGCCCGACCTGCGCGATGTGACGGTGTCGGTGCACTGCCACGACGACCTGGGCCTGGCGGTCGCCAACTCGCTGGCCGGGATCGAAGCCGGCTGCCGCCAGGTCGAGTGCGCGATCAACGGGATCGGCGAGCGCGCCGGCAACGCGTCGCTCGAGGAGATCGTGATGCTGCTGCACACGCGCGAGCCCACCCTGGGGCTGTGGACGGGGATCGAGACGACCGAGATCGCGCGTACCAGCCGTATGGTCTCGCGCCTGACCGGCTACCCGGTGCAGCCCAACAAGGCGATCGTCGGGCGCAACGCGTTCGCGCACGAGGCCGGCATCCACCAGGACGGGGTGCTGAAGGAGCGCACCACCTACGAGATCATGGACGCCACCACGGTGGGGCTGCGCTCCAACGCGATCGTGCTGGGCAAGCACTCCGGCCGCCACGCGCTGCGCGAGGCGCTCCAGGAGCAGGGCATCACGGTCGATGGCCAGGCGCTGAACGCGGCGTTCAAGCGTTTCAAGGAGATCGCCGACCGCAAGAAGTCGGTGACGGCGATGGACCTGGAGGCGCTCGTCGCCGATGAGCTGCGTAGCGGCGGCGGCGAGCTGCAGGCGTACACACTGCGGGGCTTCGAGGTGCACGCCTCCACGAGCGAGGCGCCCCGTGCGAGCGTCGTGATCGCGCCCCCAGAGGGCGAGGAGGTTCGTGCCGAGTCCTCGGGCGATGGCCCGGTCGATGCGATCTTCCGCGCGATCAACGCCGCCAGCGGCGTCGGCGCCGAGCTGCGCGAGTTCCACATCGACGCCGTCACCGAGGGCCAGGACGCGCTGGGGGAGGTGTCGGTGGTCGTCGAGGTGCAGGGCCAGACCGGCTCCGGCCAGGGCGTCTCGACGGACATCATCGAGGCGGCCGCGCGTGCATACGTGCGGGCGCTGTCGGTGGCGCTCGCCCGCGCGAAGCGCGACGCGAACGCGGTCGGTCTGCCGGCGACGACGCCGTGAGTCCCGACCCGCGGCGGTCCGCCGGCTCGCGGGAGCCGGGCGGGCGCTGCAATGCGTCCAAGGGAATACGGCGACAACCAAATACTGCTAATAGATAGACCGAGGATCAGAACCATGCCAAAGACACTGTTCGAGAAGATTTGGGAGGCGCACGAGGTGGCGGATGGTCTCCTGTACATCGATCTGCACCTCGTGCACGAGGTGACCAGCCCCCAGGCGTTCGACGGGCTGCGCTTGGCCGGCCGCCGGGTACGCCGCCCGGAGCGCACGCTGGCGACCGCCGACCACAACACGCCGACCGACGGCACGCCCAACGCGGCGGCGATCAAGGAAGAGCTCTCGCGCGTGCAGGTGCAGACGCTCGAGCGCAACTGCGCCGAGTTCGGCGTGCCGGTGTACTCGCTCGGCTCCAACCGTCAGGGCATCGTGCACGTGATCGGCCCCGAGCTGGGCGTCACCCAGCCTGGCATGACGATCGTCTGCGGGGACTCCCACACCTCCACGCACGGTGCGTTCGGCGCGCTCGCGTTCGGGATCGGCACGAGCGAGGTCGAGCACGTGTTGGCGACGCAGTGCATGGTCCAGAGCAAACCGCGCTCGATGCGGATTCGCTACGAGGGCCAGCTCGGCTTCGGCGTCACCGCCAAGGACCTGATCCTCGGGACCCTCGGCCAGGTGGGCGTGGGCGGGCTGACCGGCCATGCCGTCGAGTACGCCGGACCCGCGATCGAGGCGCTCTCGATGGAGGGGCGGATGACGGTCTGCAACATGACGATCGAGGGCGGCGGACGCGCCGGCATGATCGCCCCCGACGAGACCACGTTCGGGTGGTTTCGCGACCAGGAGCGCCCGGGCGCTCCCAGGGGCGCCGAGCTCGATGCGGCGATCGAGCGCTGGCGTGAGCTGGCCACCGACGACGGCGCCGAGTTCGACACCGAGGTGATGATCGACGCCTCCGCCATCTCCCCGCAGGTCACGTGGGGCACAAACCCCGGGATGGTGCGTGCGGTCACCGACAAGGTCCCCTCGCTCGAGGAGTTCGACAGTCCCGCCGAGCGCGAGGAGGCTGAGCGCGCACTGCACTACATGGCGCTGGAACCGGGGACGCCGATCGAGCAGATCGCGATCGACCGCGTGTTCATCGGCTCGTGCACGAACTCGCGGATCGGCGACCTGCGCGCGGCCGCCGAGGTCGTGACGGGGCGCCGGGTGGCAGCAACCGTGAGCGCGATGGTCGTGCCCGGCTCCCAGCAGGTGAAGGCGCAGGCCGAGCAGGAGGGCCTCGACCGGATCTTCCGCGACGCCGGTTTCGACTGGCGCGTGGCGGGCTGCTCGATGTGCCTGGGTATGAACCCCGACATTCTCGCGCCGGGCGAGCGCTGCGCCTCCACGTCAAATCGTAACTTCGAGGGCAGGCAGGGACGCGGTGGCCGAACGCATCTGGTTTCACCACAAATGGCGGCGGCGGCCGCCATCGAAGGGCATTTCACCGACATACGTAATTGGAGCTAGGGAGAGCCAGGATGGAAGCCATTGAGACGATTGCCGGCGCGGTGAGCCACCTCGACCGCGCGAACGTGGACACCGACCAGATCATGCCCAAGCAGTTCCTCAAGCGCGTGGAGCGCTCGGGCTTCGGGCAGTTCCTCTTCTACGACTGGGCGAAGGAGCCCGGCTGGGAGCTGCCGGCCAACCCAATCCTCGTGGCGGGCGAGAACTTCGGCTGCGGCTCCTCACGCGAGCACGCTCCGTGGGGTCTGGAGGACTATGGCTTCAGGGCGATCGTGGCGCCCTCGTTCGGGGACATCTTCTACTCCAACTGCACGAAGATCGGGCTGCTGCCGGTGGCGATCGACGAAGCGCACTGCCGCGCGCTGGCGCAGGCGGGGGAGGGACAGGTCGATCTGCGCGCGCAGGAGGTGCGCTACCCAGGCCCCGACGGACAACTTGTGTCGGTCGCGTTTGAGATCGACGCCGAGACGCGCCGGCGGATGCTGGAAGGCCTCGACGACATCGCGGTGACGCTCGGCGAGGAGGCGCTGATCGCCGCCTACGAGGGGGCGCGGGCGGGTGGAATGGACCCCGCCCACCCGCTGATGGGGGCCGACACCACCGCGCTGTGAGCGGCCTCCCCGACCCGCCACTCGCGGGCGAGACGCCGTCCGGCTACGCTTCCCCCTCGACGGATGGAGAGGAGATTCCGATGAGCAAGCGCATAGCGATACTCCCGGGGGATGGGATCGGGCCGGAGATCATGGCCGCGACGCGTGAAGTGTTGAACGCGCTCGGCGACTTCGAGCTCGACGAACGGCCGATCGGGGGCGCCTCGATCGACGCCCACGGCGAGCCGCTCACCGCGGAGACGCTCGCGGCGTGCAAGCGCGCCGACGCGGTGCTGCTGGGCGCGGTGGGGGGCCCGAAGTGGGACAGCACCGTCCCGGGGGCCCCGCGCCCGGAGCGGGGCCTGCTGGAACTGCGCCAGGGCCTCGAGTTGTACGCCAACGTACGCCCCGTGCGCCCGCTGCGCCAGCTGTACGAATCCTCGCCGCTGCGCCGCGAGCGGATCGAAGACGTCGACCTGCTGGTCGTGCGCGAGCTGACGGGGGGGATCTACTTCGGCGAGAAGACGCGCACGCCCGAGGGTGCAACCGACCTCTGCGCCTACTCGGTCAAGGAGATCGAACGGGTGGCGCGCACTGCCTTCAACGCGGCGCACGCGAAGGTGACGAGCGTGGACAAGGCCAACGTGCTGGAAACATCGCGGCTGTGGCGCGAGGTTGTGAGCAGCGTGCAGGACCGCGAATACCCGCACGTCGAGCTCGAGCACATGCTGGTGGACAACGCCGCGATGCAGCTGATCGCCAACCCGCGCCACTTCGACGTGCTGCTGACCGAGAACATGTTCGGTGACATCCTCTCCGACGAGGCGGCGATGCTGACGGGCTCGATCGGGATGCTGCCGAGCGCCTCGCTGGGCGACCGCGATCGATCGGAGAACGGCCAGCACTCGCCGGGGCTGTACGAGCCGGTGCACGGCTCTGCGCCGGACATCGCGGGAGAGGGGATCGCCAACCCGATGGCCATGTTCCTGTCTGCCGCTTTGATGCTGCGCAACAGCCTCGACATGGACGAGCAGGCGCTGGAGGTAGAATCAGCGGTTGAACGCGCGCTCGACGACGGCGTGCGCACCCCCGACCTGGGAGGCGCCGCCAGTACGGCCGACGCCACGCGGGCGGTGTTGTACTACCTGTGAGGATATGACATGAACCCCACCGAGCTGATTTGGATGAATGGAGAGTTCCTCCCCTGGCAAGAGGCCAAGGTCCACGTCCTCACGCACGGCCTGCACTACGGCACGGGGGTGTTCGAGGGCGTGCGCTGTTACGACACCGAGCTTGGCCCGGCGGTGTTCCGCAATGCCGAGCACGTGCAGCGGCTGCTGCGCTCGGCCGAGCTCTACTACATGCCGGTGCCCTACTCCGAAGCGCAGCTGCGCGAGGCCACGCGCGAACTGGTCGCGCGCAACGGCCTCTCCTCCTGCTACATCCGCCCGATCGTCTTCCGCGGCTATGGCTCGATGGGACTCAACCCGCTCGAGGCCCCCGTCGACGTGACGATCGCCTGTTGGGAGTGGGGGACATATTTGGGCGAGGAGGGGATGCGCAACGGCGTGCGCGCGAAGGTCTCCTCGTGGGAGCGGATCAGCCCACGCTCGCTGATCCCGCACGCGAAGGCATCCGGGCAGTACCTCAACAGCGTGCTCGCGAAGATCGAGGCGACCAAGGCCGGCTACGAGGAGGCGATCCTGCTCGACGAACACGGCCACGTGTGCGAGGGCACCGGCGAGAACGTGTACGTGGTGCGCGAGGGCGAGATCGCCACGCCGGGCCAGCACAACTCGATCCTCGACGGGATCACGCGTCGCTCGGTGATCCAAATCGCGCAAGACCTCGGTTACGCAGTGGTCGAGCGCAACGTGGCGCGCGCGGAGATGTATCTCGCCGATGAGGTCTTCCTGTCGGGCACCGCGGCCGAGCTCGTGCCGGTGCGCGAGATCGACGACCACGCGATCGGCACGGGGCGCCCGGGCGAGATCACGCGTGTATTGCAGGCGGCCTTCGACGATGCGATCCATGGGCGCACCGAGCGCTACCGGGAGTGGCTGGACGTGGTGAGCGCCCCCGCGCTCGACACGCCCGCCGGCGAGGCCCCAGCGCCCGCCGCACAGTCGCAGAGCGCCGCCGCGAGCGGCTGAGGCGGATCATGCCCAGAATCGAGCTCTACGACGCCACCCTGCGCGACGGCATGGGTGGCGGCGGGCTGAGTCTGACCGCGGATGAGAAGCTGCGCGTCGTGCACGCGCTCGACGAGCTCGGCGTCGATTTGATCGAGGCTGGCTTCCCGGCGTCCAACCCGAAGGAGCGGGCGCTATTCGAGCTGCTCGAGCACGAGCAGCTCGTCCACGCCGAGATCGTCGCGTTCGGAATGACCCGCCGGCGCGGGATCGAGGCGGTGGCGGACGACGGGTTGCGCATGCTCGCGGAGTGCTTCGCGCCGGCCTGCACGCTCGTGGGCAAGGCCTCGCCGCTGCACGTCGAAAAGGTGTTGCGCGTCTCACGCGAGGAGAACCTGGCGATGATCGGGGAGTCGATCGCGTTCCTCGTGAGCGCCGGCAAGCGCGTGCTGCTCGACGCCGAGCACTTCTTCGACGGCTACGCGCTCGACGCCCACTACGCCCTGGAGTGTCTGCGGGCGGCGGCGGGAGCCGGTGTCGAGCGGCTGGTGCTGTGCGACACCAACGGCGGCTCGCTGCCAACGTATGTACACCAGGTGGTCGAGGAGGTGCACGCGGCGCTACCCGACGTGGCGCTCGGGATCCACACCCACGACGACGCCGGCTGCGCGGTGGCCAACACGCTGGTGGCGGTCGAGGCCGGCGCCACCCAGGTGCAGGGCACGATCAACGGGATCGGCGAGCGCACCGGCAACGCCAACCTGGTGACGATCGTCGCCAACCTGCAGCTGAAGCTGGGCAAGGAGGCGCTCGAGCCCGAGCAGCTCGCGCGCCTGACGGAGACCGCGCACTTCGTCGACGAGCTGCTCAACCGCGTGCCCGACCCGGCGCAGCCGTACGTGGGCAAGCACGCGTTCGCGCACAAGGCCGGCCTGCATGCGGCGGGCGTCAGTGCCGACGCACAGACCTTCGAGCACGTGGATCCCGCCCTCGTGGGCAACGATCGCGAGGTGTTGGTATCGGAGCTGGCGGGTAAGGCGACGGTGATGGAGAAGGCGCGCGAGGCGGGGATCGAGCTGGACGGCGAGGCCGCGCTGCGCACAGCCGAGCGCGTCAAGGAGCTCGAGCACCGTGGTTTCCAGTTCGAGGCGGCCGACGGCTCGTTCGAGCTCTTGATGCGCAGGGAGGCGGGCGAATACGAGCCGCTCTTCCGGCTGGAGGCGTGGCGGGTGATCGTCGAGCAGCGCGCCGACGGCGCAGTCGAGACAGAGGCGACGATCAAGATTTGGATCCCGGCCCCCGACGGCGGCGAAGACCGCCGTTACGTGCGTACGGCCGAGGGCAACGGTCCGGTGAACGCGCTCGACACCGCGCTGCGCGAGGCGATCGGCGAGATCCACCCGCACCTGCGTGAGATCGAGCTGGTCAACTACAAGGTGCGGATCCTCGACGAGGACAAGGGCACCGGCGCGGTCACGCGCGTGCTGATCGACGCCTCTGACGGTCGGCGCGTGTGGGGCGCGATCGGGGTCTCAGAGAATCTGATCGCGGCCTCGTGGGACGCACTGGTGGACTCGCTGGAGTCGGGGATGCGGCCTTCGGGCTCCACGCTCCGACCCCGACCTCGGCCCGCGGTCGATGATCCCGCTGGTGAGGACGGTGGTGGAGTAACGGCCGCCCTCGGCGATTCCGCTGTCGGTGGGGGGGCCGTGGCGGCGATCGGCGGCGGGCGGTAGGAGAGGAGGGGCGAGGTGGCCGAGGGCTCGGGAAGACGGCCGACGGGACGCCCGCTGCGGTACGTCCCAATGCCCGTGGAAGGGGATAGCGACGAGGTATTGAGCCCGTTCGAGGAGGACGAAGAGACGATCCCGCTGGCACGGCCCACGCTGGGCGTGGAGGAGGAGCGGGCAGTGCTCGAGGTGCTGCGCTCTGGCGCGCTCTCGCTGGGCCCGAAGGTGGGCGAGTTCGAGCAGGCGTTCGCACGGCGCGTGGGCGCTCCGCTGGCGAGCGCCGTCTCCAGCGGCACGGCGGGCCTGCACCTCGCGCTGCGCGCGGTGGGAGTGAAACGGGGCGACGAGGTGATCACCAGCCCGCTGTCGTTCGTGGCCTCCGCGAACGCGGCGCTGTATGAGGGCGCGCGCCCGGTGTTCGCCGACATCGACCCCGTGACGCTCAACCTTGCACCGGAGGCCGCCGAGGCGGCGATCACCGAGCGCACGAAGGCGATCCTCCCCGTGCATATCTTCGGCTACCCGGCTGAGATGGGCGCCTTCGAGGCGATCGCGCGCCGCCACGACCTGGCGATCGTGGAGGACGCATGCCAGGCGCTGGGCGCCCGCCACGCCGACGGCATCCCGGTAGGTGGCCGCGGTAACCCGGCGGTGTTTGGCTTCTACGCCAACAAGCAGATCACCACCGGCGAGGGAGGCATGGTCACGCTCGGCGCCCCGGCGATGAAGGCACGGATCGACAGCGAGCGCAATCAGGGTCGCGCCCCGAGCATGGAGTGGCTGGACCACGACCGCCTCGGTTTCAACTACCGCCTCTCCGACATAGCCTGCGCGCTGGGCCTCACGCAGCTTGCGCGCCTCGACGATTTCCTGACCGCAAGGGCTCGCCTGGCAAGCCAATATCGCGAGGCGCTGGAGAACGTCAGGGGCGTGGAGACCCCCTGTCCCGACATGGAAGGCAGCCGCCGCAGTTGGTTTGTGTTCGTCGTCCAGATCCCCCGTCGCTGTGATCGCAACGCGGTGATCAAAGAGTTGGCGGCGGAAGGCATCCAGAGCAAGCCCTACCTTCCTGCGATCCACCTGATGCGCTTCTACCGCGAGCGCTTCGACCACCGGCCCGGCGACTTCCCAGTGTGCGAGGACGTCGCGTCCCGCTCGATCGCGCTCCCGTTCTTCGTCGGCATGGAGGAGTGGCAGGTTCGCTGCGTGGCCGACGTGTTGCGCGAGGCCGTGGCGCGGTAGGGGCCGCCGCGCTGGGGGCCTCCGGGGCGTCGTTGTTTGGAGCCCCCGTGCCGGTTGCCGTCTTCCAACCGGGCGCGGGTCGGCGCGTGGCGCAAGTCGCCGCACGAGTCGCTTGACGGCGGCGCTGTGCGGTGATAGCAAGAAAGGCTGCAGTACCGATCGGCCGGCGCCGAGGTGTCTTAGCGTTTGAAGACGAGCACCCCGGCGCCGGTCACCAACCCTCACCGACCATGGCCGGCAGAGCAACTCCAGTATAGCCCGAAGTTCCGCTCTACCACACGTCTTGCGCCGCGATGTGCGGGCGCCGAGCGTGGCGTAGAGGCGACACGATCGGCTCAGACAGACCCTCCGCGCGCTGTCGGAGACCGGAGTGGAGGCCCTCGAGGGCTGTCCGCAAGGACCGCCGACGTACCCCATCGGGCGCCCAGGGGCGGCTCCCCATCACTGATAGGAAACATTTTTCTACGATTCAGGGCACGCTGGCCAAAGTAAGAAACAGGTCTTTTCATGTCATTGACAAATCCTGTATAATGCTACACGAGCATCGAATCGGGCCGCCGAGTGGGAAAGAGTCGGGTCGGCGCGAGGAGGAGCTTTGTAGCAAAATGCATAAATAAACATAGGCCGGCACCGAGGCGTCTTGCGTTTGAAGACGGGCGCCATGGCGTTGGTCACCAACCCTAAATACAAAGGAGCAGTACGACATGAAGTACGTAAAGATCATGGGGCTGTGCCTCGTGGCCGCGCTTGCGTTGAGCGCGGTTGCGACGGCTTCAGCTTCGGCAAAGGCGTACGGAATCTACAAGGATGGCACCGAAGAAGCCGCGACTGGATACAAATATAAAGGCAAAAAAATCGGCACTGAAGATGTCAAACTCGTGACGCCTAAAAACGGCGCCATCGAATGTACGGGCGCGACTGGGTCCGGCGAAGTCAAATCCCTGAACGACGCCGAGGGCGAAATCATCTTTACAGGATGTAGCTTTGCTGGAATCAAATGCAACAGCACGGAACCCAAAGGCAAAGAAGGCGAAATCATCACAAGAGAAATTACCGTCTTAGCCGGGTTAGAGGTATTGAGCGGCGGCGAAGAAGAGCCGGCGCTGTTGTTCAAGCCGTTAAAAGAAACCAAACTTGAATGCACTGCTCTCGAGAAACTCACAATCACAAACACCACCGGGGACTTCGGTGGATTGCTCGTGTTACTCCCGAGCAGGACCGTCTTAGCGGGATTACTAGACCTGGAATTCCTGCAGACCGGAGGCGTGCAGAAGGGCAGCGGTGAATTCAGGCTGGAAGAAGGTGGCAAAATAGAAAAATCAGGTCTCACGACCACCGGTTCAGGCCTCAAATCCTTCAAAGAAGGGTCGGCCGAGCAAGCCGATCTCACGATTGAATTCGAAAAAGAAGTGTCTATTTTTGCATAAGCGTCTATCGCAATAATCATCTACCCGTCGCATGCGGGGGCCGGGAGGCTCCCGCATGCCGGGGGTGGGCTTTGATTCGACGGACCGAAGCGCATCGGGGTGCGCTACCAACGGAGGAGGGGAAGTGAAGGGAGCGAAACGAAAAATGGCACGAGCCGTAGCGGCGCGCCGCCCCCACCTGGCGGTGGTGTTTTTGACTGGCCTCGGGCTTCTACTATGGGTTGCGCCCGCGCTCGCCGCAGGTCCTGTCGAAGAAGAGTCGGTGTTGGAAGTCACTAGCAGTAGCGCGAGTCTTCAGGCGCAGATAAACCCGCACGGGAACGAAACGACGTATCGGTTCGAATACGGCACGAGCGAAGCCTACGGAACGTCGCTGCCGCTCCCAGCCGGGCCGGTTGGCTCGGGCTCTTCCGGAGTCACGGTCACCGCCGAACCCCAGGGTCTGTCCCCGAGCACGACCTACCACTACAGGGTCGTCGCGACGGCGAATGGCAAAAGCGTCGACGGCGAAGACGAAACGTTCACGACACAGCCGGTCGGGGGAGAGTTTTCGCTACCGGATGGGCGCGCGTGGGAACTGGTCTCCCCCCCGGACAAGCATGGCGCGACGATCTACCCGCTCACCGAAGAGGGGGTGCTCGAGGCCGCCGAAGACGGCAGCGCGATCACGTACCTGGCGAACGCACCGACCGAATCCGAACCGAAGGGCGCCTACTCACTCGAGGAACAGATGCTCTCCCGCCGCGGCGAAAAGGGCTGGTTCTCCCAGGACATCGTCACGCCGCACGATGAGGCCACCGGCTTCATCCCCTCGATTGGGTTCGAGTACCGCTTCTTCTCATCCGATTTGTCACTTGCGCTCGTCGAACCGCAGGCTGCGAATGTATTCACGCCCCTCTCACCAGACGCGACCGAACGCACACCGTACATTCGCTCTGATACGAGTTGCGAAGCGGCGCTGGCGACGTGCTACGAGCCGCTCGTGACGAGCGCCGATGTACGCACGGGCGCGAAGTTCGGCGGGGCACCCGAAGGCCTGTTCGGTGAAGCGAGGTTCTCGGGTGCGACCACTGACCTGAGCCACGTGCTCGTTGACGACTCCGAAGCGGGCCTGACCTCGACGCCCGGCGACGATGGCGGCCTCTACGAGTGGCCGCCATCGGCCGGCGGGCAGTTGCAACTCGTCAGCGTCCTGCCCGAAGGCGAAGGGGGAAAACCGGCGAGCGCCGCGACCGAAGATCCGCAGCCTGGGGGTGGACTCAGTGGCAGGCACGAGATCTCCGACGACGGAACGCGCGTCTTCTGGAGCGACCGTTTGACGCCTGGACCTCTGTACCTCCGAGACCTCGTGAAGGGCGAAACGCTTCGCATCGGGAAGGCGGGCGTCGGGGTAAACGAATTTCAGATCGCCAACAGCGGCGGATCGCGGGTGTTCTTCATTGCAAAGAACGTTCTCGCTGAAACGCAGGGGACATTGGAAGTATGCGACGTGAGGGAAGTCGCCGGGAAACTCGCGTGCGAAACGACTGCCCTGGCGCCGAAAATTCAGGAAGGCGTGCTCGGTGCGAGCGAAGACGGCTCATATGTGTACTTCGTCTCGAAGGCCGCATTGGCCGTAAACGCTGTGTCTGGTGAAGACAACCTTTACGTAGATCACGCTGACGGCACGACGTGGGAATCCCCGAAGCTCATTGCCGCGCTTCCGCCAGAAGACTTTAACGACTGGGCCTCGAGCCTTAGGGACCTGACGGCGCGTGTGTCCCCCAACGGCCGGTGGCTCGCGTTCATGTCGCGAAAGAGCCTCACCGGCTATCACAACAGGGACGCCGTCAGTGGCGAACCGGACGAGGAGGTCTACCTCTACGACGCCGGCGACGGCCGTCTGGCCTGCGCGTCGTGCGACCCGACCGGGGCGAGGCCGACGGGCAGGCAGTACGGCGAAGACGGCGACTATGGCGGAAACGGCATTCTCGGCGGCGGCGACAGGGTCTGGCCTCCGACGACGTGGCTCGCGGCGAACATCCCGGCGTGGACCCCATACACAGGTGGCTCGTACGTATCGGGCGCCATCGCGCTGTACCAGTCGCGTTACCTCTCAGACAGCGGTCGCCTCTTCTTCGACAGCGGCGACGCGCTCGTTCCCCAGGATGTGAACGGCACGTGGGACGTGTATGAGTATGAGCCCGAAGGGGCCGGCTCGTGCAACCCGGCGTCGGTGAGCGGGACAGTCGTGTACAGGCCCGAAAGGAAAACGGCGAGTGGTGAGGTGGAACCCGCCGGTTGCGTGGGGCTGATCTCCTCCGGGCACTCCGCCGAACAGTCGGCGTTCATGGATGCGAGCGAAAGCGGCGACGACGTGTTCTTCCTGACGAGCAGCCAGCTCGTGCCGCAGGATGTGGACACCTACCCCGACGTCTACGACGCCCATGTCTGCTCGACAGCCGTGCCGTGCCTCTCGGCTGCGGTTTCGCCACCCCCGTGCGACACCGCCGACTCGTGCAAGGCCGAGCCGTTGCAGCAGCCGCTGGTCTTCGGGCCGCCCTCGAGCGAGACGTTCTCGGGCGCGGGAAACATCGTGTCGCTGGTACCGGCGCCCACGCCGGAAGTGACGCCGAAGGCTCTGACGCAGGCGCAGGAGCGCGCACGGGCATTGCGGGCCTGCCGCGAACGTTACAAGTCCCGCCGTAGGAGAGGTGCGCGTGATGCGTGCGAACGAGCGGCACGGAAACGGTACGGGGTCAAAGGGGCCAAGTCCGCGCGAGGAGGAGACCGATGATCGCGATGAACTCGGCCAGGAGAGTGGCTCTTGCCGTTGCCGGGCCTGCCGTGCTGGTCCTGTGCCTAGCGTTCACGGCGAGCGCTGGGGCGGCAGTGGCATGGTGGCACCTCGACACGAGCGCGGCGCCGGCCAACTCGCCGCCGGGTGGCAGCGGCACGATCGTCGTCTCGGCGACCGATCTCGGCGATGCGGCAGTCAACGGAGCACACGTACCCGTCAAGCTTGTCGACAAGCTGCCGGCCAATCTCGAAGCGACCTCGGTGACCGGAAAGGCCGGCTTCTTCGTGATGTTCGGGTTTCCCGGGGGGATGGAATGCACGCTTCCGTCGGCGCATCTGGTCGAATGCACATTCGAAGGCGATCTGCTGTCGTACGAACAGCTCGAAGTCGAAATCGGAGTGAACGTCGGGGCCGGCTCGTCGAACGCGGCGAATGAAGTCAGCGTCTTCGGCGGAGAATCGTACTCGTGCAACGAAGTTGCCTCAGAAACCGGCGCATACACGAACAGCGTCTGCGATGCAGAAGGCAAAGGGAACTTCGAACTACAGTTCTCGGGCAAAGCGGTGGCGGCGGTTTCGGATACGCAAGACCTCCCGGTGAGCAGCGAACCGGTCGAATTTGGAGTCGAAAAATATGAACTGCTCGCGTCGAATGAAGACGGCTCGCCTGATCGCCAAGCGGGCTCGCATCCGTTCAGCGTGACCGGGACACTGGACCTGAACCGCAGCGCGGTGGAACCGTATCAGCCGGCCCTGCCGAAGGATCTGCAGATCAGGCTGCCCCCTGGACTGATCGGCAACCCCACCCCATTCCCACAATGCTCGGCCGGCGACTTTCATGCCCCGGCGGGGGGACTCACGAACAATTGCCCGGCGAAGACCGCGGTGGGGGTCGCCGTCGTGACGCTTCGCTTCCCGGAAGGCCCGGAACAACACGTGGTTACGGTTCCGGTCCCGGTCTTCAACCTGAAGCCCGCCGTCGGCGAGCCCGCGCGTTTTGGCTTCCTGGTGCTGGGCAAGGCGCCGGTGATCCTCGACACGTCGGTGCGTACGGGGGAAGGATACGGCGTGACGGTCAGCTCCCATAACATCTCGCAAACGGTGTCGTTCTTTGGTGTTCAGGTAACGCTGTGGGGCGTGCCCGGAGACCCGATCCACGACCAGGCTCGCGGATGGTCGTGCCTGTCCGACGGCATCCTGGGTCTGTCTGGAGGGCCGTGCGCGCCGTCGGGCGAATCGACGACGACGCCGCCGCTCGTCGCCCTCCCCACATCGTGCACGGGCCCGTTGCAGACCTCCGTCCTCGCCGACTCCTGGGCGCACGCCGATACGTTCACGGAACCGCAGGAAGCGCTCTCCGAGCCGAGCCTGAACGGGTGCGACCGGCTGCCCTTCAGCCCGTCGATCAGCGTCGCACCGGACGGTCAGGCCGCCAGCGCGCCCACCGGGCTGACCGTCGACGTCCACGTCCCGCAGGACCTGACGCTGAATCCGAACGCGCTTGCCGAGGCCGACGTGAAGAACACGACTGTGGCGCTCCCCGAAGGCGTGGCGCTTGACGACTCGGCGGCGGACGGCTTGCAGGCGTGCTCGGAAGCAGAGATCGCGCTCGACGAACACGTGGCCGCGCTCTGCCCGGAAGCCTCAAAGGTCGGCACGGTTGAAATCACCACGCCGCTGTTGCCCAACGCGCTGACCGGGGCCGCCTACCTGGCGACACAGGACCAGAATCCGTTCGGCAGCCTCGTGGCGATGTATATCGTCGCGCAGGACCCCGTGTCGGGGACGCTCGTCAAGGTCGCGGGGGAAGTCACACCGAACCCGGTGACCGGCCAGCTGGTCTCGACCTTCGACAACACGCCACAGCTGCCGTTCGAAGATTTGAGGCTGCACTTCTTCGGCGGCTCGCGGGCGCCGCTGGCGACGCCGGCGAAGTGCGGCGGCTACACGACCACGGCGTCGTTCGCGCCCTGGTCGGGCAACGCCGAAGTCCCGGCCAGCTCCGAATTCGAAATCAAGACCGGCCCGAACGGAGGCCCGTGCCCGGGCGCGAGCCTGCCGTTCGCGCCGAGTCTCGCGGGCGGAACCACGAATGTCGCAGCCGGCGGCTTCACTCCGTTCACCATGACTATGTCCCGCGAAGACGGCAACCAGCAGTTGCAGGGCATCCAGCTGCACATGCCGCCGGGCCTGCTGGGGATGCTCTCCAGCGTGACGCTGTGCGAAGAAGCGCAGGCGAATGCGGGGGCGTGCGGCGAAGCCAGCAAGATAGGCGAAACGACCGTCAGCGTCGGCGTGGGCGGCACCCCGTACACGGTCACCGGCGGCAGGGTCTACATCACCGGCCCCTATCACGGCGCGCCGTACGGCCTGGCGATCGAGGAGCCGGCGAAGGCCGGGCCGTTCGACCTCGAGAACACCAAGTTGCACCATCCCCCATGCGACTGCCTGGTGGTGCGCGCGAGGATCGAAGTCAACCCGCTCACCTCGGCGTTGACCGTCACCGCCAACTCGGCAGGCGAAGAAGACCCGATCCCGACGATCCTCGAAGGGATTCCGCTGGAGATCAAGCATGTCAACGTGACGATCAACCGAAGCGACTTCACGTTCAATCCCACCGACTGCGACCCGCTGTCGATGACGGGTACGCTGTCGAGCGCCGAAGACGCCTCCGTGCCGCTGTCGGTCCCCTTTCAGGTGACCAACTGCGCCGCGCTCGCCTTCAAACCGAAGTTCGCGGCGTCGACCCAAGCCCACAACACCCGCACCGCGGGCGCCAGCCTGACGACGACCGTGACGTACCCCAGCACCCCGCAGGGCAGCGAGGCGGACATCGCCAAAGTCAAGGTGAGCCTGCCGGCGCGGCTGCCGGCCCGGCTGACGACGCTGCAGAAAGCGTGCCCGGAAGCGACGTTCGCGGCCAACCGCGCGAACTGTCCCGCCGCGTCGAAGATCGGTCTGGCGAGGACCTACACGCCGGTACTGCCCGAGCCGCTGAGCGGCCCGGCGTACTTCGTCTCCCACGGCGGCGCCAAATACCCGGAACTGGTGATTGTGCTCACGGGCGACAACGTCACGGTCGAACTGCACGGTGAAACGGCGATCTCCAAGGCGGGCGCGCTGATCTCGACATTCAACGCGGTGCCCGACGCGCCCTTCTCGAAGTTCGAACTGACGTTGCCGGAGGGTCCCTATTCGGCGCTGACGGCCAACGGGGCGCAGCTCTGCAAGTTGAGCGCGCTGCACATGCCCACCGAACTGACCGCGCAGGACGGCGCGGTGATCAAACAGGACACCAAGGTGACGATCGCCGGTTGCCCGAAGACCAACCACAAGCACAGGAAGAAGGGGAAGAGGAGCAGGAAGAAGTAGCGCGGCCCTTGCCAAGCTGGCGGGTGCCGACTCTCTCGCTGCGGCGCCCGTGCGCACGCCGCATCTACTGTGGGATGCGCCGAGCTTACGCGAAGCCCGGCGCATCGCCACATCCCTGGCTATGCGCCGACGGCAGCATAGCGCATCCTGTTAAAAGATGTCGCGTGGTCGGACCCGGTCGGATCTCTGGACCGTGCGGCTCCGGGGCGTAGAGCCTACGCCGGCACTTGTACGGCAGCAGCGGTGGCGACTTCCCCAGCCGTCTCGGCCCCGATGAACGGCGCCAGCGCGAAGTACGTTGCCCTCGGGACCAGCACAGGGAGCTCGTGCACGCGGTGCTGCAGGGCGTGGTGGAGCATCAGCTCGAACAGGCCTCCGGCGATCGCGTGCACCGTCACCTCCGGGGTACGCCCGTTGGGGGCGTGCTCGGAGTCGGGCTGCAGCATTTGGGCATATGGCGCGGCGCCCTTGAACGCCCGCGTCGAGGTACGTTCGGTCGCCGCCAGCACGTCGATCATCGCCATGTGCGCAAACGCCGGCTCGCCGGCGAGGAAGTTGAACAGCGAGGCGAGGCCGGCGCGCACGCCGTAGCGCCAGTCGGGTTGGGCGTCGTAGGCGCGCTCGACCAGCGCCAGCGCTTTGTCCTGGCCGATCTCGTAGGCGACCAGGAACGCGTCTTCCTTATCGCTGAAATGTTCGTAGAACGCCTGCAGCGACACCGACGCCTCGGCGGCGATTCCCTCGACCGTGAGCGCCGCATATCCGCCCCGCGCCGTCAGGTTCGTAACCGCGTCGAGGATCCGCTCACGCTGGCTGTGCACGACGAAGCTTCTCGGCATCCCGTTCTCCCCGCGCGGCAGCCTCCGTCGACGGCTGGTCGCGGCCCCGAGTGAGAGGGATCCGGGAGCCCGCCCGCCCGCCCACCCACCCGCCGTCCCGCCGGTGAAGTCGAGGTGCAACTCCTGCAGCGTCGGATCCACGAGCGTCAGGATCGACTCCGGCGCCGGCCAGTACGAGGTGGCCCACGCAACGAGATCGGGTAGGCGCCTGCGCAGCTGTTTGCGCTCACCGCGGCGTAGGTGGGTATAGATCACGTGCAGGATGCCTCCCACAACGCCGCGCAGGATCGGGTTCGGGATCGCGCCGGGCCCTGCCGGCAGGCCCAGGCTCTCGCGCAGGAAATCCTCGTAGCGCACCACCAGTTGTTCGCGGCGCTCGATCCCCGCCGGGCCGGCCGCGCCGATCTCGACCATCAGAACCCGCAGCGCCTGCGGCCGTGCGATCGCCAGCTCGATCAGCTCCCCGAGCGCCGCCTGCACGCTGTCCGGCAGGCCCTCGGCGCGGCGGAACGCCATCGACACACCGCGCCGGCCGAACGCGGCGATCGAGTCGTACGTCGCCAGAAAGCACTCCTCCTTGTTGGCGAAGTGCTCGTAGAAGGCCTTTCGCGAGACCCCCGCCCGTCGAATTACGTCCGATACCGTCGTGGCCGCGTAGCCCTTTTCCCCGATCGCGTCGATCATCCCCTCCAGCAGGCGCAGGCGCTGGTTGGCCGCGACCTGCTCGCGCGTGAGCGAGTGTGGCCCGCGTGGCAATCCTGGCGTTGGGCCGACTCGCGACGGTTCGAGTACCTCGGGCATACGGTGATTATCGCGCGTTCTGCCGGCCGGCGCAGGTGGCGTTTCCATCTGCGGGATGACATCGATCCGCTCCATAGCCCGCGTCAATAATATCGGGACTGTCAGAATAATGGACCGTATATCTACCGCGCGGGGACTTCTGTCGAAGGCGAGCGTCCGCAGTCTTCGGTCGCTTCGGGCAACTCGAAGCGCGACGCTCGGGCCCACGATCTCCGCTACTGTCCCACCGACGCATCCATGTCCCGCTTCAGCGAGCCCCAGCACCCAGACTTCAGGCGCTTGAACGCATCGCTGCGCTTCGACCGGCGGCTGTGGCCGCAGGACATCGAGCAGTCTCGTGCCCACATCTGGATGCTCGCCGAGCGCGGGATCATCTCGACCGAAGACCGCAACAACCTGATCGCAGCCGTCGAAGAGGCAGAGGCCGAGCTCGCGCTCGGCATGTTCGCCTTCGAGGAGGCCGATGAGGACATCCACACCGCGATCGAGCGGCGCGTGACCGAGCTCGCCGGGCCGGTCGGTGGAAAGATGCACACGGCGCGCTCGCGCAACGATCAGGTTGCGACCGATGTCGCGATGTTCGTACGCGCGCAGGCACGCGCCGCGCACGACGCGGTGGGGGAGCTGATGGGCGTGCTGCTCGCCCGTGCCGAGCAGCACATCGACTGGCCGCTTCCCGGCTACACCCACTCCCAGCGCGCGCAGCCGGTCTACCTCGGCCACCACCTGCTCGCCTACTTCTGGATGCTCGAGCGCGACCGTCAGCGCTTCGCCTTCGCGCTCGAACAGGCTGGGCGCCTGCCGCTCGGAGCCGGCGCACTGGCCGGCGTCAACTTCGACACCGACCGGCGGGCGGTTGCGCGCCAGCTCGACTTCCACGACATCGTGCCCAACTCGGTCGACGCGGTCTCCAACCGCGACTTCGCGCTCGACTATCTACACGCGGCCGCCACCTGCGCCACCCACCTCTCGCGCCTCGGCGCCGAGCTCGTGCTGTGGTCGAGCTCGGAGGTCGGTTTCTGCGAACTGCCCGACGCGTGGGCCTCGGGCTCCTCGATCATGCCCCAGAAGAAGAACCCCGACGCGGCCGAGCTGCTGCGCGCCAAGGCGCCCCGCGTCCTCGGGCACCTCACCGCGCTGCAGGGAGTGCTCCACGCGCTGCCGCTCACCTACAACAAGGATCTACAGGAGGACAAGGAGCACCTGTTCGACACCGCCGACACGCTGGAGCTTGTCCTGACCGCCGCGCGCGGGATGATCGAAGGGGTGCGCTTCAAGCGCGAGGCGATGGCAGAGGCCGCCTCCGAGGAGCTGCTCGGCGCGACCGACATCGCCGACATGCTGGTGCGCCACGGGGTGCCCTTTCGCCAGGCGCACGGCGTCATCGCCGGGCTCGTGCGCACGACGCTCGATGCGGGTAAGACCCTTTCCGTGCTGACGCCCGCGGAGCTCGCCACGCACAGCCCCGTGTTGGGCGAGCACAGCGAGGAGTACCTGGCGCTGCTCACCCAGAGCTCGTGGCTCGAGAGCAAGGTCTCCGAGGGTGGCACCGCTTCAGGGCGCGTCCGGGAGCAGCTGGAGCTCGCCCGTGGCGTGCTCACCCATCCGCCCGCGGAAAAGTCGAACGAACCCTGGGATTGACGTGCCGGGAGCGTCAGCCGTCAGCGGCTTCGTCGTGCGCGCGCCCCGCCGCCCCGCGCCGGGCGCGCTGCCGGTCGAGTTCTACCGCCGGCCGGTGCTCGAGGTCGCACACGCGCTGATCGGCTGTGTCGTCGAATACCGCGCCGCCGCTGGCATGATCGTCGAGACCGAGGCCTACCACGAGTGCGAGCCGGCTTGCCATGCCTTCATCGGGCTCACCCCGCGCACCCGCACTCTGTTCGGCGGCCCCGGTCGCGCCTACGTCTACCGCTCCTACGGCATCCACGCGCTGCTGAACGCCGTCTGCGACGAGCAGGGCGTAGGCGCCGCCGTGCTGATCCGCGCCCTGGAGCCGCTGCGCGGCATCGCCCGCATGCGCGAGCGCCGCGCCGTGCATCGCCGCGAGGAGCTCTGCTCGGGGCCGGGCAAGCTCACGGCCGCGCTCGCGATCGAGCTGCTGCACAACGAGTGCGATCTCACTCGGGGGCCCGTCACGATCCGTCCGCCGCGCGAGTCGTGGCTCGACAGCCCACATGAGATTCATTGCGGCGCCCGCATCGGGATCAGCAAGGCGGTCGATCTGCCATGGCGTTTCTGCTTGGCGGGCAACCCGCACGTCTCGCGTCCGCGGCCCTGAGTGGGCGGGCCCGCGCACGAGCGTGGATCGCCGGTATCCCGATCAGGTGGCCGGCGGGCGCCGGGCGCGGTCGGGGCCTCAGCCTTGAGTCCACGGATAACGGGCTCGGTGGATTCAGGCTCAGGGAGTAGAGCCGCCCGTGGGCGCGCTCGTACCGCCGCTCGCAGGTGGGGTTGACGCTTCAGGCGTCGGAGCCGGAGTCGGCGCCCCACCGCCGGCGGCCGGGGTGGGGCTCGCGGGCGTCCGCGGAGCGGGAGCGGGCGCACTCGCCGGAGGGCTCTTGACAGCCGGCGCCTGGGTGCTTTCGCCGCTTTCGCCAGTGGCCGGCTTGCCGCTCTGCTCGGTGCCGGCCGCCGCCGGCGCATTGGCGCGGCCCTTGGCGCCGGCGCCGGGTCCTTCGTGCGGGGCGGCGGCGGGGGAGGTGGCTACGCTCGCGCTCCCCGTTTCCGGGACCGCGCCGGAGCTGCTCGCGCCTGCCGTGCGTCGGTCCAGGGCGCTCGGGTGCTTGGCGTCTTCTTCTTCGGCCCGTTCCTTTTCGGCCTGCATTGCGCCGATCATGAAGTTGTGCCAGATCAGCGCGGGATAGGTGCCCCCCAACACCGGACCACCGTCGTACTCCGTGGTCATTGGCACCAGCGCATTTGGGAAGCCAACCCACACGGCGACGGTGTAGCGGTGGTCCCAGCCTACGAACCATGCGTCCCCATAGTTGGAGGTCGTGCCGGTCTTGCCGGCCGCGAACTGGCCGAGCGCGGCGGCGTGTGCGGTGCCGTACTCGAGCACCGTCTCGAGCATTTCGGTCTCGGTGCTCGCCACCTCCGGCGGCAGCACCTGATGCAGCTCGGTGTGGTCCATCTGCGCGCGCGCGCCGCTCCCCACGTCTTCGATGCCCACCGGCGCCCCCGGTTCGCCCAGCGTGCCGCTGACCCGCTGTCCGCCGTGCGCGATCGTCTCATACGCGTGCGCCATGTCCAGCGGTGTGACGCCCGTTTTCAGGCCCCCGATCGTCATCGCCGGGTTGGTGGAGATCGGTGTGGTGATGCCCATCTCGTGCGCGAGCTTGGCGATCCTCGCGGTGCCGACTCGCAGGCCCACTTCGGCGTAGATCGAGTTATCGGAGTAGGCCGTCGCTCCCGTCAACGTGTTCTCGCCGGTGTAGGCGTTTTCGTCGTTGTGCACCACGAACAGTTCGCTGCTGTGTGGCACTTTGAAGACCTTTTCCTTGGAGGTCCACACCGAATCGGGGGAGATCCCGTCCTCCAGCGCCGCCGCCAGGTCGAAGGCCTTGAACGAGGAGCCCGGCTGGCGCTCGCCGTCGGTTGCGAGGTTGAATGGGCTTTCGTCGTAGCTGCGCCCGCCGACCATCGCGCGCACCTTGCCCGTGGAGTTTTCGATCGCCACGAGCGCCGCGGTGGGGCCTTCCGGGCCCGGCAGGTAGCCGGCGATCGCCTGTTCTGCCGTGCGCTGCAGGCCGAGGTCGAGCGTCGTGTGTATCTGCAGGCCGCCGTAGTACGCGCGCTCGGCCCCGTAGCGGGCGATTACCTGCGGTCCCACCCAGCTGTCGAAGTAGCCCGTGTCGATCCCGTCGACCAGCGGCTGGCTGGGGGGGGCGATCTCCTGCGGGGAGGGCAGCGGCTGGACCGTGCCTTCTTCGTACTGCCGGCGCGTCAGATATCCCTGTTCACGCATCTGCACGAGCACCACGTCGCGCCGTTCGCGCGCCGCCGTAGGGTCGGTCACCGGGTTGTAGCCCGTGGGCGACTGGATGATCCCCGCCAGCAGTGCCGCCTCCGCCGGGGTGAGCTCCTGCACGCACAGCGGGTATTTCGGCAGACCGCAATGGCTGTGGGCGGGCTCCTGGCCGAAGTAGGTCTGGGCGGCCGCCTCGATCCCGTACGCGCCGTTGCCGAAGTAGATGGTGTTGAGGTACTCGGTGAGGATCTTGAGCTTCGACCAGTGGTGGGCCAGGTGGAACGCCAGCGCGGCCTCCTTCAGCTTCTCGAGGATCGTGCGATGCGCCTGCTGCCCCAGCGCGTTCTTGACGAACTGCTGCTCGATCGTGGAGGCGCCCTGCACCGCGCTCTGATGCAGCACGTCGGCCACGAACGCCCGTGCCAGTGAGCGCAGGTCGATGCCGCTGTTGGTCATGAAGCGCTTGTCCTCGATCGAGATCACCGCGTCGCGCACGATCGGCGGGATCTGCCGCTGGGTCACGAGGATCTGGCTGCGCTCGCTGAGCATCCCGATCGGCGTACCACGATCGTCCAGCAGCACCGAGTTGCGCGCATTGGACTGGCGGTACTTGGCTTCCAGATGCGGCAGGTCGGAAGCCACGGCCATGAACATGCCGAACGCGAACGAGATGAGGCCGAGCAGCGCGAGCGCCAGGAAGATCAGCAGGAAGCGCAGCTTCTTCAGGCGCGTCGTGCGCGAACCACCGAGGTGTCGCGCCCGCGCGGCGTGGTCGGGCAGCGAGACAGACTCCACCGAGGGCGAGAGTCTAATGCATATGGCCGGGGGCTGTGTGGGGAGTCGGCGCGTGACCGGGCGTGGCTGGCGTCGCACGGTGGACGCCCGCGTGCCCGGGAGCACGTGAGTGGACGCCGGGTGGCGTCCAGGCGCGGCCGGGCGCGTGCCGAAACCCGCGAAGCCTCCGGCCGCCTGCATTAGCATTGGCCCGCCATGGCCACGCCCCCCGACCAGGAGCTTCCCGCGGCCGCCGCTCCAGCGGGAGAGGCTGCCGGGACAGCGAGCCCTTCCCGTCCGGCCCCGCGGCCGGACGGCCAAGCGGCCGCTGAGCGCGATACGAGCCCCGC
>CAVVTQ010000016.1:0-188614 GCA_963751195.1 uncultured Solirubrobacterales bacterium
ACCGTTGATCGCGCATGCCGCGCACGATCGAGTCAGAGTTGCCCGCGGCCTCACCGGGGGCTTCCGGCCACGTTGGGCCTGGGGGCGATGGTGAGGGTGCCGTCGCGCCCGCCGAGCACCGGGGAGCCGACCCCGCCGCCACCTACCGCCTCTCGCACCTGCGCACGCTGGAGGCCGAGGCGGTGCACGTGATGCGCGAGGTGGCCGCCGAGTTCGAGCGCCCCGTGCTGCTGTTCAGCGGCGGCAAGGACTCGATCGTGCTGCTGCGCCTGGCGGAGAAGGCGTTCCGGCCGGGGCCGTTCCCGTTCCCGCTGATGCACGTCGACACCGGGCACAACTTCCCCGAGGCGCTCGCCTACCGCGACCGCCGCGCGGCCGAGCTCGGCGAGCGGCTGATCGTCGCCTCGGTGGAGGAGTCGATCAGGCGCGGGCGCGTCGAGGACACGACCGGGCCGTACGCCTCGCGCAACGCGCTGCAGACGGTGACGCTGCTGGACGCGATCGCCGAGCACCGCTTCGACGCGGCCTACGGCGGGGCGCGGCGCGACGAGGAGCGCGCGCGGGCGAAGGAGCGGATCCTCTCCTTCCGCGACCCCCACGGCCAGTGGGAGCCCCAGCGCCAGCGCCCGGAGGTGTGGAACCTCTTCAACGCGCGCATCGCGCGCGGCGAGCACGTGCGCGTGTTCCCGATCTCCAACTGGACCGAGCTCGACGTGTGGCAGTACATCGCCGAGGAGCGCCTGGAGGTGCCTTCGATCTACTTCGCCCACGAGCGCGAGGTATTCGAGCGCGACGGCATGCTCTACGCCGTCAGCCCGTTCGTGCAGCTGCTGGACGGCGAGCGGCCGTTCACCGCGCGCGTGCGCTACCGCACCGTCGGCGACATGAGCTGCACCGGCGCCGTGCGCTCGGAGGCGGCGACGCTCGCCGCGGTGGTCGCCGAGATCGCCGCCACCGACCTCACCGAGCGCGGCCAGACACGCGGGGACGATCGCGCCTCCGAGGCGGCGATGGAGGATCGCAAGCGGCGAGGGTACTTCTGACTCACGACCCCAGTAGCGCGGCCCCCGTGTGCGGTCATAGTTACCTTTACCTATTGGACCCATACCTGTCATGACTAGTTGGTCATATTTGCTATGACCTAGTGCTATGCTTTCGTGATGGTCGGTGATCTCAATCCGTTCGTGTACGACGATCCGCTGCCCCCCGACCAGCTGGTTGATCGCGAGCCCGAGACCGAGCAACTGCTCGCACTGGCGGAGGGCGGGCACAACACGCGGCTGCAGGCCCCGCGGCGCTACGGCAAGACGACCGTCCTTGGCAAGGTGCGCCTCGAGGCGCAGAAGCTCGGGATGAACACTGTGTATGTCGACTTCTACCGTGCGATCACGCTGGCGGAGGTCTCGCGCCGCATCGAAGAGGCCTACCTCGAGGGCCTGGCCGGCGCCGCGCGTCGCACGGTCGCCTCCGTCGCCCGCAGGTGGCAGGGGAAGATCGTCGTCACGCCCGGGGGTGTGGGCGCCGAGGTCGAGCCCGTGAAGCGCCAGGAGCAGCAGCGACTCTCCGACATGCTGGATTTGCCAAAGAAGGTGTTCCAGCGCAGCGGCGCGCGTACGCTCGTCGTCTTCGACGAGTTCCAAGACCTGCTACGGATCGACTCCGATGTCGACGGCCTGCTACGGTCGAAGATCCAGTTCCATCGCGAGGAGGCCAGCTACATCTTCGCCGGATCGCAGCCCGGGATGCTGAATGCGCTGTTCGGGGATCGCGCACGACCGCTGTTCGGGCAGGCCCGCCTGGTGCCGCTCGACCGGTTGCGGGACGAGGACCTGATTGAGTTCATCGGCGGGCGCTTCGAGCGCGCACAGCGCGATCCGCACGAGGCGCTCGATGCGTTGCTCGACCTGGTGCGCGGCCACCCCCAGCGAGCGATGCTGTGCGCACATCACCTCTTCGAGCAGACCTCGCGTGGCGCCACAGCGGACCTCGAAACATTCGATCGCGCTCTCGCCGCCATCGACCGCGAGACGAAGGAAGCGTTTGAGAAGCTGTGGGACGATCTGGCCGGCAAGCCAAACCAGCGTAAGGTGCTGCTCGCGCTTGCCAACAGCGCGGAGACGCTCTACAACCGCCGGACACTCGACGCCTATGGGCTCCAGAAAGGATCGGCCGATGTGGCGGTGCGCACTCTGATCGACCAAGGCGAAGTTCAGCGCGCTCAGACCGGTTTCTTGATCGTCGACCCGTTGTTGGAGCGCTGGCTGCGGCGGACAGTGGCATGAGTAGTCCGCTGCTTGGCTTTTGGTGGGCGCTCCACCGCGTCCAAGATTCCTGCTTCCGCCATAAGTCCTGCCCGTCCGCAACCGTTGCTGCGGCATGACGACGACCGGCACGGCGACGCAGGCCCAGGGCGGCGTATACACCACGCCGGACACCGAGGAGATCTTCCGGCGCCTCTCCGAGCGCCCGGCGGAGCTGCTGCGCTTCGCCACCGCCGGCTCGGTCGACGACGGCAAGAGCACGCTGATTGGGCGGCTGTTGTACGACTCCAAGCAGGTGCTGGCCGACCAGCTCGAGCACGTCGAGCAGACCAGCAAGCGGATGGGGCATGACTTCCTCGACCTCTCGCTGCTCACCGACGGCCTGCGCGCCGAGCGCGAGCAGGGGATCACGATCGACGTGGCCTACCGCTACTTCGCCACCGCGCAGCGGCGGTTCATCATCGCCGACACCCCCGGGCACGAGCAGTACACGCGCAACATGGTCACCGGCGCCTCCACCGCCGATCTCGTGATCGTGCTGATAGACGCGCGCAAAGGTGTCGTCGCGCAGTCCCGTCGGCACGCGTTCATCGCCTCACTGCTGCAGATCCCACACCTCGTGGTGTGCGTCAACAAGATGGACATGCTCGGCTACGACGAGGAGGTGTTCGATTCGATCGTCGCCGAGTTCGAGCGTTTTGCGGCGCGCCTTGAAATCCAGGATGTGACCTTCATCCCGATCTCGGCGCTGAAGGGCGACAACGTGGTCGAGCGCTCCGAGGCGATGCCCTGGTACCAGGGCCCGCCGCTGCTCTACCACCTCGAGCACGTGCACATCGCATCCGACCGCAACCTGATCGACGTGCGCTTCCCGGTGCAGTGGGTGATCCGTCCGCGCGCCTCAGCCGGCGTGGGCTTGGGTGCCGACGCCGGATCGACTGACGGCGCGGGCGGCAGGCCCGCGACGGCCGACTACCGCGCCTACGCCGGCCAGGTCGCCGGCGGGATCTTGCGCGAGGGCGACGAGGTGGTCGTGCTGCCGGGCGGCCAGCACACCACGATCGCCGGCATCGACACCTTCGATGGGCCGGTGCGCGAGGCCTTCCCGCCGATGTCGGTGGCGCTGCGCCTCGCCGACGAGGTCGACGCCGGCCGCGGCAGCACGATCGCGCGCCCCCACAACCAGCCGACCGTCGCCAACAGCTTCGAGAGCCTGCTGTGCTGGATGTCCGAGCGTCCGCTGGACCCCGCGCGGCGCTACCTCGTCAAGCACACCACCCGCACCGCGGCGGTGGGCGCGCTCGAGGTGCGCTACCGGATCGAGGTGGACACGATGCATCGCGACGAGCTCGCCGCGACCCTGGAGCTCAACGACCTCGGGCGCGTGCGCGTGGAGCTGGCCTCGCCGCTGGTGTTCGACTCCTACCGGCGCAACCGCGCCACCGGCAGCCTGATCGTGATCGACGAAGCCACCAACGAAACGGTGGCGGCGGGGGTGATCCTCGACACCGAGGCGGAGCCCCTGGAGCGCGCCGGGGCAGGCGGCGACGGCGGGGCGGCGGACGGCGAGACGCCCGCCAAGACCGAGCGCAGCCCCAACGTGCGCTGGGAGCGCGAGACGATCACCCGCGACGAGCGCTGGGCGGCGCTCGGCCTCGCCGGCGCGACGGTCTGGCTGACGGGGCTGCCGGCCGCCGGCAAGTCGACGATCGGGCGCGCGATCGAGGAGCGCCTCGTGCGCGCGGGGCGCCCCGCGTACCTGCTCGACGGCGACAACCTCCGCCACGGCCTCAACGGCGACCTCGGCTTCGACGAGTCTGCGCGCGCGGAGAACGTGCGCCGCACCGCGCACGTGGCGCGCCTGCTGGCGGAGTGCGGCGCGGTGGCGCTCGTGAGCCTCGTCAGCCCCTACGCCGCCGACCGCGAGCTCGCGGCGACGCTGCACGCCGAGCAGGAGCTGGCGTTCCTCGAAGTCTTCGTCGGCACCCCGCTGGCGCAGTGTGAGCAGCGCGACCCCAAGGGCCTCTACGCCCGCGCCCGCTCGGGCGAGCTGGACGGGCTGACGGGTGTTGGCGCCCCCTACGAGGCCCCCACCTCCCCGGATGTCGTGGTGGGCGCCCCCGGCGAAGCGATCGAGGCGGCCGTCGACCGCGTGTTGGAGGCGCTCGCCGCCCGCTGGCCTACCCCGTGAACGGCCGCGAGGTGCCGATCACGTGGCCGGCGCTGTCGAGCGCCTGCACCTCGAAGCTCGCGTAGCTCTGCGGCAGCGGAATCGCCGTCTCGAACCCGGACTTGGCGGCGCTCGCCACGACGCTCAGGTGAGTGGCGCCGGACCCGGCCAGGACCCGCCAGGAGGCGAGCCGGGTGGCACCGTTCCAGCTCGCGTACACCGTGGCTCGCGCGCCCTGCCGGCGGGCGGCGCCCACGGGCGGGGTCAGCGGCAGGCCGACCCACGGGTCGAGCGTCTCGCGGTAGCTCAGGTCCGAGCCGGGGAAGTTGCCCTCCAGCAGCCGCTGCCCGGAGCGGGTGAACTCCGAGAAGTAGGGCTCCGAGCCCCAGCCGACGAACACGTTGCCGTTGGCCAGCGGCTGCGTGTCGCCCATGTATTCGGTTTCGAATTCGCCGCCGGATGGGTACTGGGCGGCGAGCGTGGCGGTGCGCGTGTGCTGGTCGAGATCGAGCACGAGGCCGCGAGACGGCCCCGTCGCCGGCACCGAGGTACCGCCGCCGGTGAGCTGGCAGCAGTGGTCGTCGAACATCGTGATCGTCGAGCGGGGCCCCGCCGCGCTCGAGCCGGGGGCGAACGCCACGTCGTGCTGCCACTGGAAGGCGGCCCCCGGGCCGAACTTGAAGCCCGAGCGCTTGCCGCCGAGGGTCCACTCGATCCTGCCGGTGGCGATGTTGACGAGGTAGGCCGCCCACGTGTTGCGCATCGATACGAGGAACGTCTTGCCGTTGCCGGCGAGTTCGAGCGCGTTGACGTGGTAGGTGTCCCACGGGAACCCGTTGGTGGGCACGGTGGCGTAGGAGTCCTCCGGCGGGATGTGTTCGAGCGCGTCCCAGGTGCGCAGCAGCTTGCCGGTCTCGAGGTTGTACTCCTGCACCGCGGAGTCGATCAGCGCCCCGTTGTAGGCGCCGCCGTAGGCGGAGAGGTTGCGCGCGACGTTCTTGTTGGCGGTCACCCACGCGTCGTTGCCGCTGATCGTGAGCGCGTGCAGGGTGAGCACCCAGCCGTCGGCGCCTTTCAGCCGCGCGACGGTCTGGTAGTGGCGGTTGACGACCACGTCTTCGCCGCTCTCGGTCGAGCCGGTGTTGGTGACGACGCCCTGCCACCACGCGAGCGCCGGCTGGCCTTCGTAGGTCTGCAGGCTGAGGTTGGCGGCGACGACCTTTTCCGGCACCGGCCGGAACCACACGGGCTGCAGGTTGCGGTCGAGGATCAGCGGCCCGCTCTGGCCGACCAGCGGGGGGTAGTTGAGGTTGTAGAAGTTGGTGGTGAGGATGTAGCCGGGCGCGAGGCGGCCGGCGAGCGTGGGCCCGTCCTTGTGGATCACCGGGGGATGCAGCGAGGGCTCGGTGACGAAGCTGGAGGCGCCGTCGGTCGTGTAGGCGCCCACGGGCGCGCCGTGCGAGCCCGCGAACGCCTGGTCGATCGCGATGAAGCCGACGACGACGACGCCGATCGCCACCGTCAGGCGGCGCGCCGCTCCGCGCAGCGCGCCGGCGGGGGCGGGCACCGCCAGGAACGTGACGAGCGCCGCTGCTGCGGCGAGTCCGCCTCCGATCAGGTAGGCGAGGCGGAAGCCGTCGGTGAGCGCCTGCGGCACCTGCACCCCCGTGCCGATCAGGTGGCTGGAGCGCTGCGTGGCGAGCGTCACCAGGATCGCCAGGCCCAGCCCGCCGCCGATCTGGCGCGAGGTGTTGACGAGGCCGGAGGCGAGCCCCGCCTGACCCTCCTTGGCGCCTTGGGTGGCGGCGATCGTCGAGGGGACGATCGACATCGCGATCCCCGCCGCGGTGAGCAGCCCGGGCAGCATGATGTACACGATCGCGCTGCCGCTGGAGCCGATTTTGGCCATCAGCAGCATCCCCGCCGCCAGCATGATCAAGCCGCCGCCGAGCACCGGGCGCACGCCGAAGCGGCTGACGAGCTTGCCGGCGCGCGAGGCGACCGCCATGATCATCAGCGTCATCGGCAGGAAGATCAGGCCGGTGTGCAGGGGCGAGAGCCCGAGCACCTGCTGCAGGTAGAGCGAGCTGACGAACCACATCGGGAACAGCGAGGCGCTGAACAGCAGCACGATGTTGTTGGCGATCCGCAGCGGCTTGGTCAGTTCCTTGAAGGGGATCAGCGGTTCCGAGGCAAAGCGCGTCTCGATCACCCCGAACACCGCGAGGATCAGCACGCCGCCGATGATCGGGCCCGAGCGCGGCGAACGTGTCCCAGCCCTTGAGGCCGGCTTCCACGACCCCGAACACCAGCACCATCTGCCCGATCGTCAGCGTCAGCGCGCCGGCGAGGTCGAAGCTGCGGCCCGGCGCGCGGCGGCGCTCGCTGACGACCGCGTACGCCACCACGGCGGCGGCCACCCCGATCGGAGGGTTGATCAAAAGCACCCAGCGCCAGGAGAGCTCCTGCGTGATGATCCCCCCGAACAGCATCCCCGCGGCGCCGCCGAGCCCGTTCATCGCCGCCCACGCGCCGATCGCGCGGTTGAGCTGATGGCCGGGGGCGAACGAGGAGGTGATGATCGCCAGCGAGCAGGCCGCCATCAGCGCGCCGCCGACGCCCTGCGCCGCGCGCGCGAGCACGAGCGTCTCGCGGTCGGAGGCGACGCCGCCGGCGAGCGAGGCGAGCCCGAACACGAGCAGCGCCATCACGAACATCCGGCGCTGCCCGAAGTGGTCGGCGGCGCGCCCGCCGAGCATCAGGAAGCCCGCGAACGTGATCGCGTAGGCGTCGACGATCCACTGCAGTTCGGGCGAGGTGAAGCCGAGGCTCGACTGGATCGAGGGCAGCGCGACGTTGACGATGGAGAGGTCGAGGATCACCATGAACTGCGCCACGCAGCACACAGCCAGCAGCAGCCCCATGCCCCCGCCCGGCCCGCGGGTCTCGGCCGGGGGTGGCGGCGTCGCCACCGGGCTGGCGGTCGTCTCGACGCTCATGACGGCCGAGAGAGCGGCCGTAAGCCGGCGAGTCGAGCGCGCTTTGCGCGAATCAGGGCCGGCGTAGTCGACCGTAGGGGCTCTCCCTTGCGCTCGGGCTGCCGTAGACGCCTGGTAGGGTGAGCGCCCCAGCCAGCAAGCGACGAGAGGAGCCCGGCCGATGAGAAGAACGTCACTGACCGCCATGCTAACGCTCGCGGCCACCCTGGCCGCCACCGTCGCGATGGCGGGGTGCGGGGGCAAAAGCGGGAGCTCCTCCACGACGTCGACGACCGGCAGCCCGGCGACGACGACCACGAGCACCGTGCACAAGCACGCGACCAAACCTGGGTACTGAGCCTCATCCCGCCCCGCTCGGCAGCGAGGCGGCGTAGCTGATCACCGCCACCGTGCGGGAGGTGCCGAGCACGTGGCCGGCCGAGTCGAGCGCCTGCACCGCCACGTGGGCGTACTTCAGCGGCAGCGTGGTCGAGCTTTCAAAGCCGTCGGCGGGGATCGTCGTCTGGGCCGCCAGCGGCCCGGTGTGCTTGCCCGCGAGCACGCGCCACGCGGCCACTTCGGTGGCGCCGTTCCAGCTGGCGTGCACAACGGTCTCTTCGCTCGTGTCGTTGAGGCTGGCGAGCACCGCCGGCGGGCTCGCCGGGCGCCCGCTCCAGGGGAAGCGGAAGGCCCGGTAGAAGGCCATTTCGTAGGGCAGGTGGGCGTCGAGGAGCAGGGCGCCGCCACGCGCGTACTCGCTGATCGCGGGCACCCCGCCGTAGCCGACGACGGTGTTGCCGCTCGCGAGCGTCTGCATGTTGCCCTGGCTGGCGGCCAGCAGCGGTGGATCGTGATGGGTGAAGGAGGAGGCGAGGCGAGCTTCGTGGGTGGCGAAGTTCAGCGCGATCCGCACCGCGCGTGACTGGTGGTGGATCGGTGGGTTGGAGCCGTCGTCGAAGAAGGTGACTTCGCCGTCGGGCAGGATGCGCCCGTCGTGCTGCCACGCCGTTTCGGTGCCCGGTCCCATCTTGAATGAGCTCTTCAGGCCGCCCAGGCGCCACAGGATCCGGCCGCTGCCGCCTTCGATCTCATAGCCGGCCCACGTGTTGCGTGCCGAGATGAAGAGGTTGTCGGAGGAATCGGTGCCCGCCCGCCCCACGCCCGCTTTTCCCACGCCCGCCCGTCCCGCCGCCGCCTCCCCCAGGCCCGCTCGTCCCGTGGGCGCTTCCCCCAGGCCCGCCCGCCCCACGCCCGCTTCCCCCAGGCCCGCGCCCTCCACATCGATCGAGTTGATGTGGAACCAGTCCCACGGCCGCGTGTTGGTCGCCGTCGGGGTCTCGGACTCCGCGGCGGCGACGTGATCGAGGCTGTGCCATTCCCAGCGCACCAGCCCGGTCGACATGTCGATCTCCTGGATCGCCGTGTCGATGATCGCCCCGTCGCGCGCGCCGCCCAGCGGCGAGAGGTTGCAGCGGATCGGGTTGTAGGCGGTGATGTAGGCGACGCCGTGGGGGGCGATCTGGAAGTCGTGCAGGTCGGCGTGCAGGCCGTTGCCACCGGGCACCCGCGCGAGGACCCGGTAGCTGGAGCTCATCACGAGGTCTTCGCCCTGGCCGAAGCCCAGTTCGAGTACGCGCCCTCGCCACCACGTCAGGTCGCGCCGGCCTTCGTAGGTCTGCTCGTTGAGGTCCTCCGCCGTTTCGCCTCCGGGCAGCCTGTCGAACCACACGAGCTGACCTTGCGGCGTGTAGATCAGCGGCCCATACTGACCGGGACCGGGCCCGTTGGTCGTGAGGATGTCGCCTGCGGCGGGATCGCGGTCGGGCACGGTGACGCTGAGGGTCGGCACCTGCACGCCGGGCAGCGTGGCGAAGCTCTGGTAGTCGGCGGGGGCCGCGCGCGGGTTGCCGAAGTCCGCGACGGAGCCCGTCGGGTAGGGGGTGTCGACGCCGAAGTCGAAGGCAACCTGCTTGGCGGCGGCGCCGGCGCCGATCGTGGCGTGCACGGAGACGTGCTCGCCGGCGTCGAACGGAGTGTCGGGCACGAAGCTGGCGCCGTCGCCCTGGGAATAGCCGCGAAGGCTGCCCGAGTGAGGCCCGCTGCGCTGGCCGGTGACGGAGACCGCGTGAATCTCCGCGCCAGGCGCTCCCAGGAAGCTGATCTGGGTGTGGGGGTTGGCCATGCCGCTACCTGGCGCGGGCGAGACGTCGACGTCGGTGCCTGGCAGCGTGGCCGAGTGCTGGAGCGTGGCGGGCAGGCACGAGGGCGAGACGCCGCCGCCGGCCACCGTCGCGCTCGAGCCCGACAGCAGCGTCAGGCTGGGGGAGCCGAGCACGATCGCCGACACGCCCCATGCGAGCGCGACGATCCCCAGGATGATCAGTCCATAGCGGCGCATGTGTGTGCAGATACAGAACAACCCATGTGCGCGCTGGTCGCGCCCGCGAGCGTCGAGCTGGGAAGGATGCCACATCGGGTGCCGGGGCAGCGCGGGGCGGCCGCGGCGATTGTTCTATTTTCCCCCCTGTGGATGCTTCCGGCAATGCGCTGCGCGTGGTGATCGCCGACGATCATCAGCTCTTTCGCGAAGGTTTGAAGGGGATGCTGCAGGAGGCCGGCATGGAAGTCGTGGGCGAAGCGGCCGACGGCGCCGGCGCGGCGGCGCTGGTGGCGGAGCTGCAACCCGCGGTGGCGGTGCTCGACCTGAGCATGCCGGGCACCTCGGGGATGCAGGCGCTGCGGCGGATCGCGCGCAGCAACCCCGGCATCCAAACGGTGGTGCTGACGGTGTCCGCCGAGGATGGCGACGTGGTCGAGGCGCTGGCGGCGGGGGCGTGCGGCTACCTCTTGAAGGACACCCACGTCGATCGCTTGGCGGACGGCATCAGGCAGGCGGCGGCTGGGCACATGGTGCTCTCGGGCGAGGTGGCCAAAGCGCTGATCGCGCGCGTGCGCGCCGAGGCCCGGGCCGACGCGCGGGCATCCGCGGTCGAGGCGAGCGCGGCGCCCGGCGGCATGGGCGCCGCCGCCCTGGCGGCCGCCGCCCTGGCGGAGGTGGCGAGCGCGGGGCGCCCGGCGCTGACCCCGCGCGAGGAGGAGGTGCTGCGGCTGATCGTCGCGGGGGCCGACAACGTGGCGATCGGCAGGGAGCTGTCGATCAGCCCTCACACGGTGAAGCAGTACGTGACCAACATCTTCGAGAAGCTGGGCGTGCACAGCCGCGTGCAGGCGGCCGTCTACGCCGTGCGCGCGGGGCTGGTGTAGCGGCGGGCGGTCACGCGGCGAGGCTGATCGCCCGCAGTGCGTCGTCGCGGCCGTCGGCGCCGAGCTTGCTCACGCAGGCGGAGATGTGGCGGCGCACGGTGATCGGCGAGAGCGAGAGGCGCGCGCCGATCTCCATCGTGGAGAGCCCTCCGCGCAGCATTCTCAGGATCTCCGACTCGCGGGGGGTGAGCTCGACGTCGCCGACCCGCAGCGGAGCGAGCTCGCGGTCGGGAAGCATGCGCAGCTCGTTCAGCATCCGCCCGACGAACGTGCGCGGCAGCGCCGCCTCGCCGCGCAGCACCCCGCGCAGCGCGGCGGGGATTCGCTCGGGGGACATGTCCTTGGGGAGATAGCCTCGCGCGCCGGCTCGCAGCGCGGCCAGCAGGTCCTCGGCGTTGGCCGAGACCGTGAGCATCACCACGGCCGTGCCCGGCGCCAGCTCGTTCAGACGCGCTGCCGCCTGAATGCCTCCACCGGGCATGCGCACGTCGAGCAGGCAGGCGTCGGGACGCTCCCGCAGCACGGCCTCGACCGCGCCGGTGGCGTCCGCGGCCTCGGCGAGCACCCGGAAGCCCCCCTGCATCATCGCCATCCGCACGCCCAGCCGGATCGGCGGGTGGTCGTCGGCGATCACGACGGTGGGCGCGCCGTTCACGGCGGTTGGCACGCCGTTCGCGACGGTTGTGGCATGCCGCTCGCGACGGTGGGCGTCGTTCGCTTCGGCTGGCACGCCGTTCATGGGAGCACCGCCTCTACGGTGGTGCCGGCGCCGGTGAGGCTGCCGATGTGCACCGCGCCGCCGAGCGCGTGCGCGGACTCGCGCATGCTCACCAGCCCAAAGCCGCCGACGGCGGGCGCGGCCGGGGCTTCGTCGAAGCCGTGGCCGTCGTCACGTACCGTCAGCCGCCACTGCTCGGCGTGCTCGAGCACCACCTCGATCGCGTTGGGGCGGGCGTGCTTGACGGCGTTGGTCACCGCCTCGCGGGCGATGTGCACGAGCGCCGCGCGCGTGTGCTGGTCGGGTCGTGCCGAGGAGGGCACGCGCGCGGCGTCGAACCGCAGCGGCGTGTGGCGCGCGGCGGCGCGCGCGCTGGCCTCGATCGTCAGCGCGATCGGACGGGTGTCGTGCTCGGAGAGTCCCCCCAACACATCGCGGGCGCCCGCGAGCGCACGCTCCAGGGCGCCGACGACGATGCTGGCGCGCGACGCGGACGCGGGGTGATCGTTGAGCGCGCGCGCGTTGGCGAGCGCGAGTGAGAGGTCCTGCATGATCAGGTCGTGCACGTCGCTGGCCATCTGCCAGCGCTCGTGGGCGAGGAGTCGTGTGGCAACGTGCAGCGCGTCGTCCGCGTGCTCGAGTGTGGCAACGTGCAGCGCGTCGTCCGCGTGCTCGTTGCGTGGCGATTCGTGCCCGTTGTGATGGGGCGCGGCACCCGTGCCGCCGTGCCTGCCGTGGGACGCGCCGTGCCCGTTTTGAGGTGAGACAGGCTCGACCGCGGCCGTGTCGATCCCGAAAACCGTCGCGGCGTCGCTGCGATCTGAGTTGCTGCTGGCGATGATCATCCCTGTTCCTCGCTGTCCCAACAGCCCCGCTGCCCCCGGAGCTTGAATTGAAGTTCAGAATAGTTCCGTCATCTTGACGCACCATCCCGGTGTAAACCGGCGCTCACGGCTACGAGCCGCGGCCTGAACTGAAGCTAATCCCTGCCGATCTCTGCCCATCCATGTTGCTGCACGAGCGAGTGTAGACGATTTCAGTGCAATTTGCGGCTAATTTTAGTGAGATGAATTCAACTTTGCGGAGGATTACGGAGAGAAATGGGTACTTCCACCGCCCCGATCGCGATGGACGGCAATGTTTCTCACCTCGGCGGTGGGGGCCGGAAATGTTTCTTATTGGCTCTGACCATCCCCGAACGGCGCGATCGGGACGCCGTGGTCGTGCTCGCGCATCCCCAGCTCGTAAGCGGCGCCGTGCGCGGTGCGCAACGTGCGCGCGGGGCGCCCCGGCTGGCGCACGACGAGCGCGAGGGCGGCGATCGAGCAGTTGCTGACGTCGTGCTGGTGGCTCTCCGACGGCCCGTTGCCGTCGGGATCGGCGTAGCGCCAGCCCGCGAGCGCCGCGGGAGGCGCCTGCACGTGCGCTTCGACCACGAGTCCGCCGGCGCCCGGCAGCGTGAACGCGCAGCGCTCGGGGCGCTCGGCGACCAGCAGCCCGCGCGCGCCCAGACCGCCCAGCCGGTGGCGCTCGCCGTCGATGCGCAGCGCCCCATTGGCCACCCACGGGGTGGTGCGTCCCGCCACGCGCACCCGTCCGATCGCCACGTCGATCCACGCCTCGGGGTCATCGTCGAAGCCGACGCCGTGCAGCCAGATCCAGCGCTCGGCGTGCTGGGCGCCCCAGTTGTGGCCTACCATCCCGCGCCAGCCGTCGAGCTGGAGCGTGTGCTCTGCCAACTCCAGAGTGCCCTCGAAGCGCGCGGCGGGCGCGGGGCTCGTCAGCTTCGTGCGGGGCAGCGGCGCACGGTAGAGCAACGCGTGCGGGAGATGGCGCAGCTCGGGCTCGGGGGAGGCGAAGCGCAGCGACCAGCGGGCCGCGCCGCAGGCGCCCTCGGCGCGCCCGGGGGCCAGCCGTGCGTCGCCCACCGCGATCCAGGCCTCGTTCGGGGCGCAGAGCGCGTCGGTCGTGAGCTTGTGCATGTACGGCGGGGCGTCGGGGCCGTCGAAGACGGTGCACCACAGCGACCCGCGCGCGGTGCAGCGATGGCGGCTTGTGGGCTGTGTAGCGGATCCACACGCCGAGCGGGCGGTCGGGCGCGACCGCGCGCAGGTAGAAGGACTCGTACATCCCCGCTGCCGCCGGGCGTGGGGAAACATGGCGTGGAGCCGGTGGGCGGCTCAGGCGGATGCACCCGCGGGTTGCGGCGGGCAGTGGGGGGCAGTGTGGAGCCGGTGGGCGCGCTCGCGGACGCACCGGGCGGCGGCAGTGGGAGCGTGAGCCGGTCGGGGGCATCGGCTGCAAGTATCCCGGTATGGAGCGCGACTCGCTCGTCAAGCTGCCAGCCGCGCTCGCCCGCTTCGACGCGGAGCCCGCGCCGCGTGACGCGCGCTACCTGCTGGGCATCGACGGCGGCGCCACGAAGACGCTGGCGGCGGTGCTCGACCTCGAACACGGGCGGTTGCACCTCGGGCGAGGCGGTCCGAGCAACCAGGACGCGGTCGGCGTGCGGGCCGCCGGGGAGGCACTGTTCGGGGCGGCCGACGAGGCGCTCGCGGGCGCCGGGATCGCCGACGAGCAGCTGGACGCGGCGGTGCTGGCGGTGGCGGGCACCGACACCGACGCGGTCGTGGCGCACGTGCGCGCGGAGCGCTCGCGGGAGTGGATCGTCGTCGGCGACGTGGTGGGCGCGTGGGCGACCGCGACCGGCGCCCGCCCCGGCGTGGGGGCGATCGCGGGCACGGGCAGCAACGTCTTCGGCGTGGGCGCCGGCGGCCGCGGGTGGCGTGCCGGCGGGTGGGGCCACCAGCTGGGCGACGAGGGCTCGGGCTACTGGCTGGGGCTGCAGTCGATCAAGGCGGCGCTGCGCGACCGCGAGCGCTCGGGCCCGGAGACGGCTCTGAGCGATGCCGCCGTGGAGCACTTCGGCGTGGCGAGCGTGGAGGCGCTGGCGGCGCTCGTGTACAGCAAGCCGCTGACCAAGGGCGAAATCGCGGCGTTGGCGATCGAGACGGGGCGGCTGGCCGATCGCGGCGACGCCGTCGCACGCGAGCTGTACGAGCGTGGCGCGCGGGAGCTGGCGGGACAGGTCGCCGCGGTGATCCACCAGGCCGGCCTGGAGGGGGAGTTCCCGGTGGGGTTGATCGGCAGCGCCTACAAGGCGGGTGCGGTGTTCCTCGACCCGCTCACGCGGGAGATCCACGCGATTGCGCCCGAGGCTCAGGTGGCGGTCGTGGAGATGGCGCCGGTCGGCGGCTCTCTGCTGCTGGCGGCGCGCGCCTGCGGGGCGGCGGCGGCGCTGGAGGAGCTCGACCTCGCGGGGCTGATCGAGGAGGCGAGGCCGTGCAGCGCGCGTAGGCGCCGGGCGCGGGTGCCGGTGCGCGCTGATGCTGGAGGCGCGCTAGATCGGCGCGGTCCAGCCGCCGGCCGTTCCGAGGCGGCTTCAGGATGTGCAGCCCAGCCGTGCCTCGATCGCGGCGCGCTCTCCGATCGCGTCGGGCCCGGCCCCCGCGACTCGCACCGCGGCGGCGGCGCCCGCGAAGGCGGCGGCCCGTGCGGGCGGTTGGCCCTCGTGCAGTACGAGGAAGAGGGCGGCGGCGAACACGTCGCCGGCGCCGAGGTCGTCGACAGCCGCCGCGAGCGGCGGCACCGGGACGCGCAGCAGCTCGCCGCCGGGCAGTTGCAGCTCGGTGGGGTGGGCGCCGGCGGTGATAGCGACCACCGCGCCAGCGGCGGCGGCGCGGGCAGCCGGCTCGGCGCAGCACTCGCGCTCGCGCTCGCTCAGCACCCACGCGTCGCAGCGCTCGGGTGTCAGCTCCGGACGCAGCGGGCAGAGCGCGATCTCGCCTGCTGCGTCCCACTCGCGCACCAGCCCCTGTGGCGTGAGCCCCACGAAATCGACGCCGGGCGGGTGGGCATCGAAACGCCCGCCCGGCGTCTCGCGCGCGACGGGGGCGAGGTGGAGGATCGCGGTGTCCACCTCGATCGGCCCCTCGATCGGCCCGGCCCACGCGAGCAGCCGTTGGTGGCGCTTCAGACCTTCTCCGACGGTCTGCAGCGTGGTGGTGTGCGCGGCGGGGATCACTGTGAGATCGAGCTCGTCGCGATAGGGCTCGAGCAGGGCTTCGATCTCAGCGGGATTGCCCTTCGTCAGGATCTGCGTGCGCAGCCCGCATCGAGCCGCCTGGAGTGCGCTGTAAAACGCGGTTCCGCCCGGGCGGCGCTCTAGAGGGTCGCGCAGCCGGCCGGAGGCCGGCTGGCCGAAACGGGGATGCGAGCCGAAGGCGAGTGTCTCCCGGCTTCGGCTGGGCCCCTCTTCTCGATGGACTCGTCGGCGAGCATGTCGACCGTGACGTGTCCGATGGTCGTGTAGTCGTAGCGGGGCACAGCGCGATTGTGGTGCAGCCGGGGTACAGCGCGATTGTGTGCAGCCGGGGTACAGCGGGATTGTGGTGCAGCCCACAGCGGGCGGAAGTGGCTCGGTTTGGTTGGGACCCGCGGACGCGACTTATCGTGCGGGGACCGCCACGCGCGGGGGGATCCGCTGCGGCAGCTCGGTGCCCGCGATCGCCGCGGCGGCGAGGCGGCCGGTGAAGACGCAGCCGCCGAGGAAGGTGCCCTCCAAGGAGCGCTTGCCGTGCATCCCGCCGCCCCCGAAGCCGGCGGCCTCGCCGACGGCGTACAGACCCGGGATCGGTCCGCCGTCCTCGGCCCGCAGCACGCGGCAGGCGAGGTCGGTTTGGATGCCGCCGAGGCTCTTGCGCGCCATCACCTGCAGACGGATCGCGATCAGCGGCCCCGCCTTGGGATCGAGGATCTGTTGGAAGGCGCAGGTGCGCAGGCGGTCTCCGCGCCAGTTGCGCAGCTGCGCGATCCGTCGCAGCTGGTCGTCGTTGAAGAGACCCTTGCCGCGCGCGATCGACTCGTCGTAGCGGCCGATCTCCGCGGTGAGCACCTCGGGGTCGATCGCCGTTTCGCCGGTCACCTCGTTCATCCGCTCCGCCAGCTCGGGCAGCGAGTCGGCGCACGACGAAATCGGGCGAGCCCTCCAGCAGGTGCGAGCAGCACGCGCGGTTTGCCGAGCAGCACGCCGAGCGCGAAGCGCACCCAGCGGCGCTCGCGCAGGTGGGGGTTGTGCTGGGAGCCCGACACGTCCAGCTCGCGGCGGGCGATCTTACGGTTGCAGATCAGCCACGAGTACTTGCGCTCGTCCTCGCACATCCGCTCCAGCGCCGCGTACGCATCGTACGTCGGCATCACCGGCACCGGGCCGTAGCGGCGGCCGTCGGGGTTGAGCATCAACCCGAGCGGGGCGGGATCAGCTTCAGCCCATGGTCGGGGCGCTGCGGCGCGGGGTGGCGCACGGCGTCGGCGTAGTTCCACATCCGCTCCAGGTGCGTCACCGCGCCGCCCACGCGCTCGACCTCCTCGTGCAGCGCGCCGTCCGCGTACGGGTGCGAGCCCATCAGCATTTTCGCCGGTGGGCTGCCCAGCTCCGCGGTCGGCCACACGCGCCGCACCAGCTCGTGATTGCCGCCGATCCCGCCCGCCGCGATCACCACCGCCTTGGTGGCGCGCAGCTCTCCGTTCTCCCGTCCAGCCTGGTGGCCTGGCACGACTGGGTCGCTGCGCGCGCTCCCGCGGCCCCCCCTCCAATCCTCCTCCAAAACCCTTACCCCCAGTACGCCGCTTTGCTCGTCGCCGAGCAGCTCGGTTACGCGCGCGCCGAAGCGCAACTCCAGGGCCGCGCGCCGCGGGTGGCTCTCGATCGCGCTCCACACCGCCTCCACCAGTGCCTTGCCCGTGCCCCACGTGAGGTGGAAGCGCGGGACGGAGTTGCCGTCGCCGAAGTTGCCGCGCTCGGCCCAGTTGACGACCGGGAAGAAACGCACGCCGATCTCCCGCAGCCAGCCGCCGACGTCGTCGCGCGCGCGGGTCACGTACTGCTCGGCCCAGCGGCGCGGCCACTGCTCCTCGGCGCCGAGCTCGGCGATCCGCAGCCAATCTTCCAGCGCGAGGCGCTCGCTGTCGCGGATCCGCGAGCGGCGCTGCTCGGGGGAGTCCACCATGAACATCCCCCCGAACGCCTCGCGCGCCAGGCCCCCCAGCTCGCGCGGCTCACAGCGGTCGAGCAGCAGCACGGTGTGGCCGCTGCGCAGCAGCTCCAGCGTGCTCACCAGCCCCGCGAGGCCGGCGCCGACGACGATCGCGTCGGATGCGGGTGGGGGGCCGTTGCCGTTGGTGGCGGTCATCGGGCGAAGGGTATGGGACGGCGCGCTTGGTTGGGCTGCTCCGTTGAAGTGGAGGCGGATTGGGAGGGCGTTGGGTGTATACGCGGGAGTGTGTGGGTGCGACGTGCCTACTCGTCGTCAGACAAGAGCACCTGGAACGGAATGTCGCCTGCAATGGCGCCATCAATCGTGATGCTGATGCTGTGCAACCCAACCGATTCGACCGCCAACGTGACGGCACCCGTGACCGTGAAGGTGCCAAGCCCGCCCTCTACGTGAAATGCTCCGAGATGCGGCGTGATTTCGAAATCGGTCGGCTTCCCGACGAGCTGGAGTTCGGGATCGAGAGTCGCCAAGGTAACCTGAAAGGTTTGTCCAGACTTCACAAGGCGCTACTGCTGAGCATACGCAAGCCGCTATCCCTGTTGGCTTGCCTGCGAGTCGCGTCGGCGGCGGCCCGCGTCGCCTCAGTATCACTGAGGATGCGGCTCTGCCCTGTAGCCAGGTTGAGCAGCACGGTCAGGAAATTTCCGCGTGCGGTCGAAAGCTCTTGTGGCTGGGCCTGATCTTTGGTCATGGACGATCCCTCCTCTCAGTCTAGGCCGTTTGCGATGGCTCATGAGCTTGACCTGCCGACCGGATGGAGAAATGTGTGGCGCGTGAATCGCGTCAGAAAATCGTCCCCCGTCCGTCGTACGCCCCCGTGCGGGCAGGTGCCTGCCTGCTTCTTCAGCTTAGCGCCATGCCCGGCGCGACGCGCACTTCGATCAGCTCCGGCTCCGGGGAGGCCAGTGCCCGGCGCAGCTCCACGCCGAGCTCCTCCGGGTCGGACGCCCGGCGCGCGTTGATGCCGTACCCCGCCGCCACCGCCGCCGTCTCGAGCGCCGGCAGGTCGAGTCCCGGCGCGCCCGGGATCTCCTCCAAAAGCGTGAAGAACTTGAGGATCGCGTACTCCTCGTTGCGCAGCACGAGGAATGTCACCGGCACTTTGTAGGCCGCCGCCGTCCAGAAGCTCTGCACCGCGTACTGCGCGGAGCCCTCGCCGATCACGCACACCACCGGGCGCTCTGGGCAGGCCAGCTGCACGCCGATCGCCGCCGGCATCCCGAAGCCGAGGCCGCCGCCCGCGGAGAAGTAGTAGCTGCCCGGCCGCCCGAGTCGCAGCTGGTTGCGCAGCGCGGGCGTCGCCGAGGGCGACTCGAGCACCACGATCCCGTCATCGGGGAACGCCTCCGCCAGCGCGCGCACCGCCGTCGAGGGGCTCATCGGGTCGCTCGGCGCCACTGCCTCGGGAGCCGGGCGCACAGGGGGAGCCTCGCGTACCGCGCGCCCCGGCGAGGATTCCTCCGCATCCAACAGCTCACTCACCGCGTCCGCCAGCGCCGCCAGCGTCAGCGCCACGTCGGCCACGATCGCGTCGCCCATCGGCGCCCGCGCCGCCTCGTCGGGGTCGGAGGTGATCGCCGTCAGGCTCGTGCCCTCCGCCAGCAGCGGGCCGGGGATGTTGGGGTAGTAGGGGAAGATCGAGGTGCCCGCCGCCAGCACGAAGTCGTGCGGGGCGAGCGCTTCCCCCAGCGGCTGCACCGCCGGCGGCAGGATCGCCTGGAAGAGGGGGTGGCTCTCGGGGAAGCCCAAGCGGCCGCCGCCCGTTGCCGGCGTCGCGTACACGGGCAGGCGCGCGGCCTCCGCCAGGCGCACCGCGGCGTCCCACCCGCCGGAGGCGTCGATGTCGGGGCCCGCCACCAGCGCGGGGTTGACGGCCTCCACCAGCCGCTGGGCGACGCTCGCGATGCGCGGCCGGTCGGGGAGGCCCGCCCCGCCGCTCACCACGCGCGTGGTCTGGTGGCGTACTTCCTCCTCCGAGCGCACCTCCGCGTACCAGTCGTCCATCGGGATCGACACGAACACGGGGCCGCGCGGGGGCAGCGCCGCGGTGTGCACGGCGCGCGCCAGCGCGTGCGGCACGTCCTGCGCGCAGGGCGGCTCCCAGCTCCACTTCACCAGCGGATGCGGCATCCGTGTGGCGTCGCGGTTGGTCAAATTGGCCTGCAACGTCATCAGCGAGCGGTACTGCTGCCCGGCGGTGACGACCAGCGGCGACTTGTTGGCCTGCGCGTTGAAGATCGCCCCCATCCCGTTGCCGAGACCAGGCGCCGTGTGCAGGTTGACCAGCGCCGGATGCCCGCTCGCCTGCGCGTACCCGTCGGCGATCCCCACCGCCACCGACTCCTGCAGGCCGAGGATGTAACGGAAGTCCGCGGGAAACTCGCCCAGCATCGGCAGCTCCGTGGAGCCGGGGTTGCCGAACAGCGTGGTCATGCCGCGCGCGCGCAGCAGCTCGAACGTCGCCTCCCTCACGGTGGTCACGGTGGAACCGTACCCGAGCGCGGCTCCCGCCGGTTGGCGAGCGGTCCTCCAACCTCGCCGGGTTGGGGGGTGGGGATGCCGGCTGGCGCCGGGTTGGCGTCGTGCGCGGCGTGGTCAGGTCGCGGGTGGCGCCCCCGTTGTCAATCGCCAGTCCCGGCGGTCCCAGCAAAGGGCGTCTCAGCTCAGCTCAGTTGAAGCTGGGGTCCCGGGGGAGGCTGGGCGTGACGTCACTGCCGAAGGCGCTGTACAGCAGCAGCATCTCCGCCTCTTCGCATGAGCCCACCACCAGCAGACGCTGATCCATGCCGGTGACCTCCAGCACGTGCCGCACCTGCGGGGTGGGCGACGCGAGCAGCATCCCGCCGCGCAGGCTGGAGGTCTCGCGCTGCAGGTTGAGCAGTGCCGCCAAACCGCTCGAGCTCATGAACTCGGCGCCCGAGAGGTCCACGATCAGCCCACGCGAGCGCCGTCGCCGGCACGCCGCGGCGATCCGCACCTGCATCGAGAAGGCGCCCGCGTAGTCGATCTCGCCGTGCACCGCGGCCCGCAGCGGCATCCCTTCGCCGCCCGTGAATTCCAGGCGCAACGACCCTGGGATCGGCGGGCGGCGCACGCCTGGCGGGGTGGCACCGCGTGCTCCCGGCGGGGTGGCACCGCGTGCGCCCGGCGGGGTGGCACCGCGTGCGCCCGGCGGGGTGGCGCTGCGTGCGCCCGGCGGGGTGGCGCTGCGTGCGCCCGGCGGGGTGGCGCTGCGTGCGCCCGGCGGGGTGGCGCTGCGTGCTCCTGGCGGGGTGGCGCTGCGTGCTCCTGGCGGGGTGGCGCCGCGTGCTCCCGGCGGGGTGGCGCCGCGTCCGCCCGGCGGGGTTGGGGAACGCCCCGAGGCCCGACGATGCAAGTTCTCGTTCATCGCTCCCATGTGCCCTCCTGTCTGTTTGGCTGTTGCGAACATGTGCAGAAATAAAGACCTCACTCTGCATGACCCAGCCACCTGCGGGCGCTCACGGAGGCTCGACAAAGGATCGACTCTGTTCGCGGGGAATGGTGGGCCGGGCGCGGTCCATTGCCGTGCCACTGCGTCTCCGCGTCCCTACCATGTCTCTCTCTGACCCCGCCTCATCACGGACCCAACCACATCGAATCGAATGCCCGCCTGTTCTCGATCAGTGACGGCCCGATGACGTTGACCAGGACTGCTCACCGATCCGCGCTCGCCGCGTGCCTCGCGACTGCGCTTGCGCTGGCGGCGTTCTGCACGCCCGCGCTCGCCGCGCGACCCAGCCGCCGTGCGCTCGCCGCGCGACCCGGCCACCGTGCGCTCGTGGCGCGACCCAGCCGCCATGCGCTCGCCGCGCGCTCACGCCACCACGTTCCGGCCAAGCCCAAGCCGCCCGTGCTCGACCTCTACGCCAAGCGCGCGCTGGCGGCCTACGCGGCGATGCAGCAGAACTTCTATGTCGCCTCCGCGGGCCTGTATAAGGGCGAACCGGAGTACTCGTTCCTGTGGCCATTCTCGCAGGCGCTGGCGGCGAGCGTCAGCGTGGCCCACATCCCCGAGCAGCAGCCCAAGCTGGAAGTCAGCCTGCACGCCCTCGGCACCAGCCTGCAGGTGTACGCGAGCTCCACGGTGACCCCCGGGGAAACGACCGCCAGCGGCGCCTCCACCGCCACCACGCTGCACTCCTATGACGACGTCACCGCGCCCCCGATCGGGCCCGGCGGCGCCAGCTACTACGACGACAACGAGTGGGTGGGGATCGAGCTGGCGCGTATGTACGAGCTCAACCACGACGCCACCGCCCTGACCGGCGCCGAGCAGATCATGCAGTTCGTGATGGCCGGCTGGCAGACCACCGGCGCCGGCGGCCAGACGCTGCCCTGCCCGGGGGGCGTGCCGTTCTCCAACGCCAAGAACAACACCCAGCGCAACACGATCACCGACGGCCCCGCCGCGGAGCTGGGGGTACAGCTGTATCGCGTCACCCATGAAGCCCGCTACCTGCAGTTCGCGGAGATGGCGTACGCGTGGGTGCGCGAATGCCTGCTGGAACCGAGCGGGATGTACGCCGACCACATCGAATCCGACGGCACGATCAACCACTCGCTGTGGAGCTACACGCAGGGCGTGATGATCGGCGCCGGCACGCTGCTCTACCAGGTCACCCACGAAAGCGCCTACCTCGCGCAGGCGCGAGCCACGACGAAGGCCGCGCTCGCCTACTTCAGCTACAGCAAGCTCTCCTCGGAAAACCCGTTCTTCGCGGCGGTGTACTTCCGCAACCAGATCTACCTCGACTCCGTCACCCACGAAGCGCCCGGCACCCTCCCCGCCCGCGAATACGCCTACTGGGCCTGGCTGCGCCACCGCCTCAACGACAACCTCTTCGCCTACGGCTCACCCCCCACCGCCGAACTGCTCGACCAGGCCGCGCTGACGCAGATCTACGCGCTGCTGGCGATCTCGCCGCAGACGTATTTTTGAGCATCGCTTGGAGCCGGTTTCAGACGGTGCGTCCGGGCGTCGCTGGACCAAGCTGGTCGCCGCCGACGTCTGCGTGGTGCGCTACGAGCCGTCGATGGGAACCGTGCCTTCCGGGCCGCGTGGTCCTTCCACGCCTCGGCGACCCCGCTTTCCTCTCGGGCCTTCTTTGCCCTGTGGCCCTTCTTTGCCCCGTGGGCCTTCTTTGCCTTCCTTGCCAGGCGGGCCTCTCCATTCAGCGATGCACTCTCCCGCTTTGAGGGGTTCGGTGCAGTTGTGGGTTTCAGAGAGGTTGACGCCGAGGTAAACAGTCAATCCGACTGCCAGCAACGCAACTGCCATTGCGGCGGCCGCGGCCGAGGCTATTGGTAGGCTCGTCAGCCTCAGCCAGTATGCCGCGATGGCCATCGCGACCGAGGACACCGTGGCGATGAGGAGCGCGATGAACAAGTGAGGCGGCCCCCCATGCAGCAGGCTAACAACAGCGACGAGGGCGATGGCGAGCGCCGCTGCAGCGAGGGTAAAGCGGGCAATATCGCTTCGGGCAACGCTGAGAGTGCTGTCAGGGTCCCCGGCGCTGATGAGTCGTCTACCCAATTCCTGCTGAATCGCTCGATATGCGTATAGGCAGGCGAGCGTGGCAAGATCGAAAACTACGACCAGACGCGACCGATCGGCGCCATCCAGCATCACGATCGTGAGCAGGATCGCAAACACGCCGACAAAGGCCAGCGTAGCCAGGGAGCCGCTTTTCGCGCGTATCTTCCATGACGGATCGGCGCCCGTGAATTTCGGGGCGATCCGGATGTCCAGCACATCCCACAGGCCGTAGACCACGAACAGGATGACCAGCAACTTCGCTTTCGCGAGCTCCGACGGCGCGCTCACGCCGGGCCGGTGCGGGAGAGCGAGGCGAGTGACGATCGCGAAATAGACACAGATGACAACGATCTCGACTATGAGCTGGCAAAAACGCAGTGTGGTAAACGGCCTTTCTCTGCTTGTTTGCTTGGCAAGGTCCGGAACCCTTTCGCGATTGGTGTGGTGGCCAATCCAGCCGAGGGTGATCGCCGCGAGTGCCACGGCGATCTCGGTCCAGCCGACCCATCGGATCTGGCCGAGGTTGGTGCTGTTGATCTGCTGCGCGAGCGCCGCGACCGGCACTGCGTAGAGCAGGTCGACGAAATCCAGGCCGGCTTCTTTGCCGGAGGTCGAAGCGCTCGAGCTGCTCGGGGGGGTTGCCGGGGGGGTTGCCATGGTCGTATCGGGGCGCGGCTTACTCGGTGCGATCATGCGGGAGATGGCGAATTTGCAGAAACATATAGCCACGGCGCCGTTGGTCGGCGTCTGCGGGCCAGTTGGCGCCCCCGGTGACAAGCTGTACGACCTCTCCGACATGAGGCGTCTGGCGGCACGCTACGAGGACTGGCGCGGAGGTTGGGATCGCTGCCCCGTCGTCGATGTCGATACGACCTCGACGGACTTGCGCCGCCCGGAGGAGATCGACAAGCTTGCCGCGAGGGTGCGCATCCAGCTGGGCTCGCGCTGAGCGACAGTGGTCGTGGCCGCTTGTCGCGGCACGCGGGTCCGGGCGCGGCGATCCACTCTGTGATGATTGCGCCGATGGCGAGCCCCACCGAGTCGCAGACCGAGCTGGAGGCTTCACCCGCGGCGGGCACCCCGCCTGCGGCGCCCGACGGCGAGGACGTGCCCGTGGTGTTGAGCCCCGCGACCGGCTACCCCGCGCTCGGGGAGACCGACCTCGAGGTGCTGCGCGGGATCGGGCGGCGCTGGGGGGCGGCGCTGGGCGACCGCGCGGAGTGGATCAAGGCGCTGCCGTGCGACCCCAACCTCGGCCAGGCGAGCGCCCCGGCGGGTCCCGCGAGCGACGACGCGGCAGCTGGCAGCGCTGCGACTACGGGCGCGGCTGGCGTCGCCCAGGCCGGTGCCGGCGCGGGAGCTGGCACCGCCGCGACGGGCCGCTCCGCCAAGGCGCGCTTCTCCGCCACGAGGATCGGCCGCCCGGGCACGGTGCGCCTGGGGCGCACCCGCTTCGTGCCGGTCGAGGCCGACGGCGCGCCCGGCGAGGAGCTCGAAGCCACGCGCGAGGCTGGTCACGCGCCCACCCGCGGCGGCTGGACCTCGGCGCGGGCGCGCCGGGTGCTGCTGGGGCCCGCGCTGCACAGCGCAATGGTGGTGGAGGAGCGGATGCGCAAGCTGGTGGCTCTGCCGGTGCTCTCCTCCGACGCGCTCTCCTCGGTGGCGTACGGCCCCGAAGCGATGCTCGTCGTGCTCGCGCTGGGGGGCGCGACGGCGTTTGGCTTCTCGGTGCCTATCTCGATCGCCGTGGTGGTGCTGATGGTCGTCGTCGGGCTCTCCTACCGCCAGACGATCCGCGCCTACCCGCGCGGCGGGGGCTCGTACATCGTCGCCTCCGACAACCTCGGTTTGCTCCCCGGCCTGATCGCCGCCGCTGGGCTGATGCTCGACTACATCCTCACCGTCGCCGTGTCGGTCGCGTCGGGGATCGCCGCGATCACCTCGGCGATCCCCTCGCTCTCGCCCGACACCGTGCCGCTGGGGCTGGCGGTGATCGCGATCCTCGTCGCGGGCAACCTGCGTGGCGTGCGCCAGGCGGGGCTGCTGTTTGCGGCGCCCACCTACATGTTCATCTTCGGGATCCTTTTGATGGTGGTCGTCGGCCTGGTGGATGCCGGCGGGCACGGCTTCCACGCCACGCCGCGCCCCCCGGTGCACGCGGCGGAGGGGGTGGGGCTGCTGCTGATCCTGCGTGCGTTCGGCTCGGGCGCGACGGCGATGACCGGGATCGAGGCGATCTCCGACGGGATCCCCGCGTTCAGGCCGGTGGAGTGGCGCAACGCGCGCACCACGCTCACCTGGATGGTGAGCTTGCTGGTGGTGATGTTCATCGGCACGATCGCTTTGATCGAGCTGGATGGGATCGTGCCGCAGTCCTCGCAGACCGTGCTCTCGCAGCTCGCGCACCGCAACCTGGGCAGCGGCGCGCTGTACGGGTACGTGCAGGCGGCCACCGCGCTCGTGCTGCTGCTGGCGGCCAACACCGCCTTCAGCGACTTCCCCCGCCTGCTGTTCTTCCTCGCGCGCGACTACTCCGCGCCGCGCATCTTCTTGCGGATGGGCGACCGCCTCGCGTTCTCCAACGGGATCGTCGTGCTGGGCGCGGCTGCCGCGGCGATTCTCGCGGCGTTCGACGGCTCGGTCACCAGCCTGATCCCGCTGTTTGCCGTTGGCGTGTTTCTTGCCTTCACGCTCTCGCAGAGCGGCATGGTGAAACGCTGGCTGCGCACGCGCGAGCCGGGCTGGAAGGGAAGCATCTGCTTCAACGCACTCGGCGCCTTCCTGTCGGCGATCGTGCTGTTGATCACCGCCTTCACGAAGTTCCTCGAGGGCGCGTGGCTGGTGGTGATCCTGATCCCACTGCTCGTCACCCTGTTCCTGCGGATCCGCAAGCACTACCTCGCCGTCGGGCGTGCGGTGGCGCTGCAGCCGCTCGCCGCGAAGGCCCGCGCGCGGAGCATCACGCCGCCGCCCAGCGGCCTCGCCGAACTGGAGCGCGGGGCGAGCATCGTGATGAGCGGTCAGGGTGAGCACGAGGAGGCGCCCGATCAGGTGCTCAACCTCACCGTGGTGCCGATCATCGCGATGGACCTCGCCTCGCTGCGCGCGCTCGCCTACGCCGCCTCGCTCGGCCAGCCGGTGCTCGCGCTGCACATCTCCGCCGACGAGGAGGAGGCAAAGCGCTTTCGCTCCTACTGGCAGGAGTGGGGCGACCACGTGCCGCTGGAGATCGTGCTCTCCCCCTACCGCGCGCTGGTTGCGCCTCTGGGGCGCTACCTGCGCCTGCTGCACGACCAAGCGCCCCATTTCACGATCACCGTCGTGTTGCCCGAACTGGTGCCTCGCCGCTACTGGCACCGCGCTCTGCACAACGGCATCGCCCCCCGCCTGCGCCGCGCGCTGCGCCAGCTGCCGGGGATCGTGATCACCACGGTGCCGTTTCACCTGCCGAGCTGAGCCGGAGGCTCCAACAAATGTCGAGCCGAGCCGCGGTTTGGACGTAAACGCCCCCGCGTGCTGTACAAGCAGCGGATGGGTGGGACCAGCCAGGGTGCCTCACGTACTGCCGCGCCCCATCGTGGCGCGCCCCATCGCGGCCACGGCCATCCGCAGGAGGTCCACGAGCATCGCAAGGCCAGGCACCAATACCCGCCCAAGGCGGACCACCGAGACCCAGAGTCCTACCACCGACACCCCAAGCGCTCCCGCAAGCACAAGCGCCACCACCGCCACAAGGGCAAGCACCCGCACACCTTTGCGGCCCGGGCGGTGGCGCTGCCAACGGCTCCCGCCACGCCGCCGGCGCCATCGAGCGCGCCTGTGGCAACGCTCGGCGCGCCGCTGAGCATGGCGGGCGCTCAGCGGCTGTTGTGGCGCGCGGGCTTCGGGCCGCGGCCCGGCGAAGCGCAAGCGCTGGCGGGGCAGCCGCTGCAGCAGGTGGTGTATGGCCTCACGCGGCCGTCGGGGGAAGCGGTGCTGAATGGGCCGGCACCTACCAACGAAGAAGGCAAGCCGCTCGATCCGGCGCACACCTGGGGCGATGACCACTGCTGGTGGTTGGATCGAATGGTCCGCTCCAACCAACAGCTGGTCGAGCGGATGACCTTCATCTGGCACGACTGGTTTGCCAGCTCCAACGCGCAGGTGAACAGCCCGCAGCTGATGCTCAACCAAAACGAGCTGTTCCGTGAAAAGGCGCTCGGCAGCTTCTACGACCTGTTCCTGGCGGTTACCTCCAACCCGGCGATGCTGGTGTTCCTCGACGGGATCGAGAACGAAAAGGGTGACTCCAACGAGAACTACGCGCGCGAGATGATGGAGCTCTTCTCGCTGGGCGCCGACCGGGGCGCGTACACCGAGGACGACGTGCGCGAAATGGGGCGCGCGCTGACCGGGTGGCAGGCGGAATGGTCCCCAGAAGGAGGTATGCACAACTTTCACTACGACCCCTCCAAGCACGACGAAGGCCAGAAGACCGTGTTCGGGCAGACGGGCAACTGGGATTGGGAAGACGCGGTGCGAATGTGCGTCTCACACCCGCTGCACCCCTCGTTCTTCGTCACCAAGCTGTGGGGTTACTTCATCCCCACGCAGCCCGACGAAGCGACGCTGGCCTCGCTGCAGGGCATCTACACGAGCTCGGGTTTCAGCATCCAGGCGGTCGTGGAGGCGATTCTCCAGCACCCCGACTTCTACGAAGGTCCCGAGCTCCTGACGCCCCCGGTCGTCTACAACGCCGGGCTGCTGCGCGCGATCGGCCGCTACATCGACACCACGGCGTGGACGTGGCTGTCATCCGGGGCGGGGCAGCAGCTGTTCTACCCGCCCAACGTCTCCGGCTGGGAATTCGGCCGCTGGCTGGACACCTCCACCGTAAGGGCGCGCTGGGAACTGGCCAACTACGTGGTTGCCAACACCTACCCCAACCCGTGGCCGGCCGAAGGCGAACCGGAGTACGACCCGACCGAGACCGCGACCCAGGCGCTCGAGAGCGCGCTCGCCTACTGGGGCAACCCGCCGTTGTCGGCCGAATCGCAGCAGTGCATCGCGCAGTTCGCGCAGTCGTGCATGCCTGCCGAAATGGCCGAATGGGAGCAGAGCCCCTACCGGGCGATCCGCCAGAACGCACTGCGCATGCTGATCGCCACCTCCCCCGACATGCAGGTGAGCTGATGTCTGGCTGCTCATGCAACGACTTCAACCGTGCGCAGCTGCTGCGCCGCGGTCTCGCGGCCGCGGGGAACCGGGTCACGGCTCCGGGCGCGGGGGCCGGCCGCGGAATCGCGACGCCCGGCAGCAGAATCGCGGCGCCCGGCCGCGGGCTGCCCGCGATCGAGCCGGGGATGCCGCTGCCGGCGGGCACCGGGATGGACAGGCGCAGCTTCCTGCTGCGCACCGCCGGCGCGGTGGTGTCGGTGTATGGCGCCTCGATGCTGGGCGCGCGCCACTTCGAAGAGGGCATCGCCCAGGCCGCCGCCACCTCCCCCAACCAGCCGGTGCTGGTGTCGATTTTCATGGAAGGCGGCTGGGACGCGCTGTCGGTGCTGGCGCCGGTGGGGGAAGCGCGCTACCGCGCACTGCGCCCCGCGCTCGCCCTCGCGGAAGGCAGCGGCGTTCCGTTCAGCGAGGACCCCAACCTGATGTGGCACCCCCAGGCCCAGGGCCTCGCGACGCTGCACGGCGAGGGCAAGGTGAGCGTGTTCCCGGCCGTCGGGTACGACCCGCCCGACGAGAGTCACTTCACGAGCCGCCACTACTGGGAGGTGGGCCAGCTCGACACCAACGCGCGCAGCGGCTGGATCGGGCGCTTCCTCGACGCGACCGGCGAACCGGACAACCCGCTGCAGGGCCTCTCGCTCGACTACAGCCTGGCGCCCGCGCTGGCTACGGAAAAGATGCCCGTGGCGGCCGTCAGCTCGCCGACGGACTACAACATGTGGGCGTACGGCTTCGACGAACCGATCGCGGGGCCGGCGATGGAAGCCTTCGGCCAGCTGGGCGCCCTCGGAGCCCCCTCGCCCGCCTACGCGCAGGCGCGCGGCGCGGCGTGGGACACGAGCATCGTGCTCGAGGAGATGGCCCCGTTCGTGGGCCCGGAAGGCAAGCCGACGTACACCGCCCCCGTCCCCTACCCGAAGGACGGCGGCGAATTCGCCGGCCGATTGGAAGCGCTAGCGGCGATGCTGGCGGCGGGGCTGCCGATCAAGTGCGCCTCGCTGACGGGGATCGGCACCTACGACACCCACTCCGACGAGCCCACCACGCTGAGCGCGAACCTCGGCCAGACCGTGGAATCGGTGGTGGCGTTCCAGCGCGACCTGGAAGCGCGCAAGCTCGACGACCGCGTGATCGTCCAGCTGTGGTCGGAGTTCGGCCGTCACCCCCAGGAAAACGGCTCGGGCACCGACCACGGCGCGGCCGGCGTGGCGTTCCTGATCGGCACGAAGGTGGCGGGCACGATGATCGGCGAGTTCCCCGGCCTCACGAAACTCGACGAAAACGAAAACCTCGTCAACACCTCGGACTTCCGCGCGATGTACTGCTCGTTGCTGGAGCAGTGGTTCCAAACCGAAGCGGGCCTCGTGATCCCCGAAGCGGCGACTTTCGAACGGCCCACGTTGCTGAAGGCGTAGCGGGGACCGACGGCTCGGTGACCTGAGCGGATCATTGGGGGCGCGTCCGCGCGAGTAGTCACGAGTACCAATCCCCTGGGGGCGGGGCGTCCTGCCCCGCCACAAACGCTAGCGTTCGTTGCATGAGCAACGGTCCCTGCGCATGAGCGCGCTCGAAGTGATCTGGCACGGTCTGCGCGACTCGCTGCTGATGGCGTGGGAGGTGTGGTGGGCGCTGGTACTGGGCTTTGCGATCAGCGCGATCGTGCAGGCGTGGGCGCCGCGCGAGCGCGTGCAGGCGGCTCTGGCGGGCTCGGGGCCGAGGCCTGTCGCGCTCGCGACCGGCCTCGGAGCCGCCTCCTCGTCGTGCTCCTACGCGGCGATCGCGATCGCGCGCTCGCTGTTCGCCAAGGGCGCATCCTCCACGACCTCGCTGGCGTTCCAGTTCGCCTCGACCAACCTCGTGTGGGAGCTCGGCCTCGTGCTGTGGGTGCTGATCGGCTGGCAGTTCACGCTCGCGGAGTATCTCGGCGGTGTCGTGATGATCGCGCTGATGGCGCTGGCGTTGCGACTGTTCGTGCCGGCGCGCCTGGAGGCCCGCGCGCGCGAGCACGCGCAGAACGTCACGGATGACGGCCACGATCACAACCACTGCCACGACCAACACACCGCCGGCGACGCCGAGCGCAGCTGGCGCGAGCGGCTGACTTCGCGCGCCGCCTGGGCCGAGGTGGCGGGCAACTTCCGCATGGACTGGGCAATGCTCTACAAGGAGATCGCGCTCGGCTTCCTGCTGGCGGGCTTCATCGCGCAGCTCAGCGACGGCTTCTTCGAGAGCCTCTTCATCGTCAACGCCCCCGCGCCGTGGCCGGCGATCGAGAGCGCGCTCGTGGGCCCGCTGATCGCGGTGGCGTCGTTCGTCTGCTCGATCGGCAACGTGCCGCTCGCGGCCGTGCTGTGGTCGGGGGGGATCGGCTTCGCCGGGGTGCTGGCGTTCCTCTTCGCCGACCTGATCGTGCTGCCGATCATCCTGATCTACCGCAAGTACTACGGCCGCGAGTACGCGCTGCGAACGGTCGCGCTGATGTACTGCACGATGGTGCTCGCCGCGCTGCTCGTCGCCGCCCTCTTCAGCGTCCTCGGCCTGATCCCCACCGGCCCGCGCCCCAGCACCGCGGCCGTCTTCGGCAAGGTGGCGCTCGACTACAAGCTCGTGCTGAACGTGCTCGCGGCGCTCGTGTTCGCGGCGGCGTATAGGCTCAGGTCCCCGATGACCACAATCGTCCCGAGCACGAGATGAGGCGCCCCGCCGCAATACCCCTGGAGGGCCGGCGCGTGCTGATCACTGGCGCAGCGCGCGGGATCGGGGCCGGGACGGCGCGGCGACTCTACGCGCGGGGGGCGCGAGTGGCGCTGACGGGGTTGGAGCCCGACTTGCTGGCGCAGGTGGCCGCGGAGTGCGGCGATGCGCCGTGGTTCGAGTGCGACGTCACCGACCGCGCCCAGGTCGAGCGGTCGGTGGAGGGGGCGGTCGAGCGGCTGGGAGGCCTGGACGTGGCGGTCGCCAACGCCGGCGTCGCCGCGCAGCTGCCGCTTCTCGGGGGCGACCCGGCGATCTTCGAGCGCACGATCGCGGTCAACCTGCTCGGCGTCTACTACACGCTGCGCGCGGCCGGGCCGCACATCTCCCACCCGCGCGGCTACGCGCTGCCGATCGCCTCGCTCGCCGCGGCGATGCACGCACCGATGATGGGCGCCTACAACGCCTCGAAGGCGGCCGTGGAGGCGCTCGGCAACACGCTGCGCATCGAGCTGCAGCACACGGGCGCGCGCGTGGGCGTGGCGTACTTCGGCTTCATCGACACCGACATGGTCAGCCGCGGCACGCAGACGCGCGCGCTCGAACAGGCCCCCCGCTCGCGCCGCGCCGCCGTCAAACCGGTGCCGCTGGCGCGCGCCCTCGACGCGATCGAGCATGGGATCGAGCGCCGCGCCCGCCGCGTGACCGCCCCCGGCTGGGTGGCCCCGGCGCTGCCGCTGCGGATGCTGCTGCAGCCGCTCGTGGACCGCTCCGGCGCCGGCCTCGAGCAGTCGCTCGCGATCGCCCGCGAGGAGAGCGCGCCGCTGACGACTGCCCAACCCGGCTCGTCGTAGGTACTCAGCCTCGATCTGGCTCGTCATAGGTCCAAGTGGGACCCCCTGACCGATCCCGCTGGGCGAAAAGTTGCTTAAGGTCTGCGCAACCTGGGTATAGACTGTGTGTTCCTAGGGGCAACAAGGATGCCCTGGGCTACGAGGGAGGATGACATGAGGTTCCCCACTGACTCGACGGTACGGTCTGTTCGCGTCTGGCTTACTGCGCTGTGTTCCTGCGCGGGTTTTGCTTTCGCTGTTGTCGCGGCGCCCGCGGCGCAGGCGACGGAAGCGCTTGGCGTCGAAAGTGTCTTCGCGGGGAACTGCAAAACGGGGTTTGAGGAATGCAACAAAGCCCCGCCGCCGTCGACGCCTGCGGAAGAACTGGCGAAAGCCGAAAAAGAAGGCTATACGCAGGCCGCTGGCCATCCACCGTACGGGGTGTCTGAATTCAAGGTCGATACTTACGAAATTCAGAAAGCTAGCCCTCCGTTCATTCCCGCAGCTTTTGCGCCCACTGGCCTCGTCACGCATGTACGCACAGACGTCGGTACGGGCGTGAGCGCGAACCCCGAGGCCGTGGAAAAGTGCTCACTCGCCGACTTCGGTGAAACGGAAGTAATACCCGAAACCGGCTTCTATACCGCGCCTGAATGTAAAGTAAACAAAAAAGCAGGAAAAAACGAAGTAAGGTCCGAAATCGGGGTCAACAAAGTAGTCGTTCTCATTGAACCCGCTCCAAAATTCTACGAGGACCTGCCGCTCGAAGGCAAGGTCTACAACCTCGTTCAGCCGTACGGCCTCGCCTCGGACTTCGGAGTGGCCCTGGAACTTCCTCAGCCACTGACCGAAGCTAAGCTTAAGGCAGGTTTCAAAAAGGCCGAAGAAGCAGGTGCAAAACCCGGAGTCGGAGGCTTCCCGTCGGTGGTCGAACAGGAATTCCTCGAGGCGCAGCAGTACTACGCGCACACCCTGATCGAAGGCCACGTCGAATGGGCCGGCAACTACCACGACTACTACGAAATCAAGGTCTCCCCCGCATTGCCGTTGATCTCCTCGCGCTTGGTCCTCTTCGGCAACATTGGCACCACCGGGCGGGGTGGGTTCATCACGAACTCGAGCCTTTGTGAAGGCCCCGGAGAAAACACGACTACCACGGTGAAACTCAAATCCCTCGAAGGCCAGGAAGCCGCGAAGTCATACGTCACGCCGGTCGCCGCCGAAGGCTGCAACGGCGTTGCGCCCTTCTCGCCTGTTCCGTTCGTGCCGGCGATCTCGATGACACCTGAAACGACCAAGTCCGATCAGCCCGACGGCGTCACGACCGAACTGATCGTGCCGCACGATCCCAGCCCCGCAGCTATCGACTCTTCGCAGGTGGAGGACGCGACCGTCACGCTGCCGGAAGGGATGACGCTCAATCCCGCGGCTGCGCACGGTCTCGAAACGTGCACCCCGGCGCAGGCCAGGATCCACAGCCTCACACCGGGAGTCGAATGCCCGGCCGGCTCGAAGATCGGCACGGTTACGCTGAACGTCCCCGACCTTCCGCCGAACTCGCTGCAGGGGAACATGTATCTCGGTGGGCCCGAATCTGGACCGATCACGAAACAGCCCTACACCATGTACCTCGACGCCGAGTCGGCGCGCTACGGCGTCTCCGTACGCCTGGAAGGCTCGATCACGCTCAACGAAACGACCGGACGGGTGACCGCGAGCTTCGTCAAGAACCCGCAGCAGCCCTTCAGCGACGTGATCCTGCACTTCAACGGCGGCCCGCTCGCGCCAATCGCCAACCCGCTCGCGTGCGGGACCGCGACGACCACGACCAAGCTCGTGCCGTACATTGGCGCAGAATTCACGCAAACGCCCTCCGCCGCGTTCGCGGTGGACAGCAACGGCTCTGGCGGAACCTGCACCTCGCCGCTGCCGTTCGCGCCCACGCAGAGCAGCTCCACCCAGCCCGCGACCGGAGGGGCGTCGACCAACTTCTCGTTCACCGTCACGCGGCCCTCGGGCCAGCAGTACCTCTCGCAGATCAAGACCGTGCTGCCGGCCGGCCTCGTCGGGCGGATCCCGGCGGTGTCGCTCTGCACCGAAGTACAGGTCGCCGAAGCGACCGCCGGCACGGGCGGCTGCCCGGCCTCCAGCCGGCTCGGCTCGGTCACGGTGCTCGCGGGGGCGGGTTCCGCGCCGTACCAGTTCACCGGCTCGGCCTACCTCACGGGCCCCTACAGCGGCGCGCCATACGGTCTCGCGATCGTGGTGCCCGCCGTCGCCGGCCCGTTCAGCCTCGGCAACGTTGTGACACACATGACGATCAACGTCGAACCGTACACCTCGCGCGTGGTGGTGGCCGGCAGCGTGCCCACGATCTTCAAGGGCATCCCGCTGCGCATGCAGAGCCTGAACGTGGAAGTCAACCGGCAGGGCTTCATGCTCAACCCGACCAGCTGTCAAACGCTCACGACCGAATCGACGCTCACCGGTACGACGCTGCTCGGCTCCAGCACGTTCACCACCGCCGAAGCCAAGAGCCCGCTGGTCGTCGAAGAATGCAACAAGCTGGCCTTCAAGCCCTCGTTCGCCGCGATCGCCGGCGCGAAAACCTCGATCCCCAACGGCGCCAACATCGAAGTCAACATCGGTCTGCCGACTGGTCAGGCGAACATCCTGCAGGTGACCACCACGCTGCCCAAGCAGCTCCCGGTGCGCCTCTCGACGCTCGCCAAGGCCTGCCCGGCGGCGACCTTCGAAGCCGGTCCCGCGCCCGGTGGCTGCTCCAAGGAAGCGAACGTCGGCACCGTGAAAGCGACCACGCCGGTGCTGCCGGGGACGCTCACCGGCACCGCCTGGCTGGTGTCGCACGGCAGCGAAGCCTACCCCAACCTCGATCTGATCCTGAACGGGGACGGCGTCACGGTGATCCTCGTGGGGCGCACCAAAGTGGCCAACTCGCAGATCACCACGTCGTTCAACACGTTGCCCGACGTACCGGTGTCGAACATCTCGCTCTACCTACCGTCCGGCCCCAACTCGGTGCTTGGCGCCAACGGCAAGCTGTGCCGCTCGAAGCTGACGATGCCCACCACGCTCGTCGGCCAGAACCTGGCGGCGATCCTCTCCTCGCCCGTCATCTCGGTGCGCAACTGCCCGGTGGAAGTCGTCAAACACAGCACCAAGGGCGCCACCGCGACGCTCAACGTGCAGCTGCCGACCGCCGGCAGCGTCAGCGGCGGCGGCACCGACCTCAAGTTCACCAAGCGCAACGTCGGCGCGGGCGGGCGCACCAACGTCAAGGTGTCGCTCACCTCGACCGGCAAGGAAGTGCTGCGCAAATTCCGCCAGCTGCGGATCAAGGTGCGCGTCGGGTTCGTGCCGAAGAGCAAAAAAGGCAACATCACCTCGAAGGCGTTTGCCACGGTGACGTTCAGGGCCTGAGTTGAGAGGGCCCGATCTGGGGCCTGACTTCAGAAGCCACCGGCGGGTGTGTTAGAAGCCCCCGGGTGGGGGTAATAGGGTTGTGTGAGGATCGGAGAGGTAAGGATCGGGCTGGCCGCGCTGCTCTGCTGCGCGGCCAGCGGAGTGGCGGCGCCCGTGGCTTCCGCGGCGTTCGGCGTGAACAAATGGGAAGCGGGCACTTGCAAGGAAAAGGCCTGCAACAGTGAAGGAAAGGATCCCGCCGCCGAATTCTACACGCAGGCCGCCGGGCACCCCGACTTCGGGATCACCGACTTCGCCTTCGATTACACCACCGAAACCAACATCCTGGCCGAAGAAGTGAGGGTCCCCGTGGGCCACGTCCGCGACGCGCGCGTGGACCTGCCGCCGGGCCTGGCCGTTGACCCCGAAGCCGCCAAGGAATGCCCGGAAGCGCAGATTGCGGCGCTCGAATGTCCCGCATCGACGCAGGTCGGCGAAGACGAAGCGCAGGGCACGGCGGAACTGGCGCTGGGCATCAAGAAGACCGTGACGGAAAGCTTTCCCGTCTACAACCTCGCGCGCCGGCCGGGCGAGCCCGCGCGGTTCGGCGTGGAGGTGAAGAGCTCCACGCTCGCGCTCGCCGAATCGATCAGCGGTACGAAGCTCCAGAGCGCGATCTACCTCGAAGGGGGGCTCAGCTGGCACCACGAAGCCGAAACCGCCGAAAGCAGCGGCGTGCCGAGCGGCGACTACCACGAGTTCTTCGAGATTCACAACATCCCCACGCAGCCCGAACTGATCGCGTCGCGGCTGATCTTCTGGGGCGTGCCGCAGGAACACACCCACACCGGCGAAGCGCCTCGCGCCTTCATCACGATGCCGAGCTCGCAGAGCGTCTGCACGAATCCCTCGACCACCTATCTGCACGTGGACTCCTATGAAGCCGAAGGCGCATTTCTCAAATATGCCGACGAAACACGGCTGCAAGATGGGACGGCGATCCTCGCCACCGGCTGCGACGCGCTCGCGTTCGAAGACCCCTCGCTCTCGCTTGACCCCGAAACCAGCCGCTCCGATCAGCCCGACGGCGCGACGGTGGACCTCCACATTCCCCAGCTCCTCGCCGAACCGGGTAAGCCCGATTCGCCCGACCTGCAGAACGCCGAAGTCTCGCTGCCGGAAGGGATGACGCTCAACCCGGCCGCTGCGCGCGGCCTGGAAGGCTGCACCAATGCGCAGCTCAAGCTGGGCACCGACGAAACCATCGAATGCCCCGCGGGCTCGGAAATCGGGACGGTGGCGGTCAACGCCCCTGGGATTCCGGACGGGTCGTTGGCGGGCAAGGTCTACCTCGGCGCGCCCGAGCCGGGGGGCGCGGAATCGGGCGAGGAGTTCCGCATCTTCCTCGCCGCCGAAGCGCCGCAGTACGGAGTGGGGCTGCGCCTGGAAGGCCACGTGAAAGCCAACACGCAGACCGGCCGGCTGACAGCGATCTTCACCGACGATCCCCAGGTGCCCTTCGAAGACTTCATCCTCACCTTCCGCGGCGGGCCGCGGGCGCCGCTCGCCAACCCGCTGCGCTGCGGCCTCGCCGAACCGGCGGCCGCGCTCACCCCCTACACGGGCCAGCCGGCGCAGGCGACGCAGACGCATGGCTTCACCGTCGACGCCACCGGCAAAGGGGGCTCCTGCCCCGCGCCGCTGCCGTTCGCGCCGACGCAAACCACTCCCCCGCAGAGCCCGGCGCGCGCCGGCGCCCACAGCCCCTTCACGCTCCAGCTCGCGCGCGGCGAAGGCCAACAGTACCTGTCGAAGGTGCAGACCACGCTGCCGCCCGGTCTGCTCGGCGCGATCCCCTCGGTGACGCTCTGCGGGGAAGCCCAAGCCAACGCCGGCACCTGCCCGAGCGCCAGCGAAGTCGGCACGGTCGCGGTGAGCGCGGGCGCCGGCGCCGAACCCTTTACGTTCACGGGCCACGCCTTCATCACCGGCCCCTACGACGGCGCCCCCTATGGGCTCTCGATCGTCGTGCCCGCCGCCGCCGGCCCGTACGACTTCGGCGAGGTGATCACGCGCGCGAGTATCGGCGTCGGCCTCTACAACGGCCGCCTGATCGTCTCCAGCACGCTGCCGACGATCGTCGAAGGAGTTCCGCTGCGGCTGCGCAACATCAGCATCGCCGTCAACCGCCCCAACTTCCTGTTCAACCCAACCGACTGCGAAGCGCTCGCCACCGAATCGCAGCTCGGCGGCTTCGTCCCCGGCTCCGGCGCCCTCACCGAACTGGGCGTTTCGAGTCCCTTCCAGGTGGGTGAATGCAACAAGCTCGGGTTCACCCCGAAGCTCACCGCCGCCACCGGCGCGCGCGCCTCGCGGGTGGATGGGGCCAGCCTCGAAGTCAAGGTCACGCAGGCCGCCGGTCAGGCCGACATCCGTGAGGTGCTCACCTCGCTGCCGAAGAAGCTGGCGGCGCGCATCACCACGCTGCACAAAGCCTGCCCGGCGGCGACCTTCGAAGCCGGCCCACCGCCCGGTGGCTGCTCCAAAGAAGCACGCGTCGGCTCAGCCACCGTCACCACGCCGGTGTTACCCGAAACGGGGATGCTGGCCGAACCGGGGACTTGCGCCAAAGGCGCATGTCTACCGGATTCGGTCGGAGGCGAGCGTCTCCCGGCTTCGGGCGGGGTGCTCACGGGGTCCGCCTACTTCGTCTCTCACGGCAGCGAAGCGTACCCCGACCTCGACATCATCCTTACCGGCGATGGGGTCGAGGTGGTGCTCGTCGGCCACACCCACATCGCCGCCACGGGGATTCTCTCCTCCTCGTTCGAATCGCTGCCGGATGTGCCGATCTCGAGCTTTGCGTTGAGCCTCCCCAAAGCCCTCAACTCGGTGCTGACCGACAACCGCAACGGCACCCTCTGTGGCTCGCACCTGACGATGCCCACGACGATCGTCGCGCAGAGCGGGGCGCGGATCACGCAAACCACCAAGATCGCCGTCCGCAACTGCCCGCGCAAGAAGCCCGAGCACAAGCACCGCCGGCATCGACGCCGGGGCCGCCACCACCATCGTCGTGGGGCACGTAGGCCCCACGCCCGGGACCGTCGGTCCCACGCTCAGAGCCGTCGATCCCGCGCCCAGGGCCGTCGGTGAGACATCCCGGCGCGGACGATCACAAATAAACAACTCTCGCCAATCCTCCGCGCTCGCGATGGCGGCGTTGGGGAGCGATCACAAAAACGACACGGCGCCGCCTGCGTTCCATCTAGAGTCGTCCCTATGGCCACCGCAAGCCCCGATAGTCCGTTTCGTGCTGTCGCCGAGCCTCACGGCGACCCGCTGCTCGGTGCGCTGCGCCGCCTGATGCGACTCGCCGACGAGAGCGGCGACTCCGAGGCGGTCTTGCGCGCGCTCGCGCATGAGCTGTGCATGGTCATGGGGCCCCACCCCCCCGATGAGATGCAGGTGCACCATCTCGCCCCCGAGGGGGGCGGACGTGAGGGCGAGCCGGTCGTCGCCTACCTGTTCGGCGGCGAGGGCCGTCTCAGCTACGTCGTGCCCCGCGCCGAGCGTCCGCCGGGGGTTGCCTGGGTCGCGAGCACCGGCCAAAGCGTGCTCGCCGTCGGCGCCCGCGAGCTGGCCGCCTCGCTGCCGCGCGTCGCCTCCGCCGGCTTCGGCTGCGCGCTGCTGATGGCGCTGACCGTGCGCGGCGAGGTCGAGGCGGTGGTCATCGCCGCGCGCCGGCGCGCCGAGCGGTGGACCGAGCCCGAGATCGCCCGCGCCGGGGCGCTCGTCGATCAGGCGGCGCACACACGGGCGCTGCTGCGCGCGCGCGCGGAGGCCGGCACCGACGCCGTCACCGGCGCAATGAACCACCGCGCGATGCGCCGCCGTCTGCGCGAAGAGATCGACCGCGCCACTCGCACCGGCGGGCGCCTCGCCTGCCTGCTGCTCGATCTCGACGACTTCAAGCTGGTCAACGACCGCCACGGGCACCCCGCCGGGGACGCCGTGCTGCGCGGCGTCACGCGCGCGCTGCAGGGCGAGTTCCGTGCCTTCGACCGCGTTGCGCGCTACGGCGGCGACGAGTTCGTCGTGATCCTCCCGGCCGCCGACCTGCACAGCGCCGCGCTCGCCGGCGAGCGCGCCCTGGCGCGGCTCGCGGAGGTCTCCTTCTTCGACCTCGTCGCGGGCGTCTGCGCCTCGATCGGCGTCGCCCAGTGGCACCCCCCGATGAGCGCCGAGCAGCTGCTGGAGGCGTGCGACGCGGCGCTGCTGCGCTCCAAGCGGACGGGTAAGGGCCACGTCGAGCTGGCCGCCGAGGGCGATCCTGCCACCGTCCGGCCGCCGGTCGGGCTGGCGCCGGAGGGCGATTCCGCCGGCGTCCGGCTGCCGGTTGAGCTGGCGGCGGAGGGCGATTCCGCCAATGTCCGGCTGCGGTCGAGCGGCGCGCCGGCGTTCTTTGATTGACTGGAGCCATGGCCGCCAACAGCTTTGACGCGCGGGGCACGCTCTCGGTGGGGGGGCGCGAGTACGAGATCTTCCGCCTCGCCGCGCTCGCCGAGCGCTTCGACGTCGCGCACCTGCCGTTCTCGCTGAAGGTGCTGCTGGAGAACCTGCTGCGCGCCGAGGGCGCGGCCTCGGGCTCGGGGACGGTGCGCGCGGGCGACATCGAGGCGCTGGCCGGCTGGGACCCGGCGGCGCAGCCATCGATCGAGATCGCGTTCACCCCCGCGCGCGTGCTGATGCAGGACCTGACGGGCGTGCCCGCCGTGGTGGACCTCGCCGCGATGCGCGACGCGATGGCGCAGATGGGCGGCGACCCGGCTCGCATCAACCCGCTGGCGCCGGCCGAGCTCGTGATCGACCACTCCGTGCAGGTCGACGCCTTCGGCACGCGCGACGCCTTCGCGATCAACGCGGCGCGCGAGTTCGAGCGCAACCAGGAGCGCTACCTGTTCCTGCGCTGGGGCCAACAGGCGTTCGACAACTTCAAGGTCGTCCCGCCCGACACGGGGATCGTGCACCAGGTCAACCTCGAGTACCTCTCGCGTGTGGTGTTCGTCGCCGACGCGCGCCGACGGCGACGGCCCGCCCGCCGCCTACCCCGACACGCTGCGTGGGCACCGACTCGCACACGACGATGGTCAACGGGCTCGGCGTGCTCGGCTGGGGCGTCGGCGGGATCGAGGCCGAGGCGGCGATGCTCGGCCAGCCGCTGTCGATGCTGATCCCCCAGGTCGTCGGCTTCCGCCTGCACGGCGCGCTGCGCGAGGGGGCGACGGCCACCGACCTCGTGCTGACCGTCACCGAGCTGCTGCGCGCCCACGGCGTGGTGGGCAAGTTCGTCGAGTTCCACGGCGCCGGCCTCGCCGGCCTGCCGCTCGCCGACCGCGCGACGATCGGCAACATGTCGCCCGAGTTCGGCTCCACCTGCGCGATCTTCCCGATCGATGCGGAGACGTTGCGCTACCTGCGTTTCTCCGGGCGGCCCGCCGAGCAGGTGGAGCTGGTCGAGGCGTACGCGCGCGAGCAGGGGATGTGGCACGACGCGGACTCCCCCGAGCCCCGCTTCTCCGAGGAGGTCGAGCTCGACCTCGGCGAGGTGGTGCCGAGCCTCGCCGGCCCCAAGCGCCCGCAGGATCGTGTTTCGCTGACCGACGCCCAGCCGGCCTTCCGCCGCGCGCTCGCGGGCTACGTGCCGACGTCAAACGGCGACGACGAAGCGGTGGCGGCCACGTTCCCCGCCAGCGATCCCACGGCCTCGCAGGAGCCCGCCAACGGCGACGGCGCGCGCGTGGCACACGCCCAGGCGTCGGCGGCGAGCGGCGCGGAGGGGAGCGGGGCCGAGGGGTCGGGGTCGGGGGGCACTGGGTCGGGGGGCGCTGAGGGGTCGGGGTCCGCTGGGGCGCAGGGACCGGGGTCCGGCGAGGCGAAGTCAGGAGCGGGGAAGGGCAACGGCGGGGTGCCGGTCACGCTCTCCGATGGCACCTCGACCACCCTGCGCCACGGCCACGTGGTGATCGCCGCGATCACCAGCTGCACCAACACCTCCAATCCCTCCGTGATGATCGGGGCCGGGATCCTCGCGCGCAACGCGCTCGCCCGCGGCCTGCAGCGCAAGCCGTGGGTGAAGACCTCGCTCGCGCCCGGGTCGAAGGTCGTCAGCGAATACCTCGACCGCGCCGGGCTCACCGAGCCGCTGGAGCAGCTTGGCTTCAACCTCGTCGGCTACGGCTGCACCACCTGCATCGGCAACTCCGGGCCGCTGCCGGAGGAGATCTCGAAGGTCGTCGGCGAGGAGGACCTCGCGGTCGTCTCGGTGCTCTCCGGCAACCGCAACTTCGAGGGGCGCATCAACCCCGACGTGAAGATGAACTACCTCGCCTCGCCGCCGCTGTGCGTCGCCTACGCGCTGGCGGGCACGATGGACATCGACATCGTCGCCGACCCGCTCGGCCGCGACGCCGAGGGGCAGGATGTCTACCTGCGCGACATCTGGCCTTCCGAGGCGGAGATCGCGCAGACGATCGAGTCCGCGGTGCAGTCGGACATGTTCCGCAAGAGCTACGCCGAGGTGTTCGCCGGCGACGAGCACTGGAACGGCCTGGACGTCCCCACCGGCGATCGCTTCGCCTGGGACGAGCGCTCAACCTACGCGCGGCTGCCGCCCTACTTCGAGGGGATGCCGCCCGCGCCGACGCCGGTCGAGGATCTGCGGGGCGCGCGCGTGCTGGCGGTGTGGGGGGACTCCGTCACCACCGACCACATCTCCCCCGCGGGCGCGATCAAGCGCGACGGCCCCGCCGGGCTCTACCTGCAGGAACAGGGGGTGGCCCCGCGCGACTTCAACTCCTTCGGCGCCCGCCGCGGCAACCACGAGGTGATGATGCGCGGCACCTTCGCCAACATCCGCATCCGCAACCTGCTGCGGGCGCCCGACGGGGCGGCGCTCCCCGAAGGCGGCTTCACCTACCACCTGCCGGGGGGTGCGGCGAACGGCGGGTCGCCGGCCGCGACGGCGGGCGATGCCACCGGTGAGGGGGCGGCTGAGCAGCTCTCGATCTACGAGGCCGCGATGCGCTACATGCAGGAAGGCGTGCCGCTGGTGGTGCTCGCCGGCAAGGAGTACGGCACCGGCTCCTCGCGCGACTGGGCGGCGAAGGGCACCAAGCTGCTCGGGGTGCGCGCTGTGATCGCGCAGAGCTTCGAGCGCATCCACCGCTCCAACCTCGTGGGGATGGGCGTGCTGCCGCTGCAGTTCAAGCCCGAGGACTCGGTCGCCTCGCTGGGGCTGACGGGCTACGAGACGTTTCGATCGAGGGGATCGCCGAGCTGCCGCATCGAGCTGAAGGTGGTGCCGATGAGCGAGGACGTTCATGGTGACGCTGCGCATCGACACGCCCCGTGAGGCCGACTACTACCGCCACGGCGGCATCCTCCAGTACGTCCTGCGAGGATTGCTCGCCTGCATGAGTGCCGACGACTTTCCGCAAGTCCTGCGCGACCTGCTCGCGGCGCGCGGACCCTCGGGCTATGAGACGGCGCCCGCGGCGGTGTGGCGCGCGGCGGCTGAGGCGTTCGGCGCCGAGGTGGCGACCGATGTGGGCTCGGCACGCCCTCCGCGCGAACTGCTCCGTGGACCTGGACGCGGACCCCCAGCGCCTGGTGGTGATGGGCCACATCGACGAGATCGGGCTGATCGTCACCCACATCGACGACGAGGGCTACCTGTGGTTCCGCGAGGTGGGTGGCTGGGACGCGCAGATCCTCGTCGGCCAGCGCGTGGTGATCGGCACGCGCGAGGGCGAGCTCGCCGGGGTGATCGGCAAGAAGCCGATCCACCTGCTGCGCGACGAGGAGCGCAAGAAGGTCGCCGAGGTGCGCGACCTGCACATCGACGTGGGCGCGCGCGACGGCGAGCAGGCGCGCGGGCTGGTGCGGGTGGGCGACGTCGCGGTGATCGCCGGCGAGCCGGTGGAGCTGCCCAATGGGCGCATCGCCTCGCGCGCCTTGGACAATCGCCTCGGCTCGTTCGTCGCGCTCGAGGCCGCGCGCCTGGTGGCGCAGGCGGGCGGCGCCGAGTGGGAGCTCCTCGCGGTCGCCGCGGCCCAGGAGGAGACCACCTTCGGCGGCTCGCGCACCTCGGCTTTCTCGCTGCAGCCCGACGCGGCGATCGTCGTCGACGTCACGCACGCCACCGACGCTCCTGGGATCGAGGTGAAGGAGTCGGGCAAGCACCCGCTCGGCTCGGGGCCGGTGCTCAGCCGTGGCTCGACGCTGCACCCCCGCCTGTTCGAGCTGCTGCACGACACGGCCGAGCGCGAGGACATCCCCTTCACCGTTGAGGCGATCGGCCGCAACACCGGTACCGACGCCGACGCCGTGCACCTCTCGCGCGGCGGGGTGCCCACTGCGCTGGTGTCGATCCCGCTGCGCTACATGCACTCTCCGGTCGAGCTGGTGCAGCTCACCGACGTGCACGCCGCCGCACGGCTGATCGCCGCCGCGGCGCGCACGCTCGGCGCGGACGTCTCGTTCATCCGGTGGCCCGAGCCCACGCGCCGGTCGCTGGGCATGGAGGCCCAGCGCCCACACGGCCGGCTGCCACGCCGACGCGCGCGGACGCTCCCAAATGAGGCCTTCGGTCCCTGCGCTAAGAGCTTGTGTCGCCCAGTTCGGTGAACTCGGCGATCGCGTACGGCTCTCCGGGCTTGCCACCCAGCGCGAGCACTCGCATCCCCTCGGGGCCAGCGAACAGCTTGCGCTTGATGCCGGGTCCGACGCGGATCATCACGTCGGGCGTGAGCTCCAAACGCTCGCCTTCGACCTCGATCGCGCCCGAGCCCCGCATCACCGAGTAGACCTCCTCCTGGCCGTCCTGCTCGTGGTCGTGTTCGGGGTAGTCGTTGTAGTTGGGGGGCAAATCCACGACCTGCATGCCGAAGGAGGAGACGCCCAGTTCGGCACGGGCCTTCTTCAGGCCGCCGCCAAACGCGCCCTCCATCTCGTCGATCTGCTTTGCGGTGTATCCAGGCATGACAACAACTCCCTATCCGTAGTTTTGTGAAGTCGCCGAGGTCGACGACCGCCGAAAGTCGAGTCACGGATCTTAGCGACTGCTAACTAAGAAAGTCGTCCGATCCATGCAAGCCCGCATGAGCCGTCCCGATCCCATCAGGTCTCGTGGCAGATCCTCCGCTGGCTGTCTCGATCTCGATCAGGTCCTGTGGCAGATCCTCCGCTGGCTGTCTCGATCTCGATCAGGTCCTGTGGCAGATCCTCCGCTGGCTGTCTCGATCTCGATCAGGTCCTGTGGCAGATATTACGGTGGCGTCGCCGAAAATAAGCGCACAGCTCCCCACCGTGCTGCAGGACCGCCGGCGAGACTGCTTCGGTGGGCTTGTTTTCCCTTCCCTTGTCTTCCGCACACGCCACGGTGGGCACTCGCAACGTTCCGGGGTGCAGCGGCTGCCATGCGATCGGCCAGTTTGGGCCTTCGTCCTGGTACAGGAGTTTCCCATGGACGAAGAAGGTCAAGTCTTCGTTGGCGCCGCCCTTGATGAAGGGGGGGCATGAGGAGTCGGGTTTCCCCCGCAGCGCTCCGGTGCCGGCTTCGAGTGGGGTTCCGCCCGAGGGCGCCCACACGTCCGGGGCGCAGCTTGCGTGGAACACGATCGACGGGACGGTCTCCACGGGGGGTATTTCACTGCCGGGTTCGCACAGCGCCACCGAGATGCTCCTGCCGTTGGGCGACCATTCTGGCCACATGACGATCGGGTCTTCGTCGCCGGCGCCGCGGTGGTAGGTGAAGAGCCGGCGTATGTGGGAGCTTGGCGGAGTGACGATGTCGAGCTCGCTGCCCGCTCCATCGGCGCGCTGAAACACGATCGACCCCTTCGAGCTCCATCGTGGCGTGCGATCGCCGGGATGATCGGTTAGTGGGCGCACCGGCGAGCCCGGCGCCACGCCTGTCAGGAAGAGGCCGGAGGGCCCGACAAACACGATTTGCGTCCCGTTGGGGGAGAAGGCGGGTTCGCTGCCCGCAACGAGCGGCGTGGGGTTTGAGCCATCGGCATATGCGACGTACACGGTGACGGTGCTCACCGGGCGACGCTGGGATGTGGTGACGGGGCCCGTCGGGGGACGCTGGGGCGCGATGACAGCGATCGTCGTGCGACGCTGGAATGCCAGCAGGTCGCCCGACGGCGAGAAGCTCGGAGCGGAGTCTTCGGGGCCGGAGGTCAGCCGCAGCTGGTCGCCGGTGGCGGGGTCCACCGCCCAGATGCTGTGTTCGGCCGAGTACGCGATCACGCCGTTCGCGCCGGGAAAGGAACCCTCCGCGGCGGTGGGTGCGAGCAGTGCCGCAATCGCGCCGACCACGGCGATCGCGCCAAGCCCGGTCGAGCGTCGCCGTAGGGAAGCCATGGTGGCTGGGAGAATACAGAACTCTCCGACACGCCGCAAGGTTGGGATCTGGATATGATTTGGACTCCTGCATGAGACCGAGACATCATCGAAGGACAGCGCCAAAGGGCTCGGTGCCGGGGTGATCAAGGCGGGCCAGATCGCGGGGGCGCTCACCGCGGTGATCACCGCCGGGGTGCTGATCTGGAACCTCGTTCTGAAGCCTGCGCCCGCGCCGGCCGAGTTGGTGGCTCGCGTAATGGATGTCCACGCGTACCCCGGTATCACCGAGTACACCTATCTCCAGAGCCATCCCGGGCAGCTCAAACGCGAAGAAGCCCAACTGCGGAGGGCTGCCATCCACGACGGGGAACCGCCCTTGACCCAGCGGGAAATCGATCAGGCGCTGCGCCAGCCGGGAGCTGAAGTGCAGTGGAAGATCTTCCTGGAAGGGCCGGTTGGGCGTCGATTCGAGTTGACTCACACGCTCTTTCGCAAAAAGGCAGGCGAAAAGACGGTGATCGCCGATGAACTGGGCAGCATCTGGCCGCCGGAACGCATCGTCTCGCAAGCAGCCAAATACGAAAACAGCGAAGGCGCCTGGATCCAGACGCCGCCTGGCGGCGGAACCTACGTGATCGAAATCTATTTGGTCTCCGCCGATGGAAGCCAAAACGCCGAAGGCTCCGCGAGCTTCCACGTGGCACGCTGACGGCGCGGGCGATCGTGGTGGCGCCGTCCCCTTCGACCAAACCCCGATCGCCCAGATCGGCATCGTCCCCTTCGACCAAACCCGGATCGCCCAGATCGGCGCCGTACCCTTTCAACCAAACCCCGATCGCCCGGACACGGTGCGCAACCCGAGGGCACTACGAGTCGCTCGACTCCCCCGCAGGCGTCTGCAATTCCAACCCCGCGACCCGCTCGAAGTGGCGCCGGTTGCGAGTCATGACCTTCATGCCGTGCTCCAGCGCGGTGGCGGCGATGAGCGCGTCTGGCACCGGAAGCTCGGTCGTGCGCCGGATGCGTCCGGCGGCCTCGGCGATGGCTCGATCCACCGAGACCTCCTCGAGCACGCTCAGCGCTTGGCGCAAAGCCGGCTCGTCGACGTTCCGGCCGGCGAACAGCTCGCAGCGAGTGACCACGGAGATCTTCAGCTTGGGGTCGAGTAGGTGCAGCGGGCGGTATCCGCGCAGGTGATCGATCAGGACGTCAGTGTCCAGGAGGATCCGACTCAATACGATTCCAGTCGAGGTCGAAGCGATTCCACTCCTCGCGCGGCGGTACCTCCAGGTCCGGGCAGGACCCAAATGTTTCGTCCAAGACGCGCTGCAACTTTTCGAGGTCCGGTTCCGGCGGTGGCAGGTACGAGTCGAGCGCTGCACGGATGACCTCGGCCAGTGTGCGACCGTCGCGCGCGCGCAGTTCCTCGATGCGATCACGCTGCTCCTGAGTCAGGTACACCTGTGTGCGCGTAGCAGCCATATACCGCACAGCATACAGCAACACCGGACGGCCCCGGGCGACTTGCGGGGCGTGCCCGCCCCAGCGCGGGCCACCTACCTCATCCCCGCACCAACCGCTTGTAGGAGATCCGGTGCGGGCGGTCGGCGGCGGCGCCCAACAGCTCGTGGCGGCGCTCCTCGTAGGCGTCGAAGTTGCCCTCGAACCACGTCACCTGGGAGTCGCCCTCGAAGGCGAGCACGTGCGTGGCCACGCGGTTGAGGAACCAGCGGTCGTGGGAGATCACCACCGCGCAGCCGGGAAATTCGAGCAGCGCGTTCTCGAGCGCGCGCAGCGTGTCCACGTCGAGATCGTTGGTGGGCTCGTCCAGCAGCAGCAGGTTGCCGCCGCTACGCAGCAGCTTGGCGAGGTGCACGCGGTTGCGCTCGCCGCCGGAGAGCTTGCCGATGCGCGCCTGCTGGGCGGAGCCCTTGAAGTTGAAGCCCGCCGTGTACTGGCGCGAGTTGACCTCGCGGTCGCCCACCTGGATGTGCTCGTAGCCTTCGGAGATCTCCTCCCACACGGTCTTCTCCGGGTTGAGCGAATCTCGCGACTGGTCGACGTAGGCGAGCTTCACGGTGTCGCCCAGCTCGATCGTGCCACTGTCGGGCTGCTCCTGGCCGGTGATCATCCGAAACAGCGTGGTCTTGCCGGCGCCGTTGGCGCCGATCACGCCGACGATGCCGGCGCGCGGCAGGTCGAAGGAGAGCTCCTCGATCAGCAGGCGCTCGCCGTAGCCCTTGGACAGGTTGGCCGCGCTCAGCACCTTCTCTCCCAGGCGCGGCCCGGGTGGGATGTGGATCTGGACCTCGTCGAGTTTGACGTTGCGCTCTTCGGCGACCAGCTCCTCGTAGCGGGCGAGGCGGGCCTTGGACTTCGTGCGTTTGCCCTTGGGGTTCATGCGCACCCATTCGAGCTCCGCGGCGATCGTGCGCTCGCGGCCCTTCTCCGTGCGCTCTTCCTGGGCGAGCCGGGCCTGCTTCTGCTCGAGCCAGCTGGAGTAGTTGCCTTCGTAGGGGATGCCCTTGCCGCGGTCGAGCTCGAGGATCCAGCCGGCGACGTTGTCGAGGAAGTAGCGGTCGTGGGTGACCGCCACGATCGCGCCCTTGTACTCGGACAGGTGCTGCTCCAGCCACGCCACCGACTCGGCGTCGAGGTGGTTGGTGGGCTCGTCCAGCAGCAGTAGATCGGGCGCGCGCAGCAGCAGGCGACACAGCGCTACGCGCCGGCGCTCGCCGCCGGAGAGCTTGCTCACGTCGGCGTCCGGCGGGGGCAGGCGCAGGGCGTCCATCGCGTATTCGAGGCGCGTGTCGAGGTTCCAGGCGTCGGCCGCGTCGATCTTCGCCTGGATCCTGCCGAACTCCTCGGCGATCTCCTCGGAGTAGTCGGCGGCCAGCTCGTTGAAGCGGTCGAGCAGCGCCTTGGTCTCCGCGACGCCGTCCTCGACGTTGCCCTTGACGTCCTTGCTCTCGTCGAGGTGCGGCTCCTGCTCGAGCATGCCCACGGTCGCCCCCGGCGCAAGCGCGGCTTCGCCGCGGTACTCCTGGTCGACCCCCGCCATGATCCGCAGCAGCGTCGACTTGCCGGCGCCGTTGTAGCCGAGCACGCCGATCTTCGCCCCGGGATAGAACGCCAGGGTGATGTCGTCGAGCACCGTTTTGTCGGGCGGGTGCAGCTTCGACAGCCGGTGCATCGTAAAGATGTATTGGGCGGACATTCCGGGCAGCTTAGAAGGATTAGCTGTCAGGACTGGAGGGGGCGCGAGATGCGCCTACCGTTTGTACCTCATGCCCACGGTGCTGGATATCGAGCAGCAGATGATGCTGCTGGAGCTGGAGCCCCCGTTCGACAAGCGCGCGGTGCAGCTGGCGCGCCGCAAGATGGCCAAGCGCTGGCACCCCGACCTCGCGCCCCCCGGACGCCAGGTCGAGCACGAGCGCCACCTGAAGGCGATCAACGAGGCGGCCGACCAGCTGGAGCGGATGGCCGAGAGCCTGCGCGGCGGACGGGTCTCGCGCAACGCCGTGCGGGTGAGCGCGGCGGCGGCGCGCAAAGCGCGCGAGGAGGCGGGGCGCCGTGCCTACGAAGCCGAGCAGCGCGCGCGGGCGAGCGCGGCCGAGAACGCCAAGCACGATCCCTTCGGCAGCAGGGTGCCCGACCACTCGGTGGTGCACCGCTACGCGCGCTGCATGTCCTACCCCGAGTGGGGGGTGGGGACCGTGGCGGGCATCTACTTCACGGGCGACAGCGCCGCCGGCGAGGGGGCGGGCGATGAAGTCCAGCAGTGGGCGCGGGTGAAGTTCAGCCACGGCATCCGCACCGTGCCGGCGGGCAGCATGCGCTTCGTGGACTTCTCCAAGCCCGACCCCGCGGGCGAGCGGATGGAGCGCTTCATGGTCGCCGCCCAGCGCGCGATGGCCGAAGGCGAATACGCGCTGGCGGCCAAGCGGCTGGTGTATGCGCGCGAAGCGCAGCCGGGCGACGTTGGGGTGTTGCGTCTGATGACGCTGGCCTTCTGGCAGGCCGGCGAGCTGGAGGCGGCGGCGCGCGCGGTGCGCGACTGGGCGCGCGTGGACGGCGAGCGCCCGGCGCCGCATCGCTTCGCGGCGCGCATCTACGAAGACGTCGGCGCGGTCGACCTCGCCGCGGAAGCGGCGCAACGCGCCGCCGAACGGGGCCCCACCGACGCGGGCGCGTGGGAGCGCCTCGGGCGCCTGCGCCTGCGCATGATGGACCGTGAGGGCGCCCTGGAGGCGCTGGAGCGCGCGCTCAGCCTTGGGGCCAACGGCGAGGTCAAGGACCTCGTCGTGCAGGCGCTGGCGATCGAACCTCGGGCGCCCGCGCCGGCCGTGGCGTAGCTGGTTGAGTCTCGATCCCCCGTGCCTGCCGCGGCGTGGGGTCGGCACCGGCGGGACAACATTGACTTTGGGGCCCCTACACTTCATTTTGTGAAGTAGTAGGAAGGAGGCCGCTGTGCCCTGGCTCGGTCACCGGCACCGGATGCTCAACCCGTTATCGGTGGATCCAGGCTGAGACACTACCGGGGGTTTAATGCATCTTTTTCAGACCCTAACCCTTCATTTTGTGAAGTGTAGGGGCGCAAGAGAATGACATCTCTCCCGCTCCGGACTCCGATCAGCCCAGGATGTTCACCGCGCGCGAGACGATCAGGCCGATCGTGACCAGCGAGACGAGCGCCTGCACGCCCATGATGCTCTTGGCGGTGGAGGTGAGCGGCATCGTGTCGGTGGGGGAGAACGCGGTGGCGTTGGTGAGCGATACGTACAGGTAGTCGATGAACTTCGGCCGCCAGTACAGCGGCTCGATGCGGTCGTCGCTCATCTGCGGGAAGAGGAAGTCGGGCGCCCGATCGTTTCCGGCGGCGCGGCGTCCGGGTCCCCCACGGTCGGTCTCCCAGTACCACAGCGCGAAGATCAGGAAGTTGGTCATCCAGATCAGCACCCCGGCGGTGATCAGCTCGGTTCCGCTCTGCACGTTGCGGTGCAGCAGCAGATGGCTGAGCGCGGCCAGCGAGTAGATGTTGGCGGCGCTTACGAACGCCGTCAGCCCCAGTGCCACTCGCCGCCGGCGTGGGTGCTCGTGCTCGAGCTGACGGGGGGTGGCCATGAACATCCCGAGCAGCAGCGCGGCCTCCAGCGAGGGCACCAGCCACGGCGGCCCCGCGGTCAGTCGCTTGGGGAGCGCCACCTGCAGGGCGATCGCCGCCAGGATCGTCGCCTGCGCCGGCCAGAAGGGCTCGGAGGCGGGCGGCGGCGGGTAAGGCCGGCCGGGAGAGGCCGAGGAGGGAGAGGCCGAGGTGGAGGGAGGGGGTGAAGAGGGAGAGGGTGAAGAGGGAGAGGGTGAAGAGGGAGAGGGGGAGGTAGGGTCCTGATCCACGGGTGCAGGGTACGGCGCGGATCGGCCGGCATCACAGCACCAGCGCGCGGCGCGTTCGTATGTGCCACATCCACGTGAGTGCGCGGTGTGTTTGCATGGCTTGCCAGGAGTACGGGCGCAGGGTCGGGAGCGCGCTAGCCTGGGTGGTGTGGGTATCGAGAACCCCGTGCACCTCATGTTTCTCGCGGCGGTGGCGCTGGTCGTGCTGGGCCCCAAGCGCCTCCCCGAACTGACGCGCGCGGCAGGCAAGAGCATCCGCGAGTTCCGCGAGGCGTTGAACGGAGGAGTGGTGGACGAGCCGCCATCGCCGCCGGTGGGGCAGTTCGCCGAACCGCCGCAAGGTGGGCAGACTCCCGAGCGGGAGTCTGAGTAGCGGCAGGGGATCGATGATAGATAGATAGATACTTTCTATCATCATGATAAAATCTTTCCATCATGCATCGGGTGTTCGTTCCGCCGAGTCTAGATCCGCTGGACCGGGAGGTCCTGCGACTCATCGATGGCCTGCGCAACGATCTGCGCCACCGTGTAGTCGACCCTCGACGCTGGGGTGGCAGTCTGCGCAGGGCCGCGCTCGCACGTGCGGTTCAGGCCTCGAACAGCATCGAGGGCTACAACGCCAGCCTTGATGACGTTCTAGCGGCGGTGGACGGCGAGCCGACGTTGCAGGCCAACGAGGAGACTCGCTTTGCGCTGGGCGGATACCGCGACGCGATGACCTACGTGCTTCAGGTCGCGCAGGATCGCGCCGCCGACGTGGACGAGGGCCTGATCAAGGCGCTGCACTTCATGATGCTCAAATACGACCTCTCCAAAAGCCCGGGGCGCTGGCGGCCTGGCTACATCGGCGTCCGCAGTGGGGAGTCGGGCGAGGTCGTGTATGAGGGCCCCGACGCCGAGGAGATCCCGAGCCTGATCGAGGCGATGGTCGCACAGCTGAAGGATGACCAATCGCCAGCGTTGATCAGGGCGGCGATGGCCCATCTCAACCTGGTGATGATCCACCCGTTCCGTGATGGCAATGGTCGCATGGGGCGTTGCCTGCAGACGCTGGTGCTGGCGCGCGAGCAGATCGTCGCGCCGGTGTTCTCCAGCATCGAGGAGTACCTCGGCCACAACACCCGTGCCTACTACGACGTGCTGGCTGAGGTCGGGGAAGGCTCTTGGAGCCCTCATAACAGCGCCGCGCCGTGGATGCGCTTCTGCCTCACCGCCCATCACCGGCAGGCCAAGACGCATCTGCGGCGCATCGAGGAGACCGAGCGCCTGTGGCGCGAGTGCGCCTCGATCGCGCGTGGCGAGGGACTGCCCGAGCGCTCTGTCGGCGGTCTGGTGGAGGCGGCGCTCGGCTTCAGGCTGCGCAACTCGACCTACCGCTCGATCCTCGAGGCGACGGCTGGCGAGGAAATCTCCGAACTGAAAGCAAGCCGCGAGCTGAAGGCGATGGTGAACGTCGGCCTGCTGCAGCCGATCGGTGAGCGACGGGGCCGCCACTACGTGGCCGAGCCCTCATTGCTGGAGGTACAGCAGCGGATTCGCCGCGAGCGCCCGCCGAGGGAGGAGTACGACCCCTATACGAGGGCGGCCGAAGGGCTGCAGTTGACACTACCGGGCTGACATCCCCCTGCTGTAGGAGACGAGATGGCTCACACTTGCAGTCGGGTGATAGGGTCGCCGCCTATGTTCGGCCATCGGCTCTATCGAATCGTGACGATGTGCTTGATGGTGGGCGTACTCGCATCTGTGCTTGCGGCCGCGGCGACGGCTGAGCAGCGAGCCACAACGCCCTCATGTCGCGACAGCGGCATCGTCCATGAATTCGAATCAGAACCAAAGGAGCTTCCCGGCGCCCCAGAACCCGCCGCGCTGGGCCGGTTCGGGGTCTTGCGGCGCGCGGCAGTGCCCGCCGATCAGCTGCCCCCGCTGAATCAACTTGGCCCCCGGTTGGGGTTCGAACTGAACAGCTACTACTCCGGCTACATCCGCCAGCTCCTGGAGCTCCCCAATGGGGTCCGCTACTTCCTGATCCCCGGCATCAAGCGCGTCCCCCATCTCCCCCCGGCACAGTGCCTGCCGGCACGGCTCAGGCATCTGCGCCAGCCCAAGCCCGAAACCGTCTACTGCGTTGCCAGTATCGGCTCCAACGTGCATCAGCTCTCGAGCGCCGGCTGCCAGACGCTCGCGGAAATCGAAACTGGAGGTGACCTCGCAGATCCCTATTTCTCCGGCTCTTTCCAGGTGGATCTCGTGCCCGACGGGGTGGCGACGGTGCGACTGGTCTATCGCGGTGGGGCTGCGATAACCGCACCGGTGAGCGAAAACGCCTTCACGTTCACGCCGCCGCAGACACCGATTGCGCGCGCGAGGGCAGCGCTGAAACGTCTCGAGCGAGCGTTTGAACGCGAACTCAAGTACAAGCACAAGCACACGGCCGCGCACCCCACCAAGCGCCAACTTCAGCGGCGCGAGAGGGTGGCGAGCAAGCTCCTGGAGCGGGTGCTGAGCGAACTCCCGCCCAAGCAGGTCCAGTGGCTGGACGCCGGTGGCAACGTGCTACGCAGCTTCACGCCACATCGAAATCGCAACGGCTTCCTCGTCACCATCGGCAGCAACACGAGCAGCGTCACCGGCTCCGTGCCCGTAGGCTGACCGACGCGCCGGATAGGTTTCCGAGGTGCGCCTGATCGTGGCCCGCTGCGAGGTCTCATACATCGGCCGTCTGACCACGGTGCTCCCCGAGGCGGTGCGCCTACTGATGCACAAGGCGGACGGCACTTTCATGGTGTGGGCCGACGGCGGTGGGCCGAACGTGAAGCCGCTGAACTGGATGACCCCACCGACGGTGCTCGAACCCCAGACCGATGTGCAGGGAACGCTTACGCATCTGACCGTGCGCAAGCAGCGCCAGGAAGACCGTCTCGAGATCGCCGTCACCGAGGTGCTGTCGGACATCGAGCACGAGCTGGACACGCTGGTGTCGCTGGAGAAGGAGGGTCTGGAGCGCGAGCTGCAGGAGCTGCTCGCCGATGCCCCGGAGTGGTGCGGCGAGGGCTTCCGGCTGGTCCGCCGCGAGTGGCCCACGGACATCGGCCCGGTCGATCTGATGTGCCGCGACGCGCAGGACGAGTGGGTGGCGGTGGAGATCAAGCGGATCGCCACGATCGACGCGGTCGAGCAGCTGACGCGCTACTTGGAGCGCATCCGCCACGACCCCGCGCTCGGCGCCTGCCGCGGGGTGCTGGCGGCGCAGCGGATCAAGCCGCAGGCGCGCGTGCTCGCCGAAGCGCGCGGGATCGATTGCGTCGAGGTCGATCTGGAGGTACTGCGCGGCGAGCGCGAGCCGGAGCTGAAGCTGTTCGCGGCGTAGTCTGTGGCCATGACCACAGAGACCGCAGAGACCACAGAAGCTGTACTAACCGAGCGCCGCGGAGGCGTGCTGCTGATCACGCTGAATCGTCCGCAGGTGCGCAATGCCGTCAACGCCGCTGTTGCCGAGGGCGTGGCCCACGCGCTGGAGGAGCTCGACGCCGATGAGCAGCTGGCGGTGGGGATCCTCACCGGGGCGGGGGGCTTCTTCTGCGCCGGCATGGACCTCGGCGCGTTCGTGCGCGGCGAATCCCCCTGGTTTGGGGACCGCGGCTTCGCGGGTATCGCCCAGCGCTCCGCGCGCAAGCCGCTGATCGCGGCGATCGAGGGCTTCGCCGTGGCGGGCGGCATGGAGGTGGCGCTCGCCTGCGATCTGATCGTCGCCGCGAAAGGTGCCAAGCTCGGCATCCCCGAGGCCAAGCGCTCGCTGGTGGCGGCCGGCGGCGCGCTGCTGCGCCTGCCGCGGCGGATGCCCTACCACGTCGTGATGGAGCTGGCGCTGACCGGCGACACGATGCCGGCCGAGCGCTTCCACGAGCTCGGCGTGGTCAACCGCCTGGCCGAGCCGGGGGGTGCCGTCGAGGCCGCGCTGGAACTGGCCGCCACGCTCGCCAAGAACGGCCCGCTCGCGCTGATCGCCTCCAAGCAGATCCTGCAGGAGCAGTTCGACTGGTCCACGGCCGAGATGTGGGAGCGCCAGGCGGCGATCTCGGGCCCGGTGTTCGCTTCCGAGGACGCCAAAGAGGGCGCCTCGGCGTTCAAGGAGAAGCGCGAGCCGGTGTGGCGGGGGCGGTAGCGGATCCGATGCGACTGGCGATTGGGATTCCGATGCGATTGGCGATTACTCTCTTTGCCGGATTCGTCCTTGCCGCCTGCACGACCTCCCTCGCACAGGCCGCCGAAGGCAGCGGCAAGATCACCGGCAAGGTGACCAGCGCGGCGAGCGAAGCGCCGATCGCCGGAATCGAAGTCTGCGCGTTCCCGAAGACGAGCGGCGAAGGGCCAGGGGGCGGCGAAACCGAGGAAGAAGGCACCGAAGAAGAACTCGCCCAATGCCCCACCACCGCGGCCAACGGCGAATACACGATCGCGGGTTTGGCGAGTGGGGAATACATCGTCGGGTTCGGGTCGCCGTTCATGGGCGAACTCAACTACGTCACCCAGTTTTACAACGGCAAGTCCGCGTATGCCGAAGCGCAGCCGGTGACGGTCACCGCCGGCGGCACCGTCTCGGGGATCGACGCGAAGCTCGCCGAAGGCGGTCGGATCGCCGGCAGGGTGACGGACGCCTCGACGGGGGCGGCGATCGAGCGGGCGATCGTGTGTGCGTTTGGCTCCAACCCCGAAAGCGGCGGATGTGCGTTCACCAACGCCAACGGCGAATACACGATCACGGGGTTGGTGGGCGGCGAATACAAGGTTGGCTTCGCCGACCCGCCGCAGTACGTGGTGCAGTATTACAACGGCAAGGCGGCGCTCTCCGAAGCGGACGCGGTGTCGGTGCTCGACGGGAGCACCGTCTCGGGGATCGACGCCGCGCTTGCGCCAAAGCCTCCCACGCTGCCCCCGACCACGGCATTGCCCACCGGGCCTGGAACTCCAACGGGACCCGCCAAATCGACTGGGGCCGCAACCGCGGGTCAAGGTCGTCTCGATGGGGGTGTTCAAGCCGGGACGTTCGGGGTTGGTGCACGTCAAGTTGGAGTGCAGCGGCGCCCCCTGTCACGGGTTGGTGGAGTTGACTATGCAGGTCGTCAGCAGGCACCGCGAGGGCGCGAGGGTGGTGGTGGGTCCGGAGACGCTGATCCTTGCGAAGGGGTCGTTCTCGCTGGAGGTGGGCAAGGGGGCAGAGATCGCGTTGCGCCTCACGGCGGCTGGACGGCGGCGACTGGCTCACGTGGGGCGCCACCCCCTCGCGGCGGAGCTCGCGCTTACGGTGGTCGGAGGCAGTACCACTGTCCTGACCGCGAATGCTCGCTAAACGGCTGAAGCTCAGCCCCGCGCGCGGCGGAGTGCCTGATCTCCCTGGCCAGTGGCGAGGCCAGCGCCAAGCCGGTCAGGGTCAGCTGAGTTGCTCGAGCGAGTCCCGGCGGCTGAACGAGGGCGGTAGCCCGCTAGCCGCACCGCTCAGAGGTCGGGTGGGTGATCGATCTCGGGGGAGTGCACCGCTCAGAGGTCGGGTGGGTGATCGATCTCGGGGGAGTGCACCGCTCAGAGGTCGGGTAGGTGATCGACCTCGGGGGAGTGCACCGCTCAGAGATCAGGCAGGTAATCGATCTCGGGGGAGCGCAGGGCGATGCCGAGGCCGCGCAGCGATACGCGCCCGGACTCGGGGTAGAAGCACATGTCGCTCGGCTCGCGGGTACCGTAGGCCAGGTATGTGAGCCCCTGCTCGCCGGGACGGAGTGCGTGTGCGACGCCGCTCCCGGCGAGGCGCGAGATGGTGTCGCCGGGGCGCAGCGGATGCTCCTCGGGGCGCTCTGCGCCACGTTCCCACAACTCCATGACGCCGCCGCCGTCGAGCACGACGAAGAGCTCCTCCTCCGCGGAGTGGCAGTGCGCCGGGGCGCCCTGTCCCCCCGAGGGCAGAACCACGTGGTTCAAGCCGGTCGCGACGGCTCCCGCCGCCCTGCCGCAACGCCGGGCTCGCCCGTCGAAGACGGCGGGTACGTCGGCGAGGGCGACCACATTGCGCGGGCGCTGCGCCTCTGGAGGCGGGCACTCGGGAGCACCGGCCGCGGCCTCGCGGGCGAATGGTGGATCGCCGTCGCCGAGCTCCACCCAGCGTGGGAACGACCACGCCACGCCCGCGCGGGGCAGCGCGGTCAGCGCCGCGTCGAGTCGCTGACCGAAGACGAGTACATCGAGTCCCCCGGTGGAGCCGCGCAGCGTGTGCGGGCCGCGCTTTGGCCTGTGCACGATGCAATCGCCGGGCCCAACTTCGCAGGTCTTGCCGTCCTGCCACAGCAGCCCCTCCCCGCCGAGCACGAAGAAGATCTCCTCGTCGGCGCCGTGGTCGTGGGCGGGGGTGGAGAAGTGTCCCTCCGCGATCTCGATGCGGCGCAGGCCCACCTTGCGCGTGCCGACCTCACGTCCGAGATCGCGCCACATGCCCTTGATGTGGCCGATCGCGAACTCGCGCGAGGGGCTCTCATTCAGGTTGGCGATCTTCATCGCCGCGCGCGGCGCTTGCGCCGCCACTGGGCGAAGACGTTCTTGAAGCGTCGCCAGAGCATCGACGGAGCCTAGCGCTCCTCCGGCGTCTTGTGAGCTTGCCCCCGGCGCATGCCTAGCGCTCGCCCGGGGTCGTGTGGGTGAGCCGCCGGCGCATGCCTACCGCTCCCCCGGCGTCTTGCGGGGGTACTGGGAGGTGTCGAGGCTGAGGTCCAGAGCGGTACGTACGATGCGCGACTGTTCGGCGGCGTGTGCGGCCGGGTAGCCCTCGCCCGGTGAGGCGCGCTCGGGGCGCCCGATGTAGCCGAAGTGGACGTCCCGGGAGAGGATCTGCATGAGGCGCGGGAACATGTGCGCGCGGGCGCCCATGTTGCGGGGCTCTTCCTGGGTCCACACCACCTCGCGCAGGTTGGGGTAGCGGGCGATCAGCGCGAGGATCTGGCCTTCGGGGAAGGGGTAGAGCAGCTCCACACGACCCACCGCCACGGCCTCGTTGTGCTGGCGGTCGGGGTGGCCGACGAGGTCGTAGTAGATCTTGCCGGTGCACAGCACCAGGCGCGTGACCTTCTCGTCCTGCACGCCGGGCTCGGGGAGCACCGGCTGGAAGCGGGAGTCCTCGGCGAGGTCGGCGATGTCGCTGGCGGCCTGCGGCAGGCGCAGCAGCGACTTCGGGGTCATGATCACGAGCGGCCGCTGCTTGGCGATGCGCGCTTGGCGGCGCAGCAGGTGGAAGTACTGGGCGGGCGTGGTCAGGTTGGCCACGCGGATGTTGCCCTCCGCGGCCAGCGCGAGGAAGCGCTCCAGGCGCGCGGAGGAGTGCTCGGGGCCGGAGCCCTCGTAGCCGTGGGGCAGCAGCAGCGTCAGACGCGAGGTCTGCCCCCACTTGGCCAGGCCGGAGGCGATGAACTGGTCGACGATCACCTGCGCGGAGTTGACGAAGTCGCCGAACTGCGCCTCCCACAGCACGAGCGTCTCGGGGGCCTCCTGCGAGTAGCCGTACTCGAAGCCCATGCACGCCAGCTCCGAGAGCGGGCTGTTGTGCAGCTCGAACGGGGCGAGCGCCTCGGGGAGGCTCTGGATCGGGCAGAAGGTCTGGCCGGTCTTGGCGTCGTGCAGCACCATGTGGCGCTGGCTGAAGGTGCCCCGCTCGGTGTCCTGGCCGGTGAGCCGCACGGGGGTGCCGTCGGTCAGCAGCGAGGCGAACGCGAGCGCCTCCGCGTGCGCCCAGTCGAGGCCGGGGTGGTCATCCCCGCCGCCTGCGCTCCTGCAGCGCGGCGCGGCGGCGCTCGAGCTGTTTGACGAGCTTGGGGTGCACGGTGAAGCCGTCGGGGGTGCGCAGCAGCTGGTTGCCGAGCTCGCGCAGTCGCTCGGCCGGCACCGCCGTCTGCACTTCGGGGGAGGGGGAGCGGTCGAGCTGGTATTCGCCGGTGCCGCTGCCCGAGCCGTTCTCGGCGGCGGCGGCGATCTTCGCCTTCAGGCGCTGGTGCAGCGTGGTGAGGTTGTCCCACACCCCCTGCGCCAGCTGGTCGATCTGCTCCTTGGTGACGACCCCTTCGGCGGTCAGGCGCTCGCCCCACAGTTCCGCCACGCGCTTGTGCCCCTTGATCTTCGCGTACATCTCCGGCTGCGTGTAGGCGGGCTCGTCGGACTCGTTGTGGCCGAAGCGGCGGTACCCGATCAGGTCGATCAGCACGTCGTGGCCGAATTCCTTGCGGAAGGCGAAAGCGAGGCGCACGGCGCTCATGCAGGCGGGGACGTCGTCGGCGTTGACGTGGATGATCGGCACGTCGAAGCCCTTCGCCAGATCGGAGGCCCACCGCGTGGAGCGCGCGTCGTCGGGGTCGGTGGTGAAGCCGATCTGGTTGTTGGTGATGACGTGCACGGTGCCGCCGACCTTGTAGCCGTCGAGCGCCTGCAGGTTGAGCGTCTCGGCGACGACGCCCTGGGCGGGGAAGGAGGCGTCGCCGTGGATCGCGATCGGGACGGCGGCGTCGGTGTCCTGGTGGGCGTGGGGGCCCCTTGCGCGTGGTTTGGGCGGCGCGGGTGGCGCCCTCGACGACCGCGGAGACGTACTCCAGGTGGGAGGGGTTGGACTCGAGGTTGACCTGGATCGTCTCGCCGCCGGGCAGCTCGTAGGAGCCGTGGGTGCCGTGGTGGTACTTCACGTCGCCCGTGCCGCCCTGGGGGATCGTGGTGACCGCCTCGAGCGTGGAGGCTCCCTCGAACTCGGCGAAGATCGTGTCGTAGGGGCGTCCGAGGTTGTGCGCGAGCACGTTCAGGCGCCCGCGGTGTGCCATCCCGATCACGACCTCCTTGCCGCCGTGAGCGGCGGCAAGCTGGATCAGCTCGTCGAGCATCGGCACCGTCATGTCGAGGCCCTCGATCGAGAACTGGTGCTGGCCGAGGTAGGCCTTGTGCATGAAGCGCTCCAGCGCGTCCACCTCGATCAGGCGCTTGAGCAGCGTCTGCTGCTCGTCGTTGGTCAGCGGCTGTCTGAAGGTGCCCGACTCGATCTTCTCGCGCAGCCACACCCGCTGGCGGTGGGAGGAGATGTGCTCGATCTCGTACGCGATCGTGCCGCAGTAGGTCTCGCGCAGGTGGGGCAGCGCGTCGGCGAGCGTCGCCCCGGGCACCCACATGCGCAGGATCTTGGCTGGGATCTGCGCCATCAATTCGGGCGTGAGGCCAAGCGGCTCGGGGTCAAGCGCCGGGTCGCCCTCGGGCTCGGTGCCCAGCGGGTCCAGACGCGCGGCGAGGTGGCCGTGGGTGCGGAACGCCTTCAACAGGGCGGTGGCGGACTGCACGGCCTGCAGCAGCTCTTCGTCGGGCGCGGCGCGCGGCGTCCCGCTGCGGCGCGCCTCCTCGACGGTGCTCGCGGCCGCCGCGGCAGCGGCCGCCGGCGCGGGCACGGCCGGCGCGGGGCCGAGCTCGGCGCCGAGCGAGGCGAACACCCCGTCGTAGAAGCCGAGCTCCCCCTGCAGGTACTCCTCGATCCGCGCGAGGAAGCGCCCGGACTCGGCGCCCTGGATCACGCGGTGGTCGTAGGTGGAGGTCATCGTCATGACCTTCTCCGCGCCGATCATCGCGCCGATCGCGCCGAGTCCCACGGGGTAGCCGATCGAGCCGGTGGCGACGATCGTGCCCTGGCCGTTCATCAAGCGTGGCACCGAGGCGACCGTGCCGAGGCCGCCGGGGTTGGTGAGCGTGATGTTGGCGCCCTTCAGGTCGTCGGCCGTGAGCGTGTTGGTGCGCGCCTTCTCCACCAGCGCGTCGTAGGCGGCGAGGAAGCGCTCGAAGGAGAGGTGGGCGGCGTTGGCGATCACCGGCACCATCAGCGTGCGACTGCCATCCTTCTTCTCCACATCCACGGCGAGGCCGAGGTTGACCTGCCCGTCGACCACACGGTGTGGCTTGCCGTCGATCTCCGCGAAGTGGTGGGCCATCACCGGCATGTCCTCGGCGGCACGCGCGATCGCGTAGGCGATCAGGTGGGTGAACGACACCTTGCGCCCCGCCGTCTTCAGCTCGCGCCGGCGCGCGTCGAGCGCGGTGACGGTGAGCGTGCGGAAGCTGGTGGCGGTGGGGATCGAGCGCGACTGCTCCATGTAGCGGGCCAGGGCGGCGGCGCCGCCCTTCATCAATTCAGCGCCTGCCGGTGCGGCCCCCGCGCCGTCCGCCCCCGCGCCGTCCGCCCCCGCGCCGTCCGCCCCCGCGCTGTCCGCCCCCGCGCCCCCGTCGGTGGCCGCCCCGGCGGCCCCGCTCGCCGCAGACGCCCCACTCATGGTCGCGCCGTTGCCGGCGGCGGCGTCGAGCACGTCGGCCTTGACGATGCGACCTGCGGGCCCGCTGCCGGAGACGGTCGTGAGATCCACGCCCTCGGCGGCGGCGGCACGTGCTGCCACGGGAGTGGCGGAAACGTTTGGAGATGGAGCGCCGTTGGTGCTCGGTGGCTGACCGTTGCCGGTGGAGCCGTCCTCGCCAGATGCCGCGGGGGACGCGCCCTTGCCGTCACCGCCGACGGCGATCCGCGCGATCACCTGACCGACGGTGACGGTGTCCCCCTCCTGCGCCAGGATCTCGCTCACCGTTCCGCTTGCCGGCGAGGGCAGCTCAACGTCCACCTTGTCGGTGGAGATCTCGACGATCGTGTCGTCGAGCTTGATCGCGTCGCCCACCTTGACGCGCCATTCGAGAATCGTTCCCTCTGTAACCGACTCGCCCGCGGCAGGTGTCACGACGTCGATCGTCTGGCCAGTCGTCGCGGATGCCGCCATGTCTGGACTCACTCTAGCGCGACGGGTGGGCGGAGTGGATCGCCAGTGGACGGCTTCACCTGACCTTCACAGAGCCGGGCGCCCGGTGGTGTGACGATTCGGCTCATCCGCGGCGCGCGCCTCACGCCGGCGCGACTCGCGCACGAACTCGAAGCTGCCGAAGAAGGGCCCGATGCCGCCGAGCACGGCGACCGCGGTCGCCAGTCGCAACGGGACGATCCGCAGGCGCACGCACACGATGCAGGCGAGCGACATCCCGATCCACAGCAGCCCGTGGGTGAGCCCCAGGATGAACGTCTCAGGCTGCGGCTTGCCGGCGGCGAAGGCGCAGATCAACAGCGCCGTGTAGATGCAGGAGTGTGTGAACGAAGTCCACTTCAGACGGGTGAACACCTGTGGGTGGCCGACCGGCGGCGAGCGTCTCCTCGCCGCGGGAGCCCCGGCGCGCGGGTCACCGACCTGCGCCTCGCGCGTCACGCCGTCAGCCAGCGCGCCACCAGCGGCAGGGCCTCGCCGGCCTCGGCGGGCCACTCGTCGATCTCCGCCGGCCACCAGTCGAAAGCGTCGTGCTCGTGGTCGGGCGTCACCTCGGCGCCCTCGGGCAGCCACGCCTGGCCGACGAACATCACCATCCGGTGGGGCAGCGCGATCAGCGCCTCGGCCCGCACGCGCGCGGGCGCCACCGACCACTCCTCCTCGAGCTCGCGCACAAGCGTGTGCGCGGGGCTCTCTCCGAGGTCCACCGCGCCGCCGGCGCCGAGCGCCCAGCGCCCGGCCCACGAGGCCACCCACGGCGCGCGCCGTCCCGCCAGCCAGCGCCCCTCGGCGTCGCGGGTGACGCACAGCGCGGCCATGCTGCAGGAGGCGTCGCCACCGACCAGGCGCAGCGCCCAGCGCACGGGCTGCAGCTCGATCTCGATCCCTTCGTCCGACTCCTTGTAGCCAACCAGTCGCCCCGCCATCCCGTCGTGGCTGGGGGAGCCTCGCTCCTGCAGCGCGGCGATCGCGGCGTCGGCCTCCGCGGCGTGCGCGGGGGAGGGCTCGAAGCACTGCTCGCTCCAGCTCGCCCTCACCCGCTCCAGCGGCCAGGGCCCGCGCGCGAGCACGGTCGGGCTCGGCGGGGGCTCGGCGGGGCGCGGCGGCGTGGGCTCGGGCTGAGCGGACATGCAGAGGAAGGCTAGTGGCCCGGCGGGGCGCCCGCGTAACGGCGGCGTGTCATCGGCTAACGTCCGGCGGGATGCTGCTGGAGGAGCGCGAGCGCCAGGCCCCCGACCTCGACAGGGATCCAGCCGCCGGCCGTCGCACCGGCCGGAGGGGAAAACGCCGCTCGCATCTGCTGCTGAACGTCGTGACCGTGGCGGTCACGGTCGTGTTCTCCTACATCGCGCTCAGCGACATCGACTTCCACGAGGTGTGGCGGGCGCTGCGCAGCTGCGACTGGTGGTGGCTGGTGCCGGCGCTGATCGCGTTCGGCTTGGGTGATGTGGCGCGGGCGCTGCGCTGGCGCTCGCTGTTCGCCCCCGGCCGGCGCCCTCCGGCGGGGACGACGTTGAACGCGACGATGATCGGCTACTTCTACAACAACATCATGCCCGCGCGCGCGGGTGAAGTGGCGCGCGTGGTGGTGCTCACGCGGCGCAGCTCCGCGCCGCCGGTGGAGACGGTGGGGACGATCGTGGTGGAGCGTTTGTACGACCTGATCGCGATCCTCGCGATCTTCTTCGTCGTGCAGCCGTGGCTGCCGCACGTAAGCTGGTTCGGGGCGGCCGCGGTCGCGGCGCTCGTGCTCGCGGTGGCGGTCGCGAGCGCCGTCGTGGTGCTGGTCGTCTACGGGGAGCGGTCGCTGCGCTGGCTGTTGCGTCCGCTGGGCCGGCTGTCGCTGTTCTCGGGCGATCGCCTGGAGCGGACGCTGAGCGAGCTCGTCCACGGTCTCAGCGGCCTGCGCAACCGGCGGGTCGCGGGCGAGGCCTTCCTGTGGACGATCCTCGCGTGGATGCTCACGGCGCTGTGTGCCTACTTCGTCTCCGTGGCCTTCCACCTGCAGCTCCCGTTCGCGTGCGGGGTGCTCGTCGCGGTGGCGGTCGGCCTGAGCATGATCCTGCCCTCGCCGCCCGCGGCGCTCGGCGTGTTCGAGGGGGCGGCGATCCTGGCTTTGAAAGCGTACGGGCTGCCGAAGTCCACGATCCTCCCGTTCGCGCTGGTGTTGCACGCGGTCAACTTCGTGCCGTTCATCCTTGTCGGGGCCTTTTTGCTGCACTACAACGCGCGCCATCCGCCGCGTGTGAAGTCCGTTGACCCGGAGGTTGGCGGAGAACGAGAGCCTGTTGGCGCTTGCTAGGCCGTGGCTAGCACAGCTGCGAGATCGTCGGCGTTCGTCTCGATCAGGCTTGGCACGGTGACTGTGATTTTGCCGTCGCGCTCGACCAGCCATTTCGCGTTGACGATCGTGATACCGATGACTTCTCGGTTCTCGTCCATCCGTACAGCGTGACCCTCGGGCGTGCTGAACGTCTCGGCCGCCTCCTGCCGCTCGCCTCGGCGCAGGTAGAGCACGTCGCCGTCGCTGTCGTAGGACACCTGGTCGAACTCGTATGGGCCGACGTGCACGGTCATCGTCGCCACCCTCCCTGTCGCGGATCGTCGGACTGCGGAAACGCCGTCACGACACGATCGGCGTCGCCGCTGAACTCGGTGACGACCCGAATCCAGCGCTCCGGTCCTCCTTTGCGGAAGAAGCGCTCTCGGCCAGCCTGTGGGTCTGGTTCACGGTGGTCCCGTGTCTGGATCGCGCTCATCGTCTCTGCAAGGTACTCATCTCGACATGCTGGTCAATCACATGATTCCACGCCACGTCGTCCATCTGGACGAGATGGCCCTCGGGGTTGCGAACCTCAGCGATGACATGACGCTCCGTGATCAACCAAGGCTACGAGTTCCCGCGGACGAAAGTCAGCATCGATCGGCTTGTCATCGTAGGATGAAGGCATGAGTTTCGGTGATCGTCCGCGGGGTGTTTCACCTCTGAGCGCCCGGGCCTACATGTCCCACGACGACGTGTCGGTCAGTCGAGGCTGCCGCGCGGGGCGATCCAGACGGAGGGGAATGAGAGCGAGGTGTGTTCGGCGAGCGCGTCGTAGTCGCGGTCGTAGTGCAGCACGCCGAGTCCCTCGATGGAGGCGACCGACGCGATCAGTAGATCGACCGGCTTGACTCGGTGGGAGACGCCGGGCGCGGCGGCGAGCTCCGCCTGCGCGGTGAGCGCCTGCGCGGCGGCGGTGTCGGTGAGGGGTGCGTGCGGCAGCGCGTTGAGCCTCTCCGCGGTGAGCTCGAACCCCCGCTCGCCGAGCGCGCTGTAGCGCATCTCCAGCAGCGTTGGCGGGCAGGTCCACAGCTGCCCGGCGGTGAGCGCCGCCTCGAAGGTCTTGCGGTGAGAGCCGGTGAGGCGTCCGTCGAGGAGCCTGGACCAGGCCGAGTTGTCAAGCAGCAGCGGGCGGTTGTAGCCGATCAAGTATGCGTCCAACCGTGCTCGCGGACCTCGTAGGCGGCGGCCGCGTCGAGACCCTCGCCGGTGCGAAGCTGCTGCACGAGCTGGCGGCGAAGCTCGAGCTTACGGGCCTCCTCGTCGTGTCCGGCCTGCAGCTCGCGCAGTCGCTCACGAGCGCCGAGGATCACCAGCTCCCCCAGCCGAACGCGCTCGCCGCGGCGGCGCAGCTCGCTGAGCGCCTCGTGCACGGGGGGCGTCTCGGTGATCGAGTGGCGCGGGTAGCGGGTGGGCACACGGGAAGTGTAGCACCGGGGTACTGCACCTCGAGTCTTCCAAATCAGGACCCCCACGGTCACGAGGCCTTGGGATGAAACACCGCGTTGCGGAAGATCAGGAAGTTCCCCGAAACCAAGATGGCGACAGTTGCGAGATACACGACCTCGACGGGCAGCCCAAGCACCGCGGGCAGGATCAGGGTCGACGCCGCGGTGAGCCCGTACTGAGTGCCGGCCACCGCCAGGTAGCGGGCTGCCTGATGATTGAGCGGCAGGGCGTACTCCTCGTGATGAGCCCACACGAAGAACCGCTGCAGCGTGAAGTGCACCGACAGCCCAACGCAGGCGCCGATGATCAGCGCAATCTGAAAGGGCAGTCCCACCACGCTGGCCAGCACAGTCGTGGTACCCAGATACACGAGAGTCACGGTGCTGCCGGCGAGAACGTAGCGAGCGCCCTGGCGGAGCAGGCCGGAATCCCGCATACGCAGGCCCCACGCTCGCAGCGCGTGGGGATTAGAGGCGCTCGGCGTTTGCGGGGGGGGTGTCACGCGCTTAACGTAGTATGCCGATGAGGCCCCGCCACCTCCGTTTGGAAGCAGTGATCGACATCGAAAGCACGACGACCCTCGCCGACGGTATCCGTCGCACAGTGATCGAGCAGTCCAAGCGTGCGAACGTGGGCCACATCGGCTCGGCGCTGTCGATCGCGGACATCCTCGCCGCGCTCTACGGCGGCGTGCTCGAGCTGCCCGCGGCTCGCCCCCAGCGGGACCGTCTCGTACTGTCGAAGGGTCACGCCTCGCTGGCCCTCTACGCCGCGCTTGAATTGACCGGTCGCCTGCCCTCCGGGACGACCGGCACCTACTGCACCGACGGCACGCTGCTGGGCGTGCATCCCGAGCGCGACCTGGAGGGGGTCGACTTCTGTACGGGCTCCCTCGGTCACGGACTGCCGATCGCGGTGGGGGCGGCGCTGGCGGCACGCCTCGAGGCATCGCCGCGCCGGGTGTTCGTCGTCATGAGCGACGCGGAGCTCAACGAGGGGTCCGTCTGGGAGGCAATCATGTTTGCCGCCCACCACCGCCTCGCCAATCTGGTGGTGATTCTCGACCTCAACGGGCAGCAGGCGATGGGCTACACCGAGGACGTGCTCGACCTCAGCGCGCCGGCGCGGCGCTGGGACGCGTTCGGCTGGGATGTGCACGAGCTCGACGGGCACGACACATCCGCGTTGCAGACTACGATCGCTGACCTGGACTTTGCGGCGGGAGCGCCACACGTGCTCATCGCCAACACCACGTTCGGGAAGGGCGTCAGCTTCATGGAGAACGTGATCGACTGGCATTATCTGCCGATGACCGACGAGCAATACGATCAGGCGCTGTCCGAGCTGCGGGACGCGGTCGTATGAGAGACGACTTCGTCGCGGAGCTCGCCGAGCTGGCGGCGGTGGACGAGCGCGTCGTGCTGCTCACGGGCGACCTCGGCTACCTCGTGCTCGACGTCTTCTCCAACCGCTTCCCCGAGCGTTTCTTCAACGTCGGCGTGGCCGAGCAGAACATGGTTGGGATCGCGACCGGCCTCGCCGAGGCGGGGTACGTGCCGTTCGTCTACTCGATCGCCACGTTCGCGACGATGCGCCCCTACGAATTCGTGCGCAACGGCCCGGTGCTCCACAACCTCCCGGTTCGCATCGTCGGCGTCGGCGGCGGATTCGACTACGGCCACAACGGGATCACGCATTTCGCGCTCGAGGATTACGCGGTGATGCGGGCTCAGCCCGGCCTGACGGTCGTCGCCCCGGCCGACAGCGCCCAGGCGCGCGCGGCGGTGCAGGGCACGCGCGATGTGGCGGGACCGATCTACTTCCGGGTCGCCAAGCAGGGCACGCCGGTTCCCGGCCTGAACGGTCGTTTCGCGGCCGGCCGTGCGCAGCTCATCGGCGACGGCACGGACGTGGCGTTGATCGCGATCGGCTCGGTCGCCGGCGAGGCGCAGCGCGCGGCGCAGATGCTCGCCGAAGAAGGCGTCGGCGCGACCGTGGCGGTGGTCTCGACGTTCAATCCCTCGCCGGTCGAGGATCTGACCGAGCTGCTGGGAGGCGTGTCGCTGGCGATCTCGGTGGAGACGCACTACCTCAACGGCGGGCTCGGCTCGCTGGTCGCGGAGACGATCGCCGAGCACGGCTTGGGCTGTCGCCTGATCCGGGCCGGCGTCGATGCCACGCCGCGGGGCCTCTCTGGATCCCAGCGGTTCCTGGAGGACCGCTTCGGCCTCTCGGCGCGGCGGCTCGCGGCCACGGCGCAGGCGGCGCTCGACACCGCCACCGCGTGACGGCGTGAAGCTGAGCGCGGTCATCGCCTGCTACCGCGACGCCCCGGCGGTGCCGGTGATGCACGAGCGCCTGTGCAGGATGTTCGGCGAGATCGGCGCCGACTACGAGATCATCTTCGTCAACGACGGCAGCCCCGACAACGCGCGCGAGGTGCTGGCCGAGCTCGCCGGGCGCGACCCCAAGGTGGTGGTCGTCAACCACACGCGGGCCTTCGGCTCGCAGAGCGCATTCACCAGCGGCATGCAGATCGCGACCGGCGACGCGGTGGTGCTGCTCGACGGCGACCTGCAGGACCCACCCGAGATCATCCCCCAGTTCGTGGAGCAGTGGCGGGAGGGGTTCGACATCGTCTACGGCGTGCGGGTCGAGCGCGAGACGACGGCGTTCATGCGCCGCGCCTACAAGCTCTTCTACCGCCTGTTCCGCCGGCTCTCCTACCTGAGCATCCCGCTCGACGCGGGCGACTTCGGGCTGCTCGACCGCCGCGTCGTCGATGCGTTGAACAGCCTGCCCGAGTCCCACCGCTTCATCAGGGGCCTGCGCGCGTGGGTCGGCTACCGCCAGGTGGGAGTGCCGTATGTGCGGCCGGAGCGCATGTTCGGCAAGACCACCAACTCGCTCGTCAAGAACATCGGTTGGGCGCGCCGCGCGATCGTCTCGTTCTCCTACGTGCCGCTCGACCTGATCGCGTGGCTGGCGCTGGCTACGGTGGGCGTCTCGTTCCTCGCGCTGGTGGCGCAGCTCGTCCTGCACTTCACCGACCCGAGCCTCGCTCCCAAGGGCTTCACGACGCTGATCGTCGGCATGCTGTTCATCGGCGGCATCCAGCTGCTGTGCCTCGCGATCATCGGCTCCTACGTGGCGCACATCTACGAGGAGAGCAAGCACCGCCCGCCCTACCTGGTCGAGAGCGTCCTCAACCCTCCCACCAAGGCATGAGCGACGCGCTCGACACGAAGCTGCCCGAGATGCTCGCCACCCGCTGCGCGATCTGCGATCGCGAGGGCAACGCCGCGGAGCGCTGGCGCGCGACGTTCGACCCCGAGGCGTTCAACGCCCGCGTCTTCTCGGCGCGGCGCCTGCCCGACCGCGTGCACTACCGGATGGTCACCTGCAACGCCTGCGGCCTCGTGCGCTCGGATCCGGTCGCGGACGAGGAGCTGCTGGCGGCGCTGTATGCGTCCAGCAGCTTCGACTACGGCGAAGAGGTCGAGTCGATCCAGGCGACCTACGGCCGCGCGCTCGGCTGGCTGGAGGAGCGCTCGCCGCGGCGCGAGGCGCTGCTCGAGATCGGCTGCGGGAACGGCTTCTTCCTCCAGCAGGCACGACACCAGGGCTGGCGCGAGGTGCGTGGCGTGGAGCCGAGCGCCGACGCGGTCGCCAAGGCCCCGTCCGAGCTCGATGGCGCGATCGTGCAGGACGTGATGCGCGAGGGAGTGTTCGCCCCGGAGAGCTTTGACGCCGTGTGCCTCTTCCAGGTGCTCGACCACATCTCGAAGCCCGTGGAGCTGCTCGAGGAGTGCCTCGCGGTGCTGCGCCCGGGCGGTCAGATCCTTGCGCTCAACCACAACGTCAGCGCGTGGTCGGCGCGGCTGCTCGGCGAGCGCAGCCCGATCGTCGACATCGAGCACACCTACCTGTACTCACCCGCGACGATGCGCCGCCTGTTCGCGAAGGCGGGCTTCGCCGATGCGCGGGTTCGCAGCGTGCGCAACACCTACAGCCTCGCCTACCTCACGCAGCTCGTCCCGCTGCCCACCGGCCTCAAGGCCCGGTTGCTGCCGGCGCTGCGCGCGGGCCCGGCGGCCCGCATCCGCGTGACCGTGCCGCTGGGCAACCTGTGCCTGATCGCGCGCAAGCCGGGTTGATCGCCGCGGTGAGAGCGCTCGTCACAGGCGACGCGGGCTTCCTCGGCGGCTGCTGGGTGCGGCCGCGGTGAGAGCACTCGTCACGGGCGGCGCAGGCTTCCTCGGTGCCAATCTGGTTCGGCGCCTGCACGTCGCCGGGCACGAGGTCATCGCTCTCACGCGCTCGCGCGAGGCGGCGTGGCGGTTGGAGGAGGTGGTGGCCGACGTGCGGGTGCTCGAGCTCGACCTGCGCGACACCGCCACGATCGAGCGGGTCATCGCCACCACCGAGCCGCAGTGGATCTTCCACCTGGCCGCCCATGGCGCCTACTCCTGGCAGACAGACCTCGAGGCGATGATCGCCGTGAATGTCGCCGCCACCGCGGCGCTGCTGCAGGCCGCGCGCGCCGCCGGCGTACAGGCGTTCGTCAACGCGGGCTCCTCCTCGGAGTACGGCCTGAAGACACATCCTCCGCGCGAGGAGGAGTGGCTGGAGCCGAACAGTCACTACGCCATCACGAAGGCCGCCGGAACCCACCTCACCGCGCTCGCCGCGGCGGAGGGCCTGCCGGCGGTGACGCTGCGCCTGTACTCGATCTACGGCCCCTGGGAGGACCCGGGCCGGCTGGTGCCGGCGCTGGTGCGCGAGGCGACCCGCGGGAAGCTCCCGCCGCTGGTCGGCCCGCAGACGGCTCGCGACTTCGTGTACGTGGAGGACTGCTGCGAGGCGCTGCTGCGCGCGGCACAGGGCGGCGCGCCCGCCGGCCCCGGCGCGACGCTGAACATCGGCTCGGGAGTGCAAACGCGCCTGGAGGAGCTCGTCGAGGTGGCTCGCGGTGCTCTGGGGGTGACGGAAGAGCCGCAGTGGGGCACGATGGGCCAGCGCGACTGGGACACGAACGTGTGGGTGTCCGATCCGCGCGCCGCGCTCGAGCTGCTCGATTGGAGGGCGAGCACCAGCCTTGGCGATGGCCTTGCCCGCACAGCCGCGTGGCTGCGGGAGAGACCGCGGCTATGGGAGCGCTACGGCGTGGAGGGTGACGCCTAAACTAGCCAAACGTCTTGTTTTCAAGATAAATGCATCCTTTTCAAGACAAGTGTATGGTATCATGGACATCATGAATGTGTCGCGTGCATACAGCGCCGTAGCCCCGACCGTGGAGGGAGACGTCCTGGTCGTCCTCGCCGGAACGACACAGCCGCTCACGGGTCGCCGGGTTGCAAGGCTCGCGCGACGCGGTTCGGTGGCGGGGGTCGCCAAGGCGCTCAACCGACTGGTGGGCCAGGGGATCGTCTTGCGGCAGGAGGTGCCGCCCGCATCGCTGTACACGCTCAACCGCCGGCACCTCGCGGCACCGGCCGTCGAGACCCTGGCTCTCATCCGCACCGAGCTCCTCGACCGCCTGCGCGATGCCCTCTCGACCTGGAGCATTCCTCCGGTGCACGCATCCCTGTTCGGGTCCGCCGCACGGGGGGACGGCGACATCGACAGCGACATCGACATCTTCCTTATCCGCCCCGCCGGCGCGGACACCGAGGACCCAATATGGGAGGCGCAGCTGAGGGACCTCGGGGAGGCCGTCCTTGCGTGGACCGGCAACGATGCCGGCATCATCGACTTCGCCGAGCGGGACATCGAGCAGATACGCAACGAGGGCCCGCCCATTCTGGAGGATCTTCAACGAGACGGTATCGACCTTGCCGGGCCCCCGCTTCGCGAGCTTCTCGGGACAGCGTGATCCGCCGCGCCGGCCAACTGGTCGACTTCGCCCGCGAAGTCCTCCAGCGCTGATCGAGCTGCCTATGTTTTCACGACCAGCCACGGACAGCATCTCCACCTCCCCCCACCGGACCGACGTCGGCAACCAGCGCGACGAGGCTTGGCAGCCGCCGCCCTTCACCCGACTCGACGGTCCCGCCAGCCGGGCGATCACGAGTGCTCGCCGCCTGTTCGACGTACAGGCCAGCTCGATCTGGAACGATCTTGCCGGCGAGCTGAGGACCGTGCGCGGCACGCTGCTGGACGTCGGCTGCGGCGCGCAGCCCTACCGCACGCTCGTGCCCACGGAGGTGCGCTACATCGGCATCGACACCGCCGACGCAAAGGACCGCTTCGGTTACCTCATACCGGACACGGAGTACTTCACGGGCGACAGGTGGCCGGTGGATGACGCCGTCGCCGACACGGTGTTGTGCACGGAGACACTCGAGCATGTGCTCGAGCCGCTGGGATTCCTCGCGGAAGCGGAGCGCTCGCTGCGGCCCGGCGGCCGGCTGATCCTGACGGTGCCGTTTGCGGCACGGTGGCATTACGTGCCGTTTGACTACTGGAGATTCACCCCCTCCGGCCTGAAGCATCTGCTGGAGCAGAGCGGGTTCACCGAAATCGAGGTATATCGCCGCGGTAACGCCCTGACCGTCGCCTGCTACAAGATAATCGCGCTGATCATGCCGCTGCTGATGCCGCGCAAGCAAGGATCCCTGCGGAGGCTCGCGCTGCGTGCCGGCGGCCTGGTGCTCTCACCCTTGCTGGCAGCGACGGTCCTCGTGGCCAGGCTGTCGCTGCTGCGAGATGGCGGCGATGACTGCCTGGGCTACACCGTGCTTGCCAGGCGACCAGCCAGTCGGGCATGAGCGAGCCGGGCCCAGGGCAAGGCATCCATGGCGCAGCTACAGGACATCGCCGGACCGGGAGCCAAGCAACTTTCAGCCGAGCCCCACACGGCGTCGGTGTGGCACAGGCGTCTGCGACCCGAGCTGCCGGCGGCGCTCCTCGCGGCGGCGCTGGCGAGCGCGATCGCGGTGGTGGTGCTGCAGGTGTGGCAGGCCAATTTCAGCGTGCCCCTGTATTCGAGCCCCGGTGGCGATGAGACCTTCGGCGTTGCCGTCATCAAGGGCATCCTCGAACATGGCTGGTATCTGAGCAACCCCAACCTCGGCGCGCCGTTCGGCCAGCACCTCTACAACTACCCGGTATTCAGCGGCGACAGCCTCTACCTGCTGATCGTCAAGCTGATCGGGATCCCTTTCGGCAACCCCGCCGAGGTCGACAATCTCTTCTTCCTGCTCTGCTTCCCGCTGATTGCGCTGAGCGGCTACGCCGGGTTGCGCGCGGTGGCCATCTCGAGGGGCGCGTCGGTGGTGTGCGCGGTCCTGTTCACACTGTTGCCATATCACTTCTTCGACGGCGAGAGTCACATCTTCCAAGGCGCCTATTTCACCGTGCCGCTTGGCTGCTACCTGGTCATCGCCGTGCTCTCCGGCAAAGCGCTGTTCGCTCGCAGCGCAACGCGGCACGGTGTCGGGAGATACCTGACCCCGCGCTCCGGCGCGACCGTGTTGGCCTGTGTGGTGATGGGCTCCTCGGATAACTACTACGCCGCCTTCACCGCCGCCCTGGTGCTGCTGGCGGCGGCATTCACCTTCCTTGCCAACCGCGGTTTCCGGGCGCTGGCAACGGGGGGAACAGTGGCCGCGCTCGTGCTTGCCACGGTCGCGCTCAATGGGCTGCCCACGCTGATCTACAGAGCCCAGCACGGCGGGAACCCGGTCGTCGGGCGGCGCCAGCCGAAGGAAAGCGATGTCTTCGCGTTGTCACTCGCCGACCTGGTGCTGCCGATCGCGGATAACCGCATCGAGCCGCTGGCGCATCTCGCCCGGAAATACCAGGCCACGGCCACCGCGCCCATGGGGGAGGGGCACAGCGCCAGCCTCGGGCTGATCGGCACGCTTGGCCTGGTGGGGCTGGCGATCGCGTTCGTGGCTCGCGCCCTGCGCGCCGACCGGCTGAGATTCGCCGACCCACGCTACGCGTATGCGGCGCTCGGCGCCGGCCTCGCCTTCCTGATCGGCACGGTCGGTGGGCTGGGGACGCTGTTCGCCTATGTGGTGAGCCCCCAGCTGCGCGCCTGGAACCGCATCTCGGTGTTCATCGCGTTCTTCGCCCTGATGGGGGTCGGGTTGATGCTGGACGCGTTGAGGCGTCGCATCGGCAGTGAATCGCCTGGCCGGCGCGGCGGCTACGCCGCCTGCCTCGCCCTCGTGCTGGCCGTCGGGGTGCTCGACCAGACGGGTACCTCGATGGCGCCGCCGTACAAGCGCGAGGCGGCCGAATACCGCACCGACGCCAACTTCGTCGCGGCGATCCAGCGTCAGCTGCCGGCCGGTGCCAGCGTGTTCGAGCTCCCGTACGTACCGTTTCCCGAGAACCCGCCGGTGCACCGGATGGAAGATTACGCCGAGCTGATCGGCTACATGCATTCGACCGACCTGCGCTGGAGCTACGGCCAGCTCAAGGGCCCGCCCTCAAAGTGGGAGGCGGCCGTCGCGCACCGCCCGCCGGCGCGGATGCTCGCCGAGCTCTCGGCGCTGGGGTTCAAGGGCATCTACCTCGACACGTTCGGCTATCCCCACAGGGGAAAGGCGCTGATCCCCGAGCTCTCACGCGCGCTCAGGGTCAAGCCGCTCGTGAGCGCGGATGGACGCCTGTACTTCTTCGACATGGCACTCTACAACCGGCGGTTGCGCGAGCGCCGATAACGCTAGCTGCCCCGTACGATCGACCGCGCTACAATGACGCACATGGAGCTCGTCGGGATCCGCGAGATGCGCCAGAACCTCAGTCGCTACGCCCAACGCGTGAAGCACGGCGAGTCATTTCTGATCACCGACCGGGGGCAGCAGATTGCACAGCTCACGCCCGCGCCCGGACGTGCCACGGTCATCGACAGGCTCGTCGGCGAACGGGGTGCCAGGCGCGGCCAGGGCAGCCTGCTCGACGTGCTGCCGGAGCTGTCCGCGCCGATTCCCGGCCCTCCCAGCGACCAGGTGCTGGATGAGCTGCGCTCCGAGCGCCTATAGGGCGCTTGCCTGACTACCTCGACACATCGGCGTTCATCAAGCTGGTGCGCTCGGAGGCGGAGAGCTCTGCTCTGCGTCGTGATCTGGTCGGCAGGGATCTCCTCAGCAGCGCTCTGCTCGTCGTCGAGGGACGCCGCGCGGCCCGACGCTACGGCGAGCTGGCTGGCACGCGCGCCCGCGTTGCCCTGACGGCGATCACGCTGCTGCCGCTGGAGGAGCCGATCCTTGATGCCGCGTCCGAACTGAACCCTGTCGAGTTGCGATCGCTCGACGCTCTGCACCTGGCGACCGTTCTCAGCCTGGGCGAGGACATTGAGCGTTTCTACTGTTATGACGAACGCCTTGCGGGCGCAGCGCAGGCTCTGGGAGTCGAGGTCGCTCAGCCGCGCTGAACCCCGAGTCGTGCGCGCGGCGAGTCGTCCTGTCGGCGGCCAGGCAGTTGCCATCTCCCTGTCAGCACGCTCCCGTTGTTGTTCTCGTCAAAGGCTATTACCACCTTGAGCCATTGCGAAGGGCCTGCGCCCTGGAGGTAGTACCAGTCCTCGCCCACCCGCGGGGCGTGCGGCAGCTCGCTTGGCTCCCGGATCGCCCTCAGCACCTCGGTGCGCAGGCTCCTCATTTCGGGGTGGCCGTAGCAGAACGACGTGGGCCCAGGGCAATGCTCCAACACCGCTTTGGAGCATTTCCTGCTCGGGCCATGCGGAGGCGAAAGCGCGCACGTAACGAAGGCTGCATCGGGGATCGTGAGTAGTCTGCCCGAGCAATGATGCTCTGGAACCGATCGCTTCGTCCTTGGCGTAGGCGAGGCTCCTATGCCCAGCCCATCCGCGGACGCCTCGGGCGTGGCGCCTGATGCCGCGGATCAGCGCGTTCTACGGGATCGTCGTGACGATGTACAGCAGCGATCACGCGCCGCCCCACTTCCATGCACGTTACGGGGAGTATGAGGCGCAGATCGTCATCGAAACCGGCGATCCGCTGGCCGGACAACTGCCGATCCGCGCCCTGCGGCTCATTCGGGAGTGGACTGGACTGCATCAGGCCGAGCTGCAGGACAACTGGGAGCGCGCCCAGGCCCGCACGCCGCTCGCTAGCATTGATCCACTGCCATGAGCGACCTTCGTCTTCTTGCCCGGATCACCGCCGTCGAGCCGCTGGAGGGCTCCCGGCTGCGGCTGACGTTCACCGACGGACTGGTTCGCGAGGTCGATCTCTCGGGCGATCTTTGGGGGCCGATGGCTGAGCCGCTGCGAGACCCCGCCTACTTCCGTCAGGTGAGCGTCGATCCCGAACTTGGCACCGTCGTGTGGCCAAACGGCTACGACCTTGATCCCGACGTGCTCCACGGCGACTACGAGCCTGTCGGTCGGCCTGCCGCGCAGGCATCGCGGTAGTGTGCAGCACGCCCCTTCTCAGCCTGGCGACGGCACCCGAACCTCGCCCTCACCGCGTTCAAGTGGGATGTAGAAGCCGATCACGTGCCCGTGCTTGCTAATGGCTCACGATCGCTGCCGTAGCTCCTGCTCGAGCTCCAGCAGCTGTCGGTCCCGCTCGCCGATCACCTCGCCGCGCGGGCCGGCCACAATTGCAAACGGTGGCACATCCTTGCGTACGAGGGTGAGCGCGCCGACGGCGGCACCCTGTCCGATCGTGACGCCGGGGAGGATGACGCTGCCCGCTCCGACGATCACATGCTCACCGAGCACGACGGGGGCGCTGGTGACGTTGCGCAGGTCGTCCGGGACGGTGGGGCCCGTGAGCCAAGCGCCGCTGTAGTCGTCGTTGGAGGAGAAGATCGCCGTGCCCGCCGAGACCCCTGCGAAGCTGCGCAGCTCGATCCTCGCGGCGCCCGTCATGAAGACGCGAACGGCGATGTGGACGTGGTCGCCGACGAGGATGCCGCCATCGCCCGCGCTCAGCACGACGCCGGCGTCAATGCGGACGTGCGAGCCGAGGGCGATGCGGCTCGCGCCGTAGAAGGTGGCAGTGGCGTCAACGTTCACGTCGTCGCCTACGGCGCCGAATCCGACCTCGAGCAGTTCCGCACGGGTCAGGAAGCCTGAGCTCTTCACGTCGATCTCTCGAAGGCCGGGGCGAGGACGCGATTGGCGATGGCGATGATCTCATTCAGCTCGCGGTCGCTCATGTCCGAGTAGACGGGCAGGCAGATCATCCGCGCGGAGAGGTCGTCGGTGGTGGGGAGGGACACGTCAGCGGCAAATGGCGGTGTGCGGTGGAGCGGTGGCGTGTAGTAGCGACGAACTCCCACGCCGGCCACGACAAGCTCCTCGACCACCGCGTCCGCATTGCCAGGAAGCGCCACTGGATAGGTCTGCCAAGGCGGCGCGCCGGCGTCGGGTGGGTGTTGAAGGTCGGCGTCCTGCACCAGTCCGGCTCGATACCCGCGAGCCACCTCGCCGCGGCGGGCGATGAAGCCGTCGATCCGCTCCAGCACCGCGAGCCCAATCGCCGCGTGCACCTCACTCAGCTTGCCATTGAACCCAAGGATCTCGGGCACGCCATCGGCAAGGCCGAAGTTGATTGTCCTCCGCAGTCGCTCAGCGAGGGGCTTGCGCACGAACACCGCGCCGCCCTCGCCGACGCCAAACACCTTGGTGGCGTGCAGCGAGAAGATCTCGGCGTCGCCACTGCCACCGACCCATGTCCCGTTCGGCTCCCGGCCGCCCAGGGAGGCCGCCGAGTCGATGATCAGCGGTACCCCAAACGATCGCGCGAGCCGTTCGAGTTCGTCGAGGGGATGGCAGAGGCCGAGGGTCCGCACATGCATGATCGCGCCGACGCGCTGGCGTTGAAGCGTCTGCTCCAGCTGGGCGATGTCGAGCTCCCAGGTATCCGGGGAGACGTCGATGAAGAGCGGCGTACACCGTGCAAGCATCACGGCGCTCGCTGTCGCGGGGAACGTAAAGCTGGGCATCGCAACGGCGCCGCGAACGTCGAGCGCCAAGAGTGCCGCGATCAGTCCTGCGGTGCCGCTCGAGACGAGAACGACACTTTGCTCGGGTGAGGCGTACTTCTGCTCCAGCTTCTGCTCCAGCAGTGAGGCGACCGGGCCGAAGTTCGAATAGCGCTGCTGTTCATATGCTGGCGCCAGGAGGTCCAGCCAAGCCTCTGGCGGGGGGATCGTCGGTCGGATGAACGGGTACACGATGCCCTATGCCTCGGAAAGCACTTGTTCGTGCACCTGACGCAAGGCTTCCCGCAGCCTCGTATTGATTGGGTTCAGGCCGTCTCGCGAGAGCAGCGCCCCGACGCTCCCCGCCGAGGCGAAGTCCTTAGCCCGATTGAGCTCTTCGTCCTTCAAATAGTGGATGATGCCGGCGTCGGCTAGCTCCGTTTGGTAACGCGGAAGATATTGCGGGAGGTTGGGAAGGTTAAAGCGCAGCGGCAGCTGCCGCCACTGCACGCCCGATCTTACAATTGCCATCGTCAACGCGATCTGGCAGCGGAACAGGGTGGGATGCACCCGCTCGACGGTTTCCATCTCTGCATAGATCGTCTTCGCCAACGCGCCAAGCACGTTTCGGGGTGCGAAAAGGACACCGAGGTTGAAGTAGGGCGGGCAGTAGCGCCTCGCGGCATCAAACTCGATGGCCTGCCAGCCCGGGTGCTCGCAAGCCAGCGTCGGAGTCCCGAGGCCGGCGGCCCGGAAGATCTCCTCCCAGAGGTCCTGTTCTCCCTCGCATCCGATGAAGGGCGAGACATGGGCGATCACGCCGGCGATCGCGTGGCATCGACCCAATGCCTCCAGCAGGTCATCGATCGGCCGGACGAACAGGGTGTCGGAGTCAAGCAGCAACGCGTTGGGCGCCTCGATGGCATAACAGAACCGCTGGAGCGCGGTGGCGTAGATGCCGTGCCGGCGCCACAGGGAATCATCGAGCCAGCGCCACTCCACACCAAGGCGCTGCGACCAGGGGTGCGCCCGCACGAGATCGATGCGCTCATCTGCTCCAACGGTGACGACGATGGGACTATCGGCGAGCGCTCCCCCGAAGCGCCTGATCGACGCTGCGAGATAGTGGATACGCGTCAGAAACTGCGGCGTCGGACTTATCGGTACGTGGATCTCGTAGCGGGTGGCAGTAGGAGACCCTCGCCTAATCCGTCGCGACGGCAATCGACCGCTCCTTTGCCGTGGCGGAATCCTTATCGTTGTGGATGACCCCTCCACAGAACGCCGGCGTAATGGCAGTCGACGAAGCGTCTGGTGCTGAGCGTTCAGCGCGCCGGGTAGTGCTCGCTTGGCGGCTCGCAGGGGCGCTGTGATCCGCCAACTCGCCGAACTCTGAATCGCCGCGAGCCAACCCTCAGCCTGTAGATGTGCGGCCATGGCAGCGTTCGCTCGTTCCTGCTCGCTCGAGAGTTCTGCCCACAGAACGGCGCTGCGCTGTTGCTCGCCAGCCAGAGTAACCGCCGTCGAGGAGGTCCGCTCCTGCTCGGCGACCAACTGCGCAGCGAGTGTGGCTATCCGCTCGCGCTCGGACGCGAGCCTCGTCTCTAGATCAGCGCAAACGGCACGTTCCCCCTCGAGATCTCGAATGAGCTGAGCGCGCACCGTCTCTCTTCGTACTCCCGTTTGCGCGGCCGTGCTGGGGGTGCGCAGATCGGCTGCCGCGGTGATCTGCTGATCGCCGGCCGACAAGGAGGAGAGCCACTGCCAAAGGACGAACTGGCGACGGGTCAGATGCTCATCATGGTCGCCCGGCACGGCGTGGTTGTGTCGGAATCCCCGCTCGAGCGTTTGGGCTTCCGCCGGCCGCACGCAAGCCGCGCGTCCGCGGTCGATATGGCCCACGGCGTGCTCGACAACCAGAGAGGGGAGCCGGAAATCCTCGATTAGCTGTGCGTAGGGCGCGACGGTCACGATCCGGCCATCGAGGTAGTCGAGGAGGGCTGCCATATGCAACTCCCATGCCGAGAGTGCCAACGCCGGCGGCATCCCGTCGCGGCGGTCAAGCGAGAACGCTATCTCGACCGGGTCGCGGACAACAAGCACCGGATGAAGGTTGTCTGCGATCAGTTGATGCCACAGCGCTGTCATCACGCCAATCCGAGGATCCTTGATCGCAACGGGGACGCCGTGAGCCTGCTCGACGATGCGCTCGACCTCGGTGCGCAGGGCGGGAACGGCCCACTCGCTAGCCGCTAGCTGGGCTACTGCGGACGGAGGATCGAACCAGCTACCTCCAAGCCGGCTGAGGATCCGCTCGTTGGCCTGGTAGATGCGCATGTTCTCCCAGTGCCCCGCCGGATTGGCCTCGGCGGCCGGCATGAGGTCCTGCTTCTGTCCGACGAAAAAGCCGGCGCTCGCGAACATGCCGGTCACCGCACTCGTACCGCTGCGGCCCATGCCGAGGATGACGACGCCCACGGCGCCCATCACGAACGGATCCGCCCATGCGAGCACGTAGGCTGGTCGTACATTCGCGCGAGAGTCTATAAGCAGGGATCTTGCTTTAGTTGGCGCCCAGGGAGGCAACCAGCGACGCCGCTATGGCTGCTAATAGAATTTACTCTTCCACGGCCCCCGGTACGAAACTGGCGACTGCCCGCGCGCACGTCGCCGCGTCGGTTATCCGCTGCTGGCGCCCACTGCGAAAATCGTAGAAGACGGCATGCTGATAGTTCGCGGCTTGGCTGATACCGTCGCCGTTGGATGGGCCGACGGGCACGACCTGTCTGGCCGTGCAGGTCATTTGGGTGCCGGTGAAGATCGGATAGGCGTGCAGGGTCTCGTCATTCCAGAGGAGCTCCACCGCGGTGTTGAGGTCCCACGTGACCCTGAAGGCGTATACGCCCGGGGCCGTGGAACCAACACCCCCAAATGCGTAGATCGTGGTCCTGGCGGCAGGTCGACCCGCCGACCGCAGCTCGCCAAGCTCTTGCCGCTGGATGCTGCCGGCTCGATTCCACGCGGCTACGTCCTGGCGTGTGCGCCGGACGTAGCCGACGAATACCGTCGCGGCTATCGCCAGGCCGATGACTGGCGCCCACGCGGGTGGGCGACGGAGTAGCCGGATGGCGCTCGTGGCAAACACAGTCGCCAGCGCATATACGATAATCACGTAGCCGAGCGACGCCATCACGTTGAGGCGGTTTTCCTCGCCCTTGCCGAGTGGCTGGTACAGATTGATAGGGGCAGGGACGTAGATGGCATAAGCTGCCGCGACTACCAGGCCACCCGCTGCCGCCATGAGCAGCCAACGGTAGAGCCGGTTGCGGAGCTCAGGCTCCGTGTGCGCATGCCATGCCAGCAGGGCTCCGATGCAGGCACCGACCAGAGCGATCGGGAGCACCACGTCGCGGTGTGGGCCTCCGAACGGCACAAGCACCACAGTCAGGAGCACCAGACCCTGGTTCGCCAGCAGTTTTGCGTGGTCGAGCTGTTCGCCGAGCGGGATGACGGGGTCGGCGGTTGCGCCCACCGACCCCGTTATCAGCCGAGGCAGGCTCAATGCCAGTATCACCACGCAGACATCGACGGCCCAGAGCGCGATCGCACGACGACGCCCCACGCGCGGCAGATACATGAATACCGATAGGCAGATCACTCCGGCGGCGACCTGATAGGTCAGGATGCTGGAGGCGAAGAGGGCAAGCGCCCCGACGTGGTAGGCAACCGCTGCTTTCCCCTCTCGTCGAATGCCCACAAGTGCAAGACTTCCGCCCAGCGCCGCGAGCGCGATAGCCAGGTAGCTTCCGCTGGCCCACAGCCAAGCCGAGTCGGCGAACGGGAAGAGCATGAACAGCAGTACGATGGCCAGCGCATCGCGAACTCGCAGGGACAGCAAACGCAGCAGCAGATACACGGTGCTCGTGGCGGCGAGGAGGGCAAGCAGACCCCAGAGCGCATGAAGATGCGGGTTGGTGCCGCTCAACGCTGTCGTAATACTCAAGTACAGCGCTCCCAAAGGCCGGTCGTGATTCGCGCCGACGAGAGCTTCGAACAGGCCCCACGTGCCCACATCGTGCTGGATTGCAGTTATTGACCACTCGTCGGTGTAGAGCCCTCCATGCAGCAGATGGCTGCCGAGCAGTGCTGCCTCGACGAGCACGAGTAGAAGGACGACCAGAGCTTCGCGACCTGCCAGTGGCAGCGAGCCACCAACGCCTGTGGCTTGCGACGACTCCGGGCGGGCGTCCACATGCGTGGCCGCTGGACGGTTCTCAAGCCTTTGCACAAAGGGAGCCTACCCAAGCTGTCGCTAGTCTTACCTGCGATGAACACAGAGCTGTACGAGCACGGAGGTGTGCGGCGCGAGGAGGCCAGGGGCTCTCCGGCGCAGGTTCCGCCGGAGCTCGCCTTCGTGATGGCTCCTCGCCAGAATCTGTTCTTCGACGAGCTGGTCCAGGCGCTGCGCGACGAGGTGGAGAAATTGGGCACGCGCACCTCGCTGCACGTCGGCAACTTCCCCGCCCCGCGCTCCGATCTCATCTACGTGTTGGTGCCGCCGCACGAGTACTTCACGCTAATGCACGGGCGTATCGGTCCTCCACCCGAGGTGCTGCGACGCACGATCTTCGTGTGCGCGGAGCAGCCGGGTAGCCCATTCTTCGCTGGCAATGTGGCCCTGGCGCCGCGGGGGGGAGCCGTGTTCGACATCAACAGGCTCGCCGTGCACGCGTTCGCCAAGGAGGGCGTCCAGGCGCGTCACCTGCAGCTCGGCTGGACTCAGAGCTGGGATCACCTGGCCCCACGCGAGCGCGACATCGACATCCTGTTCATGGGCTGCGTCAGCGAACGGCGTGCGCAGGCACTCGCGAGCTATGCCCGCTCGTTCTCACGCCATCGCGTGGAGTTGGTGCTCTCCGACAACTCACGACCGAACTGGACCCCCTCAGAGGGCTTCCGCGTCGACGGCGCGAAGTGGGATCTACTAGGGCGAGCGAAGATCCTGATCAACATCCACCAGGACGACTTTCCCTACTTCGAGTGGCTGCGCGTCGTGCAGGCAATGAGCAACGGAGCCGTCGTGGTCAGCGAGAAATCAGTGGACTTCGAGCCGCTAATGCCGGGCCGACACCTGCTCTTTGGAGAGCCGGGCTCGCTGCACCTGTTGGCCGAGTTACTGCTCGAAGACGGCGATCGCTGGTGGAAGATGCAGACCGCCGCCTACGAATTCGTGCGCAAAGAGCTGCCGCTCAGCCACAGCGTGGAGCATCTGCTGGACGCGGCCTCGACGCTCGCCGCGCGCGAGCTGCTGCCCGACGCCGGGCACGAGTTCTTTACCCAACCCCAGCCCGATCCCGAGCGGATCGGCATCTTCAATGAGACCACGCGCCCGCCATCGCCCGCACGCGACGATCACAACGCCGCGATGATCAGACGCGCTGTCAAGGACATCAAGCTCGACCTGCTCGATCTTCGCCGCCGCCAGACTCGGATAGAGCTGAACCTCTCCAGCGGGCGACCCCCGCGGATTCTCGAGCTGGTCGGTCGTACCCGCGCCTATTCCGCAGTCCGCCCACGCGTCTCGATCCTGATGGCGCTCTTCAACTACGAGGAGCACGTGATTGGGGCGCTTGACTCTGCGCTGACCTCGGAGAACTGCCCGTTCGAGATCGTCATCGTGGACGACGGATCGAGCGATCGCTCGCTTACCCGCGTCGGCGGCTGGATGGCTACACACGAGGACGCTGGCGTCCTGCTGCTGCGCCATCCGGTCAATCGTGGTCTCGCGCACGCGCGCAACAGCGCCTTGGGGTGGGCGCGCGGCGAGTTCTGCTTCGTGCTCGACGCCGACAACGAGATTTACCCACACTGTCTGGGGCGACTGGCAGGGGCGCTAGACGAGGATTCGGACGCCGCGTTCGCCTACGGAACCCTCGAGTGCTTTCGCGCAGGCCGGCCCGTAGGGCTGATGAACACCTTTCCCTGGGACCCGCAACGGCTGCGCATGGGCAACTACATCGATGCGATGGCGATGACCCGTACCAAGATGTTGCGCGAGAAGTTCAGCGGCTACGCGCTCGACCGGCGCCTGCACGGGTGGGAGGACTTCGACCTGTGGTGTCGCATGGCCGAGGCCGGTCATCGCGGGGTGCGCGTGCCCGAGATACTCGCGCGCTACCGCGAGACGGAGCATTCGATGCTCTCGCAGACCAACATCTCCGTTACGGATGCCTTCTCGCTGATCATTGAGGGCAACCCCCGGCTCATGGCGGGGATGCGGCCACCGGAGTGAGTTCTTTTCCCGGCGAGCTGCGCTCAGCGCTCGGGTCGGCGCAGCGAGCGGCCCAATCGCTTGACCCCGCGCAGCGGCGCGGTTATGCGCCAGCTCACTGAGTCGCGCATGTCCTGCATGACACGGTCCGTATGTCGGGCGGCGCCCGTTAGCGCGTCGTTGTCGGCCCGGAGAGTTACAATCTGCTCCTCCAGAGGCGGCAGTGCCTCCGTTACCTGCGCCAGGCGCTCACGCAGAACCGGCAGTTGGGCGAGGGACTGTTCCTGTCCGGAGAGCAGCTCGAGCGCCTTGAGACGCTCTTCGCGCAGCGCATGAAGTTCTCGTAGCGCAAGCGCCTGCCTGGCCAGCACGCGATCCTGCTCCTCGTAGTGCTCGAGCCACTGCCGCAGCTCCAGGAACTGGGTGAGCGCCACCACTGGTGTGGGTTCTGCTGGTAGCTCCGCGCCCGCGATCGCGAGCGTGTAGATCTCGTCATCGTCGCGAGGCTCAACCAGGCTTTTGATATGCGCGCCATCGAACCCTTGCTCGTGTGGGGCGCCGACCACGCTTGCGATCATCGCGTGCTGGGAGAGAAGGCGGACTGCGCTGAAGCGACTCTCCAGTGCAGTCCGCAGCTCAGACGGGACGTACTCGTGACGATGGTGCGGGTTGCCAGGCACGTAGTGATCACGGTTGGGAGAAGAGATCAGCAGCAGCCCTTTGGGGCGCAGGACACGCGCGAGTTGATCGAGGACGCGCTCCTGCTCCTCGACATGCTCGATCACCTCGAAGCATACGATCAGATCGAAGGAGCTCTCCGCGTAAGGCAGAGATCGTAGATCCCCCACCTCAAAACCCACTCCATCAGGCGCCTCGTTCCTCGCGACATCGATTACGGCCTCGGACACGTCGATCGCCACCACCTCTACGGCGCCGGCACGCTTGAGTAACCGGGCGCCGTAGCCCACGCCGCAACCGGCGTCCAGTACGCGTCGGCCCTCGCAGAACGCTCCCGCCCACCAGTAGCGCGCCAGGTGCTCTGCCTCCACGAGTTCGCCGTGCATCTCCGCTGGGATGAAGCGCTCGGGGACACCCTCGACAGTGTGGGAAAGCTGGACGCCCATGCCGCTTAACGCTGCAGCGAGCGTGTTCGGCGTCCGGCGGCATAGCGCTTGAGCCCTCGCAGAGGAGCGGTGATGCGCCAACTCAGCGAGCCTTCTAGACCCCTTAGGAGTTGCTCGCGACGAGCCAGATCGCTCCGGCAGCTAACGATCTCATCACGCAATCTGGCTTCCAGCGCGCGACTATCCATCCCGTCCAGCGGCAGTCCTCGTGCCTCTACGTCACCCATCACTTCGACTGTCGGGTGAGCCACAGCAAACAGCGAGTGGAAGCGGTCGTCGGTGACATCGCCGCCCCCGTCGTTGAAAGCGTGTTCTGAGTCGAGAACGACCAAGCCAAGACCCCCCCACAGCTGTAGCCGGTAGGGCTCCCGGCGAGCCAGATAGCCCGGCAGGAAGTCAAAATCGAAGAAGGCGACATTCTCATACGACACAAGGTCAAAGCTTTCGAGGCCGCTACGGACATCTGGGTTCATGGTGTCGTGCAACAGGATGACTGACTGCCTGAGAGCCGGTGAGGCGAGCAGGTCCTCCAGATCTTGGCGCACGCCTTCGGCGCTGTGATCGCCGTCGACCAGAACGAAATCGACCGTCCGTCCGCTCGAGGCGAGTTCCTCCAGGATCTGGGGCAACAGGACATGGCTGTCGCCCGTGTGGAACGTCGCGTTTGTCAAGTTCGCAAGCTCCGGACTGGGCGGAACCAGATCGAATGAGTGCACCTCGGTACTGTGGGCAGCGATCCGGCGCAAGCTACCGCCCTCGGCGGTCCCGATCTCAAGTGCCAGGGCAGGTCGCAGCTGGGAGACGATGCCTTCGAGTGCCGCTCGTTCACCGTAGGACATCTGCCATGGTTGTCGCGAGAACATGGGCCGGTCGCGTAGCCTGCGGTGATCGTCAATGAAGGGACTTTTTACGAGAGGCTCAGGCATACTATTTCGGATGCTCGGCAAACGCGTGATTTCGTTTCCACAGACTCCTGGCGACGCTCACCGCGTGGTCCTTTACGCGAACCGATTCCGCGCGCAACGCTAGCAGATCGCCGGACGGACAGCTATTGTGATGGGATGTATGGCCCGTGGTTTAAGGCACACAAATCCCCGTCGATTCCGTGAGTCAGAATACACGGCGCGCAGGGCAACCGACATTGACCCGTGAGGAAGCGAGAGTGAGGGGTATAAGGCTCTTTCTAAAGCATGCTGGAGCCTAGGGCTCGCTCGCATGCCTCTGCGAGGCACCAGTCAATAGGCTCCACCCGCACGCCGCGATCGTCAATGCCCCTGTCAGCACGACCGCAACCCACAGCCCCCAGCCGGCTGGCGGACTCCACTGGGCGTGTGATGGGAACCACCATGGTCCGTTCGAGCCGACGGCGTAGCGTCGCGAGTTGATCCACCACGCGATGAACTGGATTACGGCGGCCACAAGCGCGACGATCGCGAACAATTGCGCCACGACCCGTGGCGGCGGTGGATTGCGGCGGATCAGCTCGAATGCGAGTAACGGCAGGAGCGCGACGACTGGCAGGTAGTCGCGGCCCTGCAAGCCGAAGCCGGTGTTACGGATCACAGCTGCGAAGAGATAGATCGGGCTGAGGAAGGAGATAGCCACGGCGACTGCGAGCGCAATCCGGCCGCGGCGGTCGGTGGCTCGGACACCGAACCAGGCGAGCGTCAGTGCGAGTAGTGCCCAGGCGATCAGAACAACGTTGGGCAGCGGAACATTCAGGTAGCCGAAGTGTCCGACGAGATCCTGGAGAGACTGCTGCACCTCCCTCCGTCCGGCTTGCAAGCTTTCAAGTTTGGGCAGCCACGTTATGTTCACGCGCGGGCCGTAGGCGGCTTCCCAGAGGCGGTTCAGGGCAATCCCGACGAGCGCCGCGGTAGCAGCGAGCAGCGCTGGGCGGCCTCCAGTGCGAAATGTCGATCGGGCTGGCTTGAATCCGGCGAGAAGAACGATGATCGTCAGGTCAAGAACGACCCAGATCGGGCCGGGAGAGCGACTCAACGCAAGCATCAACCCACTCACGCCAGCGACCAGCCAAGCCTGGGTGGGCGGCGGTCGCCCGGCGCTCGGGCGGATCAGTCGTAGCAGGCTCGCGAAGAACGCAATTGAGCTGATGATCTCAAGGCTTGAGCCATTGACGCTCGCGCCGACGAAAACCACCATCGGCGTGACTGCGACGACGAGGCCTGTTAGCGATGCCAGGCCGAGCTGCTCATCCCAGAGTGCCCACATCGCTACCGCAAGCGCCGCGACCCATACAGCAACCATCGTCAGGCGAGCTAGCCGGAGCGACCCGCCGACGTGGTGGTCGGCGCCAAGCACTGCTGCAGGCAGCAGGTACGGAAGTGGCTGATAGGTTCCGACCTCAGTGTTCGCGTGGATCGCCTCGCGATTTGTCGTAGCAGTCAGCGTGCAGGCGGCTGACTTGGTCTCGCTCGACAACTCGCAGGCGAAGCCGCCCGGCGCGAGTCCGGGCGGGATCACCACCGAACGCGTGGCCTGATTCGTCCAGGCCAACTGCTTGGTGTCAAGCGCTGGGTTGGTGTCGAGAACCCTCCTGCCCACCAGCGACCCGTCGCTGATCCCCACCGCACGCAGATAGTGGTTGGCCTCATCGGGGGCAGCGAACGGCGGGTTTGTCATCGCCCAGGCGATGGCGAGCGCCGCATAAGCCGCGAGGACCACGACGCGCATCGCACGTCCGGTCATCGATGGCATACACCGAGAGCTACAGCAGGCATGCCTTTGGTTACGGGGCACTCCATTCCGCTCCCTCGCTTGATTTCCTTGGTACTCCAGCACCCCCACTGGCTTTGGGTTCTGTCAGAGCCGTCGGTCGCCTCCGACTCGCTGCGTGCGGCCCGACCGCAACTGGAGCACTCACCTTATTCTGTGCCCCGACAGCATGGCTCACATCGCACCGGCTTCACCGAGCCATTCGAGTTTCCACGTCGAGTTGTTCCACCCCCAGAAGAAAAGCTTGCCTTCTACTCCGCCGTAGAAAACCTCCTGTTCTCCGTTTGAGGCGAGCACTGGGGCTGGTTCGCCTCCCATGGCGCTTGCTTCACCGAGCGATTCGAGTTTCCATGCGGTGTTGTTCCAGGCCCAAAAGTAGAGTCGGCCGTTTGTGCCTCGATAGAAGATCTCTTGCTCTCCGTTTGAGGCGAGCACTGGGGCTGGTTCGCCTCCCATGGCGCTTGCTTCACCGAGCGATTCGAGTTTCCATGCGGTGTTGTTCCAGGCCCAAAAGTAGAGTCGGCCGTTTGTGCCTCGATAGAAGATCTCTTGCTCTCCGTTTGAGGCGAGCACTGGGGCTGGTTCGCCTCCCATGGCGCTTGCTTCACCGAGCGATTCGAGTTTCCATGCGGTGTTGTTCCAGGCCCAAAAGTAGAGTCGGCCGTTTGTGCCTCGATAGAAGATCTCTTGCTCTCCGTTTGAGGCGAGCACTGGGGCTGGTTCGCCTCCCATGGCGCTTGCTTCACCGAGCGATTCGAGTTTCCATGCGGTGTTGTTCCAGGCCCAAAAGTAGAGTCGGCCGTTTGTGCCTCGATAGAAGATCTCTTGCTCCCCGTTTGAGACGAACACGGCCTTGGGTGCGCCTGCCATTGCGCCTGCTTCGCCGAGCCACTCTAGTTGCCACGTGTGATTGTTCCAGTACCAGGCGTAGAGCTGACCGTTGGTGCCCCTGTAGTATACCCACTGTTCACCATAGACATTTCTTCCTGCCGAGAGATTACTGCCCACCACCCCTGCTTCACCAAGCCACTCTAGTTGCCATGTGTGATTGTTCCAGTACCAGGCGTAGAGCTGACCGTTGGTGCCTCTGTAGTATGTCCACTGTTCGCCATTAGAGGCCGATAGCGTGTCTGCGGTAGACGTCCGTTCGGTCGTCAACGTATGATCGCTACCGTAGCTCGTCCCGCCCTGGCTGCTAGCCACGATGCGATAGTGGTAGGTGGCGTCTGCCTTCAGTTTGGTGATAGTTGAGTTCACCGGTATGGTGCTCGTTCCAGACCCGCTGTTCCCTTCAGGTGTCGAGGAGCCGTAGGACGTGGTTTCACCATATTGGAAGTAGTAGTGGGTGCTTGAGCCATTCGGGTTCACATTGCCGTTCAGTGTTGCCTGTTCCTGCTGTACGCCCGACGCTTCTTCGGTAGTCACTGTAGGCGGCCGAGGAGTATATTCAGTCCGAACCTGAAGATTGCGCCCCGCGCCTCCTATGCCGCTGAGCTTATGTTCACCCTCAACACCTTGCTCCACCCCGACGAGTGCATACTTTTCGGGGTTTGTCGAGAAGTTCGTCCCGCAACCGCTTTCCGTGGGCGATTTTTTGGCACGATTGATGGCCGCCAGTAGATTAGCCTCTGTTATCTTTGCGGCAAAGGACGTCCACCCGCTGGGTGTCCCGGAGAATTCAAAGGTATTCGCCGACCCCCCTTGCTCCGTAGCAAGTGTGGTTCCCGGCCAAAAGTAGGTAACAACCGTGTCGTACCCGTTCGGACCACATGTACCTATCCGCTCTTCCTTCCATATCGGTGGGTTATATACCGAGCGCCACTCCTCAAAACAGTACTCAAGTATATAGCCGGTTGTCGTATCCTCGAGCAGAGGGCAGACATATCCCCAAGCCATGTTGTAGGCGCTTTCACCGCTGAATGTCACGGTATGAGCGAGGGCTTCGGCCGACACCGCGAGCGACGGTTCCCCAAACCAGCTGGCCCAAGGGTGATCGCTGAGTTCGTGCAACGACACGATATGATGCATTCCGCACGTATTAGAGCAATTATTGCTGGGATCCCCCGTACCAACCTCTTGTCCCCATGTCGCGCCGTTCGCCTGGCATACGTTGCCATATGGGTCGCTCTCCTGATAGCTTTTGTACGGCGTGGGGGGTGTGTAGCCGGTCGCTCCTCCCTGGTTGTTGGATTCTTCGCGGGAGATGTCGTCACCGAGCTTGTAGTAGTCGCAGTAGTTGCCATCGGGCAGCTGAATGCCTTCGGCGCTTCCGCCCGCGCTCACTTCATCCATATGGGCCAGGCCGCCTTTGAGTGAGCCGCTTTTTGAGAGAAACCCGGCGCCGACCGCTTCGCCGCACGCGGTTGACGGGGAGCCCAGCTGGCCTGTCTGCCAGCAGGTCGAGTCGTTTTCGCCATACCAGTAGAAGCTACTCGTCGCCTGCGCGAGAGTGGGACCGGCGCATAGCAGGGCTGCTGTGGTGAGTAGCCACAAGGAGACCTCTACGGCCAGCCTGCTGAGCCGGACGGGCCGAACGTGCCTTGGGCGGATGGAGGTCGCCGACGCTACATGAGTCGACCAATTCTTACCCCGTCCGGCATTGCCTCCGCCGTTCATCCTACGCGCGTTTCGCATCCCGCTCCCTCGCTTGCTTTTTGACTCGGTCACGCCAGCGCCCCGGCTGGCTTTGTGTCTACGTCGGAGCTGTTTGGCAGCTCCCGGTGGTTCCACACACCGTGGGTGAGCTTATGCGTGTCTTTATGTCACTGTCAACCGGGCACATTGGTGGACCAAGCTGACTTTGATGCGGAGTTGCGATTGGGGGACGTTGCCGTACTCAGCTGGGAGGTCCGTGGAAGACGCTGCCGCCCACGAGACCGCTTCCCTGCGATTTCCCTGTCCAGAGGCTGTTTCTGGCTCCTCCTCGCCACCTACCCCGGTCGCGCGGCATGGAGGCCGCGCGCCTGACACGCTGGTCTTCGCGAACACGCGCGTGGACGATCTCCCATCCTTATCTCCTACTCGGCGCCCGGCCTGGGAGCCTCGTGCGAGGTGGGTAGCGAGGCGATCGGGCTGGTTGTTCGCGGTGGCCGGCGATGGTCCCCGATGGCTCGGACGGCGATGTGGCGGCGCGCTGGCGTACGCTTCGATCTCCATGCGCGAGTGAGACCGGCGCGAATGGCCGGAACACCGGCCGATTGGCGATGAGCCCCGATGACGTCTGGGGGAGCTGGCAAAATATCGATCGATACCATGAGATCTGTGGCGAAGCAGCACACCAACGGTACGCTTGAGCGTCTTAGCCCCGAGAGGTTGGCTGAACTCGTGCGCCCTGCGACGGTCGAGACCCTTGAGGAGAAACGCGCGGCCATCAAGCGCGCCACGGAGGGCCTGCGGATCAAGGTTCGCGTCACCCGGGACATGTACCGCCCGCGCTAGGTCATGACGCCGCTGAGCGGGCGCCACACCACTACGCACGGCGTCTTTGCGGTCGAGCAGCACGAGCTTCTGCTCCCCAATCCAATCGCCCTCGACACCAGCTTCGTAGTCGAGGCGTTGATCGCCACCCAGCCTCTTCACGCCCTCTGCCGCGCATTCTTGCTGAGAATCGTCGAAGGCGGCACATCCATCGCGACAAGCGATTTGCTGCCCGTGGAGTTGGCGGAGGCGGTTTTCGCAATCGTGCTGAAGGAACGCTGGGGCAACCGCTGGCGACCACATAGAACCGATGGCCGTGCCCGTCGTCGCGCCGGACGCCTTCTGAGCGACGCAATCTCTCGCTACGAGACGCTGCTCATGCGCGCCGATCACATCCCCGTGCCTCTCGGCGACACAGCGAGCGCAGCAAGAAGCTTGATGACCGGATACGGGCTTGCCTCCTATGACGCGGTCCACGCGGCCAGTGCCGTCGCTGCCGGCGCTGGTGCGATCGTGACGCTCGACACCGGTTTCGCGCTCCTGCCCGCGTCGCTGCTCACGGTCTATACCGACCGCTCACGGCTTGCCTCCTGCCGCAGGAAGCGACCGCGGTGAGCGAGCTGCATGGCACGCTCTTCGTACACCGACACGCGAACATGCGTGGGACGTAGGAAGAAAATCTGCGCCTATTGCAGTGCCTGCGCTAACTCTTCGCCGCGCGCCGTGAGTCGCCATGCGTTGCGCTTGCCGCTGCCCTCAGAGTGCTTGGTCACGAGGTTCTCTTGGAGGAGATATGCGAGCAGCCGTGAGATGTGTGATTGGTGGGCGATTTCGATTCCCACGGCGACCTCACGATTACTCGAGTCCGGGTGTTCGGCAAGGAAGAGGAGGCATTCACGTGCGCGACGGGCGCTCGGGTTGCCGGTCTCGGGGGGAGCCGCGGCTTGCTCCCCGCCGTGCCCCGTGTCCTGTTTCGAGGATTGCGCTGGCGGGGACCAGCGAGAGTCTCCAGCCAGGATCGCCCGTGCGATCTGGTCTCCCCGTTCGATCTCTCGCTCGATGCCCCGCGCACCGAGATGCGACGCCATGATCAGACCCATCAACGGGCCGAGCAGCTCGATGAGCGGGCCGGGTTTTGCCGTGACAATATGAGCGTGCATGATCCCGAGCACGGAGCTCATCACTCCTTCCGCGGCCAGCGGCGAGACGTTGGGCACATCCCTTTCGATCCGTTGGAGGACCGGCGCGCGAAACGCCTGGGTTAGGCGCTCACGATGCGCGAGCACGGCCGGGCCACCCGCCAGTGTCTCCACGATGCACACGCGTGCCAGCCTAGGTTCGCGATCGAAGCGGCTCAGCATCGCGGCAAGGGCTGAGCGCAGTCCGTCCTGCCAGCAGTCAGCCCTCTGCAGTTCGCGTGACACAAGCTCAACGGCTTCTTCCAGAACAGTGTCCATGATCGCCATCAGACACTCCTCCAAGTTGCCGAAACACTGATAGAAAGTTCGGGTCGAGACCCTCGCTCGTCTGACGACCAGCCCGATCGTGGTGCCCGCGAACCCACCCTCGGCGAGGACCTCCACGAGCGCCTGCATGATCCGAATGCTCTGCTTCGGGGCAGCCCGCTCGGACGATGCCTGTGACCCACCCCGATCTCCGCTTTGCTTGTGTCGCTCTGGGCCAATTGGCGCGTGGGCTCTTCGCGCAGAAGAGCGTGCAGCCGGCTCCAGTTCTTGCATGTAGGCGCTCGTGATCGAAGGGATCAGTTGATCGAGCAGCGAAGCCGAAGTCTCCAGCATCCGGCGGATCACGGTCCGCCTACTCATGAAGGCGCTGTCATCGGCCTCCTGCATGACGAAGTCCTCGAGCAACGCATGACCGGCGACATAACGACGCATCACGGTGTCCAAACCCACTCCGGCGCGCGCCGCGCGGCGCGCCTGAGCCAACGCCACCGAGGGAACCACCATAGGGGACGCCGCGCCGTGCTCGATACCCATCAGACCGTAATCCACGACTGCAATAACGGCTGCGCGCAACCCCTCCACATACTCGGCGTCCTCGCTCCCCGCCGGATCAAACACTCCGTCACGGACACGCACAAAGATCGCCTCCTCGATCTCGGAACGCCGCGCACGTAACCGTTCGACGACGCCGACACGAGTCGGTGCAAACGCTCCTCCACGATCGTCCGTGTCCTCGGCCGGGATCACGTTCCCCGATTCTGAAGGGTCGAGCACCGCCGGTGAGCCTAAACGTGTCTTGAGATCACTGTCAACGAGGCACGCTGATGGACCAAGCTGACTTTGATACGGAGTTGCGATTGGGGGACGTTGCCGTACTCAGCGGGGAAGTCCGCGGAAGACACCGCTGCCTACGAGACCGCTCCCCCAGGAGGTCGGGCCACACCGGTGGGGGCTCGCTCTTGGGCTGGCGGATGGTGGTCGCGACCCCAACGCCGCTTAGAACGCCTCGTATGCCTCCTCCAGATCCTCTGGTGCGACTCGGATTCTCGCGATCTCCTCCGGCGGCTCGTCCGTGAGCGCCTGGCGCACTCCGGTGCTCGTGTGTCGGTGTATGAAGAGCGTGCCACGCAGCTCGCCTTTGAGTCCGAGCTCCTCGACGGCTTCGCGCACCCCCGGATAGTCCGGGTGGGTGTAGTCGTCGAAGAGGACCGGCGCTCCCGGGCGCAGATACGGTTGCCACGCCCGGACCTCCGCGATCGTGTCCTCACGCGCGTGCGAGGAATCGATGTACAGCAGATCGACCGGCTGCTGGTCCCGGGGGCCGGTGCTGCCGGGCGCGACCACCAATTCGATTCGCTCTCTGACGTCCCGTCCGACGAGCCCTAGGTAATGCTTCGCCTCCTCGCGCGCAATCACGTCGTAGGTCACCACCCGCCGCCGAGAGTCATCAAGCGCGAGGGTGATCGCTGTCCACGCGGTCGCCGTACCGAGCTCCACAACCCGGCCGCGACCTCTTGTCATCCTGAGCAATTCCTGCATGTCCGCCGGCCGTGTGACCGACGCCACGCTGAAGAGATCCCTTGTGCGCCACGCATGCTGCCGCGCCCGCCAGTGAAACCACAGCACGCGCGGCCGAAGCCCTCGCAACCCCCACATCCACTTCAGGTCTCCTCGCAGCCTCCCCGGCCACGCGTGCGCAGGATCAAAAGCCACCATCTCGACTATTCTACCTACCGTACCCTACGGCGAGTGGCGCTGTCACCCAATTGTGGCGGGTGGGGGCTACAAGCGCGAGACGAGCTCGGCCACGATTTCCGCGGCGGACTGTTGCCGTCTGGCGAGCGCAACGCTCTGGCCGGCCCACAGCGATAGCGCCTCGATCTCACCGGTTGTTCCAACGAGTGGGGGCGCGGGAGAATATCGAAGGATGGGTTCACCTGAAGCGAAGTGCGCTATCACTTCCCCCTCTCCCGGGCGACGACCCGGCGGTGGTCGGCCCGCGGCCTCCCACCTCTCGGCCGTTGAGTTGTGGATGGCGCGGTGGGGGGAGTCCGGCCATCCCACCTCGTAGAGGTTGGCGTACCACTCCGCATCGGTCTCGGTCGCGGCCAGCAGGCGGCGCCGATACTCCTCGTGGATCGGCATCTCCTCGGCCAAGAGAAACCGGGTGCCCAGCAAGGCGGCCTGCGCACCGAGGGCGAGCACGGCCGCGACCCCTCGAGCATCGCCGATCCCGCCGGCCGCGATGACCGGTACCGGCGCCACCGCGTCGACCACCGCTGGCACCAACGGCAGCGTTGCCACGCCACTCCACACGTGCCCGCCAGCCTCCCAGCCCTGCGCGACGACGATGTCCACTCCACATCCCGCCGCGCGCCGCGCTTCCTCGGCACTCCCGACCGTATGCATGACAAGCCCTCCGGCGTCATGCACCGAGTCGACATAGCTCTGGGGATCGCCCCAGATGAACGACACGATCCGCAGACCGGCGGAAAGTGCCTGATCGACTCGACGGCGCTGATCTGAGTTGAGAACGAAATTGCCCGCAAAGGGCCGGTCGGTGAGCGCTGCCGCTTCACGAACCGGGTCGCCGGCGTCATCGGCCCACGACAGCCCCATGCTGCCGAGACCGCCCGCATTCGAGACCGCGGCGGGCAGGCGAGGATCCGCGGCCAGGGGCGCCTCGACGATCGGGTGTTCGATCCCCAGCAGCTCGCACACCGGCGTGTGGATACTCATTGGGATCGCCCCCTTTCTGGGGCCCGCGGCACCGGTCGACTAGGCACAATGTAAACCCGAAAGGCTCCCATGGAGCCCGGGTGACCACCGATCCATACCCGCGCCGCGGACCGGGAGTCCGGACCCGTGGAGCACCGGGCGCGAATGGACGGGACGGCGGCCATCGTTATCGTCACTCCTCAACCATAGACAGGAGCAGATCATGCGCAGCGACATCGTTCCCGGCGGCACCTTCCCCGACTACGAGTTGCCCGATCACGAGAACCTTCCTCGAAAGCTCAGCGAGCTCCAGGGCGAGGACCCCCTGATCCTCACGCTCGCGCGCGGAAACTACTGCCCCAAGGAGCACCAGCAGCACCTCGAGCTCGCCGCCAACTACCCCAAGATCGCGGTGGCCTACACGAAGGTCGCCACCATCTCGACCGACACCCATCACTCGAGCCAGGAGCTCCGCGCGTCGATCGGCGCGCAGTGGCCCTTCCTCTCCGACCCCGAGCGGACCGTCCAGAAGGACCTCGAAATCCAGGAGTACACCGATCCCGAGCACGACCCGATGATCCCCCACACCCTCGTGCTCAAGCCGGGGCTGGTCATCCACAGCATCTACAACGGCTACTGGTTCTGGGGACGTCCCTCCTTCGTGGATCTCTGGCACGACCTGCGGAGCATGACCCGCGAGATCCGCCCCGACTGGGATCTGAGCAAGCCCGGCCTGCGCGAGGCGTGGGATGCGGGCGACTACGCGCCGTTCCACGGATGGGACAAGCGCTCGCCTGGAGGGATGCCGTCGTCTTACAATTCTTGACGCCGCGGTTGCCTGGCCTCGAAGGCGCTCCTGGAGAGGCTCGATGCCGAACAACCGCTTCGAAAGACGGGCATCTCGGGCTGTGGATGCCAGCAGAGCGCCTAGCGACGGAGAGTGAGGCTAAGCTAGCAATGGCGCAAGAATGGCAATCACATCCAAAAACCGCACTTTTGCAGGGAAAAACTTTGGCCTCAACCTCGAAAGGATCGCGAGGCGCGGTGCGGCTCGCGCACGCCTAGCAGTGTAGGCTCGTGCTGCCATGGCACCTCCGCGCATACACACGCAGTCTACAATCGTGGTCCTGCTCGGTAGTTTCAACCCCCGGATCTTCGAGCCGTTGTGGTTTTCCCGGAACGAGCTTGTCCCCGAGCAAGAGACCAGCAAGGCCGAAGTACAGCTCATCAACCGCGAGTTCTGCCATGTCGCGTTTGGCTGGGTTGATCTGATCGTGACGGAGGATCGACTTCAGGCCGAGACGACGAGCGAGACCGTCAACGAAGGTCAGATCCGTGACCTTCTCGTTGGCGTCCTCAAGCTCTTGCCGCATACGCCTATTACGGGCGGCTCCATCCATCACCAGACGGAGATCGCCATCAAGACCGAGGAAGAATGGCACGCTATCGGACACGCCCTCGCTCCGAAGGCGATGTGGGACGGCGTGCTCGATAAGCCAGGTATGTTCGACTTCGCCATGCTCGGTGTCCGGCCCGACGATCTGAGGGGGGCGATCAGGGTTAGAATCCGACCTTCGCAGGTGGTGCAGCCCGGCATCTTCCTGAACGTCAACGACGAATTCTTCATGCCGGACGAGGGTGAGCATCCGGACGCCGCGGCACTTCTCGATAGGCTCTGGCCGGAGGCTGCTACCAGAGCCGCCGAGATTCGAACGCAACTACTCGAGCGACTCGTGCCCTGAGATGGCTATAGCTACAGCAACAGTTCCATCCGCGCCCTCGGCGGCCGATGACTTGGTAAGCCCTCAGTTCACGCGCTGGCGGCCAACGAACGAGTTTGAGTATCCCGCTGAGCCCGAGGAAGTCGCGACTGGGCTCGCACCGAGTTCATATACGTTCCCGCAACTTCTGCCTACTCCAAATGACGCAGAGACTAGCAATAGGCCCAAGGAGATTCTGATTGCGCTGCAGTCTTGGGAGGGCGTTGTGCTCGGTGTGAACGAGAGTTCCTTCGTCGTGCGGCTGGTTGATGTTGCTGGTTCGCATCTCGACGAGGAGGTAACCCTGTCCACCGATGAGCTTTCTGACTTTGACCTCGAGCTTCTTGAGCCGGGCGCGATTCTCTACTGGACCGTCGGATACGTACAACGCGCTCGTGGGGCTCGTGAGCGTGTCTCGCGAATACGCCTTCGTCGGCTGCCTGCGTGGTCGCGGCGAGAGCTCGACGAAGCCCACGAGCGCGCCGCGACGCTAGCACGTGAGCTCAACTGGTAGTTCAGGCGAGGCCGGGCCGCCGAATCCCGACGAGCTTGAGATCTCGCTGTTCGGACCTGGGTACGGCGAGTCTCTTGTGGTTCATCTCGGCGACAGACGGTGGATGATCGTCGACTCCTGCGTCGATGCGGCGTCTGGCGAGCCTGCGCCTCTCAGTTATCTCGACTCTTTGGGGGTTGACTGCGCGAAAGATGTCGCAGCAGTCCTCGCGACCCATTGGCACGATGACCATGTGCGCGGCCTCGCAGACGTGATCAGGGTCTGTGACAACGCTCGGTTTGTCTGCTCGTCAGCGTTCCGAACCGAAGAGTTTCTCGAGATCACGCAGTCGAATGTGTTGGGTGTCGAAAGGACGACGTCGGGTGTGCGCGAACTCAGAGCGGTCTTGGAGCTCGTGCGCGCGCGGAAGGCATTAGGACGCTCTCGCGCTGGTCCTGCGTTCGTCCTTGAGAATGCGATCGTCGAGCAAACACAGCACTGTGAGATTCGGGCCCTATCCCCGTCTTCGGCTGCCATCGAGCGAGCGACGGCCGCTATTGCCTCGATGCTGCCAGGGCGGCTAAGACCTCATCTACGTGTGCGTTCTCCGTCGTCCAACGAGAGCTCTGTCGCCCTCTGGGTCAAGGGTCCAGTCGGCGCGGCGCTGCTGGGTGCCGACGTTGAACGACAGGGCACCGACGATCGTGGTTGGGGAGCGATTCTCGCTCTTGACCCCGCTGCATCGGGACGGGCGGGGCTCGTCAAGGTGCCTCACCACGGTTCAGTATCGGGACACGACCAGCGAATGTGGAGTGAGATCCTCGTTCCTCGACCGGCCGGGTTCCTTACTCCGTGGAATCGCGGTTCGGCGAGCCTTCCGACAGACGCGGATCGGCATCGGATCGTTAGTCTCGCGCCAGATGTGCTCGTCGTAGGCCAAAGTGCGTCAAAGCCGGAACGCTACGATCCCGCAATAGAGCGAACGTTGAAAGAAGTCGCAGAGTCTCGTCGCACGGCGATAGGCCGCATGGGGCATGCGCGTGCTAGATGCGGACCGTCGGATCGCGGCATCTGGCGGGTTGAGCCAGTGCGGACCGCGCGGCCGCTCTCTGCGGCTGCGTGAGGTCGGTGTGGAGTGTTTGCCAGATGCTCTCAGTGCGTGGCTTCGAGCGCCTGCGCGACCTGTTCGCCGTGGGGTGTGAGCGACCAGGCGTTGGGGTGTCCCGGTCGTCCGGCCCGCTTGACGAGCAGTCCTTGGTTTGCCAGGCGTGCGAGTAGGGCCGCCGCTTGCTCCAGGCGGGTGAGGCCGATTCCCTCTGCGACCGCGCGGTTGCTCGCTCCCGGGTGGGTGGCCAGGTAGCACAGGCACGCTCGGCTGCGGTGGGCTCTGGGGTTGATTAACACTTTCGGGATTACCGTGTCCGTGGCTGGGCGCGGGCGCCGCGCGGCGTGCTTTTTGGAGAGCTCTTGCGCGAGTCGTTGCGCGCGCTTGTGCGCTTGGGTCACGGTCTGCTCGTCGAAATAGGGCTCGAGCGCCAGGCTCGTGAGGGGTGCCAGCAGGTCGATGAACGGGGGTGCCTCGCCGGTGACGAGGCGCCGGTGGAGGATCCCCGCGACCGCCACCACCGTCGCCTCCGCGCTCAGCGCCGAGCTGTGCCTGTCCGTGCGCGCCGGTCCCGCCGCGCTGTCGACCATGTGCTTGAGCATCTCTATCTCGCGCGCGTAGTATTCGAGTGCGGCGGGGCCCGCCGCGAGCGCCTCCACGAGGCAGACGCGCGCCAGGCACAGGTCGGCGTCGAGTGCGCTCAGCAGCACCGCCAATCCCGCCACGGCCTGCTTCTGCCAAGTGGTGTTCTGTGCGAACGCCTGCGCGATCCGTGCGCTCGTGCGTCGCATCGCCGCGTCCAGCACCGCGAGGAAGCACTGCTCGAAGCTTTCGAACAGGTCGTAGAACGTTGCGCGCGAGACGCCCGCCGCCTTGGCTACCTGTGTGATCGACGCGCCGCCGAAGCCGTGCTCGGCGACGACCTGGGCGGCGGCCCGCATGATCCGCGTGCGCTGCACCTCCGCCACCTGCTCGCGCGAGAGGCGTCCTCGCTCGCCGGGTATCCAGAGGACAGCCGTTCCGTTTGGGTTTGCTGCGAGTTCGCTGATCGCCATCGCTCGTCTTTTCTGCTCGTCTCGTCCCGTGTGGGCCTGGTCTTGGTTCGGCTGTCCGCCTTGCCACCGTGCGTGGCGCCGCGCTCAACCGGATCGCGCTCATGTCAGCGAGGCGCCGGCAGGCGAAGAACCCTACTCGATCCGATCTTTGAAGCACCGCTCGAACCGTCCCGGTTATCGCAAGGATTTCCACAGTACGAAGGGCCTCTTGGTTGGCGACAGCGGTGGCCCTGCTGTCTGCCGCCTCCGTGACTCGCACTGGGAGGTGCCTCCCTCTGGGCGGATGCTGTATTGGCATGTAGTTGCTAGTGCTACCATGTAGCCGTGGCTGCAAGATCTCAGCCCTTCAGCCTGCGACTCGACGCGTCGCTCGATGCGCTGATCACGAGCGAGGCGCAGCGAACGCGGCGCAGCAAGGCCTCGGTGCTGGAATCGCTCGCCGACGAGGCGCTGCGCGCGCGCCGCTTCCCAGGGATCGCCTTCCGCGGGGGTGACTGGAACCGCAGGCCGTGGGTCATCGGGACGGCGCTCGACGTATGGGAGGTGATCGATGCGCTGCGCGATTTCGGCACGCCGCAGCGGCTACTCGCCGAGAGCGACCTCACCGAGGCGCAACTGCAGGTGGCGGGCGCCTACTACGAGGAGTTCGGCGAGGAGATCGACAGCGCGATCGCGGACAACCGCCGGTCGTTGGATGAGCTTCACCGGGAGTTCCCGACGATTGCCGTGCTCGGCGAGCGCTGAGCACGGATGCGGCTGTTCCTCGACGCTCACGTCTCGGCTCGCCGGATCGCCCCCGCGCTGCGCGAGGGTGAACACGATGTGCGTGCGGCCGACGAAGAACGCGCGCTCGACGGCTGGGAGGACGATCGCCTGCTCGAGCTGGCGGCCGCGGAAGCGCGGATCATGGTCACGTTCAACGCGCGCGATTTCGCTCGCATCGCACAGGAGTGGGCAGGCGAAGGACGCCACCACGCGGGCTGCGCGATCTTCGTCGCGGTCGATCACAGCGAGTTCGGAGTCATCCTCGCCCGGCTCGCCGAAGAGCTTGCCGCTCGCCCGGATGCGCTGGCCTGGCGCGACTACACCGCGTTCGTCGGGCGCCACCCGCCGCGACGCTGAGCGACCCAGGACGATCGGTGAGGCTTAGATTTGTTGTCCTGACAAGGACACCGGGTGCTAGGCCCGGACCTGAATCTAAATTCCGTAGCGGGCAGTGCTACGGTGTACTACATGAGCGCCATGCCGCTGAGCATCCGGTTGCCCGAACGGACCCTGGGGCGGCTTGCCGACCGCTCTAGCCGTAGCGGCCTGGCTCCCCGCACCCTCGCGCAGCGCTACGTGGAGGAGGGTCTGCGGATGGACGACCATCCGCTGGTGCGCTTCGCCGAGGGGCTTTCGGGGCGCCGCGCGCGTCTAATCGGGGGCCCGGACGTTTGGGAGGTGATCGTCGTGGCACGGGACAACGACGGCGACCTACTGGAGACCGCCTCCTATCTGGAGCTGTCGCTCGGGCTGGTGCAGGCTGCCGCTGCCTATTACGGGGCCTACCCTGAGGAGATCGACGAGCGCATCGAGTTGGGCCGGCGGCAGACCGAGGAGGCCCACGCGGCCTTCCTCGCCGGTGGTAGGGCACTCGGCGGGTGAGGCTGCTGCTGGATGAGATGCTCTCCCCGGCGATCGCCCGTGAGCTCTGTACCCGAGGTTACGACGTGCAGGCGATCCAGGAGCATCCCGAGTGGCAGGCGTTCGACGATCGGCAGGTGCTCGAGCTCGCTCGGCGGGAGCGCCGGGCGGTCGTGACCGACAACCTCTCCGACATGCGACCCCTGCACTACGAGGCGATCGTCCCCGGTGGTCCCGGCGACCACGGCATGATCTTCATCCCCGGTGGCTACCCGCACACGAGGGCCGACACCGGCCGCATCGTCGCGGCGCTCGAGCGCAAGCTCACGGCCCACCCCCGAGAGCGCGATCTCGCCGACGGCGAGGACTGGTTGTAGGCAGGCGACGACGATCGCGCCCGAGCCGCCAGCCCCAGCGGGCGTGGCTGATACGTTCCGGGGGGATGGTGCGCGATTTCGCTCACCGACGCGCCGGCGGCTGGAGGTCGTCCGCGCGGAGTTCCCTCTCGATCAGGTCGAGGACGTTGTCGAGCACCGCTCTGGCGCGCTCGCCGCTGAACTGTGCGAGACCGTGGCTGATGGCTCTTCTTTGCTGCCGGAGCGGGTCGGCCGATTCCTCGTCGAGCGTGCCGGCGGGCGCGATCCAGACACTCCCAAAGGCCAGCGACGAATGCTCGGCGATACGGTCGAAGTCGGCGTCGTAGTGGAGAACGCTGAGCTCGTTGGCAGCGGCGATTGCCGCGACGAGATAATCCTGGTGGGGGAGCCGGTGAAAGCCGGCCGCGTGCCGCGCGAGCTCGGCCTGGGCTCCAAGCCCGGCGGTGAGGACGGCCTCCGACAGCGCCAGCGGTCTGAGTGCCTCCAGCTCCTCCGTCAGCTCCCCGTGCTCGCGTGCGTTGCGCGCGCTGTACAGAACCTCGAACTCCAGGATCGGCGATCGGTATAGATTTCCTTCTTCGAGCGCCCTCAGCCATTCGGCACGCACGAGCTCGCTGCCACCGCGCTGAAACGCGGAGTTGTCAACGAGGAGCTTCTTGCCCGCGAACGCCCCGCTCACTTGCGCAGCCACCGCGCGGAAGCCTCGCTGAGTGCCGCGTGGTCGAGGCCCTCCGGCTGCCGGAAACGGTCGGCGAGGCGCGTGGCGGCTGCGCGCCGACGCCGCTCGTACTCCGCTTCGGCCCGGCTCCCTCGCCTGAGCGCCTCCTCGCCCTTGCAGACAAGGGCGGCGAGGATCTTTGAATCTGAGGTTCCGGGGGGAAAGCTGCGCCGACTTCGCCCGAGTGCGTGCTCGACCTGCTCGTCGCTGGTGATGGTGTAACGGTGCTTCTTCGTCGGCATCGCGAGGAGTGTAGCACTAAGTGCGGCACCGTCACGCCGTGGCGCCTACCCCGAAGAGATCGACGAGCGCATCGAGCTGGGCCGGCGGCAGGCCGAGGAGGCTCACGCGGCCTGATCGCGCCCGAGCCGCCAGCCCCAGCGGGCGCGGCTGATACGTTCCGGGGATGCGAGAAACGGCGAGCACGCGATGGCTGCGGCGGATGGCAGCACAGGGCGGCGAATTCGTCGCCGCACGCGCCGGTGCCCCCGACGAGCACTCCGCCGGTAGCGGCGGCAACGGCAGCGCCAATGGACATGCCAGCCTGCCGCCCCCGCCGATCTCCCCCGAACCCGGGGCGCCCGCGCGCTTTGCCCGCGAGCTGTTGCCGGTGCGGGCGAGCGAGGAGGATCAGATCGTCAGCCGCCGGCTCTACGAGCGGCTCTCCGCTGAGGACGTGCGCGAGATCGAGGCCGCGATTGCGAAGGACGATCAGCTGCAGGCCTACTACTCCGGCGCTCCCGATGACCGCCACCGCACGTTCCTGCTGCTCAGCTTCGGCGTGTGGCTGAGCATCCCCGCGGTGCTGGAGAAGGTGGCGCTCGGCGCCGAGCAACCGCCCGAGGAGGTGCACGCGATGGCGCGCGGGCCGCTCGCCGCCGCGGGCGGGCTGTACGAGGCCGACATGGTCGCCGCCGCCCTGGCGAGCGTCGGCGTGGGCATCGAGTCGGCGGCGGCGGGCCTTGACTTCGGCTGCTCCTCCGGGCGTTTGGTGCGGGTGCTCTGCGCCGCCTACCCCGAGGTGCAGTGGCACGGCTGCGACCCCAACGGGCCGGCGATCGAGTGGGCCCAGCGAGCCTACCCGCGCGTCAACCTCTTCCTCAGCTCTGACGCGCCGCCGCTGCAGCTGCCCGACGGGTCGCTCGACCTCGTCTGCGCGATCTCGATCTGGTCGCACTTCGCGCCCGCGCTCGGCTTGCGCTGGTTCGATGAGATGCACCGTGTGATCCGCCCCGGCGGCCACCTCGTCTGCACCACGCACGGCTTCACCGCGGTGGACTTCTACGTCAAGAACACGCTGCGCACGCCCGCGCAGTCGGATCAGATCGTCGGCGGGCTCTACCAGCGCGGCTGGTGGTACGCGCAGGAGTTCGGCGCCGACGGCGACTGGGGGGTGATCAACCCCGATTGGGGTACCGCCTTCCTCTCGCCCGAGTGGCTGCTGACGCAACTCTGCCCGCGCTGGCGCGTTCTCGAGTTCGCCCCCGGGCGCAACCAGGACAACCAGGACGTGTACGTGCTGCAGCGGGTAGATGACCCTGTCGCCTCGCTCGTGGGCGGCGCCGATTTCGAGCCGGCCGACGTCGATGACACCGTCTACGGCCGTTGACGTCGACCTTCTTTGCCCTTCCGGGTAGCGCTCGTCAACCGGCGGGGTAGTGGAGGGATCCGAGCACGCGGTTGGTAGCGTTCACCTGCCCTTGTCAACCGTCGCAACCACCCCCACACCCTCTCCCTCGATGCCTGCCCCCACCGCGCGCGGTGGCCCCGCGGCCGTCTCGATCGAGGGCGTCAGCAAGACCTTCAGGCTGCCCCACCAGCAGTACTCGACGCTCAAGGAGCGTGCGCTGCACCCGTTTCGCAGCACCGACTACGACGAGCTGCACGCCGTCAAGGACGTCTCACTGGAGATCGCCACCGGGGAGTTCTTCGGGATCGTCGGGCGCAACGGCAGCGGCAAGAGCACGCTGCTGAAGTGCATCGCCGGCATCTACGGGGTCGATGCGGGCCGCATCTCGATCGCCGGCCGGCTCTCGCCGTTCATCGAGCTGGGGGTGGGCTTCAACATGGACCTGACGGCCCGCGACAACGTCGTCATCAACGCGATCATGCTCGGGTTGAGCCGCCGCCAGGCCAGGGCGCGCTTCGACGAGGTGATCGCGTTCGCCGAGCTCGAGGAGTTCATCGACCTGAAGCTCAAGAACTACTCCTCCGGGATGCTGGTGCGCCTCGCGTTCGCCACCTCGATCGAGGTGGACGCCGAGATCCTGCTGATCGACGAGGTGCTCGCGGTCGGCGACGCCGCCTTCCAGCAGAAGTGCTTCGAGCAGTTCTACCGGCTCAAGCGCGAAGGGCGCACGATCGTGTTCGTCTCCCACGACATGTACTCGGTCGAGCGCTTCTGCAACCGCGCGATGCTGATGGAGCGGGGCACGATGGTGCAGATCGGCGAACCGCGCGCGATCGGGCGCGCCTACCACAAGCTCAACTTTGGTCAGCTGCCCCACGAGGCGCCGGCCGAGGACCGCTCGGAGTCGGGCACCACGATCGCCGACGCCTGGTTTGAGAACGCCGCCGGCGAGCGCATCACCAGCGCCAGCCAGGAGGACACCCTGAACATGTGCTTCGAGGTCCGCTTCGGCGAGGACCTCGAGGACCCGGTGTTTGCCGCCACGCTGCGCACCGAGTTGGGGCACACGATCGTCGTCGCGCGCTCCGACCAACACAGCGGCTCCAGCGGCACCTTCCGCGCGGGCGACACGGCGATCGCGCGCTTCTCGCTCCCTCCGTGGCTGACCCCCTCCCGCTACACGCTCACCCCCTCGCTCGCCCGCGAGGGCACCGGCGCGGACGCGCTCGCGCTGGTCGAGGACATGACCTCGGTGGTCATCCATGGCACGACCAGCGGCGGGATCCTCGAGCTGCCGATCGAGGCGAGGATCGAACGCGCATGAGCGCCATGCCGGATGTCGGGCTGCCCGCTCCGCCGCGAGCGCCTGGCAGCCACCGCGTACACGGCCCCTCGGCGCTCGGCAGCGACCTGCATCGCTTCTGGTCGCTGACGTTCACGCTCGCGCGCACCGAATTCAAGTTGCGCTTCTACGGCTCGGCGCTCGGCTATGTGTGGACGCTGATGCGCCCGCTGTTGTTGTTCAGCGTGCTGTGGGTGTTCTTCACCAAGGTCGGCCACGTCAACGACGGCACGAAGCCGGGCGAAAAATATTACGGCGCGCAGCTGCTCGGGTCGATCGTGCTGTTCACGTTCTTCATCGAAGGGACGACCAACGCGGTGCGCAGCGTGGTCGATCGCGAGAACCTCGTGCGCAAGATCCACTTCCCGCGCCTGGTGATCCCGCTCTCGGTCGTGCTGTTGGCGATGTTCAACCTGGCGCTCAACCTGATCGTGGTGGCGATCTTCGCCGTCAGCGCCGGTGTGCGCCCGATGCTCAGCTGGCTGGAGCTGCCGCTGATCGTGGGCGCGCTGATCGTGTTCGCGGCCGGCATGGCGATGCTGCTCTCGGCGCTGTTCGTGCACTTTCGCGACATCCAGCCGATTTGGGAAGTGTTTGCACAGATTCTCTTTTACGCCTCGCCGGTGATCATCTCGATTCAGACCGTGATTGCCAAAGTGAGTCCCTCGCTGCTGCACATCTACATGCTCAACCCGCTGGCGGTGATCTTCCAGCAGTTCCGCCACGCGATGATCACCAACGCGACCCCCAGCGCCGGCGAAGTGCTCGGCAGTTGGAGCGCGCTGTTCGGAGCGCTCGCGATCGTGGTGGCGATCTTCGTCGTCGGCTTCCTGGTCTTCAACCGCGCCGCGGCGCGAATCGCGGAGAATCTTTGACATGAACCCCACAGGCCCCACCGAGGAGACAGAGAACGGAAAGCTGACACCGGAGGGAAAGCTGACACCGGAGGTCGAGAACGAGCGCCTGCGCGCCCGCGTGGCCGCGCTGGAGGCCGAGCTCGTGGAGGTGCAGGCGCGCACCAACACCGCGATCGCCAAATGGCAGGAGCAGGCCTACTGGCTGGACCGCTGGCACCTCGACCTCAACGCGGTGATGCGCCGGCCCGGGGCGACCGAGCTGCTGGGGACGATGCGCACAGTGCGCGGGGCGTGGTGGCGCGTGAAGCTCCTCAAGCGGCGGCTGCTCGGACCCTCGTGAGCCGCTCCCCCCACGTCAACACCCGCGGTTCCCGACGGGGATCGACGGCCGTGAGCCGGGTCTGCGGCGCGAGGCCCGTCAGGGACGGTACGTCGTGAGCCGCGTTTCGGTCGTCATCCCCGTCAAGGACGGCGAGCGCTACCTGGAGGAGTTGCTGGCGGCGCTCGCGCGCGAGGGTGTCGAGGAGGTGCTCGTGATCGACTCGGGCTCGCGCGACCGCTCGCTCGAGATCGCCCGCGCGGCCGGCGTGGAGCTGCTGCAAATCGAGCCCGCCGAGTTCGGCCACGGGCGCACCCGCAACCTCGGCGCCGAGCGCACCACGGGGGAGCTGATCTGCTTCCTCACCCAGGACGCCACGCCCGTGCCGGGCTGGCTCGACGCCTACCGCGAGGCGTTCGCGCTCGAGGAGCGCGTGGGCGCCGCGTACGGGCCGCACCTGCCGCGCGCGGACACCAGCCCGATGATCGCCCGCGAGCTGAGCGAGTTCTTCGCCGGCTTCGCCGCCGGCGGGGCGCCGGTGCTCCAGCGCGGCGGCGATCCGACGTTCCTCTCCAACGTCAACGCCTGCTACGCGCGCGCCTGCTGGGAGGAGATCCGCTTCCGCGAGGTCCCCTACTCCGAGGACCAGGCGTTCGGCCGCGACCTGCTGGCGGCCGGCTGGGCGAAGGTCTACCAACCGGGCGCGGCGGTGCTGCACGCCCACGACTACGGCGCGGTCGAGTTCATGCGCCGCTACTTCGACGAGTATCGCGGCCTGCGCGAGAGCACCGGCCACGTCGAGCCGTTCGCGCCGCTGCCCGCCGCGCGCCACGTCGCCGGCGCGGTGGCCGCCGACCGCCGCTGGATGGCGCAGCGGGAGATGAGCGCCGCCGAACGGGCCCGCTGGACGGCGCGCTCGGTCACCCACCACGGCGGGCGGCGCATCTTCTCCGCGCTGGGCTCGCGTGCCGAGCGGGTGCCCGCGCCGCTGCGGCGGCGACTGTCGCTGGAGGGGAGGGATGATGATGGGGGAGGGGCTCGTGCCGATGACCCGACGCAGGGCGGGGGCGTGCCGGCGGCGGGCGCTGCTGCCACCCCGGCGTGGGCCGGGAGGAGCGGACCGGCGGCGGGCGCCGCTGTGCACAGCGCCAATGGCAGTGGGCCCGGCGAGGCCGCGAACCCATCGGCGGGGGGGCTGCCGGAGCTGCCCCCCACCGAGCACGTGGGTCAGCTGCTGCCCCACGACGACTACGACATCGTCACGCGGGTTTGGAACGAGGGCGCCGCGCCGCTGCTGGAGGCGGTGCCAGGGATGGCCGAGCGCGAGCGGCTGCGCCTGGCGCTCGTGATCCCCCCCTACAGCCGCGGCAGCGGCGGGCACAACACCCTCTTTCAGATCTTCACCCGCCTGGAGCGGCGCGGGCACGCGTGCAGCGTGTGGCTGGCGGACTACCACAACCACATGCGCGACGTGCGCGCCGCGCGGATACGCCGCGAGATTCGCGAATACTTCGCACCCTTCGAGGGACCGGTGTATAAGGGCTTCGAGGAGTGGCAGGGCGCGGACGTGGCGATCGCCACCGGCTGGCAGACGGTGCACGCGACGCTGGGGCTCGACGGCACCCGCGCGCGCGCATACGTGGTGAACGATCACGAGCCCGAGTTCTACGCGGCCTCCACCGAGCAGGTGCTCGCCGCGGACACCTACCGCCACGGCCTGCACTGCATCGCCGCGAGCCCGTGGCTGCGCGACCTCCTGATCGAGCGCTACGGCGCGAGCGCCGACGCCTTCCAGCTGGGCGTCGACAGCGACACCTATCACCCGCTCCCGGTGCAGCGGCGGGCCGACACGGTGATCTACTACGCGCGCCACGCCACGCCGCGACGGGCGGTGCCGATCGGGCTGATGGCGCTCGCCGAGCTGCACCGCCGCCGGCCGGACGTGCGGATCGTGCTGTTCGGCACCGACAAGCCGCTGCACGCCGCCTTCCCCTACGAGCACATGGGCGTGCTCTCCCCGGCGCAGCTCGCGCGGCTGTACTCGGAGGCGACGGTGGGGCTGTGCCTGTCGCTGACCAACTTCTCGCTGATGCCCAAAGAGATGCTCGCCTGCGGCCTGCCGTGCGTGGAGCTCGCGGGGGTCAGCGCCGAGTCGATCTTCGGCGCTGACGGCGCCCTCGACCTCGCCCCGCTGCAGCCGCCGCGGATCGCCGACGCGCTGGAGCGGCTGTTGGCCGACCCCGGGCTGCGGGAACGCCGCTCGCGCGAAGGCCGCGAGTTCGTCGCCTCCCACACCTGGGATCACGCCACCGACGAGGTCGAAGCGGGGCTGCGCCACGCGCTGCGCGAGCGCGAAGCCACGTTCGTCGGCTGACGGTAGCGGGTCAGTTTGGGCGCGGCAGCCAGAGCGCTGGTGCTCAGTCTCCCGACCCCACGTAGATGTCCCCTTGGGTCTCGTCTTTCGGCGCGCTTCTCCGACTTTGGGGATTATGCCGAGATCGGGATAAGTCGCTGGGTAAACAGGACGTAATTAGCCGGAGTTCTCCTCATGGTTGGGGTTGTTACACGCCGCTGACCTAGCGTTGGTCGCTGGTACCGCCGTGTAGATCCTTGGCGATGCCCCGCCAAGCCCAGGCGCTCGGCCAAGTCTGACTTTGCCATTTGTGATGGGCCAGGGAGGGGGGAGTTATATATCCCATTTGGACAAGCTCTGATTTCTCATGAAACTTGGCGGGCGCCGTTCGCCGAACGTACAAATCTCCAAGGTCCAATGGAGCTAAAGCGGTAGCCAACCCGTAGCTTGGAGAGATTCCGACCCGAAGCGCTCGTGCGCCAGTCGCCAGGTCGAGGTCGGGAACTCGACCGTGTCGATCCCTTCGTGTAACGCGACGTGCGCGTCGAACCCGTCGCGGAAGACATCCAGCATCGCCCGGTTCTCGGGTAGCACCTCGGCCACGAAGTGCGTGATGCCGCGCTCCTGCGCGACGGCGCCGATCCGCTGCATGAGGATCGTCCCGAGGCCGCGGCCGTGCAGGTGATCGGCGACCTCGACCGCGACTTCCGCGCGCGTATGATCGAGCTGTACGTAGACAGCATGAGCGACGAGCGCCCCCGCTTGATCGTGCGCGAGCAGCCCGTACCGATCCGCGGGCGTGCAAGCGGCCCAATGCGCGGCATCGGCTACGTTGGCGGCGCCGGTGAAGAACCGCAGGCGAAGCGAGTTCGCGCACAGGTCTGTCAGGAACGTTTGCAGGGATGCCTCGTCGTCTTGGCCCACCGGGCGGACTGTCACCGACGAGCCGTCCCGCAGCATCACGAGCTCGGGCGCCGACGGCCTGGTTGCAGGCGCCGACGGTCCGCTTGCACGCACTCCACAGAACCCCACGCTCGCCTCGTGAGCCATCAGTGCTGCAGGCGCTCCGGTGTGTCCGGATGCTCCGGCATGTGCACCCGGGGATCGCGTTCCAGGCACACCGGGTGGCTGAAATAGAGCCCCGGGTGCTTGGCGATCATGACCTCGCCGCCGTCAGAGCGAGGGCATCTGAGTTGTGGTTACTCTCGCTTCCATCGAGCACGACCTTCAGTGCGTTGGTGTTTGCTGCGTCGGCGAACGTGTCGTAGGCGCTCATCGTGTCTCCTAGCGCGTAGTGGTGTGTGGCGAACACGGTCGGGTCCAGGCGACCACTGGCTACGAGTTTCATGAGCTGGGGAATGGTGTTGGTGTCGACGAGGCCCGTCGTGATCGTGACGTCACGGGTCCACAGCTTCTCCAGATGCAGCGTCGCGGGCTTGCCATGCACGCCGATGTTCGCCACGCGTCCACCCGGGCGGATCAGCTCGGTCGCAAGCTCGAACGTGTCGGGCACGCCCACCGCCTCCAACGCGACATCCGCGCCAAGGCCATCCGTGAGCTCCATGATCTGCGCAAGCGCGTCCTCGCGCCCGTTGTTGATCGTCGTGTCGGCGCCGAACCGCTTGGCGCTTTCCAGCCGACCGTCGGTTAGATCGATCGAAACGATCCGTCCAGGCGTGTAGAGACTGGCGGTGAGAATTGCCGCGAGTCCGATCGGCCCGGCACCGACGATTGCCACGACATCGCCAGGCGTGATCTTGCCGTTGAGCACACCAACCTCGAAGGAGGTCGGGAGGATGTCGGCGAGGAACAGGACCTGCTCGTCTGAGAGCTCCTCGGGGATCTTGTAGACGGAGTTATCCGCGAACGGAACGCGTGCATACTCCGCCTGCAGCCCATCGATCAGGTGACCGAAGATCCAGCCGCCGCCGCCGAGACATTGCCCGTAGCGGGCTTCTTTGCAGTAGCGGCAGCGCCCGCAGGCGCTGATGCACGACATCAGCACCCGGTCTCCAACCGCCACCGTGCTCACGCTCGAACCGATCTCCTGCACGGTACCGACCGCCTCATGGCCGAGCACCGTGCCGGGAGTCGTCTCGGGCACATCACCCTTGAGGATGTGCAGGTCTGACCCGCAGATCGTCGAGGTGTCGATCCGCACGACGATGTCGGTCGGGTCGATGATTGTGGGGTCGGCCACCGTGTCCCAGCCGCGCTGGCTGGGACCGTGGTAAACGAGCGCCTTCATCTCAGACCCCGGCGACCGCCGGGCGGCGGCCCCTGAGGTTGACCTGCCAGTTGGCGAGCGGGAGCAGGAACAGGACTCCTCCGAGCAGGATCAGGATGAATCCGGCGAGAGTGGCGATACCGCCGATGACCGACCAGCCCCAGGCATTGAGCAGCAGGCCCCTCAGCGTCTCTCCCATGAACAGGGTGGTGCGCTCACCCGCCAGCGTCGTGTTCTTCATGCCGCCGGCGATCCACGCAGCGCTGATCTGGGAGTAGGTCTTGCCGCCCGCAATCTTGGTGAGGTCAACGCCGATCTGGTCCTGGGCGTACAGCTTTGCCTGCTTGCCGGTGAGCACCTGCTGGCCGGCGTAGGCCGCGAGGGCCGGGTTTGTCGCGGGCTTCGGGAAGAAGATCTTCTGCGGAGCGAGCTGGTCGTGAACGACCTGCTTGTCGTAGTGACCGCCGACGAGTGCGAGTGCGCCGACGACGATCATGCCCGCCGCGGCGACGGTGGCGATCGAGGTGAGGCTGGTCAGTTTCGCGAGCAGCGGGCTGCGCGGCGCGTGATCGGGCTGTGGGTCCTGGTGGCGTCCGTTGAGTACGGAGTCTGATCCGGGCTCCGCGACCTCGTGGGGCGTTACGCCGTTGCCGGTGGTGGGAGCGGGCGGATAAGGGATGACTGAGCTGGGCATGGTGTCCTCGTTTCGTTGGATGTGCGCCAGCGATCTGAGAAGCACCGCGGACCTGAACAACATAGCATGAAATCTGTATCAATGAATTAGATGTCCAGATACGCTAGTCTTGATACATGCCCGAGACCACGACGATGACCGAGACCACAACGCACCGCTGGAAGTTCCTTACCAACCACGCCCAGGTCCTCGCCTGCATCGCCCACGACCCTGGCGTGCTCCTGCGAGAGATCAGCGAGCGGGTCGGGATCACCGAACGCGCCGCGCACCGGATCGTCACGGAGCTGGCGGACGGCGGCTACATCACACGCGAGCGAAACGGACGCCGCAACCAGTACACGATCCAAGCCGGCCTTCCCCTCCCCGACCGTCTCGGCCGCGTGCAACGGATCAGCGACCTGCTCACGATCCTGATCGGCACCACCGACGAGTTCCCAGACACACCAGCCCCACCGACAACAACGAACGGGAAGACCGGCCGGTAGTCATGCCCCGCAATCCCAGCGCCACGCCAACAACCGGCTCGCGTTCGGACGAGCTCAATGTGGTCATCGCCGGCGGGGGAGTGGCCGCCCTGGAGACGGCGCTGGCCCTGGCCGATCTCGCGCCCGACCGCACTGAGGTGACCGTCATCGCACCCAACAGCGAGTTCGTCTACCGCCCGATGGTCGTCCGCGAGCCGTTCGCCTACGGCGCCGCACACCGCTATCCACTCGAGTCGATCGTCCACGACGCCGGCGCGGCGCTGCTCTGTGGCGAGCTCGGCTGGATCGACCCAGCCACGCGGACGATCCACACCAAGGCCGATGAGGCGATCGAGTACGACGCGCTGGTGCTCGCGCTCGGGGCGACCGTCATAAAACGCTACCCACACGCGCTCACAATCGACGACCGTGATCTGGCGCAGACCATGCGCGGGCTGATCCAGGACGTCGAGGGTGGCTACGTCCACAAGCTCGCGTTCGTTGCACCCGGTCGCATGGCGTGGCCGCTGCCGCTGTACGAGCTGGCGCTGATGACAGCGGGGCGCGCCTACGACATGGGCATCGAGCTGCAGACGACCATCATCACCCCCGAGGACAGCCCCCTCGCGATCTTTGGATCGTCGGCGAGCAGCACCGTGGCCGGGCTGCTCGCCCACGCGAACGTCGAAACGATCAACTCCGCCTACGCCGAGGTCCCGAGCTCCCGCGAAGTGGTGATCAACCCCGGCGACCAGCGCCTCGAAGTCGATCGGGTGATCGCATTGCCCGAGCTCTACGGCCCTGCCGTGCGCGGCATTCCGCTCGGCGAGAACGGCTTCATCCGCGTGGACCCGCATTGCCGAGTACCCAACGTCGAGCGCATCTACGTAGCCGGCGACGCGACCGACTTCCCCATCAAGCAGGGCGGCATCGGCTCCCAGCAAGCCGACGCTGCCGCGCAGTCTATCGCGGCCCTGGCCGGGGCACCCGTGACACCCGAGCGTTTTGACCCCACGATCCACGGCATGCTACTGACCAACGGAAAACCCCAATACCTCACCGCTCACATCACGGGAGGACACGGATTCAGCTCCGAGATCACCGACACCCCGACCTCCCCACCACCGAGCAAGATCACCGCTAAGTACCTCGCACCATACCTCGCTGGGCAGAACAATTGATCCGCCTCACGATTCGCAGAACGTCCCCTCCCCCGCCCCAGTGGACGGATGGCGGTGCACGGTAACACACGCGGTCACGATCGCCAGCGCGACGATCACGAAGCGCAGGCCAGCAACCACGACACAAAGGTGTCGTGGGCTCCTCCGGCATCGGCCAAGGCAAGAACCCCAATCACAGCGGCGTGGCGGAATACGCGTCGCGTCGCGTCCTATTCACGGCAAACGGATCTCGTGCCGTCGAAGGCCGGCTCACGCGTGACTTCCGGCTCGTGGACTACTGCAGCTGTTGCGCGTCCTCGGCGGTTTCTCATAATGCGTTTCCAGGCCCAGGTGCCGGCGGCACACAATGCCGCGAGAATGATGAACCCACGAGCGGACTACCGTGGGCGGCTTCTGCTGTGAGCATTACCATTGCTACCTCGATTCCGAGTGACCAGTAGATGAAGAGCTTGCTTGGTATTACGCCGCGAGTATCCGCCTAGGGGCGCTCGGAGGCTAGGAGCAGAAGTGCCCCCTGGCGGCATGGTCCGGTTTCTCGGGTCAGCAATCTGCCGGTGCGGCGCAACACGCTGGAGCTGTAGCCGAGGCTGAGATGTGTGTAGCCTATTGCGCGATCTATCTGATGGCCGTCGCGCAACAGAGCAAAGAGCACGGTCAGCGAGGTGCCCGGCTACGACGCGCGCTCGCTGAGCGCAGCCCGGTCACCGTATCGCGAGAGGCGCTCGCGCTCACGTTTCGAGGCTCGCGCGCGGACCTCGAGCTCGCGGCCGCGCTTCGCCTGCAAGCGGCTCTTGTCCTGCTGTTCTTGGCGGTGCGGTGTGTGCATCTCGGGCAAGTGGGGATCGATCTCGTGTTGGCCGGCCATAGCTACACGACCGAGTGGCTGGCGGTTTCACTGGGAGCCATGTGCGTGGTGGAGAGCCTCGCCGTCGCCGCCATCACCCTTGGTGCCCGCCGCCTGACTGCGAGCGCGATGCTCGCCGACGCTGCCTTTGGTTTCATCGGGCTGGGCGTGATGGCGCTAGCGGCCAGTTCGGGGCCCGGCCGAGCGAGCTCACTGAACTGGATGCTCCCTTACACCGTGGCGACGGCGACCTTCCTCGGAGCGCTCGCGGGGGGAGAGTTGGTTGACAGATCTCCTGCCGATGTGTCGGCCGGCGGGCGTGTAGAGGGCTCTTCCGGTGAATCGGCGCACCGGCGCGTGTGGCCGCTCCTGCTCGCGCTGGGGCTCGCTGGCGCATACGTCGCATCGGCTTATGTCCCTCACCGACTCAGCGAGGATCAACCCGGGCAGATCTTGGGTAATGCCGCGAACTATCTCGTTTTCTTCGCCGCGGGCGCTCTCACCGTGGAGGTGGCGCGCCGGCGGGTTAATGCGATGGCTGCTCGTAACGCGGAGGTGACTGCGGCCGTTGCCGAGGTGGCGCGCGAGGCGCAGTGGCGGGCCGTTGCTGTCGACGTCTTTGGTCCGGTGCTCGCTCTGCTCGATCGGGTCGTAGGCCTCGCCGACGGCGAGATTCCGGCGACGGTGCGTCAGGAGGCCGACCGGCTGATGGAGATGATCGACGCCGTCAGGCCCGGCGAGGGGGCCAGCTTGCTCGACGAGCGCTCCGAGACCCAGAGCTGATGGCCAAGGTGAGCGGCTCTGTGCGCTTGGCGGTCGTCGAGGATCAGCTCTTCACTCGTGAAATCACGATCGATCTCCTGCGGGAGCACTACGGCGCGGGCGCTGGGGTCTTCGGATTTGCAACTGTCGAGGAGCTTATGGAGCACGAAGGCGGCCGGTTTGACCTCGTCGTCTTGGATCTGCAGCTGCGCGAGGGCGTACTGCAGGACAAGGACGCCGTCCACACGGTCGCACAGCTCGCCCCGGTGCTTGTCTTCTCCTCGTTGGAGAGCGGTGAGGCGCTCCAGCGCGCCCACGCAGCGGGCGCCATGGGCTACGTGAGTAAGGACACGGCGAGCCCCAGGGCGCTGATCGACGGGATAGGAGCGGTGCTGGCTGGCCAGCCATTCGTGGACCCCGCGCTGCTGGTGAAGATCGGCGCGAGCGCGCGAAAGCAGCTGACAGCCCGCCAGCAGGAGGTTCTGCGTCTGGAGGCGCTCGGGTGCAAGCTGGGCAAGATCGCCCTTGAGCTCGATCCACCGCTCACCGAGGCCGGGGTGCGGCGTCACATCGAACGAATCGTCGACATTCATCCAGACTGCGCCAAGCAGGCCGACCGGGTGCGTCTGGCGATCAACCTCGGACTGGTGACGCCGTGGGAAGCATCACAGCGGTAGCGACACGCTCGCGGTGAGCTGGAAGCCCGAATGCGGCTCGACTGGCCCTAGAGAGTATGTCCGGCGCATCCCATGTGGTACGACACCAGCAGCGTGATTGTCAGCGAAAGCGACGCGGAGGGGATCCGCGTCGCGGATCTCGTGGTCATGGTTCTGCTCGCTGTCCTGCGTGTGGGGACGCTCGCGTTGGGTCTGGCGGAGATAAGCGGCGCCTCTGGCCTGCTGCATCCCTTGGCGGCGATGGCTGCCCTTGGGGTCTTGGCAGCGCAGAGCGTCCTGGTGTTCGGGTTTGCCGGCATCCGGCTGGCCCGGCGGGCCACGCCTCTCCTGGGCGCGCGCGTGGCTCTGGTTGAGACGGTGGCGGGCGTCGCAGGGTTGTTTATCGTGGCGTATGCTACGCCGCTAGCGTTGCGCGCTACCTCGACCTTCTGGATCGAGCCTTACACCGTCATCAGCGCGGTGATACTCGCGGCGGCTACACGGAGGGCGATAGTAGGCGCGGCCGGCGCAGTGTGTCTCACCGCCGCGTACCTCTTCTGCGTATTCGTTTGGGCGCACGGGGGAATGAAGCTGTCCTCTGAAGAGGGAGCTACCGCGTGGACCAACGCGCTCTCCTACCTGCCGTTCTTTGCTATCGGCGCGATCGGGTTCGCACTGCTGCGTTCCGTCGTCGAGCAGACCGACGCGCTGCACCTGTTGCTTGGCCGCCTCTCGGCCGAGCGTGCACGAGTGAGCGCTGCCGCAGACGCATACCGCATTGGCCACGACATTCCCAAGGCACTGCTACGCGAGGTGCGCCGCGGCACACTGGAGACGACGAAGCTGAGACCCTGGGCGAAGAAGTACCGCGATGACCTCCTGACCGCGATCGGCCATGACGAGCGCCCGCCGGTCAACTTGCGCGACGAGCTGGACGCTCTGGCGAGAGCCTTCGCGGCGGCTACCACGCTGCGGGTCGATCTCGACGCTCTCCAGGAGGTACCCACCGGCGCGCCTACGCTGCTGCTCTCCGAGGCCGTCCGCGAGCTCTTGAACAACGCCTCCTACCACGCCTTTGGCTTCCCGGCCACGCTCACCGCGCGCTCCTCGGCGCAGAACGTGCAAGTCGCCGTCCACAACGACGGCCCAGGCGTGGATCCCGCGAGGCTGACCTCCGCGTGGGCGCGCAAGCAGAACACGCTGCATCAGCTCGAAGCGGCCGGTGGCAGCTACCAGGTCGATTCCTCGCCAGGCTCACCCGCTGGCACTACCGTCACCATGACATGGCCCGCTGCCCTTCCCGCCGGTAGGGGCAAAAGTGCCCCTGGCGGATCCTAGGCGTACGCGTCATCTTGCCAGCACGACACCACCAGCGACACAAGCAACCACGCCGGAGCGCTGCCCCAGGGGCTGGCGCCAGCGCACGCCACCCAGACCGGCGCCCAGGCATCCTGGGCGCGGATCGCGTCGGGTTGCCATCGGGCTCGTGTGCGCTCTCATCGCAGCGCTCGGAGCGGTGCTCGGGGCGGCGTGGTACGTAGCAGGCCGGCTCACCGCGATCACGCACGTACAGGACAGCTATCAGTTGCGTGTCCTCGCGAGTGACACGCAGAGCCGAGTCGTGGTCCTAACTCGCGGGCCCGACGCCACCGAGCCGGGAACGTTCCGCCTCGCTTGGCGAGGCGGACACGCGGTCGTTGGCGGTGTCCTCTCAGCAACCAGACAGAGTGTCACGAGACGACTCTTCGCCGCCAGCGGTCACCTGGAGGCCGGCGAGCACGTAGGGATCGAGCCCGACCCCTACACAGGCGATCCCCTGAGCGCTCTCCACCTGAGGTTCTCGACTGTACCGGTCCCAACCACCCTGGGCGCCATGCCCGCCTGGTATCTGCCTGGACGACGCTCCACGTGGGTGATCCTGATTCACGGCCTCGGCGGCAGCCGTGCCGACACCCTCCCCGCTATGCCCACCCTGCACGCGCTCGGCTATCCCATGCTCGCCATTAGCTACCGCAACGACATCGGCGCTCCACAATCCCCTGACCATCAAAGCCACCTCGGAGCGAGCGAATGGCACGACGTCGCGGCGTCCGTCGACTACGCCGTCCGTCACCACGCGAGCGGGGTCGTGCTCTACGGCTACTCTCTCGGCGGCTCGATGGCGCTGATCGTGGCTCGCGGCCCGGGCACACGGCGGTACGTGCGCGCTGTCGTACTCGACTCGCCGCTATTGGACTGGCCGGCGACGCTAGACTACGCCGCCCGACGCGACGGAATCCCCCAGGCATTTGCCGCTCTCACCGAGACCCTCCTGGCCTGGCGCGTGCCCATCGACTTCTCCCAGTTCGATCAGCTCGAGCAGGAGCGGCACCTGCGAGCTCCGGTGCTTCTGTTCCAGGGCACCAGCGACACAGTCGTACCGCCCAACCTTGCCAGACAGTTCGCGCACAATCGCCCAGGCCTCGTCACCTATGTGCCCGTTGCTGGGGCCGACCATGTGTCAGCGATCGATACGGCGCCCAAGACCTACCGCGTCGCGCTCGAGCGCTTTCTCGCCGCATTGCCCTGATCCGATCGTGTGATGGTAGGGCATTTCTACCCCTAGTAACCCAGCCCCACGAACCGCATACTGGTTAAAGAGCACGCGTCACACACACCACAATCCGCCCGCAAGCTCAGAGTCACCGCGCGAAAAGGAGACACGAGTCACCATGGCCAACACACGAACAAACAGCAACCGTTACCTCAAAAGGATCACCGTCACCGCAGCGACGGCATTGGCGTCGGCCGTAGCGCTCACGGCAAACGCTCAGGCAGCCGAATACCAGGTCGTCGGGACCGGAGGTACGCTGCACGTGCGCACCGCACCCAGCCTCAGCGCGCCGATCGTCGGCAATCTGGGAGACGGCACCACGATCAACATCCTCTGTCAGACGCGAGGCGACCAAGTCGTCGGCTCAACAATGTGGGACAAAATCGACTCGCCGATCGTCGGCTACGTCGCGGACTGGTACACAACAACCCCCATCGTCAACAATCCCAGCCCAGGCCTACCGGAATGCGTCCCGCCGAACACCCCGCGGGAACCAGAACCCGCACCGAACCCCCAGCCGTCACCCCAACCGCAACCCGCCCCGCAGCCTCAGCCGGCCCCGCAACCTCAACCTGCGCCCCAGCCGACGCCCCCGCCTCAGACAACAGTTGCGGGTCTGGCGGAATCATATAACGGACAGCGGGAGATTCCCTCAGCGTTTGCTCGGACGTGGCACGTGGGCCCTCATTGGAGCGGCTACTGCGAGGCGTTCGTGGCCCTTGTCGCATACGGAGGGCACGGCCGCTACGGTACTGCCCTGGCGGACTATTACGCTCACCGGAGCCACGGTCAGATTCACAATGGCGTTCCTCCGCGCGGCGCGATCGTCTACTGGAACCCCTCCAACAACCGTGTCGGGCACGTTGGCATCAGTCTCGGCAACGGGTTGGAGGTCTCTACGTATGGAGTCGCCCCGCAAGATTTGCCGATCCAGATTCACAAGTACAACTATTTCGGCAACTATCTCGGCTGGGCGATGCCCTGAGGCGCCTCACGGGCTTGCGGTGAATCCTGCGCCGTGAGTCATGCGTCAGGACCGCGAATCCCTCGAAAGTAGCGTTGGTAGGCGCCGGGTCGGCTCGGCGCCTACCAGCTACGCTCACTGTCTAGGAAACCGGGCAACAGGAGGAGCTACGCGTGCTTGACCTGCAAGGCCGGAGTGTAGTGAGCCGACATGGTGGAGATAGAGTGCTCCACACACTTTCGCGCGCGAGCCGGCAAGCGTCAGGTAAAGAAGCTGCCGAGCGTCAACCACTGCGAGGCGTAGCTGAGGCCGATCATCGCCACCACCAGCGTGGTCGCCAGCGGCACGTGCCAGCGCCGGCCGGCGCCGAAGGTCCCGCTGACGGCGATCGCGGCGAGTGCGGCGATCGCGGGGAAGATGTAGCGGCCCTGTTCGGCGACCACGGTGCGGCCACCTTGGGGCGCGAAGTAGGCGGCCTCGACCGCGACCAGCACGCAGAGCGGGAACAGGGCGATGACGGCCACCTCGAAGAAGCGCGCAGCCACGGCAACCCGCTCGCGGACCGCCGCGGAGAGCGCCAGCAGCGCGACGAGGCCCATCGCGAAGATGATCGCGGTGTACACCCAGTTGGGGAACAGCCACGTGTACCAGCCGAACGCGCCCCAACCGCGTTCGACGTAGACCTGCTTGAACGGCCAGCCGGGTGGGAACAGGTCGCCCATGAACGACAGCCGCGGCAGGAACAGCTCCCACAGGTACACCGCGAAGCGGCCCGGCATCTGCTCGGCGGTGGTGAGCGCGCTCGCGGCCGCGATCCCGCCGCCGGGGGCGTGGCCGGCGACAGGCGGGTAGAAGACGGGCTGCAGCAGCGACCACCCCTCGCGCACCGCCAGGAAGGCCGCCACGAGCGCCGCCCACGCGCGCGTGTCGATGAGGCGGTGGCGGCGCCACGCCATCCCCAGCAGCCCGACCGCCACCGCCGGGTAGATCTCATAGCCGGTCTCCTTCAACAGGGGCGCGAACGCGAGCGTCGCCCCGAGCGCCAGCGCGATCCGCCAGCTCAGACCGCGTCGCAGCGCCCGGATCGTCAGGTAGAGCGCGAGCGCCGCGGCGGCGTTGATGCCGTTGTCGTTGTTGACGGCGCCCGCCATGAAGCCGAACATCGGCTGGAAGGCGACGAGCAGCCCGGCGGCTAGCGCGGCGGTCGGCTGGCGGGGAAGCACCTCGCGGAGGACTCCAAACGCGCACAGCGCCACCAGTGCCCCCAGCAGCGCGGAGACGAGTCGCATCGCCGTCAGCTGCGAGTAGATCGATTGGGAGCTCACGGCGAGATAGGCGGGCGCGAGCAGCGCGTAGTAGGCCGGCTGGTGGGGAGCGGCCGCCGTGGTGTAGCCGCCGCCGTTGTCCGCCGGGTGGGGGGTCGTGGCGACTTCGTGTCCCCACGCGCTCTGCTGGAGCGCCAGCCACGGCGGGCGCCCGTCGGGGAGCGCGACCTGGGAGAACACGTTCACGGCGTTGAGCGCCAGCGACTGGTCGGTCGAGTACGGCGCGCGCGGGCCGGGCACGCGTTCCGGGGCGCGGCCGGTTTCGGCGAAGTACTGGGCGTAGGCGAAGTGGTCGGGCTCGTCGGGGGCGTTGAAGGCCGGCGTGATCAGCGCCCACGAGGCGGCGTTGGCGAACGCGATCAGCGCGATCGCCACGGCGGGCCGCAGCGTGCGCCCGCGCAGGCGCAGCGGGCGGCCCGCGGCCGCGCGCGCTAGCGCCAGCAGCGCCAGCGCCCAGCTGAGCGGCAGCAGAACGAACAGCAGGAAGGGATAGGTCCACGCCCCCACGATCCCCGGGCGGAACAGCGCCGCACGCGAGAAGATCGCGCCCGCCGATTCCAGCAGCGAGCGCTGCGTGCCCGCCGGTGGCATGAACCAGACGCCGACGCGGTTGGCCACCGGTACGCCGTCGAGCCGAGCGGGCAGCTGGTTGGCCTGCAGGCCGATCATGCCCCCGAGCGCGATCGGCCCGCTGCGGGGAGCGATGCACACCGTCGCGGGCACCGCCGCCGGTGCGGAGGCTCGGGTCGGGATGGTCGCGTTGGCGTACACCAGCGAGGTTGGCCCGGGGACTCCGGTCATCGTCGAGGAGACGGCGCGACCTCCGGCGATGACCCGCAGCGAGGCGGTGAAGGTGGGGCTGTGGGCGAACACCGCGAGCTGCACACGACCGGTGTCGGCGGGCAGCTGCAGGCCCGGCACGCACAGCCGCTGACCGACATCGAGGTTGGCGACGACGCTGCGCACGCCGACGCTGTCGGTGCCGGTGTAGAAGTCGCGGGGGATCGCCAGCTGCCACAGGATCAGCCCGGCCATCACGGCGCCGACGATCGCCGCCGGCCACCACACGGCGCGCGCCCCGCGGAGTCGCGCCCACTCCGGCGCGGGAGAGTTTCCCTCCGCGCTGTGGTCATCCGCGGCGCCGACCTCAGCGGTGCGCCCATCTACGGCGCTGACTCCCGCGGCCGAGGTCGGGCTGGCTCCCGTGGCCGGGGTGGGGGCGACTCCCGTGGCCGGGGTGGAGCCGACCTCGGTAGGTGTGGAGGCCGCCTCTGGGGGGGTGGCGCTCACCGGCGGCGCACGCGCACGGACTCAGCCGCGGCGCAGACCGAGAATCGACAGCAAGAACGAGGAGAAGAAGATCTGGACGCCCACGATCAGCAGCGTGGCGGCGACGACCGCCATGTGTTCGTCCGCCAGCGAGCCAAACCCGTGGGAGATCCAGGTGGCGACGATCACCGCGCCGAGCGCGAAGCCGACCAGCACGAACGCGCCGCCGAGCAGCAGACCGTGCTCGAGGCGGAAGCGGGCGCGCATGCGGTCGAACCAGGGGTCGCGCTCGCCCATGAAGTAGGTGCCGTAGGCGTGAGCGCAGAGGCCGAGCGCGAGCACCTGCGTGCCGACCACCATCAGCAGCGAGCCGGCGATCAGCGCGTGGATGCCCCACGAGCGCCCAAAGAAGTCGAGGCCCCCGCCGACCAGCGCGACGATCAGCGTGCCGAAGCCGGCGAGCAGCGCGCCGGGCAGGATGAAGAGGTGAGTGGGGGAGTGCACCAGCAGGAAACGCAGGTGGCGCCAGCCGTCGCGGAAGCTCGAGAGCTTCGACTCCCCGCCGCGGGGGTGGTATTCGATCGGGAACTCCGCGATCCGCAGGTCGGCCTTGGCGGCGCGGATCACCATCTCCGAGGCGAACTCCATCCCCGTCGTGCGCAGGTCCAAGCGGGGGAGCACATCGCGGCGCAGCGCGCGCATGCCGCAGTGGGCGTCCTTGACGCCGGTGTCGAAGAACAGGTTGAGCAGGCCGGTGAGGATCGGGTTGCCGACGTAGCGGTGCAGCCATGGCATCGCGCCCGGCTGGATGTTGTCCATGCGGTCGCCCATCACCAGCTCCGCGCCCTGCTCGAGCTCCGCCACGAAGTGGGGGATCTCGTTGAAGTCGTACGTCAGGTCGGCGTCGGCCATCACGATGTAGCGCCCGCGCGCGGCGGCAAAGCCGGCGAGGTAGGCAGAGCCGTAGCCGCGCCGGGGCTCGAGCACGACGCGCGCCCCGGCGGCGGCGGCGAGCGCGGCGGAGTCGTCCTCGGAGGCGTTGTCGACGACCAGCACCTCGCCGTCGAGCGCGGCGTCGCTCAGCGCTCCGAGCGCCGCGTGCACGCAGCGCTCGATGTTCTCGGCCTCGTTGAGGCAGGGGATCACGACCGACACCAGCGTTAGATCGGGGCCCACCCCCCCGTCGGGCGCGCGGCTCGCGAGGTCCGCGGGGACGATGGGCCTTGTCTGCTCGACTGTGCTCATAGCTTGAGGACCCGGCCTGGCCGCACCTGTGTGGTGACGGGGTCGGGTCGTGCGTTTATAACGCGCGAGGGGGCGGAAAGGCGCGCGGTGCTGGCAAGGGGATGCTACCGCAGGCTGTGGCGCCTCTCTGCGAGCCGGGTCGCTGCCTCACGGGTCCAGCCGGTGTTGTGCACCAAAAAAACTGAGACCCACCAGCTACTGGACCCCTCGGATCTGTCGTCTAGTGTCGTGAGTCGTTAGTTCGTCCGTAGTGGGTTTTAGACTTGGTGGATGCCGAGTCCGATAGCGGTTGAGGTCGTTCTGAGCGATGAAGAGCGCGAGCAACTGGAGTCGTGGGCGCGACGTCCGAAGAGTGCTCAGGCGTTGGCGCAGCGCTCGCGGGTCGTGCTGGCGGCGGCTGAGGGATTGAAGAACACGGAGATCTCTCAGCGGCTTTCCCTCGATCAGAAGACGGTACGGAAGTGGCGATCTCGGTTTGCTAGAGATCGTCTTGATGGGCTGATTGATGAGCCACGCCCGGGGAAACCGCGGACGATCAGTGACGCTCAGGTTGAGGAGGTGATCGTAAAGACGCTGGAGTCCACGCCGAAGGACGCAACGCATTGGTCGACCCGGTCGATGGCGAACGAGGCCGGGCTCTCCCAGACGGCTGTTTCACGGATCTGGCGGGCGTTTGGGCTGCAGCCACACCGACAGGAGACGTGGAAGCTCTCCAAGGACCCGCAGTTCGTGGCGAAGGTCCGCGATGTCGTCGGGTTGTACCTCGACCCACCCGAACGCGCGGTTGTTTTATGCGTCGATGAGAAGTCCCAGATCCAAGCGCTTGATCGCACCGCGCCGATCCTGCCGATGCTCCCAAGCACCCCCGAGCGCGCAACCCATGATTACAAGCGCTCGGGCACCTCCAGCCTCTACGCGGCTCTGGACATCAGCACAGGCAAAGTGATCGGGTCGCTACACGCTCGCCACCGCGCGATCGAGTTCAAGAAGTTCCTCCAGACCCTCGATCGCGAAGTCCCCACCGAGCTCGAGGTGCACGTGATCCTCGATAACTCATCCACCCACAAGACACCCGCGATCCATCGCTGGCTGCTCGCGCACCCCCGCTTCGTTCTGCACTTCACCCCGACCTCAAGCTCATGGCTGAATCTCGTCGAGCGCTGGTTCGCAGAGCTCACGACCAAAAAGCTACGCCGCGCCACCCACCGCTCCGTGCAAGCACTCAACAACGACATCCGCGCCTGGATCGACACCTGGAACGACGAACCCAAACCCTTCGTCTGGACCAAGACCGCCGACCAAATCCTCGACTCCATCACCCGCTACTGCGGACGCATTACCGACTCACGACACTAGTGGCTGTTCCGCAGGTCCAGTTGGTGGTGGGGACCCAAACCGAAAGATACCGCCAGCACGCCGGGCCTCACCAGGGTGCCCCTCGAGCGCCGGGCGCGCCCCGTCCGCCTGTGGCACTCTCCTCACGCGATGCGCATCTGCCTCGTATACGACTGCCTCTTCCCCTGCACCGTCGGGGGCGCCGAGCGCTGGTATCGGAACCTCGCCGAGCGTCTCGCGCAGGATGGCCACGAGGTGACCTATCTGACGCTGCGCCAGTGGGAGCGGCGCGAGAAGCCTCGGATCGACGGGGTGCGCGTGGTGGCGGTCGGGCCGAAACTGGCGCTGTACACCACCGACGGCCGGCGCAAGATTGCCCCGCCGCTGGTGTTCGGGCTGGGGGTGTTGTGGCATCTTCTGCGATACGGCCGCCGCTACCAGATCGTGCACACCTGCTCCTTCCCCTACTTCTCGCTGCTGGCCGCGGCGGCGGCGCGTCCCGTCGGCCGGTACGGGCTGGTCGTCGACTGGCACGAGGTGTGGAGTCGCGCGTACTGGCGCGAGTACCTCGGCCGCGTCGGCGGCGCCATGGGGTACGTGGTGCAGTTGCTGTGCGCACGGCTACCCCAGCGGGCTTTCTGCTTCTCGCGGCTGCACGCGCGGCGCCTGTGCGCGGAGGGCCTACGCGGCGAGCCGACCGTGCTGGAGGGCGAGTACGCGGGCACGCTCGACGCCCCGACCGCACGCCCCGCCGAGCCGCTGGTCGTATTCGCCGGAAGGTTGATCCCCGAGAAGCAGGCGCCGCTGGCGGTGGCTGCCTTCGCGCTCGCGGCGCGCCGCATCGCCGCGTCGGGGCCGCCGACCGAGTCAGGGCAGGGTGAACCTGAGCCGGCGCCGGCAGGGGCGCCGGACCCGACGTTGCGCGGCGAGTTCTACGGCGACGGCCCCGAGCGTGAGGCGCTTGAGCGTGCGATCGCAGAGCACGGCGTGGGGGGGATCGCAAGCGCTCCGGGCTTCGTCGACGCGGTGCGGATCGACGAGGCGCTGACCAGAGCGATGTGCATGCTCTCGACCTCGCGCCGCGAGGGGTACGGCATGGTCGTGATCGAGGCCGCCGCGCGCGCCACCCCCAGCGTGGTGGTCGCCGGCGAAGACAACGCCGCCGTGGAGCTGGTGCAGGAGGGCGTCAACGGCGTGGTCGCCCCCACCGCCGACCCCGAGGCGATCGCGGCGGCGATCGTGAAGGTGCACGAGGCGGGCATGACGATGCGGGAGAGCACGGCCCGCTGGTTTGTGGAGAACGCGCAGCGACTGTCGCTGGAGTCATCGCTGCGCATGGTGCTGGAGAGCTACAAAGGTTATACGGCCGATGGGGAGTAGGGTGGAATGGTTTTCCAATGTATATACACCAGAGGGGCTGGGGTTGTTATAAAAAATAAAAGCCCGATAGCCATAGCGCACACCTTTTAAAAAGATAGATACACCACCCGCCCCAGTGGAGCGTCGGGTCATTCCAATGGCCCGTGGGGCTCGCAATGCCGGCTTCTCGCGAGAGGCAAGTGGGAGCGGCTTCTCGTGAGGCAAGCGGGATCTGCTTCTTGCGAGGCAGGTGGGGCCGGCTTATCGCGACGCAAGCGGGACCGACAGTGCCCGCGCGTAGGACGCAAGCGTGAGCCGCGCGGTGCGCTCCCAGCTGAACTCGCGCGCGCGCGCAAGACCCCGCTGGCGCAGGTCGCGCGCCAACGAGGGATCGCCTAGCAGTCGCTCCACGGCCTGCGCGATCGCCGACTCCGAGCGGGGGTCGAACAGCAGCGCCGCGTCGCCGGCTACCTCCGGCAGCGAGGAGTCATCGGCGCACGCGACCGGGACTCCACGGGCCATCGCCTCGAGCACAGGCAGCCCGAAGCCCTCGTAGAGGGAGGGATATACGAACGCGTCGGCAAGCCGCCACAACCCCTCCACCTCCTCCTCCCCCAACCAGCCCTCGAAGCGCACATCGGCGAGGACTCCCAGCTCGGCCGCGCGCGCGCGCAGCTCGGCCTCGTGCCACGTGGGATAGCCGGGCGCTACCAGCACCGGCCGCCGCTCGGAGGGGATACGCGCGAAGGCGCCCACCAGCGCGAGCAGGTTCTTGTGGGGACGCTTGGCGGAGAGCGTCAGCAGCACGCGCCGCCCACCCAGACCGAAGCGCGCGCGCGTGGCCTCAGCGGAGAGCGCGGTGGGGGCGCCGACGCCGAGCTCCTCGAGGCCGGGCTCCCTGCCGCCCGACTCCTTCTTCGCCTCGGGCAGGCGGCGCACAGCCCCCAGCCCCTGCGGCACCACGTCGATCCGTCCGTCCGGGAGGCGCAGCAGCTCGACGAGGTCGCGGCGTGTGGACTCGGAAATCGCGATCACCCGCGTGGAGCGACGCGCGGCGAGCGGCACGAGCACGCGCATGCCACGGTCGCGCAGGCCGGGGTGGGCCTCGGGAAAGCGAGCGTAGATCAGGTCGTGCACGGTGAGCACCCGCCGAAAGCGCCCCCACGCGGGTGCCGTGGAGGCCAGGCTGTGCATGAGGTCCACCCCCGCGCGCGCGGCAAGGCGCGGCAGGAGAGCCTGCTCGCCGAGCACCCACTGCTCGCGCCGGCGCGCGTTGACCGGCACGGTGACGGCCGGCATCAGCTCGCTCCACGGCCCGTCCGCCGCCGCGGCCTCGCGCGAGACGAACGCCGTGAAGCGCGTGCCGCTCGGCGCGCGGCGCACCAGCTCGGGGAGCAGCTCGCGGGCGTAGACCTCCATCCCGCCGGTGTCGCCGGGCACGAGGTAGATGAGGTTGAGTCCGATGTGTATAGGGGCCGAGTGAGGGTTGAGGTCGACGTGCATAGGGGCCGAGCGAGGGTTGAGGTCGACGTGCATACAGGCCGAGCGAGGGTCGAGGTCGACGTGCGTACGGGCCGAGTGAGGCTAGCGCTCCGCGCATGCGCTGCCGCCTCCGGCAAATAGACTCGGCGCGATGCGGGAGCGCCGACGCAACCACTGGGGCTGGGGGTATGAGGACCAGCGCTTCTCCCCCGAGCAGGTGCGCGCGGCGGCGGACGGGCTGGCGAGTCACCTGGGGCTGGGAGAGCAGGTGGAGGTGGAGGACCCGGTGGCCCTGCGGGACGTGACGCTTGCGCCTCCGCGGATCGCCCCGCCGGCCGCCCTGGCGGAGCTCTGCGCCGTCGACACCCACGCACGCGCCTCCCACGCGTGGGGCAAGTCGTACGCCGACGTGGTCCGAGGCTTTCGCGGCAGCTTCGAGCACCCCCCCGACTTCGTGGCGTACCCGCGCGACGAGCACGAGGTCGAGCGGCTGCTGGAGTGGTGCACGGCGACGCGCGTGGCGGCGATCCCCTACGGCGGCGGCACGAGTGTGGTGGGCGGGATCCGGCCCGAGGTCGACCCGTCCTACAACGGGGCGGTCACCATCGACCTTGGCGCGCTCGCCCGCGTGCTGGAGGTCGATCCGGTCTCCCGCGCGGCGCGCATCCAGGCCGGTGCGAGCGGCCCCGAGCTCGAGCGTCAGCTCGGCGAGCACGGCCTGACGCTGCGCCACTTCCCGCAGTCGTTCGAGCTCGCGACGCTGGGCGGCTGGATCGCCACTCGCGCGGCGGGGCACTTCGCCACCGTGTGGACGCACATCGAGGACTTCGTCGAGTCGGTGCGCGCGCTCGCGCCCGCCGGCGAGTGGGAGTCGCGCCGGCTGCCGGGCTCGGGTGCGGGAGTGAGCCCCGACCGGATGCTGGCCGGCTCGGAGGGAATCCTCGGGGTCATCACCGAGGCGTGGGTGCGCGTGCAGCCGCGCCCCACCCACCGCCGCTCGGCGGGAGTGGCCTTCGCGGACTTCGCCACGGGCGCGGAGTGCGTGCGGGAGCTCAGCCAGTCGGGCCTGAACCCGGCCAACTGCCGCCTGATCGACCCGCGCGAGGCGCGAATGACGATGGTGGGCGATGGCACCCGCGCGCTGCTGGTGATCGGCTTCGAGTCGACCGACCATCCCGTGGACGCGCCGATGGAGCGGGCGCTCGAGATCTGCGGGGAGCATGGGGGCGAGGCCACCGAGCGCGGCGGAGGCGCTCGCGCCGGCGCCGGCTCGCCGGGCGGCCATGCCGGTACGGGCGGGGGCGCGGGACCCGACGCCGTCAGCACCTGGCGGGAGACGTTCCTGGCGGCTCCCTACCTGCGCGACGTATTCGTGGCGATGGGCGCGATCAGCGAAACGTTCGAGACGGCGATCACGTGGGAGCGCTTCCCCGCCCTTCGCGAGCAAGTGACGGCGGTAGCCGAGCAGGCGATGCGCGAGGTGGGGGCCCAGCCGGGCGGGGTGTCGTGCCGCTTCACCCACGTCTACCCCGACGGTCCGGCCCCCTACTTCACGGTGCTCGCCAGAGGGCGCCGCGGGGAGGAGCTGCAGCAGTGGGCGGCGATCAAGCGGGCGGTGTCGGACGCGATCATCGAAGGTGGAGGCACGATCACCCACCACCACGCGGTGGGCCGCGATCACCGGCCCTGGTATGACCGCCAGCGCCCCGAGCCGTTCGCGGCGGCGCTACGCGGCGCAAAGAAGGCGGTCGATCCGCAGGGCATCATGAACCCCGGCGTGCTGGTGGACCCGCTGCGATGAGGGCAGCCACTGCCACGACCCCCGTGGGATTGGACGAGGCGCCGGGAAGGACGCTCACGGCGAGCTCGGCCGCGGAATCCCCGGCGGCGCCGGTCGCACGACGCCAAAGGTGCCCCCGATGACGATCGCGGTGCTCGGCCCCGGCGGCGTGGGCGGCCTGGTCGCGGGCGCGCTCGACCGCGCGGGCACCCCGGCGGTGGTCGTCGCCCGCGAGACCACCGCGGAGTTGATCGCCGAGCGGGGCCTGCGGGTGAGCTCCGTGCGTCTCGGCGACTTCGTCGCTCACCCCCGCGCGGTGGGGTGCCTGGAGGAGCCGGTGGAGGCGTTGGTGGTGGCAACCAAGGCGACCGGGCTGCACGAGGCGCTGGAGCGGATAGCCGCCCCGGCGCCGGCCGTGGTGCTGCCGCTGCTCAACGGCCTCGACCACCTCCCGGTGCTGCGCGAGCGCTTCGGCGAGCAGCGGGTGGTGGCTGGCACGATCCGCGTCGAGGCCGATCGCCCCGAGCCGGGCGTCGTGGTGCACACGAGCCCCTTCCTGCGCATCGACATGGCCTCTGCCCACGGGGAGGCGCGGCCGGGGATGGAAGCGCTCGCGGCGAAGCTCCAGGCAGCGGGCATCCCCGCGCGCGTGGAGGAGTCAGAGCCGCAGGTGCTGTGGGGCAAGCTGGTGCGCCTCAACGCGCTGGCGTGCACCACCAGCGCGTTCGACAGGCTGCTGGGCGAAATCCTCACCACGCCCGAGCTGCGCGCCGAGCTGGTGGGTGCAATCGACGAGGGCTGCGCGGTGGCGGCCGCCGAGGGAGCAGCCATCGACGCGGCCGATCCACTGGGCGAGCTGAGCGCCGCGCACCCAACCCTCGGCAGCTCCATGCAGCGCGACATCGCCGCCGGCCGCCCCCCCGAGCTGGACGCGATCCCCGGAGCGGTGCTGCGCGCGGGCGCCCGCCACGGCGTGGCGTGCCCGACGATCGAGCGGCTGGTGGGGATGATCGCCGCGCGCGTGGGCGTACCCGCGCCGATCCCCGTGCGCTAAGCGGTACACGAGCGCCGGGGCTCCGCGGGGACGCGACCCACCCCGGACCCGCCCGCTCGGCGGGCGGGATCCTTTCAAACGGCTCTTCGTGCCGTGGTGGGTGGGCGGACCTACTCGCCGAACGGCCTGAATCGCGGTACACCGGTGTCGCCTGGCGCGGCGGCGGGGACGGCGTGGGTGGCGACGGCCTCGACGACCTCGGCCTCGGACTCCTCGCGCTCCTCGTCGTGCTGCCCGTCGCACAGCACGCGGAAGTTGCCGGTGACCCCGCTGTCGGCGTGGATCGTGATCCCCGGCAGGATCTCCTCGCCCTCCTCGAAGCCCAGCCGTTCCAGGTCGAAGTGAGCGAGGCCGATGCCGTGCGCGGTGTGCGTAGGATTCTCGCGGTCGTGCGCCGCGACCGCTTGGGCGAAGCGCTCGAGGTTCTTGGCGATCTTGCCGGTGTCCGCCATCGCTCGCCCGAAGCGTAGCGCGCTCGGAGCGGGGGCTCTCAGCCGGTGCCGCCGTCCCCGGCCGTCGGCCCATCGGCCGTAGGTCTGCCACTCGTGGGTCCGCTATCCGTTGGTCGGCCACTCGCGGGTTCGCCACTCGCGGTGACCACCCCGTGGCGGGGGGTGTCGGCGGCGGGACGGCCCGCGAGCGTTGTCCTTACCACCGGCGCCACCTCGCTCCCGAACAGCTCGATCGCGCGCATCGCCCGCGCGTGCGGCAACGCGCCGATGCTGACCTGCGCGAGGAAGCGGTCGTGGCCGAACAGCTCGTGCTCGGCGAGGATCTTCTCCACCACCTGCTGTGGGCTTCCCACCAGCAGATGCCCCTCCGGCCCGCACGCCGCGTCGAACTGGGCGCGGGACATCGGCGGCCACCCCCGCTCGCGCCCAATGCGGTTCATCACCTGCGAGTACGCCGGAAAATACTCGTCCGCCGCCCGCTGCGAGGTGGGGGCCAGGTAGGTGTGCGAGTTGATCCCCACCGCGGAGGCGGCGGGGCTGGCTGGCGTGTCGCCCCCGCTGATGGCGTCGTCTCTCTCCCGAGCCAGCGTCCCCGCGGCGGCCCGGTTGCCCACCCCTCCCTGCCCACCCTCCGCGGCGGCGAGCGCACGACCCTGGGCGACGGCCCGGCGGTAGAGCTCGACCAGCGGTGCAAACCGCGCGGGCGGCCCACCGATGATCGCGATCATCAACGGCAGCCCCAGCATCCCCGCGCGCGCCACTGACGCGGGCGTCCCGCCGACGGCGATCCACACCGGCAGCGGGTCCTGCAGCGGGCGTGGGTACACCCCCACGTCGTGCAGCGCGGCCCGGTGGCGCCCCGACCAGGTGACGCGCTCAGAGGAGCGCAGCGCCAGCAGCAGCTCGAGCTTCTCCGCGAACAACTCGTCGTAGTCGTCGAGGTCGAAGCCGTACAGCGGAAACGACTCCGTGAACGACCCCCTGCCGGCCATGATCTCCGCGCGCCCTCCCGAGAGTAGGTCGAGCGTGGCGAAGTCCTGAAACACCCTTACCGGGTCGGCCGAGCTGAGCACCGTGACGGCGCTGCTCAGGCGGATGCTCTGGGTGCGCGCCGCCGCGGCAGCCAGCGCGATCGGCGGCGCCGACACCGCGTAGTCGGGCCGATGGTGCTCGCCGACTCCGAACACTTCCAGCCCCAGCTGGTCGGCCAGCTCGATCTCCTCGAGCAGCTCGTTCAGCCGCCGCGCCGCGTGAGGCGCGTCGGCGCCCAGCGGCAGGTCGGCGAAGGTGGCGAGGCCCAGTTCCATGCACGCGAGGCTATCGCCACGGAAGGTCTGTACCCGTCGAGGTGGTGGACGGTTTTGCAACTCACACCGGCACGAGCTCGATCTATCGATGGTGGTTTGCGCTGGGCGAAGCCAGAAGGGGAAGACGGGGATTAGGACGGCTGGACACGGCCAGGGAGGAGGTTGAACGCCTCAACGTGGCGCGGCCGTACCACGGTGAAGTGGCGGCGATCGAGTGTCGCCACTTCGGTCACGCCAAGGCGCTCGGCGGCAGCGATGACTGATGCGTCGACGGTGCCAAGGGGAAGGTCGTGGTAGCGCGCGACCAACTCTGCGATTCGCAGGGTGTCCTTGGGGTCGACCGGCTCCAGGCTCATCTCGCCGGCAGCGAGATCGCCGAGGAATCGAGTCTCGGCCTGCCAACCGAGACGACTCGCTATCAGGTATGCGACCTCGGTGATGACGAGGGTCGGGACTATCAGGGGACCTGGATGGGTCTCCAGCAACTCGAGGCACGCCTCGTGATGAGCGTCGTCGCCGTCTACGTAGGCGTAGAGTGGCCCGGCGTCAACGATGAGCGCTATCGCTCAGCTCCGCGCTGATGATTTGCTCGATCCGCTCGGAGATGTCAGTATTGCCGCTGTGGCCGGCGGCAGCGGCTCGCAATTGGCGACGTCCGCCTCGTAGGTGGGCTTCGAGTGCCGAGCGCGTGATGTCTGAGATGGTGCTGCCGCGACGTCTCGCCTCGTGTCGCAGTCGCTCATCGAGCTCCTCGGAGATCTTTACAGTCGTGCGTACCACGTATGCCAGCATACCATGTCAAAGACCCCGGGGTTTGCAACTCCGCTCGCAGGCCGGAACCCGGGTCTACCAGGCGGGCCGTTCGCGGACCGTCAGCTGCGACTGCCGCCCAGCAAGCCGCCGCGCTTCTCAGGGAGAGCGAAGCCGGGGGGGGCGGTAACCGGGAGTTGTGCAGGTGGCCGGGGCTTGAGCGGGCCTTGGGGCGTGGTGGTCTGAGGCTTGTCCGCCATGAGCTCAGGTTAGCCTATGAGGCTGAGCGTCCATAGGATGACCTCGGCGGCGAGCAGCACACAACTCACCGCGAGCCAGTTCGCGAGGCCAGCGATCTTGCTGCGATTGATCTCGAGGTGCGGTTCGACCCAAATGCCCGCGGTGCGGTAGGCCTCCGTCACGTTGGAGACGCCTCGGTGGTCGCTCTCGGCCAGCAGTGCCTCTCCTCGGAAGGCGAACACAAATGCATGGGGCAAGAGCACCCACACGGCACTCCCCACGCACAGGGCGAAGGCGATCATGGCAATGATTCCCCAGACACCGAGAGAGCCGTGGCTGGTCTTGGCGCCAAAGAATGAGCCTGCGATGGAAGCCGCCGCAAGCACCGTCCCAGCACGGGCCCGCAGCCCTGTGAGGGCGCGCTCCTGCTCCGCCAGCGCGCTGGCGGTCAATTCGAAGCTGAACTGCTCGATCGATTCAGCCATCCCCCCGTTCTACCGCTCGACGGGGACGGTATTCGCGGCTGCGCGAGCGTGATCCTCGATCAGTCCCACGGGCTCTATCAACTCCGGCAGCTGATGCGGCTGGTGGAGCGTGGGCATTCAGCCCATCTCCAAGATCTCGATTCTGTATCCATCGAGGTAGTGGACGGTTTGCAACTCACCTCTGCAGCCCGTTCGATGCCCTCGGTCGCGCTCAGGCAGCGCCCGGCGGGGCCGGCGTGAGGCCGTGGCGGCGCATCACCTCGCCGATCGCAGCCAGATCCGGCGGGCCGCCGGACGAAGCGGCAATCACCTCGCCGACCTCGCGGAAGTAGGAAGATCCGTGGCTTCGGCGCGTCAACAACGACCCGTCGCTTCGCCCGGCCGAACCGGGTTACATGGGGCGCGCTACGCGCCCATCTCCAAGATCTCGACGCGATACCCATCGAGGTAGTGGTCGGTTTGCAACTCATCGCCCGTCAGTGGCCAGGGCCATGGCACTTCTTCAGGCGTAGACGAGTTCGGAGCTTGCCGTCGTAGTGACAGGCTCGGGATGCAATGGCGCCAGCGTCACCGTCGGTGGGTCCCCGCCGGGGCCAGCCAGAACGAGCGCGATGCCCTCCTGCAGGCTCTCCCGGAGCTCATCCAGATTGTCGCCGGTGGCAAAGACGCCCGGATACTCGTCCACGGTCGCCCACAGAGATCCGTCCTCGAGTCGGACGTTGACGTGCAATTGCTGTGGCCCGGGCATCGTGCTCTCCATCAAAGATATCGGGTCATGCTCACGTGTCCTGAAGGCCTGCCTCGCGTCGAAGTTGCGCCTCGAAGCCCTTTGAGTAGGCGCGGCGCTTGTTCTCCGGAAGCGTGATAGGCCGATGTCACGGCTTGGTCATCTTGACCTGGTGCTTGCCGCCACGCTCCAGTGTCCAGCCCTCCTGCTGGAGTCGCTTGATCCATTCCTTCTGCGTGACCGGCATGGTCGCCTGATCGTTGCAGCCGAGCCGGCGTCTCTACATCTCCAATATCTCGATTCTGTACCCATCGGGGTCGCGCACGAAGCACAGCCGCGAGCCGCCCTCGCGGACGCTGTACGGCGGCTTCTCGGGCTCGATGCCCTGCTCGGCCAGACGCGCGAGCGTGGCGTCGAGGTCGCTGGCGGTGATCGCGATGTGGCCGTAGCCGGTGCCGATCTCGTAGGAGTCCACGCCGAAGTTGCAGGTCAGCTCCAGGCGCGGCATGTCGCCGTCGCCGGGCTGGTTCATGAAGACGTTGACGGCCTCGTCTTTGATCGGGATGCGCCCAACCTCCTCGAAGCCGAGTGCCTCGTAGAAGGCGATCGAGCGGTCGATGTCGGTGATGCGGTAACACGTGTGGATGAGGGGCATGGTGAGGAAGTGTACGGGGACCACACCGAGTGGTCGTGAGGCGGGCGGCCGATTGGCTTACGGTCGCGCGGCCCGAGCCTGCCCGGGGCCGACGGGTTGGAGGCCGCTCCGCCTCGCGAGCCCCGCGCGCCGCTTCGTGCAAGGATGGCGCGATGATTTTGGGATGGAGGCGGCGTGATAGTTGAGCGAGCAACGCATCCGCAGTTCCTGTCGAATACCTACCTGGTCTGCGACGGGGAGGGTGGGCCCGCGTTCTTCGTGGACGCGGGTGGGCCGGTGGGGCCGCTGATCGAGGCGGCCGAGCGCTTGGGGGTCACGCCCACGCACGTGCTGCTCACCCACCACCACTTCGACCACGTCAGCGAGGTCGGGGCGTTGCGCGAGCGCTGGCCGAAGCTCGAGGTCGTGATCCACCCCGCCGAACGGGAGCTGCTGGCCGAGGACGTGGCGACGGGCACCGTGGAGCCGGGGCAGGCGCTGTACTTTGGCACACTCGAGGTGCGGCCGCTGCTGACGCCGGGGCACACCGCGGGGATGCTCTCGTTCGCGGTGTGCGTGCCCGACCGGCAGACGCGCCCCTCCTCGACCACCGCCCCGGGGGGATTCACCGGGAGGGAAGGGGCGGTGTTCACCGGCGACACGCTGTTCCGCGGTTCGGTTGGGGGGGTGCGTGCCCCCGGCCACACCACGTACACCGATCTCAAGGACTCGATCATGGGCACGTTGATGGAGCTGCCGTCGGAGACGGTCATCCAGCCCGGCCACGCCGATCCCACATCGGTCGCCGAGGAGTGGGAGCACAACCCGTTCATCCGCGTGTGGCGCGGCCTCGACGCGGAGGGCTCCGACCGTTGCACGGCCCTCGGCGAGCCCGCCACGCTGGTGTTGTTGTGCGGCGACTACGACGGCGGCCACAAGGCCTGGGTGCGCTGGCCGGACGGCTCGGACGACATCGTGCCCGGCTCGCAGGTCCACCGCCTAGGGTGACCGCTGGGCGGCGCACAGCCGCGTCCTCGGTCGCTCGTGTGCTGATGAGCACACTTCGCTCCTCCTTGCGTCCTTGCTCTGCTCGCCCGTCGGCCACCGAGGAAGTTTGTGAGAGTAGACGGCCCCCATAAGATGGTGGGGTGGCCCGCGAGAAGAACGTCCCCACGTCGAGGATGCGCCGCACGGCCACGGTGGGGAAACTGGCGGCCACGGAGACCGTGAAGCAGCTCGGCACGCGCGCCGCCAACGTCGCGCGCGGCGAGGAGGCGGCGCAGGAGGCGATGGGACGCCGCCAGCTGGAGACGGCCAAGCAGATGGTTGCGGTGCTCGGCACCATGAAGGGCGCCGCGATGAAGCTCGGGCAGATGCTGTCCTTCCTGGACGTCGGCCTCGTGCCGGAGGAGTTCCGCGAGGAGTTCCAGCGCGAGCTCGGCAAGCTGCGCGACGCGGCCCCCACCGTCTCCTTCAAGCAGATGCGCAAGGTGATCGAAGGGGACCTCGAAGAGCGGATCTCCACAGTGTTCGTGGATTTCGAGGAGGAGCCCATCGCGGCGGCCTCGATCGGGCAGGTCTACCACGCGCGGCTGCGCGCGGATGGCCGCGAGGTGGCGGTGAAGGTGCAGTACCCGGGCGTGGCGGCCGCGGTGCGGGCGGACATGCAGAGCATCGACATGGTGATGCGCCTGCTCAAGCGGATGACGCCCCAACTCGACGTGCGCGGGATCGCGTCGGAGATCAGGGAGCGGGTCGCGGAGGAGCTCGACTATGAGCTGGAGGCATCCAACCAGCGGTCGCTGGCGCGGATCTTCGACGGGCACCCCTTCATCGCGGTCCCCGATGTGATCATGGAGCTCTCACGCGAGCGGGTGCTCGTCACCGAGTACGTGCGGGGGACCGGCTTCGAGGAGCTCAAGGGCTACCCGCAGGCCGAGCGCGACCGTATCGGCGAGATCGTGTTCCGTTTCTTCCTCGGCTGCCTCTACCGCCATCGCCAGTTCTCCGGGGACCCCCACCCCGGCAACTTCATGCTGCTGGAGGACGGGCGTGTGGCGTTTCTAGACTTCGGCCTCTACAAGCGCCTGGAGCCCGGCCCGGTCGAGCTCGAGATGGCGGTGCAGCGGGGGGTGATGGAGCACGACGTGTCGGGGCTGCACCAGCTGATGGCGAAGGCCGGCTTCCTACCGCATCCGGAGCGGGTCGACCCGGAGGAGCTGCTGTCGTTTCTCGCGGACACCATCGGCTGGTACACCACCGACGAAGTGGTGGCGCTGACGCCGGAGCTCGCCACCGAGATTCTGATGCAGGCCTCCGATCCCCGCTCCACCCACTTCCGCCACATGCGCCACCAGGACATGCCCGCCGACCATCTCTTCGGCCGGCGCATGGAGATGATGACGCTGGCTGTGCTCTCCCAGCTACGGGTCAGCGCCAACTGGTACGTGATCGCACGCGAGTGGGCCTACGGCGATCCGCCCGTCACGGAGCTCGGCCGCGAAGAGGCCGAGTTCTACGCGCGGGGCGGGGTCGGGGCGGCGAGTTAGGGTTCGTCGTGGGCTCTTAAAGCGCGGCTCAGGGCGGGCTTCGGGCTGGCGGCGGTGCAACGTCCCGTCGCCGGGCACGGAGGCCCGGCGCCCGTGCGCCTGGTCGGGTCACCGACGCACGCGGACGATCCCTCCCCCTACAGCACCTGGATCTGCACGAGGCTCGTGGTCCCCGGCCGCCCGCTCGGCAGGCCCGCGGTGATGCCCACGCGCTGGCCCGGCTTGCACCAGCCGAGCTCCACCACGCGCCGGGCGGAGTCGGCGATCAGCTCCTCGGTCGTCTCATGGCGGCGGATCGAGGCCGCCTGCACACCCCACATCAGCCCGCAGCGGCGCACCGTCTCGCGGCCGGGGGAGAGCGCGTAGATCGGCACCGTCGGGCGGTGCGCTGAGACGAGGCGGGCCGAGCGCCCGGAGAGCGTCGGCACCACCAGCGCGTCGAGGCTCAGCTCGCGTACCGCGATGCACAGGCTGTGCGCCAGCGTGTACGCGGGGTCGGCCTCGGTGCGGCGCACGCGCGAGGCGTTCCACTCCTCGTAGGGCGCGATCGCCTCGGCCTGTTCGGCCACGGACGCCATCATCGCGATCGCCTCCACCGGGTAGGCGCCGACCGCGGTCTCCTGCGAGAGCATCACCGCGTCGGTGCCGTCGAGGATCGCGTTCGCCACGTCGGCCACCTCCGCGCGGGTGGGGCGCGAGGAGGTGACCATCGAATCGAGCATCTGCGTGGCGGTGATCGATGGCCGCGCCAGCCATCCCGCGAGGCGCAGCAGCTCCTTCTGCACGATCGGCACCCGCTCGATCGGCAGCTCGATGCCGAGGTCCCCGCGCGCCACCATCACGCAGTCGGCGGCCCTGAGAATCTCCTCGGCGCGTTCCACCGCCTGCGGCTTCTCCATCTTGGCGATCAGCGGCAGCCGCGTGTGCTCGCGCACCTGCTCGATGTCCTCCGGTCGGCGTACGAACGACAGCGCGACCATGTCCACCCCGATCGACTCCCCGTGGCGCAGCAGCTCCAGGTCCTCCTTGGGTACCGCCGGCAGCATGTCCACCGGGCCGGGGATGTTGAGGCCCTGACGGGACGCCACCGCGCCGCCGGCCTGCACTTCGGCCTCCACCTCCTGCAGGCCGGTGCGCGTCTGGAGCACCCGCAGCCGCACCGACCCGTCCGCCAGGTAGATCACATCCCCCTGCGTCAGCGCGTCGGCGAGCCCCGGCCAGGAGATGGTCATGTGCTCGGCGTCCCCCCCTCCGCATCTCCCCCGCCGTCCCCCGCGCCGCAGGTGAAGGTGACGACGTCGCCCGGCTTCAGCTCCACCACGTCGTCTTTCAGCGGGCCGATGCGCAACTTCGGGCCGGGCAGGTCCTGCAGGATCGCCACCGGCCGCCCCGCCTTGCCCGCCGCGTCGCGCACGCGCCGCACGGTCTCCGCGTGCTCCTCCAGCGTTCCGTGGGAGTAGTTCAGCCGCGCCACATCCATCCCGGCGTTGACCATCCTCAGCAGGGTGTCGGGCTCGCGCGAGGCGGGGCCGATCGTGGCGACGATCTTCGTGCGACGCATGTCCGCACGCACGGTAGCGGTCGGCGCCGATCCCCACGGCATCTCCAACCAAATTTCGTGTTGGCGCAAGAGGGAGGGGACGGCGGCGGGTGGGCGGGTGTTGTTATTAACTCTAAAAGGCGTGCGCTATGGCTATCGGGCTTTTCGCTATGGCTATCGGGCTTTTGATTTTTTATGTGTGCCCACCCGGCCTTCCCTCGAGGCTAAGGGCGTATCTCAGTAGGTGGCTTCGAGGGTCGCGCGGTGGGCCTTCTTGAAAGCGATCAGGCCGCTGGCGAGCTGGAGGAGCGCGAGGTGGTTCTCCTCCTTCTTGGACCAGCGGATGAGGATGCCGCGGTTGCGGTTCAGCCAGGAGTGCGTGGCCTCGACGACCCAGCGCCTTGCACGCCAGCCGGGTGTGCGCGCCTTGAGCTTGATCTCCTCTCCCCGCGCACGGATATGCGGCGTGTAGCCGTGTTTGACAGCCAGATCGTGCATCGGTGGGGAGTCATACCCACGATCGAGGCACAGCCCCTGTGGAAACTCTGGCGTCGGCTCGGGACGCTCGATCGGGATGCTGGCGAGAGTCGGCTCTAGCAGCGGCTGGTCGTTGCGGTTGGCACCGTCGTGCGCCAACCCGATCGGGACCCCCGCTCCCTCGCTGAGAACTGAACGCTTCGCCCCCCCTTGGCCCGGTCAGTGGGATTCGGGCCGGTCTTTGCGCCACCGAGAGGGGCCTTGGTCATCGCGCCATCGGCTGCCAGCCACGCCCAGTCGATCCCTACAACCTCGTCGTACTCCAGCAGTCCCTGACGCCATATCTCGTGGAATACCCCAGCCCGCTCCCACTCCTGAAAACGCCGGTGCGCCGAACTGGAGTGACAGACCCCGGTCGCGTTCAGCGCGTTCCACTGCATCCCCGTCCTGAGGACCAGCAAAATCGCGTCCATCGCGTCGCGATCCGCTACCCGCGGATTGTGACACCCCAACGGGTGCGCCGGACGCTCCGGCAGCAATGCCTCGACCCGCTCCCACAACCAATCAGGCATACGCCAACCATCATCGAAGTCGATCAAACCCATCAGGAACCTCCTGGTCGCTTGGATAAGCGGCCGGCCGATCAAGAGATTCGACGCGGGCTACACGACTCCTACCGAGATACGCCCTAAGGCGCCCTCAGCTCGGGGAAGTTCTCCCTGCAATGCTCCCGCAGCGCCTCCCGCACCCACGCGCGCTCCGCGGGGCTGGCCACCCGAAAGCGTTCCAGCAGCTCGCGCTGGCGCTCGATTGGCGCACCCGCGATCTCCCAGCGCACCGCGAGACGCTCGAACAGCAGCTCCACCGCCCGGTGCCAAGCGTCCTCGCGCGTGCCCGCTGCTCGCGCGTCTTCGCCCGCCACGGTCTCGGCGTACTTCAGCCGCGTGGCCGGCGTCATCGCGCCGCGCAGCGTCAGCACGTTGCCCTCCGCGTCGGTGTAGTCGCTGGTCGGGGCTTTCAGCCGCTCCTGCCGCTGCTTGGGCTTGCGCCTGGCCACTTCAGGTTGTGTCGGCGGCCCGTTCCAGCTGACCGCGCACATCGCCGGTGATCGGCTTGGCGTGGCCCGGCCACGCCGCGGCGGGCTCCAGGGCGGCCAGCTTGCGGATGCTGGCGCGGGCCTGCTCGGTGTCGTAGGTGTAGACGGCGTCGGGCACCCTGGGCTCGCGGTCGCGTCCCCACAAGTCCACGGTGTAGAAGGTGTCGCTCACCAGCGCCAGGCGATCGGACTCGCGCCACAGTCCGATCAGGCCGGGGCCGTGGCCGGGGAAGTCGATCACCTTGAAGCCCGCCACCTCGTCGCCCTCCTTGACCGTCCCCGCGATCTTCACCGGGCCGCCGTCCCACGCGAAGCGGTGCACCACGCGGTGGATCTGGCGCTGGGGGGTCGGCATGTCGACCAGGCCCTTCGGCCAGTAGCGAAAGCCGCCGCTGCCCTCGGCGTCCTGCACCTCGGCGGGGTGGCAGTACACCGGCACCCCCAGCGCCGGCGCGGTGCCGCGGTGGTCGGTGTGGCCGTGGCCGAGCACCACGCGGCGGATGCCCCCGAGCTTGGCGCCCGCGGCGGCGACCGCGCGCACCATCGTACGCGCGCCCGCGTCGAACATCGTGACGCCGCCCTCATCCTCGATCAGGTACACGTTGCAGCGGCCCGGCCAGCCACCCTGCACCACCCACACGCCCTCGGCCACCAGCTCAGGCTCGGCGAGCATCCGTCCGGTCACCCGTGTTTTGACGTTGAACGCGCCCATCATCCGCTGCTCCGCGGTGGAGCCCTGCGGCGGCAGCATCCCGATCTGGCGCGGCACCGCCATCGAGTCGGGGAAGGCGTCGTTGCTCTGCACCAGCCCGTCGCGCACCGTCAGCAGATCGACGCCTTCGATCGTCAGCGGGTGGCCGGTCGGGGCCAGCCCGTTGAACGTGCCCGGGCCCACGAACGTGCCAGTCAGCCGCCACTGCAACGCGCAACGCTCGCCTTCGGTGGTGGTGCTCAGGATCTCGAAGCGCACGTCGGGCATCGCTTCCAGCAGCTCGCCGATGAATGCCCGTACCCCCTCGGGCGCCGCGGCGTCGATCTGCCCGCGCACGTTCTCGCGCCCGCCCGCCGCCCACATTGCCACGGCGGCGTCGAGGTCGTGGGTGTTGATCGCCTCGAAGTAGCGGCGCGCCACCGTCTCCGCTTCGCTGGTCCCGTTGCGGTCCCCCGAGATCCGCTCCCTTGGCGTCGTCGGCTGGTGGATGTTGGCGGCGGCCTCGTGTACTCGGGTGGCTGCCTGCTCTGCGTGCTCCTCAGCCATATCTCTGCTCCTTGGGTGGTTGCGGCGAAGCTCGAAAGTGTAGAGCCCAATAGGCTCCCTGCGGTGGCCGAGACGAGCGATCGCACACCGACCGACCACAGGGCTGCCAGCCGGCGCGAGCTGGGCCGCGGCGAACGGATCCTGCCGGGCGTCTTCCGCCTGCGCCTGCCTTTGCCGTGGCCGGGCGTTCCCCACGGCAACGCGTGGGCCGTTGCCGCCGGCGACGGGGTGGTGCTGTTCGACACGGGCATGCACGAACAGGGGTCCTTCGCCAACCTCGAAGGGGCGCTTGCGATGTGCGGGCTGCGCGTGGAGGACATCCGCCTGGTTGTGTGCACGCACGCGCACTCCGACCACTACGGGCAGGCCGCCACGATCGTGGAGCGCACCGGCTGCGAGCTGTGGATGCACCCCAACTACCTGCACATGCTGCAGTGGGCGCGTGACACCGACGCGGCGATCGCGCGCCGCCTGGAAGTGGCGCGCCAGAGCGGGGTGCCCGAGGAGCCGCTGCGCCGCTATGCGGCCGAGCGGGGCGAGCACGACTCGGGGATCGCCGCCGTGATCGAGCCGCATCGCGCGCTGCTGCCGGGCGTCACGATCGCCACCGACCTCGGCCCCTGGACGGTGCACGAGACGCCCGGCCACGCCCCCTCGCACGTCTGCCTGTTCCAGCCCGAGCGACGCCTGCTGATCTCCGGCGATCATCTGTTGGGGCGCATCTCGCTGTTCTTCGACTACGGCTACTCCCCCGACCCGGTGGGTGAATTCGTGAGCTCTCTGGACGTCGTGCAGCGCCTCGGCGTGCGCCTCTGCCTGCCGGGGCACGGGCGCACGTTCGCGGACGTCCACGCCCACATCGAAGGCAACCGCGAGCTCGTGCGCGAGCGCACCGACCGTGTGCTGGAGGTGATCTCCGAGCGCCCGCGCACCGCCTTCGAAGTCGTGCCGGAGGTGCTCTACGAGGTGCCGTTCTCGCCGAACACCGCGCCGTGGCTTCTCACCGAGACACTCGCCTTCCTCACGCATTTGGAGGTCACCGGGCGCGCGCGGCGGATCGAGGGGGAGCCGGAGCGGTGGGCGCTGGTCGCGGGCGGCGAGGGGTGAGCGTGAGTCGGCCTCATCCTCGCGCCGTGGGGTCGCGGTGGCGTGCGATGGCAAACTGATCGGCGATGCGCATCGACAAGCTGCTTGAAGACGACGGCCCCGTCTTCTCCTTCGAGTTCTTCCCCCCCAAAACCGAGCAGGGGGAGCGCAACCTGTATGCGGCGCTCGGGGAGCTGAAGACGCTCGACCCCGCGTTCGTGTCGGTCACCTACGGCGCGGGCGGCTCCACGCGGGAGAAGACGATCGAGATCGTCAAGCGGATTCGCGAGGAGTACGGCCTGGAGGCGATGGCGCACTTCACGTGCGTGGGCGCAACCGTGCCGGAGCTGCACGCGACGCTCGCCGAGATGCGGGAGGCGGGCATCGACAACGTGCTCGCGCTGCGCGGGGATCCACCCGCGGGTGAGGAGGCGTGGACGAAGACGGAGGGGGGTCTCGAGTACTCGCGTGAGCTCGTCGAGCTGATCGCCGGCGGCTACCCATTCGCGATCGGCGCCGCTTGCTTCCCCGAGACTCACATCCACGCGGTGAGCTCTGAGGCCGACCTCGAACACCTCGGCGAGAAGGTGCGCGCGGGCGTGGACTTCCTGATCACGCAGCTGTTCTTCGACAACGCCGTGTACTTCGACTTCCTCGCGCGCGCACGCGACTCCGGGATCGAGGTGCCGATCGTCCCGGGCATCATGCCGATCACGCGCGTCGGTCAGGTCGAGCGCATGGCCGGCCTGTGCGGCTCCTCGATCCCCGACGGCCTGCGTCGTGAGCTGCACGCACGCGGGGAAGACCCCGAGGCGGTGCTCGACTTCGGCGTGGCCTACGCCACGCTGCAGTGCGCCGAGCTGCTCGCCGCCGGCGCGCCCGGGATCCACTTCTACACGCTCAACCGTTCCCCCGCCACGCGTGCCATCCTCAGCGCGTTGAAGCTGGCGCGGCCGTGGGAAGGGTAGGCCACTGTGGAGTTGGAGACGCCGCTTCGCGCGAGCCATAGCTCGCTAATTGCGAGATGAGATTCGGGATTGCGAGCGCGGCGTCTGAGCCTTGTCGTATCGTCCATCTATGTCTCCGGCAACACACGCCATCGGTCGCGGTACACCGGCGAAAGCAGTCGGAGGCCTGCGTCGTCGCAACCGGGCTGAGGCTCTTGTGCGTGACCGTCTCGCCTCGATCGAGGATGCCTACGTCCTCCGTTCGTCCTGGCATCGAAACGGCGATGGTCCCGAGCCGCTTGTAGCCGTCATCGCACGCAACGGAGAGGCGCGTGGTTGCACCCAAAAGGCACTTGCCGACATCGCCGGCTTCCCCGATGAGCAGTGGCAAACATCTTGGATGCCGTTGGACCTGGGCGACTGGATGGTCTGGGTTTACCCAGAGCGCGCCCTGGCCTGAAGGGGCGACGGGCACCCTCAGACGTTGGACCCTGCCGGCTGCCTCTCGTCTTCGTCCTCAAAGAGGGGGGCCACGCTGGCCGTAAACGCTCGGAAGGTCTTCTTGTCGAGTTGGTGGAACCCTGGGAATGCGTCGCTGGCCTCGAGGTGATCGCTGAGCTGGTCGTACTGGTCCCGCAGCCCCTGGCCCTCTGCCCCGTACCAATCCTTCAAATATATGACCTGCCGCACGCCCGCCTGAATCGACTCCTTCAGACACGAAAAGCATGGCTGGTGGGTCACGTAGAGCACTGAGCCGTTGACCGCGATGCCATGTCGCGCCGCACTTAGCAATGCGTTCTGCTCGGCGTGAACACAGAGACAGATGTCGAGCGCCTTGCCTTGCATAGTCTCGCGATGGGGCGATTCATAAGCCGGATCTTCGTCCTGCAGACGGCGCTCCTGGCACCGCAAGCAGCCGCCCTCACGGCAGTTGAGAAACTTGGCGGGGGTTCCGTTGTAGCCGGTGCTGATGACACGGTCATTGCAGACGAGCACCGCGCCGACCGCGCTGCCCCAGCAGTTCGCGTTGTTGCGAACCGCGACGGCCAGCGACATGTAGTACACAGCCCGCTCGCGATCACGCTCGATGTCTCTCTTAGACTTCGTTCTTTCCATACTGTCCGAAACAGTAGCCGCGGCGGAGACGAAACGCTTCCCAAGGCAGGGGCACGCAGGTACCCACCGGCCCAACACGGTGGCCTGAGCAAGCGAACGCTCAGCCCGGCTCGATCTCCAGCCCCTCCGCTACGCGCGGTGCGCCATCCGCGGCCTCGTAGCGCACGTCCACGGAGTCATCCTGGCGGTAGGTGCCCACGCCCCACGCGCCCAGCAGCCAGCGCCAGCCGCTGATGTGGTCCTTGCGCAGCTCGCGCTCGAACACCAGCGCGCCTTTGCGCACGATGTAGTCGGTGCCGAGCTCCTGGTGCACGCCGTTGAGGTACACCTCGTATGGCGGGCGCACCTCTGCGGGGAGCTTCACGATTGAGCGGTGCATGGCTCCCGGGAGTATGCCCGGCTCGCGGCGTACCCTTTGGGCGGCCGTGTTGCGCGCCGCCGTCGGACAGGAGATCCGACGCCCATGCGCTGGGGGCGTAAGCCGCCCGCGCGGATGATCTCCCATGCCCACCACCGACATCCCCTACACCATCCGTCGCTCCACCCGCGCGCGCCGGGTGCGCGTCAACGTGCACGCCCACACCGGCGTCGAGGTGGTGCTTCCGGTGCGGGCCTCCGAGCGGGCGGCCGCCGCCGCCGTGCAGGAGCTGCGTCCGTGGATCGAGCGTCGGCTGCACGAGGCCCACGCGACGCTCGCGCGGATCGCCGAGCGGGGTGCCACGGTGCCTTACCTGGGCGAGTCGCTGGCGCTGGTCGCGCAGCCGGGGCGCACGCGGGTGCACCGCCGCGGAGAGGCCCTGCTGGTGCCGGCGGGTGATCCGCGGCCGGCGCTCGAGCGCTTCTACCGCCGTGCCGCGCGCGCGGAGATCGGCGCGCGGCTGGATCGCGCGAGCGCGCTGGCGGGCACCCCCTACAGCGGCCTCTCGATCCGCGCGCAGCGCTCGCGCTGGGCCTCGTGCTCGGCGAAGGGGGGGATGAGCTTCAACTGGCGCCTCTTGATGGCGCCCGAGAGCGTGCTCGACTACGTGGTCTGGCACGAGGTCTGCCACCTCGAGATCCTCGACCACTCGCCTCGCTTCTGGGCGCTCGTCGAGCGCCGCTGGCCGCGCTGGCGCGAGGACCGCGATTGGCTGCGCCGGCATGGGGCGACGCTGGTGCTCTGAAGCTCACCAGCCGGAGCCTGATCAAGTCCTTGCAGAGCTTTGAAAGGTTGTCGAGCGATCCTTACACAGGTCCGCGTGCTCTGCAAGGAACGAGCGGCAGGCGCTGCAATCCGCTCAGCCGCGCTCAGAGACCGGCACGCGGTCGATGTTGGGCTCAGCCCCGCTGAGCCACCGGCACATAGTCCCTGTCGCGCTCGCCGGTGTAGATCTGCCGGGGGCGGGCGATCTTCTGCTCTGGGTCCCCGACCATCTCCTTCCACTGCGCGATCCACCCGGCGGTGCGCCCGATCGCGAACATCACCGGGAACATCGCCACAGGCAGCCCGAGCGCCTCGTAGATCAGTCCGGAGTAGAAGTCCACGTTGGGGTACAACTTGCGCGAGGTGAAGTACTCGTCGTCGAGGGCGCGCTTCTCGAGCTCGGTGGCGACGTCCAGCAGCGGGCTCTTGCCGCGCACCTCGAACACGTCATCGAGGTATTTGTGGATGATGCGCGCGCGGGGGTCGTAGTTCTTGTAGACGCGATGCCCGAAGCCCATCAGGCGCTCGTTGCCGGCCTTCACGCCCTCGAGGAAGTCGGGGATGTTCTCGACCGTGCCGATTCGCTCGAGCATCCGCAGCGCCTGCTCGTTGGCGCCGCCGTGCAGCGGCCCGTACAGCGCGGCCACGCCGGCGGCCACAGCCGAGTATGGGTCGACCTGGGTGGAGCCGACCGAGCGCACGGCGCTGGTGGAGGCGTTCTGTTCGTGGTCGGCGTGCAGGATGAACAGCACGTCCAGCGCCCGTTCCAGGCGGGGATCGGGCTCGTACTTGAGCTCGGTCATCTTGTACATCATCCCGAGGAAGTTGCCCGCGTAGTTGAGGTCGTTGTCGGGGTACACGTAGGGCTGGCCCATGTTGTGGCGGAACGCGAACGCCGCCAGCGTTGGCATCTTCGCCAGCAGCCGGATGATCTGCATCGCTCTGACGCGCTCCTCGTGGATCTTGTTGGCGTCCGGGTAGAACGTCGACAGCGCGCCCACGGAGGCCACGAGCATGCCCATCGGGTTGGCGTCGTAGCGGAAGCCCTGCATGAAGTCCTTGACGTTCTCGTGCACGAACGTGTGGATCGTGATCTCGTCCACCCACCCCGTCAGCTCCGTCTGCGTCGGGAGCCTGCCGTTGATCAGCAGGTACGCGACCTCCAGGTAGGAGGAGTGCTCGCACAGCTGCTCGATCGGGATGCCACGGTGCTGCAGGATGCCGGCGTCGCCGTCGATGTAGGTGATCGAGCTGCGGCACGATGCCGTGTTCATGTACGCCGGGTCGTACGCCATCAGCCCGAAGTCGTGCTCGTCGGTCTTGATCTGACGGAGGTCGATCGCGCGGACGGTACCGTCGGTGACCGGCAGCTCGTAGGTGCGCCCGGTACGGTTGTCGGTCACCGTCAGCGTCTGCGCGGGCGCGGCGCCGTTACCGCCCGTGCTCTGGCCCGTGGCCCCGCTCTGCGTGTCCGCCGTCTCCGTGCTCATTTTTGGCTTCTCCTGTTCGGCCGTCCAGGGATCTTTTCCCCGATTATGAGGCAACTCAAGCCGGTTCAGCGCCGTCCCGAGCCCGGTCAGCTGCTCCCACCGTCCAGATGCTTCCACGGTCGGCTGCTCCTACGCTTCAGCCACTCCCACCGTAGCGGCTCTCGGTGGCCTCGACCTGCCCCTGGTAGTGGCTGCCGAGCTCGGCGTGGCCGTAGGGCCGCAGGGCGGGTGTGTCGAGCGTCATGAACGACAGCTGCGCGATCGGCAGGCCTGGGTAGAGCTTGATCGGCACGCGCGTGAGGTTGTTGAGCTCGAGCGTCAGCGTGCCCTTCCAGCCGGGGTCGCAGAAGCCGGCGGTGGCGTGCACGATCAGCCCCAGCCTCCCAAGACTCGACTTGCCCTCGATCCGTGCCACGATGTCGTCGGGCAGCTCCACGCGCTCGAGTGTCCTGCCGAGGCAGAACTCGCCCGGGTGGATCACGAATGGCTCGCCCTCGGGGGGGCTGACCTGCTCGGTGAGCCCGCGCGGGGGGTCGCGCAGGTCGATCGCGGTGATCTTGTGGTTGTGGAAGACCCTGAAGGTGTCGCCCAGGCGCAGGTCCACGCTGGCCGGCTGCACGAGCGTCGCGTCCCACGGGTCGATCGCGATGCGGCCCTCCTCGACGAGGCGGACGATCGTGCCGTCCGAGAGGACGGAGCAGATGGGGGGTTGGGACACGCGGTGAATCTAGCGCTGCGGGAGGCGGGTGCGCGCGGCGACGGTGCGGATCCGCGGCGGCGCGGGCGTGGAGGCTCCGCGGTGGGGCCCGCGGCGCGAGGGACGCGGCAGGCGCGGGCGCGGGTGGTTTGGATGGTGCGGGCGCGGGCCGTAGCCGATGCCGCCGTCCTCGTCGGATGCCACCTCCGGTCCCTGGCGGACCGCCCAGCGCACGATCAGGAAGAGCCCGACGATCGGGATCTTCAGGATGAACATCAGCCAGATGAACGTCCACGCATCCACGCCACCTCCGATCGTACTACCGATCGTGGCCTGCGGGTGACTATTGGAGGATCAATCCCCGAGCGGTACGGGCGCGGCCGAGAACTGCGTGAACTCGCGCAGCTGTCGCACGCGCGCGACGATCTCCGCCCCCGCGAGCCGCTCGATCCGGTGGGTGCCGAACTCTTCGACGTTGAACGAGGCGAGCGCGGTGCCGTGCGCCATCGCCTGGCGCAGCAGCTCGTCGGTGATCTCCTCGTCGGCGTGGGCGGCGATGTAGCCGACGAAGCCGCCCGCGAACGTGTCGCCGGCGCCGGTCGGATCGACCACGGACTCCAGCGGGAAGGCGGGCAGCGAGAAGAATCCGTCGGCGGTGACCAGCGCAGCGCCGTACTCGCCCTGCTTGGCGACGATCACCCGCGGCCCACGCCTCACCGGCGGCGCCCCACCGCCGTCGGCGACGGCGGAGTCGCCAGAGGGGCTGGCGCCGAGGGAGTCAGGGTGGGAGGAGGCCCACGAGAGCACCTCGCGCGCGGCCGCGTACAGCGAGGCTTTGTCGGTGAGCTGGCGCAGCTCGGAGTCGTTGAGGATCAGGCAGTCGCACTCCGCGATCGCCTTCATCAGCGACTCGCGCGCCGCTTCGATCCACAGGTTCATCGAGTCGAGCGCCACGAAGCGTGCGGCGGGCATCTGCGCGCGCACCTCGCGCTGCAGGTCGGGCTGGATGTTGGCGAGGAACAGCACGTCGCTGGAGCGCGAGGCCTCCGAGAGCTTCGGCTGGAAGCCCTCGAACACGCCCAGCTGCGTGTCGAGCGTCTCGCGCGAGTTGAGATCCCAGCCGTACTTGCCGCGCCAGAAGAAGGTTTTGCCCCCGGGGATCCGCTCGACGTCGGAGATGTCCACGCCGCGGTTGCGCAGCACGTCGAGCTCGGTCTCGCCGAAGTCGTCACCGACCGGCCCCACGACGCGCACCTCCTGGAAGAAGGAGGCGGCCAGCGCGAAGTGCACGGCCGCGCCGCCCAGCATCCGCTGGCGCTCGCCGAAAGGGGTCGAGACGCTGTCGTAGGCGATCGATCCGACGACTGTTATGGGCATGCACGCACCCTACACGGGCGGGATGCGGATAGTTCGCGTGGTTTGCGCCTTGCACCTGCCCGGCACGCGCCTGGTTGCGCACGACCATCGTCCGGCACGCGCCTGCTTGCACGCGGCCACGTTCGGCGGGCGGCCCGGCAAGGGCATGTGTGGTGGGGCTGTGGTGTTAAGGGTACGTGGGCTCACCAGTAGGCTTGACATCTGCGCCGCGAAGCGTTACGGTCTGTTTACAAGCCGGTCTCCCCCGCTGTTGGGGGCCCGGGTGTACATAGGGTCTGGTTGGGTCATCTCACTTTGTGGTTGACGTCAAGCGCTCACAGGGTTTGCAGTCATGGGAGAGGGTCTGGATCAGAGCGATGAGGGAGTTGTTTGAGCGTGGTTTCTAGAGGGAGATTCATGATGGGGATGTGCGCGTCGGCCCGGCGGGCTGATGCTAGATGCGCCAGCTTGGCGCTGTCGCATTCTCTCTCTCTCTCTCTCTCTTCGGCTAGTGGTCTAGCCAAAGAAGCTCCTCGTCGGGCGCGAACGCGCCGCTTTTGTTTCGTCCCCGCGGGGGTTGGGCTTCGGCCGGCTCTGGGCGAGGCAGCGGCTTCACCCGCACGCGTGGGAGGTGGTCGCTGATGGCCGCGCCGGCGCGTGGCGGTGTGAAAACGGCGGCGCGTCTGCGGGTGGGCGAGCGTACGCTGCCGGTCGAGCGGCGCATGCGGCGCGGGCCGGAGCGGCAGGCGGCGCCGCAGGGCACGCAGCGGGTGAAGGTGGAGGAGATTCAGCGTTTGCGGTTGTTGAGCGCGGCTGCCGCGGTGATCGACGAGCTTGGGTATGAACAGGCTTCGGTGCAGCGGATCGCTGCGCGGGGGCGGGTGTCGCGGCGGACCTTCTACGAGCTGTTCGGTAACCGCGAGGAGTGCCTGGTCGCGCTGCTGGACGAGGTCGCCGGGCGGGTTGAGCGGGAGCTCGCGGCGGCGGGCTTGGAGGGTCTTGCGTGGCGTGAGCGGGTGCGTGGGGGGCTGTGGACGATCCTCTCGTTCCTGGACGCCGAGCCGGCGCTGGCGCGCATCTGCGTGGTGCAGGCACTACACGGTGGGCCGCGGGCGCTCGAGCGCCGCGAGCAGCTCATGGCGCGTTTGGCCGGGGTGCTCGACGAGGGACGCCGAGAGGGCGCGCGCGCAGACGAGTGCACGCTGGTGACGGCGGAAGGTCTGGTGGGTGGGGCGTTCGGCGTGGTGTACGCGCGGCTGCGAAGCGGTAGCGATCGGCCGTTGACGGGGCTTTTGGACGAGTTGATGGGAATGATCGCGCTGCAGTATTTGGGGGCGAGGGCGGCGCGTCGTGAACAGCGGCGTCCCGCGCTCGCACCGCGTCCGGCGCCGCAGAGCGGTCGGGCTTCCGCGCGTATGGAGAAGGACCCGCTGGATGAGGTTGACATGCGTCTCACCTATCGCACCGCGCGGGTGCTGGCGTGCATCGCTGAGCTGGGTGGGCGGGGATCCGGTCCCAGCAACCGGGCGGTCGCGGAAAGCGCGGGGGTCACCGACCTGGGGCAGATCTCAAAGCTGCTGCGGCGCCTCGAGCGCCTCGGGCTCGCGATCAACACCGGCGGGGGTCACCAGAGCGGCGAGCCCAACGCGTGGAAGCTGACACCGCTGGGCGGGCAGGTCGCCCAGCGCCTCAGCGTGCTCACGCTCGACCGGACGGAGGTCGCGTGATGCGCGTGTGCCTCACCACAGAGAAGGAAAACGGTACGGGAGGGGCATGTCAGTTTGACGACATCCGGCTCCGCCATTCATCGCAACAGTCCGCTGGGCAACCGGCCGGCAGGGGAGAGAGATAACCGATGTTCAAAGCACCACATGGGCGGCTGCATCTCAGTCCCGCGACCGCGATCTCGATCGTGGCGCTGGTGTTCGCGATGACCGGCGGCGCTTACGCCATAACCGGCGCCGGCGGTAGCCAGGGTCGCGGTAGTGCGCAGAGCCCCAACGAGGGCGTGACACACAGTCACGCGCTTGTCGGCTCCACGCTCGCGAGCGAGAGCAAGACCAAGGTCAAGATCAAGACCGGCGCCCGCGGCCCCGCGGGTCCTGCGGGCAAGACCGGCCCCGCGGGCGCTCCAGGCTCTACAGGCTCCCAGGGGCCGGCGGGTCCCCAGGGGCCGGCCGGAGCGAACGGGGCAGATGGCGCGAACGGCGCGAACGGCACGAGTGTCACGAGCGCCGCGGCATCGGCGAGTGAATGCGGAAAAGGGGGCGGCACGGCGTTCACCTCCGCCAGCGGCACGAGTAAGGTGTGCAACGGCACAGAAGGCAAGAAAGGCGAAACCGGCGCGCCGTGGCCTGCTGGCGGCACCCTGCCCGAAAAAGCGATCGAGAAGGGCACGTGGTCGCTGCTGTATGCCGCGACGGAAGCCGACCAGCCGATGTCCTCGGCGATCTCCTTCACCATACCCCTGGAAGCCGAACCGGAAGCGCACTACATCGATAGGGAAGAACAGGGCAAAAGTGGAGGCCCGACTGCGCCAGCCATCAAAGAAGGAAAGTGCAGCGGTACCGCTGAAGACCCCGAAGCAGCACCCGGCAATCTGTGTGTGTTTGCCACAGGGGAACTCCATCTAAAGGAATATCTTCTCGACGGTCAATTTCCGGCCGGAAATCTCATCAACGCTTCAGCGTATGGAGCTGTTGTCATCGGTGAGTCAACTGAAGAAGGAACAGTGCAGGCCTCCGGCACGTGGGCGGTCACCGGATAAGCCAGGCATATGTAACCGGCTTGGGTTACCTCGAGATCTCACCTCTCGGAAGAACCCAGTCGGTGGTGGTGAAGCGCCGCTGGACCAACAACAACTATGCGATATTTACGGGGAAGGGCCGATGTCATATGGGTCGTGAACGGGAAGTCGGGGGCACGGAAGGCGCTGTATCCATGAGGTTTCCTGTTCGCCGGAGCTCGGTGGCCGGGGTCGTTGCATACCTGTGTGGGTTGGCCTGTGTGCTTGGGGCCGGTGTGGTGCCCGGGGTAGCCGCGGCAAATACCCAGTTCGGCGAAACTGGCACGGGCGCGGGGCAGATCTCCGGTCCGATCGGCGTCGCCATCAACAACGATCCGGTGAGCTTGTTCTATGGCGATGTCTATGTCGCCGATTCGAACAACAACCGACTCGATCGGTTCAGCAGCTCAGGGTCTTTTCAGTTGGCGTGGGGCTGGGGCGTGGCGAGCGGCGCGAACGAATTGCAGACGTGTATGGCCACATGCCGGCGGGGGCCCCCGGAAGAACAGAATCCTCCGCAACCTGTCAACACAGGCGCGGTTTCGTTTCCTTCGGGTGTGGCTGTCGATAGCAATCCTTTGAGTTCGTCGGCCGGCGATGTGTATGTCGTGCAGGCGGGGGATATCCAGCGGGTCGAGAAGTTCGGTCCGTCTGGGGAATTCCTGCTGATGTTCGGCGGGGACGTCAACGAAACGACTGGCGGCAATGTGTGCAGCTCGGGCGAAAAATGCAAGCGCAGTACGGAAGGACCGGCCGACGGGCAGTTCGAAGGGCTCGCGAGTCAGGGAACCTCGATCGCCGTGGGTCCCGACGGCAGCGTGTACGTGGGCGATCGGGCACGCGTGCAGGTGTTCGAACCGACTGGTGTGTGGCGGGAAACAATTTCGCTTGCGGGCGTGTCGAGCACAGGCGATGTGACCGCGCTTGCGGTAGACGCCGCGGGAAATGTATTCGTGAAGGACAAGGCGGCCCCCGGTGTGCGGGAGTTCGAACCCAACGGTGTGGAAAAGAGCATACAATTCGATGCGAGTAGCACGACGATAACCGGGATCGCGGTGAACGGGTCTGGCGACCTGTTCGTGGGTGAGTCCAGCGGCGAAAGCTACGCGCACATCTTGAAGTACGAGGTTGCCACGGGCAAGCTCACCGGTAGCTTTGGCGCGAAAACAGCTAGAGGCGGCAACGCCACCGGCCCATTCGAAGACGGCATGGCGTTCTCGGAAGCATCGGACGCCGTGTATGTCTCGGAAACCTATAGCGCCGGAGGATTCTACTCGAGTGTGTGGGCGTTGCCGATTCCGCCTCCGGGGCCGGAGATCGAAGGCGAGTCGGTGACCTCCGCGCCACCCGGCGGGATGATCTTGGAAGGCTCTGTGAATCCCGAGGGCTATGAAACGGAATACCATTTTGAATATGTCAGCGAAGTCGCCTTCAGGGCGAGCGGCTTCGCGCATGCGACGAGCACCGCAACCGGCTCGCTGCCTGCGAGTATCGCAAGTCAGTCTGTGCAGATGCATCTCACGGGCTTGCCCACGAGCGAGGTCTTCTATTATCGGCTCGTCGCATCGAACGTGGAAAGCGTGGGCCCGGTGTTCGGCCACGAAGAAACCTTCCAGTCGTTGCCGGCGGGGTTGATCGGTGCTGAGTATGTGACCGATGTAGCGTCGAGTAGCGCGACGATCGCAGCGGAAGTAAACGCGCTGGGCTCCAGCACCGAATACAACATCGAATACGGTGTGAGCACAGCCTATGAACATGACGTCAGCGGAAGCGCGGGGGGCGGCACTAGCGACGTGGCCGTAAGCGGCCATCTTCAGGAACTCACGGCCGGCACGACTTACCACTACAGGGCGGTGCTGCACAATGGACTGGGGACCGTTGCCGGGCCTGACCAGACGTTCATAACCCAGAGCGCAAACGGGTCGAGTGCGCTCATCGACGGGCGAACGTGGGAACTCGTCTCGCCGGTGGCAAAGCATGGCGCGCTGCTCGAATTGGAGGAAGATGGTGGCGATGTGCAGGCCGCGAGCGATGGCAGCGGGATCGCCTACATGGCCGAAGCCGGCTCCCCGGGTGAAGCCCCGGCAGGCAAGATCGAGCGTGCGCAGATCGTCTCGACGCGCGGACCCAAGGGGTGGTCCACGCAGGATCTGACGCTGCCCGGTGGCCTCCCCGAAGACGGGATAAGCGCAGAACATCTGTTTCATGTGTACCCGGAATATCGTTTGTTCTCGCCGGACCTGTCTCGTGCTGCGGTCGAACCCCAGGAATTCGGGACGCCGTTGCTCTCCCCCGAAGCGACCGAACGTACTCTGTATCTGCGTGACGACTCGAACGGTAGCTTCCTGCCACTCGTGAGCCCGGCGGATGTGCCATCCGATGCGCAGATCGAAGAACCGGAACTTGCCTTCGCACCGTCCGTATCTGAATGGCAGATGCAGTTTCTCGCGGCGACCCCGGACCTCGGGCATGTCATCTTCTGGACGCCGATGGCGCTGACGCCCGAAGCGGTCCAATTCCAGACCCTCAAGAAATACAAGGAAGAACGCCTGCATGGAGGAGGCGGGGAGCCACCGCCGGATAACTTGTATGAGTGGGGTGACGGGAAATTGCAACTTGTGAATATCCTGCCCAGCGGCGAAGGAGTGGCAATGCCCGACAGCGAAGGAGTGGCGAAGTACGCCACGCTTGCCGGCCTGGAGCTCAAATCAAATGATCCGCGTGGGGGTGTGCCGCGTGCCGTGTCGAGCAATGGACGGCGGGTCGCGTGGACGTGGGGCGAAGCCTATGGAGACGGAGACGACGTGGCTTACAAAGGATTATATGTTCGGGATATGGCCGAAGAAAGGACCGTGAAAGTCGGCGGGGAAAGCGCGATGTATCAGACGATGAATGCTGAAGGGTCGAAGATCTTCTACCTGGAAGGCGGCGACCTGTATGTGTACGAATGGGAAACGGGTAAGGAAACGGGGAAGTCGATCGACCTGACAGGCGATCACGGTGGAGGCGAACCGAACGGCGGCGCGCAGGAACTGGTGTCTGACATCAGCGAAGACGGCTCATATGTTTATTTTGTGGCGACCAGCGTGCTCGCCGAAGGCGGCGTCAGCGGTGCGAATAACCTGTACCTGTTGCACAACATCGGCAGCGGGTGGACGACCACGCACATTGCGACTCTGTCGAGCGAAGACAAACCAGACTGGTTTGATGCCAATGGTCCCTCGCCCTATCTGGCGGGAATCGCCTCGCGCGTGTCACCGGATGGGAGGTATCTGGCGTTCATGTCGAACCGGTCGCTGACGGGCTATGACAACCACGATGCCGCCAGTGGCGCGCCGGACGAGGAGGTCTACCTCTACGACGCGCAGGCGGGGAAGCTGGTGTGCTCGTCGTGCGACCCCACGGGCGCACGACCGGAAGGCGTGTACGACGGCGACCAGTCCGAACTGCTGGTCGACCGCAACGGGGTCTGGCAGGCAAAACTCACCGACGCAAGAAACCATCAGACCACTCATTGGCTGGCGGGCAATATCCCGGGGTGGGACGACCTGTCCAACGATCCCGCGACCTACCAGCCACGGTACCTATCCGACAGCGGCCGGTTGTTCTTTGATAGCCCGGCCGGCCTGGTACCGCAGGATACAAACGGGCTGGAGGACGTGTATGAGTACGAGCCCGAAGGAGTCGGTGCTTGTACGAGCGCGACGTCGTCGGCGGTGGAGGTGTATGTCAAGGAATTGGCAGGCAGCCCTGTTGGGGGGTGTGTGGGGCTGCTCTCCTCGGGTACGTCGAGCTCGGAATCGGCGTTCTACGACGCGAGCGAAAACGGGGATGACGTGTTCTTCGATACGACGAGCAAACTCGTTCCCGAAGACGCCGATAAGGCGTATGACGTGTATGACGCGCACGTCTGCTCCAGCACGGTACCGTGCACAACGAAGCCTGTGCCGCCGCCGCCGTGCGACTCGGGTGACTCGTGCAAGGCCGCACCGTCGCCGCAGCCGACTGTCTTCGGCGCGCCGGCGAGCGCGACGTTCAACGGCGCTGGCAATATCTCGCCAGTGGCCGCGCCGCCGGCGGTCGCAAAGAAGAAGGCAGCGAAATGCTCGGCCGGGAAGAAGCTTCGCGGCGGTAGATGCATGAAGAGCAAATCCAAGCGCAAGGGGAAAGCCAAGCGAGCCGGCGCCAAGCGGAGGGCGAAGTCATGAGGACACCTATTCGATGCGGGCTGTGCCTGGCGGTTGCCGTGCTTGTGTTGGTGGCTGTGGGGGTGTCCTCGGCGGCCGCGGTCGAGCCGTGGTGGCATGTGAACACGATCTCGGCGCCAGCCAGCCAGCCGGGCAGTCCGAGCCGGCTCGTGCTTGAAGTCAGCAACCTCGGGGACGCAACTGCGAATGGGCTCACGAACCCGGTCACGGTTGTGGACAGGTTCCCTGCGGGTGTGACACCAACACACATCTACCCCGAAGGCGGCGGGAGCTTCGCGGTCGGAATCGATGGCGTCAAGGAATTGATCAAATGCTCGTCGGCCGCGGAAGTCGTAACCTGCACATACCCTGGGCCGCTGCTTGCCTATGAACGGTTCATGATCAACATCACCGTGGAAGTCCAACCGGGCGCCGGCACCGGTATCAGCGAAGTCAGCGTCTCGGGGGGTGGCGCGCCGCCGGTCGTGGTGCGCCACGCGCTCGCACTCGCTGAATCCCCACCACCGTTCGGCGTCGAAAACTATGAAATCACACCCGAAGAAGAAGGCGGTGCGCTGGATACGCAGGCCGGGTCGCACCCGTTTCAGTTGACGACCACGCTGACGTTCAACACGAAGGCAGCGCCGGTCGAGCGTGAAGAACCGGGAGACAGACTTGCGTTGGTCCCTGAAGTGCAGCCGGTGGAACTGACGAAGGATCTGCGGTTCAACCTGCCCGCGGGTCTCATCGGCAACCCCGAGCCGCTGCCGAAGTGCCCCCTGCGCGTATTCCTGAAAAAGTCCGATACGGTGTACTGCCCAGACGACACGACGATCGGAGTCGCGACGCCGATCATCACGAACGTCGCTGTAGGACCGTATGGCCCGATCGCGACAACTTCGCCACTTTATAACCTGGAACCCTCGACGGGTGAGCCCGCGAAGTTCGGGTTCAATACTGCGGTAGGGCCGATCATCCTCGACACCTCGGTCGCGACCGGCGGCGACTACCACGTGATCGTGACCGTCCCCGACATCCCGTCGTATCTCCCATTTATCGGCAGCCAGGTGACGTTCTGGGGCGTGCCCGCAGACCCGCGGCACGACACAACACGCGGACTCTGCCTGGACGAATTCAAGGGCAGCGTCCAAAGGCCGGAACAGCTGGAATTCTCCTGTCCGGTGCAGGAAAAGCCGCAGCCGTTCCTGATCCTCCCGACATCGTGCACCGGACCGCTGCAAACGAACGTGGAAGGAGACTCGTGGTCCGCGCCTGGCCAGTTCACCGCGCCGAAGCAGTACACGTTCGCGAACCTTGCTGGCGAACCGTACACACAGGACGGGTGCAACCGATTGAGCTTCGAACCGTCGATCCAGGTTGCGCCGGACGGCGCGAACGCGAGCACCCCTACAGGGCTCGCGGTGGTGGTACACGTCGGGCAGGAAGCAAGCTTGAACCCGACCGGGCTCGCGGACTCCACCGTGCGAGACACGACCGTGACGCTGCCCGCCGGCGTCGGCCTGAATCCCGCCGGGGCGGATGGCCTCTCGGCGTGCACGACGGGAGAGATCGGACTGGAAAGCCCCGGTGAACAGACGTGCCCGGAATCGTCGAAGGTCGGGACCGTCGAAATCCATACGCCGCTGCTGCCGGAACCGCTCGTCGGCGCCGCGTATCTTGCGACGCAGAACGCGAACCCGTTCGGGAGCCTCGTCGCACTCTACCTCGTGGCGTACGATCCGGTCGCGGGCGTGCGGGTCAAGCTTGCGGGCGAAGTAAAGCCGGACTTGGTCACCGGACAGCTCGTCTCGACGTTCAAGGAAACACCGCAGCTGCCGTTCGAAGAACTGAATGTGCACTTTTTCGGCGGCTCGCGTGCGCCGTTGGGAAGTCCCGCATTGTGCGGCTCATACACGACCACCGCGTCGATCGCACCGTGGTCAGGCCGTGAACCGTCACAATCGTCCTCGGAATTCGATATCGCCAGCGGACCGAACGGGACGCCGTGCGAGAGTCCGTTGCCGTTCGCGCCAGAACTTACGGCGGGCACGACGAGTATCCAGGCGGGTGGGTTCAGCCCGTTTACGATGACGATGAGCCGCGAAGACGGCAACCAAAACCTACAGTCGATCCAGCTACACATGCCCCCCGGGCTCCTCGGCACCCTCTCCGGTGTCGCGCTGTGCCCAGAACCGCAGGCCGACGCGGGCACCTGCGGCCCGGAAAGCTTGATCGGGGAAACGACGGTCAGCGTCGGCCTCGGCGGCAACCCCTACAGCGTCAAAGGCGGCAAGGTCTACATCACCGGCCCCTACCAGGGTGCCCCCTATGGCCTGTCGATCGTGAACCCCGCGAAGGCGGGCCCATTCGACCTGGGGAGCGTGATCGTTCGTGCGAAGATCGAAGTGGACCCGAGTACGGCGGCGTTGACGATCACGACGGACCCATCGGGACCGTACGCGATCCCGCATATCCTCGACGGGATCCCCCTGCAGATCAAGCACGTCAACGTGAACATCGACCGGCCCGATTTCACGTTCAACCCGACCAACTGTGGCAAGCTCGCGATCACGGGCACGCTGGGTAGCAGCGAAGGCTCCAACTCGGCGCTGTCGGTGCCCTTCCAGGCCACGAACTGTGCGGTGCTGGCGTTCAAGCCGAAGCTGACGGCCACCTCTTCGGGGAAGACCTCGCGGTTGGACGGTGCGAGTCTCGGGGTGAAGCTCACCTACCCCGCGGGTCCTTATGACGCGAACATCGCGCGCGTCAAAGTCGAACTGCCCAGGCAGTTGCCTTCGCGGTTGCCGACGCTGCAGAAAGCGTGCCTCGCGGCGACGTTCGAAGCGAACCCTGCGAACTGCCCGTCCGCGTCGATCATCGGGCACGCGACCGCGACCACCCCGGTGCTACCGGTTCCGTTGAGCGGGCCGGCGTACTTCGTCTCGCACGGTGGGGAAGCGTTCCCGAGTTTGATCATCGTGCTGCAGGGCTATGGCGCGAGGGTCGATCTCGTCGGCTCGACGTTCATCAGCAAAGCGGGGGTCACGAGCAGCACCTTCAAGACGATCCCCGACGTCCCCGTCGGCACCTTCGAACTGAACCTCCCCCAAGGCCCCTACAGCGCGCTCGCGACCGACGGGAACCTTTGCCAGACCAAGAACCTGGCGATGCCCACCGAATTCGTCGGGCAGAACGGCGCCGAAATCCACACCAGCACCAAGATCGCGGTCACCGGCTGCCCGAAGCACAAGCAGACCACGCACGAGAAGAAGCACAAGATCAAGGCCAAGCACAAGCAGAGGAAACGTAAGAAGTGAGCGCCGTCGTGGCTCAGTGCCATCAGCGGTGAGGAGGATGCTCGGCCCGAGGCCGCGTTTGATCCCGGCGCGGTAGGGCTCGCGGCGCTGTGCTGGGGTTGGGGTCTGTGTGGTGGAGCTTCGCTGTAGGGGTATTGACAACCGTGCGGGGGTGGTGTACGGTCTCCTTTGTCATGGTCATCCCTTCATGGGGTGGCTGGCGAACATAGGATCCGGTTGGGTCGCCGCGTTCCGTGGTCGACTTCAAGCGCTTGGCAGGGTGCAGGTGGGTGTAGAGGGATCGGATCGCAACGGATGAGGGAGTTGGGTTGAGCGTGGTTTCGAGTGGGAGATACGTAGCGGGGATGTGCGCGTCCCGTCTGGGGGCTGATGCTAGATGCGCCAGCTTGGCGCTGTCGCATCTCTCTCTCTCTCTCTCTCTCTTGTCCTAGCCCACCAAGGGCCGGGGCTCCTCATCTTCGGGTCCTAACGGGCCTTCCGTCGTCCCCCGCGTGGGGTGGGCATAGCTTGCGCTCCGGGGGGCTGTCGTGAGCGCCGCGCTTGGCAGCGGTACGCGTGGCGGCGGCGTGGTCGCGGGGACGCCGAGGCTGGCCGGGCGCATTCGTACAGCTCGGGCGCCTGAGTCGGCGTTGGCGCGTGCGCGTTTGAGCGATGTGACGTTGCCGCGTACGCGGGTGGGTGAGATCCAGCGCTCGCGGCTGCTCGCCGGCGCTGTCACCACGATCGATGAGTTGGGTTATGCGCGGGCGACGGTAGGGCGGATCACCGCGCGTGCGCGGTTGTCGAGGCGGACCTTCTATCAGATGTTCGCCAATCGCGATGAGTGTTTCGCGGCGGTCCTTGAGGAGCTGGCCGCCACGGTCGCCGGGGAGCTTGCGGCGGCGGGCATCGAGGGGTTGCCGTGGCGTGAGCGGGTTCGCGCGGGCATGTGGGGAGTGCTTGTGTTCTTTGATCGTGAGCCGGCGCTGGCGCGGGTGTGTGTGGTGCAGGCGCTACGGGCGGGTCCGCAGGTCCTGCAGTGCCGGGAGGCAGTTCTTGCGCGGCTCGTGGCGGTGGTCGACGAGGGTCGCATCGAAGGCGCGCGTGGCGAGGGCTTGACCCCGGTGACCGCGGAGGGCCTGGTCGGTGCGGCATTCGCGATCGTCTACTCCCGGCTCTCGCGGCGGGACGGTGAGTCGTTGACGGGGCTGTTGGGCGAGTTGATGGCGATGATCGTGCTGCCGTACCTCGGTCCCGCGACGGCGCGCCGCGAACGGACTCGCCCCCTACCCGCCGCGTCCCCCGTGGCGCCGAGCACGCGTGTTGCTGCGCCGCGGAGCGCCAGTGACCCGCTCGCGGATGTGAACCTGCGACTGACTCACCGAACCGCGAGGGTACTGGAGGGCATCGCCGAGCTGAGCGGGCGCGGCTCGGATCCCAGCAACCGTGAAGTCGCGACCTTCGCCGGTGTCACCGACCCGGGGCAGATCTCCAAGCTCCTGCGCCGCCTGGAGCGCCTGGGGCTGCTCCGCAACACCGGGGCGGGGCATGCCAAGGGCGAGCCGAACGCCTGGGCGCTGACCCTTAAGGGTCAGCAGATCACTCAGAGCATCCAGGTGCACAGCGCCTCCCACGAACGGCGGGCTGCGTGATGCCACGGGCGCGCTCATCCATCTCGTCGAGGGCATGGGCGCTCACCGCGCATGCGGTGCGCGGACGGCGCGTGCCTCGCCACAGCGACTTCACAACGCCAACCAAGGAGAACAAGGTGATTGTGAACACGAACGCAGAAGGTGGATCGAGTGTTTGATGGTGGTTCCACCGACTGTGGTGCTGTAGAAGAGATGAAGGTTGTTTGGCCCTTCAGCGCCGGCCTGCGGGGGCAGGCGCTAAACCGCCCGCAGCTGCATTGGCTGAAGACCGTTGTGGTGAGCGTTGTGGGAAAAGTCGTGGCTAGATCGCGGCAGGTATGGGTCGGGGAGATGGGCGATGGGCGTGAGTCCTCTGTCGTTGACGTGTCGAAATCTCCAAAGATGGCGTCAAAACCAGGGCCGTCACTTTGTCCTGGGATGAGTCTGGTGGTTACCCGTTTACCGATCGGGCGGCGTCCGGCATATAGGCAGCATGAACCCGACCAAGGCTCTTCTATGGAACGTGTGAAGGCATACCCGGAAACTGCTACCGGAAGGTTGGTGGCGAGAGGGAGGACTCCGAGCGGCAGAATCCGCGAGGGGCAGAGTACCGTCGCTGGGTGTGCTGGCGGACTCGCTCGTAGTAGCTGTGAAGCCGGCGCGTATCGCAGCGTGGGTGGAGCGAAGGGGCGGGGCTGTCCGGGCTCGTGGGTGCGTTCAACCGTAAGGGAGGAAGCGCATGCGTGAGTCAGGGTTGGAAGGCAGGTCGTATGACATCCCTAAGCGATTGGTGTGGGATGCGTGGTTGAAGGTGAAGGAGAATGGAGGATCGGCTGGGGTCGATGGCGTGGGCATCAAGCAGTTCGAGGAGGGGTTGAAAGATCGCCTCTTTGTGCTGTGGAGTCGCATGTCGTCGGGGTCGTATTTCCCTGGTCCGGTTCGGGCGGTGGTTATACCTAAGCAGGAGGGATCGAGACGGCTCGGCATTCCAAATGTCGTGGACAGGATCGCGCAAACGGCGGCGGCGATGGCATTGGAGGGAAGCGTGGAGCAGGTCTTTCACGATGACTCCTATGGATATCGTCCTGGTCGTTCGCCCCTGCAAGCGGTTGCGGTTTGCCGGAAGCGGTGTTGGAAGATGGATTGGACTCTCGATGTTGATATCCGATCCTTCTTTGACTCCGTCCCGTGGGATCTGACGCTAAAGGCTTTGGCGCGCCACACGGACCAGAAGTGGGTCCTGCTGTATGTGGAGCGCTGGTTGGAAGCCTCGATGTTGATGACTGACGGGAGTCTTGTGCCGAGGGTGAAGGGCACGCCGCAAGGCGGTCCGATTTCGCCGGTCCTCGCCAACTTGTTTCTGCATTACGGCTTGGATATGTGGATGGTGCGGGAGTTCCCGGCCGTCCCGTTCGAGCGGTTCGCGGACGATGCGGTGATCCATTGCGTCAGCGAGCGCCAGGCCCGGAAGTTGCGGGAGGCGCTCGCGTCTCGGCTGGTAGATGTCGGGTTGGAGCTTCATCCCGAGAAGACCAGGGTGGTGTATTGCAAGGACAGCAGTCGCCGCAGGGATCACGAGCATGTCTCGTTTGTGTTCTGCGGCTACACCTTCCGGCCCCGGAAAGCGGTGAACATGAAACGGGGGGTGGCTTTCACGAGCTTCCTCCCGGGCGTTTCTCCGAGGAAGCTGAGCGAGATGAGCCGGCGGGCAGCAGCCTGGCGGCTTCATCGGCGTATGAACTGGACCCTTAACGACCTCGCAGCGGGGATCAACCCTGTCACGAGGGGCTGGTTTGCGTATTTCGCCGCGTTCTATCCGACCGCGGCGAAACCACTCTGCCGTCGCATCGACCGCCATCTGGTGCGATGGGCGATGCGGAAGTACAAACGACTAAGGCACAGCAACAGAAAGGCGCGAACATGGTTGCAAGGAGTCCATTCAAGGGAACCCGAGCTGTTCGCGCACTGGAGGTACTGCGCCCCATGCTGAGAACTGGACAGCACGAGCCGTATGAGTCGAGAGGTTCACGTGCGGATCTGTGGGGGCCGGAGGCTGCAATGCCTCCGGCTACCCGGCAATCCACAGAGCACACCGCGAAGCCTGCCGTCACGCCAAAGATCGGGCGCTTCGCGACGCTCCGTGGCCTCCTCCAAGCCCAAGGGAGTGGTGCGTCCGTGCGCGGTCTGGTTGCCGCGCCGCTCGCCGCCCTCTGTGTTTTGCTCGCGCTCTGTGCCGGCGCCGCCCAAGCCGAACCTCCCAAGCTCATCTCCTACGGATCGTTCAGCGCGCAGGAGGGGCAGGCGGTTGGCGTCGCTGTGGAAGGCTCCGGAGACCTGTTCGTGTCAGGTATCTTGGGGGAAGGGTTTGTCCCCTCGCCGGTGGTCAAGCTCGGTCCTTCAGGGAAGTTGCTCTCGCCGCCGTCGCCGTTTGGGTCTGCGCACTACTCGGGTGTTGCGGTGAGCCCGACGAACGGCGACGTGTACGTGCTCGGTGAAGAAGGAGGCTACAACACGCCGGCCACGCCCGCGATGATCTTCGTCTACGACCCCAGCACGGGCGCGTTGCTGTCGTCCTTTGAAGTGCCGGCGTCACGCAATTTCTTCGGCATATTCACAGATGTACAGATTGCCGCCGACTCGGCGGGCAACGTGTACGTGCCGGATACGCAGGAAAACGAGGTGCTCGAGTACAGCCCGACCGGCACGTTGTTGCAGACCTTCACGGGCTCCGGCGCCGGCGCGCTCGAGGAACCGACCGCAGTCGCGGTCGACTCCTCCGGCAACGTCTGGGTGGCCGACTCCGGCAAGAACAGGCTCGTGGAGCTCGATTCCGGCGGTGCGCCTGTGGAGGTGAACGGCAAGCCCGTGGAAATCGAAAGCGAAGGCGTGTGGTCCGTGGCGCTCGACGGGCATGGAGACGTGTTCGCGCTCGTCGTCAACGGCGCGGACTCGTGCGGCGAACTGCTCACGCCCTGCCTTCACCTCGTCGAGTACAGCTCGGAGGGCAAGCAACTCGCCGATGTCGGCGCCGGCCACTTCGGCGCGACTGAAACCGAAGGGCACACGTCGCGCTTCTTCAGCACGGTCGCGGTGAATGAAGCGAACGGGCGTGTATACGTGACCGACGGCTACAAAGACAAGATCTGGGCGTTCGGGCCCCCCACCGCGCCCGTGGTCGGCAGGGAGCTCACCGCCGAAGTCGGCACCTCCGAAGCGAAGCTCGGAGCGCTCGTCGACCCCGGCGGCATCCAGACGACCTACCGTTTCGAATACGGCCCCACCAGCGCCTACGGCAGCTCGACGCCCTTCCCGGAAGGAAGCGTCGGTGAAGGACTGGAAGCGCACGCGGTGTGGGCGTCCGCGAGCGGCCTCGCGGCGGGCACGACATATCACTATCGGGTGGTCGCGAGCAACGAACTGGGAACCACCTACGGCCCCGACCAAACCTTCACGATGCTGACCGCCGAGGAGGCGGCGTGTCCCAACGAACAGGTGCGCGGTGGCTTCGCCGCGAGGCTTCCCGACTGCCGCGCATACGAGCTCGTGACGCCGCCGGTCGCGAGCTCAGCCCAGCTCGACGCTGCGCCAGACATTGCGTACTCGACCACGGTCGCCGCGGATGGCGAAGCGGTCACGCTCCGCGCCCGGGAACCGCGGCCGGGCGCGCCCAGCGCCGGCGAAAAATACGTGGCTAGGCGTGGCGCGGGCGGTTGGCTCTCGGAAGACATCACGCCGCTCGAATCCTATGACGGGGTGAGCTGCATGGAATACCAACCCGTGTACGCGTACTCCGAACAGCTCACCAAGACCGTGATGCTGGCTGGTGGAGGGTCAAGCGCTTCCCCTTTCGGAACCGAACGCGAAGACCCGGAATCGTGCAACCCCGAAGGGCATCAGATCGCGAGCGGCGAACCGGTGGGCTACGAAAACCTGCTGGTACGAGACAACGCGACCGGCATTTACCAACTCGTCAACGTCACGCCGCCGGGGGTGACGCCGGCCGACGCGCACTTCCAGGCCACCTCCGCCGACCTTGGCCACGTGATCTTCACAGAGACCTCGCCGCTGGCCGAAGGCGCGCGGTACGGCGTGGAAAACCTCTACGAATGGGACGAAGGGGCGGTGCGGCTGGTGAGCGTGCTGCCGGACGGCACGGCGGTCCCCGGATCGCTCGCGGCCAAAGCGCCCACGCCCGAACACGAAGGTGTGGTTTCCAGCGACGGCTCGCACGTCCTCTTTACATACGGGGGCGCCCTCTACGACCGCATCGGCGGGCAGCGCACCGTCCAAGTCGACGAACAGCAGGGTGGGTCGGGTCCCAGCGGCGGCGGCTCCTTCAAGGACGCCACCGCCGACGGGTCGGAGGTCTTCTTCCTCGACGAAAGCAAGCTCACGGCCGGCTCGAGCGCGGCGGCGGGCGAACCCGACCTGTACGAGTGCGCGCTGCCGGAAGGCGCGAGCAAATGCGAATTGAGCGACCTCACGGTCGCTGCGGCGGGCGAGCACGCCGACGTCCAGCGAGTCACGCCGCTCGGTGGCCATGACAGCTCCTACGTCTACTTCGTCGCCAAGGGCGTGCTCGCGTCCAACACGAGGGAATTCACGAACGACGAAGGCAAGACCGTCGTCGAAGGCGCGCAAGCCGGGAAGGAAAACTTGTATCTGTGGAACGGCCAAAAGACGACGTTCGTCGCCTCCGGCCCCGTCTACCATGAGCAGTTCGGCCTAGAACAGACCTCGCCCGATGGCAAATGGCTCGCGTTCGAATCGGAAAAGAGTCTGACCGGCTATGACAATGTCAAGCCGAACGGCGAATTTGCCAGTGAGCTCTTCCTGTACAGCGCCGGATCGGGTTCCCACCCACCCACGCTCGTCTGCGCTTCGTGCAACCCCACCGGCGAATCTGCGGTCGAAGGAGGCGGTGTGTTGCTGTTCCCGGGGGACTCCGAAGAAGGCGCCGGAGTCTTCCGGACGCGGCACGTGCTCACGGACGCCGGCCAGGTGTTCTTCGAAACGACCGAAGGGCTCGTGCCCTCCGATACGAACGGTGAGCTCGACGTCTACGAGTACGAGGGCGGCCAGGTGTCCCTGATCTCGAGCGGCACGAGCTCCTTCGAATCGAACCTGGAGGGCGCGAGCGAAAGCGGCGATGACGTGTTCTTCAGATCCGACCAGGCGCTCGTGCCGCAGGATAACCAGGAAGGACAGATCGTCATCTACGACGCGCGCGTCGGGGGCGGTTTCGCCGAACCGCTCTCCCCGCTGCCGTGCACGACCGCCGACGCCTGCCGCGCGGCGGTCTCGCTGCAGCCTTCGGTTTACGGGGCGCCGGCGAGCCAGACCTTCGAAGGCGTCGGCAACCTCGCCCCGCCGCCCGCCGAAGCGACCGTCACGACCAAGAAGAAGACGGCGCAGTGCCGCAAGGGTTTTGTGAAGAAGAAGGGCAGGTGTGTGAAGGCCGAGGCACGGGCGAAGCGGGCCAGGAAGACCGCGAAGCGGGCTGGGAAGATCAACCACAAGACGGGGAGACGCTGAACATGGGGATCACACGTAAGCTCTGCGTCGCTGCCGCGATGCTCGTCCTGACAGCGCTCTGCGGCTCCATGCCCGCCTTCGCGGCGGGCGAATCACATCCGCTCACGAGCAGCTTCGAACGCTCCAGCGGCGTGCCGTTCTCCAACCCCAACGGGATCGCGGTCGATGAAGCGACCGGCGACGTGTACGTGGCCGACCTCGGCACGGACACGGTGTACAAGTTCGACGCTGGTGGCGGCCCGCTCGACTTCGCCGCGCTCGGCTCAGATGCGCTGAGCGGCGCCGCCACGCCGGCCGGGTCGCTCTCGTTCCCCTCGATGTATGGCAGCCCGGCGGCGATCGCGGTCGACAACGCTTGCGTGCAGCACAGCCCGGCGCTCACCGGCAAGGCCTGTGAAGAATTCGACCCCTCGGCGGGCGACCTGTACGTGATGGATGCCGGCCACGGCGTGATCGACAAGTTCAGCGCCGAAGGCAGCTACCTGAGCCAGATCGTCGGCTTTCCGCCGTCCACAGGCTCCACCAACGGCGAACTGCTGGGGCTGGGCGTCGACGGGAGCGGCACCGTGCACGTCGACTTACGCGTATATGCCAGTGAAGCGCTCGTCGACGAATTCGACGACGCGGCCATGAATCACCTCATCGCTCGCCAGAAGTGGCAAAACTCGTTTGCTGCGGGTAGTGGGATAGGCCTCCCCAGTGAAGGCCCGGCCGACGGCTTCGCCGTCTCCGCCACGGGCGACGGCTACCCGATCTACGAACCGTCGTGCTCGTGCGCGGTCAAGTTCGGGCAGAAATTCTCTGCGCTCGGCCGCGTGGACGACGGCGAAGCGGGCGACGTCGCCGTGGCCGTCGACCCCGTGACCGGCCACCTCTACGCGGACGATCAGTCCTCCGTGGCCGAGTGGGACACGGGCGCGATGAACCGCAACAGCGCGGAAAGCAACAACCAGTCCGCTGGCACGCTCGTCGCGCGCTTCGGCTCGCTGCAGTTGTCGCCCTCCATGGGCCAGCAGGGCGGGATTGCCGTGGACGGTGCGAGCGGTGAGATCTACGTCTCAAACCCGGCCGACGGCAGGGTCTACGTGTTCGGCAGCGACGCCCCGGCCGTTACAGCCGGCGAGCCGACGGATGTGACCATGCAAGACGCCAGTATGAGCGGCACGGTCGATCCGCGCGGCGTTGCTGTCAGCTCGTGTGAGTTCGAATACGGCGTCACCGACGAATTCGGCAACGGCCCCTACAACCACAGCGTGCCATGTGCGCAGACACCGGCCGAGATCGGCGCGGGAAGCGGTTCGGTGGCGGTCTCCGCGCGGCTCGAAGGCCTCGAACCCGGCGAGCTCTACCACTTCCGTCTCGTGGTAAGCAACGCCGATGGCGCGGGGGAGGGCAGCGGTCTGCTCGCGACGCAGGGCGTCGGCTTCGGCATCAAGAGCTTTGAAATCGGGTTCGAAAATGAAGATGGCACGCCCGACACGCAGGCGGGCTCCCACCCGTACCAGTTCGTCGATTTCTTCGAACTGAACTCACACTTCAAGCGCGTCGAATCGAACGCCGACTCACCATACCTGCGCGTGCCCGATGGCACCTTGCGGGATGTCACGGTCGATCTGCCCCCCGGCCTGGTCGGTGACCCCAACGCGCCCCCCAAGAAGTGCACCGGACAGGAACTGCGTACGGAGAACGCAAATGGAGAAGGACTGTGCTCACCCGAATCGATGGTGGGCAATCTGTACTTGAACTGGTCAGTGGCACAGCCTCGTCTGGCTCGCTACTACAACCCGGTCTTTGCGATGGTGCCCCCACGCGGTGTGGCTTTGCAGCTCGGCACCAATTTCTTCTTGCCGCTGTTGTATATCAACAACGGGGTGGTGGCCGGCGGAGACTACCCGGTACAGGCGACGGTGACGGGTGCGCCGGCGCAGGCCCCCGTCATCAAAAGCAGGCTGGTCATCTCCGGCGTTCTCAGCCCCTGTGTGCGGGTGGCGCCGGGAAGCGGTCAGTACGACAACCGGTACTGCTCAATAACCGGTGGCAATAGAGGCGAAGACAACTATCAAAGGGAGCCGGCGAGCGACGGCAAGGCTTTCCTGACGCTTCCGACGGGCTGCCACGGCCCGCTGCGTGCGACGATGGCGGCCGACTCGTGGGCGGAACCGGGCCAGTGGGTGAAGGCGAGCACGGTCTCGCGTAACTCCGCGGGTACGCCGGTGTCGCTGACGGGCTGCTCGAAGCTCAAGTTCCCGCCGGAAATCGGCGTCGAGCCGGACAGCAGCGACGCGAGCACGTCCTCGGGGTTGACGGTCGACGTGCATCTCCCACAGAGCGCCGCGTTCAACCCCACCGGGCTGGCGGAGTCCTCGCTCAGGGACACGACCGTGACGCTGCCCGAAGGGGTCGCGATCAACCCGGCGGGTGGCGATGGCCTTGAAGCGTGCTCGTCTGACGCCGGCGCGTTGGCGGAAGGCGCGCTTGGGAGCCCCGGCGATCAGATCGGGTATAAGGGTCAGGAAGAATTGAACGCCGAATACGAACCGGGCGTGAAGTGGAGCACCTTCACGCCGGAACTGGCGAGCCCGCTTCAACCGGGTGTGAACTTCTGCCCGAATGGTTCGAAGATCGGAACCGTGAAGATCAGGACACCGTTGTTGGAACACGATGTGGAAGGAGGGGTGTACTTGGCGGCTCAAGAAGCCAACCCATTTGGGAGTCTCCTCGCGATGTACATAGTCGCGGAAGACCCTTATTCGGGGAGCTTGATCAAGCTCGCGGGCGAAGTGTCGATCAACCCGGATACGGGGCAGATCGTCGCGACGTTCAAGAACACACCGGACGTGCCGTTTGAAAACCTCGAACTGCACTTCTTCGGTGGGGAACGCGCGCCGCTCTCGACGCCGTCGCGTTGCGGGACGTACACGACGACGGCCGTGTTCACGCCGTGGGACGGCAACGGTCCCGTGACCTCGGAATCCTCGTTCAACATCGAACACGGTCCGCACGGGGGCCCGTGTCCCGGCACGAGCCTGCCGTTCAACCCGAGCGTGAACGCGGGTGCGACCAACATTCAGGCGGGGGCGTTCTCGCCGTTGACGGTGACGGTGAACCGCCAGGACGGCGAACAGAACCTGAAGTCCCTGGAAGCGAAACTGCCGCCGGGCCTGTCCGGTGTGCTGTCGGGCGTCGAACTGTGCCCCGAACCAAAGGCCAACGAAGGATTGTGCGGGGAAAACAGCAAGGTCGGCGAAGCAACGATCGGTGTCGGTATCGGCAACGATCCGTTCACGGTCACGGGCGGGAGGTTCTATCTCACCGGCCCCTACAACGGCCACGGCAGCTGCACGGTCGGTGAAGCGGGGTGCGCGCCGTTCGGTCTGACGTTCGAGGTGCCCGCCAAGGCCGGCCCGTTCGACCTCGCGAACACGAGGAACAACCACCCCCCGTGCGACTGTGTGGTGGTGCGGGGCAAGATCGAATTGAACCCGCAGACCGCGGCGATCACGATCACCTCCAACCCGCCGGGGTCCCCGGACTCGATCCCGACGAGTATCGAAGGGATCCCCCTGGAAATCCAGCACGTCAACGCCACCACTACCCGCGGGAACTTCCAGTTCAACCCAACCAACTGCTCGAAAATGTCCCTGACGGGCACGGTGCAGCTCAACGAAGGCGGCTCGAGCACGATCTCAACGCCGTTTCAGGTCACCAACTGCGCCGCGCTGAAGTTCGAACCGAAATTCAGCGTGTCGACATCCGCTAAAACGAGCAGGACGGCCGGGGCGAGCTTGAGCGCGAAGCTGGCCTACCCGAACGTGCCACAGGGCACCGACGCGGACATCGCGAAGGTCAAAGTCGAACTCCCCAAACAGCTCCCCAGCCGCCTGACGACACTACAGAAAGCATGCACCGCCGCGCAGTTCGAAGCCAACCCGGCCGCGTGCCCCACGGCGTCGAAGATTGGCTACGCGGTCGTGCACACCCCGCTGATCCCAGTCCCATTGCAGGGCCCCGCGATCTTCGTCTCCCACGGCGGCGAAGCATTCCCGTCACTGACGCTGGTGCTGCAGGGGTACGGGATCACGATCGATCTTGTCGGCACGACGGACATCAAGAACGGGGTGACCTCGACGACGTTCAAGACGGTCCCCGACCAGCCGTTCTCGAGCTTTGAACTGACGCTCCCAGAGGGCCCCTACTCCGCGCTCACGACCGCCGGGAACCTCTGCACCGCCAAGAGCCTCACGATGCCCACCGAATTCGTGGCGCAAAACGGCGCCGAGCTCAAACAGACCACCAAGGTCACGGTCACCGGCTGCCCGAAGCACAAGAAGGCCACGAAGAAGAAGGCGCACCATCGGCGCAAGAAGACAGGTCACCGCAAGACCAAGCGGTGAGACGGGCCCGATAGACGACAGAGCAGGCGAGGTGGCGCATGGCGCTGCACCAACTGCTCTGTCGTGCCGGGCCTTGGGCTGTGTGGCTCGGCGGGCGATTACCGCGTCCGGTGCTGTTCCGGGGGTGTTTGGGGGTCTGTGTGGTGGGGTCGTGGTGTAGGGGTATTGACAACCGTGCGGGGGTGGTGTACGGTCTCCTTTGTCATGGTCATCCCTTTGTGGGGTGGCTGGCGAACATAGGATCCGGTTGGGTCGCCGCGTCGTGTGGTTGACTTCAAGCGCTTAGCAGGTGCGGTTGGTGTAGAGGGATCGGATCGCAACGGATGAGGGAGTTGGGTTTAGCGTGGTTTCGAGTGGGAGATACGTAGTGGGGATGTGCGCGTCCCGTCTGAGGGCTGATGCTAGATGCGCCAGCTTGGCGCTGTCGCATCTCTCTCTCTCTCTCTCTCTCTTGTCCTAGCCGGCTAGGGGCTGGGGCTCCTCATCTTCGGGTCCTGACGGGCCTCCCCGTGTCCCCCTTGTGGGGTGGGCACCGCTTGCGCTTCAGAGGGCTGTCGTGAGTGCCGCGCTTGACGGCGGTGCGCGCGTTGCGCGTGGCGGCGGCCTGGTGCCGGGGCGTGCCGGGCGCACTCGTGTGGCCCGGGCGCCTGAGTCGGCGTTGGCGCGTGCGCGGTTGAGTGATCTGACGTTGCCGCGTACGCGGGTGGGTGAGATCCAGCGCTCGCGGCTGCTGGCTGGCGCTGTTGCCACGATCGATGAGCTGGGTTATCCGCGGGCGACGGTGGGGCGGATCACCGGGCGTGCGCGGTTGTCGCGGCGGACTTTCTACCAGATGTTCGCCAACCGCGATGAGTGTTTCACGGCGGTGCTCGAGGAGGCGGCCGCAACGGTTGGTGGGGAGCTTGCAGCGGCGGGCATGGATCGGTTGCCATGGCGCGAGCGGGTCCGCATGGGTGTGTGGACGATGCTGGCGTTCTTCGATCGTGAGCCGGCGCTGGCGCGGGTGTGTGTGGTGCAGGCACTGCGCGCGGGGCCGCTGGTGTTGGAGCGTCGCGAGGGGGTTCTTGCACAGCTCGCGGAGGTGGTCGACGAGGGCCGCACCGAAGGCGCCCGCGGAGAGGGCTTGACCCCTCTGACCGCGGAGGGCGTGGTCGGCGCGGCATTCGCGATCATCTACTCGCGGCTGTCGCGGCGGGATGGTGAGCCGCTGAGCGGCCTGTTGGGGGAGTTGATGGCGATGATTGTGTTGCCGTATCTCGGTCCTGCGGCGGCAAGGCGTGAACGGTCGCGCCCGGCGCCCGCCGCGCCTGCGGTGGCAGCGAGCACGTCCACCCCAGCGCCGCGGAGCGCGCGTGACCCGTTGGCTGATGTGAACCTGCGCCTGACTCACCGGACCGCGAGGGTGCTGGAGGGCATCGCCGAGCTGAGCGGGCGAGGCTCGGATCCCAGCAATCGCGAGGTCGCGACCTTCGCCGGTGTCAGCGACCCGGGGCAGATCTCGAAGCTGCTGCGTCGTCTGGAGCGCCTCGGGTTGCTCCTCAACACCGGGGCGGGGCACGCCAGGGGCGAGCCGAACGCGTGGGCGCTCACTGACAAGGGGCAGCGGGTCACGCACAGCATCCGGATGCACGCCCGCGATCAGCGTGAGGCCGCGTGATGCCACGGGCGCGCGTCGAGGGTGTCGGAACAGGCCCCTTCACGCGCCAAGGGGCCCGGCCGGTGAACAACGATTCGACAACGCAAACCAAGGAGATAAGGTGATTGTGAACACGAACGCAGAAGGTGGATCGAGTGTTTGATGGTGGTTCCACCGACTGTGGTGCTGTAGAAGAGATGAAGGTTGTTTGGCCCTTCAGCGCCGGCCTGCGGGGGCAGGCGCTAAACCGCCCGCAGCTGCATTGGCTGAAGACCGTTGTGGTGAGCGTTGTGGGAAAAGTCGTGGCTAGATCGCGGCAGGTATGGGTCGGGGAGATGGGCGATGGGCGTGAGTCCTCTGTCGTTGACGTGTCGAAATCTCCAAAGATGGCGTCAAAACCAGGGCCGTCACTTTGTCCTGGGATGAGTCTGGTGGTTACCCGTTTACCGATCGGGCGGCGTCCGGCATATAGGCAGCATGAACCCGACCAAGGCTCTTCTATGGAACGTGTGAAGGCATACCCGGAAACTGCTACCGGAAGGTTGGTGGCGCGAGGGAGGACTCCGAGCGGCAGAATCCGCGAGGGGCAGAGTACCGTCGCTGGGTGTGCTGGCGGACTCGCTCGTAGTAGCTGTGAAGCCGGCGCGTATCGCAGCGTGGGTGGAGCGAAGGGGCGGGGCTGTCCGGGCTCGTGGGTGCGTTCAACCGTAAGGGAGGAAGCGCATGCGTGAGTCAGGGTTGGAAGGCAGGTCGTATGACATCCCTAAGCGATTGGTGTGGGATGCGTGGTTGAAGGTGAAGGAGAATGGAGGATCGGCTGGGGTCGATGGCGTGGGCATCAAGCAGTTCGAGGAGGGGTTGAAAGATCGCCTCTTTGTGCTGTGGAGTCGCATGTCGTCGGGGTCGTATTTCCCTGGTCCGGTTCGGGCGGTGGTTATACCTAAGCAGGAGGGATCGAGACGGCTCGGCATTCCAAATGTCGTGGACAGGATCGCGCAAACGGCGGCGGCGATGGCATTGGAGGGAAGCGTGGAGCAGGTCTTTCACGATGACTCCTATGGATATCGTCCTGGTCGTTCGCCCCTGCAAGCGGTTGCGGTTTGCCGGAAGCGGTGTTGGAAGATGGATTGGACTCTCGATGTTGATATCCGATCCTTCTTTGACTCCGTCCCGTGGGATCTGACGCTAAAGGCTTTGGCGCGCCACACGGACCAGAAGTGGGTCCTGCTGTATGTGGAGCGCTGGTTGGAAGCCTCGATGTTGATGACTGACGGGAGTCTTGTGCCGAGGGTGAAGGGCACGCCGCAAGGCGGTCCGATTTCGCCGGTCCTCGCCAACTTGTTTCTGCATTACGGCTTGGATATGTGGATGGTGCGGGAGTTCCCGGCCGTCCCGTTCGAGCGGTTCGCGGACGATGCGGTGATCCATTGCGTCAGCGAGCGCCAGGCCCGGAAGTTGCGGGAGGCGCTCGCGTCTCGGCTGGTAGATGTCGGGTTGGAGCTTCATCCCGAGAAGACCAGGGTGGTGTATTGCAAGGACAGCAGTCGCCGCAGGGATCATGAGCATGTCTCGTTTGTGTTCTGCGGCTACACCTTCCGGCCCCGGAAAGCGGTGAACATGAAACGGGGGGTGGCTTTCACGAGCTTCCTCCCGGGCGTTTCTCCGAGGAAGCTGAGCGAGATGAGCCGGCGGGCAGCAGCCTGGCGGCTTCATCGGCGTATGAACTGGACCCTTAACGACCTCGCAGCGGGGATCAACCCTGTCACGAGGGGCTGGTTTGCGTATTTCGCCGCGTTCTATCCGACCGCGGCGAAACCACTCTGCCGTCGCATCGACCGCCATCTGGTGCGATGGGCGATGCGGAAGTACAAACGACTAAGGCACAGCAACAGAAAGGCGCGAACATGGTTGCAAGGAGTCCATTCAAGGGAACCCGAGCTGTTCGCGCACTGGAGGTACTGCGCCCCATGCTGAGAACTGGACAGCACGAGCCGTATGAGTCGAGAGGTTCACGTGCGGATCTGTGGGGGCCGGAGGCTGCAATGCCTCCGGCTACCCGGCAACCCACAGAGCAGTTCGCGAAGTCCGCCGTCACGCCGAAGATCGGGCGCTTCGCGACGCTCCGTGCGTTCCTCCACGCCAAAGGGAGTGGTTCGCCTACGCGCAGCCTGATCGCCACCCCACTGGTCCTCCTCTGCGCCCTGCTCACGCTCTCCGTCGGTGTCGCCCAGGCCGCGCCCCCCAAGCTCGTTTCCTACGGCAGTTTCAAGACCGAATTACCGCTGGGAATTGCTGTCGATCAGTCGAGTTCAGACGTATACGTCGCGGCGATCTTCAACGCCAACATCAACAAGTTCGATGCATCGGGCAACAGGATCTCGCCCCCCTCGCCGTTCGGGAGCGGGAGCGGCTTTTACTCCGGGATCGCGGTCAACCCCGTCAACAGCGAGGTGTATGTGACCGATGCCAGCGACCAGGCAATCGACACGTACGACCCCAACAGCGGGGCGCTGCTGGGGTCCTTCGAAGCCTCAGGGTGCCAAACCGGCCACGGCCTCGTAGGCCTCTTAACATGGTCACAGCTCGCAACCGACTCTGCCGGCAACGTCTATTTGCCCTGTGCGCCCGAAAACGCGGTGCGCGAGTACAGTCCGAGCGGAACGCTCCTCAAGACGTTCACAGGCTCGGGCGAAGCTGCGCTGGCAGGGCCTACGGGCGTCGCGGTCGACTCCTCGGGAAACGTCTGGGTCGCCGATGACGGGAACAACCGCGTCGAGCGGTTCAACGCGTCGGGATCGGTCATCGGGGCATTCCACAGTGAAGGCGTGAAGGCTCTCGCGGTCGATGGGCACGATGATGTATACGCGGTGGTCCGCAACAGTGCGGACCTGTGTGGCCGGGTGGAACCGCCGTGCACCCACGTCGTGGAGTACAGCGCGACCGGCGTACAGCTCGCTGACATCGGTGCGGGCGAGATCGAAAATGGAGCCCGCATCTTGGGCACGCCGCCCAGCGCGCTGGCCGTGAATGACGCCACCGGCCGCCTCTACGTGACCGACAGCGAAGCAGGCGTCGTCTGGATCTCCGGGCCGCCCACCGCGCCTACGGTCGGCAAGGAGCTGACCGCCGAAGTCACCACCTCTGAAGCAAAGCTCGGAGCGCTCGTGAACCCGGGCGGAATCGCGGCGAGCTATCGCTTCGAATACGGCACGACGACCGCTTACGGACAGTCGGTGCCGTTCCCCGAAGGCAGCGTGGGCGAAGGCGTTGTTGGCCGTGCCGTGTGGGCAGCCGCGAGCGACCTTGCGCCGGGCGCGACCTACCACTTCCGCGTCGTTGCCACAAACGAACTCGGCACGGTGGCCGGTCCCGACGAGACCTTCACGACCTTGACTGCGGAACAGGCCGCGTGCCCCAACGAACAGCTGCGGGGCGGCTTCTCCGCCAGGTTGCCCGACTGCCGCGCCTATGAGCTCGTGACCCCGCCCGACAAGTATTCGGTGGAAGTCGGAGAAGACAAGCACGGGAATCCTGAACCCGTCTTCGTCGCTGCCAGCGACGGCGACTCGATCGCGTACCCCGCGACCCTCCCGCTGCCCGGGGCGCCGACTGGTGGCTACCGCTACCTCGCCGCGCGTGGAGCGAGTGGGTGGAACTCTGAAGACATCCTTCCGCTCGAATCCTATTCGGGGATCTTCTGCGACGGCGCCGGCTCTGCGCCGGCATATTCGGAGGAACTCTCGAAGGCGATCATACGTTTTGGTGCCGAGACCCGCGCTACGTACGGAGAAGGGGGAGAATGCAACAACGAAGGCCTGCAGGTCGCAAAGGGCGAACCGGTCGGCTATGAAAATCTGCTGCTGCGCGACAACACAACCGGCACCTATGAGCTGATCAACACGCCGTCGCCGGGCGTTACGCCCGCCGACGCGCACTTCGAGGGTGCCTCCGCCGATCTCAGCCACGTGGTCTTCGGCGAGAAGACGCCGCTCGCCGAAGGCGCGCAATACGGGGTCGAAAACCTGTATGAATGGGACGAAGGCGTCGTGCGCCTGCTCACGGTGCTCCCCGACGGTACCGCCGTCGCGGGCTCGCTTCCAACCGACCCGCGACCCGGCAGCAACAGTATCTCCGCGGACGGCTCGCACATCGTCTTCACGGCAGGTGGCGATCTGTACGTGCGTATCGATGGCCAGCGCACCGTTCAGCTCGACGAATCGCAGGGCCCCGGCGCGAGCGGGGGCGGCAGCTTCCAAGCCGCGAGCGCCGACGGCCAGGAGATCTTCTTCACCGACGACAGCATGCTGACGCCTGACTCGACGGCGCAGGCGGGCGAACCCGATCTCTATGAGTGCGCGCTGCCCGAAGGCGTGAGCAAGTGCGAGCTCACGGATCTAAGTGTGGCCGGCGCGGGCGAACACGCGGACGTCGTCGCCGTCTCCGCACTCGGAAGCCAGGACACCTCGCATGTGTATTTCACCGCCAAGGGAGTGCTGGCGAGTAACACGCGGGAATATACCGACAGCGAAGGCAACACAGTGGTTGAAAAGGCCGAAAGTGGCCAGCTCAATCTATACGTGTGGAGCGGTGGAGCAACGACCTTCATCGCCCAGTTGAAGTCCGGTCTGTACGTAGATAACGGCTTTGGCACGACTTCGCCCGATGGCGCCTCGTTCGCATTCGTCTCGCACCGGAGCCTCACCGGCTACGACAATATTGAACTCGACGACGGCATCCCGGTAGCAGAGATCTTCCTATACAGCGATAGCGCGAACCAGCTCGTCTGTGCCTCGTGCAACCCCACCGGCGAAGCGCCCACTACCGGCGGTGTAAAGGAAGAATCCACGTTCGTCGTCGCCAATGCCGGCCGCCTGTTCTTCGATACGGCCGAAGCGCTGGTACCCTCGGACACCGACGGTCAGGCCGACGTCTACGAGTACGAGGACGGCCACCTGTACTTGATTTCGAGCGGCGCGAGCTCGAGCGAATCGAGCCTCGTAGGCGCCGGCGAAAGCGGCGATGACGTCTTCTTCAGCACGCGCCAGCAGCTCGTGGCACAGGACACCCAGGAAGGAGCGAAGGTGATCTACGACGCGCGTGTCGACGGCGGCTTCCCGGAACCGGTCTCACCGCCGCCGTGTACGAACGCCGATGCCTGCCGCGCGCCGGTCTCGCCGCAGCCCGCGGTCTACGGAGCGCCGTCGAGCCAGACGTTCTCCGGTGCCGGAAACCTCGCGCCTGCGTCTGAAGTGGCGCCGAAGAAGAAGTCGAAGCCCAAGAAGCCTAAGAAGAAGAAACTCAAGAGGGCGGCGTGTAGGCGCACCAACAAGCACAAGCGTTCCCGCTGCACCGCACGGGCGCGTGGGGCACGATCGAAAGCCAAGTCCCACAAGGGGGGTATGTGATGATGAGCGGCACTCTCTCTACTGGGGCAGGCGCCCGCGTCGGCCGCTGGATCGGAGTTCTCGCGGTTGTGTGCCGCGGCGTGCCTGTCGTTGGGTAGCGCCTCGGCGCTGGCGGCAGCGGAACCGCACCCGAAGGTCGGGGGAATTCGGCTCGTTCTCGAACCCGAACGGGATCGCGATCGACGAATCCACGGGCGACGTGTATGTCGCCGACATAGGCACGAACAAGGTCTACAGGTTTGACGCGGGCGGCAAACCGGTCAACTTCGCATGCGTTGGGCAGTAACGAATTGAATGGCCAGCGACGCCAGCGAAAGCGTTTTCGTTCCCAAACGTGTACGGCGACCCCGCGGCGATCGCGGTGGACAACTCGAAATCAGGGTCCGATCCCTCCGCGGGCGACCTGTACGTCATGGACGCCGGCCACGGCGTGATCGACAAGTTCGGCGCGAGCGGCGAATATCCAAATCAGACCAGATCGCTCCCGCGGGTGTCCCACGGGACACGAACTGCTCGGGCTCGGCGGTGGACGCGAATGGCGACCGTACGAGTCGAGCTATCCGAGCCTTCCGCTGAAGAAATCGCCATCGACGAGTTCGACGACTCGGCTGGCAAACAACTTGATCGTCGAACAGCTGAACACGCATGCCGGTACCGGTGACACTGGTTTGCCATCGAAATCTGGAGAAAAACAAGTCGCCGGCTTCGCTGTTGGCCCGACGGGCGACGACTACCTACTTTACGGTGCCGCATGTACGTGTACGGGCAAGGTCGGGCAGCAGCTGGCGGGGCTCGGCGCAGATCGACAGCATGGGAGCGGGCGATGTGGCGGTAGCCGCCGATCCCGCGACCGGCCACGTGCTATGTCGACGATCAGTCCTCGATATCTGAATGGGACACTGGCGCTATGAACGGGTCCCCCATAATTACCACTCCAGGTTTCGAAGGAAACGAAGCCGCCGGCACGCTTGTGTCGACCTTCGGCTCGGCGCTGCTGAAAGGCAGCTCGGGGCAGGGTGGGATCGCTGTCAACGGTGTCAGCTGGGGAGATCTACGTCTCCAGTCCGGCTGAAGGAAAGGTCTATATTTTCGCCGGCGACACCCCCGCCGTAAGTGTTGACACGCCCACAAACGTCACCAAAGAAAGCGCCACGTTGATGGTGCGATCGATCCGCGCGGCGCCGACCTGACCTCGTGCGAATTCGAATACGGGATCGCCGACGAATTCGGCCAGCAGCGTCTATGGAAACACCGCCTCCTGCAACCAGACGCCCGCTGAGATCGGCAGCGGAAGCAGCCAGGTCTCGGTTTCGGCGAACATAGCTGACCTGACGCCTGGTCTGCTCTACCGCTTCCGTCTGAAGGCGGGCAACGTCAACGGCGTGGACGAAAGCGCGGGGCTGCTTGCCACGCAAGGCGAAGCCTTCGGCGTGAAGAAGTTCGAAGTCTCGTTCGTCAACGAAAACGGCACGCCCGACACTCAGGCCGGCTCGCATCCCTACGAAATGGTCAACGTCACGGAATTCAACACGCACTTTCTGCGTAAGGAATCAAACGCAGACTCGCCATACGTGCGTATGCCCGATGGCACGCTCAAGGACTTGACCGAGGATCTGCCCTCCGGGCTGGTCGGCGACCCCAACGCCACACCGAAGAAGTGCACGGTCGAGCAGATGGCGGAACAGGGAGAAACCGTAGAAGCAAGCAAAGGGTGTCCGGTCGAAGCGTACCTTGGCCAGCTGCACGTCGAATACAGCAGCCACATATCTCTCGGTAACTATAAGCTCAATGAGCCCGCGTTCAACGTCGTGACCACGCGCGGCGTCGCGCTGCAGGTGGGCGTGCACTACACGGATGTTAACCTGTTCATCGACAACGGGGTGCTCGCCGGCGGCGACTATCCGATACAGGCGACGCTCGTCGACGCGCCGCCCGAAGCGCCGGTGTTCGAGACAACGCTGAACATCCGTGGCGTGGTGGGCGAAGGGCCGACCCGCAAAGCGTTTTTGACTCTGCCGACCGGCTGCACGGGCCCACTGAAGTCGACGCTCAGGGTCGATTCTTACGAGGAACCAAACCACTGGGCTGAAGCGATGAGTGTCACGCGCAACTCGGCCGGCATACCGGTGTCGTTGTCGGGCTGTTCGAAGCTGCTGTTCCCGCCCACGATCAGCGTCACGCCGGACGGCAACGATGCGAGCACGTCCTCGGGTCTGACCGTCGGGGTGCACGTTCCCCAGGCCGCCGCATTCAACCCCTACGGCCTGGCGGAGTCCTCGCTCAGGGACACGACCGTGACGCTCCCCGAAGGGGTCGCGATCAACCCGTCGGGCGCCGATGGCCTTGAAGCGTGCACGTCCAATGCCGGCGCGTTGCCGGAAGGCGCGCTCGGCAGCCCCGGCGATCAGATCGGCTACAGGGGCCAGGAAGAACTGAACGCCGAATACGAACCGGGCGTGAACTGGAACACCTTCACGCCGGAACTGGCGAGTCCACTTGCGCCGGGGACCAACTTCTGCCCGAACGGGTCGAAGATCGGCACGGTGAAGATCAAGACGCCGCTGCTCGAACACGAACTGGAAGGCTCGGTGTATTTGGCGACGCAGGACTCAAACCCGTTCGCGAGCGTGATAGCGATGTATATCGTCGTCGAAGACCCCTACTCGGGCAGCCTCATCAAGCTCGCCGGAGAAGTGTCGTTGAACCCGCAGACGGGACAGATCGTCACGACGTTCAAGAACACCCCCGACCTGCCGTTTGAAAATCTCGAACTGCATTTCTTCGGCGGCGAACGCGCGCCGTTGTCTACGCCATCGCGTTGCGGGACGTACACGACGACCGCGGTGTTCACGCCGTGGGATGGCAATGGTCCCGTGACCGCGGAATCCTCGTTCAAGATCGAACACGGCCCCGGCGGCGGCCCGTGCCCTGGTGTGACCCTGCCGTTCAACCCGACTGTGAACGCGGGCGCGACGAACATCCAGGCGGGTGCGTTCTCGCCGCTGACGGTGACGATGAACCGCAAAGACGGCGAACAGAACCTGAAGTCGATCGAAGCGAAACTACCGCCGGGCCTCTCCGGTGTGCTGACGGGTGTCGAACTGTGCCCCGAACCGCAAGCCAACCAAGGGCTGTGCGGGGAAAACAGCAAGATCGGCGAAGCGACGATCGGTGTGGGAGTCGGCAATGACCCGTTCACGGTCACTGGCGGGAAGTTCTATCTCACCGGCCCCTACAACGGCCACGGCAGCTGCACGGTCGGCGAAATGGGGTGCGCGCCGTTCGGCCTGACGTTCGAGGTGCCCGCCAAGGCCGGCCCGTTCGACCTCGCGAACACGAAGAACAACCATCCCCCGTGCGATTGCGTGGTGGTCAGGGGCAAGATCGAACTGAACCCGCAGACTACGGCGCTCACGATCACCTCGAACCCGCCCGGCTCACCGGATTCGATCCCGACGAGCATCGAAGGGATCCCCCTGGAAATCCAGCACGTCAACGCCACCACCACGCGAGGGAACTTCCAGTTCAACCCGACCAACTGCTCGAAGATGGCGCTCACCGGCACGGTGGGATTGAGCGAAGGCGGCGTGAGCACGATCTCAATCCCGTTTCAGGTCACCAACTGTGCCGCGCTGAAGTTCGAACCGAAATTCACGGTCTCGACGTCCGCCAAGACGAGCCGGGCGGACGGGGCGAGCCTGACCGCGAAGCTGGCCTACCCGAACGTGCCCCAAGGCACCGACGCGGACATCGCGAAGGTCAAAGTCGAACTCCCCAAGCAGCTCCCCTCGCGCTTGAAGACGCTGCAGAAGGCGTGCACCACGGCACAGTTCGAAGCCAACCCGGCCGCATGCCCCGCAGCGTCGAAGATCGGCTACGCGACCGTACACACCCCGCTGATCCCGGTCCCGTTGCAGGGCCCCGCGATCTTTGTCTCCCACGGCGGCGAAGCGTTCCCGTCGCTGACGCTCGTGCTGCAGGGCTATGGCATCACGATCGACCTCGTCGGTACGACGTTCATCGACAAAGCCGGCATAACCTCGACGACGTTCAAGACGGTCCCCGACCAGCCCTTCTCGAGCTTCGAACTGACGCTCCCAGAGGGCCCCTACTCCGCGCTCACGACCGCCGGGAACCTCTGCGCCGCGAAGAGCCTCACTATGCCCACCGAATTCCTCGCGCAGAACGGCGCCGAGCTCAAGCAGGCCACCAAGATCGCGGTCACCGGCTGCCCCAAGCACAAGAAGACCACCCACAAGAAGAAGAAGCCCAAGACCACGCACAGGAACCGCAAGAAACGGTAGGTGCCTGCGAGATACCAACCCATTCCGGATTCGCCGGATTTATGATCCGCGCTGTCCGGGTTTACATTCCGGATTATCCGCTATCGTAATGGTGCTTTGTCCGAGCACGAGATTCCCCGGCACGCGGAGGTGCGGGTGGCGGAGGCGCTTGCCGACACGCGCATCGTGGCGGTCGAAGGACCGCGTCAGGCCGGCAAGTCGACGCTTTGCACGAAGATCGCCGCGGAGCGGGGCATGGGGGTGGTTACGCTCGATGACGCCAACACGCGACGGTGGGTGTCGCGCAAACCTTGGGGTCTGTCTGGGGTGTTTAAGACACTTTGGGGTATGGCTTATAACTTTTTGGTGTGTGATCGTGAGCAGGTGTTCTTGATGCCGCCGGATCCGCGGGATTGGCTGCCGGATGATCATCTCGCGTGGTTTGTGCTGGAGTCGGTTGAGCGGATCGATTTGTCGGCGTTTTACGCTTCCTATCGCTTGGATGGGTGGGGTCGCGCGGCGTTTGAGCCGGAGATGATGGTCGCGCTGCTTTTGTATGCGTACGCGCGGGGGGAGCGCTCCTCGCGGGCGATCGAGCGTAAGTGTGTGGAGGATGTGGCCTACCGGGTGATCGCGGCGCAGCAATCACCGGATCATTCGACGATCGCGCGGTTCCGTGTCCGGCACGAGGAGTCGCTGGCCGCGTTGTTCAGCGACGTGCTGTTGCTGTGCAAGCAGGCGGGGCTGGTGAGCGTTGGGGTGATCGCGATCGACGGGACGAAGCTCCACGCTAACGCGTCGCATCACTCCAATCTCGATTATGAGCAGCTCGCGCGGGAGATCCTGAAGGAGGCGGGCGAGGTCGACCAGACGGAGGACGAGCAGTATGGGGATGCGCGTGGCGATGAGCTGCCTGAGCACTTACGGACCCGCGAGGGGCGCCGTGTCGCGCTGCGCCAAGCCAAGGAGAAGCTCGAGCAGGAGCGTGCAGCAAAGGAAACCGCGAAGACTGAGGCGTCTGACGCCCAGTCGCAGAGCCCAGAGATTGTGCTTGATCCCGTGGCGATCATCGCCCGGACGCAGGGGCGTGAGGGATGGTTGCGCGAGGCGCGCCATCAGCTTGATGAGCATCGCCGCTTGGCGGCCCAGCCTATTCCACGCTCGCGAGCCGAGCGGCTGCTTGAGGCAGAGCGCCGGCTCGTGGAGAACTTGTTGGTTGAACGCGAGGCGAACGATGCCTATGAGCATCATCGCGCGACTGCCGTGACCAAGGACGGCCGGCGGTTCGGTGCGCGCCCCAATCCGTATGTGGCGCCGGAGGTGCCGCCGGGGAAGATCAACGTGAGCGATCTGGACTCCAGGAACGTGAAGACGCCGCGCAGCTACACACAGGGCTACAACGCGCAGGCCGCAGTGAACGAGCATCAGATCGTGCTCGCGGCCGAGGTCACGGCTGCGTCATCTGATTTTGGTCATCTCGAGCCGATGGTCAAGGCAGTAAACGACGAGCTCGAGCAGATCGGCGTGGATGACACGCCCGGGGTAGCGGTCGGGGACAGCGGCTACTGGCATGAGCAGCAGATCGACGAGGTCGTGAACATGGGCACCCAGGTGTTGATCCCGCCGGATGCCGGCAAGCGCGGCACACCCCGTCGTGGCTGGGACGGCGGCCGTTACGCCTTCATGCGAACCGTCCTCGCCGGTGACTATGGCGGCGGGCTTTACCGAAAACGCAAGGCGATGGTCGAGCCAGTGTTCGCCCAAACCAAGCACAACCGCCGCATCAACCAGTTCCAGCGACGAGGCAGATCCGCCGCACGCTCAGAATGGCGGCTAATCACCGCGACCCACAACCTGATGAAGCTCCACAAACACCAGATAGCCGCCGCAGGCGCCTGAGAACGCCCCCCAAGGCCGCCCACGCCGACCCAGTGCATCAAACCCCGCCAGCCGCCAACGCCACCCACGGGCGAAACACCAGGCCACCACCACCCGCCCCAGCCTTGCGCGACACCCACGACGGAGTGCGAGCGACGATCCCGCGGGGTTCCTTGCGGGTCTCGGCGAGCGGGTGTTCATCGATGAGTTGCAGCGCGTGCCGGAGCTGGTGCTGGCGCTGAAGAGCGTCGTCGATCGTGACGTCCGTCCGGGTCGCTTCCTGGTGAGCGGGTCGGCCAACCTGCTGTTGGCCCCCCGGGTCGGTGACTCGCTCGCCGGGCGCGTGGAGCGGGTGCCGCTGCGTCCCTTCACGCAGGCTGAGATCGCGCGCCGGGCGGTGCCGGCGTGGCTGGAGGAGATCTGGGTGGGTGCCGGCGCGCCCTATGTGGAGGCGGAGGAGGTGGGGCGGGCGGCGTACGCCCAGCGCATCGCCGCCGGTGGGTTCGCTCCGGTGCTGGCGCGCTCGGAGCGCCGGCGCGGCGCGTGGTTCGACGATTACCTGGCCGCGCTGGTGGCGCGTGACGTGCCCGATCTGGTGGACGTCAGGCGCCCCGATCTGCTGCCTGCGTTGCTGGCGCATCTCGCTGCCGGCTCGGGCTCCACGATCGCCCTGCGACCGATCGCGCGGGCGCTGGCGGCGGACGAGAAGACGGTGCGTACGTATGTGCGCCTGCTGGAGTTGCTCCATCTGGTGGTGAGCGTGCCGGCGTGGGCTCCTGGCCTCGCGGCGCGGGCGGTGCGCACGCCGCGCCTGTTCGTCGAGGACAGCGGTTTGCTCATCCACCTGCTGGGGGCAGATGCCGCGCGTGTCGCCTGCGATGACATGCTCAGCGGTCGCGCGTACGAGTCGTTTGTGGCGATGGAGCTGGCGCGCCTGCTGCCCCATACCGTCACCGCGCCGGCCATGCGTCACTGGCGCGGCCCGCATGGGGAGGAGGTGGACGTGGTGCTGGAAAATCGTGCCGGTCAAACGGTGGCGATCGAGATCAAGGCCGGCTCCACCGTCCGGCGAGGCGACCTGCGCGGCCTGCACAAATTCAGGGAACTGGCCGGCGAGCGGTGGGTAGCCGGGCTGGTGCTGTGCACAACCCGCCAGACCATCCCACTCGCGCGTGGCATCTGGGCAGTGCCGGTCGCGGCGCTGTGGGCGTAAGACCACACCGGGCAACAGCCTGGTGTACAAAGGTCTGGTTGGGGTCGTGGGGTGGCGGGCGATCTCCACGCGCGGAGGGGCCTGTCCGCGGGCGCCTGGGGGCTGTGCAATGGAGCTTCGCTGTAGGGGTATTGACAACCGTGGGGTGGTGGTGTACGGTCTCCTTTGTCATGGTCATCCCCTTAGGGGTGGCTGGCGAACATAGGATCCGGTTGGGTCACCGCATCGTGTGGTTGACTTCAAGCGCTAGCAGGGTGCATAGGTTGGTAGAGGGATCGGATCGCAACGGATGAGGGGTTGGGTTTAGCGTGGTTTCGAGTGGGAGATACGTAGCGGGGACGTGCGCGTCCCGTCAGCGGAGTGATGCTAGATGCGCCAGCTTGGCGCTGTCGCATCTCTCTCTCTCTCTCTCTCTCTTGTCCTAGTCCGCCAAGGGCTGGGGCTCCTCGTCGTCGGGCCCTAACGGGCCTCTCTTCGTCCCCCGCGCGGGGTGGGCTCCGCCTGTGCTTGGGGGGGCTCTCGTGAGCGTGGTGGTTGGCAGCGGTGCGCGTGGCGGTGGCGTGGCGGGGGCGTCTAGGCGGGCCGGGGGTGCTCGTGTGGCCCGGGCGTCTGAGTCGGCGTTGGAGCGTGCGCGTTTGCGCGATGTGACCTCGCCGCGTACGCGGATTGGTGAGATTCAGCGTTCGCGGCTGCTGGCGGGTGCGGTCGCCGCGATCGATGAGCTGGGTTATCCGCGGGCGACGGTCGGGCGGATTACGGCGCGTGCGCGGGTTTCGCGTCGGACCTTTTACCAGACGTTCGCCAATTGTGATGAGTGTTTCGCGGCGGTGTTGGAGGAGCTGGTCGGGACGGTCGCGGGGGAGCTTGCGGCGGCGGGCCTGGAGGGGTTGCCGTGGCGGGAGCGGGTCCGTATGGGTGTGTGGACGATCCTGGCGTTCTTCGATCGTGAGCCGGCGTTGGCGCGGGTGTGTGTGGTGCAGGCGCTGCGTGCGGGTCCGCTTGTGTTGGAGCGCCGCGAGGCGGTTCTCGCGCGGCTGGCGGTAGTGATTGATGAGGGCCGTACCGAAGGTGGGCGTGGCGACAACTTGACCCCGGTGACCGCGGAGGGTGTGGTCGGCGCGGCGTTCGCGATCGTCTACTCGCGTTTGTCGCGGCGGGATCGTGAGCCGCTGACCGCTCTGTTGGGCGAGTTGATGGCGATCATCGTGCTGCTGTACCTCGGTCCCGCGGCGGCCAGGCGCGAACGGACCCGCCCGCCGCCCGCCGCCCCTGCGGTGGTAGCGAGCACGCCTATCCCTGCTCCGCGGAGCGCGCGTGACCCGCTCGCCGATGTGAACCTGCGCCTGACCCATCGGACGGCGAGGGTCCTGGAAGGTATCGCCGAGCTGAGTGGGCGTGGGTCGGACCCGAGCAACCGCGAGGTCGCGACCTTCGCCGGGGTCACCGACCCCGGGCAGATCTCCAAGCTTCTGCGTCGCCTGGAGCGCCTCGGCTTGCTCCGCAACACCGGGGCGGGACATGCCAAGGGCGAGCCGAACGCGTGGGGCTTGACCGACAAGGGGCAACAGGTCACGCACAGCATCCGGATGCATGCCCGCGAGCAGCGGGAGGCCGCGTGATGCCCACCCGGGCCGCCGCATTTCAGTCTTGTAGGACCCGGCCGGTTGTGTGCGGTCGGCTTGTCAACTTCGCGTGCGTAGCGCCGAGCGCCGGCACGTCCGACTCCCCAAAGGAGAGATAACCGATGTTCCAAAGACTACGTAAACACATCAGCCCCACCACCGTCGTGGCATTTATGGCCCTCATCTTCGCCCTGACCGGCGGAGCCTTCGCGGCGAGCAGCCACGGCGGCGGCTCGACCGCCACCAAAGCGACGGCCTCTGTGACGCCGCTCGCCACGGTCGCCAAGTCAAAGGCCGCCCCCAAGGCCAAGGCCGGCCCGCGCGGCCCCGCCGGCCCCAAGGGCGCGACCGGCGCTGCTGGAGCTGCAGGTCCCGCCGGCGCCACCGGCCCAGCCGGCGCCACCGGACCGGGCGGCCCGCAGGGCCCCGCGGGCACCAATGGTACGAATGGTGAAAACGGAGCGGCCGGTGTGAGCGTGACGAGCAAAACCCTTAAACCGAATCAGGGGGGTTGTGTAGAAGGCGGAACACAGTTTGTCGCTGGTAGCACGACTACTACCGCCTGCAACGGCAAAGAAGGCTCGCCTTGGACGGCGGGAGGCAAGCTTCCATCCGGCTCCACCGAGACGGGCACGTGGTCGGTGTTCTATGCCGCGACCGCTGCCGGCCAGCCGGGATCCTCTGCGATCTCCTTCACGATTCCGTTAAAAGCTGAACCGGCTGTCCACTACATCAATAACGCCGATATGGAACCGTTCTTTAACGAAACAACCAACAAAACTGAAGAGCGGGCGCCCTCCGCTGCATGTGCAGGCGGGACAGCTGAAAACCCGAAGGCCGATACGGGTACCCTTTGTGTGTTCGGGCTCCAGGAAGCTGACACGGCAGAATTTCTCTTCCATGGACAGTCTCGGGTCGGCAACATCTTCGCTGCTTCCGCCAATGGGGCGGCTGTTGTATTCGACTCTGAAGCGGCAGGAGAAGTGTCGGCGGTGGGCACTTGGGCGGTCACCGGGTAATACGCGACGCGCAACCCGCGGGCGGCACCGATCAATTCAGCGGTGCGGTGTCGCCCCCGCCCTACCTGACCAAAGATGCAAGCCAACCATGCAGAGACGAGGGAGAAGATGAGGCTCATAAATATTCGCAAGCTGGTGCTGGGCCTGATCCCCTCGCTCTGCGTGC
>CAVVTQ010000017.1:0-92099 GCA_963751195.1 uncultured Solirubrobacterales bacterium
GCACGATCGACGGCCTGCCGATCGTCGTCGCCGGCATCGATTTCTCGTTCATCGGCGGCTCGATGGGCGGCGCGGTGGGCGAGTCGATCACGCGCGCGGCCGAGCTGGCGCTCGAGACCCGCACGCCGCTGTTGGTGATCTCCGCCTCCGGCGGCGCGCGCATGCAGGAGGGGTGCGTGTCGCTGATGCAGATGGTCAAGACCTCGCAGGCGATGGCGCGGCTCGCAGAGGAGGGCGTGCTGTTCATCTCGCTGCTCACCGACCCGACTTACGGCGGCGTCAGCGCCTCCTACGCGACGCTCGGCGACATCCTGATAGCCGAGCCCGACGCGCACATCGGCTTCGCCGGGCCCACCGTGATCGAGCAGACGATCCGCCAGAAGCTGCCCGACGGGTTCCAGACCGCCGGCTTCCTGCTCGAGCACGGGATGCTCGACCTGGTCGAGCCGCGCGAAAGCCTGCGCCGCACGATCCGCAACCTGCTCGAGCTCCACGCCCGCGCCGAGGCGGCGCGCGGCGAGGACGCGGCGGCGCGCCAGGGACGCCTCCCAGGGGTCGAGGGGAAGGCGCCGATCGTCGATCCCGAGCAGCTGCCGGCGCGCGACCCCTGGGAGATCGTCCAGCTCGCGCGCCACATCGACCGGCCGCGGTTCCTCGACATCGTCGGCTTCGCTTTCGACGGCTTCCAGGAGCTGCATGGCGACCGGATGTTCGAGGAGGACCACGCGATCATCGCCGGCCTCGCGCAGCTCGGGGAGCTGGCGGTGATGGTGATCGGCCAGCAGAAGGGCCACACCACCAGCGAGCTGGTCGAGCACAACTTCGGCATGCCCGAGCCCGAGGGCTACCGCAAGAGCATGCGCCTGATGCGCTATGCCGCCCGCTTCGGCCTGCCGCTCGTGACGATCGTCGACACGCCCGGCGCCTATCCGGGCCTCGGGGCCGAGGAGCGCGGGCAGTCCAACGCGATCGCCGAATCGATCATGCTGATGTCGCGCCTGCCGGTGCCGGCCGTGACCGTCGTCACCGGCGAGGGCGGCAGCGGCGGAGCCCTGGCGATAGCAGCCGGCGACCGGGTGCTGATGATGGAGAACGCCTACTACTCGGTGATCAGCCCCGAGGGGTGCTCGACGATCCTCTTCAAGGACGCCTCCGCCGCTCCCCGCGCGGCCAAGGCGCTGCGCATCACGAGCCCCGAGCTGCTGCGCCTGGGCGTGATGGATGCGGTCGTGCCCGAGCCCGAGGGCGGCGCGCAAACCGACCCGTCGGCCGCCGGAGCCAACCTCAAGGCCGCGATCGTCGCCACCCTCGGCGAACTATTGCCGCTGAGCACCGACGAGCTGATCGCCCAGCGCTACGAGCGCTTTCGCAAGTTCGGCACCCCCGGGCGCCAGCCTACACTTCCGCCACTATCACAGGGGGAGACATCATGAGCGACAACGAGAACACACAAACGAGCCCCGACCGCGAGCTGATCGAGTCGGTGTGGGCCGAGGCCCGGGACCTGATCAAGCGCTTGGAGGGCAGCACCGTGCAGCGCTTCGCGGTCGCCGCCGGCGACTACAAGATCGAGATCGAGCGCGGCGCGCCGGCCGCGCCGGGCCTGCCGGGAACAGCCCCCTATCCTCCTGCACCCAACCTTTCTCCCGGCGGTCCTGTTGCCACCGGGGCGGGCCCCGGGATGAGCATCGCTCCCGGCGCGCGCATGGCCTCGGGCGTCTTCACGATCGGCGATCTCGAGGCGGACCGCAGGGTGCCGGTGCTGGCGCCCCTGGTTGGCACCTACTACGGCGCAGCGCAGCCTGGTGCCAAGCCGTTCGTGGAGGTTGGCTCGAGTGTCGAGCCCGGCCAGACGGTGTGCATCGTCGAGGCGATGAAGATGATGAACGAGGTCGCCGCCGGTGAAGGCGGCAAGGTTGCCGAGGTACTCGTGGAGAATGGCGACTGGGTCGAGTTCGAGCAGGTGCTGATGTATCTGGAGCCCGCGGATGACTAGGACGCCCGCTGACCGAAGCCGGGAGACACTCGCCTTCGGCTCGCATCCCCGTTTCGGCCAGCGCAATGCTGCGTCCTCGGTCGCTCGCGTGCATAGCACGCCACGCGGGCGGGCGGGCCTTAATCCTTGCCTTGCTTGCTCAGCGAACGCCCTAGACGCTGGCGACTATTCGAGGAGCTGAGCCGATGTTCGAGAAGGTTCTGATCGCCAACCGGGGTGAGATCGCCCTGCGCGTCGCGCGCGCCTGCCGCGAGCTCGGCATCAAGTCGGTCGCGATCTACTCGACCGCCGACGCCGAGTCGGCCGTGGTGCGCTTCGCCGACGAGGCCGTGCACGTCGGGCCCCACCACCCCGGCAAGAGCTACCTGCACATCCCCAACGTGATCGGCGCCGCCCAGAAGACCGGCGCCGACGCGATTCACCCCGGCTACGGCTTCCTCTCCGAGGACCCGTTCTTCGCGGAGATCTGCTCCGACAACGGGATCACCTTCATCGGGCCCGCGCCCCGAGGTGATGGAGAAGGTCGGGGACAAGGCGATCGCCCGCGACCTGATGCAGAAGGCCGGCCTGCCGCTCCTGCCCGGCACGATCGAGCCCGTGCAGACGGCGGAGGAGGCGCAGGAGATCGCCGACGGGATCGGCTATCCGGTGATCATCAAGGCGGTCGCCGGCGGCGGCGGACGGGGCATGAACGTCGTGCGCCGCGCCGAGGACCTCGTGCGCCTCTACGCCACCACGCGCGCCACCGCCCAGGCCGTGTTCAAGGACAGCGCCGTCTACATCGAGCGCTACCTAGAGGCGCCCCGCCACACCGAGGTGCAGCTGGTGTGTGACAGCCACGGCAATGGCGTGTACTTCTTCGAACGCGACTGCTCGGTGCAGCGCCGCCATCAGAAGCTGATCGAGGAGGCGCCCTCGATCCATCTCTCGGAGGCGCAGCGCAAAGACATCGGCGAGCGCGCCGTCGCCGGTGCCCTCTCGGTCGGCTACACCGGCGCCGGCACGATGGAGTTCCTGCTCGACCACGAGGGCAACCTCTCCTTCATGGAGATGAACGCCCGCATCCAGGTCGAGCACCCCGTCAGCGAGATGGTCACGAGCGTCGATTTGATCCAGGAGCAGATCCGCGTCGCCGCCGGCGAGCCGCTGTCGGTTACCCAGGATGACATCGTGCTTCGCGGCCACGCGATCGAGTGTCGCGTCAACGCCGAGGACCCCGACCGCGACTTCGCCCCGGCGGCCGGGCGCCTCGATGTGTACGTGCCGCCGGGCGGGCCGTGGACGCGCGTTGACTCCCACTGCTACCCGGGTTGGAACATCGCCCCGTTCTACGACTCGCTGATCGCCAAGCTGATCGTGTGGGCTCCCACGCGCCTGGAGGCGATCGAGCGGATGGACCGCGCGCTCTCGGAGTTTCAGATCGAGGGCCGCGGCGTGAAGACGACGATCCCCTTCCACCGTCGCGTGCTCGCCGACGAGCAGTTCCGCTCGGGCGATGTGACGACCGACTTCGTCGAGCATTTCCTCGCGCGCGAGACGGTGACGGCGATATGACCGACCCACAGCAAGGAGATCCAATGAGCAGCGGTGAAGCCGCAGTCGAGATGTTGCCAGAGGTGCTGGACTATCTGGGCGAGCAGCGCACGCTCACGCTCGCCACCGCCAGCCCCAGTGGGGTGCCACACGCCGGCACCTTCCTCTACGTGCACGACGGCCCCGAGCTGTACTTCTGGACGAAGGCCCACACCACGACCGCCCGTCACATCGAGCAGAACCCGCTCGTCTCCTTCGCGATCGACGGCTCCTCCGAGGACCTGGAGAAGATTCGCGGACTGCAGGGCATGGGCGAGTGCCGTGTGATTCTCTCCGGTGAGCAGATCGCGCGCGTGGCCGACCTCTTCGGGCAGAAGTTCCCGACGCTCTCGCCCGGCACCACGATGACGATCTCGTTCTTCCGGATCGTGGCGAGCGAGCTGCAGTTCACCGACAACACCGACGCAGCGATCCATCAGCAGGAGGGGACCTTCGGCGTCGACTTCCATCGCGAGCGGGCCTACTCCGTGTTCAGCGACCTGCCCCTGCAGAGCGTCTCCAGCCTCACCGGCGAGCTGCAGATCCTCGACTTCCCCGCGGGTGAGACGATCGCCCGCGCGGGTGGGCCGGCCGACAAGTTCTTCATCGTCGTCGACGGCGCGGTCGAGGTCGACCGCGAAGGGGTCGGCGGGGAGGCCCCGGTGTCGCTCGGTCCCGGGCAGTTCTTCGGCGAGCTCGCGATCCTGCGCGACCGTCCTCGCACGGCCACCCTGAAGGCACTCGAGCCGACGCGGGTGCTGGCGCTGGCCCGCGATACGTTCCGCGACATCGTCGCCGAGTCCCTCGGTACGACCAAGGACTTCGACGCGATCGTGCGCGAGCGGCTGCGGAGCCTCGACTGAGGGGCGCTCCGGCGAGTTACGCGCGCCACTCAGCTCATGCCCGCCTTCAGCAGCAAGGACTTCCGTGACGCGGTCGGCGCGTTCGCCACGGGCGTCACGGTGATCACCACGCGCGGGGAGGAGCACGCGTACGGCATGACCGCCAACGCCTTCTCTTCGGTGTCGCTCGACCCGCCGCTGGTGCTGGTGTGCACGATCGCGCGCTCGGAGGGCTCCGAGCACCTGCGGCGCAACGGGGTGTTCGCCGTGAACATCCTCGGCACCCACCAGGAGCCGCTGTCGCGCTACTTCGCCTCCAAGGAGCGCCCTCGCGGCCGCGACGCGTTCGCCGAGGTGTCCCACCGGGCGGCGAGCAGCGGCTCACCGATCCTCGAGGACGCGCTGGCTTACCTCGACTGCCGGCTGCACGCCGAGCATGCGACCGGCGACCACGACATCTTCATCGGCGAGGTGCTCGAGCTGGGCGTGCACGACACTGCCGAGCCGCTGATCTTCCACCGCGGGCAGTACCGGCTGCTCGGGATGGGGTAGGGCGGCTCGACCGCCCGGGTGGCGCGTCGCGCGGCCAGATCGCGACACGCGCTGCTGTGGCCGGTGCAGCTCGCCCTGGGGTGCCAGCCCCCGCAGGGAGGATGGTTCAGGCCGTCGCTCCGGCGAACGCCTCCAGCTTCTCCGGCGAGTCGGCGGCGAACACTTCGACGTCGCTGTCGATCTGGCGCACCAGCCCTCCCAGCACGCGTCCGGGGCCGAGCTCCAGGACCCTTGTGCAGCCCTCCTCGACGAGCGTCTGCACGCAATCCACCCACAGCACGGGGCTTGCGATCTGCGCGACCAGGGCCTGGCACACATCCTCGCCGGTTTTGATCACCTTGCCCGAAGCGTTGGCAACAAGCGGGACCTGGGGATCCTTCCAGGTGAGCTTGTCCATCGCCTCGGCCATCTCGCGCTGCACGGGCTCCATCAGCACGCTGTGGAAGGCCGCCGACACCTTCAGGCGCACCGCCTTGCTGGCGCCGGCCTCCTCGGCCAGCTCGAGCAGCCGCTGCACGCCGGCCTCCTCGCCGGAGACGACGGTCTGGCGCGGGGCTGTTGAAGTTGGCCGGAGCCACCGTGCCCGCCTCGGAGGCCGTCGCGCACAGCGCCCGCACCTCCTCGGCCGGCAGGCCGACGATCGCGGCCATCCCGCCCGGGCGCTCGGACCCGCAGCTTGGCCATCAGCCGCCCGCGCAGCGAGACGAGCTCCATGCCCGCCTCCAGCTCGAGCGCGCCCGCGGCGACCGCCGCCGTGTCCTCGCCGAGGCTGTGCCCGGCAACGAAGTGGGCTCCAGACCCGACTCGCGCGCCAGCTCGTGGATCGCGAGCGAAAGCGCGAACAGCGCAGGTTGAGTCACGTCGGTGCGCGTGAGCTCCTCGATCGGCCCCTCAAGCGCGAGCTGGCGGATCGGCAGCCCGGACGCCGCGTCGGCCATGCCGAAGTAGCGATCGAACAGCTCGGGGCGTGCCTCGAGCAGCTCCGCGCCCATGCCGACACGCTGCGAGCCCTGTCCGGGAAATACAAATGCTGTTGCGGCCATTGTGCAGTCCTCTCCTTTGCGATCGCGTCCTCCCACGGCACCTTATAGGCTTGCCCCTCATGCGAATCGGAACGCGTATGGACGTCCGCGTTCCGGTCTTTGCAAAACGCGTTCGCAAAGGAGGCTCTCTTGGATCTCGGGCTTAGCGGAAAGCGGGCGCTCGTCACGGGCGGCTCGCGCGGTATCGGGCGCGCGCTCGTGCTGGGGCTGGCGCAGGGGGGCGCCTCGGTTGGGGCTTGCTACAACCGGGAGTCCGACGATGTCGAGCGCCTGCGGGGAGAGTTGGCGCAGATCGGTGGAGCGAGCTTCCTCGCGCAGGCCGACCTCTCGGACCCGGCGTCGGCGGAGGCGTTCGTAAAGGACACGAGCGAGCGCTTCGGTGGCCTCGACATCGTCATCAACAACGCCGGCGTGGTGAGCCACGCGATGATCGATCAGCTGACGCTCGAGGAGTGGCACCGGGTGATCGACACCAACCTGACGGCCGTCTACCTCGTCTGCCAGGCCGCTCTGCCGGCAATGGGGGAGGGAGGGTCGATCGTCAACATCACCTCGGCCGTCGCGATGCGCGGGATGCCGGGGCGCGTGCACTACATCTCCTCCAAGGCGGGTCTGATAGGACTGACGCGCGCTCTGTGCAAGGAGGTCGGCAGGCAGGGCATCCGCGTCAACGCGCTCGCGCCCGGCATCATCGAAACCGACCAGACGGGAGAGCTGGACGACGCCGGCCGCGCGCGCTACTCCGGCCTCGCGGCGCTCAACCGGCTGGGAGAGCCGCAGGAGATCGCAGACGTCGCATTGTTCCTCGCCAGCGACCATGCGAGCTTCGTCTCCGGGGTGACGCTGAATGTGGACGGGGGGATCTGAGGGGGGATCGTCGGCAAGCTCGCCGGGGCGGCGATCGCCAAGGCCGCCCCGCACGACCGCGTGATCGTCGGCGATTACGCGGTCGCGAGGAGGGAGCTACTGGGACTTCGTGAGTCCCTCACCCGCCTCATCGGACGCGAAGTCGCCGTTGAAGATGTCGCCCGTGAAGAGGTGCAGCTTGAAGTTCTCGGGCTCGTGGGCATCCGTGAAGAACTCACCGAAGCGTTCGATCGCCCGCTTGTGGTACTCGGCCTCGGTGCTGGACAGCAGCTCGTCCTCGCCTTCCCAGAAAGTGATCGAGAGGGCCTTGCCCGAGTCGGCGTCGACCAGCGAGAGCGCGCCCTTGAATCCTTCGCGCGCCATCGTCACCGGCAGGACGTTCTCGTACCACAGTTTGAGGCCCTCTTGCACCCGTCCCTCGGGCGCCTGGACGTGGGTCACGCGACAGAACACATGCTCCCCCTTGTAGGTGGGTTGGACGGGATTGAAGTTCGCGCCGATCCTACCGCTCCGCCGATGGGGTTGCGATGTCCTCCCCCTGCCTCGGCGCGTGAGCGGCGCCGTTTGTGGCGACGTCGGAGTCGGCGTGGCCTCTTCGGGGCCGGCACCTACGGAGCGATCGGCTTTGAGCGCTGGCATGTAGGATCCCTGCGGTGGTGCGCGCGACTCTGTACATGACGGTCAAGGAGGGTCGCGGGCCGGACTTCGAACGGGCCTGGCGGGCGATCGCCGAGCAGGTTCGGTCCGTCCCCGGGAATGTCCACCAGACGCTCGCGCGCGATCCCGAGGACTCCGACAGCTTCGTCGTGACCAGCGACTGGAGCAACAGGGAGGTGTTCGGGGAGTTCGAGCGCAGCCCTGAGCAGGACGAGCTGACGGCGCCGCTGCGCGAGCTGCGCTCCTCGGCGCGCATGACGGTGCACGATGTTCTTATCGACATAGAGGGTGGCGCAGGCGGCCCTAGGCCGCCGAGCCGGGACCCTCTTCTTCAATCTGACGGAGGGGCGAGCTGAATGGCCGCACGTGTGATGGTTTTCGCCAAGATCAACCGTGAGGACGCCGAGGCGTTCGAGGCGGCGTACGCGCAGGTCACCGCCAACGTGAGAGGCACGGCCGGGCACATCGGCGACGAGCTGTTGCGACGCCGCGAGCCGGCCGACGCCGACGGGGAGCCGCTCAGCTACATCCTGCTCAGCGAGTGGGAGAGCAAGGACGCGTTCCTGGCGTGGGAGGAGTCGCTCGCCCACGTCGCCAAGCGCTCGCCGATGCACCCCTACTGGGCGGGGACCAACGAGCGGATCATCTACGACGTCGCCCACACGATCAAGCCAACCGCCTGAGGGGGTCTCATGTACGCACGAGTCAACACCACCGAGTGGAACCCCGAGAAAGTCGATGCCGGCATGCAGCTGACGGAGGAGAAGATCATCCCCTCCTACCAGGAGCATCCGGGCTTTCGCGGCTACATCCTGCTGACCGAGCCCGACGGCGGTCCGCACGCGGTCGCGATCACGTTGTGGGACAGCGAGGAGACCCGTGAGTCGAGCGCCGGGATCGCGCGGGCGATGGTTGGGGAGCTGAAGGACGTGTTGCAGGCGCCGCCCAAAACCGACCACTACGACGTTCGCTTTTACGTGCAGGGTTAGAGCGAGAGCGAGAGAGGAGGAGCGCGATGGCGCAGTACTGGGCACTCATGTGGGACATCAAGCCGGGGTCGCAGGATGCGGTTCGCCAGGTCTTCAAGGAATACGGCCGGCCCGATCACACGGTTCGCGATGAGGAGGGCAACGACGTCGGAACGCTGCTCAGCACGCAGGTGTTCATGAAGGGCAACACGGTGGTCAGGGTGGTCGAGACGACCGACGACGTGCCCCTGCCGGTGCTCGGCCAGCACATGGGTCGCCAGCCGGCGATCCGCGAGTTGGAGGACAAGCTCGATGAGCTGGTGGCTGAGCCCCGCGACATGTCCACCAGCGAGGGCGCGCGGGAGTTCTTCATGAAAAGCACGATGGAGCTGTTGGTCACGCGGCGGCACGACGAATGAGCGCGGAGCCTCCCGCCGGGCTCGCCGGGGGCCCCGCCCGGCCCGCCCGGGGGACCGCCCGTCCCTCCGATCGTGGTGGACGAGCGGCGCGCCGCCGACTTCGCGTCCCTGTTTCGCCTCGACGGCAGGCGCGTTGATCGTCGTCGGCGGCTACGGCGGCATCGGCGAGGTCACCACGCGGCTGTTCGCGGAGTGCGGCGCCGAGCTGATGATCGCGGGACGCTCGCGGGAGAAGGCGCAGGCGCTCGCCGAGGAGCTCGTCCGGGGCGGGGCACATCGCGCACGGCGCGCGCGTGGACATCGCCAGCCGCGAGAGCGCGCGCGAGCTGATCGCACGGGGCAGGCGCGAGCTGGGTGGGGTGGACGTGCTCGTCAACCTCGCCGGGATCGACATCGAGGCGCCGGCCGAGCGCTTCGAGGAGGAGGCGTGGCAGTCGCTGCTGGACATCAATCTCTCGGGTGCCTTCTGGCTCTCCCAGGCGGCTGGCGAGGCGATGATCGACGCCGGCCGCGGCGGGCGCATCATCCACTACTCGACCACGCGCAGCGTCGCGGGCGGGCGTCGCGGCTTCGCCGGGTACGCCGCCAGCAAGGCCGGGCTCAACGGCCTGATCCGCCAGCTCGCCACCGAGTGGGGCAAGTACCGCATCACCGTCAACGGGGTCGCGCCGGGGTTCGTCCCGACCGAGCTCGTGCGCGAGGCGGCCGCTGATGATAGGTTCGTCGCGATGATGCTCGGACGGATCCCCTTCGGCCGCTTCGGCGAGCCGGTCGAGCTGGCGGGCGCGACGCTGTTCCTCGCCTCGCCGGCGGCGAGCTTCCTCACCGGGCAGGTTTTGTTCGTCGACGGCGGCGTGACCGCGAGCTCTTAGCGTGTCCTCCTCACCAACCGACAAGCAGCGGATCGCCTTCATCGGCCTCGGCGTGATGGGCAACGGCATGGCCTGCCGGCTGGTCGAGGCGGGGTATGACGTCACCGTCTACAACCGCACCCGCGCCAAGGCGGAGGAAATCGCGGGGCTCGGCGCCCGTGTCGCCGACTCCCCCGCGGACGCGGCGCGCGAGGCCGACGTGGTGATGCTTAGCCTCGCCAACCAGGAGATCGTCGCGAGGATGCTGTTCGACGGGGACGGGGTGTTCGAGACGCTGGGTAAGGGCGGCTACATCCTCGACATGAGCACCGTGCCACCCGACTTTCCACGGGAGGTGGCGGCGCGCGCCCGCGAGGCCGGCTTCCATGCGCTCGACGCGTGCGTGCTCGGCAACCCGATGCACGCCCGCCAGGGCGAGATGCGGGTCATGGCCGGCGGGGAGGAGCGGGACTTCCGGGCGATGGAGCCGCTGCTTGAGGTGCTCGGCAAGGAGGTGACCTATCTCGGCGAGAGCGGGATGGGCGCGACGATGAAGCTGGTCCTCAACATGCTGATGGGGGTGCAGATGCCGGCGCTCGCGGAGGCGGTCGTGTTCGGCGAACGCGCCGGGCTGGACGCGCGAGCAGGTGCTGGAGATGATCGCCAAGAGCGGCTACAGCTCGCCGGTGATGGGCTTCCGTTGCGCGATCATGGGCCAGCGCAACTTCGACTTCGCCGCTTTCAAGCTCGGACTGATGCGCAAGGACATGACGCTGGTGCTCGGCGAGGCGCAGAAGGCGGGGGTGCCGATGCCCGTCACCGAGAGCGCCCACGCGATGCTCACCGCCGCCCAGCAGCAGGGGCTCGGCGACCTCGACGTCGCCGCGATGCTCGCCTTCCAGGAGCGGATGTCGGGGGTGCACAAGTACCCCTGGCCCGGCCGTGCTCCGAGCGAGGATGGCGGAGCCGCGGCGTGATCGAGGACGGTCGGGGCAGCCGCGCCGCGATCGCCAATGATTGGCGAAGTCGCGAGGCCACCGTCAAAGGTGCCCGACGCCGCGACGGGGCCGCCGAGGTTCGTGGAGCCGCATCGTGATCGTCGACGTACACGGCCACATCACGCATCCCGAGCTGTTCAAGCGCTACCCGATGCCGCCCGCGCTGGCGGACATCGAGGGGATGCTCGACCGCAAGTCGGAGGCAGGCATCGGCGTGACGATCGTCGGCAGCCCGGTCGGCTTCGGGACGATGAGCAAGCGCGGCCACGACAACTACGCCCAGTCGGCCGACGAGCTGAAGTCCTTTCACGAGTGGCTCGCCGAGACGGTGCGCAAGCACGCTCCGCGGCTGGCCGCCTACGCCTATACCAACCCGTTCGGCGACGCCGCGCTGCTCGACCAGACCGCGCAGACGGTGAAGGACGGGGGGTTCGTCGGGCTGATCGTCAACACCAGCGTGGGCGGCGAGTACCTCGACTCGCCGCGCGCCGACGAGTTCTTCGCGATGGCGGCCGAGCTCGGCAAGCCGATCTTCCTGCACCCTCCCGCCGAGCCGGTCGGCAGCGAGCGCATTGAGGACTTCCGCTTGGTCGAGCAGGTCGGGCGGTTCATGGACGTCACCGTCGGCCTGGCGACGCTCGTGTTCGCGGGCCGGCTGGAGCAGCACCCGGACCTCGAGGTCATCGCGGCCACCGCGGGCGGCGCGATCTCGTTGCTGGCGGGTCGCATGGACCAGGCCTATCAGCCGCGCCACTGGGCCGGTGGCGGTCCCCCCGGCGGCGGCGGCCCTCCCGGCGGGGGACCTCAGGGTGGTTCTCCGGGCGGTGGACCCCCGGCGGCGGACCTCCGGGCGGTGGACCACCGGGCGGCCCTACCGGCGGGGACCGCGCGGTGGACCTCCCAGCGGTGGCGCTCCTGGAGGTGGTCCATCTGGTGGCGCACCGGTCGGCGGGGGGCCTCCAGGTCGTCCACCCATGGCCCAGTACACCAACAAGATCACCCAGCCTCCGAGTACCTACCTGCGTCGCGTGTACGTCGATACAGCCAACTCGAGCGTGCCCAACCACCTAGCCAACCTGGAGCTGATGGGTGCCGATCGCATGCTGTTCGGTACCGACTCGCCACCGCTCGCCACGCCGCTGCAGGACGCGATCGCGATGGTCGACGGGCTGCCGATCTCAGCCACCGAGAAGCAGGGCATCCTGGAGGGGAACGCGCGGCGGCTGTTCGGGCTGTGAGCGAGTCAGAGCACGAGCTGGACGATCACGACAACGATCGCGATCACCAGCACGAGCAGCAGCAGCGGTACGAGGATCACGACGGGACGCCGGGCGCGCTCGGGGAGTCGGATGAGAAGCTGCAGCAGGCGAATCCCCGTAGGGGATTTCATCAGCAGGCGGATGGGCAGCGGTATGGTCGGGGGAGGACCGCCACTCGGAGGCTCGGGTGCCTCCGCTGGGGGTGCCTCCACCTGGTTTGGCGGGGTAGCCGACGGCGCGATCCGACACGTCCGGCGTGGCACGGATTACGGTGCGATCCGAGACGTCCGGCGTGGCGCGGATCACTGTGCGATCCGAGATGTCCGGCTTGGCACGGATCACCGTTCGATCCGACGTGTCCGCTGGGGGGTTCTCGCCATCCGCCATGCTCGGTGGCAGCCTATTGGTGGGGCGAGCCCACGTCAAGTCTCGCGAGCCGTGCGGGATCACCGCGTCGCCGGGGCTGAATCCGGCACCTCGGTCGCTCCGGCGTCGCTCACCGTGCCGGTCTGCTCGTACACCGGCCAGCGGTACTCACGTTGGCGACGGGCGTTCAACGCGACGAGCCCACCGATCTCGCCGAGCAGCGCTCGCCGGTCGCATCCGGGCCGTAGGAACACTCGTCCCATCGCGGCGGCGAGGCGCGGCGGAGTGAGGACCTGCGAGGGCTTGCCGCGATGGCTGAAGAGATCGATCAGCGGCGCCAATTCGCCCCGGGCCAGCAGCCGTTTGCCGACCTCGGGGAGCGCGGCGGGCGCTTTGCCGCCGGCGCCGATGTCGGTCGCCAACCAGTAGTGCCCGATCGCGTCGTCGTTGCGCCAGCGGCCCCACTCGACCAGCTCCTCGTCGAGCGCCTGGTCGGAGCCTTCCAGGCCACGGACGATCGGCTCCACCAGCGCTTCGCCCTGCCTGAACGCATCTCCGATGCCCTGTCCGGCGGCGGGATCCTTGAAGTGGCCGGCGTCGCCGAGCAGCACCCAGCCGGCGCCGGAGGCGTCCCGGAAGAAGCCCTGCCAGCGCAGCATCCCGAAGATTTTTCCCACCCGCCGCGCTCCCGAGAGCGCCTCGGCCACCGGCTGGCAGCTGCGGACGTGCTCGAGGTAGCTGCCCTCGAGATCCTCCCGGTAGCGCGGGAGCTCGTGCAGCTCGGGCATCACCACGACCTGATAGAGCCCGCTGTCCGACGGTGCCGCGATCACGAACCGCTCGCCCCAGCGGTGCAGCAGGAATGCCGGATCGGAGCCCAGCGTCGGCGCCCTCGAAGAACGACCAGTAGGCAAACCGCTGGTTCCACACCACGTTGTACTTGCGCGCGCCGGCGCCGCTCGCCACGGTCGAGTTGCGACCGTCGGCGCCGACGACCAGCCGTGCTTGCAGCGTGCTCTCAGCGCCATCCTGTGTGACCCGCACGCCGGTCACACGATGCGCCGTCCGTGAACCAGGCCGGTCACCGTCGTCCCCATGTGCATCTCGGCGCCCGCCTCCGCGGCGGCGTCGGCGAGGATCGGGTCGAGCACCAGGCGCCGCACCGATCTGAGCCCGCCGACGTCGCCGGGCTGCTGGGGGATGGGGCCTGGAACTGGAGGTCTTCGATGCGGAGGTTGACCATCCCCACGCATGGTGAGCCGGTCGCCTGCAGCTTCGCCGTCACTCCGAGACGCTCCAGCGAGGCGAGGGCCTGGGCCTGAAAGAAGTGGGTCGAGAGCGTATCGCGAGGGAACTTCGCCTTCTCCACCACCGCCACGCGCAGCCCGCGATGGGCCAGCAGCGCCGCCAGCGGCGAGCCGGCGCAGCGCGCGCCGACGACAACAAGCGTCGAAGCGCTCGAGCCCACCCCTGGAGGGCGGTCCGGCCGACGCCCGGAGGGTGGGCCACCAACGCCGGAGGGCGGTCCGCCGACGCCTGGAGGTGGTCCGCCCGCAAACGCAAGCGCGGAGTCCCACATACCGTCGATCCCCGGGACCATCTCGCGCGCCTGCTCGATCGTTATCCCGGGCTCCTCGAACAGCCCGTCGGCCTCCCACCGCGTGGGATCGAGACTCAGCGCGTATGGGTTGATAGGCCGATCGGCCGGGGGACCCTCCGGCAGCGCCTGCGCGGCCTGGTTGAAGATCGCGACTGCCATCGCCTCCGAGTTGCGCACGTTGGAGCGCAACTCCTCTAGCAGCGCCTCCTCGTCGGGGTACTCCTTGACGAGGCCGATGAGCCCGCCGAGCAGCATCGGGAAGGTTGCGAGCATGTCCGGGTCGCGTGGCTTGCGCTCGAGCTCATGCCATTCGCGAAACAGCTTGTGCATGTTGATGTTCAGCTTGGACAGACGATCCAGGTACTCGTCGGCGCGCCTCATGAAGTCGATGTCGGTGAACTTGTTCTGTGTGAACGCCAGCACGCTGCCGGTGTGGTTGGAGTAGAAATCCCAGGTCAGCAGGCCGCACATCACCCAGGCATTGCCGAACACCTGGTAGCTATCCCGATATCGGGAGATGACGTGCGCGAACAGGCGCTGGTACAGGTCGTTGTAGTAGTCGGCACGCTCGCCGATCTGCTCGCCGTTCAGGTCGCGAGTCACGAGGTCGGCGGTGAAGGTGTTGCTGTAGCCGATGAAGTCCGAGCCGGGCGAGTAGAAGGGGTCGGCGAACGCTCCCGCCTCGCCCACCAGCGCCCAGCGGTCGGTTGAGAACATCTGCTTGACCCCGTACGCGAAGTCTTTGACCCGGAGGAAGTCCTCGATGTCCTGTGGGCGCTCTTCGATCGACGCGGCGAGCTGCGGCTCGTGCTTGCGCATCCAGCCCAGCAGGCGCTCGAGCTCGTTGATCTCCTCGTACGGGTGCAAGCGGGGATCGGCGCACACGCCGATGCTGATCGGCCCCGTCGAGAGCGGGATCATCCACACCCAGTAGCCCTCGCCCATCAGGTGGTTGGTGCTGAACTGACGGATGCCCGGCTTCGACATCCGCGCCATCCACTCAGCGTTATCGGCGCCCCACGACTCGAGGTCGAGTCCGCCGCCGAGTCGCAGCCACGCGGAGTTGATGTGGTGGCCGCAGTCGGCCATCAGGTCGAGCTTGCGCTTGAGGATGCTGGCGCGACCCGCGGCATCCACGACCCAGCGTGCGCTCAGCGTCGCCTCCTGCTCGAACTGCTCGAAGGTCACGCGGTGGGGGTCGGCCTCGAGATCGATCTCCCTGACGCGCGCGCCCTGCTGCAGGTCGACGCCGAGCGCCCGCGCGCGGGCCGCGAGCTTGTTCTCGAACAGGCCCCGATCAAGCTGGAAGTTGTCGTGCGGCGGGTATAGCGGCGGCCCGGCCTCGACCCGCTTGGTGATGTCCTCGTTGCCGTCGGCGGGAGGGAAGTAGCGCAGCCCGCACTTGATCAGCTGTTCGGCGTGCAGGTGGTCGTGCATCCCCACGACCTCGGAGAAGTAGTGGGCGCCGGAAGGGACGGTCGACTCGCCGACCTTGAACGCCGCCAGCGGCGCCGGGCCCTCGCGCTTCTCGAGCACGACCACCGTCGTCTCGGGCCGCATCTGCTTGATCTGGATCGCGAGCGTCAGACCCGCCAGGCCGCCTCCGAGAATCGCGATGTCGTAGCGCTCGGCCGGCGGGCGAATCGCCCCAATCTCCACGATGGACTGGCCTCGTTCGATGCTCACGAGCTCGCCATCCTATACAACCACGCCATCGCGCACATCGAAGCTCGATCGACTCGCCTGCGCGAAGCAGGCGCGCAGCGGCGCCAGCAGGCGGGCGTGATCCTCCGAGGCGTCCCACCCGTTCGAGAGCTCCATGCTCTCCCACTCGCTGATCACCAGCCAGCGCTCGCCGTCGTCGCTTGCCTCGCACAGCTGATGGCCGATCAAGCCGGGCTCCTGTGCGACTCGCGCGCGCAGCGCGACGTAGGCGCTCAGCAGCTCGTCTCGGGATCCGGGCTTGATACGGACGTCGACGACCAGCCGAATGCTCATCGGCTGGTAGCCGGGCGCTCGGTCGGCCAGATGAGAGTGCGGGCAGCGGAGCGCGCTGTCAGCTCGATGAGGCCGGCGGTGCCGCTCATTTCTCGGCCGGTGGGGCGGGCGGGTCCCAGTTATAGAACTCCCGCGCCTGGGCGTCCTTCGGCGAGCGCCACGTCTCGGGGTTGTACGGGGTGATGTAGGGATCGAGCTGGGCGCTGATCTCCTTGAACAGGTCGTGGTTGCGCACCTTCTCGACGGCGTCGGCGAACTCGTCGTCGGTCTCCACCAGGTGGATGTAGATGTCGTCGAGCACGAACAGGCTGCGGTGGCGCACCCCAGTGATCCTTGGCAGCTCGGTCTCATCGGACTCGCCGAAGATCCGCGCGACCTCCTCCTCGGCGCCGAGCTTGATACGGGCGACAATCACACCTCGCTTGATGATGGCCTGCTCCTTTCACCCGGTTGCTGAGCGGCCGAAGCATAGGCGATCGTGGGGGATCGCGCGGTGCGCGTACCTTGTGCCCGAGCCCCGCCTCGAAGCGTTATGCGCGTAGCGCGCTCGCCGTATACAGTTCGCCGGCCGCCATGTCACGCCGACGACTACTGATCATTTCCCGCCATCAAGCCAAGCTGCTGCTCGGCAACCCCGGCGCGCTGGTGATCTTCGTGATCATCCCACTGCTGACGATGGTGATCATGAAGACGACGCAGAAGTCGGCGCTGCTCGGGGCTGGCTACCGCCACGTCAATGGGGCCGAACAGGTGGTGCCGGGGTTGACGGTGATGTTCGCGTTCTTCTGGCTGGTGTTCGTCGGGCGCACCTTCTTCGCCGAGCACGCGTGGGGGACGTGGGACCGCATGCAGATGATGGCCTCGACGACCGAGGTGATCCTTGGCAAGCTGCTGCCCTCGTTCGTCGTGATCACCCTGCAGATGATCCTGCTGTTCGTGATCGGCGACCTCGTGCTCGGCCTGAGCTCGAAGGGCTCGATGGCGACGCTCGTGATCCTCGCGCCGGCGCTGGCGATCTGCGTGCTGGCGCTGACCTTCGCGCTGGTCGCGTTCTGCACCACGATGAGCCAGCTCGACGCCTTGGGCAATCTGTTGATGCTGGTCTCCGCTTCGCTCGGCGGCGCGCTCGCGCTGACCGCCACGCTGCCCGGGTGGGCGCAGAGCATTGCGCCCGCAATCCCCAGCCACTGGGCGATGCAGGCCTCGACCGACGTGATCCTCAGGGGCGAAGGGTTCGGCGCAGTGATCGGGCCCACAGCTGTGCTGTTGGGCTTCTCCGCCCTGTTCGCGGCGCTCGCGGCGATCCGCTTCCGCCCGACCGACCACAAGCTGGCGATATCTCGACGCAGGTGAGCGCAGGCGAGGTTCTGCGCGTGATCGCCGGGCCGGCCGCCGGCAGCGACATCCCGCTCGGGCACGACGTTTCGATCGGGCGCGCCGTGCAGGGGCCGGGCGCCCTCGGCGGCGATGAGGAGCTTTCGCCGCAACCACGCGCGCGTCGTGCTGCGCGGCGACGGCGCCTATCTGCTCGAGGATCTCGGCTCGACCAACGGCACCTACCTGAACGGCTGGCGGATACCCGCCTCGCAGCTGCTCAGCACCGGCGATCAGATCCAGGTCGGACAGACGGTGCTCGAGGTCGTGCTGGCGCCCGACCCGCAGCGCACCATGATGCGTCGCCGGCCGGTGATCCTGGCCGGCTCCCCCGACGCGGAGGAGCTGCGCACCCCGCGTTCGCAGGCGACTCTCTACGTGAGCGGCGTGCGCAAGTCCTACGGGGACTTCGAGGTTCTGAAGGGGGTTGACCTCGAGATCGAACCGGGGGAGATCGCCGGGCTGCTGGGCCACAACGGCGCCGGCAAGACGACGTTCGTCTCGTGCGTGGCCGGGCTGCGGCGGGCCGACTCCGGCACGATCCTCGTCAACGGCGTTGACGCTACCTCCAACCCGCTGAAGGCGCGCGAGCACCTCGGCATCGCGCCGCAGGATCTCGGCATCTACCCGACGCTCACGGTGCGCGGCAACCTCGAGTTGTTCGGCGAGCTCGGCGGGCTGCGCGGGCGCGAGGTTGCAAAGCGCGCCGAGGAGGTGGGGGAGGCCCTCAGCCTCACGCCGAAGTTCGATGCGCACGCGGGCACGCTCTCGGGCGGCCAGCAGCGGCGCTTGCACACCGGTATGGCGATCGTCTGCAAGCCGGCCCTCCTGATCCTCGACGAGCCAACGGTCGGCGCCGATATTCGCACCCGCCAGGAGATCCTCGATCTCGTCAAAGGGCTCGCCGACGAGGGGCACGCCGTCTGCTACTCGACCCACTATCTCCCGGAGATCGAGCAGCTCGGCGCGTCGGTGGCGCTGCTGCAGGGCGGCGCGATCATCGCCCGCGGATCAATCGCCGAGCTCGTCGCGATGAACTCCACCCAGGTCGTGGAACTGACCTTCGACGGGCCGGCGCCCGAGATCGCCGTGCGTGGGGGGGAGGTTGTGTGCGATGGCTCGGTGCTGCGCATCTCGACCGACAACGCGGCAACGATGGCCGCCGCCGCGCTCGCGCAGCTTGGCGGCCACACGATGCGGCTGCGCAACATCGAGCTGGTGCGCCCCAGCCTCGACTCGATCTACCTGACGCTCACCGAACAGCGTTACTCCAGCGAGGAGCCGGGGGCCGGGGGGGATGCGGAGGGCGATCGCGCCGCCCCGGTCGTCTCGCGGGCCGCGCTGCAGAACTCCGGGCTGAACTTCAGTCGGCCCTGAGCCTGTCCCGCGAGTCTGCAGGCCCGCCTGCGCCCGGCGGGGTTCGCGACAAAGTGATGGTGGATTAAGGCCCGCCCACCCGCCCGCCCGTCCACCCGGCCGCACCGGCCCGTCAGAGCCTTTGTCGTGGGCCCTTACCCCTCCCAGATCGCGTCGATCCCATCGACGATCTCCCGGGCCTCGGTCACCGTCAGGCCGGATCCGTCGAACAGCCCATCGCCCTCCCAACGGGCGGGGTCGAGGCTCACCGCGTAGGGGTTGATGGCCCGATCAGCGGGCAGCGCCTCGCTGCGCGCGCGTGAGGCTCGCTCGAAGATCGCGACCGCGATCGCTTCGGAGATGCGCACGTGCTCGGCCAGCGCGTCCAGCACCGACTCGTCGTCCGGGTACTCCTTGACGAGACCGGCGAGTGCCTGGATCAGCACCAAGGGAGGGCGCGGCATCGCCGGCGCCCGTGGTTTGCGCTCGATGGCGTGCCATTCGGGGAACATCGCGTGCATCCCGATCGCCAGTCGCTCCAGCCGCTCGAGGTGCTCGTCGGCGCGACGCATGAAGTCGAGGTCGGTCAGCCGGTCCTGGGTGAACACGACGTTGTAGCCGACGTGGGAGGCGTAGAAGTCCCAGGTGAGAAAGCCACACGCCACCCAGGGATTGCCGAACACGGGATAGGAGTCGAGGTATCTGGAGAGCGTTGAGGCGAACAGGCGCTGGTAGCGGTCGTTGTGGTCTTCCACCCGCGCGGCGATCTCCTCGCCGTCCAGGTCGCGGACGATCAGGTCGCTGGTGAGGGTGTTGCCGTAGCCGATGAAGTCCGACCCGGGGGAGTAGAACGGGTCTGTGAACGCCGCCGCCTCGCCCACCAGCGACCAGCGGTCGGTCGAGTACGTCTGCTTGACGGCGTAGGCGAAGTCCCGCACGCGCAGGAAGTCCTCCACGTCCGCGTGGCGGTCGGCGACCGCCGCCGCCAGTTGGGGCTCGTGCTCGTGCAGCCATTCCAACAAACGATCGAACTCGTCGATCCGCTCGTAGGGGTGAATGCGCGGGTCGGCGCACACGCCGATGCTGATCGGCCCCGTGGCGAGCGGGATCATCCACACCCAGTACCCCTCGCCCATCAGATGGTTGGTGCTGAGCATGCGCAGACCCGGCTCGGACATGCGCGCCATCCATGCCTCGTCATGCTGGCCCCACTGCTCGAGATCCAGTCCCCCGCCCAGCCGGAACCAGGAGGAGTTGATGTGATGTTCGCAGTCGGCCGCCAGCCCGAGCTTGCGCTTGAGGATCGCCGCCCGCCCGGCGGCGTCCACCACCCAGCGGGCGCCCAGACTGCCTTCCCGGTCGAACTGGTCGAAGGCGACGCGGTGATCCGGCTCGCCGAGGTCAACGTCCTTGACCCGCGCGCCCTGCTGGACGTCCACACCCAGCGCGCGGGCACGGGCGGCGAGCTTGTTCTCGAACAGACCCCGATCCAGCTGGTAGTTGTCGTGGGGCGGGAAGAACGGCACACCCAGCTCCGCCCGTCGGGTGATGTCGTGGTTGCCCTCCCCGGAGAGAAAGTAGCGCAGGCCGCACTTCTTCAAATGTTCACGTTGGAGATGCTCGCGCATCCCCACGGTCTCGGAGAAGTAGTGGGCGCCGCAGGCGACCGTCGACTCGCCCACCTTGAATGCCGCCAGCGGTGCCGGGCCCTCCCGCTTCTCCAGCACCACCACCTCCGTTTGGGGGCGCGCCAGCTTGAGCTGGATCGACAGCGTCAGTCCAGCCAATCCTCCGCCGAGGATCGCCACGTCGTAGCGGCCGGCCGGCTCTCTCACGGTCGCGATCTCAACCAACGACAGGCCCGACTCGATATCCGTCATGCTCGTGCACGCCCCCTTACGCTCAGGTGCCGCAGACTCGTATGCCCGCGGTAGCGAAGCCTATCTGTCGCCGCGAGCGATGCCCCGCACGACGAGCTGGCCGCCGCCGGCGTCACAGGTCGTACTTGACGCTGCTCGCGAGCGCTTTGCGCCAAAAGGCCTTGGGCACGGCGCGCAGGACGGTGTTGCGCACCGTGGCGAGCGCCGGGTTCGACAGCGACAGCATCTGCCCGCGGCGTCTCGAGGTCAGCACGATCTTCGCGCAGCGCGGCATCCGCTCCCGCTGGAAGGAGTCCAGGGCACCCGCGAGCATCCGTTGATCGCGAAGGCCGTCGGTGAGTGCGAGCTCCTTGGCCAGCACCACGGCGTCCTCCATCGAGATCCCCGCTCCCTGCCCGATGAAGGGGGTGGTCATGTGTGCCGCGTCGCCAATCAACAGGACTCGGTCCTTCGCCCACGTCTGCTCCGGGTCACGGTCGCAGATGTCGGCTCTGATGATCTTCGTCTCGTCGGTGGCGCTCACGAGCCGGCGCGTCACCTCGGGGAAGTCGCGCAGGTGCTCGCTCAGCAGCTCGTGCAGGCCACTCGCGGGAGTTGTGTCCCCCTGTGGCTCGCGCTTCAGCAGCCCCCAGTAGATGCGGTGGGATCCCACCGGGAACATCACGAACTGCCGGCCGGCGCCGAGGAACGTGCGCGAGGTGTCCGCCGGCAGCGTGTCCGGGCTCATCTCGACCACCGCTCGCCAGCTGGTGAAGCCCGAGTAGCGGGGCTCGGCGTCGGCGGCTCCGTACACGTGTTTGCGCGCCACCGATCTGCCGCCGTCGGCGCCGATCAGCAGCGCGCCTCGCTCGGTGTGGCCGTCGGCGAACATCGCCGCAACCCCCTGCTCGTCCTGCTCGATCGCGACGCACTCCGCGCCCAGCTGTAGCACCCCCGGCGGGACCGCATCGACCAGCGCCAGCTGGACGTCGGCGCGCAGCAGGCTGATCGTCGGCGTGCCGTACTCGTCGGCGACCTCCCCCTGCGGGAAGCTGAACAGCGGCTTGCCGTGGATGTTGCGGAACTCCTGCACGCGCAGCTCCGTCCCCGCTGCCTCGATCCGGTCGCCGATGCCGAGCTTCTGCAGGGCGCGCAGCGCGTTGCTCTGCACGCCCAGCCCGGCCCCCGCCTTGCCGAGCTCCGCGGCTCGCTCGAACAGGCGCACCTCGATCCCGATGCGCGTCAGCGCGATCGCCGCGGTCAGCCCGGCCGGCCCGGCGCCGACGATCAGCACGCGGTTGCCGCCGTCGGCCCCCGCGGTGGTGCCGGCGTCAGGCTCCATCCGCCGCCTCCGCCTCCAGGCGCTCCTTGATGACCTGCATCTGCACCTTGGTGTTCTTGTTCATGTACTCCTCGGCGTGCTCGTCGTCGGCGGGCGCCTCCGGCTTCATCGAGAAGTCCTGCACCCACCGCATCGCGGTGCCCTCGCCGTCCTGCTCGAAGTACCACTCGATGTTCATGTACTGAAACGGGCCGGTCTCGATGCGCTTGGACTTCGAGCTGTGCGTCGCGGGGTCGGCTGTCCGCTCGGAGGTCCAGCTCCATACCTGCCCGTCGTAGTCGGGGTCGGGGTGGGTGGTGAGCTTGAAGCGGACAGTGTCGCCGTCCTGCTCCAGCACCTCCGCGGCGGCGTACTCGCTGAACAGGCTCGGCCAGCTCTCGATGTCCATCATCCGCTCCCACACGAGCTCCAGTGGGGCCTGGATGACGACTGAGTTGTCGGTGTGCGCGGCCATCGCCTACTCCTCTTCGCCGAGGCGTCGGTTTACATAGTCGATCGCCTCGCCGACGCTGTGGATCTCCTCGGCGTCCTCGTCGGGGATCCTGAACCCGTAGTCCTGCTGCATGGCCAGCTGGATCTCCATGAACGCGAGCGAGTCCAGGCCCATGTCCTCGAACGTCGCTTCGCGGTCGTCGATGACGTCGGCCTCGGGGAGGCCCACGCGATCCACGAGGATGCGCTTGAGATCATCGAATTCGAACTTCGTCTGCTCGGGCAATGCCGTCTCCTTCAGGTAGCGGTTGGTTGATCGACAGGGATGCCGGTTTTCAGATCGACAGGGTGTCGGTTTTCAGATTGGTAGGTGTGCCGGTCTTCAGATCGACAGGTGTGCTGAGCGCCTGCAGTGCCGGCAGCTGCTCCAGCGCCGCGCGGCGCCCAGCGGCGAGGAACAGGTCGGCGAGGTGGAAGTCTCGCCAATGCGACGGTCCGAAACGTGGCGTAATCGTTACGTCGGCGAGCTCGGCGTGACGGGCGCTGGTCTCCAGTTGGCTGAGATCCATCACCTCCAGCAGTGTGTCGAGCGTGCCGCCGCGGGATTTGCGCTCGCGCGCGGGCGCGAGCTCTGGCTGCTCCGGCCACGCCGCGAGTACCTCGGCGCCGTTCAGGTTGACCGAGACGGCGAGGTCAGCTCCGTCTTCGAACACGGCGCCGGTCGGCACCGGCACGAGCGCCAGGCCGTCCACCAAGCGGTGCCCCCCGCGCTCGTAGGGTGGGAACACCCCGGCGAGTGCGGTGGCGGCCAGCAGTGCCTCCCACACCGGCCCCTCGCGCAGCGGCGCGGGCGCGCGGTCGGTGAGATCGACGGTCATCACCGCCAGCGGGATCGACGTGTCGGCGAAGGAGCGTTCGGCGGTGCTCTCGCGCATCAGCCTGCTCATCGCGTCCAGGCCCGAGGAGCCGCCGCTGCCGCCCATCGAGGTTTTGAACAGCTGCGCCACGTTGTCGGCGTCGAAGGCGCCGCGCAGCGTGGCGTCGATCGCCGCGGCGTCCATCCCGAGCGACAGGTAGGCGCCGACGATCGCGCCGATGCTGCTGCCCGACACATAATCCACCACGTAGCCGGCCTCCTCCAGCACCTGCAGCGCGCCCACGTGGGCATACCCCTTCGCGCCGCCGGCGCCCAGCGCGAGGCCCAGCTTGGTGCGGGTGAGGTGGCGCGCCAGCCATGCCTCCTCGGCGGGGGGCATCCGGCCGGCAGGGGGGATGGTCCCGGCTCCGTTTGCGGCGGTGAGCCCGGTGTCGTCATCGGTGGTGGACGTGGTGCTGCTGCCAGGCGCCTGCCCGGCGTGGTCCGCTCGCTGACAGGTGCGCACTACGCGGATCGGCGCGCCCGCCGGCCATTCGCGGCTGGCCGCCACCGCCTCCTCGCCGATCAGCACCGCCTCGACCTGCGCGCCGCCCCCGTTCGAGCCCCGCGCGAGCGCGCCCAGCCGCTCCGCGTCGCGAGCCGAGCCCACCAGCGCCACCACGCGGTCGACTTCGTCGAGCAGCAGCCCCATCGTCTCGGGGTCGAGCTCGCCGGGCAGCAGCACCGTCGCGTGCTCGTCGGTCAGATCGTCCGCCGCCGTCAGCGTCCCGGCGAACGACAGCCGCCGGTCCAGCCAGATGACGGGACGGGGGCTCACGCGCTTGGCCAGCTCCGCAATGCGTGTCGCCGTCGCCGCGAGCGCCGGGCTGCTGAGGAGCGCCACCGTCTCGCCGCGCTCGTGCTCGACGCGGCGCGCGTTGGCGATCACCAGGCGCTCGCTCTGGATGCGGATCAGGTTGACGAGGATCGCCGGGTAGCGCTGCGCGAGCGCGAGGAAGCGCTCGGCGTCGAGCTCCATCGCCGAGGCAGGGAGCGCAGCCACCACGGTGGCCGTACGCGGCTCGCCGGTGACCGCGCCCTGGGCGCCGACGACGTCGCCCTTGCGCTGGCGTGCCACCACCTCCCCCGCGGCGGCGTCGGCGTGCCCGGCGAGGATGTGCACGAGGCCGCCGGTGATCAGCCACAGCCGGTCGCTGGCCTCGCCGGCGGCGCAGATCTGCTCGCCGGCGGCGAAGTCCCGCGGGCGCATCTGCTCGGCCACGGCCTGCAGCTCCGCGTCGGCCAGCCCGGCGAACAGCGGGGTGGGGGGCAGTGGTGGCATCGCGTGCGGCGACATCATCGGAGCTCCACCGCCTGGGCTTGGAGGCTGGGCGCCGGTTTGTGCTGGTGGGGCTTGTCGGCGGTGTACGGCGTCACTGGATCCCCGCCTCTTGGAGGGTGCGCACCAGCTCGCGCCGGTCGGGCTTGCCCGAGGCAAGCAGCGGCAGCTCCGCCAGCACGCTGACGCCGTAGGGCACCTTGTAGCCCGCGATGCCCGCGCGCGCGAAGCTGACGACGTCGCGCCGGGCGAGCGCGGCCTCCGGGCTCGGCACGACGAAGGCGTGCAGCGTTTCGCCCATCGCCGCGTGCGGCACGCCGATCACGCTCGCCTGGCCGATGCCGGGGTGCGTCAGCAGGAAGCTCTCGACCTCGGCGGGGAACACGTTGAAGCCGCCCACCTGCACCACTTCCTTGGCCCGCCCGGCGATCGTCAGGTTTCCGGCGGCGTCGATCCCGCCGAGGTCCCCGGTGCGAAACCACTCGCCGTCGAACGCCTCGTCCTGCTCGCGTGGACGGCCGTGGTAGCCGGCTGTCACGTAGGGGCCTCGGACCTCGATTGCTGCCCATGCGGGCTCGTCATCCTCCGAGCGAGCCCCACCCCCGACCCCAAATGATTGGGACCCCGCCCACCCGGTCCCTCTTAAATCCCCTTCCCCTGCTCCCAGGTCGGGGGCGACTACCCGGAACTCATAGCCCGGCAGCGGACGTCCCACCGTGTGGTGGCGAATCTCGGGGGAGTCCTCGGGACGGCAGCTGCTCGCCGCGCCGATCTCGGTCATGCCGTACATGTTGAGCACGCGCGCTTCGCGCCGGTCGAGCTCCTCCAGCACCTTTGGCGGGCACGGGGATCCAGCCGTGAATCCGCTCTTCACCGGCAACTCGGCGCTCGTCTTCAGCAGCCGCGCGAACAGCGTCGGCGAGCCGTGCAATACCCGTGCCCCATGCCGTTGCACTGCCTGCACGAGCGGCTGCAGCGAGGTCGTCGAGTCGACGAGCACCGCCTCGCCGCCGGCCGCCAGGCAGCACAGCAGACACGCCAGCCCGAACGCGTGCGAGCCCGGGACGACCAGCACGCACGCCCCCTGCGCGTCCTCGCCCAGCAGCTCGGCGAGCTGCTGCCCCTCGGCCACCCCCAGCGCGTGGGACATCAGCGCGCCCTTCGGCTCGCCGGTCGTGCCAGAGGTGTACATGATCGCCGCCACCTCAGGGTCCAGCGGCTCCGCGCTCTCCGTCACCGGCCACCGCAGCTCCTCGCGCGCCTCGCCGAGCTCGTCGACGACGATGCCGCTCGACAGCGTCCCGATCTGCTCGCCCAGGGCGTCCAGCTCCTGCGCGAGCGAGAAGCCCCCGTGCGCGGCGAGCGAGATTGCCGCCGAGGGCTGTGCGTCGGCGAACACGCGTCGCAGCTCGAAGCTGCGCAGACGGGCGCTCAGTGGGACGACGATCGCCCCGGCGCGCCAGGCGCCGAAGAGCGCGACCACGAGCGCGGGCACGTTGGCGGCGATCACGGCGACGCGCTCGCCGGCTCGATCCCCCAGACGCGCCGCCAGCCGATCCACCGCGTCGTGCAGCTCGCGGTAGGTGAGCTCGACCTCGCCGTGCGCCAGCGCCGGGCGGTGTGGGCTCTGCGACACAGCCGCCTCCAGTAGAGCGCCGATCTGTGGTGGCTGGGGCATGAGCAGGGTGTGCCCGGTGGTCGCTTGAAGCTCAGCTCATGCGCCTGAGCACGAGCGCGCTGTTGAAGCCGCCGAAGCCGCGTGCGTTGACGAGGATCGTCGAGAGCTTGCCGCTGCGCTCCGAGCCCCTGACGAAGTCCAACTCGCCGCTGGCCGGCTCATCGAGGTTGACGATCGGGGGCAGGGCTCCGTCGCGCATCGCCAGCAGCGCCGCCGCCGCGTCGAGTGAAGCGCCGCCGGCGTACATGCGCCCGACGCCGCTTTTCGGGGCGATCACCGGCACTTTCCCGGCGTGCTCGCCGAACACCGTTTTGATCGCCTCCACCTCCAGCGCGTCGATCTCGGGCACGCCGAAGGCGTCGGCGACGACCGCGTCCACGTCGGCGGGCCCGATCCCGGCGTTCTTCAGCGCCACCGACATCGCCCGCGCGGATTGCGTGGGGTCCGGCGCCGGTTTGCCCCAGTGGTGGGCGTCGTTGGTGGCGCCATACCCGACGATCTCGCCGTAGATCTGCGGGGCCTTGCGCTGCTGCGCGCTCTCGAGGCTCTCGACCAGCAGGATCGCGCCGCCCTCACCGGGGACATACCCGTTGGCGCCCGCGTCGAAGGGGCGGTAGGCCGCAGCCGGGTTCTGGGCGGTGCTGAGGAATCCGGTGCCCAGCTGACAGGTGATCGCGTACGGGCCGATCGGTGCCTCCACGCCGCCGCTCACCGCGGTCTCCACACCGCGGCGGATCGTGCGCCGCGAGTGGGCCAGCGCCTCCAGCCCGCCGGCGCCCTCGGCGAGTACCACGCCGGAGGGGCCCTTCATCCCGTGCTTGATCGAGATCTGCCCGGTGGTGGCGGCGTAGAACCAGGCGATCGACTGGTAGGCGCCGACGAACACCGGCCCCTTCTCCCACAGCGCCTGGATTTCGCGCTGCCCAAACTCGTTGCCGCCCGAGGAGCTGGCGGTGATCACGCTCATCGAGTAGGGGTCGTGCTCGCTCGGGTCGAATTGGGCGTCGTCGAGCGCCTCCTGGGCGGCGGCGAGCGCCATCCAGGTCCAGCGGTCGGTCTGCTTGATCAGCCTTTGGTCGATGTGGTCCTCGGGGTCGAAGCCCTGCACTTCGCCGGCCAGCGTCACCGGGTAGCGCGAGGGGTCGAAGCGCTCGATGCGCTCGATGCCGCTGCTGCCGGCGCGCGTGGCCTGCCACCACGACTCGCGGTCCTGGCCGGTGGGGGCGACCACGCCGATGCCGGTGATCACGGAGCGACGGTCTGCTGATGGGATCGTGGGGCTCATCGCGGGTTCACGCTCCTGGCGCGGCGGTCGGCGGACGGGCACGGACGGCGATCGGGCTGGGGTGGGAGGCTCATCGCGCGCTCACAGCCCCGCGTTGCGGCGCTCGCCGGGAACCGAGAAGATCATCGCCGACTGAAAGCCGCCGAAGCCGCTACCGGTCGAGAGCGCGACGTCGATCTGCTTGCGCACGGCCACCTTGGGCGTGTAGTTGAGGTCGCACTCGGGGTCGGGGTTCTCCCAGTTGGCGGTCGGCGGCACCACGCCGCGGTCGATCGCCAGCGCGCAGGTCGCCATCTCGATCGCGCCGATCCCCCCGAGCGAGTGGCCGACCATCGACTTGATCGAGCTGATCGGCACGTTGTAGGCGTGCTCGCCCAGCGTGTTCTTGTATGCCGCCGTCTCGTGCCGGTCGTTCTGCTTGGTGCCCGACCCGTGGGCGTTGATGTAGTCGATGTCCTGCGGCTTGGTATCCCCCTGCGCCATCGCGTCGAGGATCGCCTCGCTCATCTCGCTCGCGTCGGGCTTCAGACCGGTCATGTGGAAGGCGTTGCCGCGGCTGGCGAAGCCGGTCACCTCGCAGTAGATGTGAGCGCCGCGCGCGAGCGCGCTCTGCATCTCCTCCAGGATCAGCACCGCCCCGCCCTCGCCCATCACGAACCCGTCGCGGTCGCGGTCGAACGGGCGCGAGGCGTGCTCGGCATCGTCGTTGCGCCGCGAGGTCGCCTTGATCGGGTCGAAGCACGCCATCGAGATCGGGGAGATGCCCGACTCCGCGGCGCCCGCGATCACGATGTCGGCCTCGTCGTCCTGAATCATCTGGTGGCCGTACCCGATCGCGTCGATCCCGGAGGTGCAGCCGGTCGAGACGACCACGGAGGGGCCGTGCGCCCCGAACTTCAGCGCCACCTCGCTCGCCAGGCTGCTGGGAATCAGCCCCTGGTAGAGAAACGGGGGGGCATAGTCGGGGTCCACCAACCACTCCTTGCCGTGGTTGGACACCGCCACGTAGCCATCCTCCAGCACCATCGTGCCGCCGACCGCCGAGCCGAGGCTGACCCCGGTGCGATCGAGGTCGATCTTCTCGCTCTCCAGCGCGCTGTCGGTCATCGCCTCGATTGCGGCGGCCACGGCGAACTGGATGTAGCGATCCATGCGCCGCTTCTCGTGCTCGCTGAGTCCGGCCGCCAGCGGGTCGAAGTCGCACTCGGCCGCGATCTGCGAGCGAAAGCCGGAGGCGTCGAAGAACGTGATCCCGCGCGTCGCGGTGCGCCCCGCGGTGATCGCCTCCCAGAAGGTGTCTCGCGTGCTGCCGCCCGGCGCGACCACGCCGACCCCGGTCACCGCCGTCCTGCGTAGCGTGTTCGCGTCGCTCATCGCATTCCCCTGTCGCTCACTCGTCCTCGTTGCAGACTCCCGTTGCGCCGTCCTCCTCGCAGTCCCCCGTTACTCATCGCGTCTACTCCGTGTCCACGTGCCCGGCGTCGGGGCGCGGCGCGAGTGGCCCGAGGTGGAAGACGATGAAGGCCTCCTCCTCACCGTCGTTGACCAGACGGTGGCGCACGTTGAGCGGGATCAGCAGCGCGTCGCGGGCGCCCAGACGATGGGACTCGCCCTCCAGCTGCGCGTCGAGGGCGCCGCTGACCACGAAGATGAACTCCTCCGAGTAGGGGTGGTAGTGCTCGCTGATCCGTTCGCCCGGCCCGATCGTCGCCACGCCCATGAAGCCGGAGGTCGATCCTGCCGTCTTGGGGCTCAGCAGGGTGCGCACGTCGCCGCCGCGCCGCGTATCGGCTGGCATCTCGTCCACCTTGCGGATCTGCGGCTCGCCGGCGGGCTCCGATGACTGCTCTGAGGACATGATGAGCTTTCCCTCGTCTCTCTCGCGTTCGTATGGGGGGGGGACCGAACCCGAGAATCTATCCGACAGGGGTTATGCTTGCGCTGCGCTGGACGGGCCGGGAGATCAGGAGGATCGGGTTGGACATTGGAGCGATGACATCGATCGACGTGATCGCCTCGTCGTTGGGCGACGTGCAGCCCCAATTCGGCGAGATGAGCTCGCCCGACGGAGCCCTCACGTTGCTCTTCTGCGACATCGAGGACGCAGCCGAGATCGGCGAGGAACTGGGGGCCGAGCGCTTTGCGGAGCTGCTGGCCGACCATCGCCTGATCGTCGAGCGGGTGATCGGCCACCATGGGGGCACGGTCGTCAAGGCTCACGACGACGGCTTCATGGTCGCCTTCGACAGCGCCCACGCAGCGCTGCGCTGTGCGCTCGACCTACAGAGCGTGCTCGCCGACCGCACCGTCCCGGGCGGCGCCCGGGAGCTGCGCCTGCGCGTCGGCCTGCACACCGGCTTCGTGATCCTCAACGAGGAGGAGATGTACGGACGTAACGTGGTGCTCGGCGCACGCGTCGCCGGTTGCGCGCGCGGGGGCGAGATCGTCGTCTCCTCGACGCTCAAGGAATACACCGAAACCGATCCCAACTTCCGCTTCCAAGCGCGCGGCGAGCACCGCTTCAAAGGGGTCCTCGGCGAACACCACGTGTTCGCCGTGGTCCGCTGAAGCTCCCGCTGGCAGACGGCGATCGGCGGGGCGCCCCGCAGCCGTCGTCATCCATGCCGGCAGATAATGTGGCGTCGGTAGCGAGGAGCCCTGTGGCGCAAAACATCTACATCACCGCGATGGGCCCGCACAGCGGCAAGTCCGTCGTCGCGCTCGGCTTCACCGAGATGCTCGCGGCGCGTCTGCAACGCGTCGGCTTCTTCCGCCCGGTGATCCGTAGCGCCGCCGACCCCGACCCGCAGATCGAGCTGATGCGCGACCGCTACCGGCTGCCGTTCGAGTACGCCGAGATGCATGGTCCCACGGCCGAGGAGGTGACGGGGCTGACCGCCCACGGCGCGCACGAGGAGATCGAGAAGCGGGTGCTCGCCGCCTATCGGGCGTTGGCGAGCCGCTGCGACTTCGTCGTATGCGAGGGCACCGACTTCGTCGGCTCCACCCCGGCGCTCGACTTCGACCTCAACGCCAACCTCGCCAACCAGCTCGGCTGCCCGGTGCTGGTGGTGGTCAATGGCGCGGGCGGCGGAGATGTCGTCGAAGAGGTGCAGCTTGCGCGCGAGGTGCTGCAGCGCGGCGGCTGCGAGCTGTTCGGCGTGATCGTCAACCGCGTGGCTCCCGACGCAGTGCGCGAAGTCGAGCTGCGGCTGGCCCCGCACACCGGCCAGGAGTGGGTATACGTGATGCCCGAGCACGCCGAGCTCGCCTACCCGAGCGTCGGCGAGGTGCAGGCTGCGCTCGGCGCTCGTCCCGTGCTGCCCGTGGATGGCATGCTCGACCGCGACGTGCGCGAGGTGCGGGTCGCGGCGATGAGTGTCGAGCACTTCATCGAGGACCTAGTCGACGGCACCCTCGTGGTGGTGCCGGCCGATCGCTCGGACATCGTCGTCGCCTGCCTCGCCTCGACGCTCTCGCCGTCCTTCCCGGCGGTCTCCGGGCTGCTGCTGACGGGCGGCTACGCCCTCTCGCAGACGCTATGCGGGCTGCTGGAGACCGCGCCCTTCCCGGTGTTGGAGATCGACGCGCGCACACACATCGCCGCGGCCGCGATCGCGAGTGTGCGACCGGTGCTGCGGGCCGGGAACGAGCGCCGGATCGCCACCGCGCTCGGCCTCTTCGAGCGCAGCGTCGACAAGGTCGAGCTGCAGATGCGCTTCATGGTGGAGCGCCCGGCGCGGATGACGCCGAGCATGTTCGAGTACGAGCTGATCGAGCGAGCCAAGGCGGCGCGCCGGCACATCGTGTTGCCCGAGGGCGAGGACGAGCGCGTGCTGCGGGCGGCGGACATCCTGCTGCGTCGCGGCGTCGTCGCCCTGACGGTGCTCGGCGACCCCGACGCGGTGCGCGGCAGCGCGTCCGCGCTGGGTCTCGACCTCGAGGGAGCGGAGATCGTCGATCCGCTGCGCTCGCCGCTGCGCGAGCGCTATGCCACTGTCTACCACGAGCTGCGCCAGCACAAGGGCGTGACCGAGGCGCTTGCCTTCGACGCGCTCGGCGATCACACTTACTTCGGGACGATGATGGTCCATCTGGGGGATGTGGATGGGATGGTCTCCGGGGCGGCGCACACCACCGGCGACACGATCCGCCCGGCGTTCGAGTTCGTCAAGTCGCGTCCCGGCGTCTCGGTCGTCTCCAGCGTCTTCTTCATGTGCCTCGCCGACCGTGTGCTGGTGTACGGGGACTGTGCCGTCAACCCGAAGCCCGACAGCGCGCAGCTCGCCGACATCGCGATCTCCTCCGCCGACACCGCGGCGGCCTTCGGCATCGACCCGCGGATCGCGATGCTCTCCTACGCCACGGGCGACTCCGCCAAGGGTGCGCAGGTCGATGCGGTGCGCGAGGCGACCGAGACGGTGCGGCGGCTGCGAGGCGATCTCAAGGTGGATGGGCCGATCCAGTACGACGCCGCTGTCGATGCCTCCGTCGCCAAGCTGAAGCTGCCCGATTCCGAGGTCGCCGGCAGCGCCACGGTCTTCATCTTCCCCGACCTTGACACCGGCAACGTCGCCTACAAGGCGGTCCAGCGCTCTTCCGGGGCGGTGGCAATCGGGCCTGTCCTGCAGGGTCTGCGCCGTCCGGTCAACGATCTCAGCCGCGGCTGCTCGGTCACAGACATCGTCAACACGGTGGCGATCACCGCGATTCAGGCGCAGGAGAACGGCTGAGGGCCGGGCCTCCCAGGAGTTGCCGGCGGGGCGCAGGCCGAGGGCGCAAAAAGATCAGGAGGAGGGGGGTGGGGCTCGTGCCGCGCCGACACCCACTCATCGATCACTGGATCTGGTAGGTGCGCTCCTGCTCCCACAGCAGCTGCCAGAACTTCTGCGGCATCGCCGAGAGGACGCGCTCGCGCATGAACAGCCCCACCGGGTGCTTCACATGCGAGAGTTTCGCCAGTTTCGCGGAGCGGTCGACGATCTGGCTGGTGCGCGGAATGCGCTTGCGCTCGTAGGAGTCGAGCGCCGTCTGCATCGCGCCGGGGGCAGAGAGGCTGCCTGCGGCAGAGAGCTCGCGGCCGAGCACGACGCCGTCCTCGATCGCCATGCCCGCGCCCTGCCCCAGCGTCGGGGTCGTCGGGTGCGCCGCGTCGCCGAGCAGCGTCACGCGCCCGTTGCGCCAGCGCTCGAGCGGCTTGCGGTCGTACAGGTCCTGGCGGAAGAGCTGCTTCTCGGGGGTCGCTTCGATCACCTGCACCACCTCCGCCGGCCAACCGTCGAACGTGTTCAAGAGGTCCTGCTTACGGCCGATCGGCGGGTCGATCGCGCCCTCGGGGCGGATCTGGCTGCCCCACCAGAACAGCCGCTCATCGACGGGGTACATCCCGAAGATCGACGCCGGCCCGTACACCTGCTGGGCGAAGTTGCGCCCCAGCGATTTGTGCTCGTATTCGGGCAGCGCCCGCCACACCGTCGCGCCCGAGTAGCGCGGCCGGCCGTCGCCGATCAGCTTCGCGCGGATCGCCGATTCCAGCCCGTCCGCGGCGACCAGTGCCGCCCCTCGCTCCTCGTGACCGTCCGCGAACAGGGCAGTGACGGTGCTCGCATCCTGGCGGAAGCCGGTGCACTCCATGCCGCAGTGGACGATGCCGAGGTCGCCGACGGCCCGGGCGAGTATCTCCAGCAGCTCGCCGCGATGGACGGCGACGACCCCGCCGTGCCACGGCACCGCCGCCATCGTGTGCCCATCGCGCCACGAGAGCAGTCGCAATGCCTCGAACCCCGGCCCCGAGATCTTGCGCAGCTCCTCGCGCAGTCCCAGCATCGACATTGCCTGCGCGGCGACGCTCTGGATCCCCACACCCGTGCCCAGCTCTCTGAGCTCCGGCTGGCGCTCGAACACCTCCACGGGGACGCCGCCGGCTTTGAGCGCGGCCGCGGCCGTGAGGCCGCCGATACCACCGCCGATCACCAGCACTCGTTCGGAATCCTGCATCGTCACGGGACTCTACTGCTGCGGCTTTCGGGGCGAGCACCCGGCACAGCTGGCCGGTAGCACGCGGGGTACCCGCGCCGTGGATGGCCCACTCTGATTCAATTGGGCTGTGCGAGGTTCTCAGCTGGGGGGGCGAATAGGCGTTCGGGCGGTGCTCAGCGCGGCACTTGCGCTCGCGATGCTGCTCGCACTTGCCGCGCTGGCGTGGCAGCCCGCCATCGGCTCCGCAGAAGTCATAACCAGCTCGGGCCCGCTCAGCACGGTCACCGTCGAAGACAACCTCGACTGCCAGGTCTTGGTCAGCGGGGACACCCTCCCCAGCTTTTACGATTTCGAAAGCGAGCCGGGCGGGTGTGGGACCTTCCTGGCTCTTGCCGAAGGCGATGATGTTCCCGCTGAAACGGGCACCCTTTTCGGGCCCGACCCGGCGGCCAGCCCTTTCACAGCAGAAAAACCGGACTTTACGCCCATCTCTCAGGTGCCCACCGGTCACGGCACCGCCTCCGAACCTTACGTGCTCACCACACGGGTCTATGCCGAAGAGCCGGTTCCAGATAGCGTAGAAAAAGTCAAAGTAGCCGAACTTGTCGAGACCGACAGCTACGTCACCGGCCAGGAAAGCTACGAAACGACGATCGTTGCCAAAAACCTGCAGAAGGCACCTTTGAAAGGCACGATCTACCACGTCGGTGACTGCTATCTCGCCGACCACGACACTGGCTACGGTGCTCTGAACGTACCCGTCTCCGGCTCGGTCGCGTGCACCGTCACTCCCAACGACAGCCCGTCCGGGCGCATCATGGCCTTCACGCCGGTCGAAACGAGCGGTTTTCCGGTCAGCGCCGCCCACTATGTGGAGAGCGAATACCCGACCTTCTGGGGGTATATGACGCCCACAGGGGAACAGCTCCCAGACACAACCCACCCCACAACGAACGAGGACAACGGCATGGGTCTGTCCTGGCCGATCGCGCTGGGCTCATCGGACTCCAAAACAGAAAGCGCGACCCTGAAGCTCAAAACGACCATCACGTCCTACGGTTCTCCGACGTCGAGCACGACCGCCGGCTCGTGTGTCCCCAGCGGGCAGGTTCCGATAACCGTCACGGCGCCGAACGGCGCCAAAGCGGTGGACTACTTGCTCGACGGCACGGCCGGATCGGTTGAAACCAATACGGCGGGTCAGGCAACAATTTCTCTGAACCCCGGCCAACACACGCTCGAATACTGGGCCGAAGACTTGGCAAGCGCGCAGGAGACCCCCCACCACGTGCTGAACGTGACCGTCGCCTCCGGAGGACCGGTGCTGACGATCGCGAGCGAACAGGGCAAGAGCAGCTACCTGGCCGGCGAAACCGGGTCGGTCGCGATCACTGCCACCGGGCCCGGCCTCACCAGCAACCCCTCCGCGACCAACGTGGCGCTTTCGACATCGACACCGGGGAGCTTCTCGCTGACGCGCACCGCCGCCGACGCCTGCGGCACGACCAGCGCGAGCTTCAACTACACGGTCACCCACAACACGCTGGCCACTCTGCCCCCGCCGGTGCTGGGCAAGACCGTCAACGTCGAACCGGTCAGCGGTGAAGTGTTCGTCAAGCTGCCGCCGGGATACGCGAACGCGGCGAATGTGAGGTTGACGAACCCACTCCAGGCTGCCGCGCCGCTCGAGATCGCCACCGAGAGCCTGAGCAAGGGGATCGGCTTCATCCCACTGCGCGAAGCGCGCCAGATCCCGGTGGACTCGGTCCTCGAAACGACCGGCGGCGTTGCCCGGATCGCGACCGCGACCTCGAAGCCCAAAGAACAGCAGTTCGGCGACTTCGGCGGAGGGATCTTCAAGCTGTTGCAGCAGCGCAAGCAGAAAGGCCTGACGGAAATGGACATCATCGACAACCACAGCGCCAGGCAGGTGTGCGCGTCGGTTGGCAAGCAGGGCAAGGGCAAGGCCTACGCGGCCAAGCTGAGCTCGAAAACGCTCGGCCGGGTCAACGCCAGCGGACACGGACACTTCACCGTGCGGGGCCAGTACAGCGCGGCGACCGTGCGGGGGACCGTCTGGAACGTGGGCAACCGCTGCGAAGGGACGTTCACGCATGTCACGCGCGGCGTCGTCTCGGTGCGCGACTTCAGCCGCCGCAAGACGATCACGCTGTTCACCGGTGAGTCCTACCTCGCCAAAGTACCCCGTCGCTAGGACGGCTGCGATGCGCTCTGGCCTCGGTTCACGCCTACGTTCGTACCCTTGTCGGGCGGTGGCCGGATCTGCGGTGCTGCTCGCGCTCGCGGCAACCGTCGCGCTCGCTGCATCGGCGCGGGCGGCGACCTACACGGTGGGGACCACCGAAGACACCCCCAGCGGCGAAAAGTGTCCAGAACCCGCCTCCGGCACCTGCTCGCTGCGGCAGTTGATCGAATACGAGAACGAACTCGCACCGCCCCCGAGTCCACCCGACGTCATCGTCGTCCCCGCAGGCAAATACGAACTGTATTACGGCACGTTGAGGATCACGCAGCCGCTCGTGATCGTGGGCGGGGGGGCTCGCACCACGACCGTGTACATGTCCTCGGACACCGACTTCCCGGGACGCGTGTTCGCCGTCGAAAGTCCCTCGGAAAGCGCCACCGGCATCTTCGGGCTCGAGATCGCGCACGGGAACGCCGTCGAGGCCGACGAAGAATACAGCGAATTCGGCGGCGACATCCGCAATACGACAGGGGACCTGCTGCTCAGCGAAGACTGGATCACCGAAGGCACCGCGTCCGATGGGGGCGGGATCTCCAACGACGGCGGCACGCTGGTGATCGAGCGCTCGCTCGTGTCGGGCAACCACGCCACCAGCGGCGTCGGGGACTCGGGCGGGATCCAGAACTACGGCACCGCCAAATGCGAAGACAGCGGCTGCTCTGCGGGCAAGAAGGCGATCCTGGCGATCGAAGACTCGACGGTCGCCGAAAACGAAGCGGCCGAGGGTGGCGGCATCTTCAGTTGGAGCGAAGATGGAGTCAAAGACGAAAACGGGGTATCGATCATCGACTCGACGATCGCCTTCAACAAAACCTCAGAAGCCTGCCCCGAATGCGAATCCTCCAAAGGAGCGGGCCTCATGGCCACCGACGGGACGATCGACGTGGTGGGCTCGATCGTGGCCTACAACAGCGGGACGGTCGAGGAGGAGTACACCCTGATGAACTGCTCGGTCGTGAATGCGACGATCGACTCTCTCGGCTACAACCTCGAGAACGGGACCGAATGCGGCTTCAAATCCACCGGGGACCTGCAGAACACCCAGCCCGACTTCAGCTCCGGGGAAACGCTGCAGAACAACGGCGGCAACACCGACACCTTCGCTCCAGAGCCCACCAGCCCGGCGGTTGACGCGATCCCTGCCGGCGCCCCGTTCTGCGACGGCACCGACCAGCGCGGCATCGCCCGCCCACAGGGTGCCGGCTGCGACATCGGCGCGGTCGAGCTGGTCCCGTTCACGATCGAAGCCACCGAAGGATCCCAGTTCTCCGGCTCGGTCACGGCAAGCCTGACCGAAGGGGGCATCTACCCCAGCCCCGTACCCACGATCGAATGGGGCGACGGCACCGCCTCGGAAGGGACGGTGGACACAACCAACTCCACCGTCAGCGGCACTCACACCTACGCTCGAGCCGGGACCTACGACGGCTCGGTCACCTATCACAACGACGACGGCTCGGGCATCCACAAGATCGCCTTCCAGGCGAAGGTCGCCGAACTCGCCACGAAAGCGCCTACACCGAAAGCGCCTACACCTACACCTACACCTACACCTACACCTACACCTACACCCGCTCCTCCGACGCTCCTCAAGACCTCGACGCCGACGGTGCTGACGACGACGAGCGCCGCCTTTACGACGACGGTCAACCCGGAGGGCCTCGAAACGGAGGTGCACTTCGAATATGGCCCGGTCCTGCCGGGCGCGAAAGCGTCGGCGATCACCTACGGCTCGATGACGCCGGACCAACCGGTGGGCTCGGACTTCACCGACCACACGGTCACGACGACGGTCACCGGCCTGCTGCCGAACGTCACATACAACGTGCGGGCCGTGGCGACCAACAGCGCCGGCGGCGCGACGGGCCCCAATCAGACCCTCGTGACACCGGCCGATCCGCCGCCGCCACCGCCGGTGCTCGGCAAGTCCGTCAACGTGACGCCGGTGTCGGGCGTGGTCTACATCGAACTGCCCCCGGGTGCGAGCCTGGCTGCGGTCTCGCCATTCTCATCGGGCTTGCCGGGAGCGCAGGCGTTCGCGGCGCTCGTCAAGGGCCGGAGGTTCATCCCGTTGACCGAGGCGCGCCAGATCCCGGTGGACTCGGTGCTCGAAACGACCGGCGGCGTGGCCCGGATCGCGACCGCGACCTCGAAGCCGAAAGAACAGCAGTTCGGCAACTTCGGCGGGGGGATCTTCAAGCTGCTGCAGAACCGCAAGCAGAAGGGCCTGACCGACCTGGACATGATCGACAACCACAGTGCCAACCAGGTGTGCACCACGGTCGGCAAGCGAGGCAAGGGCAAGGCATATGCGGCCAAGCTGAGCTCGAAAACGCTCGGTCGGATCAACGCCAGTGGGCACGGGCACTTCGCCGTGCGGGGGCAGTACAGCGCGGCGACCGTGCGGGGGACGGTGTGGAGTGTGGCCAACCGCTGCGAAGGGACGCTCACGCACGTGACGCGCGGCGTCGTCTCGGTGCGTGACTTCAGCCGGCGCAAGACGATCACGCTATTCACCGGGGAGTCCTACCTTGCCAAGGCACCGCACCACTAGACCGGCGATGAGCTTCAGCGCTCCCCCATGGCGATGGTTGCGCTCATGCTTGGGACCCGCCATGTGTGCGGTGCTCGCCGCGTTGGCTGTCGGGGTTGGGCTGGCCGCGTCGGCGCAGGCGGCGACGTACACGGTGGGGACGCTCGAAGACCGCACCGGGATCTGTGAAACACCCGCCTCGGGCAGCTGCTCGCTGCGGCAGCTCATCAGCTACGAGAACAACCTCCTCGAAACACCCAACCCGCCCGACACGATCGACGTGCCCGCCCCCGAAGGCTCCGCCTTCTACGACCTCTCCAACGGGCCGCTCACGATCTACAAAAGCGTCTCGATCGTCGGCGCCGGCGCGCGCGCGGTGAGCATCTTCCAGGAGTCCTCTCCAGCAAACCGCGTCTTCTTCGTCGAGCCGAATCCCCGCAACAAAATCGTCCCGACCGTGACCATCTCGGGCCTGTCGATCGTGTTCGGTCACGCCAATGCCAACAACGGCTACTTTGGCGGCGACATCCTCAACGAGGCAACGCTCACGCTGAACGAAGACGACATCACGAATGGAACAGCCGAAGAAGGCTCGGGCGCCGGCATCTCCAACGACGGCGGCACGCTCACCCTGACGCACTCGCTGGTGGAGAACAACTACAGCACCAACCAGCCCGACGGGGCCGGCGGCGACTCGGGTGGTATCCAGAACGTCGGTCCCAACCCGGTGACCGAAGCCGCCGGGAAGCTGACCGTCAACGACTCGACGATCACCGGCAACAGCGCCGCGCTCGGCGGCGGCATCTTCAGCTGGGGCGACACCGCCAACACGGTCGCGATCGTCAACTCGACGATTGCGGACAACGACGGCGGCACCCGCGGCACCGAAGGCGGCGGCCTGCTTGCCAGCGAAGGCACGATCACGGTCGAGAACTCGATCGTCTCCGGCAACACCGTCGAAGATCCGCTCACCGGCGAACGCGTACCGTCGAACTGCGGCAACAGCGGCATATCCTCTCTCGGCCACAACCTCCAGAGCGCGGCCGACTGCGCCTTCACCGCCACGGGAGACCTCAAGAACATCGAACCGGGATTCCTGTCGAGCGGCCTACAGGACAACGGTGGCAACACCGACACGCTCGCGCTGGAAGCGACCAGTTCCGCGGTCGACGCGATCCCCTCGGGCGCTCCGGGCTGCACCGGGACCGACCAGCGGGATATCACGCGACCGCAGGGTAGCGGCTGCGACATCGGCGCCTACGAGCTCCTCCAGCCGGTCGAGGGGCAGCAGTTCTCCGAGGTGGTCGGCGCCGCCTCACCACGCGAAGGAACCACGCCCACGATCAACTGGGGGGACGGCACGTCGCCGTCGGCGGGCAAAGTCAACGCCAACACCGGGCAACTCACCGGCACGCACACCTACGTCAACGAGGGCACGTACCACGCGAGCTTCACCTATACGAACAGCGACGGCTTCCCCGAAACCCGCCCGTTCGACGTCAAGGTCCAGGATGCCCCGCTGACCGCGGTCACCGGGGTGCCCGTGAGCGCCACCGCGGGCGTGGCCGTCAAAGCCAAGGTGGCGACGTTCACCCACGCCAGCCCGGCGGGCGCTGCATCAGACTACACCGCGACGATCACGTGGGGGGATGGCACGGCCAGCACGGCGGGGACGGTCAGCGCCGCGGCCGGCGGAGGCTTCGAAGTGACAGGCTCGCACACCTACGCCGCCGCCGGCAAGTACACGACCAGTGTCGCAATCGATGACGTGGGCGGCGCCAAAGCGACCGCCACGAGCAGCGCGAACGTCGTCGGGCCGCCGATCGTCTCGAACGAGAAGGTTCTTTCGGTTACCGAAACGACGGCCAAGGTCGGCGTCACGATCAACCCGAACGGCGCCGCCACCACCTACGTGGTCGAATACGGGCCGACCACGAGCTACGGCAAGAAGACGACACCAGTGGAAATCGGCGCCACCCCCGGCCCACAGTCGCTGACGCAGACACTCACCGGACTCGAACCCGGCAAGACCTACCACTTCCGCGTGCTCGCAACCAACTCGGCTGCGCCGAAAGGCGTGGGTGGCGCAGACCAGCCGTTCACCACCGAATCCAACGCCCCGCTGGGCGTAACCGGCAAATCCGTGAGCGGGACGGCAGGCGTGAGACTCAGCGCCACGGTGGCGACGTTCACCGACGCAGACCCGAGCGGGGTGGCGTCGGATTACACCGCGAGCATCAACTGGGGCGACGGCTCGTCGAGCACCGCGGGAACGGTCAGCGCCGCGGCCGGCGGAGGCTTCGAAGTCAAGGGCTCGCACACCTACGCCGCCGCCGGGCAGTACACGATCACCGTCACGATTGACGACATGGGAGGGGCCAAAGCGACCGCCACCAGCAGCGCCGACATCGTCGGGCCGCCCGCCGTCTCGGACGTCAACGTCCTCTCGGTCACCGAAACGACAGCCAAGGTCGGCTTCACGATTGACCCCGACGGCGCCGACACCACGTACACGATCGAATACGGACCGACCACGAGCTACGGTCAAAAGACAGCCGCAGTGGACGTCGGCGCCACCCCTGGCCCCCAGTCGCTGACACAGACGCTCACCGGACTCGAACCCGGCAAGACCTACCACTTCCACGTGCTCGCAACCAACTCGGCGGGCCCCGGGGGCGTGAGCAGTGCAGACCAGCCGTTCACCACCGTGCAGCCGAGCCCACCCGCGGGACAGACGAACCCACCCACCGTGTCGCCTGCCCCCTCGACCAACAACCCCAGTCCCCCAGCCCCCGCAGGCCCGGAACCCAAATCTGGCGTGCTCGGCTTCCAGGCGACGCGGGCTGCGCTTCCGCCGCCGGTGCTCGGCAAGACCGTGAACGTGACGCTGGTGTCGGGGATCGTCTATGTCGAGCTACCGCCTGGCGCCACGTTGGCATCTGTCTCACCGTTTGCGCCGTTCGCGCTGGGGGTGCAGGCGGTCGAGGCGCTCACGAAGGGACGGGCGTTCGTGCCGCTGACAGAAGCGCGTCAGATTCCCGTCGGGTCGATCCTCGAAACGACTCACGGCGTGGTGGGTATCACCACAGCCACCACCGCGTCCCAGAAGGGCAAGCTGCAGACTGGGGACTTCGGCGCAGGGATCTTCAAGCTGCTGCAGAACCGCAAGCAGAAGGGCCTGACCGACCTGGACATCATCGACAACCACAGCGCCAGTCAGGTGTGCGCCACGGTTGGCAAGCGGGGTAAGGGCAGGGCTTATGCGGCCAAGCTGAGCTCGAAGACGCTCGGCCGGGTCAACGCCAGTGGGCATGGGCACTTCGCCGTGCGGGGTCAGTACAGCGCGGCGACCGTGCGGGGGACCGTCTGGAACGTCGGCAACCGCTGCGAAGGGACGCTCACGCACGTCACGCGCGGCGTCGTCTCCGTGCGCGACTTCGTGCGCCGCAAGACGATCACGCTGTTCACCGGGGAGTCCTACCTCGCCCGGGGCCCCGCCAAACGGCCCTGATCGAGTCGGATCTGGTCGGGGATCCGGGCTTCGGAAGGGCCTGGGCCGATCCACGCGATCCCGGCTTCGGCAGGGCCTGGGCCGATCCGCGCGATCCCGCCCTGACCCCGCGCGGGGCGGCTCAGGCGGGGACGATCCGCGTCCGCCGCGCCCCGAGGCTGGGCATCGCCTCGCTGTCGGCTTCGATCGCGCTGACGACCAGCTCGGCGAACAGCGCGGCGCGCTCGGCGTCATCGGGCCCGTAGTGCCCGCCGTCGCGGCGATCGAGCAGCGACAGCACGCCGATCGGGCGACCGAGGCGGATCAGCGGGACGACCAGCATCGTGTAGGGGACGTGGCCGGTGCCGGCGGCGATGCGGGACGCAAAGCGCGGATCGGTGCGACAGTCGGGGACCGCCAGCGGCTGGCCGTTTTCGACGACGCTGCCGGCGAGGCCGTGTCCGGGGGGCAGGCGCACACCCACGATCTCGCGTGCGCCTGCTCCCCACGCCGACTGGTAGACCAGCTCGCGGGTGTTGGCGTCGGTCAGCGCGATCGAAGAGGCCGCTGCCCCGAACACGCCGGCGGCGGTGCGCGCGATTCCCTCCATCAGGCTGCGCCGGGCGGCGGGCGCCTCGATCGAAAGGGTCAGCGACCCGCCGATCGTAGGCTGCGCGTGACCCCGGGGCAGGGTGTGGCCGCCGAGCGCGCGGGCGAAGGCGGCGACCGAGGCGACGCGCCGTTCGGGCACCATCTCGAGGCCCGCCTTCACAGCGTCGGCGATCTCGGGGGGGACGTCCGGCGCGAGCTCGCGCAGCTCGGTCGGGCTGGCGTATACCGGCGGGCGCCCGACGATCAGCGTCCACAGCGTGGCGGCCAAGCCGAAGACGTCGCTGCGGGGAGAGACCGAGCCGCCGGCGAAGACCTCAGGCGCCATGTAGCGCGGCGTGCCGACCCCGACCGTGCCTTCGTCCTCTTCCTCGTCCTGGAGCAGGCGGGCGATCCCGAAGTCGACCAGCACGATCCCGTCCTCACCGAGGATCAGGTTGTGCGGCTTGACGTCGCGGTGCACGATCTGCTGGTCGTGCACGTACTCGAGCGCCTCGCAGCTCTCGCGGGCGTAGTCCAGCGCCTGCTCCAGCGGCAGCCCCGGATCGCCCCGCTGCGCCAGCAGGGCGTGCAGATCGGTGCCCTCCACCAGCTCCATCACCAGATACTGGCCGCGCTCGTCGGCGAAGTGGTCGGTGACCTCGACCACACGCGGGTGGCGCAGCAGCGACAGCAGCTGCGCCTCGACCTCGAAGCGCTGGGCGTGGCGGGTGTTGGTGACGTGCTTGATCGCCACGGCCGCGCCGGTGTCGGTGTCCCTGCCGCGGTAGACCGCGCCCATCGCGCCGCTCGAGATCGGCTGCCCGACGGTGTAGCGGTCGGCCAGCAAGAGCTCCTGCGGCAGTACGAAGCGTGACGGGTCCTCCATCGTGATGGCCAGCGTAACGCAGCCTCCGGCCTATGCCGTCCTTCGAGGTTGCCGCATGGGCGCGATGACGTGGTCGGCAACCGGCAACTCGGGTAGCCTAAGAGGGTGGCGCAGACGGCCGCAGGCCGGCTGGCCGAAACGGGGATTCGCGCCGGAGGCGCGTGTCTCCCGGCTTCGGCCGGGCCCCTCTTTTTTCAGTCCATCGGGGTGAATGGATGAAACGCAAGCGCAGGCGCGCCGGGGCGGCACGCACGCGCCAGCTGCGGCGGGTGCTGCTGGCGATCGTCGCGCTGGGCGCCACGGGCCTCGCGATCGTCGCCTACGAGACCAACCTGCTGCGCTCGCTCGAACTGAGCACGGTCAACACCCGCTTTACGATCCGCGGCCGCCAACGGCCGCCGTCGAACATCGTGCTGGTCGAGATCGACGAACGGACCTTCGACGAACTGGACCTGCAGTGGCCCTTCCCGCGTCGCGTGCACGCCAAGGTGATCGAAGACATCGCGCGGGACCATCCCAAGGCGATCGCCTACGACGTACAGTTCAGCGAGGCCAGCGCCTGCCCGCTCTCCACCAAGGGCACGCAGCCGCCACCGGGCGAGTGCCCGCAGGCGCGCGGCGATGAGACGGCGCTGCTCGAAGCGCTGAACAACGCCCCAGGGCGCACCGTGATGACGACCACCGAAACCGAAGGCAACGGCAAGACGCGGTTCCTCGGCAGCGAAGGCAATGCGCTGCTGGGCGAAGTCGGGTCGCGGCCGGCCAACGGGCTGTTGCCCACCGATCCGGGAGGCGTCCTGCGTCGTGTCAGCTTCGCGGTCGGCGGGCTGAAGACGCTCGCGGTGGCGAGCACCGAAGTCGCCACCGGGCAGCGGGTGCACGCAAGCGAGTTCGACGGAGGCCCGGCGTGGATCGACTATTACGGGCCGGAAAACAGCTTTCGCCGCGTGTCGTTCTCGACCGTCTATCTCGGCCACGTGCCGCGCGGCTTCTTCCGCGACAAGATCGTGGTCGTCGGTCCCTCGGCGCCGACGCTGCAGGACATCCACCCGACCTCCACCGCCCGGCAGATGCCGGGCGCCGAAGTCCAGGCGAGCGCGATCGCGACGGTGCTGCGGGGCCTGCCGCTGCGCTCTTCGGCGGCGTGGCTGGATCTGGCCCTGATCGTGCTGCTGGGCTGCGCCACGCCGCTGGCCACGCTGCGGTTCGGCTCGATCGCGACCGTTGGTCTGGCGCTGGCGCTCGCTGCGGCGTTCACGGTCGGGGTGCAGGTCGCCTTCGACCACGGGCGCGTCGTGTCGTTCATCTACCCGCTCGGGGCGCTGATCCTCAGCGCGGCGGGGGCGCTGTCGGTGCAGCTCGTGACGGTCGCCTTCGAGCGCGAGCGGGTGCGCGACCTGTTCTCGCGCTTCGTGCCCGAGAACGTCGTCGACGAGGTGCTGGCGAGCGCGGGCGGGGAACTGCGCCTCGGTGGGGTGCAACGCGAGGGGACCGTGATGTTCACCGACCTGCGTGGCTTCACCTCGTTCGCGGAAACGCTGACGCCCGACCGCGTGATCGAAGTGCTCAACCGCTACCTGAGCGAGATGAGCGACGCGATCCTCGACCACGGGGGCACGCTGGTCGCGTACATGGGCGACGGGATCATGGCCGTGTTCGGAGCGCCGATCGTGCAGGCCGATCATGCCGACCGCGCGCTCTCCACGGCGCGCGAGATGCTCGCCGTGCGCCTGCCCCGCTTCAACGGATGGCTGCGCGAACAGGAGTTGGGCGCGGGGTTTCGCATGGGCATCGGCCTGAACTCGGGGCGGGTGATGTCGGGCAACGTCGGCTCCGAGCGGCGCGTCGAGTACACGGCGGTCGGCGACACCACGAACGTGGCCGCGCGCATCGAGCAGCTCACCAAGGGGACGCCCCACCAGCTGATGGTCTCGGGGGCCACCAAGGAGGCGCTCACCACGCAGCCCGACGATCTGGCGTTCGTCGATGAGATCGAGCTGCGCGGCCGGCGGACGGAGATCGCGATCTGGGCGCTCGCCGAGGAGCCCGAGGGGCCGGCGGCGACCCCGTCCTCGCCGGTCGAGCAGCTGAGGGAGGATGCGCCGGAGCTCTTGTCAGCCGACCACTCTGCCGAGCGCCTGTCGCGGGAGCCTCCGGCCGCCGATCAGCCAGAAACCGTGTAGCCGGCCTGCCGCAGGGCCATGAGCGCGCTCGTCGTGCGGGCGCCGTCGCTGCCGATCGCGCGCTGAGCCTGTGCGTAGGCCGCTTCGTTCCCGGCTCGCGCGGCGGAGGCCAACGCGGCATAGTTGCGACTGAGCGCCGCCAGCGAGGCGGCGAGGCTTGCGTTGAGGCTCCGTACCGCGGGGCTGACGGAGAGCCGCCCGAGCGCGCGCGAGGCGGTGGTGTAAGCCGCGGCCAGCTGTGCGGCCGCGGCGGCCTGGGCGGCAGCGCTCGACGCGGCGTGCAGGCGGGCGGTGCCGGTGCTGACGGGGCTGTTCAACGTGCCGAAGGTACTCCTCAGCGCGCTCGCGTACCGCGGACTGGGCGCCAGCCCGAACGCGGTCGTGCCGTTCAGCTTCAGGGTGGCCGCGATCTGCGCGCATTGCGACCCCGACGCGGCAGCAGTGGAGCCCAGACACGCGATCGTCGCGACGCCGCCAGCGGTGGGCACCGTGTAGAGCGTCAGTGGCGAGGCGAGGCCGTGCACCGAGAGTCCGCTGTAGCGGTATGCCTCATAAGCGCCAAGCCGCACCGGTTCGGGATGGGGCGGCGTCCCGTTGAGGGCGGCGGTGAACGCCGCTGGCAGCAGCGATGGCCCGGAGGCTCCGACCTCGCCGGCGAGCAGACGCTGACCAGAGGCGGCGGCGTAGGTGTTGGAGGCGCCGGCGGCTGAGCCGGTGCTCAGCGCGAGCGGCTGCGAGAGGGTGAGCCCGGGAATCGTGGGTGCGCTCCCGAGCCGCTGCCAGCTCGATGGGAAGGAGAGTTCGACGTAGCCTGCCGACGCCGAGTCGGTGAAGGCCGTGCCGGAGCTGCCCGCGCCCCCGCCCAGCAGCAACCCGGCGATGAGCGCGAGCACGGCGGCGGCGATCAGCGCCGGCAGGTATCTCCTGTTGGGCGCGCCGGTCGCGGCGCCGGTGCCGGTTGGGGTGCGAGTGCCGGCCGCGCCCACCGCGGGCGGGGCGGCGGTGGAGGCGCGCGCCTGCGGGTCGGCGGTGTGCGCCGCCGCGCCAGGCTGACCGCCTGATGCCTGCGCGGCGTCGGACCCCACCGCGGCCGTGGCGAGGCGTGTTGCGCCGGGGTCGCTCTTTGCGGCGGTCCGCGGCGCTCGTGTCGGGGAGCCAACCGCCGGTCGCAGGCGTGTCGCGTCGGTGGAGGCGGGCGGCGCGGAGGCCTCCCCCGGCGCGGCGCCGAGCGCTCGCCGTGCCTGCAGCATCAGCTCGCCGGCGGACGCGGGCCGGTCGGCGGGATCCTTGGCCATCCCCTGCGCGACCACCTCGTCCATCGCTGCCGGGAGGTCGGAGCGTACCTCCGAGAGACGCGGTGGAGGCTCGGTGAGGTGCGCGAGCAGGGCCCGCTCTTCGGTCGCCCGCTCGAACGGAACCCGGCCCGTGAGGCACTCGCAGAGCACGGCCGTGAGCGCGTACACGTCGCTGCGGGCGGTGGCGCGCGTCCCGCGGGCCTGCTCGGGGGAGATGTAGTCGATCGTGCCCACGAACTGGCCGGTTTCGGTCATCGCCGCGTCGTCGTTGCCCTTCGTCAGCCCGAAGTCGGCCAGATAGGCGTGGTCGCCCGCGCCGACGAGCACGTTCTGAGGCTTGACGTCGCGATGGATGAGTCCTTTGGCGTGCGCCGCGTCGAGCGCCTCGGCGACCTGCGTGAGCAGGCGCAGCGCCCGCCGGTCGTCGAGCTGACGGCGCAGGATCAGATCCTTCAGCGTGGGTCCCTCGACCATGCGCATCGCGAGGAACAGCCGGTTGTCGGTGGCGCCGGCCTCGTAGACGGTGACGATGTGGGGGTGGTCGAGGGCAGCCTGCAGCAGCCCCTCGCGCCGGAAGCGCTCGCGGAAGGCGGGGTCGGCGGAAAGCTCCGCGGTCAGCACCTTCAGCGCCACCACTCGCTCCAGCGAGAGTTGGGTGGCGCGGTAGACGGTGCCCATGCCGCCCTCGCCGAGCGTGCCGTCGATGCGGTAGCCGGCTACGACGGTGGGGTTGTCAAGCGAGTCCACTCGTTGTCCCCTCTGCAGGGCGCCAATCGATTCACGGGATTAACCACCAGACCATCGGTCGCTGCGCATCGATCGGCCTCACGCGCTCATCGAGACTAGCCCACGAGCACCGGGCCGCTGCTTTTGCCACCGCTCGGGGCGGCCGGTTTGGAGGGCGTGGGGGTGGGGGCGGGGGTCGAAGTCGATTCTGGGGTGGTGGCTGGGGCGGGAGTGCTCGCCGGCGCTGGAGTGGAAGCTGGAGCGGACGTGGTGGGGTGCGGCGGGCGGCGCAGTGCCGGTGGCGTTGCGGGCGCCGCGATACCGGAGATGTGCACCGGCGTGGAGGAGACCACCACAGGGGCCGGCAGCGGCGCCGCCTGTACGCTGCTCGCCGTCGCCTTGCGGACGCCGAAGCTCGCCCCGAACACCACCAGCACGACGATCAGCGCCGCGATTGCCGCGCGCCCACGCGAGGTCTGGGAGGTCGAGCTCATGCGCGTGGCCCGGTCATCGGCGACGGCGGTGCCCGGTCATTCGCAGCGCTCGGGCTTTTTCGAGCCCGGGGCCAGGCAGCGCTGGACCTTGGTGAAGTTGGCGTGCGCGATCTTGTATTCGATGTAGGTGCCGATCTCGTTCTTGGCGGTCACATAGATCTTCAGTGCGGCGCCATTGGGCAGCACCGCCCCGTGCAGCCCGGGGAAGCCGAGCGAGCGGGCGGTCTTGGCCTGAGGACGGCAGCCACGCGTACAGCGCACTTCGACGCGGGCCTTCTTCGGGGCGCTGACGGCGAGGTTCACGACCTGCACTCCGCCGGTGAGCGGCTGCGCGGTGAGCGTCGCTTCGGCTTGCAGACGCTTGAGCTGGACGACGTAGTCGAACAGGAACTCGATGTTGCCCCCGGCCGATTCGACTCCGCCCAGCTGGATCGTGTAGGGCTTGCCGGCCTGGACGTTGGCGAACAGTTCGCCGGCTGCCGTGGGCTGGTTGACCGCGCATTGACGCTGCGCGTTTTCGGGCAGCAGCGTCGTGGGGTTGTACGGCATGACCGCCATCACCGTGCCGAAGGCGGCCGAGGTGCGGATCCGCACCAGCCCGTTGGCGCTCGGGTAGAAGTCGTACCAGATCGTCTTGCCCTCGCTGACGCCGTTGCAGCCCGTCAGCTCGGCGGGCCCGGCCTGCGGGCTGAGGATGTCCGATTGGACCGTCGCCACCGTCGTGTTGCGTTCGTCGCGCAGAGTTTCGGTGCGGTTTAGCGGCGTGCCCGGATGGTGCGGGGTCGGCGGTTCGTTGAGGTTGAGCGCATCGAGGTAGTTGTCGTTGATCGGCGGCACGGTCGCCGGCGCCGCGGCGGTCGCCGTCATCGTCGTCGTAGTCCCGACCACGAGCAGCGCCATCAACACGACGAGCACGACCGACCGCCGGGAACACGTGCATGTTGACCGCATCAAACCACCTCGCTTCGTTTCGCCGCGCCTCATTCCTGACTCCATCATATGCCAGGCGTCGGCGCATCGGGCCGGATACCGTACGGATCTCGCGGCGGCGGACTGTGCGCCACCGCACGGGTAGACTCGGGCCGCGCGATGAGTACGCGGGCGAGCGAGGCAGGGGATACCGAGCAGCCGGGCGCCGTCGGAGCCCGTCGCCTTGCGATCCATTACGCGGTGTTGACGCTGGTGGCGGCGAGCGTGATGGTGTTCGTGTTCACCTCGGGCGCGACCAAACACGCCCAGCCGCAGATCGCGGGGGGTTACGACGTCTCGGCGGCGAGCGCCTGCCTCGGGGCGAGGATGGAACTGGCGCAGTCGGGGCAGTTCGTCACGATCGCGGGCGCCAAATCGACGCTGAGTGGAGCGCTGCGGTTCGTGAACGGGCGCCTGCGCGGCTCGGTGCACTGCGTGCGGGGTGGCCGTGTCGCCCAGCTCGACGCTCACGTCGCGCACGGCCTGCTCGCCGGCTCGCTCGGCGGGCTGCCCGTGAGCGCTGTGCTCAAGCGCAAGCCCCCCGAACCGGGGGCTCCCAAGCCGGGGCTCGCGATGGCCAAGCCACGCACGCTGGAAGAAACCGTCGTGGCGTTCTTCATCGCCGTGGTGGTGGTGATGCTGTTCGCCCGCCTGTGCGGCAGCCTGATGCCGAGGATCGGCCAGCCGCGGGTGATGGGCGAGGTACTCGCGGGGATCCTGCTCGGGCCGACCGCGTTCGGGGCGCTCGACCCGGGGCTGCAGGCGAGGATCTTCGCGACGGACATCGTCCCCTACATCGGCGTGGCGGCGAACCTCGGGTTGGTGTTCTACATGTTCCTGATCGGCCTGGAGGTCGATCTTGGGCAGCTGCGCAGCCGCGCCAAGATGACCCTGACGGTGTCGAACACGGCGTTGCTGGTGCCGCTGATGCTGGGGCTGCTGGCCGCGTTGCCGCTGTACACGCTGCTCGCTCCGGACATCCGCTTTGCGGCGTTCGCCCTGTTTGTCGGAGTATCGATGTCGATCACCGCGTTTCCGGTGCTGGCGAGGATCATCTCCGAGCGGCGCATGATCAAGCGGCCGCTGGGCGCGCTGGCGCTGTCGGCGGCGGCCGTCGACGACGTCTCCGCGTGGTTTTTGATCGCGCTGGCCACGGCCGTGGCGGGGGCTGGCAGCGGTGTGGCGGTGCTCGAGACGATCGGCTGGGCGGGGGTGTTCTGCCTCGGCATGGCGTTCCTCGTGCGCCCGGTGATGGCGCGCGCCGCGGTCGCCTATGACGAGGCCGGCCGCGTGCCCGGCACGTGGATCACGATCATCTTCGCCGGCGTGCTGCTGGCGGCGATCACGACCGAGACGATCGGGATCGCGGTGATTTTCGGCGCGTTCGTGATGGGGCTCGCGATGCCCCGCCACGCGGGGCTCAGCGAGGACGTGACGCGCCGCGTGGAGGACTTCGTGTTGACGCTGTTGCTGCCGCTGTTCTTTGCCTACACCGGTTTGCGCACCAACGTCGGCCTGCTCGACCGCGGCGAGCTGGTTGCGATCACGCTCGCGCTGTGCGCGATCGGAATCGTCGGCAAGTTCGGCGGGACGCTGATCGCGACCCGCACGCTTCGCCTGCCGTGGCGCGAGTCGGCGGTGCTCGGGGCGCTGATGAACACGCGCGGCCTGACCGAGCTGATCGTGCTCAACCTGGCGCTGAGCGTGGGGGCGATCTCGCAGACGCTGTTCACGGCGCTGGTGATCATGGCGCTCGTGACGACGTTCATGACGGGCCCGTTGATGCGGTTGTTCGATCCCGACAACGCCTTCGGGGAGCAGCCGGAGGAGGAGCTCGCCGCCGCCAGCGCGCCGCTTGCCCTGGAGCCACGGGTGGAGGCGCCCGAGCGCTCGATCCTAGTCGCACCCCAGAGCGCGGCCGCGATGAGCCAGCTGCTGGCGCTGGCGGAGCCGCTGGCCCGCTCGCAGCCGCGCCGCGAGCTGATCCTCGTGCGCCTCGTCAGGCCGCCCCGCGGCGCCGCGGTGCGCGGTGGTCTACGCACCGAGGCGCGGCTGGTGGAGGAGGCGACCGCCCAGGTGGAGCACAGTCGTCGGGAGCTGCTGGACGCCGGCGTGGCCGCCCGCGCCGTCGCGTTGACCTCGGCCGACGTCGGGCGCGACCTGACGCGGCTGTGCCGCGACGAGGACGTCGACCTCGTGCTGATCGACGGCCGCCGGCCGCTGCTCGGTGACGGAGTGCCCCGCGAGGGGGTGGGCACGGTGCTGAGGGAGGCCAAGTGCGACGTTGCCGTGCTGGTGGCGCGCGAGGGAGCTGCCGTCAGCCCAGGCCCCGAGCGTTCGGTGATGGTTCCCTTCGGAGGTGCCGACCACGACTGGGCGGCGCTGGAGCTGGCGTGTTGGATCGCCGCGGCCAGCGGCGCGCAGCTGCGGCTGCTGGGCTCGGCCGAGCGCCGCGAGGACAGCCGCGACTCGAGCGGACTACTGGCGAACGCCTCGCTGGTGGTGCAGCAGTTCGCGGGAGTCTCGGCCGAGCCGATCCTCGCGCAGCCCGGCCGCGAGGGCATTCTCGCCGCGGCGGCGGAGGCCGGGCTGTTGGTGATGGGGCTCTCAGAGCGCTGGCACAGCGAGGGTCTGGGGGAGACCCGTCGCGCGATCGCACGCGCCGCGCCGGCGCCGATCGTGTTCGTCAGGAGGGGCGAGCGGCCGGGCGCCCTGGCGCCATCGACCGAGCTGACCCGCTTCGGCTGGTCGACCGCGGCGCTGGGCGGGCGCTGAGCCCAGCTGTGATGAGCGTGGCAAGACTCGCCGAGACGTGCAACGCTGCCAGCGTGCAGATAAATCATCGCGAGGGAGGCGAACCGAGGTGGCAGGCGTGAGTGAGGAGTCCGAGCGCGATCGGCCGGCGGCGGGCGAGACGCCCGACCCACTGATCGGCGTCACCGTGGGGCGCTACCGGATCGAGTCGCTGCTGGAGGTTGGTGGGATGGGTCGCGTGTACCGGGCGATCGGCGCCGAGGGCGAGCTGGTGGCGCTCAAGCTGGTGCGCGGCGATCTCGCCGAGGACAGCGTCTTTCGCAAGCGCTTCGAGCGCGAGGCGATGATCGCCCAGCAGGTGAAGAACCCCCATGTGGTGCCGGTGCTGGACACCGGCGAGCACGAGGGGGTCCCGTACCTCTCCCAGCGCTTCATCGAGGGCGGCTCGCTGGAGCAGAAGCTGGGGCGCGAGGGCCAGCTCGACGTGCCGACGACGCTCAAGCTGTGCGCCGAGGTCGCGGACGGGCTGGACGCGCTGTTCTCCGGCGGGATGGTGCACCGTGACGTGAAGCCCGCGAACGTGCTGCTCGAACTGGACGGGACGGCGCTGATCACCGACTTCGGCCTGGCGAAGGACAGCCAGGGCACGAACCTCACGCGGCCGGGGCAGGCGTTGGGCTCGCTGGACTACATGTCGCCCGAGCAGATCCGCGGCGAGGCGGTCAGCGCGGCGACCGACGTATATGCGCTGGGGTGCGTGATCTGCCAGTGCCTCAGCGGGAGCCCGCCGTTCGCGGACCGCAAGGGCATGCGGATCCTGTGGGCGCAGCTGCAGGACGAGCCGCCAGATCCCTGCGCGGAGCTGCCCGACGCACCGCCGGGGCTGGGAGCGGCGGTGCTGCGAGCGCTCGCCAAGAGTGCCGCCGAGCGGCCGCAGAGCGCCGGCGAGTACGCGCGTCTGCTGCACGAGGCGGCCGGGATCGCGCCGCCATCGGCGACGTAGACGCGGGCCGCCGATCTGCTACGTGGGCGTGGGCCGATCCGCCATGTAGGCGTGAGCCCCCCGATCCGCCACGTAGGCGTGAGCCCCCCGATCCGCCATGTAGGCGTGGGCCCCCGATCCGCTACGTAGGCGTGGGTTACTGGTCGGAGTCGGGTACCGCGAGGGCGGCTCGCCAGACACCGTCTTCGAACACGAAACGGACGGAGTCCCCACCGTCGCCGAGCGCGATGCGCGCCTCGCGGGCATCGAAATCGACCTCCAGCGCGAGCGCCAACGGCGCGACGGCGGGGGCCACCTCCACTGGCACGCGCGACACGACGGTCGGGTTGGCCACCACCACGGGCTCGGGCTCGACGATCGCCTTGACGAGGAGCGTCGTGGCGCCGACCTCGATCGAGTCATCCAGCGCCAGCAGCCGGGGACTCTGGATCCGCAGGCCGTTGACGAAGGTGCCGTTGGAGGAGCCGAGGTCCTCGATCGCATAGTCGCCTGTGGCCTCGCGCGAGATGCGCGCGTGCTGGCGGGAGATCTCCTCGTCCTCGGAGAGTCGGCCGGCCCCGTCGGCATGCCGTCCGATGACGAGCTCGTCATCGACGACGATCGTGTCACCGATCGCGTTGCCGCTGATCACCTCCAGGCGCAGGTAGGTGGAGCCCGAGCTCATCGGAGCACCGTAGCGATTGCGGAAGTCGGATCCTGCTCGCCACGCTCGGCTCGGATCACATGCATGACGGCGTTGATCAGTGCGAGGTGCGTAAAGGCCTGGGGAAAGTTGCCTAGATGGCGGCCGGTGCGGGGATCGATCTCCTCGGCGTAGAGCCCCAGCGCGGAGGCATGGGAGACGAGCTTCTCGCACAGCGCCCGCGCGCGCTCCAGCTCACCGATTTCGCACAGCGCGGAGACCAGCCAGAAGGAGCAGATCGTGAACGAGCCCTCCTCGCCGGTGAGCCCGTCGTCGGTGTCGGCGACGCGGTAGCGCAGCACCAGCCCATCCTCGGTGAGCTCCTCGGCGATCGCCAGGACGGTGGCGACGATGCGAGGGTCCTCGGCCGGCAGGAAGCGCACGAGCGGCGCCAGCAGAAGCGAGGCGTCGAGCGTGGTCGTGCCGTAGTGCTGGGTGAAGACCCCGCGCTCGTCGACCCCGTGCGCGCAGATGTCGGCGTGGATCTCCTCGGCCGCGGCGTGCCAGCGCTCGGCCCACTCGCGGTCCTCGCGCAGCTGCGCCAGGCGGGCCCCGCGGTCGGCGGCGACCCAGCACATGAGCTTGGAGGAGGTGAAGTGCTGGGGCACGCCGCGGACCTCCCAGATCCCGTGGTCGGGCTCGCGCCAGTGAGCCAACGCACCGGCGACCTGGCGCTTGATGATCGGCCACAGCCGGTCGGGGAGCTGGTCGCGCGAGCGGGTGTGCAGGTAGATCGAGTCGAGCACCGCGCCCCACACGTCGTGCTGGCGCTGGCGGTAGGCGCCGTTGCCGATCCGCACCGGCCGCGAGCCGGCGTAGCCGGAGAGATGGTCGAGCTCCTGCTCCTCCAAGCGACTCTCCCCGCCGATCCCGTACATGATCTGCAGCTCCCCCTCCTCGGCCTCGGCGAGGTCGGCGACGAAGTAGAAGAAGTCGTTGGCCTCCCAGTCGAAGCCCAGGGTGTAGAGGGCCCACAGCATGAAGGTGGAGTCGCGGATCCAGGTGTAGCGGTAGTCCCAGTTGCGTTCGCCGCCGAGCGTCTCGGGCAGCGAGGTGGTGGCCGCCGCGACCATCGCACCGGTGGGGGCGTAGCTCAGCCCCTTCAGCGTCAGCGCGCTGCGCTGCAGGTGGGTGCGCCAGGGATGATCGGGGAAGGTGCCCTGCTTGAGCCACTCCTGCCAGTGGTGGGCGGTGCGTACGAGCCGCTCGTTGGCTTCCGCGTAAGTCGTGGGCAGCGGATGCTCGGACCAGCCCAGCGCGGCGAACACCGACTCCCCCTCATGCAGGATCGTGCGTGCGCGGGCACGCGGGCCCTCGAACCCGAGGTTCATGTCGGTGACCAGTCGCAGCTTCAGGTCCATGCCCTCCGAGGCGGCCGTCGCCTCGTTGTAGCCGGGGCCGGCGTAGGACCACTCGGCGGCGAGGCCGCCGTAGTCGAAGACCGGTTCGCAGTCGAGGTGGATCTCGGCCCATCCCTGCACGCAGAAGGCGGTCCGCAGCAGCACGTGGTCGGCGTCGTAGTCGGTCGGCGAGCGGCGGTGGGTGCGCGAGCGCTCCTGGTTGTGGTACCAGGGCCCGATGCAGAGCACGTCGCGGACCACCACCCAGCCGGTGCGCGTCTCCCAGCTGGTCTCCAGCACCAGCGTGCCCGGCAGGTAGCGCACCGCGCCGGGCACGGTCACGCCGGCGGGTCCCAGGCGAAAGCCGCCGGCGTCGCGGTCGAGCATCGCCCCGAACACGCTCGGCGAGTCCAGGCGCGGCAGGCACATCCACTCGACGTTGCCGCTGGGCGCGATCAGCGCGCAGGTCTCGCAGTCCGAGAGGAAGCCGTAGTCGGCGATCGGCGGAAACGGGCTCCCCTGGCTGCCCTGGGCTATCGCGCTCACCGCGCCAAGGCTACACAGGGCCTCCGCCGACCGCCCTGCGGCGGGCCTGCGCAGGCGAGGCCGCGTGCGCTGGGCGGCGTCAGGCCGTGCGCGAGCGGGCACGGGGCGGCGGGCCGTGGGCCGGAGCGGGGTGGGGCGGCGTGCACGCGGCGGATGGGCCGTGGGTATCCGGCCGACTCGTCCGGATAGGCTCTGGTGGAATGACCTGGGTCGAAGTCTTCATCGCCTTCGTGGTGTCGCACCTGGTGGGCGACTATCTCCTGCAGACCAACTGGCAGGCTCTCCATAAGCGCGGCGGCCTGGAAAGGGGCGCTCGCGACGCGCAGAGGGCGCTGTTCACCCACGTCACCCTCTACACGCTGTGCTTCATTCCGGCGCTGGTGGTGGCCGATCTCGGCGTGGAACTGGTGTGGGTGATCCCCGCGATCTTCATCCCGCACCTCATCCAGGACGACGGAAGGCTGCTGCAGGCATATATGAAGGGCGTGAAGCGGTTGGACCCGAAGGAAAACCTCGCGGTGTCGATCGCCGTCGATCAGACGTTCCATCTGCTGGCGCTGCTGGCTTTGGCGCTGGCGATCGGCTCCTAGTCGGAGCGTCCTCCCATTGGCCCCCGCTCGTCCGGGCGTCAGTCGGCGAGCTGCGAAGATCGTGCACGACGGCCGCACGATCGTCAGTCGGCGAGCTGCGGGGTCTGCTCACCCCGCGCGATCCGCCGTCGCTCGGTGGCGGCGACCATCCGGAACTCCTGGACGCACGAGCCGAGCACCAGCCTGCGCGGCAGCAGTGGCCGGGTGCCACGGGAGGTGGCGAGCAGCGCCGCGCACGTCGCCTCGTGAAGAGGGGTGCAGCGCAGGCCGTACAGTTCGCGCACACGCGCAGGCAACGAGCAGAGCATCACCAGATCGTGAAGGCGCTTGCCCAGCTGGCGACTTGCGGGCATCGGGATCGCGAAGGCCGAGGCGTAGCCCATGTAACGGGCCTCCTCGGTCAGGTGGAGGTCCTCGGCGGCGAGCTGGCGCTCATACCACGCGCGGAAATCGCCGTAGGTGGCCGGCGCGGACGTGGCGGGCATTCCGAACAGCTCGGCGAAACGCACATAGTCACGCCACAGCGCCTCCCGCTCGGAGTCGCTCATGCGGCGCACCAGCCGCTCGTAGAACCACTCGGCCGAGTCGGCGATCACCGCCACCGTCCACAACATGAGCTCGGGGTCGTCGGCCGAGTAAGGAGTGCCGGCCGGATAGTGGGGGCCGGCGTCCTCGGGGAGCTCGCCGACGACGCGCTCGTGCATGCGCCGCACGGCCTCCAGCACGCGATCTGCCTCCGCACGGGTTCCGAAGAAGACGGCCTCGAACATCTCGCCGGTGTGCGAGAGGCGGCGGAAGGGCGTGCTCTTGTTGCGCGTGTGCCTGCTGGTGCCCACATAGTTGAGGGGCTTCACCGCGCCGACGCACAGCGCGCGCTGCCCATAGAGGAGGCCCACCGCCTTCTCTTCGTGGACGCGGCGCAGCATCGATACGCCTCGTGGAAAGTATCCGTCCGGCATCGGCTCGCCACCGTACCAGTCACCTCGCGCGCAAATCGCTCACCTGTGCGGGTTGAGTGGCATCATCGGTCGATGACCGACCTCCCCGAGCTCTCCTTGAGGGCGTTCTCCGAGGACGACGGCCCCGTGCTGATGGACCTGTTTGGCGCACCCGAGGTCGCGCGCTGGCTGCTGCCCGCGGGACGCACGCAAGTCCACTCGGAGGCCGAGTGCGCCGCGCGGGCGCGCGCCGGCGCGGGGCACTGGAGGGCCCACGGCTTTGGCCCCTGGATCGTCGGCGAGCGGGGACGCACGGTCGCTTGCGGCGGCCTCGGCCTGCGGCTGCTGGACGGCCGCCCGGAGCTCGAGCTCGCCTGGGCCGTCACCCCGGATGCGTGGGGCAGAGGGGTCGCCACCGCGATCGGCGCCGAAGCGCTCGCGCTCGCGGCCGCGAAGGGCGCGCGGGTGGCGGTCGCACTCAGCCGCGCCGACAACCTCGCTTCGCGGCGGGTGATGGACAAGCTCGGCATGGCTCCGGTCCGCGAACTGCGGCACGCGGGGTTTGCGCACGTGCTTTACCGCGTGGAGGTTGGGTGAGTTGGCTGAGTAGAGGGCGGTGCGGTCGGCTCGCCCGGGTGCGGTCGAGGTTGCCAGGGGGTCCAATGCGGCGTCATACCGTCGGCAGCGAATACTTGCGCGTCTTTGGCGCCTGCTCCAACAGCCCCACCTCCACGAGCGTGATCACGTAGCGGTGGATCGTGCTGGCGCTGATCTGCAGGCGCTCGGCGATCTCCATCAGCCCCAGCGTCGGCTCGTCGGGGCCAAAACACGTCAGGATCGCCAGGCCCCGCAGCAGCGACCGCGACAGCCGGCGGTCGTCATATGTGGGCAGGCCGGATTCGTCGGCCCGGCTGAGCGCCGCCGAGATCAACGCGGCGAAGCCCGGCGCGCGTCCGGGGTCGGCGGCGCGCACGATCTCCTCGATCTGACCGGGGGAGAGCATGATCGAGATCCGCGGCTCGGTTGCCATTGCGCCATCCTCGCAGATACTGCGGACGATTGTCTGCATCGCTGGTCGGCGGGTTTGGCGTGGCTATCTTTGGGGCTGTGAGCGGGATCGACGTCACCTACTTCAACGACCCCGGATGTCCGTGGGGCTACTCGGTCAGCCCGGCGCTCGCGGTGCTCCGCTGGCGCTATGGCTCGCAGCTGCGCTGGCGCCTGGTGACGATCGGGTTGGCGGAGAGCGCCGAGCGGTATGTGCAGAGCGGCTACACGCCGACGCGCTCGACGCAGGGCCAGCTGATGTTCCGCGCCCGCTACGGGATGCCGTTCCTGCTGGCCCCGCGGGCACGCGTGCTGGCCACCGCCCGCGCCTGCCGTGCGATCGTGGCCACCCGCCTGCTGTTCCCCGGCCGCGAGCTGGAGGCGCTGAGGGCGCTGCAGCTTGGATGGTTTACGACCACCCTGCCGCTCGACGAGGACGAGGGGATCGCGCTGGCGCTGGCGGGCGTGGAGGGTGTCGACGTGGAGGCGGTGGCGGCGGCGATCGACGACGCGCGTGTGATCGAGGCGTACGAGGCCGACAAGCGCGAGACCCGCCAAGCCGAGGGCGGCCCCACCCACTTCCAGGGCAAGGCCCGCCAGACCGACGGCCCGGTGCGCTACTCGGCGCCGTCGCTGGTGTTCGCCGCCGACGCGGGCACGGATCGGGAGCGGCGCCTGGAGGCCGGCGGCTTTCAGACCATCGAGGCGTACGACGTGCTGATCGCCAACCTCGACCACACGCTGCGTCGTGAGCCCCCGCCCGACAGCCCGCTGGCGGCGCTGGAGGGCCTTCCTGGCGGCCTGGTCACCCAGGAGGTGGCGGCGATCATGGCACAGGGCAACAACCCCCCCGACCGCGCTGCCGCCGAGCGCGCGCTGATCGAGCTGGTGGGAGACGGCCGCGCGCGGCGTACCCCGCTGGGCGACGACGCGCTGTGGCAGCCGGCTTGAGCGGGCCGGTGGGGGCGCGAAGCAAGCGCTTGCCCCGAGGCGCGAGCCGCGGGCGGGTGGGCCGCGGAGGTCGTGTTCTCTGTTGAGCGCACCAACCAGCTCGCCGGCTGGGTAGCCTGCAACCCGCGATGAGCATCACTGTGACACTCCCCGACGGCAAGCCGCTGGAGCTGCAGGACGGTGCGACCGGCGCCGACGCGGCCGCGGCGATCGGCCCCGGGTTGGCGCGGGTGGCGCTGGCGGTGGAGATCGGCGGCGAGGCACCAGAGGTGCGCGACTTGGCGCGCCCGCTGGAGGACGGCGCGCGAATCGCGATCGTGACAGCGCGCAGCGAGGGGGAGGAGCCGCTGCGACTGATCCGCCATGACGCCGCTCACGTGCTCGCCGCCGCCGTGATGGAGCTCTACCCGGGCGTGAAGATCTCGATCGGACCGGCGATCGAGCAGGGCTTCTACTACGACTTCGAGTTCCCCGATGAGGTCAGCGTCTCCGAGGCCGACTTCCCGGCGATCGAAGAGCGGATGCGCGCGCACGTCAAGGCGGCGGAGCGTTTCGAGCGCGAGGACATCCCGGTCGCGGATGCGCGTGCGCGGTTTGCGGCTCTGGGACAGGACTACAAGGTCGAGCTGATCGACGATCTCGTGAGTGCCGCGGCGGGGGGTAGCGCGGGGAACGGGAAGCCCGGTGCCCTGGAGACCGTGTCGCTCTACACCAACGGCCCCTTCACCGACCTCTGTCGCGGCCCGCACGCGCCCTCCACCAAGACCGTGGGCGCCTTCCGGCTGCAGTCGGTGGCGGGCGCCTACTGGCGGGGGGACTCGACCCGCACGATGCTCACGCGAATCTACGGCACCGCGTTCTTCACGAAGGCGGCGCTCGAGGAGCACCTGGAACGCCTCGAGCAGGCGCGTGCCCGCGATCACCGCAAGTTGGGACGCGAGCTCGATCTCTTTCAGTTCTCCGAGCTCTCCCCGGGCTCTCCGCTGTGGAAGCCGGCGGGGATCGCGGTGTGGAACGCGCTCACCGAGCTGTGGCGGGAGGAGAACCGCGCACGCGGCTACGAAGAGGTCAAAACTCCGATTCTGTTCGACGTCGAGCTCTTCAAGCAGTCCGGGCACTGGGACAAGTTCCGGGAGAACATGTACTTCACCGAGGTCGAATCCCGACCGATGGGCATGAAGCCGATGAACTGCCCGGCGCACATCCAGATCTACAAGGATGCCCGCCGCTCCTACCGCGACCTACCGGTCCGCTACTCCGAGCAGGGGTTGGTGCACCGTCACGAGCCCAGCGGCACGCTGCACGGGCTGCTGCGCGTGCGCTCCATCACCCAGGACGACGCGCACATCTTCTGCACCGAGGAGCAGGTGCAGGAGGAGGTCGTGCGGTGTTTGCGCTTCGGCTTTCACATCTACGAGCTGTTCGGGTTCGAGCCGCGCCTGGAGCTCTCGACACGCCCGGAGCGGCGGATCGGCAGCGAGGCGATGTGGGACCGCGCCGAGGCGGCGCTGAAGGGAGCCCTGGAGGCGGAGGGCCTCGCGTACGAGGTCAATTCGGGGGACGGCGCCTTCTATGGCCCCAAGATCGACCTGCACATGGCCGACTCGATCGGGCGCTCTTGGCAGCTGGGGACGGTGCAGCTCGATTACTCGATGCCCGAACGCTTCGAGCTGGCCTACACCGGCGCCGACAACGCCGAGCACCGGCCGGTGATGATCCACCGCGCGCTGCTGGGTTCCTTCGAGCGCTTCATCGGCATCCTGATCGAGCACTATGCCGGCGAGTTGCCGCTGTGGCTGGCGCCCGTGCAGGCGATCGTGCTGCCGGTCTCGGACCGCTTCAACGAGTACGGCGCCTCCGTGCGGGAGCGTCTGCGCGAGCGGGAGCTGCGCGTCGAGCTGGATGACCGCAGCGAGTCGATCGCTCGCAAGGTGCGCGACGCCGAGCTGCGCCGCATCCCGCACATGCTCGTGGTCGGCGAGCGCGAGCAGCGCGAGGGCACGGTGTCGGTGCGCGAGCACCGAGCTGGAGACACGGGCGGCGCGGCTGTTGAGGAGCTCGCGCAGCGGCTGGTGGCACACGCGCGACGGCGCGCGTCCTCGGCCACGTTGCACGAGGCCACGTAGGCATCCCGGGAGGGGCGTGGATGCAGGCGTGGTCCCGCTCGCCTCACCTGCCCCGCCACGCGTGAACGTCATCCACCCATGTCGGGCCGGTGTGGGGCGCGGTTGGCGGGCCGAAATCGGATGGCTGTCGCAAGGCTCCCCTTGTGGACCGCCGACACCCCGTTATACTCGGCCGCCTTGAGGAGTTCCCGCATCCCATCTTCAGTGTGCAGCGCCATCGAATCGGCTTGACGCGCCGCCAGGACAGCTAGTGGCCGTACCCCGGAGGTTCGACCGGCGCCCGCCCGAGCGGGACACGACCAGGGTCAACGAGCGGATCCGCGTGCCCGAGGTGCGCCTGATCGACGATCAGGGCGCGCAGGTCGGGGTGCTGAAGACCCCCGACGCGCTGCGCTTTGCCCAGGAGCGCGACCTCGATCTGGTCGAGGTCGCGCCAGAGGCGCGACCCCCGGTGTGCCGCGTGCTGGACTACTCCAAGTACAAGTACGAGCTGGCCCAGAAGCAGAAGCAGGCGCGCAAGCACCAGCAGCAGATCACCGTGCGCGAGATCAAGTTCCGCCCGAAGATCGCCCAACACGACTACGACACCAAGAAGCATCACGTCGAACGCTTCCTGCGCCACAAGGACAAGGTCAAGGTCACGATCATGTTCCGCGGGCGCGAGGTCACCCACCCCGAGCGCGGCACCCTGATCCTCGACCGGCTCGCGGAGGAGCTCGCGGAGCTGGGCATCGTCGAGCAGCGCCCGATGCAGGAGGGGCGCAACATGACGATGATGCTCGGCCCCTCCAAGGCGGTGTTGGCCGGACGTTTCGACGCCTCGTCGCCCGACGGCGTCGGGCCGGCGGGGGAGGCTGACGCCCCACAGGCCCCAGCGCCCGCGGATGGAGACGCCTCGGTGTCTGCGGAGGGCGAGGCGGCCCAGGCGCGGGATGCGTCGGCTGTGGCCACGCCGGTGCAGGATGCCGCGACCGGGGATATGCCCGCAGGGGATGTCGCCGCACTGGACAGCCCCGTGGAGGATGCCCCCGCGCTGGACGCGTCGGCCGACGAGCTGCAGAGCGAAGAGGCCCCGACGGCCTCCGAGCCGGCGTAGCTCGGGGCGCCACGCGCCCTTCAGCCTCGGGCCGCGCCCTCGGCCTCAGGCCGCGCGCGTGCCCTTCATCGAGAGCATCGCCGCGTCGGCGTGGTGGAGCAGCTGCTCGGCGTTGGACCCGTCGTGCGGGTACACGCTCGCGCCGAGGCTGGCGCCGACTTTCACCGCGCCCGCTTCCACGCGGATCGGCTCGGCGAGCGTGAGGCGCATGCGCTCCATGAACGCCTGCACCTCGGCGGCGGGGTGACGCAGCATGCTGAGCAGCGCCACGAACTCGTCGCCGCCGTAGCGGGAGATCAGCTCGTCATCGCGCACCGCGCCGCCCAGCCGTTCGGCCAGCGTGCGCAGCACCTCGTCGCCGGCATGGTGGCCGAGCGTGTCGTTGACCTGCTTGAAGCCGTTGAGGTCCATGTAGACGAGCGCGACCGCGCACCCGTGACGCTGGGCGCGGGAGATCGCGCGGTCGAGCTCTTTGTGGAACAGCCTGCGGTTGGCGAGATCGGTGAGCTGGTCGTGATGAGCCTGGTGGCGCAGCTGCTCGAGGATCGTGCGCCGCTCGCTGATGTCCGCGAAGATGGCGATCGCGCCGCACTGGTTCCCGTGCTCGTCCAGGGCGGGCCGCGAGCTGAGCGAGATCCACGTCACCGCGCCAGTCGGCTTCTGCACCCCGATCGCCACCGAGCGCGCGGAGCGCCCCGTCTGCAGCGTTTCCACGGTCGGATGCGAGGCGACCGGCCAGGGGGAGCCATCCTCGTGCAGGAAGTGCCAGCGGCGGTCGCGGACGTGGCGCGCGAGCAGCTGGTCGTGGCTCATGCTGAGGATCCGCGCGGCGGCGTTGTTGGCGTAGACGGTCCGTCCATGGAGGTCGAACACGAGCACGCCCTCCGCCAGCATCTCGGTTGTGACCTGCATGCGGTTCTCCAACGTGCGCAGCTCGCCGCGGCGCGCTCGCAGCTCGCCGCGCATGCGCTCGGTGGCGGCGATCGACTGCACCAGACGCTCGCATGCCAGGTCGAGGGCACGATCGGGATCGACCGCCCCGATCTCCGCGATCTCGCGTAGCGCGTGGGCGATCGCACTCGGGGCGGCGTTCGGCAGCCGTGCCGCCTGCTCAACGGGAAGGTGCGCGATCGAGGCTCGATCCATCAGTGGATTCATCGGCTCTCGACGGCCGATACATGACAGCTATTTGCGGTTTGGGACGGTGTGGTTGCCCCGCGAGAGCGGCTGGCGTGGCGGCGTCTGCGTGCCGCTAGTGGTGTGAAGCGGCCGGTCTGCCATAATCACCGCCTCGCCATGCCCAAGATGAAGACTCACTCCGGCGCCAAGAAGCGCTTCAAGCTCACCGCCACCGGCAAGGTGCGCGGGCGGCACGCCTTCACCAGCCACATCCTGGAGAAGAAGTCGCCCAAGCGCAAGCGCGCCCTCGGGGCTCCCGCATTACTCTCGGCGGACGACACCCCGCGGATCAAGCGGATGTTGGGCGCGCCCACGAAGAGCTCGCGCAGCGCCTCTGCGGCCGCCCGCAGTGCGGCGGCCGCGAAGAAGGGGGCGGGCTCGTGAGGGTCAAGCGCTCCGTACACGCGCGCAAGAAGCGCCGCGCCACACTCGAGCTGACGAAGGGCTTCAGGGGCGAGGCGCACTCCAACTACCGCCGCGCCAAGGAGGCGCTGATCAAGGCGGACACCTACGCCTACCGCGATCGGCGCAACCGCAAGCGCGACTTCCGGCGGCTGTGGATCACCCGCATCAACGCCGCCGCCCGCCAGAACGGGATGAGCTACTCCCAGTTCATGCACGGCCTCTCGCTGGCCGGTGTCGAGCTCGACCGCAAGGTGCTTGCCGACATCGCCGTGCGCGACGCCGATGCGTTCCGACGTTTCGCCGAGGTTGCCCGCGAGGCGTCGGCTGCCTGATCTCAAAGGCCGCCGACATATCCAGCCTCCCGGGCGCTGCTCCTCATGGACGGCGCCTTTTTTGTTATCCAAACACGTACCCACTACTTCACAAAATGAAGGGTTGGGGTCCGAAAAGTTCAATACAGAACCCCCGCCAACCACATCCACCGATGACCATCATCACCTCTCCCCACAACCCCCACCTGCAGGAGCTGCGGCGCCTGCAACGCCGTCGGGAGCGCACGCGCAGCGGCCGCTTCCTCGCCGAGGGCGAGGATCTGCTCGCGGCGGCCGCCGCCGCCGGTTGGAAGCCGGTGGAGGGGTATCGCTCCGCCGGCAGCGGACTCGGGGGGCGGGACTTCGTGGATGTGGAGCCGGCAGCGCTGGCGGCGGTGAGCACGCTCGGGTCGGGAACACGCGCGATCGGTGTGTATGAGCAGCGCTGGAGCACGGGCGCGCAGGGGCCGCTGTGCGTCTACCTGCACGCGCTCTCCGACCCCGGCAACGTTGGCACGGTGCTGCGCGCGGCGCATGCGTTCGGCGCCTCGTGCGTGGCGCTCGGCCCTCACTGCGCCGACCCCTGGTCGCCCAAGGCGGTGAGGGCCAGCATGGGCGCGATCTTCTACGTGGACGTGGCGCACGTGGAGTCGATCGCACAACTGCCGGGCGAGCGGGTCGCACTGGTGCCCGACGCCCGCCCCCTGGTCCAGCCGCTCAGCGGGCCGGCGCAGGGGCCGATCACCCTGTTGGTGGGGTCTGAGCGCGAGGGGCTGCCGAGCGAGCTCGTCGTCGCGTGCGAGCGCGCCGCGTACATCCCGATCGCGGGCGACTCGCTGAACGCGGCGATGGCGGCTGCCATCGCGCTGTATGAGATGACCAAGGGGTTGCATGCACTGGGCCACTCGTTGCCGCCGCGGGCCAGCAAACCGGCCCTCTCTGTTCCGAATAAGGTCCCGCCATCGTGATCGAACGGATCGAACAGCTGCGCGCGCAGGCCGAGAGCGAGATCGCCGCGGCCACCACTGCCGAGGAGTTGGAGGCCCTGCGCGTGCACCACCTCGGGCGCAAGGCCGAGCTGCCGCAGACGCTGCGCGGCGTGCGCGAGCTGCCTCCCGCGGAACGGGGCGCGGTGGGCAAGGCCGCCAACGAGGCCCGTGTCGCCCTGGAGCGACTGATCGAGACGCGGGCCGGTGAGCTGGCCGGCGCGGAGCTGGGCGAGCAGCTGCGGCGCGACCGCGTCGACGTCACCCTGCCCGGCGCCCCGCCACAGCCGATCGGGCGCCTGCACGTCCTCACCGCGACGATGCGCGAGCTCGAAGACGTGTTCCTTGGGCTGGGCTTCACGATCATGGAAGGCCCCGAGGTCGAGACCGTCCACTACAACTTCGACGCGCTCAACCACAGCCCGACGCACCCTGCGCGGGCGCGCACCGACACCTTCTACATCGAGACCCTGCCCGGGGCCGAGGAGCTGGTGCTGCGCACGCACACCTCGCCGATGCAGGTGCGCGCGATGGAGGCGCACCCGCCACCGCTGTACGTGGTGATACCCGGGCGCGTCTACCGGCCGGACTCAGATGCCACGCACACGCCGCAGTTCCACCAGATCGAGGGGTTGGCGGTGGACGAGGACATCACGCTCGCCGACCTCAAGGGCACGCTGCTGGTGTTCGCGCGCGAGCTGTTCGGCGATGCGCGCGAGGTGCGATTGCGCCCGCACTTCTTCCCCTTCACCGAGCCCTCCGTGGAGGTGGACGTCTCCTGCTTTCACTGCTCCGGCAAGGGCTTCCTGCGCGACGGCTCACGGTGCTACCTGTGCAAGGGTGAGGGCTGGCTGGAGGTGCTCGGCGCCGGCGAGGTGGACCCCAACGTCTACTCCCACGTGCCCACCACGGCCGCCAACGCGCCCGGTTATGACCCCGAGAAGGTGCAGGGCTTCGCGTGGGGGATGGGCGTGGAGCGGATCGCGATGCTCAAGCATGGGATCCCCGACCTGCGGCTGTACTTCGAAAACGATCTGCGTTTCCTGGAGCAGTTCTAAATGCGCACGGGCACATTCCCCTTCCCACCTGGAACCGGTGGGCGCATGCGCCCACCGGCGGGGCCGCGCATGCGCGGCCCCGGGGAGGGCCGCATGCGGCCCTCCCACAATGCAATAGGGAGAGGGACACCGAGATGAGGGTTCCGCTGCCATGGTTGCGCGAATACTGCGATCCCGGCCTGGACGTGCAGGCGATCGAGCAGCGCCTGACGATGACCGGGACGAAGGTCGAGGCGATCCACCACCACGGTGTGCCATCCGCGGAGAACTTCGTCCTCGGGCGCGTGCTGAGCGCCGAGCAGCATCCGGATGCCGACCGGCTGCGGGTGTGCAGCGTCGAGCTTGGCCTCCCCGACGGCCCGGCGACGATCGTGTGCGGTGCCCCCAACGTCGCCGCCGGGCAGACGGTGGCGGTCGCCCGCCCGGGTGCGGTGATGCCCGACGGCACGAAGCTCGGCAAGGCGAAGCTGCGCGGAGTGGTCTCCGAAGGGATGATCCTCGCCGAGAGCGAGCTCGACATTGATTCACCCACCCGGGCGGGCATCATGGTGCTCGACAGCACGAGTATCGACGGCGAGCTTGCGCCCGGCACGCCGCTGCAGGATGTGCTGCCGATCTCGATGGAGGTGCTCGAGCTCGAGATCACCCCCAACCGCCCCGATTGCCTGGGCGTGTACGGGGTCGCGCGCGAGCTGCACGCGGCTACCGGCATTGCGCTCGCCCCCGCGCCGTGGAGTGAGGACCCCGGCAGCCCGGGGCCACTGGTGGCGAGCGAGGGCTCCACGGCGACAAGCGGTGGCGCCGCGCCGGCCACGGTCGAGGTGCGCTGCCCCGACCTCTGCCCCCGCTTCACCGCGCGCGTATTCGAGAACGTCACGATTGCGCCCTCGCCGCCATGGCTGAAGGCGCGGCTGAGCGCCGCCGGCCAGCGCCCGATCAACAACGTGGTGGACATAACCAACTACGCGATGCTGCTCACCGGCCAGCCGCTGCACGCCTTCGACCTCGACCGCGTCGCCGGCGCGCGGCTGACGGTGCGCCGCGCCGTCGACGGCGAGCAGGTCCAGACGCTCGACGGGCAGACGCGCACGCTCGACGCCGAGACGGTGGTGATCGAGGACGCCGAGGGCCCCACCTCGATCGCCGGGCTGATGGGCGGCGCGCGCTCAGAGGTGGGGGAGGCGACCACGCGGGTGTTGCTGGAGGTCGCCAACTGGCACGGAGCCAACATCCACCGCTCCTCCGGGGCGCTCGGGTTGCGTAGCGAGGCTTCGGGGCGCTTCGAGAAGGGCCTTGCCCCCGAGCAGTGCCTGCACGCGCAGGCCGTCGCGTCGCGGTTGATGCTCGATTTGTGCGGCGCCACGCTCCTGCCGGGCACGATCGACGTTGGCGCCGAGGGGGAGTGGGTGCCCCAGGCCCCGCGGACGATCCGACTGCGCGAGCGCCGCGTGCGGGCGATCCTGGGCGTGTCCGTGGCGGTGGCGCGCCAGGCGGAGATCCTCGATGCGCTCGACTTCGACACCACGCTCCGCGACGACGGCCTGGACGTGACCGTGCCGGCGCTGCGCCGCGAGGACGTCACCCGCGAGGTGGACCTGATCGAGGAGGTCGCGCGCATCGACGGGCTGGAGCGCCTGCCCGCCACCCTGCCTGCCCGCCGGGGCGCCGCCGGGCGGCTCACCCACGCCCAGCGCGTGCGCCGCGCCGCCGAGGACGCGCTGGTGGGGCGCGGGCTGCACGAGATCGTCGGTTGGAGCTTCGCCGACCCGCAGCTGCTCGACCGGCTGCTGATCCCGCCCGGCCACCAGCTGCGCAAGGTCGTGACGGTCGCCAACCCGCTGTCGGACAGCCAGTCGACGATGCGCCCCACGCTGCTCGGCTCGCTGCTGGACGCCGCGCGCCACAACGTCTCGCGCGGGCGCCCCGACATCGCGATCTTCGAGTCCGGCACCGTCTATCGCGCCAGCACCGATGAGCGCCCCGCCGACGAGCACCACGGGCTCGGGGCGCTGCTGAGTGGGCACACCGCACCCCGTGCGTGGCGGGGGGAGCGCGCGCAGGCCGACTTCTTCGCCGCCAAGGCGCTGCTGGCGGGGCTGCTCGACCGCTTCCACGTGCGCTGGTCGGTGGTGCCCGCCGACTGGCCCTTCCTGCATCCCGGCCGCAGCGCGGCGGTACTCGCTGGTGGTCCCGTCGATACTGCCGCTGCCGAGGGTCCCGCACAGGACAGCGACCCGGCACACGGGCAGTCGATGCTCGGCTTCCTCGGCGAGCTGCACCCGCTGGTCGCCGACGCATGGGGTCTCGAGCGCACCGCGGCGTTCGCGATCGACCTCGGCGAGCTCGCCGCGATCGCCCCCGAGACGGTCGCCTTCCAGCCGTTCGGCGCCTTCCCCGCGCTGCGCCAAGACCTCGCGGTGACGCTGCCCGAGAACGTCAGCGCCGAGGAGCTGCTCGCGCTCGTGCGCCGCGTCGGCGGCGAGACGCTGGAGGAGGCCGAGGTGTTCGACGTGTACGCCGGCGCGCAGGTGGGGGAGGGGAGGCGCTCGCTGGCGCTCGCCCTCTCCTTCCGTGCACTCGATCGCACACTCACCGACGAGGACGTGGCCCCCGCGCGCGAGAGGATCGTCGCGGCGCTACACGAGATCGGGGGTGAGTTGCGTGGCTGAGCAGCGGTTCGCATCCGGCTCGCCGCGTGTGCTGGTCGCGGGTGCCACCGGGTTCGCGGGGGCGCTCGCGGCAAACCTGTTGTGGCGCCATCCACTGTTCGAGCTGCGCACCGTCACCGCGCGTGCGCAGGCCGGCCAGCGCTTGGACGAGCTCTATCCACGCTACCGCGTGCCGTTGGAGCTACAGGAGCTCGACCTCGATCGTCATGGCGACGTGGACGCCGCGCTCGTCGCATACCCGCATGCGGCCTCGGCTCCGGTCGTCGCCGCGCTGCGCGCTCGCGACGTGCGCGTCGTCGACCTAAGCGCAGACTTTCGTCTCAGCGAGCGCTCGACCTATGAACGGTGGTACGGCCCGCATCCGCACCCGGAGCTGCTCGAAGACGCCTCCTACGGGTTGCCCGAGCTGCATCGCGTGGCGATCGCCGCCGCCGACCTCGTCGCCACACCGGGCTGCTACCCGACTGCGTCGCTGCTCGGCCTTGCGCCGCTCGCGCGCGTGGGGCTGATCGCCGACCTCGTGATCGATGCCAAGCAGGGCCTCTCCGGTGCGGGCCGCTCGGCGACCTGGCAGACGCACTTCTCCAACAGCGGCGAGAACATCCTTCCCTACAACATCGTCCATCACCGCCACACGCCGGAGATCGAGCAGCAGCTGGACGATCTCGACCCCACGCATCCAGGTTTGCGAGTGCAGTTCACTCCGCATCTCGTGCCGCTCGACCAGGGGGAGCTCGTCAACTGTTACGTGACGCCCACTCGACCGATGGAGCAGGACGAGCTCGACGTCATGTACGAGGACGCCTACGCAGGCGAGCCGTTCGTCGAGCTGGCGCCGGCGCCGGCCGAGGTGCGCGACGTGCGCGAGACGAACGTATGCCGGCTGCACGTGGCGCTCAGCGAGCACACCGGCAAGGTCGTGGTGCTCTCGGCGATCGACAACCTGTGGAAGGGCACCTCATCGCAGGCGGTCCAGAACCTCAACCTCATGTTCGGCTTTCCCGAGACAGCGGGCTTGCTATGAGCGCGGGCAACGACGTGTGGGGCGATCGCTCCAGCGACGGTCCGCCGCGGCCGTTCTTCGGCTCGCGCTGGGTGCAGTCGCCCGCGCACGTGCGCGAACTGGAGCCCGACGCGGGGCTGCCGGCCGGCTTCCGCGCGGCCGGCGTCGCGTGCGGGATCAAGCCGAGCGGGAACACCGACCTCGGCCTGCTGATCTGCGACTCCGAGGGTTCGATCAGCGCGGTGCGTTTCACCTCGAGCAGCACCGCCGCCGCGCCGGTGCTGCTCAGTCGCGAGCGCTGCCGCCTGGATGCGCTGCGCGCGGTGCTCGTCAACTCCGGCTGCGCCAACGCCGCCACCGGCAAACGTGGCTTGGACGACGCCGCCAAGACGCAGGGCGCCGCCGCGATCGCGCTGGGTGTACAACCCGAGGAGGTCGTGCTCGGCTCGACCGGCGGGATCAGCCATCTGCTGCCCGTCCAGTCGATGCTGAACGGCATCCTCGCAGCCAGCAAACAGCTGCGCCGCGAGGGCGACGTGGACTTCCAGCAGGCAATCCAGACGACCGACGCGTTCGAGAAGCGCGCCAACCTCGCGGTCGAGCTGTCATCTGGGACGGTGCACCTCGCCGCCCAATGCAAGGGAGCGGGGATGATCTCGCCGAACTTCGCCACGATGCTCTGCTTCGTGCAGACCGACGCCGCGCTGCAGGCCCCCACCGCCGAGCTGCTGCTCGGCGTGTGCGTGAAGCGCTCCTTCGACCGTTGCACCGTCGACGGGCAGCTGTCGACCAACGACACCGCCGTGCTGATGGCCTCGGGCGCGAGCGGTGTGGCGATCGCCCCCGAGAGCGAGGACGAGCTGCGCTTCGGCGAGGCGCTCGACGCGCTACTGCGCCAGCTCGCGATCATGATGGTCGCCGACGGTGAGGGCGCGGCGCGGGTCGCCCGCGTGGTCGTACGCGGCGGGTCGAGCGGCCTGGGTGGGGACGGTCTCGGCGAGGTGGAGGCCGCCGCGCGCGCGGTCGCCAACTCGCCGCTGGTGAAAACCGCCCTGCACGGGGCCGACCCCAACTGGGGGAGGATCGTCCAGACCGTGGGCGCCGCACTGCCTGGCGCGGCGCCGCTGGCGGTGGACCTCGCGATCGAGGGCACCCTCGTGTGCTCGAGCGGCGCGGCGATCGACTACGACGAAGCGGCGCTCGCGCGCGCGGTGCAGGCGCGGGAGATCGAATACGAGATCACGCTCCCCGGCGATGGCGCCGAAACGGAGGTCTTCTTCTCCGACCTCTCGCACGAGTACGTACGGATCAACGCGGAGTACACCACATGAGCCCGCATGCCGGCGCTGGCCGAAACGGGGATGCTCGCCGCAGGCGAGTGTCTCCTGGTTTCGGCCGGCGTCCTCGGTCGCTCGCGACCGAAGCCGGGGAGACACTTCGTGTCCCCGTTTCGGCCAGCACGCCACGTGGGGTGGGTGGGCTACCTAATCCTTGGCCAGCTTGGCCTGCGAGCTCATGTGCGCCTTGGCGGAGGACGACGTGATGAGAGACGTCGCCACCCTCCTCGAGGCGCTCCCCTACATCCGCGAGTTCCACGGCAAGACCGCGGTGATCAAGTACGGGGGTGCGGCGATGGAGGACCCCGCCCTGCGCGAGGAGTTCGCACGCGACGTGGTGCTGCTCAAGTACGTGGGCCTCAACCCGATCGTGGTGCACGGCGGGGGCCCCGACATCACTGCCTACATGGAGCGCCTCGGCATGCCGGTGCAGTTCGTCGGGGGCCTGCGCGTCTCCGACGAGGCCACGGTCGAGGTCGCCAAGATGGTGCTCGTCGGCAAGGTCAACAAGGAGATCGTCGGCCGCCTCCACCGTCACGGCCAGCCCGCGGTGGGGTTGTGCGGCGATGACGGCGCGCTGTTTCGCGTCGAGCGCCGCACCGCGCCCGGCGGCGAGGACATCGGCTTCGTCGGGCGCATCGAGCGCGTAAACGTCGACGTCCTGCACCACATTGCGCGCGATTACATCCCGGTGATCGCCTCGGTCGGCGCCGACCGCGAGGGGCGTTCCTACAACGTCAACGCCGACGAGGCCGCGGGCGCGGTGGCGAGGGAGCTGGGCGCCTACAAAATCGTGTTCCTCACCGACGTGGCCGGCTGGCTGGCCGACCCCGAGGATCCCGCGAGCCTGGTTGGTCAGGCCACCGCCGAGCAGGTGCGCGACGCACTGCCCAACCTTCAGGGAGGGATGCGGCCCAAGCTGCAGGCCTGCCTGGAGGCGATCCAAGGAGGCGTCAGCTCCGCGCACATCGTCGACGGGCGGATTCCCCACTCGCTGCTGCTCGAGTTCTTCACCAACGCGGGGATCGGCACCAAGATCGAGGCAGCCCCATGAACGCGAATGGCGGCGCTGGCCTTTGTCCTCGGTCGCTCGTGTGCGCGTGCACACTTCGCGGGGTGGGGGGGCTTTCAACCTCGCGGCCAGCTTGCCCTTCGCGTCCATGGGGGGCGTAGCGATGACACTGACCGACCTGCAGGAGATCGAGGCGGCGAGCCTGATGGCCAACTACGCCCGCTTTCCGGTCGAGTTCGTGCGCGGCGAGGGGGCGTGGCTGTGGGACGCCGGGGGCGAGGAGTACCTCGACTTCCTCTGCGGCATCTCGGTCACCAACGTCGGGCACTGCTCCCCGCGCGTGGTCGAGGCCGTGCGCGAGCAGGCCGGGAGGCTGATGCACGTCTCCAACCTCTTCTACACCGAGCCCGCGATGCGCCTCGCGCAGCGGCTCTCGCAGAGCAGCCTCGGCGGCAAGGTGTACCTCTGCAACTCCGGCGCGGAGGCCAACGAGGCCGCGATCAAGCTCGCCCGCAAGGCGCGTCCGGGCGGCGCCGTCGTCTCGGTGCTGGGCGCCTTCCACGGGCGCACCTATGGCGCGCTGTCCGCCACCCCTCAGGAGTCAAAGCAGGCGCCCTTCGCGCCGCTGGTGCCAGGCTTCCGCGCGGTCGCCCCCGAGCCGGACGTGCTCTACGACGCGATCGACGCGCACACCGCCGCCGTACTGCTGGAGCCGATCCAGGGCGAGACCGGCGTCAACGTGCTCTCCGAGGAGCTGCTGCGCGCCGCGCGCGCCGCCTGCGACGAGCACGGCGCCGCGCTGATCTTCGACGAGATCCAGTGTGGCATGGGCCGCACCGGCTCGCTGTGGGCCTACGAGCAGATCGGGGTGCAGCCCGACGCCTTCACCGCCGCCAAGGCGCTCGGCGGCGGGCTGCCGATCGGCGCCCTGGTCACCGGCGGGCGCCTCGCCGACGTGTTTGCCCCAGGCGACCACGGCTCGACCTTCGCCGGCGGCCCGGTGATCTGCGCCGCCGCGCTCGCCGCGCTCGAGATCGTCGAGGACCCCGTGCTGTTGGCGCGCGTACGCGACCTCGGATTGCGCCTCGCCGCTGGCCTGGAAAGTCTGCCGCACGTGCTTTCGGTGCGCGGGCGCGGCCTGATGCTTGCGTGCGAGCTGGACCTCGCCGCCCCCGAGGTTGTGCGCCGCGCACTGCTCGAGCAACGGTTGATCCTCAACGCCACCGGCCCCACCACTGTGCGGCTGCTGCCCCCCCTGATCATCACCGAGGCCGAGGTCGACGAGGCCCTGAAGCGGCTTGGCACCGTGCTCGTCGGATGACGCTCGCTGGATGGCGTGCGGGGCGTCGGCTCGACCGGTGAGCAGGACAGGCAGCGTGAACGACGGCTTGACGGATAAGGTCTGCGCCCGTGAGTGACGAACCCCGCCCCTTTCCCCCGCGCACGGCTTCCTACGAGGCCGACCCCGAGCAGGTGCACCGCGTGCTGCTGCTCTACTCCGGCGGTCTCGACACCAGCGTGATGTTGAAGTGGATCCAGGATCGCTACGACGCCGAGGTCGTGTGCCTCACCGTCAACCTCGGGCAGCCCGGCGAGGATTACGCGGTGATCGAGGAGAAGGCCCGGCGGCTGGGTGCGCTGGAGTGCCACGTGGTGGACGCGCGCGAGCAGTTCGCCCGCGACTTCCTCGCTCCGGCGATCCGCGCCAACGCCGTGTATGGCGGGGGCTACCCGCTGTTCACCGCGCTCGGCCGGCCGCTGATCGCCCAGCTCGCGGTCGAGTACGCGCGCCGCAGCGGCTGCGACACGATCGCCCACGGCTGCACCGGCAAGGGCAACGACCAGGTGCGCATCGAGGCCACGGTCGCCACGCTCGGCCCGGAGCTGAAGGTGATCGCGCCCGTGCGCTCCTGGCAGATGGGTCGCGAGGAGGAGATCGCCTACGCGCGCGAGCATGGGATTCCCGTCAAGGGGGGAACGGAGAGGGTCCCCTACTCGATCGACGACAACCTCTGGGGGCGCTCCTCGGAGGGGCGCTGGATCGAGGATCTCCAGCATGCGCCCGAGGAGGACGTCTTTCAGCTCGTGACCCCGCCCGAGCGTGCCCCCGACGAGCCCGAGCTGGTCCGAATCGGCTTCGAGCGCGGGGTGCCGGTGGCGCTCAACGACGAGCCCGTGGAGCTGGTGGAGCTGCTCGAACGCGCCGCGGAGATCGGCGCCCGCCACGGCGTCGGGATCGTCGATCACATCGAGGATCGCATCGTCGGCTTGAAGGTGCGCGACATCTACGAGGTGCCCGCCGCCGCGCTGATCCTCCCCGCCCACCACGAGCTGGAGCGGCTGGTGGGGACGATCCACCAGAACCAGTTCAAGCCCCAGCTCGACCGCCAGTGGGGTTACCTCGTCTACGCCGGGCTGTGGTGGGAGCCGCTGCGGTGCGACCTCGACGCCTATATGGAGTCGGTCAACCAGCGCGTCACCGGCACGATCGGCCTGAAGCTCTACAAGGGCCACGCGCGGGTCGTCACCCGCGAATCTCCGCACGCCGTGTATGACGCCAGCCTCGCCTCGTTCTCGGAGTCGGGCGGCCTCTTCTCGCAAACCGCCTCGCCCGGGTTCATCGAGCTGTGGTCGCTGCAGTCGCGCATGGCGTGGCGGCTGCGCGAGGAGGAGTAGCTCCCGCAGGCGAGAGGGAGAGGCGTGCGCGCCAGGGCGCGTCCCACGCGCGCGAGGGTCCACCGGGCACGGGCGCCCTCCGGCGCGAGCCCGGCGGCCGAGCGCAATTAGGCCCCGGCAGCCGTCCGGTCATGCCCATACTCTGAGTGGCGGTGATCCCCGAGGAAGACGAGGCGCGGCGCAAGCGCACGCCGCAAGAGGAGGAGCGCGACACGCTCGCCGAGCGTCGCGCCCGTCGCGCGTGGTTGGGTGACGCGGCCCTGCTGCGCCGCGCGGAGGCGGCTGAGGCGTCCGTGCGCACGCTCGAGGCCCACCTTGCCGATCTGCGCCGACGCCAGGGCGAGAGCGAGCGTCTACGGGAGAGCACCACGGCACAACTCGCCGAGCGCGAGCTGGAGTTGCGCAGAGTCAAGCAGCGCGAGTACGCCGAGCAGCAGCTGCGCGTCGAGGCCGAGGAGGCCGCCGTGCGCGCTCGTCGTGGCCGGCGCGCCGAGCTCGACCACTGGCAGCGACGTGCCGAGGAGGCGCAGGCGGCCGCACAGTCCGCCGAGGAGCGGCGAGACGCGCTCGCGGCCAGCCTCGCCGCGGTCAACGAGAGTTGCGAGCGTCTGCGGGTTGGTGTCGCCGCACTGCAGAGCGTCGCCACCGAATTGCGCACCACCTTCGAGCACGAGCACCGTGCCTTCAGGGCGCGAATCGACGAGCTCGAGGGCGAGCTCGAGCGTGCCCGCGCCCAGCCGGTGATCGAACAGCGTTCACCGGCCGAGGAGGCCCAGCGGCGCGAAGAGATGGCTGGGGCGCTCGCCGCCGCGGTCACGCGCTTGCGTGCCCGCGCCGCCCCCCCTCTTGCTGAGCTGCCCGCACCGTCTGAGCTCCCTGCGCCGTCTGAGCTACCCACTCCCAAGGCCCCCGCTCCACCACAGGAGATCACCACGGTGTTCGTGGTGCCACGCCTGTTCGTCGGGGCCGGGCGGCTGCGCCCGGTGGCCCGGCGCATCGCCGCGCGCTTGGCAGAGTGGGCCGGCCCCGCCCAAGCGCCGCCCCGCTCCTAAAGCGGCCCACCGGTCCGCCGCTCACAAGCCTAAGATCCACACCGGTGTCCAACCTCGCCTGCGCCCATCTGCACGTGCACTCCGAGTACTCCCTGCTCGACGGCGCCTGCAAGATCGATGCCCTCGCCGAGCGCGCGGCTCAGTTCGAGCAGCCCGCCCTCGGTCTCACCGATCACGGCGTGATGAACGGCGCGGTGGAGCTCCACAAGGCATGCGCCAAGCACGGCATCAAGCCGATCGTCGGCTGCGAGATCTATCTCGTGGACGATCACACGGGATCCCCCGCCGGATCCGACCCAACCCGGGGATCCGGTCCCACCCGCCCCGGAAACCGCAGCAAACGCAACCACCTCACGCTGCTGGCCGCCGACGACACTGGTTATCGCAATCTCGTCAAGCTCTCCTCCGCCGGCTTCCTGGAGGGGCTGCAGCGCGGCAAGCCGACCGTCGACCTCGAGCAGGTCGCGCGCCACTCCGAAGGTGTGATCGCGCTCACCGGCTGCCTCGCCTCCCGTTTCTGCCAGCGCCTCACCGAAGACCGGCACGTAGACGCGCGCGCCCACGCCGACGAGCTGCTCGGCATCTTCGGCTCCGAGAACGTCTACTTCGAGCTGCAGAAGAACGGGCTGGCCGCACAGGAGAAGTGCAACGAGGGGATCGAGCGGATCGCGCGCGAGCTCGGCGGGCGCCTGGTGGGCACCGGCGACGTGCACTATCTGCGCCGCGAGGACTATGGGCACCACACCGCGCTGCTGTGCGTGCAGACGAAGAGCACGATCGCCGCCCCAAAGCTCACCTTCGACACCAACGAGTTCTACCTGCGCGACAACGCGGAAATGGCCACATCCTTCGCGCAGTGGCCGGAAGCGCTCGCCAACACGCTCGAGATCGCCGAGCGCTGCTCGGTGCGCTTGGAGCTCGGCAAGCAGCTGATCCCAAGCTTCCCGACTCCCGGCGGAGCCCCCGAGCGCGAGTATCTGCGCGCGCGCGTCGAAGATGGCATGCGCACGCGCTACGGTGACCCGCCGAGCGCGCAGGCGCTCGAGCGGATGGAGATGGAGCTCGGCGTGATCGATCGCATGGGCTTCAACGCCTACTTCCTGATCGTGTGGGACTTCGTCAAGTACGCCAAGGAGAACGGCATCGCCGTGGGTCCCGGCCGCGGCTCGGCCGCCGGCTCGATCGTGGCGTACTGCCTGCAGATCACCGACGTGGATCCGCTGCGCTACGAGCTGCTGTTCGAGCGCTTCCTCAACCCCGAGCGGGTGTCGATGCCAGATATCGACATCGACTTCTCCGTGCGCGGACGCGAGCGCGTGATGCGCTATGTGACCGAGAAGTACGGGCGCGAGTCGGTTGCGCAGATCGTCACCTTCGGCAAGATGCTGCCCCGCGCCGCCACCCGCGACGCGGCACGCGTGCTCGGCTTCGACTATGCGACCGGGGATCGCCTGGCGAAGCTGATCCCCGACCCGATCATGGGCCGCTCACCCTCCTTCGAGGAATGTCTGAAGCCGGGTGAACCGCTGCGTAAGGCCTTCGACGAGGAACCCGATGCCCGGCGCGTCCTCGAAACCGCGCAGGGCCTGGAGGGGATCGTGCGCAACTCCTCGATCCACGCCGCCGCCGTCGTGATCGCCGACCGCCCGCTCACCGACATCGTGCCGCTGCAGCTCGCCGACGCCGGTACCGGCGAGAACGGCGAGCGCAGCTTCCGCACCGTCACGCAGTTCTCGATGAAGCCGATCGAGGAGATCGGCCTGCTGAAGATGGATTTCCTCGGGCTGCGCAACCTCGACGTGATCGAGGACGCGCTCGACATCATCGAGCGCTCCACCGGGGAGCGCCCCGACTGGACGAAGGTGCCGCTCGACGATCAGAAAACGTATGAGATGCTCGCGCGCGGCGACTCGATCGGCGTGTTCCAGTTCGAGTCCGAGGGCATGCGCGAGGCGCTGAAGAAGGTGCGCCCCGACGAGTTCAACGACCTCGTCGCGCTCAACGCGCTCTACCGCCCCGGCGCGATGGATCAGATCCCGGTGTATGCCAAAGGCAAGCACAACCCCGAGTCGATCTCCTATCCGGACGAGCGTCTGCGCGCAATCCTCGAGTCCTCCAACGGGGTGATCCTCTATCAGGAGCAGGCGATGCAGATCTCCAAGGAGCTCGCGGGCTTCTCCGGCGCCAAGGCCGATGATCTGCGCAAGGCGATCGGCAAGAAGAACCGCGCGGCGATGGCCGCGCTGAAGCCCGAGTTCGTCGAGGGCTGCCGCGCCTCCGGCACCAAGCCCGAGGTGATCGAGTTCCTCTGGCAGTCCAACGAAAAGTCGGCCGACTACTCCTTCAACAAGAGCCACGCCGCCTGCTATGGGCTGATCGCCTACCGCACGGCGTGGCTGAAGGCCAACTACACCCCCGAGTACATGGCCGCGCTGATCTCCTCGGTGATGTCCACGAAGGACAAGGTGCCCTTCTTCGTGGCCCGTTGCGAGGAGCTGGGGATCGAGATCCTGCCCCCTGACGTGAACCTCTCAGACCACGAGTTCACCGTGGTCGAGGGCAACATCCGCTTCGGCCTGGACGCCGTCAAGGGCGTCGGCTACCAGGCGGTGGAGGCGATCAAGCGGGCGCGCGAGGAAGCGCCGCCCGTCGGCGCATCGAGGCTCGCGGGGCAAGCGGGGGATTTGAAGCCCGCCCACCCCGCGTTCACCTCGTTGTGGGATTTCTGCGAGCGCGTGGACAACCGCGCCGTCAACAAGAAGGCGATCGAGGCGCTGATCAAGTGCGGCGCGTTCGGCTCCACCGGAGCCTCCCGCAAGGGGATGCTCACCGTGCTCGAGCAGGCTCAATCCGCTGGGCAGAAGGCCCAGCAGGACGCCCAGATCGGCCAGGGCTCGATCTTCGACCTGGAAGACGCGGGCGGCGCACAGGCCGGCGGGGGAGCGCCCGGCGCCGGCGCGGGCACGCTGCCCGGAGCCGGCGTGGCGCGACCGGGCGGGCGAGGGTTCGATCACCCGCCGATTCCCGCCGAGGAGTTCGACCAGGCGGAGCTGTTGGCCGCGGAGAAGGAGGCGATCGGGCTGTTCGTCTCCGCCCACCCGCTCAAGCCGGTGCGCGAGGCGCTGCGCGCCCGCGCCGACTGCCCACTCGAGAAGCTCGCCGGGCGGCGCGACAAGGAGTGGGTCACCGTCGGCGGGATCGTGACCGAGTCAAAGCGCATTCGCACCCGCAACGGGGACCACATGATGTTCGCCACCCTCGACGATCTCGAGGGCTCCGTGGAGATGCTGGTGTTCGGCAAGGCGCTCGCCGAGCACGAGGCGGTGCTCGCCGTCGATCAGGTGGTGCTGGTGCGCGGGCGCGTCGATCACAAGGAAGCCGGCAAGACCTGCCTGGTGGTGCAGTCGGCGGAGAGCTTTGCCCCCAGCGAGCAGGAAGTGGCGGACGCCCGCGCGGCGTCGGCGCGCGCGGCGAAGCCGGCCCGGCCGGTGTGCCTGCGGATCGACGCCGCCAAGCTGCCCGCAAGCGCGATCGAAGAGCTAAAGCACGTGATCGGCAACTTCCCGGGCACCGCGGAGGTCGTGCTCGAGATGGACACCACAACGGGCTTTCGCCGCCTGCGCCTCGGAGAGGCCTACCGGGTGGAACCCACCCCCACGCTGCGGGCCGAGCTGGAGCAGGTCCTGGGGATCGTGGACACGGCGCATACCGGCGTCCTCGCTCGCTCGCGTGCGTAGCACGCCACGCTCGCTGCGTCCTTGGTCTGCTTGGTCCACGACCCCCAGGACGGCGTGCTCACTACACGGAGGACGGCGTGCTCACTACACGGCTGGCGCCGGCCAAGAGCCATGCACGGTCAGCTTCGTGCTTCGCGCCGACGCCTGGCCTGTAGCCCACGCTTGCGCAGGGACATCGCCAGTGCGACCTCCTCGGCGGTGGGGCCGCCCTCGCCCGGGGTCTCCAGGACGCAGGGCAGATCCTCGAAGGGCGCGGCGGCGAGGAAGGTCGCGCAGCCGCGCTCGCCCAGCTCGCCCTGCCCGACGTTGGCGTGGCGGTCGCGGCACGAGCCGAGGGCTCCTTGCGAATCGTTGAGGTGCAGCGAGCCCAACCGCTCCAGACCGACCTTCGCGGATACCTCCTCGAGCAGCTCGTCCATGCCCGCGGGCGTGCGGATGTCATACCCAGAGGCGAATAGGTGGCAGGAGTCAAGGCACACCCCCAGACGCTCCCCGCTCCCGGCGGCGTCGATCAGCGCGGCCAGCTCCTCCACCGAGCGCCCCAGGGTGCCGCCGCCGCCCGCGGTGTTCTCCAGGTGCAGCGAGCAGCCCTCGCTCTCGGCGAGCGCCTCGCGGATCGTGGCGCCCGCGCGGACGATCGCCTCGCCGACATCACCGGTCTTCGCCGAGCCGGGGTGCAGCACCACGCCGCTCGCCCCGATCGAAGCCCCCACGCGCAGCGAGTGGATCAGCGAGGTAAGCGTTTTGGCGCGGATGTCGGGGTCCTCGCTGGCGCAGTTGAGCAGGTACACCGCATGGATCAGCACCGCGTCGATCTGGCTTGCGGCGAGCGCCTCCACGAAGGCGGCCACGTCCTCATCGCGATAGACGGTGGGCCGCCACATACGTGGCGACTGGTTGAAGATCTGGATCGCGCGGCAGCCGCGCTCCTCGCCCCGCTCGATCGCTTTGGGCAGGCCACCAGCCGGCGAGACGTGCGCTCCGATTAGCATGGCGGCGATCTTATGGTTTCCGCCGCTCCCGGACAGGCCGACAGCGTCGAGCGCCTCATGCGCGTGAGGTTCGCCCCCTCGCCCACCGGGGCGCTCCACATCGGCGGCGCCCGCACCGCCCTGTTCAACTGGCTGCTGGCGCGCGGCAACGCGGGCACGCTGGTGCTGCGCATCGAGGACACCGACCGCGAGCGCTCCACGCCCGAGAACGTCGAGCAGATCCTCGACGCGCTGCGCTGGCTGGAGCTCGATTGGGACGAGGGGCCGATCCTGCAGACGGAGCGCTCCGAACGCCATCAGGAGGCGCTCGCCGCGCTCCTTGCGAGCGGCCACGCCTACCGCTCCAATGCGACCGCCGATGACGTGAAGGCCTACAAGCAGCTGCATGGGGCGGATCGCGGCTTCCGCGGCGAGGCCGAGGCGGAGGGGGCGGTGCGCCTGCGCGTGCCCGACGACGGCGCCACTGTCGTCCACGACGTGATCCGCGGCGACACGCGCTTCGAGCACGTCCACCTCGACGACCCGGTGATCGCCCGCGCCGATGGCTCGGTCCTCTACAACTTCGCTGTCGCGATCGACGATCTCGACGCGCGGATCACGCACGTGGTGCGCGGCGAGGATCACCTCTCGAACACTCCCAAGCAGCTGCTGGTGCTCGAGGCCGCGCGCACCGCCGGCTTCGCGGGCGACGTCGAGCCCCCGTTGTATGCGCACCTGCCGCTGCTGCATGGGCCCGACGGCAAGAAGCTCTCCAAGCGCCACGGCGCGGCCTCGGTGCAGGAGCTGCGCGCGGCGGGCTACCTGCCGGAGGCGGTGCGCAACTACCTCGCGCTGCTCGGCTGGGGCGCAGGGAACGACGCCACGGTGATGTCCACCGAGCAGCTCGTGGAGCGCTTCGCGCTGGAGCGCGTCAGCCGCAACCCGGCGCAGTTCGACGAGGCGAAGCTGCGGTGGCTGAACGGCGTGTACATCCGCGAGCTCTCGCCCGCCGAGCTGGCGCGCCGCCTGGAGGAGCACACCGGACGCGCCGGTCTCGAGCAGGCGGCACGCATCAGCCAGGAGAAAATCCAGACGCTCGCCGATTTCTGGCCACTGTCCGGCCCGCTGCTCGAGCACCCGATCGACGATCCCACGGCTCGCGCACGCTGGCTGGACGACCGCGGACGCCAAGCGCTCGGTCGAGCCCGCTCAGCTCTGAACGACACCGCAAGCTTCGACGAGGCCTCGGTGCAGGAGGCCTTGGAGGCTGTGATCGCCGAGCGCGGCGCCAAGCCACGCGAGGTGTATCAGCCGCTGCGCGTGGCGCTCACCGGCACGACGGTCTCGCCAGGGATCTTCGAGAGCGTTGCACTGCTCGGCCGCGATGAGACCTTGGCACGCATCGACGCGGCGCTGGCGAGCGACGGCTGAGCTGGGCCGGGGGACCCAGCTCGCGGATAGTCGTCCAAACGCCCTTGAAAACAGCGGGACGCGGTCGATTACCGAGCCATACCTGCGGCTAAACGCCTCAACCGAACGTCTACCCCTGCCGATAGAGGATCTGACCAGGCGGCCCAACGGATTGGGCGGCGAGCGATAAAGGTAGGTGCGCGGAGCATGCAGGCAACAGCCACCACACAGCAGCAGCGGGCCAAGGAGCGGCCCAAAGCGGCTGGCGAGTCCGCCCCAGCGGGGAACGGCCGCCATCAGAACGAGGGGCACGGACGGCGCCTGACCCAGGCGTTTGAAGCGCTCGAGGGTTTCCCGGCGCTGGCGGAGTCGCGCAAGCGACTGCTGGCGGTGATGTCCAAGGATCACGTGGCGACCGCGGACGTGGTCACGGCGGTGGAGTCCGATGTGGCACTGGTGACGGCGGTGCTGCGCATGGCCAATCAGGTGCAGGGGACGCGGGGACGCGTGGACACGGTGGTGGGAGCGGTGGAGGTGCTCTCCCCCCAGACCGTGCAGGCGCTCGCGGCGAGGGTGAGGACCTTCGACTTCTTCGAGCGCGCAAGCGTGTGGGACGCGGCCCCGGAGCGCTTCAGGCTGCATGCCCTGGCGACCCAGCACGCGGCGGATCGGGTGGCGGCGGAGGTTGGCTATGAGAGCCGCGATCGTCTGACGGTGACGAGCCTGCTGCACGACATCGGCAAGTTGGTGTTGATGCACGCCTACCCCGGGTATCCGGCACAGGTGCACCAGGGCGCGCAGACCCCCGAGCAGCGCATCCACCAGGAGCGCCGCGAGCTAGGCGTCGATCACGCGCTCGTCGGCGGGGTGCTGGCGCGACGCTGGGGAATGCCGGTGTCGATCGCAAGCGTGATCGAACGCCACCACAGCGCGGAGGCCGCGGGGGAGGCGGCGTTCGTGCGTCTCGCCGACATGCTCGCCCACTACACCCAGGGCGCGCAGGTGTCCCCGACGGAGATGCTGCGCACAGCGCGCCTGGTGGGCCTCGGCCCGGAAGAGCTGCGTCGGGTGATGTACGAGCTGCCGAGCGCCACCAACCAGCGCCAGCGCCACGTCGATCCCTGCCCGCTGTCGGGCCGCGAGCTGGGGGTGCTGCAGCGCCTCGCCGAAGGCAAGGTGTACAAGCAGATCGCCCACGAGCTGACGCTCTCCACGAGCACGGTGCGCACGCACCTGCACAACATCTACGGCAAGCTCGGCGCGGTCGACCGCGCGCAGGCGGTGTTGATCGCCACAGAGCGAGGTTGGTTGTAGATCCCTAGCATCGCGCGGGTGAACGCGCGATGATCTCGATCACCAGCAAGTCCCCCTACGCGGTACAGGCGCTGACCGAGCTGGGCCGCAGCGGAGGCTCGGGGCCGGTGCCGATCGGCGAGCTGGCGCGCCGCCGCGAGGTGCCGGTGCAGTTCCTCGAGCAGCTGTTCGCGGTGTTGCGCCGTGCTGGGATCCTCAACTCCCAGCGGGGTGTGAAGGGCGGCTACACCTTCGCCCGCGACCCCGCCACCGTGACTGTGCTGGAGGTGGTGGAGCTGCTCGACGGCCCGCTCGGGAGGGATTCGGATGGCGTGTTCGCGGACGCGGCACGGGCGGCGCGCAAGGTGTTGGAGGCGACGACGATCGCCGACGTGATCGAGCGCGAGGCGCGGGAGGCGGGCGCGAGCATCTACCACATCTGAGCCACGCCCCGATCGCCGCGTCGTTTGACGCGGACCTCGAGGCGACGCGCCCACTATTGTCGTGCGCGGATGCCCCGAATCCCGATCAACATTGCGGAACTGGTGGGGGAGACGCCGCTGGTGGAACTGCCGTCGCTGTTGGGCGAGAGGGAACAGGGCGACGGGGTACGGTTGTACGGGAAGGTCGAGTCGGCCAACCCCGGGGGCAGCGTGAAGGACCGGATCGGCGTGGCGATGATCGAGGCGGCCGAGGGGGAAGGCCGGATCGAGCCGGGCCGCACGACGATCGTGGAGGCGACCAGCGGCAACACGGGGATCGCGCTGGCGATGGTGTGCGCGGCGAAGGGGTACGAGCTGGTGCTGACGCTCCCGCAGGGGATGAGCCGCGAGCGCGAGAGCCTGTTGAAGCTGTACGGGGCGCAAGTAAGGATCACCGAGTCCCTGGGGGGGATGAGCGAGGCGGTGGCGGCGGCGCGGGAGCTGGCGCGTGACCCGGACGTGTGGCTGCCCGACCAGTTCTCGAACCCCGCCAATCCCGAGGCGCACCGGCGTACGACCGGCCCCGAGATCGAGCGCGCGTTGGAGGGTGCGCCCGACGTGCTGGTGGCGGGGGTGGGCACCGGTGGGACGATCACCGGCGCCGGTGGGTACCTGCGCGAGCGCAACCGGCACCTGCGGATCGTCGCGGTGGAGCCGCGGGGCTCGGCGGTGCTGTCAGGCGGGAAGCTCGGCCCCCATCGCATCCAGGGCATCGGCGCTGGCTTCGTGCCACCGGTGCTGGAGCGCGAGCTGCTCGACGAGGTGATCGCGGTGAGCGACGAGGACGCGATCCACACCGCATGGAGCTGCGCGCGGGGCACGGGCCTGCTGGCGGGCATCTCCGGTGGCGCGGCGCTGTGGGCGGCGCTGCAGGTCGCGGCACGTCCGGACCGATCGGAGATCGGCCAGCGCGGCAAGCGGATCGTCGTGATCGTGCCGGACTCGGGTGAGCGTTATGTGTCGCAGGCGTTCTTTGCGCCGTAGGGCTTCGATAGGGATAGGGACCCCCACAAGGGGGGTCAGGGGTGGGGTTGCGCGTGGCTTCCCCGCGCAAAGCTCGAAGTGCACGGCCAGCCGCGACGAGGGTGCGGCTGGGTGGGGAGTCGCCGACGCTACCCTGTGGGCATGCTCGGGCTGGGCACCTTCGCGGGCGTCGTCAAGGAGTTGCGCCGCGATGTGGCGGCGGCGCGCGACCGCGATCCCGCCGCCCGCGGGGTGGGGCCCGCGGAGATCGTGGCGACGTGGCCTGGCATCCACGCGCTGCTCTCCCACCGGGTGGCGCACGCGCTGCACGAGTCGGGAGTGCCGCTCCTGCCGCGCACGATGTCGATGCTGACGCGCACGCTCACCGGCATCGAGATCCATCCGGCGGCGCAGATCGGCAAGGGCCTGTTCATCGACCACGGCGCCGGCGTGGTGGTCGGGGAGACGGCGACGATCGGCGATGACGTGACGCTCTACCAGGGTGTGACGCTGGGGGGCACGGGCTTCGCCACCGGCAAGCGCCACCCGACGGTCGAGGACAACGTGACGATCGGCTCTGGCGCCAAGCTGCTGGGCCCGATCACCGTCGGCCACGGCGCGAAGATCGGCGCCAACACCGTGGTCATCACCGACGTGCCGCCCAACTCCACCGTGGTGGGCAACCCCGGCCACCCGGTGCGCGTGGACGGCCGCCGCCCCGAGGGGCCGGACGCAGATTGGATTCATCTACCCGACCCGATCGCGGAGGCGATCGGGGGTCTCTCCAGCCGCATCGGGGCGTTGGAGCGCGCGGTGGGCGAGCTCTCCGGCGGGCGCATCGAGCCACCCGTCGCCAAGGTCAGGCCGCTGCGGCCGGTGAAGGGCCCCAACCCCGCGGGGGGGTAGGACGAGGCCGGCGGGATCGGCCGAAGGACGCGGGGGCTTGGGACCTTCGGCCGTGGAGCGAGCGCCGATCTGCGCCAAGCCACGAGCCCTGGACGCGGTTCGCCGACGCGTTGGGGAGTGAGCCACTGCCGCTGCTCAGCTTTGCCGTGCCCTTGCCGATACCCGTAGTGGCCGAATGGCCCGCCCGCGGGTGTGCGGGACCAACGACAAAGGGGCACGATGCGCGGACGAATTAGAGTGGTCACGGCGATTTGCGCAGCGGTAGTGCTTGGGGCACCCGTCGTCGCCGGTGCGACCCCGACGTGGCTGGCAGCGAGCCCTCTATCGCAATCTGCGGCCGAGTCTGCGGACACGGCGATGGGATCGGGCGGCGGTGCGGCTGTGGCGTGGTTGGGACCTGGGCAGGTGGTGCAGGTTGCCACGCGCCAGCCGCTCGGGGGCTTCTCCTCCCCGCTGGATCTCTCGCCGGCTGGAGAAAACCGCGCTCCCCAGGTGGCCGAGGACGCCGCGGGGGACGCGACCGTTGTCTGGTACACGTTCGGGTCGCATTTCCTCGTGGAAGCCGCCACAGTGACGGGCGGGATGCCTTCGGCTCCGGTGACGCTCTCCGCAGCGGGGAAGAAAGCCCTACTGCCGACGGTTGCCATGAATGACCGTGGGGACACCATCGTGGCCTGGACGCGTGGCGAAGGCTCCATCGGGGTCGTCCAAGCGTCGTTCCGCCCGGCCGGGGGAGCTTCGGCGCCCCCGTGAGCCTCTCCCCCGGCGGTGAAAGCGCCACTGCGCCAAGGGTTGCGATCGACGACGCCGGCGATGCCACGGTCGTCTGGGATCGGAACAACGGCGGCCACGAACTCGTGGAAGAAGCGACGCGCCCGGCGGCGACCGGCAACTTCTCCAAAGCGGCGGTGCTCTCCAACGAAGCCGAATCCGCGATCCAGCCGTTCGTGGTGATGAACGCCGAGGGTGACACGGCCGTTACCTGGGCCGCCTCCAACGGCGCCGCACACGTCGTTCAGGTCGCGGTGCGGCCTGCCGGTGGGACGTTCGACAAAGCCGTGAGCGTCTCCACCGAAGCGGCGAACGCGGCGTTCCCGCAGGTGGCCCTCGACGGCCGCGGGGATCCGGGCGTTGTGTGGACGCTTGAATTCGGCGGTGATCTCATCGTCCAATATGCGGCCGGAACATCATTGGGAGCCTTCCCGACGGTTCAGGACATCGCGTTTGAGTCGTGGGCTCCCAGCATCGCCGAGGACCCCGCCGGCGACACGCTGGTCAGCTACGGCAACTCGCTGAGCTACAGCGCCTTTGCGATCGTGCGTCCCGCCGGAGGCAGGTTCGGTGAGCCACACGAAGTGTCCCCAGCCGAACAGACCGTGAGCCCCAACGGCGAGAGCGACGAGCAGGGGCTCAACGCGGCGATGGACAACAACGGCGACGGGGTGGTCGGCTACACCATCCAGGGCAGCGAAGATCTCCCCGAGGTGAGCCTGCTCGACGCGGGAGGGCCGACCCTGAAGAACGTATCGATCCCCGCGACCGCGAGCGCCGGGGCGCCCGTGAGCTTCTCGGTGGCGCCCGTCGACCAGGTTGATCCAACACCCGGCGTCTCCTGGTCCTTCGGCGACGCCTCGACCGCGAGCGGAGACACGGTGACGCATACCTTCGCCAACCCGGGCACCTACAGCGTGTCGGTGATGGCCGAAGCGGCGCCCGGCGACTCCGAGACGCACACCGGCACGATCACCATCGTGGCTCCTGTGCCCCCAGCGGTCCCTGCATTCCACGCGGCAACGCTCGGCACGGCGACCGCCACCGCGGACATCCACGGCCGGTTGCATCTGCAGGTCGCCTGCCCCGCCGGCGGAGCGGCGTGCGCGGGGACGGTGACATTCACCCTGCCCGCCACCGCGAGTGGTCTAGCGGTGGCGGCCCGCACGAACGGCACGCCTGTGACCGTCGCCGCCGGCCATGCATCATTCAGCGCGGCGGCGGGGGCCTCGACCACGGTGAGCATCGCGCTGCCCACCCCGGTGCTGCAACTACTCAAGCACCACCACCACCTCACGCTCACGGTCGCACTCGAATCGCACAACACCTCCGGCCAGAGCGCGACCAGCGGCGGCAAGGTGCTCGTCAAGGCATACGTCAAGCCGAAAAAGGCGAAAGGGAAAAAGAAGAAGTAGTCAACGCCCGGGCTTTCCACCCATAGACGTAAACGTCAACCGATCGCCACCGCTCCTCGCCCCGGCGCCCCCCACAGGGGCAACTCAGCTCAGTAGTACACGCACCGGCAGCGATGCCGCGGCCGCGCCTTGTACTCCGGGGCCTGGCCGCGGTTCCACAGGCGGTGATCGAGCGCACGCGGCGGGATCCCTGTGCGCGTTGATATCAGCTCGCAGGCATGCACAGCGCAGGCACGGATCTCACGCTCCGGGCCGCCCGCGGGGAGCAGCTCGCCGGCGTCGATGCGAGCGGCAAGGGACTTCTCGTAGACCAGCACTCCCTCGCAGCGCAGCACGTGGGGGACGAGGTTGTCCGCGAAGATCGTCAGCCGATCGAGGTCCGTGAAGCTCGCGACTCCCGCCAGCGCGAGGTCGGCGGAGACGATCTGGGCGCGCTTGTAGAAGCCGCGGTCATCGAACATGGCCATGCGGCGCGCCAGCGCCTGTGCCAGCCGCTCGGCCGAACCACCGCACTCGGCCACGAGATCCAGTGCGCGGCGCTCGCCGAGGAAGCGCCCCAGCTCGCGCAGTGCCTGGGCGTAGAGGCCCATCAGCTCGTGGTCGGGCCGCTGGCCGAGGATCCCGGCGATCGCGCGGGTGTCCACCGCGCGCAGCCACGCCGCGTCGAGCGCCCACCCGTTACTCGTCGCGTGGTGCGCGCGTACGTAATCGGCGAGTGCCCACGCGACCGTGAAGTAGCCGCCGATCGGCACTCCTCCGTCGAGGCGCTTGCGCAGCGTCGGAAACCATCCCGAGCCGAAGTTGATCGCGTCCAGCGCAAGCAGGTAGTCGGCGACGTCGGCAGGCTCGCCCTCTGAGATAGTGGCGCACCGGGTCTAGCTCCACGGGCGCCTCCTCCGGCCCGGGCGCGGCGATCTGTGCGATGACCTGGTCGTCGGCGATGACGTCCATGTCGATCCGCACCCAGCGCGCCTGGGCGGCGATCTGTGCGCAGCTCGAGCGCACCTCTTCCAGGAGCGGCATGGCGCCAGACGTTAGGCCACTGCGCTGCGATACGCCAGCCGAGCCCGCAACTATGCTGGAGCAGATGCCCGAAAACCCCCACGCCGAACACGAAAACCCCCACGCCGAGCACCTGCAGGAGCTGCTGGAGGGTCTCAACGAGCCCCAGCGGGAGGCCGTCACGCACGGAGAGGGGCCGCTCTTGATCCTCGCTGGCGCGGGCTCGGGCAAGACGCGCGTGCTCACCCACCGACTCGCCTTCCTGATCTACACCGACCAGGCGCAGGCGGGGGAGATCCTGGCGATCACCTTCACCAACAAGGCCGCTAAGGAGATGCGCGAGCGCGTCGAACGGCTGCTCGGCCACAGCACGCGCGGCATGTGGCTGATGACCTTCCACGCCGCTTGTGCGCGGATCCTGCGCGCCGAGGCCGAGCGGCTGGGGTACACGCGGCAGTTCACGATCTACGACCAGGCCGACGCACGGCGCCTGACCAAGCGCTGCATGGACGCGGTGGGCGTGGACCCCAAGCGCTACACGCCGGCGGCGATCCACAACCAGATCTCCTCAGCCAAGAACAAGCTCGACGACGCCTCCGCCTACAGTCAGGCGGTCGGCTCGCAATTCGAGGAGCTGGTCGGCGAGGTGTACACGCTGTACGAGCGCGACCTGATGCGCATGAACGCGATGGACTTCGACGACCTGCTGTTTCGCACCGTCAACCTGCTGGAGCTCTACCCGGAGGTACGCGAGCGCTACAGCGAAAGCTTCCGCCACGTACTGGTCGACGAGTACCAGGACACCAACCACGCTCAGTACCGCTTCCTGCAGCTGCTGGTGGGCGGCGGGCGCCAGGCACCGACGCGCGGGGAGCCCGTCCATCTTGCGGGCCATCGCAACCTCGCGGTGGTGGGCGACGACGCGCAGTCGATCTACAGCTTCCGCAACGCCGACATCCGCAACCTCCTCGACTTCCAGGAGGACTTCCCCGACGCGCGCGTGGTGAAGCTCGAGCAGAACTACCGCTCCACCGAGACGATCCTGAAGGCCGCCAACGCGGTGATCGCCAACAACCGCGGCGGGATCGCCAAGCGCCTGTGGAGCGAGCTGGGCGCCGGCGAGCCGATCCAGGTGCGCGAGCTCGACGACGAGCACGCCGAGGCGCGTTTCGTGGTGGGGGAGATCGAGCGACTGATCGACGAGGGCGCCTCGCGCGCGGAGATCGCCGTGCTGTACCGCACCAACGCGATGTCGCGCGTGCTCGAGGACACGCTCGTGCGCCGCGAGATCGCCTACCAGGTGATCGGCGGCACGAAGTTCTACGAGCGCGCCGAGATCAAGGACGCGATCGCCTACCTCTCGTGGCTGGCCAATCCGTTCGACGTGGTGAGCTTCACGCGCGTGGCCAACTCCCCCCGGCGCGGGCTCGGGCAGACATCGCTCGGGCGCATCGTGGCGTACTCCGCCACCGTCGGCGTCTCGGTGTGGGAGGCGGCGGCCGCGCCCGATGCGATTCCCGGCCTCGGCGCCGCTGCGGTAAAGGCGCTGCGGCGCTTCATGGACACGATGGGCGAGCTGCGCGCGCGCATGGAGCAACGCGTGCCGGTGGGGGAGATGCTGGAGGCGGTGCTCTCCCGGACCGGCTACGTCGAGGCGCTCGAGGCGGAGCGGACGATCGAGGCGCAGGGGCGGATCGAGAACCTCGAGGAGCTGGTGTCGGTCGGCAACGAGTTCGACGCGACCGCCGATCCCGGGCAGGACGCGCTCGAAGTGTTCCTGCAGCAGATCGCGCTGGTCGCCGACGCCGACTCCCGCAAAGATGCGACGGAGGGGTTGGTGACGCTGATGACGTTGCACAACGCCAAGGGGTTGGAGTACCCCGTGGTGTTCATCGTGGGTTGCGAGGACGGCGTGTTCCCCCACTCGCGGGCGCTCGACGAAGGCGGGCTGGAGGAGGAGCGACGCCTCTTCTACGTCGGTGTGACTCGGGCGATGCGCAAGCTCTACCTCACTCATGCGCGGCGCCGCGTGGTGTTTGGCGCGCAGGCGTATGGCCTGCCGAGCCGCTTCCTCGACGAGATTCCCGCCGAGCTCACCGAACGCGAGCAGCCGCAGCTGATGGTCGCGAGCGCGGCGCGGGGCGCTGGGGGGATGAGTTGGTCGAACGGCGCGCGTTCCAACCGGGCGCTCGTCGGCGTCGGCGGTGGCTGGGATTCCGGCGCCGGCACCGGGTTGCGCACCAACGGCGCGAGCATCGCGCGCGCAGCCCAGGCGGGCTCCGGAGAGTCGTTCCGGCTGGGCGATGACGTCACACACGCCTCTTTCGGCGAGGGGGTCGTGACCGCCGTTGAGCCTCACGGGGTGATCGTCGTGCGCTTCGCCAGCGACGGCTCCGAACGCAAGCTGATGTCCGAATTCGCCCCCGTCACACGGCGCTGAGGAGATGGCTACCGCGGCGGCGTGCCCAGCTCTGCCGTGCGCCCCGCGCCGGGGGGCGCCGTCGAGCGGCACGGCGACCCCTCCCATCACTAGCATCCGGGCAGTATGAGCGCCACGATCATCGACGGTAAAGCGATCGCCGCGGGCGTGCGTGCGCAGGTCGCCGAAGACGTACGCGCCTTCGTGGAGCTGACCGGGCACACGCCGGGCTTGGCGACCGTGCTGGTCGGCGAGGACCCGGGCTCGGCGGTGTACGTGGGGGGCAAGCAACGCGCGTGCGCCGAGGTGGGAATGACGCCCTTTGACAAGCGCCTGCCCGCGGATGCCTCATTCGCGCAGGTGGCTGAGCTGCTCGAGGATCTCAATGAGGATCAAGCCGTCAACGGGGTGCTGCTGCAGCTGCCGCTGCCGGCCCACCTCGACGGCCCGACGCTCACCGGCCTGATCGACCCGGATAAGGACGTGGATGGCCTGACCCCGGTCAACGCCGGCCTGCTTTCGCTCGGACGGCCGGGGCTACGGCCGTGCACCCCCCTTGGGGTGATGGAGCTGCTCGCGAGCGTCCACGGCGGCGAGGAGGCCTGGCTGGAGGGCGCCGAGGCGGTGATCGTCGGGCGCTCCAACCTGTTCGGCAAGCCGATGGCGCAGCTGCTGCTAGCCGCCAACGCGACCGTCACCGTCTGCCACTCTCGCACTCGCGATCTCGCCGGCGTGTGCGCCCGCGCCGACATCCTGATCGCAGCGGTCGGTCGCCCGCGCGTGGTTGGCGGCGAGTACGTCAAGCCCGGGGCGGTGGTGATCGACGTGGGCATCAACCGCCTCACACCGGAGCAGGCGGCAATAAGAGCGGGCTGGTCGGCGATGTGGACTTCGCCGCGGTGTCCCCGCTCGCCGGCGCGATCACGCCGGTCCCCGGCGGCGTCGGGCCGACGACGATCGCGCTGCTGCTGCGCAACACGCTCGACGCCGCGCGCGTGCAGGCGGGGGTCACATGAGCCTGAGCCGTCGAGCCGGCACGGAGGAGCGT
>CAVVTQ010000018.1:0-64823 GCA_963751195.1 uncultured Solirubrobacterales bacterium
ACGTGCTGGGCGCGGACAGCGGCGAGCTGTACGCCACCGCCGACAAGCACCTGCCACCCAACGGCAAATCGCTGGAAATCCAGGTCATCGGCCGCCAGTTCATCTGGCAGTACGTATATCCCGGCGCCAATAACCCCGACGGCCTGGGAGCACCCTACTCCTACACGGAAATGGTCGTCCCCACGAAAACCACGGTCACGCTCGACATCGTCTCCTCGGACGTCGTGCACTCGTGGTGGATCCCCGCGCTCGGGGGCAAGTATCAGGCCGTCCCTGGCTACCACAACTACGGCTGGTTCAAGATCGAAAAGCCCGGCGTCTACCGCGGGCAGTGCGCCAATCTCTGCGGTCGCGGCCACGCGCGCATGATCGCGATCGTGCGCGCCGAGGAACCTGCCGAATTCGACCTCTGGCTGGCCAACCAGAAGCGGATGCTCGAAGAAGCCGAGGGCGACGCGGCCAAAGAACGGACGGCGCTCAACTCCCGTACCGGACCGGAACAGGTCGAGAACCCCTGACAGATCGAGAACCCGCCCGCCCGAGGCAGGCCCGGGTGGGCGGGCGTGCAGACCCCCTCCCCTCCAATCCCACACCACCAACTCCCCACAGCCATCGACTACACCACCGAGAACTGAGAGCAAGCAACCAATCATGGCCACCTACGCAGCCCCCGCACCACAGGTAGTCGCCCACCGCGTAGATCGCGAGGAGCGCGGCTTCATGAGCTGGCTCACGACCACCGACCACAAGCGGATCGGGATCATGTACATGGTCCTCACGTTCGTGTTCTTCATTCTCGGTGGGGTCGAGGCGCTGATGATCCGTCTGCAGCTGGGAGCTCCCGAGAACACGCTGGTTGCCCCCCAGACCTACAACGAGCTGTTCACCATGCACGGCACCACGATGATCTTCCTGTTCGTCGTGCCGATGATGGCGGGCCTGGCCAACTACTTCCTGCCGCTGATGATCGGCGCCCGCGACATGGCCTTCCCGCGCTTGAACGCGCTCTCCTTCTGGCTGCTGCTGGCTGGCGGGATCGTCTTCTACGCCTCGATCTTCTGGAACCCCCCGGAAGCCGGCTGGACCAGCTATCCGCCGCTCTCCAACGCCTTCTTCTCGCCCGGCGGGGGCCAGGACGCGTGGATCTACCTGATCCACCTCACCGGGCTATCCTCGCTCGTGGGGGCGATCAACTTCTACGTGACGGTCGCCAACATGCGCGCGCCCGGCATGAGCTGGGGCCGGCTGCCGCTGTTCATCTGGGCGATCCTCACCTACTCGGTGCTGCTGATCTTCGCGCTGCCGGTGATCGCGGCCGCGGTCACGATGCTGCTGACCGACCGGCACTTCGGCACCCACTTCTTCGACGCCGCGCAGGGCGGCTCGCCGCTGTTGTGGCAGGACCTCTTCTGGTTCTTCGGACACCCCGAGGTGTACATCATGGTGCTGCCCGCGTTCGGGGTCGTCTCGGAGATCCTGCCAGTGTTCGCGCGCAAGCCGATCTTCGGCTACAAGGCGATCGCCGCCTCCACCGCCGCGATCGGCTTCCTCGGCTTCCTCGTGTGGGCCCACCACATGTTCGCGACGCCCCTGCCCGAGGCGATCATCATCTTCGCGATGCTCAGCTCGATGCTGATCGCGATCCCCACCGGCGTGAAGATCTTCAACTGGATCGGCACGCTGTGGCGCGGGACGATCGAATACAAGGTGCCGCTGCTGTTCTGCGTGGGCTTCATCGCGCTGTTCATCATCGGCGGCATCTCCGGCGTCTTCCTGGCGATCTTCCCGGTGGACTGGCAGCTCAACGAAACCTACTTCGTGGTCGCCCACATCCACTTCGTGCTGGTCGGCGGCGCGGTGATGCCGATCTTCGCCTCGATCTACTACTGGTTCCCGAAGATCACCGGGCGGATGCTCGGCGAAGGGCTCGGCAAGCTCAGCTTCTGGCTGATGTTCTGGGGCATTCTCGTGACCTTCATGATCCAGCACGCGATCGGTCTCGAAGGGATGCCGCGGCGGGTGTACGAGTACGAAAATGTCGGCCACCTCGCGCTCTACAACTTGATCTCGACGGTCGGCTCCTTCATCCTCGCCACCGGTGTGCTGGTCACCGTCATCAACGTCCTGCGCAGCCTCAAGCGCGGCGCGATCGCCGGGCCCGACCCGTGGAAAGCGAACACGCTCGAGTGGTTCACGACCTCACCCCCGGCCGTCAACAACTTCGACGCGATCCCGCGCGTACGCTCGGCCGAACCGATGAAGGACATTCGCCTGGAGATCGAGCGCCGCACCTCCGCCGAGCCGGGGTGGGCGGGGACTTCATCCCCGACCGTACCCGTCGGGGCCACGCAGGTGGGCGTGTAGAAGTGCACTCTGGCGCCCCAACTGTCCGACCGGCTTAGACTCTCTGCGATGGAGGGCTCCTCCGCACCTCTTACGACCGTCCCAGCGCTCGATGCGACGAGGTTGGGTCTGGCACCGCGCACGCTCCAACAGCTGCGCGACTACCTCGAGCTGACTAAGCCGAAGGTCCAGTCGCTGCTGCTGCTGACGACGATCACCACGATGTACGTGGCTGGCGACCCTTCGCCGCTGCTGGTGGCGCTCACCTGCCTCGGCGGCTACCTCTCCGCGGGTGGCGCTGGAGCCGTCAACCACTGGTTCGACCGCGATATCGACGCGCGCATGGCGCGCACCGCCACGCGTCCGATCCCGGCCGGACGGATCGCGCCCGCCGCCGCGCTGACGTTCGGCTGCTGTCTGGCGGCGCTCTCCTTCCTGGAGCTCTCGCTGACGGTCAATGTGCTCGCCGCCAGCCTCGCGTTCGCCGGCTTCCTCGGCTATGTCCTCGTGTACACCGTGTGGCTGAAGCGCCGGACCCCACAGAACATCGTGATCGGCGGCGCCGCCGGCGCCGTGCCACCGCTGGTCGGATGGGCCGCCGTGACTGGCTCGATCAGCGCCACCGCGGTGTTGCTGTTCTTCATCGTGTTCTTCTGGACCCCGCCGCACTTCTGGGCGCTGTCGCTGCTGATGAAGGAGGAGTACGAGAAGGTCGGCGTGCCGATGCTGCCCGTCGTGCGCGGGGAGGCCGAGACGCGCAGGCAGATCCTGCTGTACTCGGTGCTGCTGTATGCGGTCACGCAGCTGCCATTCTGCGCAGGGGGCTTCGGGGGGATCTACCTGGCAGCTTCGCTGGTGCTGGGCCTCGGCTTCATCGGCGGCGCCGTGCGCCTCTATCGCCGGGCCGATCGGCGCAGCGCACTGCAGCTCTACCTCTACTCGTTGGCCTACCTGGCACTGCTGTTCAGCGCGATGGTGCTTGACGCCCGCCTGCATCTGTAAACTGCCAGCCATGGATCGTCGCCTGGCTCGCAAGAACATCCGCATGGCCCTGCTCGTCAGCGGAATCTGCCTGTTCATGTTCGGCATTACGTTCGTGTGGCGTAGCCGCCCTGTATGTCTCGTAAGCTTGGGTTGGAGAGCGTCGCATGAGCCCGATCGATCCTGAGATCCCGCCCGTCGGCGAGGAGGTTCACCTCCCCGGCCCGAGTCTCCTGCCGCTGCTGACCGCGGTCGGGATCACGCTCGCGCTGGTCGGCATCACCACGATGATCGAGCTGACCGTCATCGGCGTGATCCTCACCGTCTGGGCTGTGGCCCGCTGGATCAAAGACACGCGCCGCGAAATCGACGAGCTCCCGCTCGAACATCACCACTGAGCCCGACGAAGCGCGGCTGAGCCCGACGAAACTCGGCTCGTCCCGCAGGGGCTCGGCCGGTCGCTGCTCCCGGCTCGGGGAATGTGCATCTTTTTTGGGCCCCAACCCTTTACTTTGTGAAGTGTTTTAGGCCGTTTTTAAAGACGTCCACCCGACGCGCCGACCCATCCGGCGTAGGAGGCGCAGGGCAAGACATCTCGGTGGAGTGCCGCGCATGGCCCCCTCGATCCATGCGCGGCCCCATCGCTGGTGGCCCATCGTCCCCGGCCGTCCCCCGGCGGCGGTTGGGTGGGCCACCAAACCTCTCCTACCCCACCGCGGCGCTCGCCGGAACGGGACAGGCAGCCCCATCTTCGGTCCAGCAGCGCACGATGTCGCGAACAGAGAGGACGCCCACGGTCTCCCCTCGCTCGACGACGATCAAGTGCCGGAAGCCGCCCCGCGTCATCGCGGCAGCGGCCTCCTCGAGCGACCAGTCGGGTGCGGCATACACCGCCTCGCTGGTCAGGTGCTTCCCAACAAGCTCTCGGTCGGGATCCTGCCCAGCGCCCACCGAGTGCAGGATGTCGCGCTCGGTGAGAATCCCGGGGCCGTTCCCCTCGGGGTCCATCACGATCGCGGCACCCACGCTCCGTCGAGACATCAGCCGGGCGGCGTCCCGCAGCGTATGGCCAGGGCCGGCCGTGACGATCATTGGACTCATCCCTTCGTGTACTCGCATCGGCGTGCTCCCTTCTGGAGTCGATCTCCGCCCTCCCGGCCGAAAAGCGCCGTGATCGGCCGACGCGAGCCGACCGTACAACCCTCTCCGGAGGAGATGCTTGCAACGATTGCCTCAATGTAGTGGTCTTTGGTGGCGCTGTCAAGGCCAGTTGCAATCGACGCCGAAAGACCGGGTTGCCATTCCTCCGCCGAAGGCAATAGGATCCCGTATGGGATGGTTGGGTCTGCTGTAAATCATGGGATTGTCCTATCTTGGATCGGCCCCTTTGCGGGGCTCCCGGGAGCGCTGAGCGCGGGTGCCTGAGAGGCCTGAATCCCGGCGCTCGGTGATCCTCACGGCGATCGCCGGCGTGGTGGCGACGGCGATCGGGATCGTGCTGAGCTTCGTGATCCACTGGTTCCCGCCCGAGGCGTCCGAGCAGGCGAAGAACACCGACCGGCTCTACCACGTGCTGGTGATCGCCTCGATCCCGATCTTCGTGCTGGTCGCCACAGTGATCCTGTATTGCGTCTGGAAGTTCCGCATGCGACCGGGACAGGAGCTGATGGACGGGCCGCCGATCCATGGAAACACACGTTTGGAGGTCTTCTGGACGGCCCTCCCCGCCGCGCTGGTGCTGAGCCTTGTCTCCTACTCGTTCGTGGTGCTGCACGAAAACGAAAAGAAGCCGCCCGGCAAGGAAGTCCAGGTGGGCGTGACCGGCCAGCAGTTCTTCTGGGATTACGAATATCCCTCCTCGGTGACCGGCGGAGCGCCGCTGAAGAGCTACTCGCTCTACGTTCCCAAGGGGGAGTCGGTGTATTTCGACATCCACTCCAAGGACGTCATCCACGCCTTCTGGATCCCGGCCTTCCGCCTGCAGATCGACGCGGTGCCGGGCATCACGACCCACTACCGCGCGACGCCGATCCGGCTGGGCACCTACCCGGTCGTGTGCAACCTGCTGTGCGGAGTCGGACACTCGTTCATGCGCTCGGCGATCCACGTGGTCACACCCGCCAAGTTCCAGGCATGGATCAAAAGCCAGATGGGCAAACCCTCGACCGTGGCGACGGGGTAGCAGGTAAGGTGTATGCGAACCACTAAGATCGTTCGAAGGAGGGTCGGCTGATGGCCGCGACCGCAAGCGCCGTGCCGCCTGGTATGCGTGAGGAACCTCCAAGGAGCGTCGGCTGGGGCGCCAAACTCCGAGGACCCGGCTTCTACCGCGCGTTCCTCGGGGTGGTGTTCGGGATCGCCCTCGCGACCGCGCTGACGTGGGTGGTGCGAGTGTCAACGGGGCACGCGACCTACACCCACTACCTCAGCCCCGATGCGATCCTGACGGTGTCGCTGATCGGCTGCCCGCTCTTCTTCCTGGTCGGGCTGGGGGCCTTCGACTACTGGTTCTACTGGGTTGCCGGCCGCCCGACGCGCCCGGAGAGCCACGCCAACCACGGGGCGTACAGCTGGAAGGACTACTTCAAGGTCAACACCGACCACAAGGTGATCGGCGTCCAGTACGTGGTCACCTCGTTCTTCTTCCTGCTCGTCGGCGGGCTGATCGCGATGCTGATGCGCATCCAGCTGGCGCAGCCGGGGTCGAAGTTCGTCGACGCCAACACCTACAACGGCCTCTTCTCGGTGCACGCCACGGTGCTGATCTTCTTCTTCGTGATCCCCGTGTTCGCGGGTCTCGCCAACTTCGTGCTGCCGCTGATGATCGGCGCGCCCGACATGGCGTTCCCGCGCCTGAACGCACTCTCGTTCTGGATGCTGCCGCTGGGCGGCGCGATCATGCTGCTGAGCTTCTTCGCCCCCGGCGGCTCGTTCTCGGATGGCTGGACCGCGTACGCGCCGCTCTCGACCGTCTCCCCGATCGGCCAGAACTTCTTCTCGATCGGGGTGCAGTTCGCGGGCGCCTCCTCGGTGGCCACCGCGCTCAATTTCCTTGTGACGATCATCACGATGCGGGCTCCGGGGATGAGCTTCTTCCGGATGCCGCTGCTGGTGTGGGCCAACTTCTCGACCTCGCTGCTGGTCGTGATCGCCACCCCGTTCGTGGCGGCCTCGCAGTTCATGGTGCTGCTCGACCGGGCGCTGGGCTTCAACTTCTTCGACGCCGACAAGGGCGGCAACGTGCTGATGTACCAGCACATCTTCTGGTTCTACTCCCACCCGGCGGTGTACATCATGATCCTGCCCGGCTTCGGGATCATCAGCGAGATCCTCGCCGTGAAGTCGCGCAAGCCGATCTTCGGCTACCGCATGATGGCCTTCTCGCTGCTGGCGATCGTGCTGCTCGGGTTCACGGTGTGGGCGCACCACATGTTCACCTCGGGGATGCCCGCGTGGCTGCGCATCCCGATGGCGATCACCACGGTGATCATCGCCGTGCCGACCGGCATCAAGATCTTCTCGTGGCTGGCGACGCTGTACCGCGGGGTGCTGCACATGGATACGCCGATGCTGTTCGCGCTCGGCTTCATGATCACGTTCTCGGCGGGCGGGATCAGCGGCATCATGCTGGCGATGCTGCCGCTCGACATCCACGTGAGCGCCTCCTACTTCATCGTCGCCCACCTCCACTACGTGCTGTTCGGCGGCTCGCTGTTCACGATCTTTGCCGGCGTGTACTACTGGTTCCCGAAGATGACCGGGCGCATGTACGACGAGCGCCTCGGCAAGTGGCACTTCTGGAGCACGTTCATCTTCTTCAACCTGACGTTCGGGCCGATGCACATCCTCGGCTTGGAGGGGATGCCCCGCCGCGTGGCCACCTACGCCGCCCAGTTCGCCAACCTCAACCTGTTCATCTCGATCTGCAGCTGGATCCTCGGCGCGGCGACGCTGATCTTCCTCTACAACATGGTCAACTCCTGGCGTGGCGGGCCACGCGCCGAAGCCAACCCGTGGCGCGCGCTGACGCTCGAGTGGCAGGTCTCCTCGCCGCCCCCCATCTTCAACTTCGACCGCGTCCCCACCGTGGTGGGCGGGCCGTACGAGTATGGCGTCCCCGGCGCGGTGCACGGCATCTTCACGCCGGCGCCACTGCCCTCGGAGGTCCGAACGCAGACCGCCGGCAATGTGCCGGTGCCGAGCGGGGGCGAGTGAGGACGTGGAATCGATGAGGCACGACTTGGAGACGCAGGGCATAGACCCTGAGGGCATCCCAGGGCCACGAGGTGGCCAACGGGTGGTCAGCAGGCTAAGAACTATCAGGGGAGGTAGATCGCGATGAAGGAGATACTGGTGGTCGCAAACCGCACGCTCGGCGGCAAGAAGCTGCTCGACAGAGTGCGCGAGCTGGCGGCGCCCGGAGACGTGCGCTTTCGCCTCGTGGTGCCCACGAGCAAGCCCTCCTCGGGCCTGGTGATCTACGACGAGGCCGTGCGCGACGCCAGCCAGGTGCGCATCGACCTCGCGGTGTCGCTGCTCGCCGACGAGGGCATCGAGGCCAGCGGCGCCGTGGGCGATGCCGACCCGTTCCTGGCGACGATGGACGCGATCGGCGAGCACCGCCCGAGCGAGGTGATCGTCTCCACGCACCCCACCACGCACTCCGGCTGGCTGCGGCGCGACCTGATCGAGCGCGTCCAAATCGCCTCGGGGCTGCCGGTGGAGCACATCGTCACCGACCTCGAGGCCGAGGGCCTGCCGTTCCGCGTGACGCTCGTGATCGCCAACAAAACCTCGAGTGGCGAGGAGCTCGTGGAGCGCCTGCGGGAGAAGGCAGCCCACGGAGAGCGCCACCTCTTCATCGCGGTCGTCCCCCAGCAGGGCGGCCACGGGGCTGCGCCGCGCGAGGCGCGCGCACGCCTGACGGCGATGCTCGCGAAGCTCCGTGCAGCGGGCCTGCTGAGCTCAGGCATGATCGGCGACCCCGATCCCTACACCGCGGCGATGAACGCGCTGGAGCTGTTCCGCGTCGATGACGTGATCATCTCCACGCTCCCCGACGAGCGCTCGGGCTGGATGCGCTCCAACCTGATCGAGCGCGTGCGCGGCGCCACCGCGGTGCCGGTGGAGCACGTCGTGGTCGATCTGCAGGCGACGCGGACCGCTGCCACGGCCGGCGCGGGAAGCTAGAGGGGGCGGAGCCGCACATGGAGGCCGCCAGCATCGCTCACGGCCCTGGATCGGGAGCTCACCCACCCCCCCAACCACCCGCCGCCGAGCACGAGCATCACGGCCCGCCGCCGGCCCACCGCAGCTCGCGGGTCGATCCGCAGCTGCTGGGGATGCTGCTTTTCATCATCTCGGAGATCATGATCTTCGGGGCCTTCTTCACGGCCTACTTCTTCATCCGCGTGGCTCAGGGCGACCAGTGGCCGGCGCCCGGCACCCAGTTGCCGGTGTACCCGACGCTCGTCAACACCTGCATCCTCGTGTCCTCCTCCTTCACGATGCACTGGGCGCAGACCTCGATCAAGAAAGGCAACCGCTTCGGGCTGAAGGCGGGCATTCTGACCACCTTCCTGCTAGGAGTGACGTTCCTGTTCCTGCAAGTCAATGAGTACGCCAACATCGGCTTCGCCCCCCAGGACGCCGCCCAGCAGACGATCTTCTACTCCCTCACCGGCCTGCACGGGGCGCACGTGACGATCGGATTGATCCTGCTGGCGATCGTCACGATCAGGTCGTGGCGCGGGCACTACACCCCCGAGGAGCACCGCGGCGTGGAGGTGCCGGGCATCTACTGGCACTTCGTGGACATCATGTGGATCGTGGTCTACTTCACGGTCTACATCGTCTGATGGCCGTGGACGCTGCGCTGGCCGAAACGGGGACTCGCGCCAAAGGCGCGTGTCACCCGGCTTCGGTCTGCGTCCTCAGTCGCTCGCGTACCGAAGCCGGGAGACACTCGCTTCGCTCGCATCCCCGTTTCGGCCAGCACGCCACGCTCCTTGCGTCCTTGATCTGCTTGGTCCACGACCATCAGATTGGTGAGTGTTGAACCCTCTGCGCTCCGAGGGCGAGATGTTTCGCCTCTTGCTCTACGTGATCGTGGTGTTCGCGGTGCTCATCGCCACGATCCTGATCGTGCGCGCGATCTCCTGATCTCCATCGATTAGGGACGGGTCGGCACATGTGCCGACCCGCTGGCAGGCGCATGCGCCTGCCAGTAGACGAGCCGCATGCGGCTCGTCTCCAGCGGCGCATGCGCCGCTGGCACTGCTACTTGACCGTCAGCGTGCCGTACATCCCCGCCGCGCGGTGGCCGGGGGCCTGACAGAAGTAGGTGTAGGTGCCCGGTTTCAGTTTGACCGCGAAGGAGGCGGTGCCCTTGGGCTCCAGCGGGGTCGCCCCAAGGACCGGGCCACTGGTGCCCGACTGGAGCGCGAGGTTGTGGGTGACCCCGGAGACGTTTTTCATCGAGAGCGTCAGCGCGCCGGCGGTGGCGGTGGCTTTGTTGGCTGTGTACGCGAGCTGCCCCTGGGGGTTGGCTTCCAGTTCCAGCTTGCCGTTCGTCTCGACCGCCGGCTTGCCCGAGCCCGGCGCGGGAACGGCGCTGGCGAGCAGGCCGGTGTCGCTGCCCGGCCGGGCAGCCGCGTAGGCTACGTAGGCGGCGATGTTCTTCAGCGTGGACCCGTCGGCGAGGCCTTTCGGCATCACGTTTTCGGGGTTGGGGAATTCCACCTGGTACTGCACGATGCCGCGAATCGTGTTGCGCCCCAGGCCTTCGTCCACGCCGTGGCGGAACGCTTCGTCGAGGTTGGGCCCCACCGTGCCCTTGGTGTTGGCGCGCGCGAGCGTGTGGCAAGCCCCGCACTTGGCGACGAACTGCTGCTTGCCGGCGACGAGGTCGGCTTCTTCGCCGTGCTTGGCCACGCCGCAGCCAGCCACCGCGAGCAGCACCAGGCCACTAGCCAGCAACGTCCCAGACTTACCCAACTCCCTCACAGCGACCGGAACTCTATCCGAATGGGCGGGCGACGTCTTGCGGCGTGCTCAGCGAGCGCCTCCGGGACCTACATGAGCCCCTGCGACCGTGGGTTGGACGTACGCTGGAATACGGTGCGATCGACCCTCACGGCGAGGGCAGCACATCCAGCTCGCCGCTCGCGGCAGCGATCACACCCCGCGCAACACCCTCCCACGACCAATGCTCGCGCACTGTCTCCACCAGCCCCGCGCGCGTCCGTTCGCGCAGCACCGGATCGGCCCGCAGCCAGCCAACCAGACACCGCGCGATCGCGGGCACGGCATCGTCGTCGACGGGAAACGACAGCCAGCTCGCGGCCCGCGCCGGGACGGCGTGCGCCAGCACACCGCTCACCTCGGCGAGGCCAGAGTGGGCGGCGCTCACCGGCAGCGCGCCGCACGCCGCCCCCTCGGCGGCCACCATGCCGAACGCCTCGGGAAAGGTGCTGGGCACGACCAGCGCCTCGCAGGTGGGCAGCAGGTTGGCGAGCCCTTCGTGCTCCATGCGCCCCGCGAAGCGAGCCCGCTCGGGTAGCGTGCGCGCCGCCGCCAGGTAGCGCTCGCGCCGCAGTCCGTCCAGTTCGCGCAGGAATGCCCTCAAATGCCGCCGAGCACCGTTCCCTGCCGACGTCAGATCGCCACGCGCGAGCGCATCGAGCAAACGTTCCAACCACTCGGCGTCGCCCCCGAAGCCGACGATCTCCAGGCACGCCTGCGGCACTTGCTCGAGCACCAGCGGCCACGCGGCGATCAGCAGGTCCACGCCCTTGTTGACGATCAGCTTGCCCACGAACGCCACGACGGGCTCCGACGGCCTGTGCAGGGCGCGTTGTGGGAGCGGTTTGAAGAGCTCCACGTCCACCCCGGGAGGACCGAGGCGGGTGCGGGCCTCGATCGCGGGGTCTCCCAGCGTGTCCCACAGGCTGCGCGCGGTGTGCAGCGAGCCGACGAGCACCGCCTCGGCGGGCTCCAGGCCCTCGCGGGCGTAGGGCAGGAAGCGCTCGGCGTCGGGCTTGACCGTGTACTCGAGGGCGCTCCCGTGCACCTTGACGGCGTACGGCACGTCGTTGGCAAGCGCTCGGGCGAGAATCGCGGGGCCCATCACGAGGTGGTTGGCGAGCGCGACGTCGGGTCGTACGCGCCCCGCCAACTCGCGCACGGCGGCGACGTTGGCATCGATGTAGTGCTCGATCTCCTCCTCGCTGCAGCGCGCGAAGGCGCGCGCTTCGACCCCCTCGTAAGGGTCCTCGACATACACCGGCAGCAGCCCGCCGATCTCGGGCCGGTATGCGGTGCAGCGCACCGGCTCGCGCAGCGCGCGCACGCACAGCTCCCCACGCTCCCATTCCCCCACAGCGTCGACGAAGGGCTGGCGCTCGGGGTGGCGATCCTGGCAAAGCAGGTGCACCTCGTGGCCGAGGTCCACCAGCGCCCGCGCGAGGCGAGCGTTGTAGATGTTCGAGCCCGTGCCCGCGAGCAGGTAACCGTGGAAGATCAGGATTCCCACCAACGGCCCACACTACCCTTTGCCCAGGGCGAGGGCTGGCGGGGTCAGCGGCTGCCCAGGCGATCTGCTGGGATGTCGGGCCCAGGACGCGCACCCAATGGCAAGCATCCGACGCGATCCTCGCGCGGCGCTCCCCCGCGGCCTTCGCTAGAGTCTCGGCGATGAGCGTGCAGCAGCGATACCGTCTGCGCAATCCGGCAAGCGGGCGGGAAATCATCCTCGAGGCTCAGCCCGATGAGATCTACCTCGACCGCGAGACCGGAGAGCCGCTAGAGGTCGTTGGCAAGGTGCTGCCGTTGGCGCCCTCCACCTCCAAGCTGCCCTTCTCCGTTGAGAGCCTCCGCTTCTGCCCCTGGTGCGAGCAGCTCGCCCAGAAGGACCTCAACGACTGTCCCACCTGCGGACGCCGGATGGGGCCGCTGGGCTCGTGAGCGCACGCTGGTCGAAACGGGGATTCCCCCCGAAGGGGGGTGTCTCCCGGCTTCGGTCGCTCGCTCCCCTCTTCGCGGGCGCCGCGACACTCCTGGTGGCCCTCACGCTGGCGGCGTGTGGAGGCACCAGCAACTCCGCCGACGTACCGCCTCACAGCACCCCCGAAATCACGCCGCCCACCAGCACGCAGGCGGAAAGCGAAGCCACCCCCACCACCTCGACGTCGACCGTCGCCACGACCTCCAAGAGCGGTTCGGGCTCCTCGAGCACCACCTCGGCCGCCGAAAGCTCCAGCGAAGAACCCGCCAGCTCCAGCGCGGGGGGCACGGGCAGCGAAAGCACGACCAGCTCCGGCGGAAGCTCCGCGGAAAAAACAAACACCCCTGAAGCGAGCTCGGGCGCGAGCGGCGGCACCGGGGAAAGCAGCGCCAAGGGCGGCTCCGAAGCCACGGGCGGTGGCGGCTCCTCCAGCAGCCCCACCGGCGGCGCCCAGGCGCCCTAGGGAGTCGAGATCAGCGTGGCGCTGTATGTAAGGCGTGCTTCGCGGTAGAGGCAGTAGTACTGGACACTCGTTCCCAGCTGCTGCATCGACTGGACGCTGGTGTTGGTGCACTGGTTGCGCAGGCGGCTGGCGCGCCATGAGGTTTCGTTGGTGAAACCGAGCGCGAGCGCTGGTGCCCAGGTGGGAACGGCGAGCGCGATCACGTCGCCCTTCTTGACCTGCAGGGTGGTGGCGAGCGGGAACTGGGCGGTTTTGCCGAAGTAGGGCGTCAACTGCACGAGCGGGCTCTGCGCCACCAGTTTGAACGCAAGGTTGGGCTTGGGCTGCGGCGCCAGCACGGCGATCGCGGCCGAGGCGGTGCCACCCTCGTTGGTGTTGAAGTACTTGATCTGGGTCGCGTTGGGCTTGCCGAGCGAGATCGTCCACGCGACGACGGTGCCGTTGCGGGGGACGGTGACAAGGCCGCGCGTCTTGCCCACCTTCACCTGATAGCCGGTGGTTCGCGTGACTGCCAGGCACGACGTCGGACAGCTTGGCGTGGTGGGGGGCGTGGTCGCGGGGAGCATGCCCACTTCCGAGAGCGTCGCCAGCGAGATGGACGGCAGCACCAACGTCAATGCCGCTCCCGCCAGGAGCGTGGCGAGCGACGAGCGGAGCAGGTTGGGCTTGGAGCGGAGCATGTTGGGCATAGAACACACCGAGAGTCGGTATGTAGCGGTTCGCTGTCAGCCGCCGAGTTCCTGCGCGGCGCTCGCAATCTCCTCCGGGTCGCCCGCGGTCGGCGCCCACGGCAGCCGCAGCGGATCGCCGATGTAGCGCGGGATCACATGCAGGTGGAAGTGGAACACCGTCTGCCAGGCGGCGCCACCACAGGAGTTGAGCACGTTGATCCCGGCGATACCCAGCCGCTCGCTCATCCGACCCGCCAGGCGTTGCGCCGTGGCCGCCGTGGCGCACAGGTCCTCGGGGTCGATGCTCAACAGATCCCGCGCGTGGTTGCGCGGCACCACCAGCGTGTGGCCGCGCGTGGCCGGGTTGATGTCCATGAAGGCGACCGTGCGCTCATCCTCGTCGACGATCGTGGCTGGCAGCTCGCCGGCGACGATCTTGCAGAAGATGCAGTCGGGATCGGTCACTGACCCGCCATCCTACCCGGCATGTGCGCGGGCGTAGGCGAGAGCATCCTCCCGCGTGACGATCTCTCCCGCGTACCGGGCCCGCAGCAGCTCCTCCAGCAGCTCGCCCAAGTACGGGCCTTCGGGGATGCCGAGCTCGCGCGCCAGCTCGTCGCCCCGCAGCAGGGGCCGCGGGGGGCCTTCGGCGTGCCAGTCGAGCGCATCGACGAGCATCCCCCGCGCAAGACACAGGTGAGCGTCGATCGCCTCCTCTGCGCGCTCGCCGCGGGTGGCGAGGCGGTCGGCGACCGAGAGCAACGTGACGTCCACCTCCACGGGCTCGCAGGCACGCAGATAGGCGAATACGTCGCGGCGAGCGAGCGGCTGGGGCTCGTGCACGAGGAAGCCCAGCCGCAGGTGGTTGCGTGCGAGCGCGGCGACGTGGGCCCGCAGCCGGCCGCTCGCTCGCAACCTGCCGAGCACCTCGCCGGCCAGATGCGCGCCTCGAGCGTCGTGTCCGATGAACGTGACGCGTCCATCCCCGGGGCGCACATCGCGGGTGAGGGGCTTGGCGGCGTCGTGCAGCAGCGCCCCCCACCGCAGCGCTCCCCCGCGGGTCAGCCCGTCGGCGAGCGGCTCGGCCAGCAGCGCCGTGAGCGCCTCGATCGCCTCGGCTCCCCCTCCCGCCGACCTCTCCCCACCGCTTTCACCACACTCCAGCTCGGCCGACCTCTCGCCACCGATTTCACCCTGCTTCAGCTCAGCCGACCCACGGCCGCTCCCGCCAGTCTCCCGCCAGCCGCCACGCGAGAGGATCGCGACGGGATCTGCCTGCAGCGCAATCACCCGCTCGAGCACCTCCAGGGTGTGACCGTACACGTCGCGGTGGTGATAGCGGCTCTGGGTCACCCCGCGCAGCGCCTCCAGCTCGGGCAGCACGACCGCGGTGGCGCCCACCTCGCCCATCAGCTCCAGGCCCGCAACGGCATCAGGCGCGTCGACGATGCGGCGCAGCTCCGTGAAGGTCCGCTCCGGCGCGACCTCGCCCAGCGCCGGCGCGTGGGCCCGTGCGTGGGCGCGCGTGTCGGCGTCCACGTCGAGGTCGAGCTCCACGGCGAGCCGCACGAGCCGCAGCACCCGCAGCGGATCCTCGGCGAACGACCGGGGGCCGGCCTCCCGTAGCTGCCGCCGCGCGAGGTCCTCCAGGCCTCCCAGCGGATCGATCGCCGCGCCGGGCGCCGCGCCGGGCTCCCCCAGCGGCTGAGCGATCGCGTTGACGGTGAAGTCCCGCAGCGCCAAATCCTCCTCCAATGTGGTGCCCCGTAGGCGCTCGAAGTCCACCTGCCACGCGCCGTCGCGGGCGACCACGCGCCAGCCCCCGTACTCCTCCGAGAGCGCGAACGCCGCCGCACGCGCCATACCGGCGAGCGCACGGGCGGCCTCGCGGGGCTCGCCATCGACCACCACGTCGAGATCGGTGGCGCCCGATGATGCGACCCCGGCAACCCCAGTTGCCCCGCCGGCGTCGGGCTCGAGGATCGAGCCACTCGAAGCTCCGATCCCGTCGACCCCGACGCGCAGCAGGCGGTCGCGCACGGCGCCCCCCACCAGCCACGCGCGCCGCCCGGCGAGCGCGGCGCGGGTCAGCTCGAGCGGGTTGTCAATCGGCGGCAAGACGCGCCATCCCGTGGTCACCGTGGTGCTCGCGCGCGACGCGCGAGGTGAGCCCACAGGTGATCTCGTAGTTGATCGTGTCAAGGCGCCGAGCCAGCTCCTCCGCCGTGATCCGCTCGGCGCCCTGGCTGCCGATCAGGACGGCCGGCTGGCCGAGCAGCGCCCGCGCGGTCGGGTCGGGGCCCAGGTCGACGGCAACGCTGTCCATGCTGACGGTGCCGACCAGCGGGTGACGAGCACCCGCGATCAGCACCTCGGCATTGCCTGAGAGCCCGCGCCGCCAGCCGTCGCCGTAGCCGATCGGCAGGAGACCGAGATGCGTCTCTCGTGCCGCGAGGAAGCGCCGACCGTAGCCGGTGCTCTCACCCGCGGGGCAGCGTCTGACGGCGGCGACGTAGGAGCTCAACCGCAGCGCGGGCTCCAGACCGCGTGCGAGCGGGTCATCGCCGAAGGGATCCATGCCGTAGATCGCGATGCCACACCGCACCATGTCGAAGTGCGCGGCGGGGTCGCGCAGCACGGCGGCGCTGTTGGCGGCGTGCACGAGCACCTCTGGGTGCTCCCGCTTGACCTCCCGCGCCCAGCCGGCGAAACGCCGCAGCTGCTCGTCGAAGAAGTCGTCCCCGAGCTCGTCGGCGGTCGCGAAGTGGGTCATCGCACCGACCAGCTCGACGTGGGGGTGAGCCGCGGCGAGGGCCACCAGGTGGGAGGCGCGCTCGGGGTCGCGCACGCCGAAGCGGCCCATGCCCGTGTCGAGCTTCACGTGCACGCGCGCGGCACCGCCCAGGCGCTCGGCCACCCGGGCAGCGTCGGTGAGGAGCTCCTCACCCCAGACGACGATCTCCATGTCGAGATGCACCGCCTCCTCGACCTCCATCTCCCGCAGGGGCCCGAGCACGAGCAGTCGGGCTTGCTGGCCGAAACGGGGATGCTGGTCGATTCGGGGATGCGAGCGAAGCGAGTGTCTCCCGAATCGGTCGAAGGCGAGTGTCTCCCGGCTTCGGCCGATCTCCGCTCGGTCGCCCACCAGCTCGCGAGCCTCGGGGACGCTCGCCACCGCCAGCCAGGTGGCACCCCCGGCGAGCGCCGCGCCCGCGCTTTCGAGCAGCCCGTGGCCGTAGCCGTCGGCCTTGACCACTGCGCACAACTGGACGCCCTCGTACAACTCCGCGCGCAGCCGCCCGCAGTTGCGCGCGATCGCGTCGAGGTTGACGCGGGCGACCGCGCGATCGACGCTCATAGGACATCCTCGGGTTGCCTCGGCCGTCCCAGCTCGGCGCGCGCGAAAGGCAGCGCGGCGATCACATCCGAGGCGATCACGCCGTCGGCGCTGCCGACCGTCCGCGCGGCGACGCGCCCGGCGGCGGCGTGCAGCTGGACGCCGGTGGCAGCCGCCGCGAACGCCGGTAGGCCCTGGGCGAGGAGCGCGGCGATCACGCCCGTGAGCACATCCCCGGTGCCGGCGGTCGCAAGCGCAGGGCTACCTCCCATGCTGACTGCCACCACCCCGGACCCGACGGGGTCGGCAACCAGTGTGTCGTCGCCCTTCAGCACCACAACCGCCCGCGACAGCTCGGCAGCGGCGCGCACGTGGCGCAGGCGCTCACGCTCGATCTCAACGCTTGAGAGCTCCAGCAGCCGGCCGAGCTCCCCGGCGTGTGGGGTGAGGATGGTCGGAGCCTCCCGTCGCGAGAGCTCCCCCAGACAGCCCGCGTGTGCGTTCAAGCCATCGGCGTCGATCACGGTAGGAACCCCCGCGCGGCGCGCCAGCTCGCGCGCGAACGTGGCGGCGTTGGGGCCGCGTCCGAGGCCGGGCCCGAGCGCGAGCGCCCCGCCGCGCTGTGCGGCTTCGAGCACGACATCGACGCCGGCGCCCGTGAGCGAGCCATCCTCCTCGGGCAAACCGCGGGTCATTAGCTCGGGGAGCCCGCAGGTGGCGAGGATCGTCTGCGCCGAGGCGGGCACACAGGCGGTCACGTAGCCGGCCCCGGCGCGCATCGCGGCGTGGGCCGCCATGCGCGGCGCGCCGGTCAGACCGCGCGAGCCGCCGGCGACGAGTACGTGGCCGCTTGAGAACTTCGTCGACGAGGGAGCGCGATGCGGGAGCAGGCCCAACACGGCACTCTCGATCAGGCCGATGCCGGCAGCCGTCGGTGCGCCGCGCGGGATGCCGATGTCGAGCGTGCGCACCTTGCCGGCGTGGGCCTTACCGGGGTGGATCCAGAGGCCGGGCTTGGCGGCGTGAAAGGTGACGGTGATCGCGGCGCGTACCGCACGGGTGCAGACCACGCCAGTGGAGGCGTCCACCCCGCTGGGCACGTCCACGCTGACGACGGGCGCACCGCAGGCATTGGCTGCGTCGATCGCCTCGGCCACAGCTCCACGGGGCTCACCCGCGAAGCCGGTGCCAAGCAGCGCGTCGACGATTGCGGCCGGCCGCTGGCAGTCGTTCCCATCGACGCCCCCGAACAGTGCTACCCCTGTGCTCATCTGCACCGGGGTAGCACCGGGCAGGCGCAGCAGGTTCTCGCGCGCGTCTCCCTTCAGCTCCTCCGGAGGCCCGGCAGTGAGGACATCGACCTCGCGACCAGCGTCGCGCAGCAGGCGAGCGGCCACGAGACCGTCGCCGCCGTTGTTGCCCTTGCCGCAGAGCACCGTCACGGGCCCGTCGGGCGCGAGCTGCTCGACGGCGCGGGCCACGCCGATCCCGGCGTGCTCCATCAAGTCGAGCGACGGCACCCCTCGCTCGTCGATCGCCCAGCGGTCGATCGCCCGCATCGCCTCGGCGTCGGGCAGGGCCAAGCACCACTCCGGGAGAGCTCCCATGCTTGCGATCCTAATGCGCCCGCGGGTGCGACTCGCCGAGCGCTACTCGACGGTGACGGTCTTCGCGAGGTTGCGCGGCTGGTCGACGTTCAGGCCGCGGCGGCGTGCGATCTCGTAGGCGAGCAACTGCAGCGGGATCACGGCGAGGATTGGCTGCAGCATCCAGTCGATCGCGGGAATCGGGATCGCGGCGTCGGCGTGCTCGACGATCTGCGCGTTGCCCTCGGTGACGACGGCGATCACGTGGGCGCCGCGGGCGCGGACCTCCTGGATGTTGGAGGCGACCTTCTCCAGCACCGGGGAGTCGGTGGCGACACAAACCACGGGCGTGGACTCGTCGAGCAGGGCGATCGGGCCGTGCTTCATCTCTCCGGCGGCGTACGCGTCGGTGGCGATGTATGAGATCTCCTTGAGCTTGAGCGCGCCCTCCAGCGCGACCGGCAACCCGACGTGGCGGCCGATGTAGAGGAAGAACTCGCCCTGCCAGTGCTGCTCGGCGATCCGCCGGACCAGCGGGAGCACCCCGCCGGAGCCATCGTCGGGGCCGGTGATCTCGGCGATGCAGTGAGGCAGCCGCTTGACCTCGCATACCAGCTCGGCGATCCGCGCCGCCTCCAAAGTGCCGCGCAGCTCGGCGAGACGCAGGCCGAGGAGGTAGAGCACGGCCACCTGGCAGGTGAACGTCTTGGTGGCGGCCACCCCGATCTCTAAGCCAGCGCGGGTGAACAGCACCCCATCGGCGTCGCGCGTGGCCTGCGAGCCCATCACGTTGGTGATCGCAAGCACGGTGGCGCCGCGCTCGCGCGCGAGGCGCATCGCGGCGAGCGTATCCGCGGTCTCACCGGACTGGGAGATGCCGATCACGAGGTCGCCGGGACCGACCACGGGGTTGCGGTAGCGGTACTCCGAGGCGACATCCATTTCCACGGGAATGCGCGCCCACTCCTCGATCGCGTAGCGCCCGATCAGGCCAGCGTGGTAGGAGGTGCCGCAGGCGACGATCACGATGCGACCAACCCCGGCCAGTAACGCCTCGTCGAGCGCCCCCTGCTCGTTGAGGCTGACGCCGTCCCCGCGCGCCGTGCGATCGGCGATCGTCTCGGCGACGGCGTCGGCCTGTTCGTGGATCTCCTTGAGCATGAACGTCTCGAAGCCGCCCTTCTCGGCGGCCTCCTCGTCCCACTCGACGGTCTCGGTCGCACGCTCCACGGGCACCCCGTCGGGCGTGGTGATCGTGACGCCGTCCGGTGTGAGCACCGCGATCTCCCCGTTTTCGAGGTACTGCACGGTGCGGGTGCGCGCAAGGAAGGCGGGCACGGCGGAGGCGAGGAACTGCTCCTCCTCGCCGCGGCCTACCACCAGCGGGCACTCGCGGCGCGCGCCCACCAGCGTCTCGGGCTCGTCGAGGCTCATCGCCACGAACGCGAAGTGGCCCTGCAGCTCGGCGTAGGCGGCGCGGACGGCGTCGGCTAGGTCACCGGCATAGTGGGCGGCTATCAGGTGAGCGATCACCTCCGCATCGGTCTCCGAGGTGAAGAGGCAACCCTCCGCGAGTAGACGCTCGCGGAGCGCCATGTAGTTCTCGACGATCCCGTTGACCACCACGTGAACGCGATCGGCACTGTCGAAGTGCGGGTGGGCGTTCGCCTCGCTGACACGCCCGTGCGTGGCCCAGCGGGTGTGCGCTATGCCGGTGGTGAGGGGTCGCGTGAGCGTCGCCACTCCGCCACCCTCCACGGCGCCGGGGCGACCACGCGCGCCATCCAGCTTGGCCTCCAGTGCGCGCAGGTTGCCCACGGCACGCACCGCCTCGATGCGGTCGTCGGCGATCACCGAGATGCCGGCGCTGTCGTAGCCGCGATACTCGAGCTTCTTCAGACCGGCGAGCAGCAGCTCTTGAATGGGAGGCCTCCCCGCCGCGCTCTCCCGCCTGCCGACGTAGCCAACGATTCCACACACGGGCGATCGAGTCCTTTCAAACGAACGACGAGCGGCCGGGGCTCCTGGCAGCACACCGGCTCCACTCTCCGAATGGAGGTCGCTTCCGAAGATACCACCGGTGTGAGAGGGCGTAGAACAGACGTCCGTACCGGTCACCGCCTTGCACCGCGCCCGATTGGGCTGGAGCTCCTCGGCAGAGTGCGCGCCTCAGGCCAGCTCGCGCTCCACGAGCGCCACGAGGTTGGAGCAGACCTGTTCTGCCTCCTCCTCAGTGGGCGCCTCGACCATCACGCGCACCAGCGGCTCGGTGCCGGAGGGGCGCACGAGCACCCGCCCGCGGCCGGCGAGGGCCTCGTCCGCGGCTCGCACAGCGTCGGTAACAGTGTCGGCACGCTCCAGCGCACCACGGTCGCGGACGCGCACGTTGACCAGCCGTTGGGGGAGCTTGTGCATTGCGTCGCGCTCGCTGAGCGGCGCACCGTCGAGCGCCTCGAGCGCCAGTAGGGCGCTGGCGATACCGTCGCCGGAGCGGTTGAAGCTGATGTCGATGATGTGCCCCGACTGCTCGCCGCCGAGCACCCACCCGCGCGCGCGCAGTTCCTCGAGCACGTAGCGGTCGCCGACCTTGGTCGATGCGACCGCGATGTCCGCGGCGCGCATCGCGGCGTGGAAGCCGTAGTTGGTCATCACCGTCACCGCCACCCCACCGCCGACGAGGCGGCCGCCGCGCTTGAGGTGCAGCGCGGCGAGCGCCATCAACTCGTCCCCGTCCACAACCTCTCCAGCGCCGTCCACAGCGAGCACGCGGTCGCCATCGCCGTCGAATGCGAAGCCGACGGCGTGGCCGCCGGCCAGCACCCGGGCGGCGAGCTCCTGCACGTGCGTGGAGCCGCAGCCGGCGTTGATGTTGCGCCCGTCGGGGTGCTCGGCGATCACGCTCACGCTCGCGCCGAGGCGCCTGAAGATCTCCGGCGCCACACGGTGGGTGGCGCCGTTGGCGCAGTCGAGCAGCACGTCGAGCCCGTGCAGGTCGAGCTCGGCGAAGCGGGTGTGCAGCTCGCGCAGATAATCCTCTCCGGTGCCTCGCAACTCGCGGATGTGTCCGATCGCGGTGCCCCCGTTGCCCGCCCCAGCCTCGAGCGCCCGCTCGATCTCGAGCTCGGTGTCGTCGGAGAGCTTGAAGCCGTCAGGGCCGAAGAACTTGATCCCGTTGTCCTGGTAGGGGTTGTGCGAAGCGGAGATGACGGCCGCGAGGTCGAAGCCGTAGCGAGCGATCAACAGCGGCGCGGCCGGAGTCGGCAGCACGCCGCCGAGCAGGGCGTCACCTCCCGCGGCGCCGACCCCGGCGGCGAGCGCCGCTTGCAGCATCTCCCCGGACTCGCGGGTGTCGCGGATTATGAGCACCTGGGGGCGCTCGGCCGCGGCGAGCGCGGTCGCCGCACGACCGAGACCGAGCGCAAGGTCGGCGCTCAGCAACTCCCCGGCGACCCCTCTTACACCGTCGGTGCCAAACAGCTTGCGGGCCATGAGGATGGGCGGGCCCTCAGCGCTTGGAGAACTGCGGCCGCTTGCGCGCCTTCTTCAAACCGGCCTTCTTGCGCTCCTTGGCGCGCGAGTCGCGCGTGAGAAAACCGCGGCGCTTGAGCTCGCCGCGCAGGTTGGGGTCGGCCTCCAGCAACGCGCGGGAGATGCCGTGGCGCAACGCGCCCGCCTGTGCGGAGATGCCGCCGCCGTGCAGCCGCGCGACGACGTCCATCCGCTCCTCGTAGCCCACGGTCTCCAGGGGCTGGCGGATGTTGCGCTGCAGCGTGGTGCGCGGGAAGTGCTCCTCCAGAGTGCGCCCGTTGATCAGATAGACGCCGCTGCCCGGGCGCAGGATCACACGTGCGATCGCGGTCTTGCGCTTGCCGGTCGCGCGGTAGCGCGCACCAGCGGCGAGGTCGATCGCGGCGGTGGAGATCGGCTGGGGCAGTGACTCCTCCGCCGCCTCCTCCTCGGCCTCGGCGACATCCTCGGAGTACTCCTCGATCGCGTAGGGGTCGGCCGGGCCTTCGCGCGCCAGTGGGTCGACGCCTTCGGGGACGATGTCCACTTCCAGGTGCGCCCCCGGCACCGCGGGCTTCACGCGGGGAGCGGGCTCCTCTTCCTCCTCCTCTTCCTCCTCGGCCTCAGCGGCTGGCTCCTGAGCAGCCGGCTCGGCTGAGGGCTGCTCCTCGGAAGGCGACTCGGCGGCTGCCTCAGCCACAAGCTCTGCCACGGCCTCCTCTACAACCAGCTCCTCGACAATCGCCTCCTCCACCGCAAGCTCCTCCGCGGCGAGCTCCACAACCGCCTCCTCCACGACGAGCTCCTCGACAAGCTCCTCGACGACAGCCTCCTCCACGGCAAGCTCCTCCGCGGCAACCTCCCCGACGGCCTCCTCCGCTACGAGCTCCTCGACAGCCGCCCCAACGACGGCCTCCTTGACCGCAAGCTCCTCCGCGGCGAGCTCCACAACCGCCTCCTCCACGAGGAGCTCCTCGACGATGGCCTCCTCCACCGCATGCTCCTCCGCGACGAGCTCCTCCTCGGCCGCTTTGGCGGCGGGCTCCTCGATGGCGGACTCCTCAGCATCCGGCTCCTCGAGCGGCTCCTCGGGCTCTACGGGCTCGTCGGCCATCAGGCCTCGATCTCCAGCGGCTCGGGCTTTTGGGCAACGTGGGGGTGCTCGGGCCCAGCATAGATCTTCAGCTTCGTCAGCTGCTTGCGCGCGAGGCGGTTGCGGGGCATCATGCCTTTGACCGCGATCCGGATGATCTCCTCCGGCCGGCGCGCCAGCATCTCCTCAAAAGTGCGCGAGCGCAGACCGCCCGGGTAGCCAGAGTGGCGGTAGTAGCGCTTGTCGGTGCGCTTCTTGCCGGTGACCGCAACCTTCTCCGCGTTGATGACCACGACGAAGTCGCCGGTGTCGATGTGCGGCGTGTACTCGGGCTTGCGCTTGCCGCGCAGCACGTCGGCGAGCTGCGTCGCCAGACGGCCGAGGGTCTTGCCGTTGGCGTCGACGAGCAGCCAGTTGCGCTCGCGGTCGGTGGGCTTGGCTACGTAGGTTTTCATGACGTGAAAAAGGCCGCACGCAGGCTACCGCGCACGGCAAGAGGGCGAATGATAGCTACTCCCACTCGATGGTGCCAGGCGGCTTTGAGGTTATGTCGAGAACCACCCTGTTGACCTCGCGCAGTTCGCCGATCATGCGCGAGGCGATCGTCTCCAGCAGGTCGTAGGGCAGCCGCGCCCAATCGGCCGTCATTGCGTCATCGGAGGTGACCGCGCGGATCACGACCACGTACCCGTAGGTGCGCTCGTCGCCCTGCACGCCGACTGTACGGATGTCGGGGAGCACGCAGAAGGACTGCCACAGCTCGCGGTAGAGGCCCGCCTTGCGGATCTCCTCCTGCAGGATGTGGTCGGCCTCGCGCAGCACATCGAGGCGCTCCCGTGTCGCTTCGCCGCCCACGATCCGGATCGCCAGTCCGGGGCCGGGGAAGGGCTGGCGCCACACCAGGCGCTCGGGCAGCCCCAGCTCGGCGCCCACGGCGCGCACCTCGTCCTTGAACAGTGCGCGCAGCGGCTCGACCAGCTCGAAGCGCATGTCGTCGGGGAGTCCACCAACGTTGTGGTGAGACTTGATCGTCGCCGCACCGGTGCCTCCGCCTGACTCGATCACGTCGGAGTAGAGCGTGCCCTGCACTAGGTAGGAGGCTCCGTCCAGCTTTGCTGCCTCCTCCTCGAAGACGCGGATGAACTCGGCGCCGATCGCCTTGCGCTTGGCCTCGGGCTCGGTGACCCCCCGCAGCCGCTCCAAAAAGCGCCGCTCGGCGTCGACCGCCACCAACGGCACCTTGAAGGTGTCTCGGAAGGTGGCGATCACCTGCTCGCCCTCGTCCTTGCGCATCAGGCCGTGGTCGACGAACACGCATGTGAGCTGGTCGCCCAAGGCGCGGTGCACCAAAAGCGCCGCCACCGAGGAGTCGACGCCGCCGGAGAGGCCGCAGATCACCCTCCCCTCCCCCACCTGAGCGCGGATGCGGGCGATCTGCTCCTCCACGATCGACGCCGCCGACCACGTCGGGGGGCACTCGCACACCTCGGTGAGGAAGCGCTCGAGGATCGCCTGTCCGTAGGGGGTATGGACGACCTCGGGGTGGAACTGGATGCCGTAGATGCCCCGCTCGACGCTCTCGACCGCCACCACCGGGGAGGTGGAGGTGTGCGCGAGGGCAGTGAACCCTGGCGGCGCCTCGTAGACGGTGTCGCGGTGGGACATCCAGCAGGTTTGATCGCGCGGCGTTTCCCTCAACAACACCCCGTGCTCGTCGACCGTCAGGTCGGAGCGGCCGAATTCCCCCACTTCCGCCTGCTCGACCCGCCCACCGAGCTCGTGCACCAGTAGCTGCATCCCGTAGCAGATGCCCAGCACCGGAACCCCGAGCTCGAGCAGGCCGCGCTCCAAACACGGAGCATCGGGCGCGTACACCGAAGCGGGGCCACCGGAGAGGATGATCCCGCGCGGGCGGCGTGCCGCGATCTCCTGCAGCGGCACGTGATGGGGCACCAATTCCGAGAATACCCCGCACTCCCTTACGCGCCGTGCGATCAGCTGCGAGTACTGACCGCCGTAGTCGATGACCACCACGGTGGCAGTGGTGGGGGTGGCGCCCAACGGCACGGCCGTGGCGGGGGCAGACTCGGACACGGCGGGCGGTCCGTCAGCGACTGGTGTCACCACCGTGGCCGCCGGCTCACTCATTGACGAGTGCAGTTGCCTTCCCGTTCACCGCGCCCATGCCGACGCCCTGGTCGCGTTGCAGCGCCTTGCCCTCTGTTTGCAGCGCCGGCGCGACGACGACCTCGGCGCGGTTGAACTCGGCGAGGTCCTTGTGGCCGCAGGTAGCCATTGAGGTGCGTAGGCCGCCAAACAGGTTGAAGGTGCCGTCGTTCTCGCGCGCGGGACCGACGAGGATCTCCTCGAGCGTCCCGTTCTGCGCGGTGGCGACCCGCGCGCCACGGGGGAGCGTGGGATGGAACGTGGCCATTCCCCAGTGGAAGCCGTGCCCCGGCGCTTCGTAGGCGCGGGCCAGCGGGGAGCCGATCATCACCGCATCGGCGCCTAGTGCGATCGCCTTGGCGACGTCGCCGCCGTTGCTCATGCCGCCGTCGGCGATCACCATCGAGTAGTCGCCGGTCTCGAGCATGTGAGTCGAACGCGCATGCGCGACGTCGGCGATCGCGGTGGCCTGCGGCACGCCGATGCCGAGCACCCCGCGCGTGGTGCACGCAGCGCCGGGGCCGACCCCGACGAGCACGCCGGCGGCGCCGGTGCGCATCAGGTGCAGGCCTGTGTGGTAGGAGGCGCAGCCGCCGACCACCACCGGCACGTCGAGGGAGGGGATGAACTCCTTCAGGTTGAGCGGCTCGGAGACGGTGGAGACGTGTTCGCCGGAGACGACCGTGCCCTGGATCACCAGCACGTCGAGGCCGGCCTCCATCGCGATCTCGTGATAGCGCAGCACCCGCTGGGGCGTGAGCGAGGCGGCGACGACCACCTTCTGCGCCTTGATCTCCTGGATGCGCTGGGCGATCAGCTCGGACTTGACGGGCTCGCGGTAGATCTCCTGCATCTCGCGCGTGGCGAGCTCCTTGGGCAGCGCGGCGATCCGCTCCAGCTGCTCGTCGGCATCCTCGTAGCGAGTGAATATCCCCTCGAGGTTCAGCACCGCCAGGCCGCCGAGGCGGCCGACGATCCCCGCTGTCTCGGGCGAGACCACTCCGTCCATCGCGGAGGCCATCATCGGCAGCTCGAACTGATAGGGCCCCAGCTTCCAGGAGATGTCGATGTCGTCGGGGTCGCGCGTGCGCCGCGAGGGCACGATCGCGATATCGTCGAATCCGTATGCGCGGCGGGCTTTCTTGCCGCGTCCGATCTCTATCTCCATCGCTGCATCATTACAGCTCGCGCGGACAGGCGCCGGGGTGAGATCGCGCACAAGGGGCTCAGATATCCTCGCCGTATGAGCGACGCGAATCCTATCGGGAATGGCAGCCCGCCCACCCCCGGGTCCGAGGGTGGGCAGGCCACAGACGGACAGGCCCCAGGCAGGCAAGCCTCCGGCGGGCAAGACATGGATCGGCGGGCCTCCTCCTACGACCCGCGCGCCATCGAGCACGCTCGCCAGCGCGCGTGGGAGTCGAGCGACGCCTTCCGCACACCCATGCTGAAAGCGGAGCAGAACGGCGTGTACATCAAGGCATCGGCGCCGTTCACCTCCGGCAACGTGCACATTGGGCACGTGCGCAGCTACGCGATCGGAGACGCCTACGCCCGCTTCCAGCGCGCGCGGGGGGAGCCGGTGCTGTTTGCGTTCGGGTTCGACGCCTTCGGGTTGCCCGCCGAGTTGGGGGCGATCGCCAACGGCGAGTCCCCCGCCGAGTGGGTGGCGCGCTGCGCCGAGCACATGACCGGCCAGCTGCGGCGGCTGGGCTTCTCCTTCGACTGGGAGCGCACGTTCATGAGCTCCGACCCAATCATGTACCGCTGGTCGCAGTGGCTGTTCCTGACGCTACTGGACGCCGGGTTGATCTACCACGGCAGCGGCAGCGTGGACTGGTGCGACACCTGCCAGACCACGTTGGCGACGATCCAAGTGGAGGACGGCACCTGCTGGCGCTGCCACAACCCGGTGCGACTGATCCAGCGGGCGCAATGGTACCTGCGCATCAGCGCCTACCTGGAGGAGAACGACCGCCGCATCGCGGAGCTAAAGAAATGGGATGAGACCTCGCTGGCCAGCCAGCGCTTCGTGTTGGGCCGTACGGACGGAGTCGAGCTGCGAGCGCACGCCGCCGATGGGCGCGAGCTGACCGTGTTCACCCCCCACACCGAGGGCATCGCGCGGGCGCGGTTCGTGCTGATCTCTCCCAAGCATCCCGAGGTGGAGCGCTGGAGCGCCGACCCCACGGTGGGCAAGCAGTTGGAGGAGATGCGGCTCGGCGGCTGGGAGCGCAGCTCGCGCGGCGCGGAGACGGTCGCGCTGGTGGACACCGGTTGCACCGTGTCGATATCCGAGAGCGGCCCATCGCTGCCGCTGCTGATCTCCCCCGCGGTGGACGAGCGCTTCGGCGCAACCGCGGTGCTGGGGATCCCCGAGTGCGACCGTACGGATGAGCTGATCGCCGAGCGCCTCGGCATCCCCTCCGCGCAGGAGAAGGGGGATGAGGAGGAGGGGGTGGGAGGCAACGTGGACGCCGGCCCAAGCGGGAGCGGCTCCCCCGTTCGCCCCGCGGAGGTCGCCGCGGGACGGACGGGCGCGCGCGCGGCGGTGCGCTACAAGGCCAACGACTTCTCGATCTCCCGTCAGCGCGCGTGGGGAACGCCGATCCCGATCGTGTACTGCGACGGCTGCGGGACGGTACCGATCCCCAAGGAGCAGCTGCCCGTGGAGCTGCCGCGCGATCTGAAACCGACCGGCGCCGGCAACCCGCTGGCGGAAAGGGAGGAGTTCGTCAACACCATCTGCCCCCGCTGCGGCGGGCCGGCCAAGCGCGAGACGGACACGCTGGACTGCCACTTCGACGCGCTGTGGCTGTGGATCCCCGCGTGCGTGCCCGCCCCCGAGCGCGAGCGCTCGCTGGAGGAGATCCTGGCGCTCGAGGACCTGCGCGCGTGGCTGCCTTCCGAGCGGTTGGTGGCGGGCAGCGACAGCGGCAACTTCATGTTCGACCAGCGCATCACAACGAAGGCGCTGCGCGACATCGGCCCGCTCGCGTTCCTCGCCGACGGCGAGCCGTTCGCGGGGGCGCTGATGCACGAGATGGTGATTCGCGACGGGCGCAAGATGAGCAAGCATCTCGGCAACGTCGTGGATCCCGACGAGCTGGTCGAGTCCTTCGGCGCGGACACCGTGCGGATGGCGGTGCTGTGGGCGGCGCGGCCGCAGAAGTCGCTGAACTGGAGCGACTCCGCGGTGCAGTTCTGTCAGCGCTTCCTGCACAACCTGTGGCAGTACTCCCAAGCGCGCTTCGCGCAGCCGGTGGAGGACTCCGGGGAGCTCGACCCGCGCCGCACCGAGCACCTGCGCAGGCGTCTGGAGAAATGGTGCGACACGGCGGTGGAGAAGATCACCGAGGAGCTGGCGGAGCTCGAGATGCACAGCGCCGTGCGCAACGCGATCCGCCTGCTCGATCGCATCAAGGACTACGAGAAGCGCGTGCTCAAGCACAGCGGCGCGCTGTGCGGCGAGGACCACGAGGCGCTGCGCGACGCGCTGGGGCTGTTGGCGCGGTTGATCATGCCGTTCGCGCCGCACGTCGGCGAGGAGTTGTGGGAGTCCTCGGGCCTCGGCGAGCGTGGGGTCGATCCGACGTGGCCGCGAGCGGGCGAGTGGTCGCGCCAGCCTCCCGCCATGGCCTCGCGCCCCGAGCCGATGCGGGTGCCAGGAGCCGAGGAGTAGCAGGATGGGAGCCCTCGCGTGCAGAGAGCGGTGCGTGCCAAGCAATGAAGAGGAGCGCGCCCGCGCCCGCACCGCAGAGAGAAACAGCCACCACCTGCCGCGGCAGAGCATGCGATGCTGCCGACACGGTGGCGGCGGGGCTACCGATCCCAATTCTGTGGAAATTCACCGAACATGATCATTTCGCCGACCGCCTCCTCTGCGATGATGTGTTGAGAAGCGGATGAGCACCGCACCGAACCAAGCCGGGGATCTCCAGCACACGCGCTCCTGCGCAACTGAGCTGGTGTGCCGCAAATGCGATTTGCGCTCGCCTCTCGCCGAGGGCGGGGCGTACTGTCCACGCTGCGGCAAGAGCCTCGACGTCGACTACGACTACGAGCTCGCCGCACAGCGCATTCGCGAAACGCCGATGCACGAGCGCCCGCTCAACATCTGGTTTCTGGAGGAGCTGCTGCCGATCCACGATGCCATCGGCCCCGCGCGTGTGGGCGAGTTCGCGGGCTTCACACCACTGATCCGCGCCGACCGGCTGGGCGCGGCGGTGGGGTTGCGCAACCTCTACCTCAAGGACGACAGCACCTCCCGTCCGAGCCTCTCCTACAAGGACCGCGTGGTGGGCATGGCGGTGGCGCGTCTGCTGGAGCTGGGCCGCCAGGAGATCGGGTGTGTGTCGACCGGCAACGTCGGCACGGCCGTGGCGGCGCTGGCGGCGAAGGCGGGGGTGGCGGCGTACGTCTTCTACCCCAACCGCCTGGAGAGCACCAAGGCTCATGCCTGCCGCGCGCTCGGCGCGAAGGTGTGTCAGGTGGAGGGCAACTACGACGAAGCCAACAAAGCCTGCCGCGCGCTCGCGGAGGCGACGGGCCTGGAGTTCGCCAACATCACGCTGCGCCCGTTCTACGCGGAGGGAGCCAAGACCGAGGCGTATGAGATCGTGCAGCAGCTCGGCTGGCGCTCACCCGACCGCATCGTCTCCCCGGCCGCCGGGGGCACGCTCTCCTCACGCATCCACAAGGGCCTGCAGGAGCTCGAAAAGGTTGGCTTGGCGCAGACCGCGCACACCAAGATCGACATCGCCCAGCCCGACGGCTGCAACCCGATCGCCAAGGCGATCCTGGGCGGCGCGTCGGAGATCGTCCCCGTCAAGCCGACCACGCAAGCCCACTCGCTGGGGATCGGCTCACCCGGCGACGGGGTGTTCGTGATCGAGGCAGTTCGCGGGCGCGGCGGCACCGCGGCGTCGGTGAGCGACAAAGAGATCTTCGCGGGCATCGACCTGCTGGCGTCGACCGAGGGCCTGCTCACCGAGCCGGCAGGCGGCACGACCGTGGCGGTCGTGAAGAAGCTCGCCGCCGAGGGCCGCCTCGACCCTGACGAGACGGTGGTGGCGATCGTCACCGGCAACGGGCTGAAGACCCTGTACGACCACCCCGCCAAGCCGTGGCCGTCGAAGGTGGAGTGCAACACCGAGACGATGCGCTCCGTGCTGGAGGACTTCCAGCGCGAGGCGGGCCTGGTGCCCGCCAGCGAGCGGCTGCACGCGTAGGCAACTTCCTCTCCCTCCCACGCACGGCGGAGCATCGCGTCCCAGTCGAGCCCCGAACGAGCGGAGCTGCGACCATCAGGGCATGGGACGCCTCGACGAAGTCGACCTGAGCCACTCGCTTTCGCGCGAGGAGTCCGAAAAGCGGCTATCTGCCCTGCAGGAGCGCCTGCTCGCACTGCGGTTGGTGCTAGCCGGGCTGCGCGACGACGGACACCTCGGGCCGCCCATATGCGTCCTCTTCGAGGGCTGGGACGCCTCCGGTAAGGGCGGTGCGATCAAGCGCCTCGTGGCGCCGCTCGACCCCCGCCACGTGCGCGTCGCGGAGTTCGCCGCGCCAGACGCGACCGCCAAGCGCCACCACTTCCTGTGGCGCTTCTGGCCGGCGCTGCCGGGGTGGGGCGGCTTCACCGTGCTCGACCGCTCCTGGTACGGACGTGTGCTGGTCGAGCGCGTGGACAAGCTCGCCACCGAGGAGGAGTGGAAGCGCGCGTACGGCGAGATCGTCGAGTTCGAGCGCATGCTCACCGCCGAGGGGATGGTGCTGATCAAGTTCTGGCTGCACATCTCAACCGACGAGCAGCTGCGGCGCTTCGAAGCGCGCGCCAACGATCCGCTCAAGAGCTGGAAGCTCGCCCCCGACGACTGGCGCAACCGCGGCCAGCGGGAGCTCTACCTGCAGGCGTTGGAGGAGATGTTCGAGCGCACCGACGCCGAGCACGCCCGCTGGCACATCGTCGCCGCCGAGTCCAAGCACTACGCGCGCGCGCACGTGCTCAAAACCGTCAACGGCGAGATCGAACGGGCGCTGCACCACCACAGCATGAAGCTCCCTGCGCCCGCGTAAGGTCAAACGCCGCCCGCCCGCATGGCTATGTATATACTATTGCATTGAGCAGTATGTGGTGTGATTAAAAAGTTTAAAGGCCGATAGCAATTGCGCACGGCTTTCAAAAATTACACCTACACCCACCGGTGCCTTCCGCACTGACCAGCCACGGGCCGTGTGCATCAGCCCCATCCGCCACCAGCGCATCCGCGTACGAGCTCGTGTCTGGCGGCACGACCCCGCCAGATAGACGGTCCTCGATGGCCCAACCCAATAGGGTGCCAGCCATGGATGCCTCGCTCTACGCCAACGCCCTTGCCCCCTTTGCTGCCGACGCCCAGCGTCTGCTCCCTGACGGCGCCGAAGTTTTCGATGCCCACACCCATCTCGGGCTCGACGAGGACGGGCGCTCCCTGTCGCTCGCGGAGCTGCTCGCACAGCTCGACGAGGCCGGCGCGCGGCGTGCCTGCGTGTTTCCGCTGCACGACCCCGAGCGCCGTCCCGCCTACTCGCTCCCCAACGACCGTGTGCTCGCCTGGGCCAGGGAAAGCGAGGGCCGGCTGATCCCCTTCTGCCGCCTCGACCCCTTTGAAAGCCCTGTCGCCGAGGCCGAACGCTGCCTCGCCGCCGGCGCCCGCGGGATCAAGCTGCATCCTCGCGCCCAAGAGTTCACCTTCGACGGCAACGGCTGGAGGGCATTTTCGCCGTCGCCGAAGACGCCCGCGTGCCGATCCTGATCCACGCCGGCCGCGGCCTGCCGCCGATCGCCGAGGGGCTCGCCGAGCTCGCGCTGCGCCACCCCGAGGTCGTGCTGATCCTCGCTCACGGCGCGATCTGCGACCAGGGGATCCTCACCTCGATGCTCGCCGATCATCCCGGCGTTCTGTACGACACCTCCTGCTTCTTCGGGCTCGACGTCGTCGAGCTGTTCGCGCGCGTCCCCGCCGAGCGGATCGTGTTCGCCACCGACCCCCCTTACGGGCGTCCGCAGAGCGGCCTCTACATGATGCTGCGCATGGCCGCTCACGCCGGCCTCGACGAGGCCACCACCCGGCTGGTGCTCGGCGAGACGGTCGCCGGGTTGTTCGACGGGCGCGGGCTGCCGCCCGTCAACCCCCCGCGCCGTGGCCCCTCGATCACGCTCTCCGGCCGCCTCGCCCGCGTGTATGGCTACGGCAGCCTCACCGGGCCCGCGCTCTTCGCCGGGGTCCCCGAGCAGGCGCTGGCGATGCTCGAGATGGCGCTCGCCGCCTGTCGCGACCCCTCGCCGGGTGACGTTGGCGAGGCGCTCGAGGTGATTGGCTCCGCGCTCGCCGCGGCCGCCGCTCTACTGCAGAGCGAGGACGGCGTGCGGCCCGCGATCGACCTGATCTACCGCGCGATGGCTCGCGCGGTCACCGAGGTACCCGACCCCGTTTGATCGAGATTTTCTCGCCCCCGAGCAGCCACATCGCCGGACACTCGCCCCCGTCTACTGCGCCGCCTGCTCACCACTGCGCAGCCATACCGCGGCCCACTCGCCACTGACGCGACGTCGGTGCTCGTGCATGTTCAAACGCTCTTTGAAGGCCCCCACCACCTCGTCGACCTGCTCGGTGAGCAGCCCTCCGGCGACCATGTCGTCCGGGGCGCGATCGATCGACAATGCGAGCTCCAAAAGCAGCGGCTTCAGCAGGTTGGCGAGCACCGTCGGCGCGGGGGCGCCCGCGATGGTCGGCAGGGGCGCGCGGCGCAGGTCGAAGCCGCGAGTCTCCAGCTCCACGCCATTGACCTGCGCGTTTTCGCGCGCCGCTTCGACGCTCTCGGGCTCGTTGTCGAGGCCGAGCACCGGCCCATAGCCGAGGCGGGCGGCCGCGATCGCGAGCACCCCCGAGCCGGTGCCGACGTCAAGCAGCGGCCCCCTCCTCAGTCGCTCGGCGGACAGCTCCAACAGCAACTCCAGACACATGCGAGTGGTGGCGTGCGCCCCGGTCCCAAACGCCTGGCCGGGGTCGATCACGATCTCCTCGACGTCCGTGCGGTCAGCCGGCGGCTCCCACGGCGGGCGCACATGCAGGCCCGGCACGATTCCGTGCAGCTCGACCGAAGCCGGGAGACACTCGCCTCCGACCGATTCGGGAGACACTCGCTGCGCTCGCATCCCCGAATCGACCAGCATCCCCGTTTCGATCAGCACGGGTCGGTGAAAGCGCTTCCAGCGCTCCCCCCAGTCGTCGGCCAGTTCGCTGGTCGCGACCTCCACCAGCGCCTCTCCCGCCGCTGCGCGCAGGTCGGGCAGTTGTGGAAGCTCACCCGGGCTGCCGTACACCGCGTACTCGACCACGCCGTCCTCCAGCTCCACCTCCTCCACACCGGAGGGCGCCAGCTCCAGCAGCTGCGCCAGCACCACCTCCGCGTCCTCGCGGCGGACGCGCACCGCGAGGCGAATCACGCGGCTCGGTGGTGCAGCGCGCGACGCAGCTTGCCGAGCATCGACTCCTCGCCACGCAGGTTGTCCTCGGTGAGCGTCACCTGCACGCGCTCCATCAGCTCGCGCTGCTCGGCGCTGAGGCGTCGGGGCACAACCACGTTGACGACCACCCGCAGGTCGCCGCGCCGGCCGTTGCGCAGGCTGGGCATTCCCTGACCACGCACGGTCAGCACCTCGCCCGGCTGGGTGCCGGGAACGATCTTCACCGGCGTTGCGCCCTCCAGCGTCGGCACCTCGAGTGTCGCCCCCACCGCCGCCAGCGGAGCGGAGACGTCCAGCGCGGTGATCAGATCGTCCGCTTCGCGTACGAAACGCTCGTCGGAGCGTACCCGCACGAGTACGTACAGGTCGCCCGCAGGCGCGCCCCCCTCGCCCGCGTGCCCTTTGCCGCCAAGGCGGATGCGCTGGCCGTCGGCGATCCCCGCCGGCACGTCGACCACCAGCGTGCGCCTGGCGGCGCGGCGGCCTCGGCCACGACACTCGCCGCACGGCTGCCTGGCGGTGCGACCGTCGCCGTGGCAGCGATCGCACACCACGGTGCGCATCATCTGGCCAAACGGCGTGCGTGTCACCGCCTGCAGCTGGCCCGCCCCGCCGCAGCGTTCGCAGGTCTCGATCGGCGTGCCCGGCTCGGCGCCGTTGCCGTGGCAGCGTTCGCAGCGCTCAACCACCTCGAAGGCGACCTCCGCGCGCTTGCCGCTGGCCGCCTCGCGCAGATCGATTTCCAGCGCCGCCGCCACATCTCCGCCCTGCGCCGACCCCGCCCCGCGCCCGCCTCCGAACGGGCTGGCGCCGCCAAAGAACGCGTCGAACAGGTCGCCGATCGAGCCGAACGCATCGAAGTTCGGGGCATATCCGCCGGAGCGCAGGCCTTCGTGGCCGTAGCGGTCGTAGGTCGCGCGTCGCTGTGGGTCGGAGAGGATCTCATACGCCTCGGCTGCCTCCTTGAACTTCTCCTCCGCCTGCGGGTCGTGCGCGTTGACGTCCGGGTGCAGCTCCCTCGCCAGGCGCCGGAAGGATTTCTTGACGTCCTGCTCGGAGGCGTCGCGGGCGACGCCCAGCACCTCGTAGGGGTCGCGGGGTGTGGAGGCGCGGCTCACGGCTTCTGTCGGTGGACGGTCGTGGACATAAGGAGTCGGGTGTTGACGGACACAGTAGGGGTTTGGCACGTCTCAGCCGGTGCGGGGCACCCCACCTCGTGGCGTGCCCCCGCGGGTCAACTCTCCGCGTAGGTCTCTTCGACGAAGCGCGAAAGCTCGTGCGCCACTTCGCGCACCGCGGGGATCGCGTACGCGTAGTTCATCCGTACCGGGCCGATCACCGAGACGATCCCCATGCGGCGCTGCGCCACGCCGTATCCCGTGGCAACCATCGCCAGCGAGCGCATCGCCGGGATCTCGTTCTCGCGGCCGATGCGCACGTACACACCCGGCTCGCTCAACGCGGTGCGGAACACATCCAGCAGCGCCACCCGGCGCTCCAACAGCTCCATCAGCTCATTGATCTGGCCGACGTCGCGCAGGTGCGCCTCCGAGAACAGCCGCGCCGTGCCATCGAGGTAGAGCACGTGCTCGGACTCCGCCGCCAGCTCGCCGAACGCGGGGGCCACGCGGTCCAGGAAAGCGCGCTCCTGCAGCGGCAACGTGGGATCGGCGAGGCGCTGGTGGAGCATCCGCGCGCCCAGACCCAGTCCCACCAGCCGATCGTTGAGGTACTCCCCCGCCCACACCACCAGTCCCGCGTCGACCGGCTCCTCGAATGTGGCGAACACCCTGGATACCTCGCCGGTGGAGGTGATCACGACGGCCACAACCACGCGTTGCTGCACCGCAAGCACCTCGACGCGACGGATCGTGGCGGTGCTCGCCGAGGGCGCGGAGACGACCGCAAGCAGGTCGGTCACTTGCGAGAGCGTCTCGGTGGTCGCCCGCATCGCCTCCTCCACCTCCTGGCGTGTCAGCGAGAGCTCCATGCGCGGCACCCTCACCAGGCCCTCGCCCGAGGCCAACATCCGGTCCACGACGTAACGCTGGCCGGCGTCGGTCGGGACTCGTCCGGCTGAGGTGTGCGGATGCGCGAGCAACCCGTGCTCCTCGAGCAGCGCGAGCTCGTTGCGTACGGTGGAGGCGCCGCAGTCGAGCTCCGGGTCGGCGGCGATCGCCCTCGATGCCACCGGCTGTCCCTCCAGCAGGTATCCCTCCACCACCTTGCACAGGATCAGCTCCTGCCTGGTGGTGAGCATAGGTTCGATTGTACGAGCTACCGGGGAGGCAACTCTCCGGGGACTGCTCAGATCGTCAGCTCAGCCTCGGCGTTGCGGATGATCTCCTTCTCGCCCTGCGCCGCCACCGTGTCGATCAGCACCTTCCCGTCGCGAGCCTCGCGCACGGTGCCGGTGACAACCACCTCCTGCTCGGGCACCCCCATGCCGCGGAACTGCACGGTGAGACGCCGCAGGTGCTCGGGGCCGCCGGCCGCCTCCGTCTGTGCGCGCGCCACCTGCGCCATCGACCACAGCCCGTGCAGGATGCGCCCGGGCAGGCCCACGGCGCGGGCGAACTCGTCGTCGACGTGGATCGGGTTGAAGTCGCCCGAAGCGCCCGCGTAGCGGACGGTGAGGTACTTGTCGGGCGTGATCTTCAGCTCGGGGATCTGCGCTCCAGCTTCAAAGTCGGCCATTGCTCACACTCCTCGAACGATGTTGGTCCACGTGCCGCGGCACACCTGCTCGCCGCGCTGGTTGGCGGAGATCGACTCGAACACATAAAAGCCCTTGCCCTGGTGCTCGTAGATTTCCTTCACGCTCGCAGTGGTGGTGATCTCATCGCCGGCCACCACCGGCGGGCCCCACTCGAACTCCTGCCCCCCGTGCACCATCATCGGGAAGTTGATTTCGATCTCCGGATCGAAGATCGGCGGGCCCACCGAGGGGGCGGAGTACACCACGGCGAACATCGGCGGCGCCACCACGTCGGCGTAGCCGGCGGCGCGTGCCGCCTCCACGTCGAGATGGACGGGGTTGGTCTCACCCACCGCCCGAGCGTACTCCCTGATCTTCTCGCGACCCACCGCATACACCGTGGGCTCGTAAGTCTTGCCGACCGCTTTGTCGTTTACTGGCACCTTCGGATCTCCTTGCACGGGAAGGGTTCGGCGCGGCAGTCTATGGCATATCTCGGCTCCGATGGCAGATGCGGGCCCTCGATGGCACATGTGGGTCTTTTAAAACACAAAAAGCGGCCTTGGGGCCGCTTGCGGGGCGCCGGCAATCCGGCGCCCCGCGGCATGCGTCACTGCTCGATGACGGCTAGAACACCAGATCGATCTCGCCGGCCCCGGCGCCCACGAGCTCGCGCTCGTCGCTCTCCACGCCCTCCTCGCTGTGCGTGGCAGGCCGGCCCAGGAACTGGACGCTCTCCGCCACCACACTTACCGCCTGGCGCTTCTGTTGGCCGGAACGGGGATGCTCGCCAGAAGCGAGTGTCTCCCGGCTCCGGTCGGAACGGGGATGCTCGCCAGAGGCGAGTGTCTCCTGGCTGCGGTCAGTGGCCTCCCATTCGCGCCACTCCAGGCGCCCGTCCACCGCCACAGGGCTACCCCTGTGCATGTAGCGGGCCACGCTCTCCGCCAGCCCGCCGAAGGCGGCGACATCGAAGTAGAGAGGACGCTCGTGGTACTCGCCCTCAGGGTCCCTCCGGATCCCGTTGCATGCGATCCGGAGGTTGCAGACGCTGTTGCCGGAGGGCAGCTCGCGCAGCTCTGGGTCCCGTGTGAGATTGCCGATCAACACGACACGATTGATGCTTGCGTACGACATAACTTCGCTCCTTTGCTGTCAGCCACCGCCCCGTCAGAGAAGTTACGCGTCGCTTGGGACGGTACGCTCGCTCGGGGCGCTGAATTGCTTTGGCAGCGCGTCGAGTGCAACCACCACCACCCGCTCGTGAGCCTGCGCACGGTCGATTGCGCGCAGCACCGCACGCTCCACCTCGGGCGGGGCGAGGTAGAGCACGCCCGCCACGCAGCGCGCTCGCGCCCACGCCCGACAGATCGCCGCCAGGCGCTCCGGTGCCTTGACGGTCAGCTCCACCTCTACCGCCACGGGTAGACCGTCTGCTGGATCCAGGGGCCACAGCACCAAGTCGGGGCGGTGGCGCGATCTCTCCTCACCATGCGGACCCACGCCGAGCTCGGCGCTCGCAAGTGAGCAGTGGCGCTCGCGCTCCTCGCCGCGCAGCCCCCGCTCGCCCTGCACCCGGTGATCGGGGTAGCAGCGCTCCAGCGTCGCCGCCACGCGAGCGCACTCGATCAGGTGCAGCGCGTTCGAGGCGCTCACGGTGCAAGGGTCGACACCTCGTACGTCGGCCTTCCGTAGACCGTTGCGCGTGACCGTGTACAGCGCCGGATGACCCGTCAGCGGACGGCAGCGCTTCAGCAGCCGCTCGCCTTCGGCCGCCCGTAGCCGCCCACGCGCCGAGGCGAGGCTGACGCCCAGATGTACGGCCACAGCCTCCGCCGTGACCGCGCCCATATCAGCTGCCCAGCGCACGATCGCGGTGCGATCGAGGGGAGCAGCAGGGTGTTCGCGGCGACCGAGGTTAGTGTCGTTTTTGGTGCGATCTTCGTTGTCGTGGTTGTGGTTGTGGTGGTGGTGGTGGTCGTCGTCGTTGGTGTCGCTGTGTACAGAGACCATCGAGATGTCCTCCTTGTGATGTGGTCGTGGTGGATGCGTTGGATACAGCGAGTCCGCCCGGCCCCTCTCCCGGGCGCGGTGCCCTCAGGCGCACTCGCCTTCAACAAGCGCCGCTCAGCGCACCTGATCGGGCGAGTGCATTCGCACGATCGCGGCGGCGCGTGGGCTGCTCAGCCGGATCACCGCCGCGTGACCCGTCGGGAGGCTCATCGCTTCTTCGGGGCCGACAAGCGGCTCGCTGACGCGCGTGCGGGTGGTGCGACCATCGCTGCTGATCGAGGTTCGCCATGCGCCCCGGCCGCCAGCCAGGCGCGCGATCAGCTCGGCCGACGCGGGGACCGCCTGGCGGTGAGCGATCAGGCAGGTGAGGTTGCCCAGCACCTGCTCCTGCAGCATCTCGTGGCCGGGCAGGCGCAGGTCGGAGAGCTCCTGGGTGCCCAGCAGCAGGCTGATCCCCGCCGAGCGGGCACGGGCGAAAAGGCCGGCGACATGCTCGGCGGCGATCGCGGAAAACTCGTCGATCGCCACTACGCACCGCGCCGGATGCTCTTGCAGCGCCGAGACTACGGTCTGCAGATCTTGCACGATCGCCGCTCCGAGCATCTGCGCCAGCAGCGGCCGGGAGTCGGCGCGGAGGCTGAAATACACCACCGCGCCACCGCCCACCGCGTCCAGCAGCTCGAAGGACTCCGCGCCCTCCGTGGTGGGATCCAACCATGGACCCACGTCGGACTCGGCCATGATCGCGAGGCGGTCGCGCACGCCGCTCAACTCGCTGCGCTGGCGGGAGGTGAGCGAGTCCAGGTAGGCGTGCGCCACCCGCGCGCGCTCCCGTGGGAGCTTTCGCGCCAGCAGCTCCAGACCCTCGGGGTCGAGAGCCTCGACGAGACTCGCGAGGCTCACCTCTCGCCCGGCGGCGCGCAGCGCGCGCACGGCGTGTCCGAGGTAGCGCTGTGCCTGGCGCTGGTAGTGGGGCTCGGTGAAGCGCTCCCCCGCGAGCGCCTTGTCGGCGATCTCCGTCTCGCCGCCGCGGGCATACGGGTTGTAGACCGTCGGTCCCTCGGGTGTCCACGCGTAAAACGCCTTGCCCGCGGCGCAGGCCGCACGGTGCAGCCGCTCCCGCAGCCCCGCATCGCCCTTCGGGTCCACCACGACCGCCGACATCCCATACGCGATCGCCAACGTGGTGATCCATGCCTGCGTGAACGTCTTGCCCGAGCCGGTGGCACCCGCCACGAGGATATGTGTGCCGCCGCCCTCGCCGCCGAGCTCGATCGCCACCGAGCGTCCGTGGCGGTCCACGCCGACGCTCAACCAGCTACCGCGCCACACGCGCCCGCCTTGTTCCCGACGCCACACGCGCTCGCTCAGCCCACCGGTGGCGCGGGCGCCCGCACACCACGCATGCACACCCAGCCGATCGGCGACGGCGCCGCCGGCGCGCCAGGAGCGCACACCGCGGACGCCTGCGCGCAGCCCATCGAGCGGGGTGTTGCGCTCGGCCGCGATCTCGGCCAGATCGGCGCCGGCCTGCAGGTCTTCGCCGTGCCAACGCCGGCCGCGGATGGCGGCACCGAGCGCGGCCACGCCCAGCGTCGCGGCGCCACCCCCCAGCACGGTGCGAGCGAGCACCACGAGCGCGAACGCACCCGCCGCCCAGCTCCAATGCAGGTGCCCTCGGCGCATCACGCGTGCGGCGAGCACGCCGAGAAGTGCGCCCAGGACGACGTGCACGGTTGCGCCTACCAGCCACTGGAAGAGATGCGCCAGCGGTGCCAGCGGGTCGGCTTCCTGACTGAGGGTCGTTTCGTTCGATCGGGGCATAGCCCCTCCTTTCGCTCTCGATGGAGCACCCAGCTGAGCCGGGTGCGGGGTCAACAAGCGACGGCGAGCCTTGGGGCTCGCCGTCGGTAGGTGTGCTGCCTGGGGCGCACGAGTCCGAGGACCCGTCGCGTGGTGCTGCATGGGTGCACGCACGCACCCGCTTCGGCCCAGGGCCGACGGATGCGTGGCTCAGAAGCTCAGGCTCAGATCAGGCGGTAGCCGACTCCGCGCACGTTGACGACCCACTGCTCGTCGCCCTGCTCGCGAAGCTTGCGGCGCAGGCGGCTGGCGTGGGAGTCGAGCGTGCGGGTGGACACCGACGTGGGATAGCCCCACACGGCGCGCAGCAGCTCTCCCTTGGCGAACACAGACCCGGGCTCGCGGGCGAGGTGCGCGAGCAGCTCGTACTCCAAGCGGCGCAGCCGCAGCGGACAACCGTGCAGGGTGGCCACATGAGCGTCGCGATCGATCGCGAGCGCTCCGATCTCTACGAGTCGGGCACGGGCGGCGCAGGTACGTAGGAGCAGCATGCGCAGGCGGGCACGCAGCTCCAGGTACGACGGCGGCCGCGCGAGGAAGTCGTCGGCGCCGGCGTCGAAGGCACGCAGCAGGTCGGGCTCCTCGACCTTGGAGCTCATCACGATCACGGGCAGGCCCTCGGGCCAGGGGCTCGCCGCGCCGCGCCGCCTGAGCAGCCCGTCGCCGCGGATCTCCCTCAACAGCTCGAGCGCCGCACCCGAGGTCTCCAGCTCGCCGAGCAACGCGAGACGTGGAGGATCGGCCCGCGCCAGCGCCCGCGCGTGTTCGCTTGTCTGCGCCAGCCGCGCTCCGTAGCCGTCGGCCGCGAGCTGATCGACTAGCGGGCAGGCGATCCGTTCGTCGTGCTCCGCCACCAGGACGACACGCGGACACTCCGCGCACCCGCGATCGACAGTCAAAGCTCGACCTCGCGCGGGGAGATGCCGAGACCCTCGCGTGCGATCAGCGCGAGCACCTCGCTGTGGATCCACGGCGTGGGCTGGCCGTCGCCGCCGCTCTCGGGCGCGATGCCGACACGGCGTGAGAGCCAGCTGGTCTCACCGCTGCGGTTGCCTTGACCGTCGCACTTGACTCGCCCGCAGCGAAGCGCGATCTCACTGAGGCTGACCCGCTGGGTGCGCAACGCGTGCAGCACCGCTCGGCGCAGTCCCCGGTTGAGCACGATCCGGCTGGCGTCGATGCGCCGCAGCTCCGAGCGCAGCATCGTCACCGACACCGTGGGGTCCTCGCGGTGACGCGCCACTGCCCGAACGGTGAGCGCACGCACAGGTTCGTAGCCATCCATACACCCGACCACGTCGCGCACGCTCTCGGGCTGGGGGCCGCTCGCCCGCCGACCCGAGTCGCGCCTGAGCTCGGCGGGGCCATCCCGCCAGCACCAGCGCAGCTCCGGGACCGAGCGGCCAGCGTCAAGCGGCTCCAGCCGGTGGCGAGCGCCGTGACGGTCGCGCAACTCCACGAGCTCCGGCAGCCCGAGCGGATCGAGTCCTCCGCCTGCTGCTTGCGGTTCGTGCTCCTCCGCGAAGGGGGTTGCGAGAAGGTCCTCGGGGGCGAGCGGCCGGCAGCGGCGCGGGCGGGGATCCCGCAGATAGTCGCAACACACGAGGTGTGCGTTCTCGAGAGGCTCGTCGGCAGCGAGGTGCGCCAGCAGTCGCCGGTCGCCCCAAGTGGCAGCGTCGCGATCGAGTACCAGCACGCTGCCACCATTTCCGGGCAGCGCGAGGACCTCGCGCGGCCGACCAGCCTGGTCGGTGTAGCTGGCGAGCACGCCGGGCGTCGTAAGACGGGCCGTTCGAGTCGTCGGACGAACGGGCGGGGTGCGGTGGAATCGTGAGGTGTGCGGTGCCTTCGCGGGGAGCGTTGTGAGGGGCATGGCGCGTCTCCTGGCCCACGGGGCCGTCGTGCGGTGGTCGAGTGGACGCGGCTTGTAAGGGTCCGGTGGACGGCCGTCAAGTGACGCACGCGTGGCAGTCGGGGAGCGGCACGCGATCGAGATCCCTTAAGGGATCTCGGGGTGCGGCTTGCTCGTGCCGTGCAAATTCGAAGTTGGCGCGATCGGGTCCTTCGGGCTCCGCGCGAGACTCGACTGAATGTGCGACGTGCGGAGCGGGGCTCAGCCGAATCGGTGCTGCCCGCGATCGGTGCGCAGGCTCAGACACACCGGGCCATTCGCCGGCGAGCACACTCCACGTTCGGGATCGAACGGCGAAGGCGGACCATGTGCGGTTGGTGTGTGCTGTGCGGCCTGGGCGCAGAGGATCGAAGGGCCGCGATGCTAGCGCTGTGCGGAATGAGGGGCCGACGGACGCCCCTCTCCGCGGGATGGGAGGCGCAGTCGCCCGCACCGATCGAGCGCAGTTTGGCTCAACAGAGCCGTTCCCGGAGCCCGCGGCGTGCAGTCGGGTGCATAGCGAAGCTGCCGCTCAACTGCACCGGCGAGCGCGTGCTGGCCAGGGTGACTGCAAATCCAGGAGGGGTAAAGGCAAATCCGGGTGGGGCAATCGCGCGCGTCGTATCGCGCCAGGTTGGTTCACAACGGCACACCCCCACGTGGTGTTCAGCGAGTGGTGAGGGTGCGTGTCAGTGTGGAGGTGAGGATGTGTATTGAACTTTTAGAGGCAGCGGGTCGGTTGAGCGGGTACCGCCCTGCTTTCCCGGAGATCTAGCTTTAGTATAGCGATAGTATTTATAATAGGCGCTGGGGGTTGTTATAAAAAATTCAGAACCCGATAGCAATTGCACACGGGTTTTGAATTTTTGTTCAACACCCCGCCCTATCGCAATGGCTATACGACCCCCTCTCTACCCCAAACTGACCTACTGCCCTTTGGGCTAGCGTATAGCTAAAGCTATACACCAAGCGTCGGGGTTTTATATACCCCACCCCTCCCGGGGCGACAACTCGCGCGCGACGATTGTCGCTTGGCTCGCGCGGGGATCGCCATCCGCGAGAGGACCGCGCACCGCGGGAGGCAGGCGGGTGACGCCATAGGCGAGCAACAGCCCCTCGTGGGCATCGCGCTCGGAGGCGAACACGATCCCGGCACGACCGGGGTACTCCCACTCGCGGGGATGTTCGCCGGCGTAGGCGCGGCAAGCGCACAACACGTGGTCGGCCAGCCGGGCGCACTCGCGCGCGCGTGGGCGGTCACGACAGAGAAACACCACCAGGGCACTTCTGCCCACCCGCCCGGCATCGCGACGCGCGAAGCGGGGAATACACACCGACCAGCCAGCAAGCAGGTGGTCGTAGCGCTCGAGCTTGGCGACCGCGCTGCCAACGGGGAGGCGATCGTCGCGCTCAATCAGCAGGCACCCGCTGGCGTCCGGCAGCTCGACGCTCGCGTCGGGGCGAACGGTCTCGAAGCGCTCGACCTCCGCGCGAGCGCCGGTGGGGTCGGTACGCAGGAAGTCGTGCGGGGCGCGCCCTCCCGGCAGGCGCAACTCGCCGGGGCCGATCGCGACACGTCCGGCGGGCGTGGAGCGCAGCGGCGGCGAGAGCACCGACTCTCCTGGACCCCGCGGCCGCAGAGCCCCAGCGCCGAGAGCACGCTCCAGCGCGAGCACCCACCCGGTCACGTGCACCTCGTGGCGGGCCTGGCGCAACCGACGATCGCCCCCGACGGGCAACGAGGACGAGGACGATATGGAGCCCGAGGCCGGTAAAGAGGATTTGGATTTGGGGGAGGGGTTGGTTGCTTCCTCGACCTCGCGTAGGGCAACGGCATCCAGGCGCCCATGTGCGCCCAGCAGCTCGATTCCGAGCGAGGCGATCACGTAGCACATGGGCGCCCCTCCCCCATCACGGCGGTGAAACTGGACGCGCCCCACCAGACCGGCGTCGGAGAGGCGCTTGAGGCGCCGCTGGGTGGTTGTGACAGCCCGCCGAGGATTGAAGCGGCGGTGGATCTGGCTGGTGAGCACGTGGCGCATCGAGGCGACGAGCGCGAGGATCTCCAGGTCGAGCGGGTCAGGATCGAGCGGACGAGGCCTCTCAACCGACCGGGCCCAGCGAACGCGGTGGGCCGCGTCGAGGTCCACCAGCTCGGCGTAGCTCTCCGCGGCCGTGTCGGGCAGCCGCGCCCCTGGGTCCTGCACCTCACGATCGTGGCGGGGCATGGATGCCCCGCCCCCAGCCGACTCGCTTCCCCACCCACCCGCGTGGACGATCCCACCTGACTCGCTCCCGTCTCCCCCGCGCTCCGGCTCCGCCTCCCGGCGCTCCCAGTGGGGCTGGTTGAGATCGGCGAGGTAGCACCCCCCGCGCCCGGCCTGGCGGGCAGCGTGCAGGGCGAGGCGCTCGTGGTCGATGCGCAGCGGGATCGTGCTCGCCAGAAATGGCGCTTGGCGGCCCTCCGGCGCGACCCAGCTGGCGATCGCGTGGTGCTTCGGCAAGTGCAACCGCGCGTCTGGGTGGCCGAGCGCGGAGAGGCCGGTGATGTTAGGGCGCACGGTGTCGGAGTACTCCGCCATCATCAGACTCGCGGCGTCGCGCGCATCCTGCACCGAGGCGGTGGCGAAGTAAACACGGTGAGCGAACAGCGCGTCCAGCTGTGCGCGCACCTCGCGGTCGGTCCACTGCGAGTCGGCCTGCCAGCACGCCACGGTCTCCAGGCCCGCGGAGCGCTTCAGCGCGAGCGTCTCGGCGAAGCCCCGATTGAGCACCAGCGGAGCCTCGTCCACCTTGAGCGCCACAGCGACACGCCGCTCGGCGGGGACCGCGTCCTGCTGGCGAGCAAGGGCCGCGTCGAGCATCCCCACCAGCAGTTGCATCAGTACGGAGGTGTTGCCGGCGCCCATCGCCCCGAGCGCGCCCTTGACGACGAGCACCTCGCGGTCCGCGATCACGCGGTCGAAATCCACGGTGAGGGAGTCGTTGAGCAGCACCCGCTTGATCGAAGGCGAGTTGAGCAATCGCGCCAGCTTGTTCACTGGCGCGTCCAGCTTGGCGGTGGTCGTGCTACGCGAATCCGCCAGCTGTGCGGATAGCTCGGCGGTGAAAAACTCAGCGATCTCCTTGTACTCGGGTAGCGTACGCACATGGCTGCCGACGCGGGAGCGGTATGCGTAGCCCTCCTCGCCCACCGTCAGCAGGCGCGCGGCGTCCCACAGCGTCGCGTGCCTGTCGTAAGCCAGCACGGCGATGACCGCGTTGCGCAGGTACCGGTCCGAGGAGGCGCGGATGTCGGCATCTGTGAACAGGTTTCTCAGAGCCCCCACCACGTAGTCGGCGATCGTGTCCGCGGGCGCGTCCACGGCGAGCGGGTTGAAGCCGCACGTCGGGCGGGCGAAGTCCAGCAGCGTGCACGTGCGCCGCTCCGGCACCGCGCTCACGGCGGCCTCGGCGGCGTCGCCCTTGGGGTCCAGCACGATCACCGCGCACCGCTCCCTGCGCAGGTCCTCGGCGACCGTGGCCGCCAGGTAGCTCGACTTACCCTGCTCCACCGCGCCGGGCACGGCGGTGTTCTGGCGGCGCATCCGCGGGTGGATCGTCACGGGCCCATACGCGTCGCGCAACAGCCCCTCCCCCTCGCGGGGGCGCATGATCGCGGGCGGCGCCGGCGCCAGCGGAAGGGCGCCGCGAGCGAACGGCACGGTGGCGTAGTCGATCGAAGGCAGGTGCCAGAGGGCGGCCAGCTCGGTCGACGCCATCACCCCCTTGCGCAGCCCCGGGCAGGGGTTGCCCTCGCCGCGCCGCACCCGCCGGCTGTACAGCCCGAGCAGGCCGTGGCGCACAGTCGTACCGCGCTCCACGAGGCGGTTCTCGGCGCCCTCGGCGCGTAGCTCCGAGGCGATCTGCTCGCACGCGCGCCGTGTTGGCGCGAGCACACGCACGTCGGCGAAGTACAGCGGTCGGTGCTGCACTTCCAGGCCGCCACGCAACTCGGCCTCCTCCACCAGCGAGCGGTCGCGCACCCACAGGTGCTCGCGCCGCTCGCGCGAGAGGTGGTCCTCATGACGCTTGTACCGCCACTTGGCCCACCGTTCCAGCATGGCGGGCGCGGGAGTCAGCGCGAGCTGTACCAGCCCCTCCTCCCCGCATGCCCCCATCACTGTCATCAACCTGTCCATTGGGGGCTCGCGCACGAGCTCGTAGGGGTTCAGCTGCTTCACGCGCTTGATGAACCCGGTGTGCTTCTTCAAGCGCAGCAGCGCGTATGGCCGCGGGCAGAGCCACGTCTCGCCGGGAGGCGTCACGCGGCAGTTGGGGTAGGCGCCACGCAGCGCCGCCTCCACCATCTTCTCCATCCCCTCTGGACACGCGACCGCCAGTAGCACTCTTCCGACCCCGTCCCCGGCACGGACGTGATGGACCTCGAGCGCCACCGAGGGCTGGCCGCGCAGCATGCGCCGCCACCAGCGACGCTGCAGGCGCTTGTGCAGTGCCTCGTACATCGCCACCACCCCCTCCACGCTCGTGCGATCGGTGCGGTATGGCTCGACGCGCATGCGCACATACCGCCGCTCGTTTCGCGCCCGCTGGCGCACACCGAGGAGCAGCGCCGTGGAGCAGAGTGCGAGCCCGACGAGCAGCTCCGCCAGCAGCGCCACATTGAAGCCGCTCGGGGTGTGCGGGGCGGGTTGGAGCGCACGCGCCGTCGCGGCGCCGCGTAGCGCCACCCCGATGCCGCCGTGCAGCAGCCACTCCACCGCCGCCGCCCCTACGACCAGGGCGGCCACGCCGAGCACTCTCCAGAACAGCAGCCGCGCGAGCATCTCCTCCCCTGTTCCGACCCCACGCGCAGGGAGGGACGGATGCCTGAGTTTCGTGGCAAGCACCACGTCGGGTGGCCTGCCTGCCCGCAGGTGGGGCGGCGGACGCCAGCGTGCCCCACAGCAGGGAGGTCTACGCACCCCACAGCAGCGGACGGCGGCTGCCTCGGGGTGGGGCGCTGCTGCCTGTGGGGCCGCTACCGCGGGCGCGTGGCCCGCTCCACCTGATTGCCGCGGTCGGTGAGGTACCACTCGTTGGAGGAGCCCATGATCTGGCCTTCTCCGATGTTGTGCACCAATTGCAGTCGCTCCAGGCGGGTCAGCAGCTTCGAGATCTGTCCCTGGTCGGCGATCCCCGCGCCTTCGGCGATCTCGCGGTTGCTGGCGCCGGGGTGCTCGCCAACGAAGGTCAGTACACGCACGGTGCGGTAAGTGAGGCGCATGTCGAGGCCCTCCAGCGGATCCTTGACGATGCGCCGCGGCGGTTTCCTGCGTTTGGGCAGCGGAGGTGGCTTGCGAGTGAGCTCGCTGCTGGCCGCGCGGGCGCCGAGGTAGGGCAGCACGATCATGCTCATCAGCGGACCCAACAGCGCCGTGAACGGCTCTCTGTTGCGCGCCAGCAGGCGCGAGTGCAGGACGGCGAACACAGCTCCGATGACGCCTTCGGCGGTGACGTCGGGCGATTCATCGGTGGCGCGCGCCACGCGGGCGCCGGCACTCGAACGTCCCTTGTCGACGACCTCCCTGAGCTGGGCGAGCACCTGCGTGCGTCGTTTCAGTACACGAGGACCCGCCCCCAGCGCCTCCACCACGCAGATCCGCGCAAGGCCGGGCTCGTCGTCCATGAAACGCAGCATCGCCAGCACACCGGCCCGCAGCCCATCGCGCCAGCCATCTTCTCGCAGATACGCTTCGCTGACGAGCGTGCTGATCTGCTCGACGGCCTGGTCGAACACGGCGAGGAAGCAATCCTCCCGATCCTCGAAGAGGTCGTAGAACGTCTTGCGCGACACCCGCGCCCGGGCGATCACCTGAGCGACGGTCAGGCGCGCGTAGCCGACCTCCTCGACCGCTTCCGCCGCGGCGGTGAGCATGCGGCTGCGCTGAATCTCCGACACCTGTCCACGCGGCAGGCCGCTGGGACCGGAACGCAGCCGCGGCCCTGACGAGCGGGTCTTATATTTCGAAGCCATTTTATTCCGCCTAATCGGTCAATCTTGTTCGCTGTGGACGATACGGTGGGCGCTGTGGCGCATTCGCATCACGGCGCCCGGCGAGGATCCGCCGCCGACTTCGGCGTGCGCCAAGCCCCCGGGTACTCCAGACAAAGGTTCATGGGTTGACGCAAAGAAGTCGAGTCGCGTCTCCCACTCGCCGCGGCAGGCTTTCGTGCGACGGGCAAGGTTCCGATAAATCAGCTTTTTGGTACGTGATTGGCTGGAGAATTGGGCCATACGCAGGGCGGGCCGTTAAGCAAGTGTCATTGACAGTGATGGAACGATCGTAACGGGAGCGCCCGACGGACGCGCTGCGGGTGTCAGCAGCCCGGACGATCGGGGATGTTCGTCTATCGCGCAGCCTCGCCCCGGTGGCGCCGGCTCGCCACCGATCGGCCTGCCCGTGGTTGCGGCGCGACCGCCACCACGGGACTGGCCGGCTTCGAGTAGTGCGTACCCCGGCTTCTCGTCGCGTGTGCGCCCCGGCCTCGAGGCGAGCGAGGACTCTTTTCGGCGGCGGATCTGCTGGACTACCCGTGATGGCCGCCGACCCCCGCGCCCGGGAACTTCTCGAACTGATGTCGCGCACGGTCGAGTCCCACCCGGGAGCGGATGCGCGTACGCTCCGGGCACGGGCGGGCGTCAAGCGGGTGAACGGCGACAAAGCGCTCGAGCTCTTGGAGCGCGCGGGGTTCATCGAGCGCAAGCAGGTCCAGGCGCAGGACACCTACCGCAGTCTCAAGCCCTACCGTGCGAGCATCGAGGCTCCGCGAACCGAGTTCGCCAAGACCTACTCTGTGGGCGAGGGCGGCGGGTGACGGGGGCGTCGGGGGCATCGCCCGCCTCGGGATCCCGCCGCGCCTATCGGTCGGCGCCGATCCGTCTTTCGATTACCGAGGCCCAACGCCCCCGTCCGATGCGGGGCATCAGCGAGACCACCCGGCGACACATTTTGGACCGCGGTCCAAAGTCGCGAGGGGCGCGATGGGGCAATATCGATCGCATGACCCGCTCCCTCTCCAACTCGATGCCCAGCACTCCACGACGATTCCTGCTGCTCCCCGAGGAATCGCTCGACACTCCCGGACGGGGACCGCGGATAAGGCGCTACAGACTGGCAAGCGTCGCGCGGCGCTCCGGACCGAGCTCAAGCGATCGCTCTCCCCGTCGGCCCGCGGCCGACGGGGAGGGGCAGTAGCGGCGCGCCGAGCCTCACCCGCTGGTACGCGCCGGCGGCCTCCCCCAGCCGAGTGGCCCTCCCTCCGCCGGTAGGCTCCGGCGAACGTCGCGGCGCCGCCGTGCCTGACCGTGGGAGCAACCGATGGACCTACCTACACACCCACCGCACAACGAGTCCGGGCTAGAAGGGCCCGAGCGAGAGGGACCGGAGCAGGGGGAAGACTCGCGCGAACGACCGATGGACGTGCCGATCCATCTGCTGCACGACGCCGCGCAGCCGCCGCGCTATGCGACGCCCGGCTCCCACGGTTTCGACCTGTGCACCGCCGAAGCGGCGGAGATCGCACCCGGGGAGATCGCACTGGTCGGCACAGGGCTGGTATTCGCCACGCCGCCCGGCTGGTGCCTGCTGGTGTGCCTGCGTTCCTCCACACCGCGCAAGTTCGGCGTGATCCAGCCGCACGCCGTGGGAATCATCGACGAGGACTACCGCGGCCCCGCGGACGAGGTGAGGCTGCAGCTGCTGAACTTCACCGCCTCCCCCGCCACGATCCCCGCGGGCAGCAGGATCGCGCAGGGGGTGTTCGTGCGCGCCGGCCGGGCTCGGTGGAGCGTGCACGATCCCGAGCAACGCAGCCGCGGGGGTTTCGGCAGCACCGGCGTGTAGGACCGGTCGAGCGCCCGCGAACGGCCCGACAAGTCGAGCGTCGGCGGGCCGATCGGCGGGTAGAACACTTGCGGGCGCAGCGCACAAAGCTCAAGCTTGTATTTCAATCATCCGATGCCTGCCAAGATTCATTCTGCCCGCATCAATCGCGATGAATGGAATAGAGCTCAAGCTCCAGAAAGCAAAAACCAGCCGTCCTTTGGAAGAATCGCACGATGACAGAGAGCTACCGATACCTCCCCGCTGACATCCCCGTACCAATCGATGATGGGGCAGCCGACCATCTGCGAGGGATGGAGGTGCCGAGCATGACATTGAGCTCCACGCTCGGGGGGCAACTCGACCTCGCCGCCGCCACGGAGCGCCTGGCAGTGGTGTACGTCTACCCCCGCACCGGCGTGCCGGGCGAGCCACTGCCCGAGGGATGGGACAAGATCCCCGGTGCCCGCGGCTGCACGCCGCAGAGCTGCGCCTTTCGCGATCACGTGCTGGAGCTCGCGGCCTACGGCGCTTCGGTGCTCGGCCTGAGCGCCCAACCGCACGAGGAGCAGCGCGAGTTTGCCGGCCGCGAGCACATCCCGTACCCGCTGCTGAGCGATCCCGAGCTGCAGCTGGCGCACGTGCTCGGGCTGCCCACCTTTGAGGCCGCCGGCCGGAGCTTCTACCGGCGTCTGACCCTGATCGCCCACCAGAGGCGAATCGCGAAGGTGTTCTACCCGGTGTTCCCGCCGCACCGCAACCCCGCAGACGTGCTGGACTGGCTGGCGGATCAGCCGATATAGAGCGCGCCGCGGCTCGCCTGGCCAAGCTCAGCCGGCTTAGCCTGAATCCACCGATCCCGGGGTCGCACCGGCACCGGATGACGCATCGCCAGGACCAATCGCCCTCGCTCCGAGGGGTCACCCTACGGATACTCGATCGATTGCCCCTGGCTCGGTCACCGGCACCGGATGCTCAGCCCGTTATCGGTGGATCCAGGCTTAGGTTCCCGCCGACCGCACCGCGGCGAGCTCTCCCGACTCCGGCGTCCCAGCCGGCCCCCCATCCGTTAACGCCTCCGTCCCAGACGCGACGGTGAGCCCCCGCAGCGTCACCATCCGCGTGGCGAGCGGGATGGCGAACAACACGACGACCGCCATCGCCAGAAAGGCCGCCAGCGGGTGATGAACGAGCGCTTGCACGAGCAGCGCCACCACCAGCCCACCGAGGTTGCCCGCCATCCACACAATCGCTCCCGCAGTGCCTGCCGCGGGACCTGCGAGGCGCTCGGCGACGGTCATCAGCACCGGCAGGGCGGGGAGCAGGACTACGCCCATCACCACCATCACCACCGCCCGCCCGGCGATTCCCGGCAGTACCCCCAGGGCGACGCTGCCGAGGCAGCCAGTGAGAATCACCGCCCCCATGAACCGGCGCTCCGCGCCGCGGACCGCGATCGCCGGGGGCAGCACCGCGCAGCTGACGACGCCTGCGACGATCATCCCCACCAGCAGCGCGCCCGCAGCCGTTTCGGAGATGCCAGAGGGCTGCAGCAGCGTCTGCAGCCACGTGGAGAGCGCGACGAACACGCCGAAGCCGAGGAATGCGAGGCCCGAGATCACGCGAATCTCCGGGCGCGCCCACAACGCGCGCGCTACGCCCCCTTCGATCGCGGTCTGCTCCCCCTCGCCGCTGCCGCGGCGGCGCAGCGCGAGCGCAAGCGCAACCGCCGCGAGCACGGCAAGTCCGGCCTGGATCTCCAGCAGCAACTCGAGGCGCGAGGCACCCAGCAGCGGACCGAGCAGCAGCGCGGCGAGCATCCCGAGGAAGCCGGCGGCGGAGGCGAGTGAGATCCCCATCGCGCGCGAGTGCGTGGGCAGGTATTCGCCGGGGAGCTTCGCGACCGCGCTCATCACCACCGGCTGGGCAAGCGCCACCAGCGACTGCCCCACCAGCGCCCACGCGAACGTCAGTCCGCCGAGGCGCACCAAACCACCCGCGGCGACCAGTGCTCCCCCAAGTGCGAGCGAGGGGCGAAACCAGCGATCGAGCAACGCGCCCGCGGGGATCGCCAGCACCACGTACAACAGCGGGAAGATCTCCGCTAGCCATCCGATAGCGCCAACCGACACCCCGTAGCGGTGGGCCGATTCTGTCGTGATCGCGGCGTAGGTGAGCCACAGCATCTGAGTGGCAGCTGCCACCGCGCCATACGCGGCCACCACGCGCCAGCCCACGGTGGGCGATTCCCGCGCGCGCTGCCGCCCCGCCATGTTCTCCACGGCTTGCATTGCGGGCCCTTCTAGCACAAACCGCACTCGCCCTGTGCCATCGAGGCACTCACCGCCCAACTGCTTCACAAAGTGAAGGGTGGCGTCCCAAAACAAAGCATCCAACCCCCACCCCCTCTCCGCCAGCCGGCGGCAGCCCCGCCTCCTCGACCAACCAGCCGCACCCCGCCCGCCAACCAGCCGCACCCCGGCTTTCTCTGGCGCGCCGAGCGCGCGCCGGTCCGACTCTTTCGATATTCAGGTCCGTCCCGGATGCGCCGATATGTACAAGGTGGCCCGGGGAGAGCGACAGCGAACATGGCTGCCCGCCGCCGTAACCGTGTGCGTGGCGGTGCTCACCGCTGCCGGCGCATTCCTCGCCGAGCGCCATGCGCAACACGAAGCACAGGCGCGGCGGGCGACGCTGGCGGCGAACATCCGCACGCAGGCGCTGTACACGGTGGACGCCGCGATCCAGCGCACCGCCGAGCTCGCCGCGAGCGTCGGCGCCGACTGGGGCGCACACAACGCGATCTTCGCGGCCGCGGCCCGTGGATTGGAGCGCGAACCGGGGATCAACGGGGTGGGGCTGATGGAAGCGGTGATGGCTCCTCAACGCCACCGCTTCGAACGCGCTCACGGCCCGATCGAGCTGGCCTCCGCGCGCACCGGCGTCCGGCGCCGGGCGCCAACGATGAACGAGTACTACGTGGTGCTCGACAGCGCCCGTCGCAGCCGCGGCCCCTCGAGCCTCGGATTGGACGTGGCCGCGGAGCCCAAACGCCTCGCCACACTGCAGGCGGCGGCCCGCTCCGGCCAGCCGCGCGCCACGCCCACCCTGCGCCTGATGAACAGCGGCGGCCCCGGCACCGTGCTGTACGTGCCGATCTACAACCCGCTGCCAACCCCACCGCCGTCTTCGCCGAGTCCACCGGTTGCCCCGCCGCGGCTGACCGGGGAGTCGGCTGCCGTGCCACCCGCGCCCCGGGGAGCCGCTGGCGCCTACCCGCCGCCTCCCAGTCCGCCCCCGCTCGCCCCACCCGGCAGCCCACCACCGGCGGAAGGCGCACACGGTCCACTGCGGGGCTTCGCGTCGATCGGCTACAGCTACGCGCTGCTGAGGCCCGCGCTGGTGCGAGCGATACCCCCGGGTACCGCGTTCGCCCTGCGGGAAGGGAGCGTGACGCTGCTCGCAGCCGGCTCGCTCGCATACCCGACCACCTCACGCATCGCAGTGGCGGGACGCATCTGGACGCTGGCGGTGGCCGAGCCTTCGCCCGACCGCTCGCTGCCGCTGGCGATCCTGCTGGTGGGCACGATGCTGACGCTGATGGTGGGCACCCTGGGCGTGCAGGGGCGCCGTAGGGAGCGCTACGCAGAGGCGCTCGTCGCCCGCCGTCTGGCGGAGCGCGATCAGGCCGAGCGGGCGCTCGAGCAGGCACGCAATGAGGAAGCGATCGCCCGCGGCCGGTATGAGGCCGAACTGAAGCACATGGCCGACCACGACCCGCTCACCGGCCTGCTCAACCGCCGCGCTTACGAGCGCAGCCTGGAGGAGCACCTCGCGCGCGGCGAGCGCTACGGCCACGCCGGCGCGGTGATGGTGCTGGACCTCGACTCCTTCAAGGAGGTCAACGACACCCTTGGCCACAACGCCGGCGACGAGCTGATCGTGCGCGTCGCGGGAGCTCTCGCGAGCCGCCTGCGCGAGAGCGACACGCTGGCGCGCTTGGGTGGCGACGAGTTCGCGATCCTGATGCCCACCGGGGAGTGCGAGGACGCGGAGGGCCTCGCCGACTCGCTGCTGGAGGTCGTGCGCCAGGAGCGCGCGCCGCGCGGGCCGGGCGGCCGCGAGCGACCGATCACCGCCTCGATCGGCGTGGCGCCACTGCAGGGCGCCGAGGAGCTGAGCGCCGAGGAGGCGCTGATCAACGCCGACCTCGCGATGTACGACGCCAAGGAGGCCGGCCGCGACCGCAGTGTCACCTACGGCGGCGCCGGGCGCGGGCAGGCGCACATCGAGGCTCGCCTGGAATGGGCCGAGCGCATCCGCGCGGCGCTCGACGAGGATCGTCTGGTGCTGCACGCCCAGCCGGTCGTGGAAACCGCCACCGGGCTGACCACGCAGCACGAGCTACTGGTCAGGATGATCGACACCCACGGCGATCTGATCCCCCCCGGCAGCTTCCTGCCGGTCGCCGAGCGCTTCGGGCTGATCCGCGAGATCGATCGCTGGGTGGTGACCCGGGCGATCAGAATGCTCGGCGAACACCGCGCGGAGGGCCGCCAGCCGATTGTCGAGATCAACCTCTCCGCCCACTCGCTCGGAGACGCGCAGCTGGCGCTGCACATCGGCCGCGAGCTGCGCGCCGCGGGGGTGCAGGCCACGCAATTGATCTTCGAGGTGACCGAGACCACGGCGATCGGCAACATCGCCGCCGCGCGCATCTTCGCCGAGCGCCTCGGCGAGCTGGGGTGCCGCTTCGCGCTTGACGACTTCGGCGCGGGCTTCGGCTCCTTCTACTACCTCAAGCACCTCCCCTTCGACTTCATCAAGATCGACGGGGAGTTCGTGCGCAACTGCACCTCCGACCCGACCGACCGCCTGGTCATCCGCGCGGTGGTGGAGCTCGCGCGGGGAATGGGCAAGCGCACGATCGCCGAGTTCGTGGGCACCGAGGAGACGTTCACGATCCTCCGCGAACTGGGCGTGGACTACGCCCAGGGCTTCCACCTCGGCCCGCCCGCGCCGCTGGAGAGCTGGCTGGGCGTGCCATCCTCCCGCCGCCGGTAGCGCACCTCGCCGCGAGACCCGCACCTCGCCGCGAGACCCGCACCTCGCCGCGAGACCCCATCGCACGCGCCCGGCGACCCAACCGCTCGACCCATCGAGCAGGTCCTTAACGGGATCGGCCCGCCGGGGGCAGCGGGCCGATCTGGGAGGGAATGAGGGAGGGATGCTCCTCGTCCGTATGTTGCCCGGATGGCTCAAACCCAAACACGGATTTGTCCACTTTGGAGTTGTTGGAATGCTCCTGCCCGGAGGAGTGCGCCGCGTGCGGCTACGTAGAGGGCAACAGCGAGGGTGCGCGACGACCCTCGAGGGACAGACCTTCGGGGACCGCGGGGCCACGGGATTGCTTGACGCTGTAGAGGCTGCGGTCGGCGCGGGCCAGACACGCGTCGAGATCCTCGCCGGGCAGCCAGCCGCTGACTCCGACCGACCAATCGACCGGGAGGTCCTCCCAGCGCAGGCGCTCGAGCACCCCACCGGCCTCCGGTGGCGAGGTGGCGGGCAGAAGCAGCACGAACTCATCGCCCCCATGGCGGGCAAGGATGTCGCCGGCACGCAGGCGGGCCTGCCACTCCCGCCCCAGCTCGGCGAGCACCCGGTCTCCGGCGGCGTGCCCCAAGCGATCGTTGATCTGCTTGAAGCCGTTGAGGTCGAGCACCGCAATCGTCAGCGGCGTGCGCGTGCGGTCGGCGATCGCCCGCTCGCGGGCGGCGAGCGCGAGGAAGCCGCTGCGGTTGAGCAGCCCGGTGAGCGGGTCGGTGTCGGCACGCTGGCGCAGGCTTTCGCTGAGGTTGCCGAGCACCAGGCCGGTCGACCACGCGGTGCCGGTGACGACCACCCACACGATCCCCATGTGGGGCAGCCCACTCGCGATCAAACCCACCGCGAAGCCGACCGAGATCAACAGCGCCTGCGCCGCAAGCGCACGGCGGGAGAAGAAGTGCGCCACGTACATCGCCGTCCACGGGTAGGCGAACGCCGCCAGCATCACCCCACCGGTGGTGCGCGCGTTGGCGACCATCACGCTCAGCGTCACCGCGCTCAACGCCATCAGCAGTTGCATGAAGAGCATCGAGGGGTTGCGCGCGAAGATCCACAGCCCGGCACCGACCAGCAGCGCGAGCGTCCCGACCGCGAGCTCCAGACGCACCGGCTGGTGGACGCTCAGCGGGAAGGCAACCGCCGCGAAGCACTCCGCGCCACGGCAGGCATACAGCAGCGCGGCGGCCCACACCATCGGCGGGCGCCTGTCAAGCAGCGACCCGAGCCCACCGCGGGAGCCTCTCGGGAAACGCAGACGGAACATCTGCTCGTTTCTTCGGATCGCCCCGCCCCGGGCTTGAGCACGAAACGACGAAAAAACTCGCCGTTACCTGACAAAACGGCGGAGCTGGAAGCCGGCATCGGGGGTTGGGGATCGTCCACGCGCCGCCATTGCATCCCGGCGGCCCAGGGGCGGGACTTCCATGTCCCGCCACCAACGTGGAGCGATACCCTGGGTGGATGCTCTTCGGTCGCCGCACTTCCACGATGGTGGATCCCGCCTCGGCTCTAGGAGGGCGCAGCGAGCCCTTCGCGGTGCCCGAGCGCCACGAGGTGCTCGGCACCCCGCTGCGACTGGAGCCAGGTCAAGCCCCGGAGGGCCTCGAGCAAGCTGTCTTCGGGATGGGCTGCTTCTGGGGCGCCGAGCGGATCTTCTGGCAGGCCCCGGGGGTGTACACGACGGCGGTCGGCTACGCGGGCGGGTACACGCCCAACCCCACCTACGAGGAGGTGTGCTCGGGGCGCACCGGTCACGCGGAGGTCGTCCTGGTGGTGTTCGACCCGGCGACGAGGAGCTACGAGGAGATGCTGAAGCTCTTCTGGGAGGGCCACGACCCGACCCAGAGCATGCGCCAGGGCGCCGACGTGGGCACGCAGTACCGTTCGGCGATCGTCTGGCAGAGCGAGACCCAGCGCGCGCAGGCAGAGGCCTCGCGGGAGACCTACCAGCGGATGCTCTCCGCCGCGGGGCACGGGGAGATCGCCACCGAGCTGATCGAAGGCCCACCGGCGCACCCGTTCTACTACGCCGAGTCCTACCACCAGCAGTACCTCGCCAAGAACCCCGGCGGCTACTGCGGGCTGGGCGGCACTGGGGTCAGCTGCCCTATCGGCTTGCCCACCAGCTAAGGGCAGTCGCATGTCTAAGGGCAGTCGCATGTCTAAGGGCAGTCGCATGTCTAAGGGCAGTCGCATGTACAGCAACAGCGCCTCCTGACGAGCGAATCGTCGTTTCTGGCAGTGAGCGAGTGTGCTCCTGCACCGAGCGATCGAGGACGCAGCCAGGGGCGGCGAGACGCCGTCAGGAAACAACTGTGGCCCCGCCGAAGCGGGGCCACAGTGCATCGCGTCGTGTGGCGGAGTCGAGCCCAGAGGATGGCGCGCTCCGCCGGAGACGACCTTGCCCTACGTCGCTCCGCCCACCGCAGCCGGTGTGGGCTGCCATGTCGGCGGATGCGGACCCCCAAGGGTGGGCACATCCGAGGGGTACACCTCGTTGCCGTGGATCGCGTGATCGCCGATCTCCAGCTCCTCATCGGAGAGCCGCAACGGGAACACCAGCCCGACGACCTTGAGGATGATGAACGTCGCGACGGCGGTGTAGGCGATCACCCATACCGCGGCCTCGGCCTGCCAGCGCAAAAGCGTCCAGCCGCCCCCGAGCAGCAAACCCGCTTTGCCAGGCAGGTTGGAGGCCCCGTGCACGCCGATGTACTCGACCACGGCCGGATCGGCCAGTAGCCCAACCATCAGGCCACCGCACAGCCCCGCAATCCCGTGGGTGTAGATCACCCCGAGCGTGTCGTCCACGTTGCGGAACGGGCGCGTTCGGCTGAGGTAGCGGATCGCCATCCACACGATCGTCGCATCGACCGCGCCGACGATGATCGCGCCCCATCCATTGACGAACCCGGCCGATGGTGTGATCCCGACGAGGCCGGTGATCATGCCGTTGACCGCGCCGATCATCGATGGCTTGTCGCGGTAGATGTAATCCCACGCGATCCACACCATCATCGCCACCGCGGTGGCCAGGTTGGTGTTGAGCACCGCCGCCGAGGCGTCGGCGCCGGCGTAGTAGGAGTCCCCGCCGTTGAAACCGTTCCAGCCGAGCCACAGCAACCCCGCGCCACACGCCAGCATCAGCAGGTTGTTGGGCGCGTCGACCTCGCGATCTCGCTGCAGGCGCGGCCCGATCACCCAGGCGAACACGAACCCTGAGATACCGGCCGAGAGGTGGATGACGTAGCCGCCGGAGTAGTCGAGCGCGCCGTGCGCTGCGAAGTAGCCGCCGCCCCACAGTAGGAACGCGTTGACCGTGTACACGAATGTGATCCACAGCGCCACGTACGGAATCCACGCCTTGAAGTTGACCCGCCCCAGCACCGAGCCGAGCGCCAGGATCGGTGTGATCGCGGCGAACACGAACTGGAAGTACACAAGCGAGGACTCCGGGAAGTGGAACGGCGGGCCTTCGGAGACCGACGGGATGATCGCCTGGCCCTCCTCGGCCGTGTGGCTGAGCACGCTGCCAGGCTCGCCGAGGGCCGTCCCCAAGAACCCTTTCGTGCCGAAGATGCCCGAGCCGCTGTGGGCGATCGGAGCGCCGAAGCCCATCTTGAACGCCCACAGGCACCAGACTATGAGCGTCACGCAGAACGCGACGAACGTGAGCATCATGCTGTTCACCGACCAGCGCTTCTGCATCACGCCGCCGTACAGAACCGCCAGGCCGGGCAAGCTCATCAGCCCGACGAACGTGGCGGCGGTCATCTGCCAGGCGTTGTCACCTGCGTTCAGCCAACTTGGGTATGACAGCCAGGTCATGTGCCTCCATTCCCTGTCGTTGTGGATCGATTGACAGCGCCTCCCCGCCCCCGGGCGAAGTGCGCCAATTGCGATTTCCTATGAAATCCGTCTTGCAGGGCGCTCGCCAGGGACACCGTGGCCAACACTTTGAGGAGGTCTTTCGACATTTGTATAGACGTGCCGAAGGACGCCCCGGACGGCGGGAGTCGATCCATGGCCCAGCCAACCCGTCGCTGGCGGTGAGTAATGTCGCGCGATCGAGGAACGACCCCAGGAGATACTCGTGGGTCTCCGGGCCACTTCAGCGCCTCGCGGACGACGGAGACGCCCCCAACGGCACTCCCGGTTCGGGCTGAGAGCGTTCAGTGCCGTGGATCGAACGGAAAGCCAGCCCGCACACACGCGGCACGCAGCTCTTCGGCGACGCTCTTGAATGCCCCCGGCGTGGCGCACACGGTGCGGGCCTGCGCCCCGCACGCGTGCTCGGTAGCACCGCCGAGCGTGGAGGCGAACGTCACTTCGATGCAATCCTTGCGCGCGGGCGCGCCGCTCGTCAGCGCGAATGACGCCGAGGCCGACCGCTGCGAGCGCAACGCACGTGAGCAGCACGGCGACGACGATGCGCTCGCGCCGACCCCACCGCAGCGGCTCGGAGAGCCGCCGGGACTGGTCCATCATGATCATCGGATCGGGAAGGCTACTCGCCGGCTTTGAAGGCGAGCGCTGCGGAGTTGATGCAGTAGCGCTGGCCGGTGGGGCCGGGGCCGTCGTCGAAGACATGCCCGAGGTGTCCCCCGCAGCGGCGGCAGCGTACCTCGGTGCGGCGCATAAAGAGGCTGTTGTCGGGCCGTAGCTCGACCGCCTCGGCGACCGCGGGCTCGGTGAACGAGGGCCAGCCGCTGTGAGAGTCGAACTTGGTGTCGGACCCGAACAGCTCGGCCCCGCAGCCAGCGCAGGTGTAGGAGCCGGTCTGCTTGTTGTGCAGCAGCGCCCCCGTGAACGGCGCCTCGGTGCCCGCGCGGCGCAGCACGTCGTACTGCTCGGGCGTCAGCTGCTCGCGCCACTCCTGCTCGGACTTCTGCTCTGAGTTGGTCTGTGGTGTCTCGCTCATATCCTCTTTCTAGCACCACCACACGCCTGTATCCGTCGAGCCCCACATGCATCCACCGAGCCATACGCGGGTAGGTGGAACCCGGAAGGGCAATCACTCGCAAACCGCCAATCGCGAGACAAAAAAAGGGGAGTGAGATGGAGACGATCAAGCTGGGCCGCACCGACCTCGAGGTCTCGCGCGTCTGCCTGGGGACGTGGCAGTTCGGCGGGGACTGGGGCCAGATCGACCGCGACGAGGCGGTGGCGACCGTCGGACGCGCACGGGAGCTGGGCATCAACTTCTTCGACACCGCGCAGGGCTACGGGTGGGGCGCCTCCGAGAAACTGCTCGCGCAGGCGCTCGCGGGCGTGCCGCGCGAGCAGGTGGTGATCGCCACCAAGGGCGGCCTGCGCCAGGAGGGCGATGAGCTGTTGCGCGACTCGAGCCCCGCGTGGCTGCGCAAAGGCGTGGAGGAGAGTCTCGGTCACCTGGGCACCGACTACATCGACATCTACCAGGTGCACTGGCCGGATCCGCGCACCCCGTTCGCGGAAACGGCGGCGGCCCTGGAGGAGCTGGTGCGCGAGGGCAAGGTGCGCCACGTGGGAGCCTCCAACTACGACGCCCTGCAGATCGCCGAGTTCGAGCGCACCCGCCCGCTGGAGACGCTGCAGCCGCCCTACCACATGCTGCGTCGCGAGATCGAGCGGGCGGTGCTGCCGTACTGCCGCGAGCACGACATCGGCGTGTTGATCTACGGCCCGCTCGCGCACGGCCTGCTGAGCGGGCGCTTCACGCGCGAGACCCACCTGGAGCACGACGACTGGCGCGCGGGCAGCGATCTGTTCAGCGGCGAGGCCTACCAGCGCAACCTGGCCATCGTCGAGCGCCTGCGGGAGCTGGCGGAGGAGCTCGACATCACGGTCGCGCAGCTGGCGATCGCGTGGACGCTCGCCAACCCCGCCGTGCACGTGGCGATCGTCGGCGCCCGCCGCCCCGCGCACATCGAGGGCGCGGCGCCCGCCGCGGAGATGCACCTCGACGAGAGTGCGATGGCGCGCGTGGAGGAGATCCTGGCGGAGGCGGCGATCGTCGGCGGCCCCACGCCGGAGGGCGTGTAGCTCCCGCTGGTTCTCACGACCCTGGGTCCACAACCCTGAGTCTCACGACCCTGGGTAGTACTCCTGCCCATCTGGAGACCCAGGCAGTCCTCCTGCCCCATCTGGAGAGGCGGTTGCAGCCTGCTATCGTGATCCTTACGTTCACGTCAAGTTGTGAGAGACGCCCCTCGAGTTGAGAGAGACGCCCGCAAGCGTCTCCGGAAAGGCAGCCCCTTGGCCCGCGCCGCTCTGAAGACCAGCACCGAGACCGCCACCCGCCGTCGCCGGCTGGGGGTCGCGGAAGGCCACGCACACTACAAGTGGTGGGCGCTCTCCTGCACCAGCCTGGGGATGCTGCTGGCGGCGACCAACTCGGGGACGCTGATCATCGCGCTGCCCGACCTGGAGCGTTCGCTGCACGCCTCGCTGCTGGCGCTGGTGTGGGTGATCCTCGCCTACCTGATCGCCGCGACCGTGCTGGTGTTGATGGCTGGAAGGCTGTCGGACCTGTTCGGGCGCAAGCGCGCCTACATCGGCGGCTTCATCGTCTTCGCGCTCGCCTCGCTGGGGGCCGGCTTCTCGCCCAACGCCGAAGTGCTGATCGTGTGGCGCGTGCTGCAGGGGATCGGCTCGGCTTTCCTGTTCGCCAACGCCGCCGCGCTGGTCACCGACGCCTTCCCCCACGACGAGCTGGGCCTGGCGATGGGCACCAACACGATGGTCGCCGCGATCGGCCTGGCGATCGGGCCGGTGCTCGGCGGCGTGCTGGTCGGCATCTCCTGGCACTGGGTCTTCTGGTTCAACGTGCCGCTCGGCCTCGCCGGCGCCGCGTGGGGCGCGCTGATCCTGCGCGAGCTCTCAAAGCCCGATGAGATCCGCGGCTATGACGTGCTCGGCAACGTCACCTTCATCCTCGGCCTCACCGGCCTCGTGCTCGGCGTCTCGCGCGGCGGGCTGAGCGGCTGGGACGATCCAATCGTGATCGGCGGGCTGCTCGCGGCGCTCGTGCTGCTGCCGCTGTGGGTGGTGATCGAGAGCCGCTCGCGCGCCCCGATGCTCGACCTGACGCTGTTCAAGAACCGCCTGTTCGCGGCCGCCACCGCGGCGGCCTTCATCAACGGGCTGGCGCGCTTCGCGCTGATGTTCCTGTTCGTCTTCTACTTCCAGGGCGCCCAGGGCGACAGCCCGATCACCGCCGGCGTGAAGCTGATCCCGCTCGCGCTGGGGATGCTCGTCTCCTCGCCGCTGGCAGGCATCTACGCCGACCGCCACGGCTCGCGCGGCCTGGCGGCGCTGGGGATGCTCGTCAGCGCGGGCGCGCTCGCCGCGATGACCACCCTGCAGGTGGACACCCCCTACTGGCAGAGCACGCTGTGGCTGCTAGCGGTGGGCGTGGGCTCGGGGATGTTCAACAGCCCCAACACCGCCGCGATGATGGGCACCGTGCCCGCCAAGCGACGCGGGATCGCCGCGGGCGCGCGCACGCTGCTGCAGAACACCGGCGCGGTGCTGTCGATCGCGTTCGTGATGGCGATCGTCACCTCCGCCGTGCCCCGCCCCACGCTGTTCGCGGTCTTCTCCGGTCTCGCCAAAGGCCTCTCCTCGCAGAAGCTGGCCCCGTTCATCGACAACATGCACACGGCGCTGTGGGTGCTCGCCGCCACCTCGCTGGTGGGCGCGGGCGTCTGCCTGATGCGCCCCCGCCACGTCGAGGCGAGGGCCGAGGAGCGACAGCTCGCCGAGCGGCCGGCCACGGTTGGAGCGCGCTCGTGAGCGCCCCCCTGCGCATCGGCGACGTCGCTCGTCTGGTCGGCACCACGCCGCGCACGATCCGCTACTACGAGGAGATCGGGCTGCTCGCCGAGGCGCCCGCGCGGCCCTCCGGGCAGCACCGCACCTACACCGAGGCCGAGGTCGAGCGCCTGCGCGAGGTGATGCGCCTGAAGAGCCTGCTCGGGGTGACGCTCGAGGAGCTCAAGACCCTGCTCTCCGCCGAGGAGGCGCGCGCGGAGGTGCGCGCGCAGCTGCGCCGCGACGACGTCCACCCCGAGCGCCGTCACGAGCTGTTGCAGGAGGCGCTCGGCCACCTCGATCGCCAGCTGGAACTGGTGGAGCACCGCTCCACCGAGCTCGCCAAGCTCAAGGACGAGCTCACCCAGACACGCGCGCGGGTGCGCCGCAAGCTGCGCGAGCTCGACCACGCGCCGGCCGAGGCACTCCCCGCCTGACCTAAGCCGTTTCGAGCGCCGCCGCGGTGGCCTCGCCGTGCGAGGCATCCGCCACCGCCTCCTCGCTCGGCGCCGTCTGCACCTTCGGCACCAACAACCCCGCCAGGAAGGCCACGACCAGGAAGCCGGTGGCCATCGCAAACGTCTCGGTGAAACCCGTCACCGTCGGCTCTCCGTGCGCCACGTTGGCGGCGATGAACGTCGCCGAGAGCTGCCCGCCGAGCGCGCCGCCGAGCGTCCGCATCACCGTGTTCATGCCGCTCGCCACTCCCGTCTGGTGGATCGAGACCGCCTGCACGATCAGGTTGCCGAGGGCCGCGAAGGCGAGGCCGATCCCAACGCCGAGCAGAGCGGCGGCGATCAGCAGCTCGTAGGGGTGGCTGTGAGCCACGGCGAGCAGCGCGAAGGAGGCGGTGGTGAAGGCCGTGCCGCTCAACAGCGCCGCGCGTGAGCCGAAACGTGCGGAGATCCGCCCGGCGAACATGCCGAGGATCGTCATCCCCACGGTCGAGGGCAGCAGATACAGGCCCGAGACGACCACCGAGGCGCCAAACCCGAAGCCGGTGCTGGTTGGCAGCTGCGCAAACTGGGGGAAGACGATGAACGACGCGTACATGCCCGCGCCCAGCAGAAACGCCGCGAGGTTGGTCGTCCAAACACCCCGTATGCGCATCATCGTCATGTCGATCAGCGGGTTGTCGCTGCGCACCTCCACCGCGATCCAGGCGGCCGTGAAGAGGAGCCCGATCAGGATCAAGCCGAGCGTGCGGGCCGATCCCCAGCCCCACGTGGTCGTCTCGCTGATCGCCAGCAGCACGATCGAAATGCCGATCGTCATCAGCGCCCCCGCCAGCCAGTTGATCCGCCCGGGCACGCGTACCGGCGACTCGGGGATGAAGCGCCACGTCGCGACCGCGGCCAGCACCACCGCCACCAGCGGCAGCCAGAAGAGCCAGTGGTAGTTGAGATGCTCGACGATCACGCCCGAGAGCACGATCCCCACGCCGGCACCAACCCCCAGGATCGCGGAGAGCAATCCGATGCTCCCCGCGACCTTCTCGCGTGGGAACTCGTCGCGGACGATCCCGAACGCCAGCGGGAAGATCCCACCGCTGGCGCCCTGGATGAAGCGCGCCACGATCAGCACCGCCAGCGAGCTCGACACCGCCGCGAGCAGCGTGCCGGCAGCGAGGACCACGAGCGTCCACAGCAGCAGCCGCTCCTTGCCGTGCATGTCGCCGAGCCGGCCGATGATCGCGGTGCCCACCGAGGCGGAGAGCAGATAGGCGGTCAGCAGCCACGCGATCCCCGTCTCGCTCGTGTGCAGCGCACGCTGCATCGTCGGCAGCGCGGGGATCACCGAGGAGCTCAGCATCGCGTAGGCCAGCCCGGCGAGCGAGAGCACGACGAGGATCAGCGTCGGATGCGTGCGGTTCGTGTGGTGTGCGGTCATGCGCGCAGTGACCGTCGCTCGAGCGTCGGGCCTGCCGCGACGG
>CAVVTQ010000019.1:0-496970 GCA_963751195.1 uncultured Solirubrobacterales bacterium
CGGTCCTCGGTCAATGCGGCCGGGGGGTTTGCTGTTGATGGTGCTTGCATACCCCTTACAGACCACGAGCGCCTCCAACCGGCCAACGGATTTGCAGGAGACCTGATCGGCCGCCCGTCCATCGGGTCCTATCCGGCTGGCACGATCCAGGGCCATGAGCGAGCCGCAAGCTCCCGACGATGGCGTAAAGCACCTGACGACCGGCAACTGGCTGGAGCCCGACCCGATCTGCTTGAAGTTCGTGGAGGTTGACCTGGCCAGCGCAGCGCGCCGCCCGCCGACAGGTGAGGGATGGGCCGAGCGGTTCCTTGCTGTCGATCTCGCGTCCACCGTGCCGAGCGAGGTGCGAGATATGTGGGAGGCCGCCCGCGGTCTGCTGCTCTACGGCTGGTTCTACTACGCGATCTACGCGATCGGCGAACACGAGCTGCGGCGCGTCGCCGACGCCGCGATCCTGCACCGCTACCAGCAGGCCGGCGGCCCGTCGAACAAAGCGCGGACCCGAAGGGGAGCTGCGCTGGCCCGACATGATGCGGCGCGTGAACTGGCTCATCGAGGCCGGCGTCGTCCCAGCCGCGAAGCGCGAGCGCTGGGACGGACTACGAGACCTACGCAACGAGACCACACACATCAGCATCCGGCACCTTGAGACTCCGCACGAAGTGCTGCGCGTGCTCGACCTCCTGGCGGGCGAGATCGACGCCCTGTTCGCCACGTAGCGACCCTCCACGCCCCCGCGACGCCCCCTGGGGAAATCAGTGGGGAAATTAAGACGCGCCGTCCACAGCCCGTGATACAGTCAAAACCGCTTGGTTAGACGTGTTTCGGCGATGCCGGAGGAGGGACTCGAACCCCCGACACGCGGATTATGATTCCGCTGCTCTAACCAGCTGAGCTACTCCGGCGGGAGGGCGCAGTGTAGCCGCCCGGCCGCCAGAAGCCGCGCCACCGACGACCCTGCCGGACGCCAGGCAAGACCACCACCATGTTCGGTGCCACCGCCGGCGCGGGCCGACCGCCGCCCCCGCCGGCCCACCGAACCGGCGGACCACCCCCACTGGCCACGGCGCGCCACAACCCCTCACCGACCGGCCGGCCCCTCACTGAGGCAGCTTCAGCGAGTCGAGGATCTCGGTGTAGTCGGAGACCGCTTCGGCTTCGAATTCGGCCAGCGGCTCTTCAAGGCGCTTGGTCTGCCGCAGCAGCGAGGCCTCGGTCGCGCTCTCGTAGGGACGGAGCAGCCGCAGCGAGACTTCTTCGGCTTCGATGCCGTAGGCGTAGAAGCCTTTGTCGAACGCGACGGTGCTGGCCGGCAGGATGCGGTAGCCGGTGGCAGCCCACGCCTTGACGTCTTCGCAGATGTTGGGCGCCGCCAGCGTGGCGAACCCTTCCAGCTTGGTCGCGTAGGCTGCGACCACGTGCGTGAGTTGCGGTTGCTCCAGTGCAGACCACCGATGGTGCGGGCGAAGTCGACCATCGAGGTCTTGTCGGGCTGGTAGGCGGCAACCTCGAGTGCGCCCACCACCTCGTTGCTGAGCTGTTCGGCGTCGTGGTTTTGCGGCGCTTCGGCCGCCGCCCGCGGGCATTCCCCGGCGACCGTGGAGCCAAGGCTCGTGATCGCCGTCTTCGAGGAGGCGAGGTTGGCGCGCGCGGCCTGCACAAGCGCGTAGTCGGCTTTCACGTAGGCGCGCGTGGCGAGCGGAGTCTCGCGCGCGGGGGCTGCGGTGTGACGCGGGTGGCGTGGTGCGAGCCGGCGAGTGCCACGGCCGGCGTCAGAGCGAGCGCGGCGAGGGCCAGCAAGATCGCGGCAAGGCGGGTGGGCATCCCTACAGAGTACGCGGCGGGCAGGGCCAGAAGCCCCCACCGAGCGGCAACCCGAGTCGGGCATCGTCCGCCTCAACGGAACACCGGGCTGAGGCGCCGACGACTGGAATGCGTCTAGCCTAGTGCGCCATGGGGGCGAGCCCAGCTGATCGCTCGATCCTCGTGGTGGCGGCCGTGGCCGCGCGGTGTGCGCTGGGAGTGGCGCCGCGAGGCCACGGCGTCGGCGGCGTGCTCGCCTCGGCGAGCGCCTCGCAACCGGCGCCGCTGCCCGCGACCCGCCTGGTGAGCGTGCCCTCGCGGGTCCTCGCCGACGGGGCGGCACCACTGCGCGTGACGCTGTCCGCCCCACCGGCCGACGGCTCGCCGCGCCCAACGCTGCTCCCCGCCGTGGCGGGCAGCTGGAGCACGGAAGGCAACTCGGAGGTGTTCACCCCCGCCGCCACGCTGGAGCCGTGCGACACGTACTCGTTGACTGTGTGGAAGCACACGTTCGCCAAGGAACACTCGAGCTTGGAGGAGCGGCACGTGCTCACCCTGCACGTGCCGTGCCTGTCGATCACGGCGCTGCAGGAGGCGCTGGCGCGGCAGGGCTACATCGGCGCCGTGCTGCGCCCACGCTACGCCGCGCACGTACCGATGGGCAAAGAGACTCTCAACCAAGCAGCCGAGCACGCCTTCCGCCCGTACCACGGGGTGCTTGCGCCGGCGCCCGCCGACGCCCCGCCCGTGGAAATCGGCAAGCTGGACGAGACGACGAAAGGGGCGCTGGAGGTGTTCCAGGCCGACCACAACCTCGAACCGACGGGCGAGCCGAACGCGCGAACGTGGCAGCTGCTACTGGATGTGGAGGCACTCGACCACCGCAACCCACACCCGTACACGTGGGTGTCGGTGACCGAGTCCCTGCCGGAGACCATGGAGGTCCACGAAGGCAGCCACGTGGCGATCTCCAGCCCCGCTAACACGGGGGTGGCGGGCGCGGAAACCGAACAGGGCATCTTCCCGATATACGCCCGTTATGTATCCACGACGATGACCGGCACCGACCCCGACGGCGTCCACTACGTGGCGCCGGATGTGCCGTGGGTGAACTACTTCAACGGCGGCGACGCAGTGCACGGCTACCCGCGCGAATCCTACGGTTTCCCCCAATCAAACGGCTGCGTGGAGTTGCCGATCGAAACGGCCGCGGCGGTCTACCCGAAGCTGCAAATCGGCGACATCGTGTGGGTGACGTAGGCTCGGCCCGGTCTCCCCTACTCTTCCTCCCCCTCCCCTACTCTTCCTCCCCCTCGCCTCTCCTCCTCCCCCTCGCCTCTCCTCCTCCCCCTCGCCTCTGCGCATACCGACTCAGCGGGAGGCGCACCTCATACCGACTCAGCGGGAGGCGCATCGGCTGGCCCTCCCGCGGGCAGCGCATCGGCGGCGGCCTCCGCGGCTGCGCGGTTCTCCTCCTTGACGGCCAGCCAGATCTCCTCGCGGTAGATCGGCAGCCCCTGAGGCGCGGCGATTCCTAGGCGAACGGTCTGCCCGGAGACCTCCATGACGGTGACGAGCACATCCTCGCCGATCACGACGCGCTCCCCGACGCGGCGCGTAAGAATCAGCATGGGGCGTGATTATGCAGCATCCACCGGGCGCTCCCGGCGGTAACAGCTATCCGTTCAGCCGAACCCGCCGGCCCCGCCCGCTCCGAGAGCCCCGGCCGCGTCGAACAGCGGCACCCGCAGCTCGGCGCCGGGCGCGGTGTTGAGCACCTGGTGGCCGAAGCCATCCCACACCACGATCGGGGCGCGGAGATTAACGAGCGTATCGACCGGGTCGGGGGCGGTGCGCACGGTGACGTAGACCCGCGCGAGGGAGAGATCGGGCGCGCCGATCCGCTCGCGGTCCTCCGCAGAGAGCACCAGCGCAAAGCCGGCGAAGAACTCGCGGGGATCGACGACGGGCAGCGCCAGGCCGGGGTCCTCCAGCGAATGCAGCCACTGAAAGCCCGAGCCGGGGTTGCGGTCGAGCAGCGCGTAGTGCAGTCCGCCGAGACCGATCAACCCAAGCGGGAACTCGATCGCGTCAACGTCGGGAATCTCCAAGGCGCCGAAGCGCGAGCTGTCAATGGTCAGGGGCATGAAATGAAAGGACGATTGCGGTGGCGATGGGCAGGCATGAGGCTAGTGCGTGGTGGCGATCAGTGGAGGAATTCCAGCAGGGACTCCTGCACGATCGAGGCGCCGGCTTTCAGTGCCGCTTCGAAGGCAGCGTGCTCACTGGAGTATTCCGTGGTCACCTTGGCGATGTTGGCGTCCTGGACGTTCGACAGCTGCAGCGTGTCCGTGTTCTGAAGCGAGGAGATGCGGGAGAGCGCGATGGTGAGCTGATCGGTGACCGAACCGGCTTCGGCCTGCAGGCCAGAGAGCGCGTTGAGGTTGGTTTCGAGGCTTTTCAGATCGGTGGTGCGCAGCGCTTCGACGGAGGCGGGCGTGCCCGCGCGGAGGTTGGCAGCGACGGTGCGCAACGTGTCGAGCAGCTTGCCGTCGGCAGCACCGGTGCCGGAGCCGAGCGCGGAGGCGAGGTTGACGGAGACGTTGACGGTGCTGCCGGGGCCGAGCGCGCGCGCCACGGGGGCAGCGTTGCCGTGGTATTCGTCTTCTGCCCCCTGCGTGTAGGGGGCGGTGGAGGTGAGGGTGCCGGAGAAGACGTACTGGCCATCAAACTGGGTGAGGGCGTCCTGCTTGACGCCTTCGGTGAGCTGTTCGACCTCGTCGGCGATGTCTTCCAGGTCCCCGGGGCTCTCGGTGCCGTTGCCCGCCTGCAGAACGAGCTCGCGCACGCGCTGCACCTGGGAGTTCATCGAGGCCAGCGCGGAGGAGGAGGCGTTCATCCAGGAGAGCCCGTCGGAGGCGCTCTTTTCGTAGGAGGTGAGCCCGGCGATCGCGCTCTGGAGGTCGACGATCTGGCTGGCGCCGTAGGGGTTGGATGAGGGTTCGAGGATCGACTTGCCGGAGGAGAGTTCGGCCTGGGTGCGGGCCAGTGCGACCTGGGCGGATTCGATGCCGCCGAGCACGGAGCTGTTCACCATCTCGGAGGTTATGCGGACGCTCACGGGGTACTCACAATCCGGACTCGTTGATCAGGGTGTTGAGCATTTCGTTCATCACGTTCAGCGCCTGCGCGGAGGCTTGGTAGCCGCGCTGGAAGGTGATGAGGTTGGTCATTTCTTCATCGAGCGACACCCCGGAGACGGCCTGGCGCTGGTTGGAGACGGCGGTGAGGACCGCTTGCGCGTTGGTTTGGGCGGTGGCGGCGTTCTGCACGCCTGACCCCACCTGTGCGATCAGCGCGGCGTAGCGCTGTTCGGCTGCCCCGCCGCGCAGGCCGGCGATCGCGAGCGCGATGTTGTTGCCGCCGGAGGCACCTTCGGAGGAGGTTTGGACTTCGCCGGGGGTGACGGCCACTTCGAGCGTGGCGGCCGTGGTGCCCTTGAAGAAGGGAGTGGCGGTGTGCAGTTCGTTGACCGAGCCGGCGAGCGCCTTGGCGACTTCGTTGAGCGCGGCCTGGTAGGAGGCAAGCGCGCCGGTGGGGTTCGACAGTTCCAGCAGCGCCCCCAGCTTCCCGCCGGCGGCCGCGGTGAGCGCCTGGGGCCAGTTGGCCGTCGAGCCTTCGACGAGCGGCAGCGCAGCGTTGCCGAAGGTGACGGTGTCGGTGCCGTCGGCTTCCTTCGTAACCGTGACGGAGGCCAGCGCGGAGAGCTTGTCGAGCAGCAGGTCGCGGTGGTCTTCCAGTTCGTTGGGCTGCTGGTGGGCGGCCAAAGAGAGCTTGATCTGGTGGTTGAGTTCGGCGATCTGCGTGGCGTCGCTGGCGACTTCGCCGGTGGGCCCGGTGATCGCGACGTACTGCGCGGAGGCCTGACCTTCGAGCGATTGCAGCTGGGCGGCGAGCTGGTGCAGCGAGCCCGTCAGCTGCGTGGCGGCGCCGATGACCCCGACCTTCGCCGCGTCTTCGCCGGGCGATTCGGCGAGCTCGCTCCAGGAGCTCCAGAACGCCGACAGCTGCGAGGCCAGACCGGTGGATGAGGGTTCGTTGAACCCGGCCTGGGCCTGCGAGAGCTCTTCAGCCTGCGCGCCGGCAGCGCCGGCGGCGGTGGCGTGTTCGCGGTAGGAGGCGTCGAGGTAGGTGTTGCGAATGCGGGTGATCGTGGCGACGGTGACGCCGGTGCCGAGCTGGCCGCCCTCGCCGGTGACGGCGGAGAGCGCGGCGATGTGCAGCGGTTCTTTGGTTTGCAGAACAGCCGTTTGGCGGGAATACCCTTCGGTGTTGACGTTGGTGATGTTGGAGCCGGTGACGTCAATCGCGTCCTGCTGAGCGATCAGGCCGGAGAGGGCGGTTTGGAGTCCCTGGAGGGTGGGGATGGACATGAGAGCCTGCCTAGTAGCCTACGCCGAGAGGTCGAGCACGCGCAGCGCGTGGACAGGAGCCCGGCGCCCACCCCCACTCGCGCTGGTGGTGGTGCCGCGGGCGTCATAGCCATGCACGCCGGCGTCAAGCGCGAGCGACTGCATGAGGTGGTCGAGGAACGAGAGCTCGATCTGCAACAGCGCGCGGTTGCAGGCGTGTTCGCGGCGAAGCTCCTCGAGCAGACCGCGCAGCCGCGCGGAGCGCTCGGCGGCGAGCTGCGCGCGAGCAGGGTCCATCAGCACCGAGAGCCGCGTGAGCGTCACCGCCTGAGCGGGGATCCCAAGTAGCGCGCCGGCGCGCTCGAGCAACCGCGAGCGGGTCGCCTCGATCTGTTGGCGGCGGGCAAGTTCTCCATGCAGCAGACCGGCGAAGCGCACGACCGCGTGCACATCGCGCGCGCGAATCGCGGCCCCCTGTTCGAGCACGATCTCCAGCAGCCCCTGCACGGAGGCGATTTGGGCGTCGAGATGGGCGAGCACTTCGGAGCCGAGCGGGTCGGCTTCCACAATCGGGGTAATTGGGGTCGCATCCGCGCGAGTGAAGTCGGCGACAGCCGCCTGGGCGCTGGCCGAAACGGGGATTCGCGCCGCGGCGCTCGCCCGGCTTCGGGCATCGTGCCCCGGCGACCTTCCGCGCAGCGCAGGCAGAGTCGGCGTGGCAATGCGGAGGCACCTCCGGAATGTCGCGGCCGCACTATGCCGTGACCGCGCCTGCCGCGGGCGTGGAGGCGGTGGACGGATCCGAGACGCCATCGGTAGAGCCGGCGGGGGTGCGGAGTGGGCGCCCCACCGCTCGCCGCGGTGCCGGCCCCCGCGGCGGCAGCCGCGGACGCGGAGGGATCGAGGGAATTCATCAGCTGCCCGGCCATGCCGAGGCCGCCCTCGCGCATCACCCCTTCGGTGAGCGTTTGCGGCATCAGCGAGGAGAGCATGCCGCCGCCCGCTTCGCCGCCCGTTTCGGACGAGCCTTCTTCGCCTGAGCCTTCGCCGGATTCGCTTTCACCGGAGAGGCCGCTGCTCTGCACGAGCGAGGAGGAGAGCTGCTGCAGGAGCATCTCTTCGAAGCCCTGGGCGGTGGCGTATGCCTGTTTGACGGAGGCGGAGCCGCTGCGCACCAAGGCCGGAGCACGAGCTTCGTCGACCACGGGCACTGCCATAGAGGTGAGCGGGGCCGCGGTGAGCGAGGCAAGTGAGCTCATTGGGTGACGAGCTGGTTGGCGATCGAGAGCATCTGGTTTTCAGTTTGGATCGCGGAGCTCTCCAACTGGTAGCTGCGCTGGGCGCCCATCATCTGCACCATGTCGTTGCCGACGTCCACGTTTGAGCCCTCCAGCGCCCCCTGTTGGATCGTGGTTCGGGCGCTCGGCCGGGGAGTGCCGCTGGAGGAGTTGCTGGTGAAGAGGTTGCCGCCGGCGGCGAGCAGATGGTCGGGCGAGGCGACGGTGACGAGCGCGATCTTGCCGATCGTGCGGGTGCCGACACGTACGGTGCCGTCAGAGGAGATCGCCACTTCGCTGGGCGAGGTTCCTTTGGGCAGCGTGATCGGCGGGTCGAGCAGGTTGCCTTCGGCCGTGGTGAGCTGGCCGCGCGCGTTGACCTGGAAGGAGCCGTCGCGGGTCAGCGCGACGGTGCCGTCGGCGCGCTTGACGGTGAAGTACCCGGGGCCCTCGATCGCGAGGTCGAGCGGATCGCCGGTGCTCTGGATCGAGCCCTGGGCCTGGTCGCGCCCGATCGATCGCGCGGCGGCGCCGGCGCCCTGCGTGGTGGCGGTGCCCGCGATGTCCACCTGGTTGTAGAGCAGTTCGCGGAAACCCACTCGTTCGGCCTTGTAACCAGTGGTGGAGGCGTTGGCGAGGTCGTTGCCGATCGAGTCGAGCTGCTGCTGTTGTGCTTCCATCCCCGATGCGGCGGCGTACAGTCCTTCGAGCATCACATGCCTCCTATGACCCGTCGAGGGAGCCGACCTGGGTGGAGGCGGCCTGGAGCGTTTGATCGATCGCCTGGATGGCCTGCTGACCGGACTGGAAGGTGCGCAGCGAGCCGATCATTTCGACCATCGTGCGCGCAGGGTTGACACCCGATTCCTCGAGTACCCCCGAGCGCACGGTGCCGGCGGCGTGCCCGGAGGGCGTGCCCGTGTAGAGGTTTTCGCCCTGCTTCGCCGCGTCGGGGACGTTGAAGACGCCGAGCGAGCCGGCGGGCACGATGCCGTCCGCGCCGACCGTGATCGGGGCGCCACTCTGGCTGAGGACGGGGTCGCCGGCGCCGTCCACGAGCTGCCCAGAGACGGCCGTGGTGAACTGGCCGTCGCGCGTGTAGCGGACCCCCTGGGGGGTCTTGACGGCGAAGAAGCCGCTGCCGACGATCCCGAAGTCGAGCGGCTGGCCCGTGGTTTGCATCCCCGCGGGGGCCATGTCCACGACGGAGTGGCCAAGCTGCACACCGGTGTTCATCGCCCCGATCCGCTGCCCGGTGGAGGTGTTGGAGAGCAGCAGTTCCCCGAAGCTGTGCTGGGGGGACTGTTCGGGCTTGTAGCCCGGCGTGGAGGCGTTGGCAAGATCGTTGGAGAGCTGCGCCTGGCGGGTCTGGTCGGCGACCATCCCGGACGCGGCGATGTAGAGGCCGAGGTCCATCTCGGTAAGGGTGATCGCCCGGGGCAGCGGATTCTTTAGGTCTGCTGTAACGCCTACGGAAGCCGCCACGCCTCTAGACAGTCGATGAGCAAGCGAGGCAAGGCTTAGAGCCCACCCACCAGCGTGGCGTGCTTGCCGAAACGGGGATGCGAGCCGAAGGCGAGTGTCTCCCGCCCCGGTCGGCGGCTGTCTATACGGCGGTGAACAACGAGGCGTCGCTGGCGAGCCGCTCGCGCAGGCGGCCACGCAGCTCGGTGTGGATCTGCGAGACGCGGCTCTCGGAGACCCCGAGGCGGGCACCGATGTCACGCAGCGTGCGCCCCTCCACATACAGCAGCACCGCGACCTGGCGCTCCCGCGCGGGCAGCTGCGCGAAGGCGGCTCGAAAACGCTCCTTGGCTTCCATGCGCTCGGCGCTGAGCGTGGGATCGGCGCCCTCGTCCTCACTCTCGAGCGTGTCGATCCGCTCGATCGTGGAGGAGTCCTCCGAGCGGATCGTCTTGTTCAGCGAGCCGACCTCCGCGAGCGCCAGCTCGTCTAGGCGGCGACCCAGCTCGGTGGTGTTCATGCCGGCCGCGGCGGCGAGCTCCTCGCGGCTTGGGTGGCGCTCGTGCTGGGAGGCGAAGCTCTCGCGGGCACTGTTGATCGCGCGCTCCGCGCGGCGCAGCGAGCGCGGCGCCCAGTCGTGGCGGCGCAGCTCGTCAAGCACGGCGCCGTGGATACGCGTCCATGCGAACTGCTCGAGGGTGGCGCCCTTCGCCGGGTCGTAGCGCTCGATCGAGTGGATCAGCGCCTCCAGGCCGCAGGAGAGGAAGTCCTCCACGTCGCACTGCGCGGGTACCTCGCGAACCTTGCGGTAGACGATGTAGCGCACCATCGGCGTGAAGGTGAAGATCAGCCGGTCGCGCACCCGTAGGTCTCCGGTACGCTTGTACTGCTGCCACAGCGACAGCACCTCGGTGGCCGAGATCCTGGCGGCGCGCTGGCCGAAACGGGAATTTGAGCCGGAGGCGAGCGTCTCCTGGCGTGAGTCCATAGCATTCATGCGGTGCTCCGACTCTCGAGGGAAAGTGGTGCGTCTCGCGGAGGCGGCCCGCCGACTTCCCCGTTCGAGGATTCCGAGGGAGTCCGATTCCACAAAGACCCCGCACTGATCGGCACACGGGTGGGCAAGCTTGAGCGATAAGCGGAAGCTGCAAGCAACCAGCCGCCGGGGACTGTTCAAATCTAAGGACGTGTTTTGAAAAGACCGGCACGTCCGGATACCTCCTGGACACTTCAAAACACGTCCCAGGCAAACCGCTCACGGATGATGTGGAGCGGTCGATGACCGTGATGCGTAGATCGCCGCAGTCGCGGGGAAGATAAGCCGACCACCCTGAGGGGCACACATCGAGCCCTAAAGTTTTTCGATCATCAGCCGATCAGAATGCAGATAGACAAGAGCAAAGCGGCCCAGGGACGGGTCCGTGACCAATGCTTTCAGGAGGAAAACAGCATGAGCTCGCCGATTACACCACCTCAGGGACCCGTCGCCGCCCAGCCGGTACGTCCGACCGCGAGATCCTCCGCGGCTCCCCAAGGCACCGGGGCGCCATTCGCGCTCGAGCCAACTGTCTCGCTCGACGCCTTCCCCTCGAGCCCACCCCCGGAGGTGCTCGATCAGATGGGGAGCGCCGCACGCACCTACGAAACGTTGTGCTCGCAGGGCCGCGAACTGCGCTTCGCCCGCGACGAGCAGAGCGGACGCACGCGGATCGAGGTGCGCGACCGCGCCGGCAACGTGCTGAAGACGCTATCCCCCGCCCAGGCGCTGGCGCTCGCTGCCGGCACGCCGCTGGAATAGAGGAAGGGGGCCTGCCGTGACCACCGTGAGCACATCCACCACGGGCGCGCCGATCAGCTTCAACGGCCTCGGGTCGGGGCTCAACACCAACGAAATCATCACCGCGCTGATGGGCGTGGAACGCGAGCCGATCACGCACCTCACCGATCAGCAGAGCACCCTTGAAGGGCAGAGCGCCCAGCTGAAAGCGATCCAGGGCAACCTCACGCAGCTCACCTTCGACGCACAGGAACTGGGATCGCCGCTGCTGTTCTCGAGCTCCCAGACGGCAGCCTCCAGCGAACCGACGCGGGTGGCCGCGAGCGCCACGGCCGGTGCGGCGGTGGGCGGCTACGAGGTGGAAGTCACCCAGCTGGCGAACTCCAGCCAGCGCACGTTCACCTTCAAAAGCCCGGCGGCCACCGAAACCATCACGATCGACGGCAAGGAAATCGAAGTCGCGGCGGGCGCGACGATCGAAGACCTGGTCAAAGCGATCAACTCGGACTCGACGGCGACGGTGTACGCGGCGGCGGTGGGAACCGAAACGGTGGTGCTCTCCACGCGCGAAACGGGCGCCGCTGGCGCAGGCTTCATCGCGGTCACGGATGCCGGGGGTACGCTCGTCGAACAGGCGGGCACCGCCAAAGAAGGCGAGGACGCGAAATACACGATCGACGGGGTCGAAGGAAGCTCGACCTCGAACAGGCTCACGAGCGCGATCCCCGGGGTGACCCTGGAACTCAAGGCGCTGACCACCACGACGGGGCCCGTGTCGGTCGACGTGCAGCCGCCCGCGCTCAACGCCAGCAAGGTCGTCGCCCAGGTGCAGGCGTTCGTGAGTCTCTACAACTCGACGATCGCGGGCATCCAGAAGCAGCTCACCACGAAGCCCCCTGCTTCACCCCAGAGCGCCGAAGAACTGCAGTCGGGAACGCTGTTCGGCGACTTCGACCTGACGAGCCTGCTCGACACGATGCGCCAAGGGATCTACGAACCGGGCGCGGGCCTGCCGGCAGCGATGTCGAGCCTCGCCGACATCGGCATCAGCACCGGCGCCCCCACCGGCTCCGGCAGCCCCTCGCAGTCGACGCTCGAAGGGCAGCTCACGCTCAACACCGCGGAACTGGAAAGCGCGATCCAGGCAAACCCGACGGGCGTCGAAGAAATGCTCCAGAGCTGGTCGAAAGGCTTCCAGGCAATCGTCAACGTGGAGGCCGCCCCGGGGGGCACACTGGATACGCGCATCGAAGGCGACAGCACCCAGGTGACCGAACTCTCGAGCAGGATCACGACGATGAACGAAATGCTCGCGATCCGCCAGAAAACCCTGCAAGCCGAATTCCTCGCGATGGAAACGGTGGTTGCCCAGAATCAGTCTCAGTCCGCGTGGCTGAGCGCACAGGTCGCCACGATGCTCGGCGGCTCCTCCAGCAGCTCCAAGTCCTCCGGCTGAGGCTGAACAACCATCCCGGGAGTCGCGGATCGGTCGCGTCTACGCGGCTCGACTTTGCCGGGCGGATCGCGGGCTCTCTCGGCTCAGTTTTGCACGGGCAGGTCGGCAGCGCTCGCTCCACCTGGACTTCGCGCGGGCGAGTCGGTAGCCACTCACCCCGCCTCAACTTTGCGCGGATGCAGCCGATCAACCGGGACAGCCCAGACCCATTACAAAACGAAGGAGCGAGCGAAGAGCGCATGACCCCGATGACCGCATCACCGCAGGCATACCGCGAGAACGCCGTGCTCTGCGCGACTCCGGCGCAACGGGTGGTGATGCTCTACGACAGCGCCCGCCGCTTCCTACGCCAGGCAGCAGAGGCGATGCGCGCGCGCGAAGTGGAGCGCGCCCACAACAAGCTGCGCCGAGCGGAACTGATCGTCGCGCACCTCGACATGGTGCTGGACTACGAGCAGGGCGCCGAGCTGGCCGAACAGCTGCACTCGCTTTACAACTTTTGCCTGACCCATCTCAACCGCGCGCGCATGAGCCTGGAGGCCGACCAGATCGAGGAGGTCTCGGAGATCTTGGGCGAGCTGCGCGAGTCGTGGGTGGAGATCGCACACCGGTGAGCGCCATGACTCCCGAGCGCGACACCCCCGCCACCACGGCCACAACCATCCCGCGCTCCGCCGATCCCCCCACCGTCGATCACGGGTGGCAGATCGGCTCCTCGCTGGATCCGTATGGGGCGATCCTCGAGCTCGCCGAGCACGAGCTGCAGCTCGCCCGAGACGGCCGGCTCGAGGACCTCCGCTCGCTGGCACCCCAGTGGGATGCCCTCACCGCGGACCTCCCCGAGCAGCCCCCCCTCTCCGCACGCGGCCCGCTGGAACGCGCGGCCGCGCTACATGAGCGTACGAGCGCCACCCTGCAGTGCCTGCGCGAGGGGTTGTTGTGCGACCTGCGCACCACCGCGCGCGCAAGCCGCGCCGCCCATGGCTACGCCACGCAGGTGCCCCGGCGCGTCCACCGCATGGACCGCAGCGCATAGAGCGTCGCGCAGCCAGCCGCATGCCGGCTTCGGTCGGGCCCTCTTCGTTCAGTCGCCGGGCCTTCTCCGCCGGTCGGGCTAAAGGTCCCAGCCCCGCCGCCGATGACCAGAGCGACCGGGCACTGCCCGGGGGCGGCTCACACGGATGAGAGTCGGGTTTGGCCCACGGAGGGCAACAGCTACAAGCAGTCACTCTCCACACCGCCACCCGATGTCCCTGATCGACACCACCCAGCTCGCATTGGAAAGCGCCGCGCGCGGCGCGTGGGCGCAGCAGACGCTGCTCACCAACAACATCGCCAACGCCAACACCCCTGGCTACCACCGCGAGGACCTCAACTTCCAGGGTGCTCTGCGCGAGGCGCTCGCCGACGGGGAGTCCCCCGCACAGGTGTCCTTCAAGCCCGAAGTCAGCTCGCAGGTCGTGGGGCCGGAAGGCAACGGGGTGGACATCGACCAGGAATCCGCGCTGCTCTCGGAGAACGGCCTCGAATACGAGGCGCTCGTGCAGGTGATGGGCACCCGCAACGAAATCATGCGCTCCGCGATGGGGATCAGCTGATGGGCTCCTCGACCAAACCGGGCCGCGCGTTCACCGATGGACCCCTCGATCCGACACGGGCAGGTGCTCGCTGATGGGTCTCTTCGACGCGATCGAAATCGCCGGCAGCGGGCTCAGCGCCGAACGTGTGCGGATGGACGTCACCTCCGAGAATCTGGCCAACGCGCAGACGACCAAAGCCGCCAACGGGCAGCCCTACCAGCGCCAGGAGGTGGAGCTCCAGCAGACCGGCTCCCCCTCCTCCAACTTCGAAGCGACGCTCTCCGAAGCGCTCGGCTCCGGGCCCGGCGCCGACGACGGGCTCACGCATCCGCCCGCTGGCGGCGTGCAGGTAGCGGGGATCGTCGCCGACAAAACGCCCGACCAGCAGGTCTACGACCCCGGCAACCCCGAAGCCGACGCGCAGGGGTACGTGAAGATGCCGAACGTCAACACCGTCACCGAAATGGTGGACCTGATCTCCGAGTCGCGCTCCTACCAGTCCGACGTGACCGCGATGCAGACCGCCAAGTCGATGTTCACCGCGACCCTCGGGATCCTCAAGTGACGATCCCTCCGATCGGCGCGATCGGCAGCGTGCTCTCGCAGAGTGTTACCGGCCTCGGCGCGGGCGAAACGCCGGGCGTCGGCACCAGCTCGGGCGCGACCGCCTCCAGCCTCAGCCCGAGCGCGTCCGCCGCCGGTGCCGAACCGGCGACCGGCGCGAGCTCAGGTGTGGGCGGGGTCGGCGGGATCTCCGGATCGGAAGGCTCCACCGCCTCCGGCGGCGTCGAAGGCGCCGGTGGCGGCGAATCGAGCGGCTTCGGCGAAGCGCTCACACAGGCGATCTCCTCGCTCGACAAGACCCAGCAGAGCGCCGACGGCGCCGCGCAGGCGCTCGCCACCGGCACCGCCGCCAATCCCGAGAGCGCCGTGGTGACCGTCGAGGACGCGCAGCTCGCGATGCAGCTCGCCTCACAGATTCGCACCAAGGCGGTCGAAGCCGCCCAACAGATCTTCCAGACGCAGGTGTAACCCCCTACCCCACCCTCCTTCCTCCCCTCCCTTGTCCATCGCCTCCTTCGACCCGGCCCACCGACTTCAGCTTCACCTCCAACCCACCCTCACCCGCCGGCCTTCCCACCCCCGCTCTCACATCAACCCACTCAATCGATGCCCGTAAAACAGCTCGCCACCCGACTGACCCCCCGTGGATGGATCATTCTCGGCGCCGGCGCCGTCGCCGGGATCCTGTTCATCTACCTGTTCGTACACATGGTGTCCAAGCCCTCCTACTCCACGCTCGCCACCGGCCTGGAACCGGCACAGACGGGGAAGATGACGAGCGCGCTCGACCAGCAGGGGATCGGCTACGAACTCCAGAACAACGGTACCGCGCTGGCGGTGCAGTCCAACGAGACCGCCCAGGCACGAGTCGCGCTCGCCGGCGCTGGGCTGCTCGGCAACGCCCAGCCAGGCTTCAAGCTGTTTGAAAAATCGAGCCTCGGCGAAAGTCAGTTCCAGCAGCAGGTCACCTACCAGCGCGCGCTGCAGGGCCAGCTCGAACAGACGATCGACAACATCCAGGGGGTCTCCGGCGCGCAGGTCGAGCTCGTCCTCCCCAACCCCCAGAACCAGCTTTTCGGCGAAAGCCAGAACGCCTCGTCCGCCGCCGTCCTGCTCAGCGGCTCCTCGAGCTCGCTGAGCTCGAGCTCTGTGCGCGGCATCGCCCAGCTCGTAGCCTCCTCGGTGCCAGGGCTGCAGCTGCAGAAGGTCACGATCACAGACGGCACCGGGCAGCTGCTGTGGCCAGCACAGAACGGCGAAGCCGCCGGCGGCGCCACCGGCAAGCAGGCCGCCGAGGAACGCTACGACGACGGGATGGAGGCCAACATCGACGAGATGCTCGCCCAGACGCTAGGCGCCGGCAAGGCCGAGGTGCAGGTGTACGCCAACCTCAACACCAACCAAACCACTCAGGAATCGCTCACCTACGGCAAGACCGGCGTGCCGCTGCAGCAGAGCAAGAACCTCGAAACCCTCACTGGCTCCGGTGGCGGGGCGGGCGCGACGGGAACCGCCAACATCCCCGCCTACGCCCAGACCGGCGCCTCGGGCAAGTCCAACTACAAGCACGAAGTGACCGGCTCCTCGCTCGGCGTGGACAAGACCGTGACCCACTCCACCGAGGCCCCCGGCGAAGTCGAAAGCGAGCACGTCTCGGTACTGCTCGACCACTCCGTCCCCGCCGCCTCCGTGCCGGCGATCAAGGAAGCCGTCACCAACGCCGCCGGCCTGCAGCCCAAGCGCGGAGACACCATCTCGGTCGCCCAGATGACCTTCGCCAAGTCCGCCACCCCCGCCGCGGAAGGGGCCTCCAGCGGGATGCTCGGCGACGCCAAGTACGCACTGATCGGCATCGCCTCGGCGCTCTTCCTGTTCTTCACCACGCGCGCGCTGCGCCGCCGCGAGCAGGAGGGCATCGACAACCAGCCCCCGTGGCTGCGCGAGCTGGAGCTGCCCGTCCGCCTCTCCGAGCTCGAACGCGAAATCCCGCCGCGGCCCGCCGCCGACACGCCAACGCTCGTCGCCGCCGCCGCCAACGGAGCCGGTGCTCCGATCCGTCGCCAGGTGGAGCAGCTCGCCGAGTCCAACCCCGATCGCGTCGCCCAGCAGCTGCGCAGCTGGATGCAGGAGGATTAGCCCGTGGCGATCCAGCTGCCACCCGCCTCGGAGGCGCCGAGCGCCGCGCTGCCGCAGCGCACCGTAGCCCGCGTCGGTGGCCGCCGCAAGGCCGCGGTGCTGATGGCCGCACTCGGCCCCGACCTCGCCGCGGAGGTCATCCAGCACCTCCGCCAAGAGGAGATCGAGAGCCTCTCCCTCGAAATGACCAAGCTCGGCGCGATCGAGGAGCACACCACCGAGGCGATCCTCGGCGAGCTCGCCGCAGCCGCCGCCACCGAGGGTCTGGGTGACGTCGTCGGCGGAGTCGAGTTTGCCCGCGAAGTGCTCGAACGCGCGCTCGGCCCCGAGCGCGCCGAGGAGCTGCTCGCGCGACTCGCGAGCGCCAACGAGGCGCGCTCGTTCGAGTTCCTGGCTCGCACCCCGCCCGAGCAGATCGTCGGCTTCCTGCGCACCGAGGCCCCACAGACGATCGCGCTGGTGGTCGCCAACCTCCACACCGCCCTCGCCGCCCAGGTGCTCGCCCGCCTGCCCGACGCGCTCCAACCCGGCATCGCGCTGCGGATCGCGCGCATGGGCGAGACCAGCCCCTCCGTGATCCAACAGGTGGAAGAGGTGATCCGACAGCAGCTCACCACCGTCGTCGAGCAGGAGTACTCCACCGCCGGCGGCGCCAAGGCGCTCGCCGACATCCTCAACCACGCCGACCGCTCGACCGAGCGCGCCGTGCTCGATCACCTCGGCGCGACCGACTCCGAGCTGGCCGAGGAGGTTCGCCGGATGTTGTTCGTCTTCGAGGACATCGTCACGCTCGAAGATCGCGCGATCCAGCAGGTGCTGCGCGAGGCCAACCAGAAGGACCTCGTGCTCGCGCTGCGGGGAGTTCCCGAGGCGGTCAAGGAGAAGCTGCTCGCCAACATGTCCGAGCGCGGCGCCGCGATGCTGCTGGAGGAGATGGAGGTCCAGCAGCCCCAGCGCCGCCGCGACGTGGAGGCCGCACAGGGCCGCATCGTCGCCGTCGTGCGCCGCCTGGAGGAGGCCGGCACGATCGTGCTCTCCACCGGCGAGGGCGAGAGCGAAGAGGAAGCGGTCGTGTGAGCTATCAGCTCGAGCAGCTCGAGCCCTCGGCGCCTCCACCCGTGGGCAGCGCCGCGCGGATCCTCGCCGACGCCACCGCCGAGGCTGAGCGCGTGCGCGAGCTCGCGCGTGCCGAAGGCCACGCCGAGGGTCTCGTCCAGGGTCGCGAGGACGGCCTGTCAGAGGCCCGCTCTGCCGCGAGCGCTCTAAGGCAGGCGCTCGCCGAGGCGCTCGCGCTGCGCGAGAGCCTCGCCGCGGAGACCGAGGCCGATGCCGTCGCGCTCGCGCTCGCGCTCGCCGCGAAGATCCTCGCCGGCACGCTCGCGATGCAGCCAGAGCGGGTGCTCGATACCGTCCGCGGCGCGCTGCGACGTGTCACCGACCGCCGCCGCGTCACCGTGCTCGTCGACCCCGCCGACCTCGAAGCCGTCAGCGCCGCCGTCACCGAACTGGAATCCCAGGTCGGCGGCATCGACCACTGCGACGTCCAGGCGGATCGCCGCGTGGGGCGTGGCGGCGCGATCGTCCGCACCCTGGAGTGCGAGGTCGACGCGAGCGTCGACACCCAGCTGGAGCGCGCCCGCGAAGTCATCCAGGCGGAGCTTGGCGGGCCGGCATGAGCAGTGAGCTTCTATCCCGCGCCGGCGCCGCGCTCGCCGGCGCCGATCTCGCGCGCTGCCACGGACGCGTGAGCAACCTGATCGGGCTGATCATCGAGGCCACCGGGTTGCAAGCCGAGGTCGGAGAGGTGTGTCTCGTCGGCGCCGATCGTCACCGCGAGGCCGTTCCCGCCGAGGTCGTCGGCTTCCGGGAGGGCCGCACCCTGCTGATGCCACTGGGTGAGCTTCACGGCATCGGCCCCGGCACCAAGGTCCTCCCCACCGGCGCCCCCTTCCGCGTGTCCGTCGGCTCGCACCTGCTAGGGCGCGTGATCGACGGGCTCGGGGCCCCCCTCGACGGGCTCGACGGTGTGAGCGACGCGGGCCGGGGGGGTCCTCCCGGCCTGCGCTCCACCATCGCCGCTCCCCCCTCCGCTCTGCACCGACCCCGCATCCGCGAGCGCGTCGCGCTCGGGGTGCGCGCCCTGGACAGCCTCGTGCCCTGCGGGCGCGGGCAGCGTCTTGGCATCTTCGCCGGCTCCGGTGTCGGTAAGTCCTCGCTGCTGGGCATGATCGCCCGCTCCACCTCCGCCGCCGTCAACGTGATCGCGCTCGTCGGCGAGCGCGGACGCGAGGTGCGGGAGTTCGTCGAGCGCGATCTCGGCCCGGCCCTGGAGCACTCTGTCGTAGTGGTTGCCACCTCCGACCAGCCCGCTCTGGTGCGCATCAAGGCCGCCTTCACGGCCACGACGATCGCCGAGCACTTCCGCGACCACGGCCACCACGTGATGCTGATGATGGACTCCGTCACCCGTTTTGCCACGGCCCAGCGCGAGATCGGCCTCGCGATCGGCGAGCCTCCCGCCACCCGCGGCTACACCCCTTCGGTGTTTGCACTGCTGCCGCGCCTGCTGGAGCGTGCCGGCGCCAGCCCCGAGGGCTCGATCACCGGTCTGTACACCGTGTTGGTCGACGGCGACGACATGAACGAGCCGATCGCCGACGCCGTCCGCTCGATCCTCGACGGGCACATCGTGCTCACCCGCTCGCTTGCCCACGCCGGTCACTACCCCGCGATCGACGTCCTACAGAGCGTCTCCCGCCTCACCGGCGAGATCGTGGCGCCCGAGATCGCCACCGCCGGCCAGCGTCTGCGCGCGGCGCTGGCGGCGCTGCGCGAGAAGGAGGACCTGATCTCGATCGGCGCCTACAACTCCGGGAGCGATCCGCTGCTCGACGCGGCGTTGGAGCACCGTCCGCGGATCGATGCCTTCCTGCGCCAGGCCGTCAGCGAGCCCAGCGACCCCGCCGAGTCCGATCGCGCCCTGGTGGAGCTCACCGACTCCCTCGAGCGCTCCCTCGCTCAGCGCTCGGGCGAGATTCTCGACGCCGAGGAGGTGCTCCCCGGTGGCGGAGGCGGTGGGGGCGTGGAACGCTCGCCCGGCTCGGGGAGCGCTGGGATGTCCGAGCCAGAGGGTGTGACGGTACCCGGCCTCATCGAAGCCTCCGCCATCCCCGCGATCGGGCTGGAGCTCTGAGCTTGGTCTTCGTTTTCCCGTGCCTCGGCGCCGCACTCAACGCGCGTCCGCTAAGCCTGGATCCACCGATAACGGGCTGAGCATCCGGTGCCGGTGACCGAGCCAGGGACAATCGACCGAGCATCCGTAGGGTGACCCCTCGGAGCGAGGGCAATTGGCCCTGGCGATGCGTCATCCGGTGCCGGTGCGACCCCGGGATCGGTGGATCCAGGCTAAGCCGCCGTAACCGGGCGATACTCCCTCGTCTCGGGGTTCTGCTCCAACAGGCCGACCGCCCGCAGCGTCTTTACGTAGCGGTGCGTGGTTGAGGGCGACATGCCCAGCTGGCCCGCCAGGTCGATGATCGCACGCCATGGCCGATCCGGCCCATAGGAGGCCAGGATCGCCAACCCGCGCAGCAGTGACTGCGAGAGCTGCGGGTCCTCGAGGGCGTCCTCCAACGCGGCCCGCGTCGCCTTTTGCAGCGGCGAGGGTTTCGCCTTGCCACCGTTCTTCTCCATCGGCTGGTAGGCATGGTCGAGCGCGGCCAGCAGCAGGTTGGAGACCGTGCCGTTGCGGTTGCGGCCCGCAGAGCGCATCACCTGCTCCACTTGCAGCGGTGAAAGCGTGATCGCTACTTCGTCCGATTTCTTCTTGCTCATGTCGCTCATCCCCAGGGTTTGTTTGGTTGAAGGTCCTATCAACATGATCGATGCGGCTATGTTGCCTCCATGCCCGCAGATTTGGGTAGACGTGTGTTCTTGCGAATAATTTTGTCGTTCGGATCACATCTCAGTGAATAAATCCAACTGTCGGTCGGCATAACTTCTCGGATCCACCGGGAACGGGCGTCGCACGGCGAGCGCCCATACGGGTGCCCGCGTCGCCGGGGACGCTCCCCGCCAGCCGCCGCCAGCCGCCCACCGGCCCCCGCCTGCGCGCGCCATAGGGGTGCGACGATCGCAAGGCGTCGCTCGAGTATTGGCCGCACGACGTTCGCGTACGCGGCCCGTTTGCCGCCCTCGTCCAGGGGCACTGCCCACGCAGAGCCCTCTCCGCTGTGGTGCATAGACAAGAGCTTACATTAATTGGCTCTTCGGGACAGTTTTCTTGTCGAGGTCGGCGGTACGCCTGCTCGGGATGGGTCAATCGCCCTCAAGAACGGCGCCGCGCGTCCGATTACGCGGCCGTGAGCACCGCTCCCTCTTTCCGCTTTCGCCTCGAGCGTGTCCGTGCGCTGCGCGAGCGCACGGAGCTCCTCGCGCGCGAGGAGCTCGCCCGCGCCATATCCGAGCGCACCGGCAGCCGGGATCGCCTGCGGCGCGTGGAGGAGCACCTCGAGCAGGCCGTCACCCACCAGCGCCTCGCGACCGGTGGGGACACGGAGGCGAGCGCCGTCAGCGCCGCCGAGCTGCTCGCGCGCCAGGCTTTCGTCGAGCACATCGAGGCGCAGCGCACGATGGGCATGCGCGAGCTCGAGCGCCACGAGGCCAACGTCGCCGACCGCGACACCCAGCTCGGCTGCGCCGCGCGCGAGCACGAGATCCTCGAGCGCCTCAGGGATCGCCAGCGCACCGAGTACGAGCGTGAGGCCGGTCACCGCGAAAGCGAGCGACTCGACGAGATCGCCCTCGAGCGTTTCCGCCGGAGCGCCGCATGAGCGCCGCCGCCCTTAGCGGGTTGGAACCGATCGCCGCCACCGCCGCCGGCGAACGCGTCCAGCAGTTGCAGGCACTGCTCGAACAGGTCGAACAGGGCCCCTCGGTCGTAGCCTCCAAGACCTTCGCCTCGGCCCTCGACTCCGCCCAGGCCGATCTCCCCACGACCACCGCCTACCCCACCTCCGCCACCCCCACAACGGTCGCCTACGACTCCACTCCCACCTCCGCCGCCTACGACTCCGCCACACCTGCGGGTGCGAGCGGCGAGGACTCCACATACACGCCCTTGATCGAACAGGCAGCTGCCCGCTATGGGCTCGATCCCGCGCTTCTCTCCGGGTTGATCGAGCAGGAGTCCGGATTCGATCCCACCGCCGCCAGCAGCGCCGGGGCGCTCGGTCTCACCCAGCTGATGCCCTCCACCGCCGCCTCCCTCGGCGTCAGCGAGCCGCTCAACCCCGCACAGTCGATCGAAGGTGGCGCCCGCTACCTCTCCCAGTTGCTCCACCAGTTTGGCGGCAGCACCGCCGACGCGCTCGCCGCTTACAACGCGGGGCCCGGCGCCGTCGAGCAGTACGGCGGCGTCCCTCCCTACGCCGAAACACAGCAGTACGTCGCCAAAGTGCTCGGCTACGCCGCCTCCTTCAGCCAGGGCGGGCAGGGCGCAAGTGTCGCCGCGCTCCCTTCCGCGGCGGCCATCACCGCCCCCAATGGCGCCCCGACCGCTCCCACCGGCGGCGCCACCGCCTCGGAGGCGGTCGTATGAGCCCCGGCGCCTCACAGCCGGTCGGTACCGCTCCGGGCGGGCGGGAACCGCTTCCCTCCGGCGGCGCCCCACCTGGCGCACCCCCCGAAGGGCCGCCTTTCCAGAGCGCGCTCGAAAGCGAATGGGCCCGGACCGCCACTGCGGAAGGCCAGCAGCAGAGCCACTCGACAAACACCCCGCCTGCAGGCGGTGAGCCGGCGAGCACCGCGGAAGCGTTCGATCGCATCCCGCACGACTCCGAGCAGCTCGCGCGCCATTCAGGGCACCGCGTCACGCGGCCGCCCGCCGGCGCCAAGGCGACCGCGGGCTTCGCCCCCTCCGCGCCCACACCTGCCGGCTCTGCGCCAAGCCTCGCCACCGCCCTCCCGGGTGCCGCCTCCACCGGAGAGCTCGTGGCGGGCGTCACCGGCGAACTGACGGTGGGCGCCTCCGGTGGATCGGCAGTGGGCGCCTCCGGTGGATCGGCGGTGGGCGCCACTGGCGGGCAGGCTGAGGGCGCCACCGGCAAGCTCACAGCGGATACCTCCACCGGCCCCACGAGGGCAGGCATGCGTGTGTCCGCCGCGGGAGCGGACGGCACTTCCAACTCCGCTTCACCTGGGCCGACTTCCAACTCCGATACCCACACGGCGCCCGACTCCTTCGCCCGCGCCGATGGTGCTCTCACCGCCGCCGCGGTGACCCACGAGGACACGCCGCTGTCCACGCCCACAAGCCCCGTGGGCGCCGCCGCTGCCGCGGCCCGCGACGGCGCCTCCACCGCCGGTGCGCTCGCCACACCCCGCGACGGCGGCCCAGACGCCGGTGGGAGTGCGGGCGCGCTCGCGGCGGGCGTGAAGGATGCCCCCATCGCCGGCGACGGCGCACCGACCAGCTCGACGCCCGCGGCTCCACCCACCGGCGTGCATCTCACGCCCCACGGCTCCTCCACGCTCTCTGCCGTCACAGGCGACGCGAGCGCGCACGACAAGCTGTGGGTGGCCAACCCCGCCCAGGCTTCACCTGACGGCGCCGCCGACGCGGGCGGGCTTTCCGAAAATACCGCGTCCTCGCTCATGCCCGCCGCGGCGGACGGCAGCCCCGCCGCCCTGTCGGGCGAGCCCGGGGCGACCGGCTACGGCGTCGGCCTGCAGGAGGCGATCGAGAGCCTCCACGGCACGATCCAGCTCGCCGCCCGCCAAGGCCTCACCCAGGCGCGCATCTCCCTACAGCCCGAGGAGCTCGGCGAGATCCGCATCAATCTGACCCAAACTGCCCAGGGCCTGCTCGCTCGCGTCACCGCCGAGTCGCCCGCCGCCGCTCAGGCACTCGCCGCAGCCCACGCCCAGCTGCGCCAATCGCTGAGCTCGCTGGGCATCAACCTCACGCGCCTTGACATCGGCCACCACGATCCTGCCCAGAGTGGAGGCGCGGACGCCAACGGCAGCGGTCAGGGCGGCGCCGGCCGCGGCGAAGGCTTCGCTGGCGGCCGCCCCGGCCGGTCCACGGCGATCGCGGCCCCCGCAGACCCTGAAACCGAAACCGATTCGCCCGCGGTCGAAGAACCCGCGCCGGCCACCACCACACCATCGCACGGAACCCTGATCGACGTGCTCGCTTGAGCACCACGAGCCGACCGAAAAACCACACCAATCCCGACGGAACGCACACCGCACCACCGAGCACGAGAGCGAGGCAATCCCCATGACAACCGTCACCCCATCCACCACGGCGCCCCCCGCCGCCGCTACCACCAAAACCGGCTCCGCGGCGGGCTCCACCGAAACCGAACCCGTCAACCCCAAAGGCGAACTCGGCAAGAACGCCTTTCTGCAGTTGATGGTCGCTCAGTTGCAGGCACAGAATCCCCTGGAACCGAGCAACGGCACCGAATACATCAGCGAGCTCGCGCAGTTCTCCCAGCTCGAGCAGACCACCAACCTCGCGCAGAGCAGCTCCCAGTCGGTCGCCGCCCAGAGGGTCGCCCAGGCCGTGGCGCTGATCGGGCACACCGTCTCCTACACCGATCCCTCCACCGGCGCCACCCAGAGCGGTGCGGTGCAGAGCGTGGAGATCACGCCCGAAGGCGCCACCCTCACGGTCGAAGGCACCCCCGGGATCGAGCTCGCCGGGGTTTCGGAGGTCGCGTGAGCGTCGAATTCAACCCCGCGCTGCTTCCCGGCGGGCCGGCCTCGGTCCCGGCCTCGGCCCCCGTCGGAAGCCCGCAAACCGGCCCCGCGACGGGCAGGCGCATTACGGACGCCGGGAGTACCTCCGGGCCCTCGTTCGCGGACGTGCTCAAGGAGACCAGCGGGCAGGAGCCGCTGCACTTCTCCAAGCACGCCCTCGAGCGCGTGCAGCGCCGTGGGATCGCGCTCGACCCGAGCACGCTCGGCAGGCTGCACGAAGGCGTCGGACGCGCCGCCGGCAAGGGCTCGCGCGACTCCCTCGTGCTGGTCGACGGCACCGCGTTCGTGGTGTCGGTCCCCAGCCGCACTGTGATCACCGCGGTCGGCGCCGAACACATGCGCGAGCACATCTTCACCAACATCGACAGCGCCGTCATCGCCTGAGGCGCACGAGACAGCCACCCCGACTCATCTCCCCGCACCACAGCTCGACCAACCAGACAGGAGCCCAACCACCCAAACAACCCCTCGGGCCTGACTTTCACCAACTTGCCCAACCAATCATCGAGACGTAGTAACTCCGAGAACTGCAAACAAACCCACGGCTGGACCTCATCGAGGAGGCCGCGAAAGGAAGTGACGCAAAACCATGATGAGTGGAATGTATGCCGCGATCAGCGGCCTGAACGCTAACGAGGCGATGCTCAACGTGACCGCCAACAACCTGGCGAACGTCAACACGATCGGCTACAAGTCCCAGCGTGTGACGTTCGCCGATTCGTTGTCGCAGATCGTGCGGGGAGCCTCCGGGCCGACCACCAGCAACGGCGGCACCAACCCCATGCAGGTGGGGCTCGGCGTCGTGGTCGCCTCGACGGACAACGAAATGACCGAGGGCTCCTTCCAGACGACCAACAATCCGCTGGACGTCGCCATCCAGGGCGAAGGGTTCCTGCGCGTCGGCAGCGGCACACCGCCGGCCGGGCCCCCGTATACGGCCGGCCTGCCGTCCGGCTTCCAGTACACCCGCGAGGGCGATCTCACGACCAACACCAAAGGATTCCTGACCACCCAGGCCGGGGACTACGTGATCGGCCGCGAAGCGGTGGCGACCAAAACCGAAGCAGGCACAACCTACGCGCCGGGCGCCAAAGACAGCTACATCGTGATCCCTCCCGGCTCCGCCAACGTGTCGGTCGGCGAGGATGGAGCGGTCAGCTACACCGACGAGAACCCCAAATCCCCGACCTACGAACAGCAGGTCACCGCCGGATACCTCTCGCTGGCACAGTTCCCCAATCAGGACGGCCTGGAGCGCCTCGGCGGATCGCTGTGGGGCCAGACCACCAACTCGGGCGCGCCGATCGTCGGCACCCCCAACACCGGCGGCTTCGGCCAGACCGTCGCCGGGGAGCTGGAGATGTCGAACGTCGACCTCGCCACCGAGATGACCAGCATGATCACCGCCGAGCGTGGCTACCAGGCCAACTCGAAGGTGATCACCACCGCCAACGAAATGCTTCAGACGGTGGTGACGATGGTGCAGTAACCACGTTCAGGGACGTACACCGAGGCGCCCGGGTGGGGTGTGAGCGTGAGCACGCGCCGCGCCCCACCAAGGCGATCCCAACAGAGAGAAGGCACCATGATCACCCTCCACAGGCTCGGACACACCGACGAGCCCTTCCAACTGAATCCCGATCTGATCGTCACCGTCGAGTCAACCCCCGATACTGTCGTGACGCTTGCCACGACCGCCAAGGTCGTCGTGGCCGAGAGCCCCGACGAGGTGGCCACCGCGGTGCGCGAGTGGCGCGTCGGCGTGCTCTCCGAGGCAATGCGCAACCGCCGCGGGGGGCCCGGAATCGGCTCTGAGGGAAGCGATTCCCCGCCCACTCCGCTCAAGAGCCCAGGCAGGCGTCCAGAGCGAGTTGAAGGATCGCGCCTCCCGGCCGATGAACGAGGGCGATGAAGGCCGCAACAGCAATCGGAATCGGGGTCGCCTTCGGCGCCCTGCTGCTCAGCTCGATGATGGACGGGACCAGTCCCGCCTCGTTCATCAACATCCCCGCGCTGATGATCATCCTCGGCGGCACTTTCGGGGTGACGCTGGCGAGCGTGGGGATGCAGTCGATGAAGCGCATCCCCTCGCTCTACAAGCTCACCTTCTCTGCCGAACCCCCCGATCTGCGCGGCCGTCTCGATCTGCTGGTGTCGCTCGCCGACCAGGCCCGCCGCGATGGCCTGCTCGCCCTGGACGCGCAGCTCGGCGAGATCGAGGACCCCTTCACCCGCAACGCGCTGCAACTCGTGGTGGACGGCACCGACCCGGAGATGGTGCACGCGATCATGGAGGCCGAGGTCGACGGCATGGCGGCCCGTCACGCCGCGGGTGCGGCGCCGTTCGAGAAGGCCGGCGGCTTCGCCCCCACGATGGGGATCATCGGCACCGTGCTGGGGCTGGTGCACGTGCTGCAGAACCTCGCGGCTCCCTCCACACTCGGCCCCTCGATCTCGGCCGCCTTCCTGGCGACGCTGATGGGAGTCGGCGCGGCCAACGTGATCTTCCTGCCGATCGCCAACCGCTTGAAGGCGATCTCCGCCGAAGAGGCTGAGCTGCGGATGATGACGCTCGAGGGCATCCTCTCGCTGCAAGCCGGCGACAACCCGCGCTTGGTCGCGGACAAGCTGATGTCCTACCTGCCACCCGCTGAGCGCGAGAACGAGGACGGCGAGGGCGCTTCCTCAGCGCAGGCCGCGAGCCTGCAAGCCGAGGCGGCCTGATGCGCCAGCGCACTCACGGGGGGAGCTAGACCATGGCACGCGGGCACGGCAGCAAACGCCGCGGACACAGCGCCGAGCACGACAACGACGAGCGCTGGCTGCTCACCTACGCCGACATGATCACACTGCTGATGGCGCTCTTCATGGTGCTGTTCTCGATTTCATCGGTGAACATCTCCAAGTACCGCACCCTGCAGATGGCGCTCAAGGCGGCCTTCTCCGGTGACATCCTGCCGGGCGGCAAGTCGATCGAGCAGCCCGGCGCCAGCGCCAACTCGAGCCGCGCCCCCACCACGATCGACACGCCGGCGATCGTGCGGCTCACCCCCAACGTCACCAGCGAACTCGAACACGTGTCCGGCGGGCAGGCGGGCAGCGCCCAGAGCGCCCAGTCGAGCGCGCAGAGCGTGGCCGCGAGCGCAGCCAGCGTGCAGGTGTCCGCCGCCCAACAGGAGCAGGCCAGCTTCGAAGCGCTTCAGCGCGAGCTCAACGCATACGCGGCCAAGCATGGGTTCGCGAAGTCCGTGCACGTCGCGATCGAACAGCGCGGCCTGGCGATCCGTGTACTCACCGACAGTCTCCTCTTCAGCTCCGGGAGCGCCACCCTGGAGAGCCAGGGCCAGCCCCTGCTCACCGAGATCGCGGCGCTGCTGAACGTCGACCACGTCCACCCGATCGCCGTCGAAGGCAACACCGACAATGTGCCGATCACCGGCGGCGCCTTCCCGAGCAACTGGGAGCTCTCCACCGCCCGCGCGAGCAGCGTCGTGCGCTTCCTGATATCCAAGGGCGTCGATTCCCAGCGGCTCAGTGCGGTCGGCTACGCCGAACAACACCCGATCGCCACCAACTCCACGCCCACCGGACGCGCGCTGAACCGGCGCGTGGAGATCGTCCTGCAACGCCTCTACTGAAACGCCCCTGAAGAACCGAGCCCGGCGCTATTGAAATGCCGGTCTCCTCCCGATACATCCCGCAGTTATTCGCCATCCGCACCCAACACGTACCACCATCCACACCCTCAACTCACCGTTCCACCACCCGCACCTGACACCACACCCGATTCGAACTCCAACCACTGCCCCCTCCCCCCTCCATCCCTCCAACCCTCTCTAACCCGCGCCCATGTCCAAGAAGAAGCTCCTGATCCCGCTCGTGCTGCTGCTGGTGCTCGGCGTCGGCTACACCATGAGCAAACCCAAGAAGACCGTCAAACAGAAGATCCCCGGCACGATCTACCTCATGCCCCAGCCATTCCTGCTCAACCTGGCCGAAGGGCACTACGCCAAGATCTCCGTCGCGCTGGAGCTCGCGCCGGGGCAGAGTGACGGGGCATCCGCCGCGAGCTCGTCGAGCTCAGGGGAAGGCGCGGGGACCCTGCCCGAGGAACCGGCCGTCCGCGAAATCGTGACCAACACCGTCACCGGGCAGAACGGGAGCGTACTCACCTCCAGCCAGGGCCGCGGCTCGATCAAGCACCGCATCCTCACGAGCATCGACCGCCAGACCGACGTCAAGGTCGAAGCCGTGCTGTTCCCCGAATTGACGGTTCAATAGGGCGATAGGAGCACGTCATGAGCGATGCAGTCGTATACGAGCAGCTCGACCAGGAGGCTCCGCCCTCCGGCTCCGCACGCGCGGACGACCAGACGAGTGGGAACGCGGCCGCCTCCAGCGCCGAGTCGCGCAACGGCACCGACCTGCGCCGCCTCAGCGACGTTCTCATGGAGCTGAGCGTGGAGATCGGACGCACCCGCATGACCGTCGGGGAGATGCTTCAGCTTCGCGCAGGCTCGATCGTCACGCTGGAGCGGCTGGCCGGCGACCCGGTGGATCTGCTCGTCAACGGCACGCCGATCGCCCGCGGGGAGGTGGTGATCGTCGACGAGGAGTTCGGCCTGCGCGTCACCGAGATCGTCGAGGGCGACCCTTCCACCGCTGACATCGGCGAGCCGGCGGGGGGTTCCCAGGTCGACGCCGGCCATCCCGCGCAGCCCACATCCGGGCCGCCCGCCTCCGCGCAGCCCGACCTGGCGCAGGCCGACCCCGCCATGCAAGAGTGACCGGGAGGCCACGATGAGCGAGGCCCCGCACCACCAGCTCGAAGAGACCCCGCCCGGCGACGCACGCGATCCCGCGCGGACCGAGGTGGGACGCGACACCGGAGACAGCCACCCAGCGCAGGAGGTGGGCGGGGCGGACCCCGGCACCACGGACATCTCCTCAGCGGAGGAGGTGAGCGAGTCGAGCCCCGACACCGCCGACCCACCCCCAGCCGACGAGGTCGGCGAGGCACGCTCCGACACCGCCGACCCACCCCCAGCCAACGAAGCTGGCGAGGCGAGCCCCGACGCCACCGACACCCTGCCAGCGGAGGGGATCGGCGGGCAGGGTGGGCACCTGATCCGGACGGTGGACTTTTCGCAGCCCACCAAGTTCACGGCCGAGCTGCGCCGCAGGATCGTGCGCGTGTTGGGTTCCTTCTGCGAAGCATTCGCGCTACGGCTCTCCGCCGAGCTGCGCGCCCCCGTGGAGCTCGCCGTGGCGGACTCGAGCCAGCTCACGTGGGTGGCCGCCAAGGCACGGTTGCCGGTGAACACGATCGCGGTGGCGCTCGGCGTGCAGCCGATCAACGCGCAGATGCTGTTGTGCATCGAGCCCCCTCTCGTACTGCAGGCGCTCGAGTGCCTGCTAGGTGGCCACCCCGCCCAGGCGGCCCCCGAACGGCGCTTCAGCGAAGTCGACTGGGCGCTCACGCGGCGCCTGCTGCAATCGATGATCGCGCAGCTCGGCCCCGCGTGGCGTGATCTCGGCGGGCTGGAGCTGAATCTCGGCGAGGTCGACGTGGAGGGCGACGCCGGTGTGGTGGCACCGATCGGAGAACCCACCTTCATGCTCACGCTGGCAAGCCGGATCGACGACCTTCCCTCCGGCATGTCCCTGCTGATCCCGTGGTCGGCGATTGGGCCCGTCGCAGAAGAGATCCTCGGCGCGGGGCCACGGCTGCAGGACAGCGACTCCCGCGAGGCGCACGCGATGCGTCGCGGGCTGGCCGGCGCCCACGTGTGCCTTCGTGCAGAGGTGGGCGCGCGCGAGATGCCGGTCGAACGGATGCTGGCGCTCACCCCCGGCACGCTGCTGGCGCTGCAGGATCGCGCCGCGGAGGGGGTACGGCTGTTCGCCGAGGGAGTCCCCATCGGCCGCGGCAGGCCCGGGCTGCGCGGCGCGCAGCGCGCGGTCAAGCTAACCGAGGCGATCGCACGGGCGGGCTGGCTCGCAACCAGCCCGACGCAGCCGCTGTTCACGCAGAGCACCCCCGGTGCGGTGCATCCCGAACGCGGCGTCATGGGCTTGCCGACCCCGGAGGAGGCCGCGCCCACGCGCGAGAGCCTCGCCCGGATGATGGACGTGCAGGTGCGCGTGTGGGCCGAGCTGGGTCGCACGACACTGCCGCTGGGCCAGGCGCTGGAACTGCCGCCCGGCACCGTCGTGGAGCTCGACCAGGAGGCCGAGTCCCCGATCGAGCTGTTCGTCAACGGCACACGCTTCGCGCATGGCACCCTGCTGGACGCCGACGGCGAGTGGGCCGTGCGGATCGACGCACTGGTCTGAGCGGCGGCGCGCAGCACTCAAGGCATCTGAAGCGGCGCCGATAACCGGAGCGACTCTCCTCGGAGTCGTCCCTCGATGATTAGGTTTATTACGCCTTCGCGCGCGGCCTCACGGGTCGCCCTTCCCGCGCTTGGCATGGCCACGATCGGCCTTGCCATGCTTGCTGGCGCCTGCCCGGCGCAGGCCTTCACGCCCGCCTCCAAACACGGCGGCGAAGCGCTTCCGCTCGACCTCTCCTCCACCGCCGGCGGCTCGCACACAAGCTCCGGTGGCGCGAGCATCGTGCGCACGATCGTCGGGCTGTTGATCGTAATCGCCGTGATCTGGGGGCTGACGTGGATTCTCAAGCAGGTCAAGACTGGGCGCGAGACTCGCAGCGCCGGCTCCGGACTGACGAGCCTCGCCACGCTGACGCTCGGGTCGGGCCGCACCCTGCACCTCGTGCGCGCCGGACGCGACTACCTGCTGGTGGGCTCGGCAGAGCACGGCGTCGCGCCGATCCACCGCTACACCGAGGAGCAGGCGCGTGAGGCCGGACTGCTCGATCTCCCCGAGCCCCCCAGCAGCAGCGCGGGCAATGGGAGAGGCAGGGCGGGCGGGTCTCGTATCCGTCCGATGCAGATCCCCGGCCAAGGGCGCTCGGATTGGAACCCCACCCTCCCGAGCACGGTGTCAGACGCACTCGAGAAGGTACGCGAATGGACGGTGCGTCGGTGAGTCCCCGTGCGCCCAGGAACGGCGAGGAGGTGAACCGGTGAATGTGAGCTCCTCCAACGCCGTGCAGATCCTGCTGCTCGTAGGCGGGCTCTCGCTGATCCCCGCGGTGCTGTTCACCGTCACCGGCTTCAGCCGCATCTTGATCGTGCTCGGCTTCATCCGCACCGCCGTCGGCACCAACAACGCACCCCCCAACCAGGTGCTGGTCGGCATCGCCCTGTTCCTCACGATCTTCGTGATGGCCCCCACCATCAGCAAGATCCGGCGCGACGCCGTCGAACCGCTCAGCGCCCACCACATCTCCACCACCACCGCGATCAAGCGAGCGGAGCAGCCGCTGCGCGAATTCATGTTCCACCAGACCAGCGTGCAGGACATCTCCCTGTTCGTCACCCTCGCCCACGCCAAAGACCCCCGCACCCGCGCCGAAGTGCCAACCGAGGTGCTGATCCCGGCGTTCATCGTCTCCGAGCTCAAGAGCGCGTTCCAGATCGGCTTCTTGATCTTCCTGCCTTTCCTGATCATCGACCTGATCGTCTCCTCCACGCTGATGAGCATGGGGATGATCATGCTCCCGCCCACCTTCATCTCGCTGCCTTTCAAGATCCTGCTGTTCGTGCTGGTCGACGGCTGGGACCTCGTGATCAAGGCGCTCGTGCAGAGCTTTCACGTTCACTAGCGGCGCGATCTTCACCAAACGCTTCTCACCCCTGCAAACAGCCCCCTCTCCCCTCTCCTCCTTCCCTCCCTCAAAAAGCTCATGGACCAGGACACAGTCATCAACCTCGCCTCGCAGGCGATGAGCCTCGCCTTCAAGGTCGCCGGACCGATGCTGCTCGGCGCGATGGTCGTCGGCCTGCTCGTCTCGATCTTCCAGGCTGTCACACAGATCCAGGAGCAGAGCCTCACGCTGATCCCCAAGATCGCGGTCATCGCCGTGATCGTGGTGCTGCTCGGCCCCTGGATGCTCGACCAGATGGTGGCCTACACCACCAACCTCTACTCCTCGATCCCCACCCTGACGAACTGATGAGAAGCGGGCTCGCATGACCCAGGTCCTCAGTCTCCTGGCAGGCAACGAGCTCGCCGGCTTCATTCTCGTGCTCGCGCGGGTGGGTCCGCTGTTCCTGCTCGCCCCCCCCTTCTCCTCTCCCATGGTGCCCCCGCGCGTGCGGGGCATCATCGCCGTGGGGATCTCGATCGGCCTCGCGCCGATCGCCCTGCACGGGCAGCACATCCCGACCGACCCGTTCACCCTCGCCGCGCTGATCTTCGAGGGGATGCTGGTGGGGCTCGGCTTCGCCTTCTCCTTCGCCGTGCTGTTCGCCGCCGTCGAATCGGCCGGCTCGCTCGCCGACCTCGGCGCCGGCTTCTCCTACGGCAACCTCATCAACCCCATCAGCGGCGACGAAAGCGGGCCGCTCACCCACATGTACTCGCTCGTGGGAATCGCCATCTTCTTCGTAGTCGGCGGCGAAGCGTGGGTGCTGCGCGGCCTCGCCCACACCTTCACCCTCGTCCCGCTCACCTCCGCCCCCCGCATCACCACCCTCTGGGCCGGCACCGAGCAGGTCTTCTCAACCGTCTTCACCTCCGCCGTGGAGATCGCCGCGCCGGTGCTGATCGCGCTGATGATCACCGACGTCGCCTTCGGCGTCGTCTCGCGCGTGGTGCCTCAGCTCAACGTGTTCGCCGTCGGCTTCCCCGCCAAGGTCGCCGTCGCGCTGCTGCTGGTCGGCGCCTCGATGCCGTTCGTCGCCGGCTGGATCGCCAACCAGATGTCCACCTCCGTCGGCGCCGCGCTCGGCGCCCTGCACGTCGGGTAAGCCATGGCGCAACAGGACCGCACCGAGAAGGCCACCCCCAAGCACCGCGAGCGTGCGCGCAAGAAGGGGCAGATCGCACGCTCTGCCGACGTCGGCGGCTCGCTCGTGCTCGCTGGTGGGCTGTTCGCGATCACGCTGCTCGGCCCCTCCGTGGTGGGCGCCGCCCAGGCCGCCTTCCGCGAGATCCTCGCGGAGATCGCCACGCCCACGAAGGCGACCAGCGCCGCCGGGCTGCACTCGCTGATGGAGGTCGGACTCACCACGCTCGCGCTCACTGTCGGGCCGATCGCCGCGATCTGCTTCGGCACCGGCCTGTTCGCCGGGGCCGCCCAGGTCGGCTTTCGCCCAGCCCCCAAAGCGCTCGCGCTGGACTTCAAGCGGATCAACCCGATCTCCGGGGCGCGCAACCTGTTCGGCCCCAACATCCTCTTCGAGGCGCTCAAGGCGGTCACCAAGGTCGCGGTCGTCGCCGGCGTCGCCGCGCTCGCGATCGTCCCCGGCCTCACCGCGCTCGCCGCTGAAGTCGGCATCCCCCCCGCCGACCTCGGCATCGTGCTGGGGCATCGCGGCATGGAAATCGCCCAGCACGCCACATTCGCCTACCTCGCGATCGCCGCGATCGACTACGCCTGGCAGCGCCGGCGCAACGAGCACAAGCTGCGCATGACCAAGCAGGAGCTCAAGGACGAGCAGCGCCAGTATGGACTGCCAGCCGAGGTCAAAGTCGCGCTGCGCCGTCGCCAGGCGCAGGCGGCCCGCAAGCGGATGATGGCCGCCGTCCCCGAGGCCGACGTGGTGATCGCCAACCCCACCCACTTCGCTGTCGCGCTGCGCTACGACGGCTCCCGCACCGCCCCCGAGGTCGTGGCCAAGGGCAAGGACCTGATCGCCCTGCAGATCCGCCGCATCGCCGAGGAACACGACGTGCCGATCGTCAGCGAGCCGCCGCTCGCGCGCGCGCTGCACGCCTCATGCGAGATCGGCCAGGTGATCCCCGAGGAGCTGTACGCCGCCGTGGCGCGCGTGCTCGCGTTCGTATACCGGCTCGCCCGCCAACGTAGGTACGCGCAATGAACCTCGACTCCGTGCGCCGCCTGCTGCGCCACACCGACCTGCTCGCCGCGATCGCTGTGGTGATGGTCGTAACGATGCTCGTCGTGCCGCTGCCCTCCGCGCTGCTGGATCTGTTGATCACGCTCAACATCTCCGCCGCGCTCACAATCGTGGTCGCGACGATGTACCTCGGCAAGGCGCTCGACTTCGCCTCCTTCCCGTCGCTGCTGCTGCTCACCACGATGTTCCGCCTAGCGATCAACGTGTCGGTCACGCGGCTGATCCTGACGACGGGCGACGCCGGCTCCGTCGTCAAGGCGTTCGGGGAGTTCGTCGTCGGCGGCAACGTCGTCGTGGGCCTTGTGATCTTCCTGATCCTCGTGGTGATCCAGTTCGTGGTCGTGACCAACGGCGCCGGGCGCGTCGCCGAGGTCGGCGCGCGCTTCACCCTCGATGCGATGCCCGGCAAGCAGATGGCCATCGACGCCGACCTCAACGCCGGGCTGATCACCGACGAGCAGGCACGCGCCCGCCGCTCGGAGATCGCCCAGGAAGCCGACTTCTACGGCGCGATGGACGGCGCCTCGAAGTTCGTCAAAGGCGACGCGACCGCGGCGGTCATCATCACCGCGATCAACCTCATCGGCGGCATCGTCGTCGGCGTAGCGCAGCATGGCCTCTCCTTCACCGAAGCCACGCACCAGTTCTCGCTGCTGACGGTCGGCGACGGCCTCGCCGCGCAGATCCCCGCACTCCTGATCTCGGTTGCGACCGGCATCATCGTCACCCGCGCCACCTCCGACAAAGACCTCGGCTCCGACATCGCCTCGCAGATCCTGCGCCAGCGCAAAGCGCCGCTCGTCGCCGCCACCGCGATCGGGCTGTTCGCGCTCATCCCCGGCCTGCCCAAGCTGCCGTTCCTCGCGATCGCCGGCATCTTCGCCGCCGTCGGCTGGTCGGTGCGCCACGGCCTGCCGGGCGACGAGGCCGAGGGAGGCTCGCTCGCGCTCGCCGCCGCCTCGCCCGACGGGCCCGCCGGCGCCATCGGAGAAGGGCAGGGCTCGGAGGAGGCGATGGAGCGGCTCTCGGTCGACGCCCTGGAGCTCGCCGTCGGCTTCGGCCTCGTCCCGCTCGTCGACGGCTCCTCCGGCGGCAACCTGCTGCGGCGCGTCTCCGCGATTCGCCGCCAGATAGCCGGCGAGCTCGGGATCGTGATCCCCGCCGTGCGCATCCACGACGAGCTCGGCATGGAGTCCCACGAGTATGTCTTCAAGGTGCGCGGCTCGGAGGTCGCCCGCGCCCGGATCATGCCCGGGCACCTGCTGGCGATGGATCCCGGCGACGCCGCCGGCGGCCTGCAGGGGATCCCGACCACCGAGCCCACTTACGGCCTGCCCGCCGTGTGGGTGCACTCCTCCGACCGCGCCGAGGCCGAAGCGCTCGGCTATACGGTTGTGGACGCCGAGTCGATGATCGTCACCCACCTGACCGAGACGATCCGCACGCACGCCTCCGAGCTGCTCACCCGCCAGGACGTGCGCACGCTGCTCGACCGGCTAAAGGAGACCAACGCCGCCGTCGTCGAGGAGATCGTGCCCGAGGCGCTCACGCTCGGGGAGATTCAGCGCGTGCTGCGCGCGCTGCTCGCCGAAGGCGTCCCCGTGCGCGATCTCGGCACGATCATGGAGGCGATCGGCGACAAGGCGCGAATAACACGTGACACCGGCCTGCTCACCGAGTACGCCCGCCAGGCCCTGGGCCGGGCGATCACAGCCCCCCATCTGGACGAGCGGCTCTGTCTGCAGGCGATCACCCTTGACCCTGCGATCGAGCAGGAGGTCGCAACCTCCATCACCCAAACCACCGACGGCGAGTACCTGGCGATCGACCCGCCCCGTGCGCAGGCGATCGTGGGTGCGCTGCGTGCCCAGGTCGACTACGCCACAGCGCGCGGCACACGCAATCCTGTCCTGCTCTGCTCCGCGCGCGTGCGCCGCCACCTGCGCCGGTTGATCGCCCAGGCCCAGCCTCATCTACCCGTCTGCTCTTACAACGAGATCGCGCCCGGCATCAACGTCGAGACGATTGGAGTAATCCACGCATGAGCACCGCCGCCTACGACACCGCCTCTCATCACGCCGCCCCCCGCCGGGCCATGCCCCGTGCCGCCGCACGCGACGACTCCTGGCTGGATTCCTGGGAGGCCGGCGACCCCGGCCGCCCTGACCCGCGTGGCGAAGTACCCGGGTACTACGCGCCGCGGATCTACCGCGGGCGCTCCGTCGATGAGCTGATCCCCACGATCGTCGCCGAGCTCGGCGAGGACGCGATCGTGATCCGCCACCACCGCGGCCTCACCGGCGGCTTCGCCGGCTTCTTTCAGAAGTCCTTCGTCGAAATCGAGGCCCGCCGGGGGGATCCGGGTGGCTCGCTGCTCGACCGCTACGACGAGGAGGGCGCGGCCCCGGCACTGCCCGGCGACGCAGCCGCCGCGTTGCCCGACGATGCCACCCCCGTACCGACCGGCAACGGCGCTGCCGTGCCGCCGGGCAACGTGGCTGCCGCGTTGCCCCGCGACGCAGCCCGTGAGCTGCCCGGCGAATTCGACTACGCCCGGGCGCCGGTTGCACCCCCAAAACCTCCCAATTGGGACGGGGCGACAGAGGTGTGGGCCACCAACCCCTTCGCCGCCGCGCTCGCCGAGGCCGAGGCCGCGGTGCGAGCGGCCGAGCCCGCCGTTCCGCCCGATCTCGATGCCGCGCTCGCCGAAGCTCTAGCCGAAGCCGAAGACGCGGAAACGCCCGAAGAGATCGTCGCGGCTCCTCTTGCGGATCTTGACGTGGAGCCCGCAGTCGCCACGCCTCCCGCTTCCGCGGCGGTGGTGGCGCCTCCCCCCGAGCCCGCCAGCCATCCCGACCGCTACGCCACGCCCCCTGTCCCCGAGCTCTCCGCGCGCGGGGAGCTCGAGCACACGCTGCGCGGTGTAGGGATCGGCGAGGAGCTCGTGCGCGAGCTGATCGAGGCGGCCAGCGCCCATGTGCTGCCGCTGATGCCCGCCCGCACGAGCCTCGCCCAGGCGGTGCGCACCGCACTGGCGCAGAGGATCCCAGCGGCTGCGCCGCTGCCCGCCGAGGGCGCCGCGATCGCTGTGATCGGCGCAGGCGGCAGCGGCAAGAGCGCCTGCTGCGCCGCCCTAGTTGAGGCTTACCGCGAGCGCGGCACGCTACCCGCGACCTGCGTCACGATCCAGCCCGGCGTCATGCCCGAGGAGCCAGCGCTGCACGAAGCCCGCACCGGAGGCGTGCTGCTGCTTGACACCCCCCCCGTCTCCTGCGCTGACCCCGACTCGATCTCGGCGCTGGCGGGGCTACTCGAGCAGTTGCGACCCGACCGCGTGGTGCTCGCGCTCCCCGCCACGCTCGGCGCCACACCCGCGGCTCAGCTGTTGGGGGCGCTGGGTCCACTGGGCGCAGACGCGCTGGCGATCACCCACGCCGATGAGACCGACCAGCTCGGGGTCGCCGTGCAGACGGCGTGCACGTTCGGACTGGCTCCGGTCCACCTGCTGGCGCGCGCTGAGCATGGCAGCGGCGACACGGACGTCGGGGCCCACGCCCTGGGCGCCCTCAGAGCGGCGTGGGCTCTCACTTGGACCGATCCCTTCCTGCTCTCCGACAGGCTGCTCCCGCCGCGATGAAACTTGGGCGCTCGGCAAAGGCGCAGCGGGATCGCGGCGAGATCGAGCTACCAGAACGCGCCGATCCAGTCACGATCGTGCGCCCAAGCGGCGAGCGCGTACAGGCGCGGGTCGCCGAGCGCGACGGCAATGGGCTGCTGGTGGCGCTGATGTTCCGTGCTGAACGGCCCTTCAGCCCCGGATCGCTCGACGAGCTGGTGCTCGAGTTCACCAACAGCCGCGGGCGCATCCGGCTGCAGGGCACGGTTACGCTCGAGGACCGTGAGCTGTTGCGCTTCCGCGAGCTGCACTCGGTCGAGTTGATCCAGCAGCGCGAGTACGTGCGCATCCAATCCACCCGGCCGGTGTTGGTCGTCACCGGGGGCCGTGGGGGCACCGTCCAGACCTACTCCGTGGACATCAGCGGCGGCGGGATGCTGCTGGCGGGACCAAGCACGCTGAAGATCGGCGAGCAGGTCGAGTTCCGGCTGACGACCGCCAAGGGGGGCCCACCGATCGCGGGTGTGGGCACAGTCGTGCGCGCCGACCTCCAGGGCCGGCGCGCAATCTGCTTCGACGAGATCGGAGAGGGCGAGCACCGGCGCCTCGTGCGCTTCATCTTCGACTGCCAGCGCGCCGAACGGCGCCGCGGCCTGGAGAGCGGCGGTCGTGGCCGGTAAGGGTGACAAGGCCGCGAAGGCCGGCAAGCCCGCCAAGGGCGGCAAGGACAAGCAGAAGGGCGCGAGTACCGAGGGCTCGGGTGGCGCGCCGGGGTCCAACCTGATCCTCGCCGAGCACCCGCGCGCAGCTCGCGGCGTGGCTCGAGCCAAGGCGTGGGGCGGCCTCGCGGGCTTCCTGCTCGGCGGCTACCTTTCGCTGCCCACCCAAACGTTGGCGGGCGCCGGTCTGCGCGCGCTGGCAGCGGGCGTGGTGTGTTATGTGGCGGTGTGGGCCGCCGCCGTGTTCCTGTGGCGGCGTATGCTGGTTGCCGAGCTGCACCAAGCCAAGCACGACCTGCTCGCCGAGGAGCTCGCCAAGTTCGAGCGCGCCCGCGCGCCCGTGGCGGGCGGGGGCGTGGGCCGCGGGGCGTCGTAGCGGACTGAGCAGCACACCATGGATCCCATCCAACCGATCGGACCCCGCCCCCCGTGGATCGCCGAGCTGGCGGCGGAGCAGACGCAGAGCCTCTCAAAACGCCGCAAGCGCTCCGGCGTGGACGCCAAGCTGGGACCCCGCCGCCAGCCGCCGCGCGAGCCTGAGGACCCCAGCGAGGACGGGACCGAGGGCCGACACATCGACGTCCGCGCCTGAGGTCTTCGCGCCGAGTCACCCCGTCGGCTCGTCGCGCTGGGCTCGTCGCGCGCTGGGCTCGTCGCGCTGGGGGCTCCACACCGACGAGGTGTACAACCGGAGCGCTAGACCTGCACGCAACGGCGAAAGGGCATCCCGAAGCTGCAGGTCATTTAACGACGGGATGGGCAGCCGAAGCTGCCCATCCCGACCACCGTTCCCTCGATGAATCGGCGGTATGTAGCTTCTTGCCGGCCTTCCCAGACCGTCGGAAGCGTTATGACCACCCCCGGGCGGGATCACCCGCCCCGGGATGGCTTCGCTGCAGTGGTGGCGCTCGAGGCGCCACCACTGAGGAAGTTTGGGTCAGGGTCTCAAGAACCCCGACTTATCGACCTTCGACCAGCTGCAACACTGCCTGGGGCAGCGAGTTGGCCTGGGCGAGGATCGCCACGTCGGCCTGCTGCAGCACCTGGCCCTTGGTGAAGTTGCTCATTTCGGCGGCCATGTTGGCGTCCACCAGCGAGCTCTGGGCGGCGGAGAGGTTCTCCCCGTAGATCGCCTGGTTGGCCTGGGTGTACTGAAGGCGATCCTGCACCGAACCGAATTCGCCAGCCAGCGTGGCGACTTTTTCGATCGCTTCTTCGATCGTCTTGATTTCTTCGATTTTGATGCCTTTGGTGTCTTCTTTGAGTTCGGCGGTTTCGACTCCGATCGTTTCTTTTTCATCGGGGCCGACCTGGAACTTGATTTCTTCTTTCTTGGCCAGCAGTTCCACGCCGTTGAACTTGGTCGTTTCACCGACCCGTTCGATCTCTTTTTCGAGCTGCGTCGCCTCGCCTTTGATCGCTTCTTCGTCGGATTTCGAGTTGGTGCCGTTGGCCAACTGCACCGAGAGCTCGCGCATCCGCTGGAGCATCTGCTCCACGTCGTTGAGCGCGCCCTGCGCGGTCTGGACCAGCGCAACCGCTTCCTGGGTGTTCTGCTGGGCCTGCATAACGCCGTTGACCTGGCCCTGCAGGCGCTGGTTGGCGGCGTAGCCGGCGACGTCGTCGGCGGCGGAGTTGATCCGCAGACCCGAGGAGAGGCGTTCCATCGACGTGCTCAGCGCGCCCTGGCTGGTGTTGAGGTTGCGCTGAACGATCAGCGAGTCAACGTTGGTGTTAATGCTTAGGGACATGCGTTCATCTCCTTGATGACGATTGTTTGGTCAGTCCCGGACCGACTCCCTGTCGGTCCTTTTTTCTGATTGAAGAGGGCCCCGGCCGAAGCCGGGAGACACTCTTCACATGCCTGTTTATCGTCACCGGCGGGCGATACTTGAGGGCCGGCGAGACCGCTGGACGGCTGCAAGCGAGCGCTCACACGAGGCCGGGCTTGTGTGAACGACCGCGGCCGTCGTCGCGTCGCGGCGTCCACTCGCCCTGCGTGACGCCATCGGCGGCGAAGGTGTCGTTGGCCGGTGGCACACCGGGCGCCCCAGGCACACCTCGCGCCGAAATCGGCCCGGCGAGCTTGGGCTCATGGGCGTAGGACTCGTGGCCGTAAGCCTCATGCACCAGCGTCTCGCCGGCCAATGCCTCGTCAGCCAACGCCTCGTAAGCCAGCTCCTCGTCAGTCATCCCCTTGGCGGGCTCGCCGTGGGAGGCACTGCCCCACACGCCAACCGCGTAGCGGAACTGCCCGCTCTCGTCGGTCACCCAGAAGGCTTCGCCGTCCTCCGCCACCTCGTGCAGGATCGAGCGGTCGTAGTGCTCCGCGATCTGCGCCAGCGCGTCCATGTCCTCGACGTCGATCACCGGCACACCGGGTAGCTGCCACACCCGCGCGACGGGAACGACCATCCGGCCGTAGCGCGCGCGGATGCTCGCCGACTCGTCGCGCGGTTGCGAACGACCGAGCGCCAGCCGCAGGCAGGCGAGTGCCGCCAGCACCGCGCAGATTACGATCACGAGCGCGTCGCGCGCGAGCGTACGTGCGCTCGCCACCGAGAGCTGCCCTAATCCGAGCGAGAGCGATGCCGGCTCCGAGCGCGTGCCAGTCGCCGAGCCCGGAGCCGAGGGCGAGAACATGCTGAGCGCGGTATCTTCGCCGGAGGGCGAAGTCGTGGTGAGCGAGCCGCCGCCGGCGGCGGCCGGCTGCGCCTCGATCGGGGTTAGCGAGAACTGGACTTTCGGTGCGAATGTGGTGTGCACCGGCACGGCGTCGACCCTCCCCCTCACGCTCACCCGTGGCAGCAGCGTGAGCGTGTAGGTGCCATTCGCCTTCGTCGCGGTTTCGACATTGTGCACGAGCGCAAGCAGCGAGGTCAAGTCGAGCGTCCCCGTGACGAGCGCGCGGCTGCCGTGAAAGCGCGTGGGGGGCGCGAGCTGCAGCGTGGTGTGCCAGCCATCGGAGGAGACCACCGTCGCCTCGAGCGAGGCGCTTCCACGGAGCGAGCGCCGGCCGGCGGCGCGCAGGCGGTAGGAGAAGCTGAAGTCCACCGCGTTCAGGACGTGCGCGAAGAGCGGGTCGCCGGTCACCGCCTGTCCATCTGGGTAGGTCGGCCCCGCAGGCGCTTCGGCGGAGTAGGAGAGCCTGCCGCTCTGCTGGTAGGGGACCGTGTAGGGGGAGAGCTTCGTCGGCGAGCGGGTGAACGCGAGCAACGCGAGCATCAGGAACGGGATCGCCAGCAATGCGCCGATCGCGAGGACGGCGAACGTGGGCGTCGCGAACGTGGGCGTCGCGGCGCCCTCGCCCCGCGCCTCTGCCTGCGCCCCTGGGTCCGCGCGAACGCTCCACCGGTGAGGAGCAGCATCCCGACGAACAGGAGGATCCCCATCACAAGCGGCGAGCGGATCGATTGCAGGCGCAGGCCCACGCCCGGGATATGTATCCACAGGGCGCCGATCAGCTGGCTGGCAACCGGGTGTTCGGGGTCGACGAAGTTGTTGTTGTCCCCCTTGAACAGATACCTGTCGCCCTCGCGCCCGACAATCCGGTGCAGCACGATCGTGTGCAACTGGTGGTTTTGGTAGGCGACGACTTCACCTACATGGTAGCTGCTCTGGCTGCGCACGATCGCCAGGTCGCCGGTGTGAAAGCGGGGCTCCATGCTGGTCCCGTGGGTGACCACGTAGGTGGTCGAGCCGCCGAACTGGGTCGGGGCGAAGTAGAACCACGTAGTCCCCAGGATGATGAGTCCCAGGGCTGAGAGGAGGATTTTTCTAATGCGTCGAGGTCGCATTCTTGTTGTGCGGTTGTGAACGTGGGCGTGGGCGTGGAGGGCCGGCAGGGCCGGCCCTCCACGTTTGCCACTCGGTCGCTACACCTACGATGTGACGATGGTTTCCTGGACGACGTCTTCTTTGATTTCTGTGTACGTGAGCGGGGTTGCAAATGTGCACGTGAATAGTGCCGGTGAGCCTTCAGTAGTCAGTGCGCAATGCGTCCAAACCGGCGTTCCGCCCGTTTTCATTACGTTGATTTCGGCTTCTTTGGCGTCTGCCTCTCCCGCTGTTGCTTCTGCTTTGAATTCGGCTGTCGTAGCGGTCCCGCCCGTGAGCGTGAAGTGCAGGTTCGTGGTGTTGTAGCCGGACACAACCGCGGTGTTGGCACCGGCGCCCGATTCTTCCGCTTGTGTGTTGCTTGCTGTGAACGCGTACGCGCCCACAGCCAGGAGGCCTGCGAGCACGAATGCGCACAGGCCGGCTATCTTTCGCTTGCGGCTAGCGAAGCTTCGCTTGCCAATACGCATAGACACGTCTAGCCCCCTTGAGTTTGAATAGGATCACGGACACTTGCGTGTCCTTTGCCGGCGCTATCGACGAACTATTGGAAGCGCTTTAGGGCAGACTTTGGAATGCAAGCATTCATGCGTGCGACCCCGCTGACCTCGCCGATCGGTTGCCACCGCCTGGCACGGTGGGACGAGCGGGCGGAGGAGCTCATCCGCCGTCACCTTTCCCAACCAGCCCGTCCGCCTCGGCTACCCTCCCGTTGCGAGGCACGTTGCCGTGGCGATCGAGCCTTCGGCGGCATCCACCGCAAGGACGCTCCCGTGGGCGCCGCCGGCCGCTGGCCGCAAGCGATCGCGGATATCATGTGGCGCCCGACGCGGGGACCCAGCCATGGCGCCGATCGTCACCAGCAACGCGACCATCCTCTGCGTACACGGCGGGCAGGTCATCCTCGTGCCCAGCCAGACTCAGGTGACCATCCAGGGCGGCAGCGTGATGTGCGAACCGGACCTCGTCGGCGCGGTGATCGTGGGCTGCGCGCAACCGCCGAGCCCGGGCACCACGCCATGCACCGCCGTCGTCTCGGCGCTGCCGGGCTCCACCTCGCCGACGGTCTCGGTGGGCGGATGCCCGGCCTACGTGGCGACGCTCAGCGGCATCACCGACGGCGTGCCCCCCGGGGCGATCATGGTCGTCGACCCGGGCCAGACCACGGTCGAGGGCTGAGTGGGCGGGATGGACGAGCCGGGCGAGACCACATCCGGCGCCGCGGGCACCCCCCAGGGCGCTTCGATCGTGCGATCCGTCGGGCGCTACGAGGTGCTCCGCGAGATCGGCCGCGGAGGCATGGCCGTCGTGTACCTCGCGCGCCAGCTCGATCTCGATCGCCTGGTCGCGCTCAAGGAGCTCTCGAGCTTTCACGCCAGCGCACCGGAGTTCGCCGAGCGCTTCCTGCGCGAGTCGCGCCTGGCGGGATCGCTGAGCCATCCGAACATCGTCACGGTCCACGAGTACTTCGAGCAAGACGGAATCCCCTATATAGCGATGGAGTACGTGTCGCGCGGCTCGCTGCGACAGTCGGTCGGCGATCTCTCCCTCGCGCAGCTCGCGGGCACGATGGAGGGCATCCTCGCCGGCCTCGCCCACGCCGAGCAGCTGGGGATCGTCCACCGCGATCTCAAGCCGGAGAACATCATGGTCACCGCCGAAGGACGGGTGAAGATCACCGATTTCGGCATCGCCAAGGCCACGCTGAGCGCGGGCACGGCTGCCGCATTCATGACCGCCACCGGCACGACCGTCGGGACACCGACGTACATGGCGCCAGAGCAGGCGATGGCCCAGCAGCTCGGGCCCTGGACAGACCTCTACTCCGTGGGGGTGATGGCCTATGAGCAGATCGTCGGCCGCCCGCCCTTCCACGACACCGACACGCCGATGGCGATCCTGCTGCGTCACGTCAAAGAGCCGATCCCCCCGCTGGTCGATGTCAAGCCCGACGTGGACCCCGCCCTGTCACAGTGGGTCAACCGGCTCCTCGTCAAGGAGCCCGCGGATCGCACCCGCAGCGCGGTCGAGGCGTGGGAGGAGCTCGAGGAGATCGTGCTGGGGCTCCTCGGTCCCCGCTGGCGACGGGATGCCAGGCTGCCCGTGCGGGGCCACTCGGTGGTCGGCCCCGTACCGCTCACCCCGGCGCCATTCGAGAGCCAGCGGGTCAAGACGCCGGCGGAGACCCCGGTAGCACCCGCGAGCGAGTTCCTGACGTTCGCCCCCGGCGCCGCCCCCCCGGTCGCGGACCCGCCTACTGGCGCTGCTCCCGCGATGGACCGCGCTCCAGCGGCGCCACCACCACCCTCGACTCCGGCTTCACCCGCCGCAACCCAACCCCCGCCGGAGGAGGTCGTAGCGCCGGACGTCCCCGTCACGTCACATGAGACGGAGTCACCGGAGCAGCCGCCGGGCGCACCCGAGACTCAGAGCCCGCCGAAGCCTGAGACGCGTTTCGTCACCTTCGCCGCCGCACCCGAGCCGACGCCGGCCGTGGTTGACGCGGCGCCGCCGTCCCCGGAGTTGACGAGCCCAGCGACCTCGCCCGCGGAGGCGTCCCCACAAGCTCCGCAGCCACCGCCACAGGACACTCACCCCGAGTCGCCTGCACAGGGGGCTTCCCTTGCGCCACCACCCCCGCTGGGGGCCTCCTCGGCACCATCATCCCCGCAGGAGGCTCCCACAGCGCCACCAACCCCCACACCCGTGAAATCCCAGGAGGCGGCCTTAGTCACGGAGCCGTCCTCGACCGCCCGTGAGACTCAGGCCGCCCCGACCGATGTCGGTCGAACCGGGAATCGCAGGCTGCTGGTGGGCTTGGCGATCGTGCTGGTGCTCGCCGCCGGCGCCGGATTCGGTCTGGCCCACTCGTCCGGGGGCACCGCCGGGACGTCCCCGCTCAGCGGTAGCGCCACCGCCGGCCCGCTCGCCGTGTCATTCCCATCGAGCTGGCAGCAGCAGGCCAGCGTCCCTACCACGCCCGGCTTGCCGCTGAGCGGATCGCTGGCCCTGGCGGCGCCGTCCGCGGGCGGCGAGCTGGTGATCGGGCGGGCCACGCCGAGCGGCCCTACGCTGCTGCCCGCGAGCTTTCTCTCAGCTTTGCCCAGCGCCCCCAATGGCGAAGCCGTGCGCCTCGGCTCGCTGGAGCTCTACCGCTACCGCGACCTCCAACCCACCGGCGCCGCCGGGCCGGAGACGGTATACGCGCTGGGGACCACCGCCGGCACGGTTGTAGGCGTATGCGTGCCTCCGACGAGTGGGGCAAGCGCCGTCACGGTCCAGTGCGAGCGCATCCTTGGCTCGTTGAAGCTGACGTCGGGCAGCGCGCTGTCGCTCGGGCCCAGCCAGGCCTACGCGGCAGCGCTGAATCGGGCAATGTCGAGCCTCGACGCAGTGCGCTCCTCCGCCGGGGGGGCGCTGGCGAAGGCCGGGAGTGCGCGCGCGCAGGCAACCGCCGCCGCCCGTCTGGCACGGGCCCACGAACAGGCCGCCGCCGCGGTCCGCGCGGCCGATCCGGGCCCCGCCGAACAGGCCGCCAACGGCGCAATCGCGGCCGCGCTGTCCCGGATAGCCAGCGGCTACGCGGCAATGGCCGCCACCGCCCGCGGGGGCGACGCCGGCGGCTACGACAGCGCTCGCCAGGCGGTCGGGAGTGCAACGGCCGCCCTCACGAAGGCATTCGGCGAACTTCGGCGACTCGGCTACGAATGATCGTGTGCCCCACTCGCCCCCGCTCCGATAGCGCGGGCGGTTGGTGCGGACGGATCGGCGCGGGGGTTGGCACAGACTCGGGAAGGCCAGCCCGCCGAAGACTTCTCACCCCTGCCCCAGCAGTTCGCGGGCGGTGCCAAGCTGGAGCTGGTAGCGACCCCTGTATTCTTCGGCCGGCCGCTCGATTTCATCGATCCATTCGCCGTAGTTGGCTGGGTTGGAGCCGAAGTGGCGGTCGGCCATCTGGCTCTTGACGGCGAGCGCCTGGTCGATGAACCACTTCAACTGCAGCGCCGGATCGTGCGGGTAGCCGGCGTATTCGCCGCTGTCCCACACGCTGGTACGCATCTGGAAGTACCCGAGCGAGTCGCGGTCGCCGAAGGAGTCGTTGTGGAGGCTCGACTCCACCAGCGAGGCCATCACCGGCAGCTCGCGCGGCAGGCCGTGCTTCTGCGCGATGTCGCCCATCCATTGCGCGATCTCGGCCTTCGGAGCGTTGTCGCCGGGGTAGGGGATCGTGCCCGATGCCAGATCGGCCGCTCCGGCGGCGGCCTCGCCCCCGCCACCCGAGCCGGGGGCGGCTTCGGCGGCGCCGCCCGAGCCGGGTGTGGCCTCGACCGCGCTCCCCGAGCCGGGTGTGCCTTCGGCGGCGCTCCCGCTTCCCGGCGCACCGGCCGCGGTCGAAGCGCCGGCGGGCTGGCTCGCGGCTGCGTCGACGGCCGCCTGGCCCTGGGGCGGGGAGCTCGACGACGGCTGGACCGCCTGGAGAAATTTCACCGTGTGGAGGGAGGCTCCCGAGACGTGCGGCGCCGCGGCCCGGAAGACCCCCGTATTCGGTTGGACGGGTGGCGCTCCCGCGACCTGAGCCCCGCCGGGCGCTTCGGCGTTGGAGGCAACCGCCGAGCCCGCGCCCGGCGCGGGGCCGCCCGGCGCGGCGACGCCCGCGCTAGGCGCGCCACCGGGGACCGCGGCCGCATCGGGCGCAGGCGCGACGGATGGGACCACCGCGGGCGAGGACGCACCTCCCGGAGGGCCATCAGCCGCGGCGAAGCCGCCCGGCGCCGCCCCGGGCGGTTGGGCTTGGGGAAGTACGGCGCTGTATCGCGGTCGTACCGCGCCGGTGACTTCGCTCGGCGAGTAGGTGTGTTCGGTGACGTTGTTTTCGTAGTTGCCCGCGATTGTGTGGATCCCTTCGCCATCCACCTTGACGACCATCGCCACGTGCTCGGTGCCACCAAAAGTGACGAGATCGCCGGGGCGCACGGCGCCGATCGGCAGGATGCCCTTCTCGAAGGGCCCTTCGCCGTTTTTGGCCATCTCCAGGATCGAGGCGACCGAGGCGACCGAGTCGGGGACTTTCAGTCCGGCGTGCTCCAGCGCGTGACCGACGAAGATCCCGCACCAGGGAGCGCCGTGGAAGCCGAACCCCGCCTCGAAGCGATTGAGCGCGGGCCCCACGTTTTCGCCTTCGCTCTCGGGCAGCTTGTGCAGCATCGAGTGCGCCCACGCGAGGGCGACGGCGGCGCCACTCGCGGTGCGCGCATGCGGCGCCGCAAACGCCTCAGCCGCTGGGGCAGGAGTTGCGTAGACCGCCTCCCCGGGTGACGCGGAGATCGCGGGCGAGGCCGCACCCCCACCGGATGACGCGGAGAACGCCGGCGAGGCCGCACCTCCACCAGGCGACGCGGTAACCGCTGGCGAGGCGGCACCCCCACCGGATGACGCTGAGAACGCCGGCGAGGCCGCACCTCCACCGGGCGACGCGGAGAAGGCGGCAGCACCTGGCGCCGCGGTTGTGGCGCTCGGTGCGGAGTCAACGACGCCGGGGGCGCTGGGAGCGCCCGCCGCCACGGACTGCGCGCCGGCGGGAGGAGCCTGGTAGTCGCCGACCGAGGTGAATGCGAGATGCAGTCGATTCTCGTGCTGGGCGTCGGTGAAGAAACCCTGCGACTGGATCGGCCACGGCGTGCCGACCTCGTTCGGACGCACGCCCGGTTCCATCGCCGCGATCTCGGTGATGAGATCGCGGGCGGCCACGTTGCCGGGACCGACTGGCTGTCCGTCGACGGAGACGATGTCGATCGCCTGGGCGTGCACCGGTTCGGTGGTCGTCTCGATGTCGCCGATCACGATGTTGTGGTGAGCCACCGCGCTGTCGAGCACCGACACCATCCGGGGGTCGACGTTGCCCTGCGCGAAGGCTGCCCGTACATCGGGCGGGAGCGCGAGGTGCGGGCTGTTCAGCAGCTCGGCGAGCCCTGGCGAGCCCGTCCCGGTGGTGGGGAGAGCGGGTCCCTGCCCCGCAAGGTCGGCGACCTGAGCCGCGGCGGCGCCGCCGGAGCCGGCCGGGGCTTGCGAGGGTTCGGGCCAGGCCGGCACGGCGCCGCCGGCGGCCGGCTGCGCGCCCGGCACCGGAGGAGTGGGCGGCGGCGTTGGCGCCCCTGCCCCACCCCCGGGCTGCGCGCCTGCCCCACCGACGGGCTGCGCCTGCGGCGGCGATGGGGTGGGCGTCCCGGTCGGTGCCACTTCTGGCGTGCCGTGGGCAGGCGCGGGAGTTGCGGGCGCTCCCACGGCTGGCGCTCCACCTGCACCCGCGGCGCCCCCCGGCGCGGGAGCCCCTGGTGCAGCCCCCGATGCGCCCCCCGGCGCGGGAGCCCCCGATGCGCCACCCGGAGCGGTAGCCCCACCCGGGGCTGCCCCGGCCGACGCGCCTCCCGCGGCGGGAGGTCCGGAGGCTCCGCCCGGGCTCTGCTCGGCCCCGCGGGCGAGTTGGGCGCTGCGCTCGGCCGCGCCCACCGGGTTACTCGAGGCGCCGCTCAGCGGGTTCTCGGCGCGCAGCTCGGAGTGCAGGCTGGTTGCGGGGTGCAGCGGGTTGGCGCCGCGCAGCGCGCGCTCCCCGGCGGCGCGCAAGTCGCCCTTGAGCAGGCCGTGCTGAACCAGGCCGTGCAGCTCGACCACGCCGATGCCCTCGGCCGCGACGGCCATCACCACGCCGGCGAGGCTCGACTTGGACTCGCGCATTTCCAGGGTGTGCATCGCTTTGCCCCCCTCGCCGAGCTCGGTGGCGAGGTCGGCGAGGCCGAGGGCGCGGCAGGCGCCGGCGGGGTCCTTGCGGAACTCAGCGCGGAACGGCGCGTCAACCAGCAGCCGTTCGATCAGCTGGCCGGCTTTCTGCGTGTAATCGTCAGCGGATGACACGGTTTACCTCCGTCGTCCCGTAACGTAGCCGCCGCCACAGCGGCAGCCCGAGCGTGAGCCCGATGGGGATGAACAGCACGATCCAGAAGAGGATGAACACCGCGATCACCGCGCCGGGCGGTGCGATCTGCACCAGCCGGTCGTAGTAGCGGGTGGAGAAGACCACCACGAACGCGGCCGCCAGCACCGTCCAGACCAGCGCGAAGATGCCGTAGCGCAGGAGCACCGGGGAGTCCTCGGCGCTCGGAGCGGCGCCGGAGAGTCGCTGGGAGAGCTGGCGGCGGGCGCGCTGGCGCAGACCGGGCTCGCGCAGGACGTCGACGAGGATGTGGTAGCCGTCGCGGTCAAGGAACGGGTTGAGGTTGAAGAACGCGCCGACATAGGAGCCAAACGCGAGCTGGAAGAAGACGTCGCGCACCGACCCCGCCGGCCACACCGCGCAGAGGAAGGAGAAGAGCGCGCCGAAGGAGAGGTCGGAGATCGGCCCGGCGGCGGAGATCACGATGCGGTGCGCACGTGGCTCGAAGTACGCCTCGGAGGTATCGACGAAGGCATAGGGAAAGAGCAGGATCAACCGCAGGCCGCCGCTGGCCGGCCGCCGGCCGTAGTGCACAAGCGCCATTCCGTGGGCGAGCTCGTGCACCATCACGAGCGCGAAGCGGCCGACGACGTAGACCGCGCCTCCGAGCACCAGACGGTTGGCGACCACGAACGGAGTGCCGTAGCGCGCGCCGACGATGTAGGAGAACGCGGCGAAGCCCGCGAGCGCGAACAGCGCAAGGAAGGTGAGCGTGAGCGGTGAGAAGAACACCCGGCCCCAGCGGCGATAGGCGCGTTCGCAGCGCTCGCCCACCCAGTCGTAGGTGCGCTGGCGCGGCTGCAGGATCCGCGCCAGACGGCTCCCGGAGGGTGCGGATCCCGCTCTGTCGATCCTCGCCCCCTTCCTGGCCATCCGGCCCAGCTTCGCCTCCTCCCGCCCGACCCGCTGCATCCCCTTTGCCAGCGCCGCTCGCTCCACCCCGCCGACCCCTCCCCCGGCCAGCGCCGCGCGCTCCATGCCGGCTGCCATCCCCGCACCTCCCTTGGCGCCAGCGCCAGCGCCACCCTTGGCCGTGCCTCCCGCATCTGCGCCACCGTGCGCCATACCGCCCGCTCCGGCCCCTCCCCGCACCGCGCCGCCCGCTCCCGCACTCGCGGCCATCCCGGCTCCCGCCGCCCCGGGCGCGTGGCCGTCCACCCCTTCCACACCGTCCAGCAGCCCCCGGTCTCCCAGCTCGGCGAGCAGACGTGCGAGGCGGCCCGGCCCGGCTGGCCCCAGCGCGTGCTCGGCCGTGCCGAGCAGCTCCATCACTGTACGGCTCCCGTCGAGCATTTCGAACAGCGCGGCGTCCTCGGCGTCCATCCGCAGGAAGCCGCCGTCGCACAGGTCGCGCAGCACGAAGCGCCGCTCGCCCTCGTCGGCGCCGAGCCGCTTGAGCGCCCAGCCGGAGCGCACGCGGGGTCGCATATAGCCGTCCGGGGGCGATGGAGCGCCCGGTGGGGCCCCGGGCGGGCGGGCGCCGGTCGCGGCGGCCGGTCGCAGGCCGAGCTGAGTGGCGCCGACGGGCATCACGATCGTCTCGCCCGCGCCCGCCGGAAGCTGCTGCGCGCGCGGGATCGGTGGAGCGTCGGAGTCGACCACGAGCGTGACGTCGCCCAGGCGGATCTCGCTGCCGACGCGCAGCGGCCGCGACTCTGAGACGGCCGCGCCGTCGAGCAGCGTGCCGAAGCGCGACCCCGAGTCCTCCAGCAGCGGCCCGTCCGGGCCGGGGAGGATACGGGCGTGTAGGCGCGAGACGGTTGGGTCGGCGATCCGCACGCTCGCCTCCTCGCCGCGGCCGATAGTCAGCTCGCCACCGATCGGCACACGCGAGCTGTCCGGCAGCACCAGCACCAGCGGCGCCACCGGGTTCGGAGAGCCAGAGGCCGGAAGCTCGCGGGTGTCAGCCATGGTGCGTCACCGGAGCCAGGGGTCAGATACCTGGAACTGACGGGTGTCAGCCATGGAGGGTCACCGGCTGCCACGCCGGGTGCGCGGCGCCGGTGGCGATCACCGTCTCGACCGCGGGGTTGGCGGGTGAGATCGTCACGATGTTGCCGGTCGGGTCCTGGCAGGGTGAGTCGGCCTGCATCACCGCGAGCTCTTCGCCGTCGGAGCGCCAGCTCACCTGGCAGGCGGCGACCGGCAGCGACTTCGCCTGGGCGAGTGTGAATTCGTCGGCGGGCGCGAGGTAGAGGTGAAAGCCGCCGCCGCCGAAGTTGGCGATCAGCGCCAGCTGCTTGCCGTTGGGCGAGAAGACCCCCGCGATCACCCCTTCGTTCACGTGCGAGTCGCTGGTCACGAGCGTCCCATGCCCCCAGTTGGAGGCCTGGGTGGAGAACGGGACGTTGGAGACGAACTCGATCAAACCGAACGTGCCGGGGTGACCGGTTTGCACCCCGAACACGAGGATCGACGAGCCGTCCGGCGCCCACGAGATCTGACGGCCGAGTTCCCAGCCTGGGTGGGAAGTGCAGTCCGGAGCCAGCACGTACGGCCCGATCGTCGCGAAGCACAGCTGGGAGGAGCCGCCGTGGTCTTCGATGTAGGCGAGGATGTTGGCTTTGGTCGTCGGGGCGAACGCGGGGTCGTGGGCGTCGGCTTCGGTGCCGGTGAGCCCGACCGGCTGGGCGCCGGACTTGCCGGCCGCCAGCAGCTCCAGGCCGTTGCCCTGGCGGTAGACGAGGTGGGAGCCGTCGATGCTCCACGACGCCTCCTCCTGGCTCTGCGTGGAGGGCGGAACCTTCACGACCGGCTTGCCGCTCGCGCCGTCCACGACCTGTACCGCACTGCCGTTGTCGTCGGAGAGGTCGGGGAAGCCGGCGGACACGAGCACCGCGACCTTCGTGCCCGCCTTCACCTTCGTGCCCGCCGACGGCGAGCTGCCGATCAGCGCACCCTTGGCGGAGGAGGAGAAGCGTTCGGAGGTGGAGGGCACCAACCCAAGCTGGGAGAGCTGCGCGGCGGCAGCTGTGGGGGTGCCGGCGAGCTTGGGGATCGTCACCTCGCCGCCCTCGCCGACGGCTCCAGCCGCTCCGGCGGCGCCCGCCGCCGCTCCAGCTCCGGCCGCGGCCGCCGCCGCTCCTCCGGAGTGGGCCTTGGCCGCCGGCGCGAGGAACACCGCGACCGGCGTGCCGCCCGGCACGGTTTCGTTGGCGGCCGGTATCTGGGAGGCGATCTTGCCGGCGGGGTTCACCGGCTGCGGGGAGATCGCGCCGAGCGCCACCCCGGCGGTGCGCAGAGCGCCCGCGGCGGTCACGGGCGTGAGGCCGATCACCGAGGGCACCGTGTCCTTGCCCGTGCCCTCGGCCACCTCGATCGTAACGAGCGAGCCCTTCTTGATGTGCTTGCCGGCGGCGGGTGATTGTTCGACGATCGTCCCCGGCGGGACTTCCGGCTTGATCACCTGGTTGATCTGGGGGGCGAGCTTCAGGCCGGCTTCGCCCAGCAGCTTCTGCGCGGCGAACACGCTTGACGCCTTCTCCAGATTGGGCACCGTGGTCTTCTTCGGCAGCAGCAGCACGAGCGCCACCGCGGCGAGCGCGACGAGCGGGGCGACGATCGACAGCCACCACGGTAGCCAGGCGCGCTGGCGGTAGATCGCGGCGCGAGGCGGAGAGGGCTGGTCGGAGCCCACCGGCGTGGCGGTCACCTGCAGGCGCCGGTCGTGTGGGCGCCCGATCCACCGCTGGCGCGGCGGGAAGACCGTGAAGGGCGCCTCGATCGCCTGCCCGGGCTCCACCGCGATCGATGGCTCGGCGAAGCGGAAGTGGCATTCGTCGTCGGCGTCTTCGGCGGCCACCAGCACGTCGGTAGGGGCGTTCGCGCGGTTGCGCACGATGAGCGAGAAGCGGGCTTTCAATCGCCCGGAGGCCCGCTCGGGCCGCAGTTCGGTGGCGAGCTCCTGGTAGGGCCCGATCGTCACGGTCGCGGGCGCGCGGGCCACCTCGGAGCCGTATGCGCGCGAGCTGGCCGTCACCTCGAGCGACCACGCCCGCGCGAGCGCCTCGGGGGCGCGCGGGGGGTGCAGGACGATCTGGACCGCCTGCTCGTAGGTGCCGCCGGCGCCGTAGGGGACGAGATAGGCGGTGGGCGGCGTGACCGTCCACCAGCCTTCGGGCAGCCCGGCGACCGCGAGGTCGTAGTTGTCCACGATCGCGCCCTGGTTGCGGATCAGCCCGAGGATCGTGACGCGCCCGCCGGGGTCGACCGGCACCTCGATCGGGCCCTCGGCCGGGCCTTCGTCCTCGGGCCGACGCAGCAGCAGCGACGCGACCCCCGGAGGAGCCTCGGAATGAGCCGAAGCCGTCCCCGCCTCGGCGGGTGGGCTGGACGCCGCGCCAGCGGGGGGAGCTGACGCTGCGCCTGCCGGGGATCCAGACACAGGGCCCGCGGAGGCGGGTCGTGCCGGCTCGCGCGCCCTGAAGGTGGGAGCGATCGTGAGATTTGGATCCACCCCCTCTCCCCCCTGCGCCGGTGTCGCCGGCACTCCGCCGGCGGGCTTGACGGTCGGGATGAAGCTCGTCGGCTCCCAGCGCAGATACTCGCCGCACGGGCAGAAGTCGACGTCGTCGGCGCTCTCGCGTCCGCAGCTCGAACAGGTCCTCACGCGCTCTCCTCCTTGGCGCGTGACTTGGGGGCCTTGACGCGCAGCCGAAAGCTGGTGTGTGCCGGCTTGGCCTGCTCGATCAGCCGCGCGATCGCCGCCTGCATCGTCTCGGGTACCGCTCGGTCGCAGTACACCACGAACGCGGGAGCGCCCACCGACTCGGGCTCGCGCGGCTTGGTCGACCACGTTACGCCGCCGCCGTCCTCCACACGAAACGGTATGCCGGGGAAGGCCAGCTCCAGCGCGAGCTCCAAGCCGGCGCGGGTGCCCCGCCGGCGGACCAGCTCGGAGGCGCCGAGCACCAGCTCGCGGCGCTCCTCGCCGCGGCGGGCCTCGTCGTACTCCAGGCCCAGCCACACGCTGAGCAGCTCGAGCACGTCGCGCGGGGCGTGCCGGGGATCGAAATGGGAGGGCAGGTTGTCGAGCAGCGCGACGATCGGGTCGAGCACCTGCTCCAGAGCCCCGACGAAGCGCAGGCCAAAATCGCCCTCTTGGTAGACCGCGGGTAGGCCGGCCCGCAGATAGGCGCGCTGGGAGACCGGGCGGGGAACGGGGTCCTCGCCCACGGCGCGCTCGATCTGGATCGTCCCGAACCCACCGCCCGCGAATGTGCTGAACGTGGCTCCGTTGCCGTTTGCGTGCTCACCCGCCACGAGCTTATTAAAGCTCTCCGTACCGAGACCTTGACATGCACTGCCTCGATACCGCGCTTCCGGTTGATCGGCCCACGCTTCAAACCTCCCGGTGCGTGGCCTTCACGATGTGGGAGCCAGAGGCGATCAGCTCGTCGGACTCCAGCGGCAGGTGGCCGCCGAGCGGCTTGGAGGCCTGCTCACCGGTGTGCAGGTCGGTTTCGTAAAGCCGCAAGATCTTGACGAACTCGACGCCGTCGATCGCGTGCACCACGCCGAACAGCTCGCCTTGGTTGAGCGCGCGCCCGAACGGCCAGCCCCCGGCGGGACCGCTCGGCGAGCCGCCGATCAGCGGGTTGAGGTAGGTGTACAGCGCGTGGGCGACGTCCTGCTCGACGCGCTCGGGGTCGGCGAGCGAGGAGACCTGTAGGTTGACGACGACGCTGACCGCCTTGAACCTCACAGGCAGCAGCTGCACCGTGGTGCCGATCAGGCGGCGCTCGTCGAGGTAGGCGGCGATCTCGCCCAGCAGCTCCTCGCCGGGCGTCAGCTCCTGCACGGAGAGCTGCCGGTCGGCGGGATCCACCCGGGGCAGCACGTGAATCCGCACAGGACCGTCGCCGCTCGGGGGCACGCAGATCGCGCGCGCCGCCTGCGGGGAGGCGTGGACGGAGAGCAGCTCGAAGTCCTCGGCCGTCACGGCGCGATAGCGGCTGCGGATCTCCAAAGCCGCGCGCTCGCGTGCATTGCCAAGCGACTCGCCGTCGACTCCGCCCAGCGCGGGGCGCGGGTTGGTGACCGACACCACGCCGGGGATCGCCGTCTTGAGCACGGTGAGGGTGTTCGCCGCGACGTTCCCCGCGCGCCCCCCGCCGTGGCGGTAGCGGCTGAAGCGCAGTGTGGAGCCCTTCGGCGGGATCGCTCCGTACTGGCGCCAGCCGCCGTCGGGCTGGCGAATGGCGGGGCCGAGCTCCACCTCGCCCCGGGCGGCGTCGAGGACCGCGTGACGATCGCGCGGGCCGCTCTCGGCGAAGCTCTCGCGCATCTCCCATTCGCGCCAGGTCTCGCTGTCGGGCTCGCGCACTTCCAGCGTCTCGCCTGGGGCGACGCTCAGCACCGGCCGGTAGCGCAGCGGGTAGACCGCGCCCGGGGTGCCGTCGCCGACGCCCAGCGCCTCGCGGCTCTCGCTGGCGGCGTGCGTGACCGGCAGGACGGCGCCGACCGGCGCCGCGGTGATCTCGTAGACCTCGGGCGCGTGCGAGTAGGTCACCCCGGTGGAGCCCGAGCGCGTGCGATCGTGCAGGCGGCAGCGCAGCCAGTGCATGCGGTTGCCCGCGATCGCGTGGATTGCGCTGTGGTGGGGCAGCTCCAGCGTGATCGTGCCGCTGCCGAAGTTGAAGCCGCCGGTGAGATCCTCGAGCACGGTGGCTTCGCTCCAGCCGCCCTCGGGCGCCGAGACCTCCCAGCGCAGGGGCGGGTCCTCGGGGTCGACGCCGGCGCCGCGCGCGTGCGAGCCGTCGAACTCGACCTGCATGACCAGCCGCCCGATCGGCTGGGAAAAGCCGAGCAGCAGGGCGTCGCCGACCTGTGGGGGCGAGGCGAACGGCGCGCGGTCGGCGCCGGTTGGCTTGGCGCGGCCATTGGCGACTCCGACGTCCTTGACCGCACCGGCGCGCTGTACCGCGTAGGCGGCGGGCCGCTGCGGCTCGATCGCGATGCCAGCGGTGACCTGGAAGACGATCGCCAGCTCGTCCGCGGTGCGCAGGGTGCCCACCTCGGTGCTCACGGCGGGAATCTCGACGCGCTCTTCGACGGGGCCGGCCATCATGAAGCGGACGTCTGTGGCGGCGCCCGCCGGCGGAGCGAGTCGCACCCCGAGCAGCTCCAGCAGCGCGACGTGGAGCTTCTCGGGGATGCGGTTGACGCGATACAGCAGCGTCTCGGTCATCCACGCGAACAGCTCGATCAACGTGATCCCGGGATCGGAGACGTTGTGCTCGGTCCACTCCGGGCAGGCAAGCGCGATCCGCGTGCGGGCCTCGCTCACCAGATCCTGGAAGCCCCGGTCGTCGAGCACGATCTCCGGCAGGCTCACGCGGTCTCCCCCACGGGTGTCAGATGGAAGGTGGATGGCACGCGGTCCTCCCTGGAGGTCAGGTGGAAGGTGACGGGTATCACGCGGGCTCCCCGGGGGGCCAGGTGGAAGGGCACAAGTATCACGCGGTCTCCTCCGCCGGGATCACGTAGAACGGGTACACGAGGTTGCGCACGTCGTTGGTGGCCAGCAGACGGTAGGCAATGTCGATCACAAGCTCGCCGCGATCGGCGCGCGTGGTGTCGAAGCCTACGCCCAGCACCTCGATCCGCGGCTCCCAGCGCTTGAGCGCGACGCGTACCTCGTGCTCGAGACGGCCCATCGCATAGCCGTCGACCCGCTCGAAGACGTAGTCGTGCACGCCGCAGCCGAACTCCGGTCGCATCGGTCGTTCGCCCGGAGCCGTGGCGAGGATCAGCGCGATCGCCTGTTCGACATCGGTCTCCTCGCGCGCCAGCGCGATCCCGCCGCGCCGGTCGACCTGCAGTGGAAATGCGAGGCCGGCGCCCAGGAAGTCGCTCATCCGAGCATCACCTGCGACCCGGAGATCTGCACCACGCCGCTCGCTTCCAACGCGATCGAGGGCGCCTTGATCGTGACGGCGGCCTGCCCTTCGATCGTCACCGAGGCGCCCGCCTTGACGGTCACGCTGCCATTGGCTTGGATGCTGTGTTCGCCTTCCACTTCCTCGGTGAGCCCCTGCTTGACGATGACCTTCATGTCGGCTTGGCTGGTCAGTTCGAGCCTCTTGCCGCTTTCGAGCGTCACGCCCTCGCCCGCCTTGACGCTCACCGCCTTGTCGGAGCCGAGCGCGAAGGAGCCGTCGGTCTGGGAGAGATCCTTCGGCTTGGACTGGCCGTTGAACAGCGAGCCGAGTACGAACGGGCGGCGCACGTCGCCGTGCTCGAAGGCCAGCAGCACCTCGTCGCCGACGATCGGCATCATCATCAGGCCGCGACCTTCGCCCGCGGACGGTGAGGCGATGCGCGCCCACCACCCCTCGGTGTCTTCCCCGAGCGCGGGGTACTTGACGCGCACCCGCCCGAGCCCTTCGGGATCTTCGTTCTGGGTGACCACGCCAACGACGACCGAGTCCCCCCACGAGCGCTTGGCCGCCGGAGTCATCAGGTCCACGAGACTCCGCGGCGAGCGCCCCGTCACCGAGAAGTGCGTTTCGTAGCCCTTCGCGCCGCGGAAGACGTGGGTGACCGCTGAGAGCGAGTAGGTCCCGGTGAAGCGTTCGCCGACCTTTTCGATCTTCACTTTGGAGCCGGCGCGGATGCGCGGGTCGCCGTGGCAGGAGCCGTCAGCCTCGACGAAGGCGTTGCCGAGGTGCGCGGCGACGCTGCTGGCCAGGGCGTCGGCCTCGGCCTGCGTCATCACCGGCCGGTCGGCGACCGTCATCGTGCCTCCCCCGAGCGATTCGACCACGCCGTCGCGCTCGATCCCGATCGTGGAGCTCGGCGAGTCGGCGGTGGCGGTGGATTCGATCACCTGCTTGGTCGAGGGGTCCCAGCCGCGCACGAGCACTTCGTGCATCTGTTGCACTCCCGTCACGCGCGGGCGGAATGAGATCAGCTGCGCGCCCCACGCGAGCGTCACCGGTTCGGCGTCGGCCATGCCGCCGGCTTCGCGGAAGTGCATTTCTTTGTCGACCACCACGACCTCGAAGTCGATCGCCGCCGCGAGCCGCCATAGGAACTCCCAGTCGCTCTCGTTGCTCTGCTGGATGAATTCGTGGGGCGCGCCGGCCGCTTCGATCGTCCCGGGCTGCAACCCCGAGCGCGCGGCGACCTTGCGGGCAATGTCATCGGCGGTGGCGTTCTGGTAAGTCTGCGTGCGCTTGGTGCGGTGCATCGCGTGGGAGTTGTCGTAGCCGCGCAGCGCCACGTAGGCCCCGCCGGCGGAGAACTCAGGTTCGAGCGCCGTAACCTGGCCCTTGAAGACCGGCTGCAGGGACCCTTCGTGGGCGGAGGCGAGCAGGATTTCGACTTCGGCGCCGATTTCGTAGACGGAGGAGTCGACCTGCTTCATGTCGGGGTCGGAGATGCGCATCAGGAAGGTGTCGGGGAGCATCAGGTTCTCCTGGATGCGAACCTCGATCAGCTTTTGGAGCACGGCGGGTTCGAGCGCGACCCCGCCGAGGCGCACTTCGATACCGGCGACGACGCCCTTGGACGCGGCGGGGCTCATTGGTGAAGGCGCGGGATCGACAAGCGCGAGCCGCGGCGCAGGCGCAGCGGGTCATCGATGCCGTTGGCATCCGCGATCGCCCGCCAGGCGGTGGGGTCGCCGTAGGCGTCGTAGGCGATCGACTGCAGCGAGTCCCCGTCGCGCACCGTGCGCGCGCCCAGCTCGGCGCGGGCGCGCGTCGTGGGGTTCTGGGGAGGCGGCACTTCGACGCCCGAGCTGCTGTCAGCGGCTTCCACCTGCACGAGCGACAACTTGACTTTCGCGCGGATCGGCGTGCCGTCGGGCGCGAAGCGCACATACTGCACCGAGAGGCTCTTCAGCGCCGCTTCGAAGGAGAGCGTGGCGCCCCAAGAGAAGGTCAGCTTCGGCGGGCTCGCGGTGGGATTGCCTTTCCCCGTCTGCGGCGCGGTCGCGGGGTTGGCTTCCATCGCCAGGAACAGGCGGTTGACTTCGGGTTCGACTTCGTAGGTGCCTTCGAGGTCGTCGAGCAGGATTTCGAATGACAGTTCTCGCGGGGACCCGCCGCCGTACTGCACGGGCGGGAGGCTCACGCCGGCGGCCTGCTTGGCGTTCCAGGAGGAGCTCTTGGTGATCGTGTATTCCTTGGGGTTGAACAGGCAGATCAAAGGTTCTGCTTCCCCTTCGATCATGATCTGCGCCTGCTGGAGGTTTTCGACTTCAGCCATTGACCGCTCCGCTCAGGTTGGGGTCCATGCCAACTTCAGCCATTGACCGCTCCACTCATGCCCGGGTCCATACCGGCGTGGCCAAGCTCGAGCGCCTCAGTGGCGGTCTTATTAGAGGCGGCGTTCAGCGTGGGCCCCTGCCACTTGAGCGGGAAGGCCCCGTTGAAGACCCACTGCTGGATCGGCTGCAGGTTCGGCCCGTAGAGGGTGATGGTCACGTCCGGGCGTTCTTCAGGCGCCTGCGCTTCGAAGAACCATTCGATCAGCGCGTCTTCGGTGGTGATGCCCCGCTTGAGCACGATGTTCGGGTACTTGATCGCGCCGCGCAGCTTGATCGGCGTGGAAGCGCCCCCAGGCAGATATTCCATCACTTCGTGTTCGGCCTGCAGGCCGGTGCATTCGCTGAACCATCCGATTTCCACGCCGGCGATTTCCACCCGGAAGCGCAGCTCACCGACGGGATCGAGGCGGGTGCCCGGCCCTCCGGCCCCACTGGAGCTCCCGCCTTCTTCGCCGCCGATGGAGATTTCGATGGAGGGCAGGCCGACTTCGAGTTCCATAGAGGGAGTCATCGTGGGTGCCGTCTCGCTTTCATCGCCGTTTCGCTTTCCTCGCCAGTGTCCATCAGGGCAGATCTCCGAGCAGGTCCCCCATGCGCTCGCGCTCGGTGAGCAGGTCGCGGCGCAAGCGCTCGATCAGGTGCTCATAGAGATCGTCGGCCTCCGGCGAGGCGCCCGCGTGGGAGGCCGAGGCGCCGCCGTGGGAGGCCACCCCGCCTTCGCCTTCGGGAGCCCCGCCCGGCTGCGCGGCCGCCTCAGGCGCCGGCGCCGCACCGAGCGCGGCCGCGGAGCCCGGCCCGGCCGCGGCGCGCGCGAGGACACTCTCGAAGCCGCCGTGGCCGGAGGCGGATCCGCCCGCGGAGGCGATCGGGAACTCGATCGTCTCCAGGCCGGGCACATCGCGGCGCAGCGCGGCGCCGGTCGCCTCGGCCAGCCGCGCACCGCTCGTCGGAGCCCCCGGCTGAGAGTGGGCCCCGACCGATCGAACATCGGGGGCACCGTCGCGGAACGTCGTAGTCGGGGAGGCGGCCCGCGTAAGCCACGCGGAGGAGGCTTGCGCAGCCGCTGCCCGAAACGGGGACTCGTGCAGAAGGCGCGAGTCCTCCGGCTTCGCTCGCAGACGCACGGGCGGCCGCGACGGTGCTCGCGCCACGCCGGCCGCCGGCACAAAGGCAGCCGGGGCGGAAGCCTCGAGAGCGCCGAGCACAATCGGGGCGGACGGGGTCACCAGGATGTGATCCCCGAGGTCGAGCGCGGCGCGATCGGGAACCGCGAGGTCGGGAGCCGCGGGAGCTGGTGCAGCGGTAGCTGGTGTCGCACGAGCGAGAGCTGGCGAGAGCGACGGCTCCGCCGGCGAGCGGTGGATGGTCGCGGGCGCGACCGCGGGCGCCTTGGTCGAGGAGCCCTCAACCGGGCCCATCCCGGCGGCCAGCTTCGACGCGCCGCCCCGAGAGGACGCCGGTCGGGTGGAGCGGCCGGTGCGCAGCCGTGCCAGGGCCCGCCGTACGCCGCTTGGCCCGGGGGCGGTGGGAGCCTGCGGACCGTCTCCAACTGGCGCGCTCGACTTTTCCCAGCCACCGGCCGGGGCCCCGGAGGCGTCGGGAGGGATCGGCTCGGTGGAGGCGTCGCCCGGGTCCGCGGATCCGCTCGGAGAGCCTTCGGAGCCGGGCTGTGTCGCCTCGGAGGCGACGGGTGCCTGAGCCGGCGGCATTGGCGCGAGCGCTTCCTCGACGTAGTCGAACGTGGGTGCCCACCCGGCGGTGTCGGGCGCAGGCCCCGACGATACCCCAGCCGAGGTTGCCGCCGGCGAGGACGAGGTGCCATCCAGGAACCCGGTGCCCGTTTTGGCGCTCCGTGTCTCTGCGCTCTTCGGAGCGCTCGCCTCCCCCACCTCGCCCGCGTCCGTCCCCGCCGGCGGCGCCGGCGGCGCCGGAACGGTGGGTGCCCGCGCGAGGGCGCTTGCCACCGACCTACCCGTCCCAGTCAGCGACAAGCCAGGATCGCGGTCTGGGCTCGGAGAAGCAGACACCGGTTTGGCCGGTTCCGTCAAGCGCTCCGCGCGCCGCCTGGGGAGCAGGCGGTCGCCGACGCGCTGCAACAGAGTGCGGGGGACTCCAGCCTCGACGGGGGCTGTGACATCCAGAGCCGGCCACTCCTCGATCGGCGGCCGCGTGACGCGCCGGAGAGCGACCGGAGCGCGCGCCGGCGCCGATGAGGGTGCTCGCGGCGCTGGTCGCACCGCGACGGGCGGGCGCGAGAGAGACGGCGCCGACGTCTCGGCGGAGGACGACATCTCCATCTCGACAGATGCCGGCGGCGGCGCGACGGGCGCGACTGGAGACTCGGAGGCCGGCGCGACCTCGGAAACCGGCGCAACCCGCGACGGCACTGGAGCCGCAGAGGCCTCAGCAGTCTCTGGGGCTGGCGGAGCCTCGAGAGCCGGCGAAGCGTCTGGGGCTGGCGAAGCCTCTGGGGCCGGCGGCACAACCCGCGACGGCGCTGGAGCCGCGGAAGCCTCCGGGGCCGGCGGCGAGGCCGACTCGGCAGCGACGCGCGAAGGGGGACGGGTCGCCGAGAGACGCAGCGACCGCTCCTCGTGCACACGGCCGCGGGGAGCTGGCGCCCGGCTGACCGAACGCGCAGCGCGCCCCGTGGCTGCGCTTGTCTGGGAAGCTCGGCGGGCGGCGAGGAAGGCCGGCGGCCCCGAGGTCGCATCGGTGGGAACCGCAGCTCCACCCGCGAAGGGGATGCCCTCGGCGGGGCCGTCGCCGAAGAGCCAGTGGGCGGCGAACTCGCTCATCCCCTCCGGACGGGCGTGAGAGACCTCTCCGGGGGCGCGCTCTTCGGGGGCGCGCGCAAGACGAGCGCCGGAGACGCCGGCGGGCGCCGAGGCACGGCGAGCGCCGTCCTCTCGGTGGGGCAGTAGACGCGGCACCGCCACGGCCGGAATCGCCTGGTGGCGCTCCACGACAGACGCGGCCAGCTGCGAGCCGCCGCGCCAGTCGAGCCGCTGCGCGCGCGCCAGCAGGCGCCCGGCGATCGAAGCTCGACGCCGCTGGGGCACGGAACGCCCGCGTGCCTCGCCCGATGTCGAACCTGCCCTCCCGACCCCAAAGGCCGCCCTCCCGATCCCGGAGCCCGCCGACCCGGCTCCCAGCCCCGTCCCCGCGGCCCCGGGATCGATGGACCCGGCCTCAGCCATCGATATGCCCCCCGGCAGCGTGCAGCCGCCGCGCCTCGGCGAGGAAGCGGTGGCGGTCGGCGTGCTCGAGGTCCAGCAGCGTGTCGAGCGACCAATGGAAGCGCTCCGCGAGGCCGGCCATCTCCGCGAACAGCTCGCGCGAAGATGGCCGCGTCATTCCCCCAATCGTCGGTCCTCGATCTCGGAGAGGTCCACCTCGAAGGAGTGCTCGCACTCCGGGCAGGCGAGCACGCCGACAGCCTCGCCGTCGGTGTTCACCCGCTCGTAGAGGCGCTGCAGGTGGTCGAAATCCGCCGCGAAGAGGCTTTCGATCAGCGGCGGGTCGATCTCCCGCACAGTGCCGATCCGCGTCACCACACGCGCGAGCAGCAGCACCGACAGGTAGGCCTCGTTCTGGCGCACGGCGGGGTCGCGCAGCGGCTCGATCTCGTCGCGGGCGGTGGCGAGCCGCATCGTGCCCTCGCGGTGAACGGTGCCGGCGCTGTCCAGGAAGCCACGCGGGAGGGTGAACGCGACCTCCGTCTTCATCGCCCATCGCCTGCACTCGCGCGCGGCATCTACTGGCGTTCCAGACCCTCATGGCAGATGTGCAGCTCCTCGAGGGCGACCTCGTTGCCGCTAGCGTTGAGCGAGCTGCCGGCGTACTTGATCGGCCACCCTTCTTTGAAGGCGTAGGTGGCGATCGTGGAGCCGTTGTAGTCGACCAGCTCGATCGTCCCATCCACACGCGCGGATTCGGGCCCTTCCTTGATGACGATGTCGCGCCACTTCCACAGTTCGAGGTTCTCATCGACGCCGCGCTTGAGCGTGATGTTCGACCACTTGGTGGCGCCCGGGACCTTGCGTACGGTCGGCAGACCGTTGGCGTCGACCGATTTCTGCTCGATCACGTCGGTCTCGGAGTCGAGGCCCGAGCACTCGCGGAACATGCCGACGTTCTCGCGGCCGCCGAGGTTGAGGCGGAAGTGGGATGAGGGGCGTGGCTGCTTGTCGGGCATCTGGTTGGATCCTTTCTACGAGAAAAATGAGGTCGGGGAGGTCTGACTGAAAAAAGAGTGGCCTGCGCGCCGGCGTCCCTCCGGCCGCTCACCCTTATTCACTGACCTCCGAGGCGTCGGCGCTGTACTGGCTGATGCGGAACACGACGAACTCGGCCGGCTTGACCGGCGCGATCCCGATCTCGACGATCACCTGGCCAGCCTCGATCACGTCGGGTGGGTTGGTCTCGGAGTCGCACTTCACGAAGAACGCCTGTTCCGGTGTGGCCCCGAACAGCGCCCCTTCGCGCCAAGTGCGCGTGAGAAAGTTGGAGGCGGCGATCTTCAGCTGCATCCACAGCCGTTCGTCGTTGGGCTCGAACACGGCCCACTGCGTCCCCTCCATGATCGACTCGGAGACGTAGTTGAAGAGCCGGCGCACGTTCAGGTAGCGCCACTCGGGGTCGCTGGAGAGCGTGCGCGCGCCCCAGATGCGGATGCCGCGGCCGGGGAAGGAGCGGATGCAGTTGATGCCCACGCGGTTGAGGCCGCCCTGCTCCTCCTGGGTGATCTGGAAGCCAAGCCCGTTGATGCCCAGCACGACCTCATTGGCCGGCGCCTTGTGCACACCGCGGGTCGAGTCGGTCCGTGCCCAGACGCCCGCCATGTGACCGCTCGGGGGCACCAGCAGCGGTTGGTTGGTGAGCGGGTCCATGACCTCCAGCCAGGGGTAGTAGAGCGTCGCGAACTTGGAGTCGTACCCGGCGGTGTTCTGGCGCCACTCGAACACGTCCTGGGGCAGCAGCTCGGGCGGGGCGTCCAGGATCGCGAGGCGGTCGCCGGCATTCTCGCAGTGGGCGATCATCTTGCCCTGCAGGTCCCGCAATTGAGCGTCGCCGCCGTTGGAAGCGAGAGTCATCAGGTCAGGCATACAGACCATCGTGATCTCGTCGACCGCGGCGAGGCCGCCCATGCCCCGGCGGCGCGCGACGTCGCCCTCGAAGTGCGAGGGCTCGATCTTGGCGGTGGGAGCAGCGGGCAGCGCCAGCGTGTAGGCGCCGGTCTTTGGGACGCGCTGGGCGTCGGGCAGGGAGGCCCCGGTCTCCTCGATGCGGATCAACTTGGAGGTGGCGTTCACCTTCGTCGCCAGATAGGAGCGCCCCTTCTTCAGCGAGAGGCCATCGAAGGACTCCTCCTCGGTGCCCGCGGTCACGACCAAGCGGTAGCTGGGAGCTTGCTCGCCTTTCTCGCCGCCCTCTTTTTTGGCCTCGCCGGCCTGCTTCTCCTCGCTCAGCTCGAGCTTGATCGGGCCGCCCGCGGCGCCGTCGAGCGCCACCGCACGGAAGGCCTCCACCCCAGGGTCCGCGGCGGTCGGCAGCGCGGCCTGCGCGGCGGGCGCGTCATCGGCGTCGCCAACCCGCACCACCCAGCAGAGTCCGCCGCCGTTCTGGAAGAACCCGTACACCGAGTGGGCGAGGTAGGCGCCCTCCACGAACGGGCCGTTCTCCGGTTCGCGGGGATCACCGAAGAGACGGGCAAACTGAGTCCAGTTGGAGATTCGCATCGGGGTGTTGATCGGCCCCCCCGGCGCAAGCCCGACGAATGCCGCGATCGAGGTCCCGACACCCTCGATGGGCTTGGATTGCGAGGGTACCTCCTCGACGTAGACCCCCGGGGTCAGATAGGTGGGCATGTGGCTCCTTAGCTCGCTGGCGTGTACATCCGGCTGGTGATTGCCGGCGCGCAGGCGGAGCATCCAAGGCGCATCGTGCGGCGCCCATCCGTTGGCCCACTCGCGTGTCGGCACGGCTTCCGCTAATGCCCCCGAGACTTGCTCGCGAGCCCAGCGAAGATACAGCACCGAGTCGCTCAATGAAAGCCCGTCCAGCCACGCCTGGACGGCGAGCGTTCCAGGCCACGGGCAGGGTGCGTTCAGCCCGTCGGCGGCGTGCGTTCCAGCGCATGCACGGCCTGGGTTGTAACCCGATCGCGACCCACGTCTCGAGAAGCGATGAGCCTCGCGAAATGCTCAGCGACGCCGGCGGACGTTCGTCTTGGCAGCGCCGAGCGCGATCTCGACACCGAGACCGGGGACCAGCAGCTCACCCTCGGCCTCGCCGCCGTCGGCGGCGCGCGCCAGGCAGTGGTAGGCGCCGGGACCAACGCGGTCGAAGCGAAAGCGTCCGTCGGATCCGCTCGCGGTCCACAGGCCCAGCTCCGGGATCGCCACCCACGCGTTAGCGACCGGCTCGCCTCCCCCATCACAGACCGTCCCACCGACCCGATGCAGCTCGATCACATTGGCACGCGTCCCCTCGGAGTCGCGCAGGCGCACGGTCTGAGTGCGTACCTCCGGCCCCCGTTCGAGCGTCGTGCCGGGCTCGCAGGCGAGCGCCACCACGTAGTCCAAAGAGGCCTTGTACTGGCCGCCGATCGAGGACCAGAAGTCCGACTTGCCGTCGCCCTTGGGCTGGCCGACCTTCGTGCTCAGCGGATACCGCTGGGTAGCCTGATCGCGCAGTGTGCCCGCCAGAACCTCTTCAGGCAGGGTCGGGTAGGCGTAGAGCACCGCGAGCACCTGGGAGAGCAGCCGGTGCTCGTCCTCGACCGCGCGCGCCCACGCCGTGAGGGCAAAGGATGCCTCGACCATCAGCGGCGGGCGGCGCTCGCGGGTGCCTGACTGAGCCTGCTCCAGCTCCCACTCAACCGGGCGGTGGTCCTTGGACTCGCGCAGGTCGTACAGGAACGCGTTGACCGTTGGTGCGCTGAGCGCCGACGACCACTCCCTGGCGGGCGCGTCGAAGGCAATCTCCACTCCGTCAAAGCCGTGCCGTCCGAGCTCGCGCTTGAGCAGCCCGCGCAGCGTCTCGTCGAGATCAGCGAGCATCGTGTTGAGGGGGACGACCGTGATCGGGGTCACGCCGAGCTAGCCGACCTTCTCGCCTCCGCCGGCGACGGGCTCGAGCTTGGCGATCTTGATCTGCTTCACGTCGAGCTCCTTCTGCGCGCGAGCGCCGATCGCGTCCGCCTTCGCCACCGTGTCCGCTTCGACGGGGCTCGGGATCGTGGACTCGAGCGTCACATCGTCGATGCCGCGCCAATTCAAATTCACGGCGTAGTGGTCGTTGAGACCAAATACCTCGTCCTCCACGTCGATCGTCAGGACCTTGAGGATGCCGAGATCGTTGATGCTCTTGCCGCTCGCAAGGAGGCTGTCGATCGACTTGATCGCTCGATCAGCACGGTCGGCGACCAGCGTTCCCTTCTCGGGCCTTTCGACCACCTTCCAGTCCTCGCCGTCGCGGTAGAGCTTGGCGGCGAGTGTGATACGGCCGTTGACGTACATATCGCCCCCGCCCCGGCTCATGATGTCTCCCTCAGACTCGATCACCCACTCTTCGACGATCTTCTGAAGGCAGTCCTCCGCCTTGGGCTCCTTCAAACCGTCGATGACCGTCTGCAGCTTGGTCAGGAACTCGGCGGCGTCACCGGCGACGTTCGGCTGCGCGCCCGGCGCGGCTCCCGATGGAGCCGTCGGCGTGCTGAGCTCCGGGTTGGCGGCGGCAAGCGTCTGGTATTGGGTGATGAGCTCGTCCTGGGCCGGCCCGACGTCGTCGATCCGCTTGTTGAATTCGTTGGCTACCTTCGTCCGGTAGTCGCCGATGAACTTGCCCACCTCGAGCTCACCCTTGGCCTTCGCCGCACGCTCTCCCTCCTTGTCGAGCTCCTCCATCAGACCGAAGGTGAACCCCCAGATCGGCTTGAAGAAAGGGATCTCCTCGCCGACCTTATCGACCACGGACTCCAAGATCTTCTTGCCGGCATAGTGGAGGAACACGCCGCTGTAATCGCCCTCGGCCTCCTTCGCGCCAGCGAAGGACTGATCGGTGAAGAAGTTGTCGATGCCGGCCAGCATCGCTATCTGCGTGTTGCGCAGCTTCTCCTTGAGCTTCGTCATGTCGGCAACGATCTCCCCGCTGGCGTTGCCGAGGGCGCTCGGAGACAACGTCTTGACGTGCCCCTGAATCTCGAGCGGCTCGAAGGTCAGGCCGGTGGGCTGACGTTGGAGTACTCCCGGGAGCGGCGCAGCCGAACCAAGGGGCCTGCCGTCGTGCTGGATCGTCTCGCCATCGGCCTGGTTTGCGAGATCTGTGGTCGGAGAAGAGACCTCCGCGGCTCGCGCGAGTACCGCGAACGCCCGGTTGCCGGCTACGGACGCGAGTTGACGGGCTTGATCGGGGAGGACACCGTCGACGACCCCCCGTCGAGGTGCGCGGACGTCTGTGAGCCCTGACCCGTCTCTCCCAACAGATCCGGGTGCGACGACCGCCGGGCGTGGCGCTCGTTGAGTCCTCAACAGTCGCCCCTTCATAGCTCTATACGAGCATACATGGACCTATCCCTATTCCGCTTGGGTGGCCGACGCCTGGATCACCGGCTCCCACCAGGAATTGTCGGCCGGGTCCCAGACGAACTTGTCGCGGGCGACTGGCCGACGCCGGCCGCCGAGGGAGTGGCGGTCTCGACCCCCCGCTCTGCGCCTCGGCGACCTGATCCTCCTTCACGATGCCCCCCTTATGCCGGCTCCCCGCGCACGTGGCCGCCCGCAGGCGAGCTCTCGCGCGTCTGGATCGCCCCGTGGAAGCGCTCGAAGTCGACCTCGAGCGTGAGCCGCCCGAGCTTGCCGTACTCGATCGCCACGGCGCGCACGAGGTGGTCCATCGTGATGAGGCCGCCGTCGTCGGCGGCCAGGAAGGCGGCGGCGAGCGAGCAGTTGCGGATGCCGCCGCCGGAGAGCTTGAACTGGTTGGCGAGGAACTCGAGGTCGAGGTCCTCGGCCAGCGGCGCAGTGGTGGGCAGCAGCAGGCGCCAGATCCGCACGCGGTCCTCGGGCTCGGGGAAGGGGAAGTCGATCACGAAGTCCAGGCGGCGCAGGAAGGCGTCGTCGATGTTGCGGCGGAAGTTGGTGGCCAGCATCACAGCGCCGGGGTAGGACTCCATCTTCTGCAGCAGGTAGGCGACCTCGATGTTGGCATAGCGGTCGTGCGAGTCGCTCACCTCCGAGCGCTTGCCGAACAGCGCGTCGGCCTCGTCGAAGAACAGGATCGCGTTTGAGCCTTCTGCGGCGGTGAAAATGCGATCGAGGTTCTTCTCGGTCTCCCCGATGTACTTGGAGACGACGGTGGCGAGGTCGATGCGGAACAGCTCCAACCCCAGCCCGTGGGCGAGCACCTGAGCCGCCATCGTCTTGCCGGTGCCGGACTCACCTGCGAACAGCACCTTCAGCCCCTGGGTACGCGCGACAGCGCGCTCGTAGCCCCACTCGGAGAGCACCAGGTCGCGGTGGCGCAGGTAGGCGGAGATCGACCGCAGCAGCTCCAGCTGACGGGCCGGCAGCACGAGGTCCTCCCAGGTGAAGCCGGGCGGCAGGCGCGTGGCGAGCTCGCCAAGACGGGTGCTCGAGGCCTGGCGCGCGCCGGCGTGCAGGTCCTCACTCTCGATCAGCTCGGACGCGCGAGCGGCGGCGCTCAGTCGCGCGACCTCGCAGGCCGCCGCGATCTGGCCGGCGGAGAGACGGAACTTGGCGGCCACCTCGTGCACCTCGGGCTCGGCGACCGAAGCCGGAAGACGCTCGCCTTCGACCGAAGCCGGGAGACACGCGCCTCCAGCGGCCAGCGCCTGCCAGAGCGCGACGCGCTCGGCGAAGCCGGGCATCGCGGTCTCCACCACCATCACCGTCTGCTCGTCGAGGTGCAGCGCAGCATCGCGCGTGTGTGCGCACATCAGGGGGCGCTCGCCCCAGGCCTCGAGCGCGCGGGCGATCCGCGCGCGGTCGGCCGGGCCGATCTGCTCCAGATGGTCGAAGCAGAGCGCCCTCCCCTCGAGCCGAGCTGCCAGCGCGGCGTCGGCAAGCAACTCCTGCGAGGCGAGCGCCTCGATATCGAGCAGCAGCAGCCCCCGCCCGAGCGCGGCGGCCAGCAACAAGGGGGCGTCGGGACCCGCGACCAGCAGCGGCAGGCGGCTGTCGGCGGCGAGCAGGCTTCGCAGCTTCTCGATCGCGGCGGCGTGGGAGCCCGAGGCGATCGCCGCCGCGACGGCGGCATCGAGGTCCACCCGCCGCGCGCGCCCGTCGCTTGCGGGCGCGTCAAGCCGCGCGCCGAGCAGCTGCGCGGCGAGCCGATCGGGGACCTTCACCAGCCGGTCGGCCAGCGGCCCGGGGGCGTCCCCGTCGAGCAGCCGGATCGCACCGGCGCGACGCAGCGGCGCGTCATGGGCAAAGCACCCGAGGATCGCGTCGCGGGGCCGGCGCTCGTCGGCCAGCAGCCGCGCCACCAGTCGCGGGGAGGCAAGCTTGCGAGTGATGTCGTCGTGCAGGTAGGCAAATAGCCGCCCGTAGCGCGGGCTGAGCTCGGGCGCCGCGCACAGTGCGAGGACCTCGGCGTGCAGCGGGTCGAGCGCGAGCACCTCGGCGGCGGCGACGATGCGCGCGTCGAGCTCGTCGATCGGCGTGGCGCGGGCGAGCGAGCGAGCGAGATCGTCGGAGATGTACAGGCCGCGGAAGGGATCGGCGGGGTTGGGGTCGGTGGCGGCGATGTCGTCAACCGCACTTCGGATCCGGGCGTCGATCTCCTCGAACCGCATCGCGCCGCCCGACCTCAGCCGGTCAGCTCGCGCGTGACCGCGTCGGCCTCGGTCTCCTGCGCGTCGCCCGGCTCGGAGACCGTGAGCGGTCCGCTGGTGGGGGCCCCGCGCTGCTGCACCACGTGGGTGAGCTCGTGGGCGAGCAGTCGATCCCCCTCGCCCGAGCCGGGGCGGTACTCGCCGCTGGCGAAGAACACGTCGCTGCCGGTCGTGAAGGCGCGCGCAGAGACCGAGCGGGCGAGCGCGTCGGCGCCGGCATCGGTGTGCACCCGCACGTCGCTCAAAGAGTCCCCGAGCGACGGGGCGAACCGCTCACGCGCGCCCGCGTCGAGCGCGCCACCGCCGCCGCGCCTGCCGGCGATCGTCGCCTGCACGTCGGGATGCACGGTCCCATCCCGCAGAATCCCGGCGCCCTCGCGGGCGATCAGTACGCCGAACGCACGATTGCCGACCTCCGAGGCCAGCCGCTCGCGGGGATCGCGTTCCGGGGCCTCGCGCTGCTGGTCGAAACGGGGATGCGAGTCGGAGGCGAGTGTCTCCCGGCTTCGGTCGAAACCGGGATGCTCGCCGAAGGCGAGTGTCTCCTGGCTGCGGTCGGGCGGAGCAAAGACGCTCTCGGCCTCCCGCTCTTCGGCCTCGCGGCGATCTGACTCGCTCATCGACGCACAGCATACGCGTCGATACAGCCACGGGCAACGGTACAGAGGGTAGAGAGACTACTGGCCGGCGCCCCCGCTTCCGCTTTCTATCTTTTCTTCGGGCTTGGAGGCCGGACTGGACTGTTTGGGCGGCGGCGAGACCGGAGTCGACGAGGATGCCGGCGGAGACGAGGGAGGCGGTTCGGATGCCGCCGGAGTCGTTGCGGCCGGAGTCGAGGTCGGTGCGCTCGCTTCCCGGCTGAGTGCGGGGTGCCTCTTCGGGGTCGCCGGCGGGAGGTGAAGCGCGGGCAACGCGGCGATCGCGTAGGGGGCGGGCACGGAGGCGACGCGCGCGCTGGAGACCGTGATCGTCGGGGCGAGCGTTGACGATGAACCGCCCTTGACGCCGCCATTGGTCGCCGAACCGGCCGCGAAGCCGACGCCGAGACCAACGGCGACCGCGACCGCGAGCCCGGCCACGAGCAGCCGCCCGCCGGCACCGCGCCCCATGCCAGTTTGCTCGCCCGGCTGCTGGGGCCGCATGCTCATCTCCTCAGCACCCCTTGCCGGGCTCGCCCGAGCCTGGGGCCAGACACTCGCTCTGGACGCTCGGGGTCTCACGCGAGCGCATCGTGAACACGAACGACTTGCCGATCCAGCCCGGCTTCACGATGCGGACCGAGAGGCTCGTCCCCACCTTCAGGTGCCTGCCCTTCAACAGGCCCGTGAGGCCGACTTCGGGCCCCTGGGGCGGCGGCTTCTTGGAGTTGTGCTTCGTGGATCCGCACTTCTCGTGCTTGTGGCACGTCGGATGGGCCTGATGGCGCGCCACCGTGGCGGAGTCGTGGTGGCCGAACGGGCATCCATGACCGTGGCAGGTGACTTCGACGCGGCCTCCCTCGGGCACTCCGTGCACGACCAGCGACTGGACGATCGTGAACTTGCGCGTCCATCCGAAGGTCCAGGTCATCGAGGATTCCACCCGCGGCGTGGCTTTCGGCGGCGGGGGCGGCGACGCGACCACGGCCGAGGGGACCGAGACGGCGGCGGCCGTGCCGGCGACGCCGGTTGCGCTTACCACCACCCGTAGCGTGTGGCCCACATCGGCCGCCGAAAGGAAGTGGGTGACGCCGGTTTCGCCGCCCAGGTTGGAGCAGTCGTTGCCGGAGGAGTCGCACTCCTGCCACTGGTAGGCGAAGGCGCTGGGGTCATTCGACCACGAGCCCTGCGAGGCGGTGAGCGCCTGCCCCTGTGTCGCCGTGCCGGAGATTGCCGGTGGCGAGAGACTCGCCGGCAGGAAAGGTGTCGTAAGCCGTCCGACGTGGTAGAAGCTGCCGGGGGTGGGGGCGATTTCCGTGGCGTCGCCCTCCATGAACCACATATTGCCATCCGCGCCTTGGACGATTCCCTGTGGGTCGCCGCTCCTGTTCGGAATCGGAAACTCCTTCACTTCGCCCGTGGGCGTGATGCGCCCGATCGAGTCGGTCGCTTCCTGGCCAAACCACATGTCGCCGTCGGGACCCGCGGCGATGCCGGTCAAGGCGTAGTTCGCGCTCGTTGCCTGGAACTCCTTGATTTCACCGGTCGGGGTGATCTCTCCGATCTGAGCCGCACCCGACTCGACGAACCACATGTCCCCGTCGGGACCCGCGGCGATCCCGCCGGGGTAGCTGTGAGGAGTAGGGATCGGAAACTCTTCGACTTTTTCTGTCGTGGTGCTGATCCGGCCGATGTAGGCTCGATGTTCTTCGTTTTCGCCTCGTTCGGTGAACCACATGTAGCCGCCGGGGCCCTGCGCAATCCCCCCGAGTTCACTGAAGTGTCCCGGACTCGGCAGAGGGTAGATCGTAACCGTGCCTTTCGGTGTGATCCGCCCGATCCTGGCGCCGCCTCCGAAGCCAGAGTCGGTGAACCACATGTTGCCTTCGGGACCGGCCGCGATCTGGTTGGGATAATTTTCCTTGGGGATCGGAAACTCGGTGATCTGCGGTTCGCCTTTCCCCAGCGCGACCTGTCCGATGAGGCGCTGTTCCATGTCGTTGGTGGCGGAGTCGGTGAACCACAGATCGTCGCCCGCACCCTTGGCAAGCCCGACGGGACTGCTGAATTCCGGCTCCGTTTCGGTCGCCGGTTTAATCGTCGGGACTTTGTATTCAAGGATCTTCCCTTCCGGGGTGATCAGCGCGACCTTGCCGACGTTCGCCGAGAGCGTGCTCTCCGTGAACCAGATGTTGCCTTCAGGACCAAGGGCAAAGCCCGTGGTGGGGTAGTCTTCCATGCTGGAGAACGAGAACTGTTCGATCCCCCCCGGCGGAGCCAGCGCGGACGCCGAAGCACCAGACAGCAGGCCACCGGCCAGCGCCAGGACGCCGATCGACGCTGTCAGGCATAGTCTCATCCAGCGGGCCACTGCTCATCTCCCGGATCGAGGGGGCTGCGAGGCGCCCACAAGATACCATCGGCCATCGGTCGGCTGGTCAGGCCCGCCCGCCGGCCCGCCGCTCAACCTCGTGCCGACACTGCCGATCACCCGGTGCGATGTCGGTGGAATCCGTCCTCGCGCGCGTTGCGAGCATCGAACAGGCCATCGCCAACCCCGCCTCCCTGGTCGCATCGAACGCGGCGGGCACCGGCGGGACCGCGGCGCCAGTGGCCGCCGAATCCACGCAGGCCGGCAGCGCCGGCTCATTTGCGCAGGCCCTGCAGAGCGCGACCGCAAGCCAGGCGAGCACGGCGGCACCCGTCACGCCCACTGGCACGGCGACCCCCAGCAGCACACTCACCGGCCCGTCGGGCCTGGAAACAGCGGCATCCGCGATCGGAGCGGCGAGCCCGGGGGCGGTGACAGGCATTCCCGGCCTCGCAAATCCAACGGGCACTCCGGGCCAGCAGATCGTGAGGATCGCCGAAAGCCAGCTCGGCCAGACCGAGCAGCCACCTGCAAGCAACGAATCGCCGGCGATCGCGATGTACCGGACCGCCACCGCGGGGGCGGTCCCCGGCGCCCCGTGGTGCGCCTACTTCGCCTCGTGGGCCGGGCGCCAGGCGGGCGAGCCGCTGGGCGCCGGCGGCGAAGGTCTCGGCTCGGTCGGCCAGATCTGGTCGTGGGCGCAGAGCACCGGCCGCGCAATCCCCAACGGCCCCGGCGTAACCCCCCAGCCGGGCGACCTGATCGTGTTCGGCGACGAACACGTGGGGATCGTCAGGGATGTGCTCCCCGGCGGCGACATCCAGACGATCGAGGGCAACTATGAAAACAAGGTGGCGGCCAACGTGCGCACGCCGACGGAAGCCACTGGTTATGTGAATATGAACTGATACGGCTTGGTGACCGGGTCTTGCCAAGGGATCACCTACGCGAATGGGTCGCGCCGGTCAGAGTCGATGGCATCTCGGAGGCCTTGCGCGAGCCCCGCTGACCCGGTTTTCGCCTGTCTTGCAGGGAAGTGCGCGCGTACCAAAACAGGAATCCTACGGTGGTGTATCTGGTATACAGAATCCAGCAATACAGAACTTGAGCACTTTGGCGCAAGGAGACGAGGCTTCGTGGGTCGGCTTTCAACGTTGGTCATCCAGAGACCCGCCGGGCGCCGGACGGCGCGGCCGACCGCGCCCCTTACCGGCACGCTGGTGGCTGCCGTTGTCGCTCTCCTCATCCCGGCGACGGCGTCCGCGCAGACCTTCACCTACACCGGCAATGAGCAGGTGTACACGGTTCCGGCCGGTATCACGATCGTGGATGTCCGCACCGTTGGCGCCGACGGCGCCGGAAACACCGGTTTCGTCACCGGCGGCCACGGGGGGGTGGTCGAAGCGGACCTCACGGTGTCGTCCGGCGAGCAGCTCTACCTCGAGGTCGGCCAAGCCGGACAGGGACCGCCGGACGGGGTAGGTGGCGCCAACGGCGGCGGCACGGGTGGCAACGAGGGCCCAGAGAACGCCTATGGCGGTGGCGGCGCTTCGGATGTACGGACCGTCTCGTGCGGCGCCGGCCCCGTCGGCTGCCCCGGCAACGGGGCCTCGTTGACATCCCGGATCCTGGTCGCCGGTGGCGGTGGCGGTGAGGGCATGGGCCATGGCAGCGAAAGTGTCGACGGCGCTGGCGGCAACGCGAGCGAAGATGGGAGCTCGAACATCTTCGATGGCGGTATACACACTGGCGGCTACGCCGGCAGCTCCACGGCAGCCGGTCTCGGCGGCTCGGGCTGTGCGCCGGCGGGTGTAGGCATCGCCGGGTCGGCCGCGGCCGGGGGCGGCGGCGGGGATGCCCAGGAAAAGGAGCTGATGGGTGGCAGCGGCGGCGGTGGTGGCGGGGGCGGCTACTACGGTGGTGGCGGCGGCGGCGCGTGCCTGTCGAGCTCGCCGGCGATGCTGGCCTACGGTGGCGGTGGTGGCGGCGGATCGGACTTCGCTACCGCGGCGGCGACGAACGTGTCCATGGGTCTGGATACCACGCAAAACGCCGACGGCTCGATCGCGATCACGCCCACCCCACCCGAAGCTCTGTCCGCGCCGTCGATCGGCGGCAGCGATCTGCTCGGCCAGACGCTCACCGTGGTCCACGGCGTGTGGACGAACGCTCCATCGACCTACACCTACGTCTGGTACCGGTGCGATCCGACCGGGGCCAACTGCACCCCGATCCCCGGCGCCAGCGGGCCGAGCTATATCTCAACGTCACAGGATCTCGGCTCGACCATCCGCGTGCAGGAGACGGCGACAAACGCCTACGGCACCGGCAGCTCGTCGACATCTGCCGCCACCGGTCCGGTCGGAGAAGTACCCAATGCAACGGCGCCACCGTCCATCAGCGGAGTGGCCGACCAGGGCGCGGTGCTCTCGGAGTCCCGCGGCACGTGGACAGGCAGCCCGTCCAATTACATGATCCAATGGCTCCGCTGCGCGCCGGCGGCCACGAGCTGCGTACCGATCGGCGGGGCGACAGGCCAGAGCTATCAGCTCACCGCGGCCGACGTCGGCTCGACCGTCCGCGTTCAGGAAATGGCGGCCAATACCTACGGGGTCGGCAGCGTAGCCACTTCGGCTGCCACTCAGCCCATCCAGCCGCCACCCACCGAGTCGGCTTCGATCTCGGGGGCCCAACGACCGGTGGCTGGTGTGGCTGTTCAGTACCAGGCATCGGTGATCGATAGCCAGGGGAGTCCGCACGCTTACATGTGGACCGTGGATGGCAAGCCGGCTGGGTCCCTGCCAACCCTCGATTATGTTTTCAAGACCGCGGGCGTTCACGTCATCGTGCTGCAAGTGCTCGACACCGCCGGTAATAAGATCAGCGCCACCCTGCGCGTAACGGTGACCCTGCGCAGACTATCGATCGCCACCCTGTGGAGAGACAAGTTCTCCCACCGGTGGACCGAGTTCACTTCGCTGATCGCCGACGGCGTGCCGATCGGGACACATATCCGGCTGAGCTGCAGGGGTCGGGGATGCTCCTTCGGGCATCATGGTCTCACCACGTCACCGGCCACCCGCTGCAAGCGCAAGAGATGCCGGGGCAAGTCGCGACCCAAGACCGGGGTAACGGATGTAGATCTGACGAGCATCCTCCACAGCGGGCATCTCAGCGTCGGTACGAAGCTCACGATCACCTTCACCCATAGCTTGTACATCGGCCAAGTGCAGACGTGGACCGTCGGTGTGAGTGGGCCACAGCGACGGCTCGCCTGCCTGGCACCGGGCAGCACGAAGCCCGGCAAGGGCTGCTAGCTCGCCCCGGAAGTAGTCGGTCTGCATCTGCGGCGGTTCTGCGCCGCTGCCCGACCTGACGCGTATTCGTCCGCCCCGCCGCTCCACGCTCTGATACACCCAAGTGATGGGCGATACCGTCTCCTCCCAACGGCGTCCCTCCCGCCAGCGCCTGCGCAGGCGCCTGGTCGTGCCCATCCTGCTGCTCGTACTCGCGGCGATCCTCGCGTTCGCGCTCTCGCGGCTGGGGCTGCACCGCGTCGGCAACGCACTGGCCTCGGCAGAGCCCGGATGGATCGTACTGGCGCTCGCGCTGATGGGGATGTCGCTGTTGCTGCGCGCCGGCTCCTGGCACGAGGTGCTGCGTGCGGCGCTGCCCGACACCGAGGTCGCGTGGGCGCCGGTGGTCCGCGCGACGATGATCGGCGTGATGGGCTCGGCGGTGTTCCCCGGACGCATCGGCGAGCCCGCCAAGATGCTCGTGCTGACCCGCCGCCTGCCCGGCTCCTCGCGCCGTCAACTGCCGATCGTGGCCGGCACCGTTTTCTCGCAGACGCTGATCAACCTGCTGGCGCTGGCGATCCTCGCGACCGTGACCTTCACCAGCCTCGACCTCCTGCGCCAGCACGTCTCCGGCCTCGTGATCGCGCTCGCGGTGCCGCTGGCGATCTGCCTGCTCGTGCTGATGGGCCCGTGGCTGCTGGCGCGCGCGCAGCGCTCGCGCTCGCTGCGGATCGCGCTCGCCGCCGCCACGCTCGCCCGCCTGCTGCGCCTCGGTAGGCAGGGTCTCGCCGTGTTCGCCAACCCCCGTCACGGAATCCCCGCCGTGCTGCTGCAGCTGCTCGCGTGGACGCTGCAATGGCTGGCCTGCTACGCGGTGCTGTGCGCGCTCGGCCTGCAATCCGACGACGGCCTCATCGCCGCCGCCGCGGTGCTGCTGGCCGTCAATGTCTCCGCCGTGCTGCCCGCCACCCCCTCGAACGTCGGCGTCTTCCAGGCCGCCTGCCTGGTGGTGCTCGCCGCCTACGGTGTCGGCGCCGGCCCCGCGCTCGCCTACGGGATCATCCTCCAGGCCGTCGAGGTCCTAACCGCGCTCGGTCTCGGGATCCCAGCTCTGCTGGGCGAGGGCATGACCTGGCGCGACATCCGCGGCGCCGCGACGCTCGAGGGCCAGGAGTCCGCCGAGCCCGTCCCCGCGGTTGACGAGATCGAGCAGCAGACCGAGATCCGCTGAGAGGTTTGCTCGGGGGACAGGCTCGACCCCGCCGAGCAGCTCGCACCGCCTCAGCTGACCAGCGCCCGCAGCGACTGGCGCAGCGAGTGGGTGGTACGCAGCACCGCCGTCGGCTCGTAGCCGCAGTGGGCCATGCAGTTCTCACAGCGGGGATCGCGGCCGCGGCCGTACTTGCTCCAGTCGGTCGTTTCGATCAACTCTTTGTAGGTGGAGGCATAGCCATCTGACATCAGGTAGCAGGGGCGCTGCCAGCCGAACAGCGAGTAGCTGGGGATCCCCCAGGCGGTGCAGTCGAACTCGGCGTTGCCTTCGAGGAAGTCGAGGAACAGCGGGCTGTGGTTCAGGCGCCAGCGCTTACGCCGGCCACCCGAGAACGCCTCGCGGAACAGCTCGTGCGTCTGGCGCACGCCGAGGAAGTGCTCCTGGTCGGGCGCTTTCTCGTAGGCGTAGGCGGGGGAGATCATCATCTCGTCGACCCCGAGCTCGTCGTTGAGGAAGTCGAGCACTTCGCGCACGGTCTTCGGGGAATCGTGTGTGAAGAACGTGGTGTTGGTCGTCACCCTGAATCCGCGCGCCTGCGCCGCGCGGATCGCCGACACCGCCTTGTCGAAGACGCCCTCGCGTTCGACCGAGGCGTCGTGGCGCTCGCGCAGACCGTCCATGTGGATCGCCCAAGCGAAGTAGGGGCTGGGCTTGAAGTTCTCGAGCTTGCGCTCCAGCAGCAGCGCGTTGGTGCAGAGGTAGACGAACCTCTTGCGTTTGACGAGCTCCGCCGCGATCAGGTGAACCTCGGGGTGGATCAGCGGCTCGCCGCCGGCGATCGACACCATCGGCGCACCGCTCTCCTCGATCGCCCCGACCGCCTGCTCGACGGACATCCGCCGGCGCAGCACGTGGTCGGGATGCTGAATCTTGCCGCACCCCGCACACTCCAAGTTGCACTGGAAGAGCGGCTCCAGCTCGACGATCAACGGGAACTTCTCGCGTTTGGCAAGGCGCTGGCGCATCAGGTACCACCCCATGCGCGTGCTCTGTCTCATGCGCGCTGCCATCAGTGCCAACTACCATAGCTGCCCCGTCACGGGTGTGAAGGTCGCCCCGCCCTGGCCGACCTACGTCAGACGGCCTCGCAGGCCACACGCAAGACTCAGCCCTCCGGCGTCCATTCGTGCAAGGCACCCGCCGCGCGGCGCAGCGCCGCCAGCGCGCGGGCAACCCCCGCGACGGTCAGCAGCGGGTTGGTCAGCTCTCGAGCAGGGGTGTCGGTGATCACCCGCACGACCGCGAACGGACGCTCGCCAGCGCCGGGGGCCAGCCACGCCGACTCCATGTCCACGGCGATCGCTCCCGCCTCCCGCAGCCGCACACGCGTGTCGCCCATCGCCAGGCGCGCGACCGAGGCGACCGTCCCGTGGCGCACGCGCAGGCCGCGACGTTCGAGCGCCCCCGCCAGCTCATGCGCGCCGATGCAGGCGACCGGACCCATCCCGTCGGGCCCCTGCACGGCGTCGGCGACCACCACGTCGCCCACGTCGCTGTGCTCGTCGAGTGCGCCGCCGAAGCCCATCACCAGCAGCGCCGCTCCCGGGCGACCGCGCAGCACCGGAGCCATCGCCTGCGAGCGACGCGGGCCCATACCGGTGCGGTGCACTCGCGCGCGGGGCGGGCGGGAACGGATCGGGTGGGAACGGATCCCCGCGGAGATCGCCCACGCCTCCAGGCGCAGCGGCGCCGCGATCAAGAGGTCGCTCACCGGAGGGCCTCCAGCGCGCAGCGCGCAGCGGCGTGGCCGCTCAGCACCGCGCTCTCGAGCGTCGCCGGCCAGCCGGTGTCGGTCCACGCGCCAGCCAGCGCCAATCCAGGGACCGAGGTGTGTGGCCCGGGACGCAGCGCACCCGCGCCCGGCTCGGCGCGCAGTGTGGCGGCGTGCTCGCGGGTGGCGAGGAAACGTTCGACTCGTGCCGTGCGAGCGCGCGGGAAGAGCTCCGCGAGGGCGGGCAGATAGCGCCCGCGCAGCTCCTCGACGCTCATACCCATCTCCTCGTCGGCTCCCGACAGCGAGACGGCCAGATACTGCATCCCCGCGTCCACACCACCGGCGTCGCCGCGGTCAAAGACGTACTGCACCGGTGACCCCACCCCACCCACGAACTGAAGGTCGCACACAGTGCGGTCGTATACCACGTGCAGGTTGACGATCGGGGTGTCGCGCAGCTTCAGCGCGCGGGCCGCCGCCGATGGGTCGAGTGGCTCGATCAATGCCGCGGCGCGCGTCCGCGGCAGCGCCACGATCGCCGCGTCGGCGCTCACGCAGGGCTGGCCGCCCTCCACTTCGAAACCCCCGTCGCCGGCCACCACTCGCTCAGCGCGCCACCCCAGCCTCACCTCGACGCCCGCCGCGCGCAGCGCGCGCTCCGCCGGCTTCCCAACGATCTCGCTCTGCGGGCGACGGTGAAAACCGATGTCGCCCGCGTCCGCGTGCTCGAGCAGGCCGCGCTTGAAGACGAACGCCGCCAGCGCCAGCGACGCCTGGTTGGCGGGCAGGTTGAGCGCCGGCAGCGCGATCAGGTCCCACAGCGCCGCCGTGGCGCGCGGCCCCTGACCGTGGGCGGCGAGCCACACGCCAAGGGTCTGCCGGTCGAGCTCTGGCGCGCGCGGGTCGAGGCGGCCCAGCGCCACCGCCGCGCGCACCGCGCCGAGGCGCTCGCGCACGGTGAGGTTGCGGTAGCGCAGCAGCGTGCCCGCCAGGTGCAGCGGAGCGGGCAGCCCGGAGCGGCGCAGCACGCTCACCTCTCCGCCGGGGCGCACCAGCGGGATCTCCAAGCGCTGCTGCAGCGCCACCCCACGCTCGCTGCCCAGCCGCGCGAGCAGCGCGCGGTAGGCGTGAAAGCAGCGCAGGAACACGTGCTGGCCGTTGTCGATCAGCAGGCCGTCGCGTTCGAAGGAGTACACCGCCCCGCCCAGCCGGGGGCGCACCTCCAGCAGCGTCACCCGCGCGCCGGCGTCGGCGCAGTCGAGCGCCGCTGAGATGCCCGCCAGCCCGCCGCCGATCACCGCCACATGGGAGCCCGACAGGTTGGCGGTGCTCAACGGTCCGCTTCCACTGAAGCGCTCAAGGGCTTTCATCGTCGGGAACGTTCACCGGCCCGCTTTTTCCGAGTCCTAACCAAACAAGAACGAGACTTGATCCCATTTGGTTGGGGCGCCGATGGGAGCTTAAGCGTCTGCCCCTCGGGGCGTTCAAGGATCTTCCTCCTGAATCCGTTCCGCCGGGTGGCGCTCCGGTATCCCCCTACCGAGCAACGCGCGCGCCGCGACCCACGCCTTCTCGCGTTTGGCCAGCCGTGCGCGGCGCGCGAGCGCGCGGTCGGGACGCTCCTCGATGTGGCCGAGCAGGCGCCAATAGATACCCGCCATCGCCAGCACGCATGCGGCGCTGCGCCGGTCGAGCAGCGCCACCAGCTCCATGCCTCGGTGAAAGAAGTCGCGCGAACGCAGGCAGTAGAAGCGCATCAGCGCGTACAGCTGGCCGACGTCTCCTCCTTCAAAGCCCGCCACCATCGCCGGCTCCGCCATGCTCGCCTCGCGCGTGAGCGCCTGCAGCGCGGGGGCGTCGAGCGGGCCGTCGTCGTACAGGTGGTAGCGCACCAGATCGCGCCGCGGCAGGTACACCCGCCCCCGTTCGGCGTCCTCGCGTAGGTCGCGCGCGATGTTGGCGAGCTGCAGCGCCACCCCGAGGTCATCCGCCAGATCGCTCGCCGGCCGCTCGCCTCGATCCGGAGTCCACCCACCCGCCCACCCGCCCGCGCGCGTACCGAAGATCGCCAGGCACAGCCGCCCGATCGAGCCAGCCACGCGCCGGCAGTAGAGCTCGAGCTCGTTGAAGTTTGCGTAGGAGGTGCCCCGCACATCCATCCGCACCCCCTCGATCAGGTCCTCGAGGGCGTCGGCCGGCAGGTGAAAGCGGGCGCTGGCGTCCGCGAGGGCCGCCATCACCGGGTCGGGGTCCCGCGGGCTCATGCGCTCCAGTGCCTGCGCCGCCGCCGCCAGCCGGCGCAGCTTCTCCTCCGGCGCCAACGTCCCGTCGGCGATGTCGTCAACGCGCCGCGCGAACGCATACACCGCACACATCGCCCTGCGCTTGGGGGCGGGAAGCAGGCGGATGCCGTAGTAGAAGTTGCCCGCCGCCGCGCGCGTCAGCACCTCGCACTGCCGGTAGGCCGACTGGGTGTGGGCCGGCGCCGCGCTCACCGATGCCGCCCCGCCGAAGCCGGGAGACACTCGCCTGCGACCGATTCGGTGAACGCTCACTGCGTTTGCATCCTCGCATGGGCCAGCATCCCCGTTTCGGCCAGCGTCCTCGCCAACACCGCCGCGCGCCGCGTGCGGCCCGCACGTGGTGGGCCGCCGAGAACGTCGTAGCCGGCGCGCTCGATCGCGCCGAGCGCCGCGTCGGCGCCGCTCGCGAACGCGGCCACCGCCAACCGCTCGCGACCGTGCAGCGTGCCGATCAACGGAGCCCCCTCCCCCAGCAGCTCGCGAGTGCGCGCCACCTCGAAAGCGATCAACCCCCTCACGCGCCAGCTCGCGTGAGGCTGGGCGAGATCCCGCTCGGTGCAGCCGAAGCTCGCCATGTCCTCCGCGGGCAGGTAGATCCGTCCCGCGCGCAGATCCTCGGCGATGTCCTGCCAGTGCTCGGCGAGCTGCAGAGCCGCGCATATCCGGTCCGAGTACGCCACCCGCTCTGGGGTGCCCGCTCTGAACACGCCCAGCACCAGCTCCCCAACCGGGTCAGCCGATAGGTGGCAGTAACCAAGCAGCTGCTCCCACGTGTCGTAACGCGCCACGCGCTGATCGACGCGGTTGGCCTCGATCAGTCGTAGGAAGGGCTCGCGTGGGAGCGTGAATTCCCGCACGGTGCCCTGCAGGCGCACGAGCAGCGGGTGGCGCGCCGCGCCGAGGTATGTCCGCTCCAGCTCCGCCTCCAACCAGTCGAGCGCCGCCAGCCGTTCGGCCGGTGGGCGGCGGTCGGCGTCGCCCAGTTCGTCCACCAGCCGAGCGAAGCCGTACAGAGCGAGCAGGTGCTCCCTGCTCCGGCGCGGCAGCATGCGGCTGGCGACCGGGAAGTTCTCACCGCCCGCCCTTGCCATCACCGCCACTGGGGTGGGCAGGTCGGGAGGGGACGAGTGGGAAGCCACGGCAGGAGACTCGGCAGGAGACGCCGGGTGGTGAGCGCGAGATGGCGCATCGCCCTGCGACATTGCACCGAGGAGCGTCATCGCTCGGATGGGCAGTCTCCTTCCGCCCATCGCCACGGCGCTCACGCCGATCCAGGCTCGACCCCCGCGCAGCGACCCAGCGCCATGATCGGGAAGGTGAGGCGGTAGAGGTGGTAGTTGATGTAGTAGTCCGACGGAAACCCGGTGCCGGTGTACTGCGGCTCATCCCACGTCCCGTCCGGGCGCTGCGTGGCGATCAGCCACGTCACCCCGTGCTCCATCGCCGCGGAGCGCTCCAGCGCCTCGCCGGCCGCGTGCAGCGCCAGCAGCGCCCACGCCGTCTGCGAGGCGGTCGAGTCGCCGCGGCCGATCCAGGCGGGGTCGTCGTAGGAGCGCGGGTCCTCCCCCCAGCCACCGTCCTCGTTCTGGTGCTCGCGCAGCCACGCCACCGCCCGGCGAATCGGCTGCTCCTCGGGACCGACCCCCATCGCGGCCAGCGCCGGCAGCGCCGCGCCGGTGCCATAGATGTGGTTGATCCCCCAGCGGCCAAACCACGAGCCGTCGGCCTCCTGCTGACCCAGCAGCCAGCCAAGTCCCGCGCGGGCCGTTTCGCTGTCGGCGCGACCGAGCGCGGCGAGCATCTCCAGCGCGTGCGCGGTCACATCGGCGCTCGGCTCGTCGATCACCTCGCCGAAGTCCAGGAACGGGAGCGCCCTCACCAGCGCCCGCGTGTTGTCGGCGTCGAACGCCCCCCAGCCCCCGCCCTCGCTCTGCATCCCCTCGACCCACTCGACCGCGCGATCGATCGCGTCCTGCGCGCGCTCGCGCACCCCCTGCGCACCCTCCTCCGGGGGCACTTCCCCGCTGCGGCGGCGGTGGCGGGTGGCACGGCGGATCTGCTCGGGTTCCAGCTCGATCGTGCGCAGCAGCGCCAGCGCCACCTCGGCGGTGTCGTCGACGTCGGGGTAGTTGTCGTTCTCGAACTCAAACGCCCACCCTCCGGGCCGCAACTCCGGACGCGCCACCGCCCAATCGCCACGCACGCACACCTCCTCGTCCAGCAGCCACTGCGCCGCGCGCGCCAGCGCCGGGTGCTCGCGCGGCGCTCCGGCGTCGCTGAGCGCGACCACCGCCAGCGCCGTGTCCCACACCGGCGACTGGCAAGCCTCCAAGCGCCGGATCGGTTGGCGGGATTCCCGTCCCGCGCCCACCCCGCGGCTGTGGTCGCGATCCTCGATCATGAAGCGCTCCACTCCCTCCAAGCCGCGACGCATCACCGGGTGATCCAGCGGGTAGCCGCCGAGGTGGAGCGCCATCAGCGAGTACACCCACGGCGGCTGGATGCCACCCCACGAGCCGTCGGCCTCCTGGCGGCGCACGATCCACGCCTCCGCGTGCGCGATCGCCTGGCGGCGCAACGGGGGCAGCGGATGGCGCTCATACAGTCGCAGCGCGCTGTCCAAACGACCCAGCCACGCGCCCGCCCGGGCCGTGGCGGCGGTGGTGGAGGGGAAGGACAGGAAGGAGAAGCGGCCGTGCGCGGAGGCGGCTGGACGGGGAGGACGGGTGCCGGCGCGGGGCTCGGGTACCGTTCCGCTCGGGGTCCACGGATGCGGGCCATGCAGGTCGCGCAGGTCGAACTTCAGCGCCTTTTTCGGGCGCCGCGCCATCACCAGCGACAGCGCCACGATCGTCTGGCGCGCCCAGCAGCCGAAGTCATAAATGTTGAGCGGCGCCCACCGCGGCAGCATCACGATCTCCGGCGGAAGGGCGGGGATCCGCTCCCACGGCCACAGCCCGAACAGCGCGAGCCACACGTGCGTGAACGCCCGCGCCGCCTCCACCCCGCCCTGTGCGCGCACCCACTCCGCCGCCGTGCGCATGTGCTCCGCGTCGGGCGGATCGCCCGCCAGGCGCAGCGCCCAGTAGGCCTCCACCGTCGTCGAGAGGTCGCCGGGGCCGCCGTGGAAGTTCGCCCACGTCCCGTCCTCGCGCTGCTGCGAGCGGATCCACGCGGCCGAGCGCTCCGTCTCAGCCACGGTGCGGATCCCGAGGAACTCGCGCAGCAGCATGTCCTCGGCGTCCATAGTCACATTGGTCTGCAGCTCGCCCCGCCACCAGCCCGCGTCATCCTGGAGGGCGAGCAGGTGCTCGCAGGCGCGCTCCAGCGCGATGCGTGCCTCGCTGCGGGTCGTGGCGGTCGAGGTCGACATGATCCAGCGAGCTAATCCTTTCGTATCCAACGACTGCGCGGGCGGTGATATCACGTTCGGGCCTCGACCGGCGCGATCAGCGCACCAGCACCTCGGGGCGGCCTTCGGCGATCACGTGTTCGCGCAGCTGCGCCTCCCCCACTATGCGTGGTGTCCGGGAGGTGAATCGGTAGAGGATCATGCCGTGCACGTTCCCGTGCTGCACCAGATGAAAACCGGGCGCCGGGGGCTTACTCGCCCCCGGGCGCAGTGGGACGTAGCCGGTCTCGTCGATTTCGCTCACCCTCACAGCCGCCCCCTGCCGCAGGTTGCGCAACGGCGGCAGGTAGTACTCGAGCGGCGCCGCACCCAACTCAACCGTGGTGATCGCGCGCGCGCCGGTCGATGGGTGCTCACTCCCGATCGCCCTCGCGAGCCCACGCCAGTCGCCGCGCTGCAAGCGCGGACTGAAGTCCACGTCGATCGACAGCGCGGCGAACGTCACCGCGATCAGCCCCACCAGAGCGAGCCCGGTGCGACCGGTGCGCCGCGCCGCCGCGATCGTGGCGATCCCAGCGCTCAGCGGAATCATCGCCGCCACCACGTTGCGCGGCGCCAGGTAGTCGGCGCCGGCGAGCGCCATCGCCGCCGGGATCAGCACCCCGCACGCCGCCACCCCCAGCGCCAGCAGCGCGCCTTCGCTCTCGCGCGGGGTGAGCATCCGCCACAGGCCGTAGCCCACAGCCACGAGGATCTCCAGCGCCACCAGCAGCTCCAGGCCGTGGCCCAGCGGCGCCCCAGAATAGCCCGTCAGGTAGTACTGGGGAATCGTTTCGAGGCGACTGGCTAGCGCCCACGCCCCGATCCACTGCGTGCCGTGACCGCCCTGGGTGAGCGCCAGCGGCACCAGTGCCGCGCCGACCAGCACAATCGCCGCCACCGCCGGCAGCGCCACCCTCCAGCGCGCGCGGTGGCGCAGCAGCCACAGGCACATCGGCGCCAGCAGGAACACCGCAAAGTAGTGCGTCGCCAGCGCCGCCGCGCCGCTCGCCGCGAACGCCGCCAGCCTGCCAGGCGTCGGCGAGGCGTCGGCGCGCAGCCAGCACCACATCGCGAGCGCCGCCATCAACACGAACAGGCCGTACGCGCGCGCCTCCTGCGAGTACCACACGAGCAGTGGGTTGGTCGCCACGAGCGCCGCGGTGGCGATCGCCGCGCGACGGCCGGCCAGCTGCTGCCCGATCCCCCACGCCACCGGCACGGTCGCGATGCCCGCCAGCGCCGAGGGTAGGCGCAGGGCGAGCATCCCCGTGCCGAAGACCCGCGACCAGCCCCAGATCATCACGTACCACAGCGGCGGCGTGTTTTCGCGGTGCTCGACCGAGCGCAGCGTCGCCATCAGGGACGGGTGCAGCGTGTGAACCGGCACGTATGCCTCGTCGTACCAGAAGCTCTGCAGGTCGAGTGTGCTCAGGCGCAGCAACGCCGCGAGCACCACCAACGCCGCCAGCGGCCACCACTTGGTGAGGGCTCCGCTCGTGGCGTTCGTCTCTCGCTGCGCAACCCATCCCCGACCCTTGAGACCCTCGAATCGGTTCCCGCCCACCCGGTTCTCCTTAGGCAGGTACCGACCCCCCGCGCGCGAGCCAGCCGCAGGCTCCGCCATCTAACCCCCCGTCAACGGTTCGTCCGGCGCTCCCGGCGGGGTCGGCAGGCCGCACAGGTGTTCGCTCACCGCCGTGCCGAAGCAGGCATAGCGATTGACGCGCTTGTCCTGGAAGTAGGGCGGCAGGTAGAAGCCGCCCCGCGCCGCGCGCAGCCCGTGCACCGTCGGGCCGGTGAGGATCAGGCACGCCTGCGGCTGGGTTCCCGGGGGGCCCGACCCGGTGTTCCCGCACAGCACATCGCGCGTAGTGTGATGGGTCAGGTCCTGTTCGATCGAGATGTTCTTGAGCTTGTTGCCGGTGATCGTCTGCCATGTGCGCAGGTCCACCGTCAGGCGTTCGTTGACGTGCACCTGACGCACCACGTCGTTGACCACCGCCACCGCCAGCACCAGGAACGCCAGCACCAGCAGCGTGCTCTCCACGCGGCGCTGCTCGCCCCGGCCGCGGCGCTCCTGCGTGCGCGGGCGCAAACGCTCCGGCAGGCGCTCCCAGTGGCCGCCCGGCTCGGCGGTGCTCGCCGCCCCACTCACCGCGCGCTCCCACCGCGGCCACCCTGCCCAACGTTCCTGCTCTCCCAGCTGCCGCCCGGCTCGATGTGCATGCTCTCCCAGCTGCCACCCGGCTCGATGTGCGTGCTCGCCCCGCTCATGACGACGCCGGCGAGAACAGCGGAGCGGTTTGGTGAACGATGAACAGGCCCTGCACGGCGAAGATCGCGATCAGCAGCCGCCGGTCGCGCGCGACCATCGCCAGCGGCAGCGCCCACAGCGTGTACCACGCCAGCAGCCACGTGCTTGTCACCGTGATCGCCAGCAGCGTCCAACCCGACGCCGACACCCAGTCATACCCCCGCCAGGTGCGCCACAGCAGGTGCAGCACGATCGCCACCAGCGCGATCTTCAGCAGCGTGTGATCGGCCGGGAACACCCCCGGCTTGCCCAGCAGGTGCGCGATCTCGTTGGGGAAGCTGTCGGTCGACACCAGCGCCGCGTCACGGTTGAGCGCCGAAATCACGTCGAGGCCGTGCAGGCCGAACACCGGGTAGGAGACCACCGCGATCGCCACCAGCGCCCCGACCGCGCCCGCCAGCGCCGCTGGCCGAAACGGGGACCGATTAGGGCGACACTCGCTGCGCTCGCATCCCCGAATCGGCCAGCGCCGAAGGCGCGTGTCTCCCGGCTTCGGTCCGCGACGCGCGAGCAGCATGTACGGCAGCAGCACCGCTCCCGTCGCCTTCACCAGGCCCGCGGCGACCACCGAGGCGCCGGCCCAGGCCTCGCGATTGCGCAAAGCCCGGCGGCTGGGCGACGAGCCAGAGCCGGTGGCGCTGGTGGGGTTCTCTTCGCTCACCACCAACGCCACCGCCGCCATCATGAAGAAGGTCATGATCACATCGTTGTGGGCACCTCCCAGCCCGTACAGCACCCACAGCGGGTTGGCGCCGACGGCCACCAGCGCGATCACCGGGTCGTAGCCTCGCGCCCGCGCACAGCGCCACGTCAGCGCCAGCGTGCCCGCGCACGCGGCGAGCGCCTCGACCTTCGCGCCCCACACCGCACCCTTCAGCCCCAACAGCGCCAGCGGGTAGGAGATCAGCGTGTACAGAGGCCCGTACGCGGTCGCCACTTTGAGCCAGTCCTCGCCCACGTACTTGAAGATCGGATCGCCTTCGATCCTGATCGGGCCGTGCAGGTAGGGGTCCAGCCCGTGCAGCACCCCCATGCGCGCGTAGGCGATGTAGCTGAACACGTCGGTGGAGAAGAGGATCGGGCCGGCGCACACGATCACCGTCAGTGTCCCCACCAGCACGATCGACCAGCGCGCGGCGCGGGGGTCGGTGGAGATGCGCCGTGCCAGCGCCAGCAGCCCCGCGTAGGCGCCGGTGAAGCACAGCAGCGCGATCAGGAACATCCGGAAGCCCAGACGCTCCCCGATCCCGATGAAGCCCAGTGGCTTGCCGATCGCCACCAGCCAACCAGCGATCTTGGGCGAGCCCGGGGTCAGCGGCGAGTGGCCGACCGCCGCGTCGAGCACCACCTCGAGCGTCGCCGCCAGCAGCACCACCACGCACACCCCTGCCAGCGCCAGCGTTGCGCGGCTCGGTGCGGTGCGGTCGGCGCCCGCCGGGCAGGCCGAGGCCACGTCCCCCGCCCCGGCGAATGGCTGTGGCAGAACCGATGAACTGGACAAGGGCTTCTCGGCCGATCTCGGTCGGTGACGAGGACCTTGGGGTCTAGCCCTCGGCGCCCTCGAAGCGCAGGATCGCGAGCGCCCCCGTCACCTCGAACACTCGTTGCACCGCCTGCGCGCCCGGGCGCAGCAAGAGCTCGTAACCCTGCTCCTTGGCGCGCGCGTCCGCCTGTAGCAGCAGCCGCAGTCCCGTGGAGTCGATGAACTGCAGGCGCCCCAGGTCGACGATCAGACGCGTGGGCTCGTCCTGCTCGACAGCCGCGAAGCTTGCCTCCATCTCGGGCGCCCCCGCCAGGTCGAGCTCTCCCTCCAGGAGGAGGCTGACGGTGCCGTCGTCCACGATGCGCGAGATCTTCAGACGCCCCGGGCCGGGCATGGACGCGCTCATAGAGCGGTCCACACGCTCTTGGTCTCCAGATACGCGCTCAGGCCGTCGTGGCCGTGCTCGCGACCGAGGCCCGACGCCTTGAAGCCGCCGAACGGCGCCGAGGGATCGACGGCGCCCCAGGTGTTGACGTACACCGAGCCCGCGCGCAGCAGCGCGGCCAGGCGGTGGGCGCTCGAGACATCGCGCGTCCACACGCCCGCGGCCAGCCCGTAGTCGCTGTCGTTGGCGCGCGCCGCGACCTCCTCGAGCGTGTCGTAGGGGGAGGCGACCAGCACCGGGCCGAAGATCTCCTCGCGCGCGATCCGCAGCTCGTCCGCGCCGGTACCGGTGGCGCTGAAGAGGGTGGGCGCGACGAAGTAGCCGCCGCTGTCGGCGAGCGCCGCCTCACCGCCGGCCAGCACCTCGGCCCCTTCGGCACGGCCGGCCTCGATGTAGCCGAGCACGCGCTCGTGCTGCTCGGCTGAGACGAGCGGGCCGAGCTGGGTCCCCGGGTCGAGTCCCGGCCCCAGCTGCGCCGTGGCGGCCTGTGCGGCCAGCCCGCTCATCACCTCGTCGAAGCGCTCCGCCGGCACGAATAGGCGCGAGCCGGCGTTGCACGCTTGGCCGGAGTTGAAGTAGATCGCCTGGTAGGAGCCCTTGACGGCTGCCTCGATGTCGGCGTCGGGGAGGATGATGTTGGGCGACTTGCCGCCCAGCTCGAGCGTCACGCGCTTGAGCGCGCGGCCGGCCTTTGCGCCAATCTCGCGCCCCACCGCGGTGGAGCCGGTGAACGCCAGCTTGTCGACGTCGGGATGGTCGACCAGCGCCGCGCCGGTGGAGCCATCGCCGGTGAGGACGTTCAGCACGCCCGGCGGGAACCCGACCTCCAGCGCCAATTCGCCGAGGCGCAGCGCGCTCAGCGGCGTCTGCTCGGCCGGCTTCAGCACCACGGTGCAGCCCGCGGCGAGCGCCGGCCCGAGCTTCCAGGCGGCCATCAGCAGCGGGAAGTTCCACGGCACGATCTGCCCGCACACCCCGACCGGCTCGCGGCGGGTGTAGCAGAGCATGTTGGGCGCCGCCACGGGCAGCACCGCGCCCTCGATCTTCGTCGGCCAGCCGGCGAAGTAGCGCAGGTGGGCGGCCGTCCCGGCCACGTCCACGTACCGCGCGAGCCCCACCGGCTTGCCGTTGTCGACCGACTCGATCTGCGCGAGCTCCTGCGCGTGCTCCTCGATCGCACCTGCCAGCGCCAGCATCAGGCGCTCGCGCCCGGACGCGGGCATCGTCGCCCACGGACCCTCGGCGAATGCAGCCCGCGCCGCCGCCACCGCGCGCTCCACGTCCTCGGCACCGGCCTGCGGCACGCGCGTGAGCTCGCGCCCCGTGGAGGGGTCGAGCGTCGCGAAGGTGCGCCCGTCGGCGGCCTGCGGGCGCTCCTCGCCGATCAGCAGCCCGTGCTCGCGGCCGATGAATGCGCGCGCGTCGGAGCCGAGAGCTTCGGGCAGCTCGATTGTGGTTGTGCTCATCTTTGGCTCCTAAGGTTTGAGGACGATCTTCAGCGCCTCGCGGCGGTCATACAAAGCGTACGCCTCCGGAGCCTCGTCGAGGCTCATGTGGTGGGTGACCAGCGGCGTGGGGTCGAGTACGCCCGCGGACATCAGGGCGAGCACGCGGTCGATGTGCCCGATCACGTTGGCGTGGCCGGCGCACATCCGTAGGGACTTGATCCACAGCAGCCCCATGTGCAGCTCGGCGCGCTCCGTGTAGACGCCGATTGCCTGCACGGTGCCGCACTTGCGCGTGAGGCGCAGCGCGAGATCCAGCGCGGAGGGGTGCCCGACCGCGTCGATGCACACGTCCACCCCGCGCCCCGCCGTCGCTGCGCGCGCCGCCGCGCGGGGGTCCCCCTCCTGCAGGTGCACGGCCTGCGCGCCGAAGGACTCCGCCATCGCCAGGCGCGCGGGCACCGAGTCCACGGCGATCACGTGCGCCGCGCCCGCCGCCCGCGCGGCCTGCACCGCGCACAGCCCCACCGGCCCGAGGCCCAGCACCGCCGCGACGTCCCCAGGGCGCATACCGCTGTCGAGGACGGCGTGAAAGCCGGTGCCCATCACGTCCCCGGCGAACAGCGCCACGTCGTCGCTCATTCCCTCCGGCACCTTGCGCAGCACCAGGTCGGCGCTCGGCACCAGCGCCCGCTCGGCCTGCGTGCCCTGCAGCGAGCCCAGCGCCGCCCCGTGGCCGAAGGTGCGCGAGTGCTCGCACTTGTGAAAGGCGCCCGCACGGCAGAACCAGCAGCGCCCGCAGGCACTCTGAAAGCAGCCCAAAACGCGGTCGCCGACGGCGACTTCGCGCACCGCCTCGCCCACCGCGAGCACCGTGCCGACGTACTCGTGGCCGATCGTGAAGCCCGGTTCGATCTGCACGCGCCCGTGGTAGATGTGCAGATCCGACCCGCACACCCCACTCGCCTCGATCCGCACGATCGCATCCTCCGGGCCCGTCAGCTCGGGCTCGGGAACCTCCTCGACCGCCACCTTGCCGGGTGCCTGAAACGTGACCGCGCGCATCGAGCAGGCAGCCTAAAGGATCGCGCGACATGCAGCGTGCAGCTTTTGAGTCGCCAGCGGTGGAAGAGCACGCCCATCGGCCGCGTGGTTTACCCTGGAGCACTCGATGGCAGCCAGAACAATCGTGACCTCCCACCCCGACGTAGAGTGCGACGTGTGTGGGAGACGCCTATTGCGGGGGGAGCAGCCCGACGTCTTTCTCGGCGGCGGGCAGCGGCGGATGGTGTGCGAGCTGTGCACCACACGCGCCGCCCACGAGGGCTGGCGCCGCGAGACCGAGACACATCCGGGCAGGCCACGCGCCGATCGCTCCCAGCGGGGGCGCTCGCTGTTGCGCAAGCTGCGCCAACTGCGTGAGCCCACGCAGCCGGTTGGCGCGGGCGGCACGGAGATCGGCGACCCTGCCGAGGGAGGGAGCGGGAGCGCCGTCGCGGGGACGACGGAGTGGACGGGCATCGACGCGGAGTGGGCAGCCGTCGACGAGGAATGGGGCGCGCCTGAGGAGGCCGATGGCACACCCGAGGAGATTGGCGGCGCCGTCGAACACGCGCCGGTCCCGGGCGCGGGGCAGACGGGCGCCAACGTGCAGCGGGCGCTGGCGGTGTTCAACGCCGGCGAGTATCCGCGTCGGGTGGCAGGGGTCGCGCGTTCGCTCGGCACCCCCACCGTGCGGGCGACCGAGCTCGCAAGCGCGAATGTGGCGATCGTGGTCGCCTGGGAGCTGTGCTGGTACCGCTACGAGATCGACTCGCAAGACGACACCCGGGGGGCGTGGCTGGCGGCGGAGGGGATGGAGCTCGAGGAACTCGCCGAGGGTGACCGCATCGCCAACGCGGTGGCTGACGAGCGCGGAGCGCTGTCGCTGCTGGTGCCCTGATCTCCGACTCTGTTCTGGCAACGTGCGACCCTGCCCTGAACGCTTGCGATCCGGTCCTGAACTTTTCCCGGCGCACACCGATAGTCGAGTAGAATCGCTCATACGATGATCTACAGCGTGGTGCCAAGACCGCTCGCCGACGAGCTCTACCCGACGTTGGTCGAGCACTACAAGAACAACGAGAACGTGACCGTAATCGTCGACCGTCGCAAGGCCGACAGGCGCGGGCGCAGTGGCAGCGCGGGCAGCATGGACGGGAGCTCCGCCCGCCGGCAGCGCATCGTGCGCGATCGCCGTCGCGCACGGGTGCCCGGCGACCTGCCGCGGCTGGCGCACCCCTGAGTCTCGTTGCATCGCGCGGCGCATGGCGTCCTCGCGGCGGGATAGGCTCGGCACGATGAAGGTGATCGTTCACGTCGACGGCGGCGCCCGCGGCAACCCCGGCCCGGCGGCAGCCGCATCCGTTGTCAGCGACCCCACCGGCGAGGTGCTCGACGAGCACGCGCGCCTGCTGGGCGAGGTGACCAACAACGTGGCCGAGTACCAAGCGCTGCTGCTCGGCCTGGAGCGCGCCCGCACACTGCGAGCCACCGAGGTCGAGGTCGTCAACGACTCCGAGCTGATCGCCAAGCAGGTGCAGGGCATCTACAAGGTCAAGCATGCCGCGATGCGCCCCCTGCATCTCGAGGCGATGGCCGCGCTGAGAAAGTTCGAGCGCTGGTCGATCCGCTCGGTGCCCCGCGCCCAGAACGCCCACGCCGACGCGCTGGTCAACGCCGCCCTCGACGGGACGAAGGTCGGATAGCTCAGCGCAGCAGCTGCGTGGAGTCGGCGATCGTGAGCATCTGCTGGTTGGTGAGTTCCTCCAGCAGCGTGTTGATGACCCAGTAGAGGGCGTGGTGTTCGCGCCAGGCGATCATGTGGATGTGTTCGCCGTCGGCGAAGATCATGTAGGCACGCCGGCCCACATAGCGCGTTTCCTGGGGATGCTCGATGATCGGGGGGTCCAGCCAGTCGGTGCCCTCGACGTCGTAGTAGCCGCCGATCTCGTTCTGCTGAAAGACGACCGTGTACGCGTGGTGGAGGTGTCCCTGGGGGTCGCGCAGCGCGTAGGGGCGCACCTCTTCCTGCGTCGCCGGGCCGCTTTGCAGACGCGGGTAGAGCATAGGGAAGGGCACCTGCACCGCGGCGCTCACCGCCTGCTGCTGGTCGCTGGAGGGCGTCGGGTAAAGATCCTCGCTCGCGGGGTTGGGGGCCGAGTTGCGGCTGGAGCCGCGCCCGTGATGGCGCCCGTGGCCCCCGCGGTGCGAGCGAGGAGCGCTCGCGTGCAGGTTCGGCGCCCGCAGGTGCTGGTGGCCGTGTAGGAAGTCCTCGAGCGTCGCCTGCTCGAGCGCCGGCGAGGAGGTCACGTAGTCCCCCCCGTTCAATACGTAGTCGACGTTTTCGGTCTGGAACTTCACCTGGCGCAGCGGCTTGCCCTGGGAGAAGCCGATCAGCTTCGCCAGCTCCACCAGGATCGACGCGGAGGGTGGGAAGTTGGTGCTGATCGCGCGCCCCACCGCCTTGGCGACATTGTCGACTTCCCCGAGCTCGGGCGAGACTTGCTCGCGCAGGTCGCGTAGGAAGTCCTGCTGGCGGGCGACGCGCACGAAGTCGGAGTCGGTGTGGCGGTAGCGCACGTAGTTGAGTGCGTTTTCGTAGCACAGCTTCTGGTAGCCGGGCTGCAGGTTGATGCTTGTGTAGTCGGTTTCGGGGGTGCCGATGTTTTCGTTGAAGTAGCGGTGGTCGACGTTGACGTACACGCACCCCAGCGAGTCCACCACGCGGATGAAACCGGCGAACGTCACGTCGATGATCCCGTTCAGTTCGAGGCCGGGCAGCACTTCTTTGATCGTCTCCGCAGCGAGGTTGGCGCCCTCGTCGTGCCCGGGCAGGGCGCTGCCGAGCGTGTAGGCGGCGTTGATCTTCTGGGGGTAGAGCGCTTCACCGTCGGGCATCTTGATCGTCACGAGCAGGTCGCGCGGGACCGAGAGCACCGAGGTTTGTTCCTGTTCGGGGTCGAAGCGCACCAGCAGGATCGTGTCGCTGTGGGGCCCCGCTTCGCGTTCGTCGATGTTCGTGGAGCCGTAGCGTTTGTCGGAGCCGAGGATCAGGAATGTCTTTGGCCCGCCGGTGTAGATCGAGGAGATCAGGCCCTTGGGGGTGTGGATCTGGTTGAGCTTGGGGAAGACCTCGTCGGCAATGCGGTTGGCGGTGCTCACGGTCACCGCGGCCGTGGCGGCGCCGCACAGCAGCACGATCAGCACGCCCGCGATCGCAAAGCGCTTCCACATGCCGATCCCCAGCCGCGGCGGGCGCTCGTCATCCATGGGTTCTCGCAACGTTGACGCTCATGGGCTCCGGGGAGGGGCAGCCGCGCCCCCTGCGACGTGCCTTGCTCAAGGGTATAGGCCGGTCCGGCGTGCCCACGCCGCACCTGGGGGTACCCTGCCACGATGCTCAGCCCCCGCAACCGCGAGCTGCTCGGCCTGCTGCCCGCCGCCCTACTGGTGACAGCGGGGTTCACGGCGATCTTCATCCAGGAGCAGGGCTCGAGCGCGGCGGGGGCAGCGGCGGATGTGACGCTCAACCACGCCTCCAGCGTGTCGCTCACCTACGGGGCGATCTTCCTCGGGCTGTGCCTGGCGGGGCACCTCGTGATCCGCTTCGCGCTGCCCAACGCCGACCCTTACCTGTTCCCTCTGGGAGCGGTGCTGGCGAGCGTGGGGATCGTGATGGTGTACCGGATCAACCCCACGCTGGCGCGCCAGCAGGCGCAGTGGATGGTGTTGGGGCTGGTGCTGTTCGCGGCGACGATCCTGGTGCTGCGCCGCACCGGCGTCGGCGTGTTGGAGCGCTACCGCTACACGATCGTCGCCGTGGGGATCGGCATGACCGTGCTGCCCCGAGTGCCCGGGATCGGCGAGGAAGTCAACGGGGCTTACCTCAACGTGCACGTGGGCAGCGTCTCCTTCCAGCCGGCGGAGCTGGCGAAGATCGCGCTGGTGATCTTCCTCGCCAGCTACCTGCGCGACAACCGCCAGATCCTCGTCACCGCCGGGCGGCGTGTGCTGGGGGTGACGCTGCCGCCGATGAAGCAGTTCGGACCGATGCTCGTGGTGTGGGGCGCGGCGATGGCGACGCTGCTGCTGACGCGCGAGCTCGGCACCTCGCTGATGTTCTTCGGCGCGTTCCTCGCGCTGCTGTACGTCGCCACGGGGCGCCTCTCGTTCCCGCTGATTGGTTTTGTGCTGTTCGCGCTCGGGGCATGGCTGCTGGCGACCCACGTCAGCCACGTGGAGGCGCGCGTGCTCGACTGGGAACACCCATTCGAGACAGCCCTCTACGAACAGAAGCCTGGCGGCAGCTACCAGTTGGCGCAGTCGCTGTTCGCGCAGGCCGACGGCGGGCTGCTGGGCACCGGCTTCGACCGCTCGCTCGTTGGCCTGTTGCCGGTGCCCGAAAGCGACATGATCTACGCGGTGATCGTCAACGAGCTCGGCCTCGTCGGCGCGGTGGCGCTGCTGCTCACCTACCTGCTGTTCGTCGCACGGGGCCTGAAGATCGCGATGCTCGCGCGCGACTCCTTCTCCAAGCTGCTGGCGACCGGTCTCGCGTTCATCGTGGCGCTGCAGGTGTTCGTGATCGTCGGCGGCGTCACCCGCGTAATCCCGCTCACCGGCGTCACGCTCCCGTTCGTCGCCTACGGCGGCTCCTCCGTAGTGATGAACTTCGTGCTGCTCGCGCTGCTGCTGGTGATCTCCGACAAGGCGCGCCGGCCGGGGTAGAGGAAGGCAGCCGACCGAGGGCCGGCGGTGCCGGGCACGCTTCCGGTCAATCAGCCGGCGAACCGCCGTTGGCAGCCAGCCGTCAGAGTCTGTCGGCGCCGACGGCCTGCAGCGTTCTTGACGCCGTGATCTGCGGAGCCGGATCCGCCGGTTCGCCACCGTCGCCCAGGCCCGCCGTCACGCGCAGATCATCCACCCGCTCGACTTGCTTGTCGAGCTGGCGCGTGCGCGTGGTCATCAGGTCGGCGTACGCCCGTTGCGAGCTTTCGAGGGTACGCTCGACCTTGCTCATCTGCTCCTTGAACATGCCCCACTGCTTGTTGAAGTCGCCCAGCGCCCCCAGGATCTCGTTCGTCTGCCGCGCCAGCTTGAAGTTCTCGCTCGCCTGGCGGATCACCGCGAGGATTGCGAACAACGTCAGCGGCGAGCACAGCACCACCTTGCGCTGGAGTGCCTCGTCGAGCAGGTGGGGGTCGTTTTCGTGGATGAACCCGTACACCTGCTCGTTGGGGATGAAGATCAGCATGTAGTCGAGCGTGCCGCCCTGGGGGTCGATGTATTCGCGCGTCCCGACCTCCTTGATGCGCATGCGCACGTCCCGCTTGAACGCCTTCGCCGCCGCTTCGCGGTCCCGCTCGGTGGCGCCCTCCAGGTAGCGCTGATACTCGACCATCGGCGTCTTGACATCCATGTTCAGCCGCTGGTCTTGCACGTAGAACGTGAAGTCCGGCCGGGAGGCCCCGCCGGGGATCTGCTGCTGCTTGCGGTACTGGACGCCCTCGATGAACCCGGCCATCCGCAACACGTCCTCGGCCATCCGCTCGCCCCACTGACCGCGCGTCTGCGAGCCCGAGAGCACCTCGTTGAGACGGCCGGTTTGAGTGCGCAGCAGTTCGGTCTGCTGCTTGCTCTCGCGCGTGACCGCCTCCAGCTTGACGATGCTCTCGCCGCGCTTGGTATCGACGTCGCGCACCCACTCATGCAGCGTGAGGAGCTCTTTGCGCACCTCCGCCAGGCCCTTGTCGATCTCGCTCTGACGAGCCTTGAGCTGCTCCTCGCCGCGGCCGGTCTCCTTCTCCAGCTCGGCCTTGTTGTGAGCGACCAGCTGCTCGACCCCCGCCTTCTGGATCTCGCCCTGCACGCGCGCGAGGTTGGTGTGCAGCGCGGCGACGATCCGCTCGGTCTCGCCCGGGTCGAGCTGCGCGGGAGCCTCCCGCCCCTGGCGCCGGAGCAGCACCACTACCAGGGCGATCAGGACAACCAAGAGCAGGGCGAGCACGTAAAGCATCGCCGACGATTATGGGTGGCGGTCCGGCGGGAAAACGGGGCGCCCACTCGGGGGGCCGGCGGCGCCCTTCCCGCAGGGCCGAAGGCGCCTCTTACGCTTGCGCGGCAGCCCGCTCGCCGGTGGCCTGCTCGACGACCTTCTGCGCAAGGTGGGCCGGGATCTCCTCGTAGCGCAGGAACTCGAGCGTGTAGTCGCCCTGCCCGCCGGTTATGGAGCGCAGGTCGGGGGCGTAGCTGAGCATCTCCGCCATCGGCACCTCGGCTTTGATCTCGGTGCTCGCGCCCACCGGCTCCATCCCCTGGGGGCGCCCGCGGCGGCCGTTGAGGTCGCCGATCACGTCGCCCACGCTCGCCTCGGGCACGGACACCGTGACGAGCATGATCGGCTCCAGCAGCACCGGGTCGGCCTGCTCGAGCGCCTGCTTCATCGCGGCCGCCCCCGCGAGCTTGAAGGCGATCTCCGAGGAGTCCACCGTGTGGTAGGAGCCGTCGAACAACGTCACCCGCACGCCCTTTACGGGGTAGCCCGCCAGCACCCCCTCGCCCAGCGCCTCGCGCACGCCTTTCTCGACTGCGGGGATGAACGAGCTGGGGATCACCCCGCCCTTGATCTGGTTGACGAACTCGAAGTCCTCGGGGTTGGCGGGATCCACCAGCGGCTCGATCTCGATGTGACAGTCCCCGAACTGGCCGCGCCCGCCCGACTGCTTCTTGTGGCGCCCATGCGCCTTGGCGCAGCCGCGAATCGTCTCCTGGTAGGGCACGCGCGGGGGCTTCAGCGCGACCTCGACGCCGAAGCGCTGGCGCAGACGATCGACGATCACCTCGACGTGCACCTGCGAGAGGCCCGCCACGATCTGCTCGGCGGTCTGCGGGTCGCGGTGCAGGTCGATCGTCGGGTCCTCCTCCTGCAGGCGGCGCAAAGCGGCGAACACTTTCTCCTCCTCCCCCCTGTTCTGCGCCTCCACCGCGAACGCCATCACGGGTGCCGGCAACTTCAAAGCCGGCAATTCGATCGGCTCGTCCCTGGCGGCCAGCCAGTCCCCCGAGCGGGTCTCCTTGAGCTTCGCCACCGCGCCGATGTCGCCCGGGCCGAGCTCCTCGACGTGTACCACCTCCTTGCCCGCGAACGTCAGCAGCTGGCCGATCCGCTCCCGCGCGTGCCCGCGGGTGTTGAGCACCTGGGTGTCGTGGCGCATCGTCCCCTGGTAGACGCGCAGCAGGTTGATCCGCCCCGCGAACGGGTCGGCGCGGGTCTTGAAGACATACGCGAACAGCTCCTTCTCCTCCGCCGGCTCGAGCTTCAGCTCGCCCACCTCCAACCCTCCATGCTTCACCGGCGAGGGAAGATCCTCGACGATCGCGTCCAGCAGGCGCGTGGTGCCGAGGTTGGCGCTCGCCACGCCGCACACCACGGGGAAGATGCGCCCGTGGTTGGTGCCCTCCTTCAAAGCCCCCACGATCTCCTCGTGGGAGATGGCCTCGCCCTCCAGGTAGCGCTCCATCAACGCGTCCGACACCTCCGCGACCTCGTCCATCAGCTTCTCGCGGTACTCCTGCGCCTGCTGGGAGTGCTCGTCGGGGATCGGGATCTCCGTCCAGCCGCGGCGACCGATCGGAGATCGGCCAGCGGAGTCCTGGCTGAAGGCCCGCATGTCCACGAGATCGATCACCCCCGCCAGCTCCTGCTCGGCGCCCATCGGGATCTCCGTGGCGACCACGTGGGGCCCGAACGCCGCCTTCAGCTGCTCCAGCGTGCGGAAGAAGTCGGCGCGCTCGCGGTCGAGCATGTTGACGAACAGCATCCGCGCGATGTCGAGCTCCGCGGCGCGCGCCCACAGGCGCGCGGTGGAGACCTCGACGCCCATCACGGCGTTGACCACGAACACCGCCGCCTCGCACACGCGCAGCGCGCCGAGCGCGTCCGCGACGAAGCTCGGCTCCCCGGGCGTGTCGAGCAGGTTGATCTTGCGCTCTGCCCACTCGAACGAGCTCAGCGCGGTGGAGATCGACATCTGCCGCGCCTGCTCGTCGGGGTCGGCGTCGGAGACCGTGTTGCCGTCCACCACGCTCCCCAACCGCGTCGTAACCCCAGCCTCGAACAGCAGCGCCTCGTGCAGCGAGGTCTTCCCCGCCCCGCGGTGGCCGACGAGGGCGACGTTGCGAATCCGATCCGCCGCAGTGTGCATGTGATCTCTCCTTACCCGGGGGGTCGTTCCAACATACAGCGCGGGACGCCTCTTCGCCAGGGGCGTTTCCGGATCAGTCGAAGGAGTCGCTCTGCATGCGCGAGCGCAGGCGCAGCACGGCCTTGGTGTGCAGCTGAGAGATGCGCGACTCGGTCACGCCCAGCACCTCGCCGATCTCGCGCAACGTGAGGTTCTCGTAGTAGTACAGGGCGATCACCAGCTTCTCCCGCTCCGGCAGTCGCGCGATCGCGTCGGCGATGCGGTCCTTCATGTCGCCCACGTCCAGCGCCCGTGCCGGGTCGGGCGCGCCCGGGTCCTCGAGCGTGTCCATCAGCGACACCTGGTCGCCGGAGGAGTCCGAGACGCTCCACAGCTCGTCGAGCGCGGCAATCGAGGAGTGCGAGATCGCCAGCAGCGACGTTTGCAGTTCGTCCTCGGAGATCCCCAGCTCCTGGGCCAGCTCGGCGTCGGTGGCCGCGCGTTGCAGGCTGTGCTCGAGCTTCGAGTTGGCGCGCTCGATTTCGCGCGCGCGCGCCCTGACGCTGCGCGGCACCCAGTCCATCGAGCGCAGCTCGTCGATGATCGCGCCCTTGATGCGCGTGATCGCGTACGTTTCGAACTTGATTTCACGCGAGGGGTCGAAGCGCTCGATCGCCGAGATCAAGCCGACGAGGCCGTAGGAGATCAGGTCGGCCTCCTCCACGTGCGGGGGCAGTCCCGCGGCGGTGCGGCCGGCTACGTACTTGACCAGGGGCGAGTATGCGACCACGAGGCGCTCGCGCGCCCGCCGATCCCCATCGGCCTTGTAGCGCCGCCACAAATCGCGCAGCTCGACCGTCTTTACGTTGGTCTCCAGGGCTTTACTCCGACTGGTCAGGCTCGAGGGTGGCTGCGTGCATAGGCGCTTTTCAGCCTGGCGGACTCTACCCGAGTGTATACCTGCGTCGTCGAGACGCTGGCGTGGCCGAGCAGCTCCTGGATGCTGCGTAGGTCGGCTCCACCGTCCAACAGGTGCGTGGCGAAGCTGTGGCGCAGGGTGTGCGGCGAGGCCCCGCCGGCCACGCCCGCGTGGGTCGTCCACTTGCGTAGGCGCCGGCGCACGTCGCTGGTGTTCAGGCGCCTGCCCGACTTGCTCACGAACAGCGGCCCCCCCTCCAGGCTCGCTCGACCCCGGTCGCGGTAGTCACGCAGCGCCGCCAGCGCCAGCTCGCCCACCGGGACGTAGCGGGTCTTGCGGCCCTTGCCTTCGACGCGCAGCTGCTCGCCATCCCAATCGACGTCGTCGAGCCCCAGCGACACCAGCTCCTGCGCCCGCAGTCCGCAGGCGTACGCCAGCTCGAACAGCGCTCGGTCGCGCAGCGCCAGCGGAGTGTCAGCCGGGACGCTCTCCAGCAGTCGCGCCATCTCGCTTGCCTTGAGCACGCGCGGCAGACGCGATGGCTGGCGGGGAGTCGCAACCAGATCGGCGGGGCTGCCCGCGATCAGGCCGTGCTCGCGCTGGCTGGAGAACAGGCCTCGGACGGCGGCCAGCTTGCGGGCCGTGCTCGACGGTGCCACGCCAGCCTCCGAGAGCCCCGCCACGTAGCGGCGCACATCGCGCACGTCCACATCGGCGGGCGTCCTCCCGCGAGCGTGCGCCCAGCGCGCGAACTGGGCGAGATCCACCTCATAGGCTCGGCGCGTGCGCTGCGCGGCGTCGCGACGGCGCAGGTCCTCCTGCAGCAGCTCCAGTGCCGCGCCCCACTCCACCGACAGGTCCCGATTCCCCTCGCCGACGCTTCCCTCCGCGGCCATATGCCAACTATTTCGCCGCGCAAGCGCCTATAACCTGCTCGCGCCCACCTTCGCCCCGGAGCCGACAGGCACGCCGACCACCGGTGCCAGCAGCCGCGCGAGCTCGTGCCAGTCGCGCGCGCAGATCACATCCTCTTCCTCGCACACCTCCTCGTTCCAGGGGTGCACGAGGGTCGCCGCGACGATGCCGTGCTTCAGCGCCCCCGCGATGCTGAGCGGGCTGTCGTCGATCAGCAGCTCGACCCCCTCGCGCACGCACATCTCCACGCGCTCGGTGGGACACTGCAGATCGTCGAACGGTAGCCCGATCGCGTCCAACCAGGCGGCCGTCGAGCGGCGACAGCACGTGGCGGGGTAGCTCAACAGCTGCACGAAGTGACCCTGGGCGTGCCACCCGCGGATGGTGGCCGCCGCACCCTCGTAGGGGACCCCCGCAAGGATGCGCTGGTCTGAGTGGCTCTCGCGCACGCACACCTCCAACTGCTCCGGGCGCAGGCGCGTGAGGCCCCATGTGAGCTGCTCCTCATACGGCAGCTTCACGCCGAAGCGCCGCATCGAGACGTCGGAGATGACGTCCCAGTGATGATGCAAAGTCGAGTCGATGTCCACTGCGATCTTCATTGCCTACCCCGCTTCCATTGCCTACCCTGAGTCGATGCCTGCCAGTGCGGCGATCGCCCGCCGCAGCGCAATTGCCATGCCTGTTTCGAGCGCCGCCCCCACCGCGACCCTCTTCCCTTGTAACACAACGCATGGACGATCCGATTCCTACCTGCTCAATCCGTTTGACGCGATGTGCTGGCAGAGCACGGACGGCGGGAGTCGGCGGATGCTCCACGAGCACTAGACTTGTGGCGATGGCTTCCGTGTCCTCACCTCCTCGACCGGACCTGCGCCGTGCCTACGGGCCCCAGGGGCGCTCCCCCTGGCTTGACGTCGACTGGCGCGCTCACCAGCATTGGACAATTGTAAACGATACCCCCCTCAACGTGATCGAGTTGGGGGAAGGCCCGCCGCTGGTGTTCGTCCACGGCCTCTCCGGCTCCTGGCCCAACTGGCTGGAGCAGCTGCCCGTGTTCGCCGTCGACCACCGCGTGATCGCGCTCGACCTGCCCGGCTTCGGGCGCTCGCCGATGCCCGCCGAGGAGATCTCGATCTCCGGCTACGCCCGCACGCTCGACGCGCTACTGGGCAAGCTCGGTGTCGACGCCGCCGCGGTGGTGGGCAACTCGATGGGCGGCTTCGTCTCCGCCGAGCTCGCCATCAACTACCCCCAGCGCGTCGAGCGCCTCGTGCTCGTCTCCGCCGCGGGACTCAGCACGTACGGCGACCCCCGAGGTCTGCGCGCATTGGGCCGGATGCGCCGGATCGAGCGCATCGTCGCCACCTACGCCGGCTGGGTGGCCGCTCACTCCGACACCGTCACCAAGCGGCCGATGCTGCGCAACGCCACCCTCGGACTCATCGCCGCCCACCCCAACCGGCTGCCCGCGCCGCTCGCCGCCGAGCAGATCCGTGGGGCGGGCAAGCCGGGCTTCATCCAGGGGTTGGCCGCCAACCTCGACTACGACTTCAGCCACCGGCTCGGTGAGATCGTCTGCCCCACCCTGATCGTGTGGGGAGACCGCGACCGGGTGATCACCGTGCGCGACGCCGCGCGCTTCGCGGAGCTGATCCCAGGCTCGCGCAAGGTCGTCTTCGAGGACACCGGCCACGTCGCGATGCTCGAGCGCCCCGCCGAGTTCAACGAGCTGCTGGCGGAGTTCCTCAGCGAATAGAAGCTGTCCCGGCTGGCGCATGTTGGCGATGAAGCTGTTCAGGTCGGCGCATGCGCCGACCTGAGGACGGCCACATGTGGCCGTCCCGACAGGGCCGCATGCGGCCCTGTCACCAGGGCGCGCATGCGCGCCCTGGCCGGCCGCCGTATACGGCGGCCGGAAGATCCTCTGCTCAGCGCGCGATCGCGCCTTCGGCGGCGCTGCCGACCAGCTTGGCGTACTTGGCGATCGCGACCTCTTCGCGTCCCGCGCGCACCGGCGGGGTGTAGGCGCGCAGGCGCTCGGCGATCTGCTCGTCGCTCAGCGCCACGTCGATGCGCCGCGCGTCCACGTCGATCGTCAGCTCGTCGCCGTCGCGCAGCGCCCCGATCGGGCCGCCCCGCACCGCCTCGGGGGCGATGTGCGCCGCCATGAACCCGTGCGTGGCGCCGGAGAAGCGCCCGTCGGTGATCAACACCACCGACTCGCCCAGCCCCTCCCCCACGATCGCCGCGGTGACCGCCAGCATCTCGCGCATCCCCGGGCCGCCCGCCGGGCCCTCGCCGCGGATCACCACCACGTCCCCCTCGCCGATCGCCTTCGTCAGCACCGCCGCCATCGCGGCCTCCTCGCCGTCGAACACGCGTGCGGGCCCGGTGTGGCGACGGCGCTCGTGGCCGGCCAGCTTCACCACGCAGCCGTCCGGCGCCACGTTGCCGCGCAGGATCGCAAACCCGCCCGTCGGCTTCAGCGGGTCCGACAGCGGGCGCACGACCTGCTGACCGGGCGTCTCCCGCGCGGCGGCGGCCTCCTGCCCGATCGTGCGACCGGTCACCGTGATCGCCTCCTCGTTCAGCACGCCCGCCTGCGCCATGCGCTTCAGCACCAGCGGGATGCCCCCCGCCTCGTACAGGTCGGTCGCCACATAGCGCCCTCCGGGCTGCAGGTCGCACAGCAGCGGGGTGCGCTCGGAGATCTCATCGAACTCGTCGATCCGCAGCGGCACGCCCATTTCACTGGCGACCGCCAGCAGGTGCAGCACCCCGTTGGTGGACCCCCCGCTGGTGGCGACCGCCGCGATCGCGTTCTCCAGCGCCGGGCGCGTGATCACTTCACTGGGGCGCAGCCCGCGGCGCAGGACGTCCATCGCCAGCTCGCCGCACTGCACGGCGACCTCGAGCTTGCGCCCGTCCTCTGCCGGCACCATCGCCGAGCCCGCCGGGGAGATGCCCAGCACCTCGAACGCCATCGCCATCGTGTTGGCGGTGAACTGCCCGCCGCACGCCCCCGCTCCGGGTGAGGCGACCTCCTCCAGTTCGTGCAGTTCCTCCTCGGTGATCTTCCCGGCGGCGTACTGCCCCACCGCCTCGAACACCTGTTGGATGGTGACGTCCTCGCCGTGGAAGTGCCCGGGGCGGATCGAGCCGCCGTAGAGCATCAGCCCGGGGATGTCCAGCCGCGCGAGCGCCATTACCGTGCCGGGGATCGTCTTGTCGCAGCCCGAGATGCACACCAGCGCGTCGAAGCAGTGGGCGCTTGCAACGAGCTCGATCGAGTCGGCGATCAGCTCGCGTGACACCAGCGAGGCGCGCATGCCCGCTGTGCCCATCGTGATCCCGTCGGAGATCGCGATCGTGTTCAGCTCCATCGGCGTGCCGCCGGCCGCGCGGATGCCCTCCTTCACCTTCGCCGCCAGCATGCGGTTGTTGAAGTTGCACGGCATCGTCTCGATCCAGGAGTGGGCCACCCCCACGATCGGCTTCGCGAGGTCCTCCGCGGAGTAGCCGATCCCGTGCAGGTACGCGCGCGCCGCGGCCCGCTCGGGGCCCTCCGTCAGCGCGCGGCTGCGGTGTCTGACATCAAAGGTGCTCACGCGGCGCGAACACTAGATGAAGAAGGAGGGGCCCGGCTCGCCGGCCTTCGGCCGGCTGCGCCACCCTCCAGCCGAGCCCGGCCCGGGCCGCGCGGTCCGCCACAGGCGCTCGAGGCGCTCCCGCTCCCAGCGCGCGAGGCGGGCGAGATCCTCGCGCACCTGTTGCGGATCGACCTGGCGGCCCGGCAGGTGCATGTTGGCGTCGGCGATCAACCGCCGCTCGTCGGCGTTCAACGCCATCCACTTTGCCAGCACGTCGTCGGCGTCTGGCAGCCGCGCGCTCCCGTAGGGTCGGGTCTCGTCGGGGAACGCCACGCAGTACTCGTTCAGCAACGCCCCCGTCTGCGGCACGTACGCCACGATCGGCTTGTGCGGGTACACCAGATACGCGTAGGGGGCCCCGTCCAGCGCTACGCCCATGCGCGGTAAAGAGTCTCCCGGCGGGTCGGTGCCGACGGCGCAATCGGAGCCGCGGCGAGCGGCGCGGGTCGGCGCCCACACGCGTAGGAAGCCCAGATCCCGGTACATCGCCCACTCTTCCTCGTTGACGCACGAGCGCAACAGCTCGCGGGCGCGCTGCTCTGCGCGCAGCTCGCGGCCGGGGTCGTAGCCCTGTTGATCGGTTGCGTGGCGCGCCCGGTGGCGCATGGCGAGCTCGCGGGTAAGCTGCGGTAGCGACCCGCGCAGCCGCGGCAGCGCTAGCTCCCACAGCAGCACCGTTGCCATGATCGCGGCGGCGCTCAGTGGGAGCAGCATCCTCGATCCTCGCTCGCCTACCGTGAGGCCCCGCCGGCGGCCCGCGGGAAGAAGATCACCCGCTCCGCATCCCGCGGCACCTCGTCGAAGCTCCTCACCATCTCCGCCTCGCGGCGGCCGTCGCGGCGCTCGGTCGGCACCGCCGCCCACATCCCCGCGTCGAGCTCCCGGCGGAACGCCTCGATCAGCTCACGCTCCTGCTCGGGCACCTCCACGTCCCCCTCTGCGAGCACCACCTCGCCATGACCGGGCTTCAGACGCAGGAGCTTCATCGTCGCTCGATTATGGCACTCCGGCGGGCCTCCAACGCGAGAATGTCGACGGGCCCGGCGCCCGCGCCGACGTCGCGCAGGCCCTGCCTCACCGCCTCGCCCGCCAGCCGGCGGGCCGTGCGCGCGGCCTCCAGCGGAGTCTGACCCAGGGCAAGCACCGCCGCCAGCACGGCAGAGTGGGTGCAGCCTGAGCCGTGCGCCGCGCCGTCCGGGTGGCGCTCCCCGAGGATCTCCACCGCATCGCCGCCGGCGCCGTCCACGAACAGATCGACGGCACGCGTGCGGTGACCGCCGGTCAGCACCACGACCCGCGGGCCCAACGCCAGCACCGCGCGGGCGAGCGCCTCGGCTTCCGTGTCCGTCTCACCATTGCCGTCAGTCCCTGTCCCACCATCACCGTCCCACCCGGCGAGCACGCGCGCCTCGGGCAGGTTGGGTGTGAGAACTGTCGCGCGCGGCAGGATCTCCTCCACGAGCGCCCGCTGCGCGTCGGGCTGCAGCAGCCGCGCGCCCGACTCCGCCACCATCACCGGGTCTACGACCACGGGGGTGTCCGGCGGCAGCTCGTCGAGCGCCCGTGCCACCGCCAACGTCACCTCGACTGTTCCCAACATCCCCACCTTGACGGCATCCACGCCGATGTCGCCCACCACCGCCCGCACCTGGGCGAGCACGATCTCCGCCGGCACCATGTGCACCGCCTCGACCCTCACCGTGCTCTGCGCGGTGATCGCGGTGATCGCCGTCATCCCATGAGCCCCGCAGCGAGCGAACGCCTTCAGGTCCGCCTGGATGCCGGCGCCGCCGCCGGAGTCCGAGCCGGCGATCGACAGCGCCCGGGGGGTGCGGGTCTGCGCGCTCACGTTCACAGTCCAGCACCTCCGCTCAACTGTCCTGCGCCAAGTCTCGCGACGACGACCATTGGTCCCTGCTCACGGTCTGGCTTTCCAACGCGTTCTCAGGCGGCAAACCGTTGCGCCGCGCGAGCTCGCGCCTTCGCCGCCTCGATCTCGCGATCCTTCGGCGGCGCCGAGGTCACGAGCGCCTCGAGCAACTCGCTCGAAGCCGCCGCGACCGCGTCGACGGCGTGCACAAACGCCTCCGAGTTGGCCTGCGAGGGTTGCGTGAAACCGCTGATCTTGCGGACATACTGGAGTGCCGCCGCACGCACCTCTTCGTCACTGGACCGCGGCTCGAAGTTGTACAGCGTTCGGATGTTTCTGCACATGCCGCGATCGTATCGCCATTGACCCCGCGCGGGGAGGTTTCTCGCTACCGGGGCCCATGGCGAGCTGATCTTCACACGGTCCGCAGCGCTTCGGTGGGTGACAGCCGCGCGGCGCGCAGCGCGGGAAGCAAACCGGCGACGGCGCCGATCAGCAGCGCCGCGCCGAACCCGCCCGCCCAGGCGAGGGTGGGGATGACGATCGCCCAGCCCTTGGTGGAGGCGTAGACCGCGGTCGCGAGCGCGCCGCTCGCGACACCGGCGGCGCCGCCGCCGAGCGCGAGCAGGATCGCCTCGGCGAGGAACTGGGTGCGGATCTGCCCGCGGGTCGCACCGAGCGCGCGGCGCAACCCGATCTCCGAGCGGCGTTCGAGCACGGAGATGACCATGATGTTCGCGACGCCGACGGCGCCCACCAGCAGGGCCACGGCGCCGAGCCCGAGGAACAGACCGTTGAAGGCCCCTTGGGCGTCGGCGCGCGCTGTGAGCGCGGCCGACGGTTGACTGACGTCGACTTCGTTGGGCGCTTCGGGGTCCGCGGTCGCGGCGAGCACCGCCTGAACGGCCGCGACCTGGCTGTTCTGGGCGCGCAGGTAGACGGTGTTGGGGTGCCCGTTGAACTGCAGGTAGCGTTCCGCGGCCTTGAAGCCAACGAGCACCGAGCTTTCGATTTCGGGTGCAAGCACCGATGAGCCGAGGATCCCGACGAGGTAGAGCCACTGGTTTGCGACCCAGATGCGCTCACCGGGGTAGATGTGGTCGATCCCCAGTCGCCCGGCGGCGGCGGAGCCGAGCACCGCTGCCGGCTCGGTGGCGGTTGCCGCGTTCAGGTAACGGCCCTGCACGACGTCGATACCCAGCGTGCGCGGCAGGCCGAGGCTCGCCGCTTGAACGCCCAGAGCGTTGGTTTCGACGGTGGGGATCAGGGGCGAGCGATAGACATTGCCATTGACCTTCCCCGTCTCGGCGACGTTTTCGACCGGATCGATCCGGGCGATCATCGCCGGCGCGGCGAGCGGCAGCTCGGCGGTTTTGCCGGCGAAGCTCTGGCCGTTGGTGACGGTCAGGAGGTTCGTCCCGAGACGTTCGATCTCTGACAGCAGCCCGGCCTGGCTGGAGGAGGATAGGCCGAGCACGGCTACGATCGCGGCGACGCCGATCGCGATCCCCAGCGCGGAGAGCCCGGCCCGCATGCGCCTGGTGCGAAGCCCGACGCTCGCGACGCGCGCGAGATCGGCGGGGCGCAGCTTCCGGGGGGCCAGGTTCACCGGATTGGGAGCGAGGTTCTTGGCCGCGGTCATGGCGCCTGCCCGGGCGCTTCGTTGACGAGCGCGAACGCCGCCGGCCGTGCGTGCTCGACGGTCGCCTTGACGATGTAGCCGCCCTGCGTGTCGTTGGCGGTGAACGTCGGCGCGACGGCGATCCCACAGGCGTCGGTCTTGACCTCGACCGTGTGAGGGTGAGCGACGCGGACGCGATGGGGATGGGGATGGGGGCCCGTGAAGCGTCCGCTCGCGCCGGCGATGGGCGCCGAGAACGTGATCAGCGCGCCCGGGACGGGGTTTCTCTGCGCGTCGGCGACGGTGACGGCGAGCGGGATCGGGAAGCGGGTGCCAGCGAGGGTGGATTGCGTGGAGCCGACCCCTGGGGTGAGCATGGTGGGTCTGCCGGCGAGGTTTGAAAGGGAGAAGCTCACCGGTGTCGCCGTGCCGCCGGGAGATGCCCCAGAGTTTTCCTTACCCGGCGCCCCGTTGGATTCTTTGCCCGACACGGCAGCCGTCACAGTGAACGACCCGGCCGTGCTGTTGGCGGTGAGGAGCGGCGAGCTCGCTCCGCCGTTGGCGCCGGTAGTCGCCGTCGCCTGGGCGCCTACGCCGGCGAAGGTCGCACTGGCGCCCGAGGAGCTCGTGGCGGCGCACGTGCTCGAGGCGCCGGAGCCGACTGTGAACGTGACCGTGGTGCCCGCGACCGGGTTGCCGCTCGCGTCCAGCACCCTGACCTGCAGCGGCTGGGGGTAGCGGTTCAGGACGCGCGCTGAGAGGCGCTTCGGCGAGATCACGAGGATCCTCGCCGGTATGCCCGCGGCGGTGTTGGTCAGCGAGAACGAGACCGAGCCGTACCGCGAGCTGGCGGTGACGGTGTAGCTGCCGGCGGTGGTGTTGGCTGTGAATGGCGGCGCGGCGACCGTGCCGGAGGCATCGGCGCCGACGATGACGGTGTTGGAGGCGCTGGTGGAGAACGCTCCGCTCGCGCCACTGGCGGGTGCGCTGAACGTGACGGGGATCCCCGCGGCGGCGCTCGTGACCGGGCAGCCATCGCTGTTGCCGAGAGCCACCTGCAGGCTGCTCGCAAAAGCGCTCCCGAGTGTCGCCGTCTGCGGCGTGCCGGCGACGAGCGTCATCTGGTTGGGCGGATTGGACGCGGGACAGCTGGACGTGGAGGTGCTTTCACCGGGCGAGCCGCCGCCTTCCCCGCCCTTTTCGCCCGAGGCAAGGGCCGGAGCGCCGGCGGTCGCGCTTGCCCAGGCGCCCAGGCCAGCGGCGAGCAGGAGCGCGAGCGCCGCGCGGCGGCCGCCGTGGCGCAAATGTGCCCGCGCGATGCGGGCCACCGCAACGAGGCCGCCGGTCGGAGGGGTGGCACCTTGCGCGGTCATCGGCTGAGCGCTCCCAGTGCGGTGGTGTCGTGGACGATGCGCCCGTCGAGCATCTGCACCTGTCGTGGCAGCCGGCTGGCGAGGCCGTGGTCGTGGGTGATCACGAGGATCGTCGCGCCTTCGGCATTCAGCTCTTGCAGGAGTACGAGGATCGCTTCACCGGAGGAGCTGTCGAGGTTCCCCGTGGGCTCGTCGGCCAGCACGATCGCGGGGCGGCCAACCAGCGCACGTGCGATCGCGACGCGCTGGCGCTCACCACCGGAGAGCTTGCTCGGACGGAAGTGGGCACGATCGGCGAGCCCCACCCGGGCGAGCGTCTGGGCGGCTTGCTCACGGCGCTCGGAGACGGCGACGCCGGCGTAGAGCAATCCTTCGGCCACATTCTCCAGGGCCGTGGAGTGCTCCGCCAGAAAGAACTGCTGAAAGACGAACCCGATACGCGTGGCACGCAATGTCGCGAGCTCACGATCGGCGAGCCGCGCCGCGTCGAGGCCCGTGATCGAGACCATCCCCGAGCTCGGGCGCTCGAGCGTGCCCATCACATGCAGCAACGTCGTCTTACCCGAGCCCGAGGGGCCCACGATCGCCACGAGCTCACCCTCTGCCACCGCGAAGCTCACTTCCCGCAGCGCGTACACCGGCGGCTCGGCGCCGTAGACCTTGCTGACTGCGCGCAGCTCCAACACCGCGGGCGCCTCGTCGCCGTCCGCGTACGCGACGTTTGTTGGCTGCGCGCTCATGATGTCGCCGGCACCACCACGCGCTGGTCGGCGGACACACCCCGACCACTCACCTGCACGAGACCGTCGGCGTCGTCGAACAGACCGATGCTGACCGCCTCCAGACGGTGCACGCGGCCTTCGGCGACCTCTATGGCGTAGCCGCCGCCGGCGAGCGCGAGCAGCGCGTCGATCGGGATCGCGAGCGCGCCCTGCACGCTTTCGGTCGTGATCGACACGTTCACGGGCGCCTGGTCCAGGTGTCCCGTCGCCGCGGGATCGGTCGGTGTGATATCGACTGCGATCGTCGGCGCGCTTTCTTCTTCGCCGCCGCCCCTGCCAGAGCCAGAGCTCGACGACGATGTCGCGACGCTCGATACGTAGGCGATCCGCCCGGGCGTGGTCTGGTTGTCCGGCAGCGTGATCGTGACCGCGTCGCCGACCTTGACACTCGCCTGCTGGGCCGCGTCGAGCGCGACCTTGACCTGGCGAGCGGTCGAGGTGACACCGAGCACCGGACCGGGCATGACCGTCTGGCCGACCGTCGGCGTCACGCTCGTCACGCGCACCGGGCCGGGCTCGAACGCCACCGAGCCCAGCAGCAGCTCGCCAGTCACGCTCAGCCCATGCGCCGATTGAAGTGCGCGTATCGCCGCGGCGGTCCCAGCGCCGAACGTGTCCCCCGTCGGTCCCTGCCCATAGCCGAGCGCGTCGAGGTTCGCGTTCAGCTCGGCGACGTCCGATCCCGCGGACATCCCCGCGATGAACGCGCGCGTGGGGAACACCGAGCCATACAACAGCAGCACCTGCTGACCATCGATCTCATACAGGCTCTGCCCGCGCCCCACGATCTGGCCAACCGAGGGCAGCGCCGTGAACGTGGAGCCCTGGCCGTAGAGCGCCGCCGAGGAGCGCGCCGTGGACAAACTGGACTGCGCGCTCGCGAGCTGTTTTTCGCCCGAGGAGACCTGCGAGCGGTCGGCGGTCACCTTGGCGGTAGCGCCGGTGGCGTTCTGCTGGGCCGCAGACACCGTCTGCACGTCGCTCGAGCACGAGCTCCCGCCAGCACCCGGCGAGTCGCCCTCGCTCCCGGGCGAGGAGCCGGCGGAGGCGGCTTCCGCGGCGCCCTCACCCGCGCAGTCGACCTCCTCCTTCGCCCGCGCCGCCGCCAGCGTCGCCTCGTGGCCCGCGAGCGCCTGCGTGTCGGATGCCAGCGTCGCCCTGGCGCTCACCAGCATCGTTTCGGCGCTCGTGACCTGCTGGCCGGCCTGCTGCACGGCGGAGGGCGCCGTCCCAGACGGCACACGGATACTCGAGGAGCCGGCATAGCCAAGCGTCCCACTCACCTGCGTCTGCGAAGACAGTGACTGGCGGGTCACCGTCGCCAGCGAGATCGCGGTCGCGTTATCAACAACACCACCGGTGGCTTTCCCCGGGCCGCCGAACGGGTCCGTGGCGATCACCACCACGACGGATACGACCAGCGCCAGCCCCACGCCCGCGAGCACCCGTCGGCGAGCACGACCGACCGGCGGGTCGACCCCCGAGCGCTCGCCGGAGGATCCGGCCGCGTCACCCGTCTGAGGCACGGACGCCACCTCACCAATCACCGGATCACTCCACGGCGGCTCATCGCAAGTTGCAAGCAGCCGCCGCCTGCTCGAACGCGGGCGAGCTCGTGTCGATCGACTTCGGGATCGCGAGGTAGTACCCGCCGTTGCCCATGACCGCGCTGTTGCCGGCCGGGCTCGACGGCGGCGAGGTGCTCGGATCGGGGAAGCCCGAGATCCCGTGCTTGCGCATACATGCGGACACCGCGAGTACCCGCGCCTGCACCTGCGAGGACTGGGGTCCAGAGCTCGGAGGGCCCTTCGGCAGCAGGCGCTGGCAGGAGTGCACGGCGGGCTGGAATGCGGGCGACTCTATGGCTCTCGGCGAGCCCATCCGGACTGTTTGGCCACTGACCTTCGGGTCGGCGAAGCTCGGCACCCCGTGCGAGCGGATGCACCTGGCGAACGCGACTCCCGATTCGACGCTCGCCGCGGACGCCGAGGTGCTCGCGCCGCCCGTCGGGCTTGTTGAGCTCCCCCCGCATCCCGCCATCAGCACCCCGCTCAGGAGTGCCGCGGCGGTAAGCAGCCGCGCTCGCGACGGCGTCAGCCTCTTAAGATGGATGTTGATCCCGGTTTGCATCAGTGGTTGTGCAGCGGGAACGCGCACGTGGCCGACGCCCGCGTGAACGCCGGCGATTGCTGGTCGATCGTGCTCGGGAATATGAGGATCACTTCTTCGATATCGCTGATCACGCCGGTGCCGGAGCCGAACGGGTGGGACGGGACCGAGGTCCGGGGATCGGGGAAGTCCTCGACGCCGCGCTGGCGCATGCACCGCGCGATCCTCAGAAACCTCGCCAGCGTCTGCGGGGAGGGGTTCGTCGTCGAGGGGGGGCCTCCGCCCGGCATCAGCTTGTGGCACTTCGCCTGCGCCGCCTTGAACGCGGGCGATGAGGGATTCACCCCAGCGCTCGCGTGGAAGAGGAAGCCCCCGCCAGCCTTCGGGTCTGGGAAGTTGGGCACGCCGCTTGCGCGCATGCACTCGGCGAAAGCGACCCCCGCCTGTTCGAGGCTCGCCGGGCTTTCGGGCGACGCGCCGTCGCTTTCGGAGCTTGCCGACGAGGCACTCATCCCCGAGGAAAGGTGCGCGACGATCGGGCTTGTCGAGCTCCCCCCGCAGCCTGCCGCCAACACCCCGCTCAGTAGTGCCGCAGCGGAAAGCAGCCGGGCTCGCGCGGGGGTGAGCCTCTTGATGTGGATGCTGTGCGGCATTCGTGCTCCTGTTGGTGCGCTCTCCGGGTCCGCGTCTCTCCCGGATCAGTTCTACGCGGTGGGCTGTTTCGGCGTTGTTTCGCTCTCCGAGACGGGCGGCGGTTTTGGAAGACGGAGCCGGCGAAACAGCGTTGAAACACTGCCGCGCTACCTTGACCACAAGGAGCTACAGATGCGGGTGCTTGTGATCGAGGACGACGAGGAGCTGGCCGCAACGGTCGCCGCCGGCCTGCGCCACGCGCGGATGGCTGTCGATGTCGCGTTCGACGGCGAGGCCGGCTTGGCACGAGCGCTGGTCAATGATTACGACGTGATCGTGCTCGACCGCGACCTTCCCGCGCTCCACGGCGATGAGGTGTGCGCCAGGCTGGTCGCCGGCGGCGGGCGCAGCCGGGTGTTGATGCTGACCGGCGCTACCGCGAATGACGATTTGGTCGAGGGGCTTTCACTCGGCGCGGACGACTACCTGGGAAAGCCGTTCGACTTCCCAGTGCTGGTGGCGCGCATCGGCGCCCTTGCTCGCCGCGCGCAGCGGAGCGTCCCGCCGGTGCTGGAGCATGGCGACGTCGTGCTCGATGCGTCCAAGCGCTACGCCCGTCGGTCTGGCCGTGATCTCGAGCTGACGCCCAAGGAGTTCGGGGCGCTGGAGCTGCTGCTCGCTGCCCAGGGCCGGGTCGTCTCAGCCGAGGAGCTGCTCGAACGCGTGTGGGACGAGAACGCCGATCCGTTTACCGGCGCCGTGAGGATCACGATCAGCCGGCTGCGCGCCAAGCTCGGTGATCCAACCATAATCCACACCGTCGCGAAGGCCGGCTACCGCATCGGAGGGCAGTGATGGGCGTCGCGCGCACCCGGCTCGCACCACCCTCCTGGCTGAGATTGCCTCGCCGCACGGCCCGGCTGCGGCTCACCGCTCTCTACGGCGGCCTCTTCCTCCTCTCCGGCGTGGCGTTGGTCGCCATCACCTACGTCCTGTTTGAGCGGGCGACCGAATACAGGGCACCACACCTACCGAAGATCCCCCATACTCCCGCCATCCAGCACCTCGAGCTTCCGGTTCCGCCTGCTGCATCGGCACTGGGCCAATCCGTCCAGCTTGTCCAGCGTCCGCATCAGCTGGTGCAGGCTCAGCAGGAGCTGGGGCAGGCTTATCAGGAGTTGGTAAAGGCCCGGCCGCGGCTGATAGTGGGTGTGCCGACTCTGCTGGGACGGGTACAGCATCAGGTGACACAGGCACAGCATCAGCTGGCACGGGACCAGCGTCAGCTGGCGGACGCTGTGCGTCAGCTGGCACAGGTAGGGCCCGTACAAGCCGCACAGCGAGCTGCCGACTCGCACGAGCTGCTGGTCAACTCGGGGATCGCCTTGGCGATCGTGGCCGTACTCGCCCTGCTGGCCGGCTGGGTCGTTGCCGGCAGGATGCTGCGACCGATCCGGACCATCACCCGCACGGCCCGCAGGATCTCCTCTACCAGTCTGCACGAGCGCCTGGCTCTCGACGGGCCGCAGGACGAGCTCAAGGAACTCGGGGACACCCTCGATGACCTGTTTGGGCGACTCGACGCCGCGTTCGAGGCGCAACGCCAGTTCGTCGCCAACGCCTCGCACGAGCTACGCGCGCCGCTGACCCGCCAGCGAGCGCTGATCCAGGTCGCGCTCGGCGACCCCGACGCGGACTGCGCCTCGCTGCGCACAGCCCACGAGCGGGTGCTTGCCTCCGAGCAGCACCTGGAGCAGATGATCGATGGTCTGCTGGCGCTCACACGCGGTCAAGCGGGATTGGAGCGCCGCGAGCACCTCGACCTCGCGGCGCTCGCCTCCAAGGCCTTGCTCGCGCGCGAGTCAGAAGCCGCGGGCCGCGACCGCGACGTTCGCGCAACGCTAGCCCCGGCAGCAACGGCCGGCGATCCGCGGCTGGTGGAGCGCTTGATCGCCAACCTGCTCGATAACGCGATCCGCCACAACGTCCCGGGGGGACACGTCGAGATCGCGACCGGCACCCGCCAACAGCGCGCATTCCTGACGGTCATCAACAGCGGGCCGACGATTCCCCCCGAGGAGGTGCCGCGCCTATTGCAACCGTTCCAGCGTCTTCACGGAACCCGCACCACCCACGGCGGTGGGAACGGGCTCGGGCTCGCGATCGTCGACGCGATCGCAGCGGCCCATCGCGCCACGCTAAGCGCTCAACCGCGCCCAGGGGGTGGGCTTAGGGTCGAAGTCACTTTCCCCTCCACACCCATCGAGGAGAAGCAGATCCACACGACCACGCAGCGGCCAGCACTGAAGACCTCCACGGGCGCTCAGACGAGCGCCTGAACGACGAAGCCGAGCCACACCACGGAGCAGACCTCCGTCGCTGCTTTTTGCGCTACCTGCTGCCTTGGCGCAAGTTTTTCCCGCTATTTACGAGCTTTTTGTGGACGGAGGTTTGCCGGGCGCCGCCCTTGGGAAGGTATGGACTCAACACCCTGGGTACTGGCGTCGCTTAGGTTGGTGGCGGAAGCCATTGTTCGACGTCATCGCGTTGGGTGGGACGAATCTACTGATGCGCCGGTGGCGACGCCCCGGGGCACCGGCTGTTGATCAGGGCTGAACGAAGGAGCAGGCGCATGAGCTCGAGGCGCGAAGAGCTGAGTCGCGCTGAGCGGCGAGGCGATGATCCAGCGCCCGGTGGCGTGCTGCTGACGGGTGCAACGGGGTTCGTCGGCATGGAGTTGCTGGTCCGTTATCTGGAGCGCACCGACCGGCGTGTGTACGCCCTCGTGCGAGGCGCGGACGACCATGAGGCGATGGCCCGGATCGCACGTACGCTGCACTCCCTGTTCGGTCCCGGTCACCCCTATGCCGAACGCGTGGTTGCAGTTCGTGGCGATCTCACGCGCCCATGTCTCGGTCTCCGGGGCAGGCGAGATGCGCTCGCGGAGGAAGTGAGCGAGATCGTGCACGGCGCGGCGTCGATCTCTTTCGAGCTCGGGCTGGAGGACTCGCGCGCGATCAACGTCGAGGGCACGCGGCGGGTGCTCGCGTTCGCGGAGCGCTGCGCCGCGCGCGGCGGCCTGCGGCGCCTCTCCTACATCTCCACCGCGTACGTCGCCGGCGATCATGGGGGTTGTTTCAGCGAGGACGACCTCGACATGGGTCAGCGCTTTCGCAACGCCTACGAGCAATCGAAGTTCGAGGCGGAGGGTCTCCTCGCCCGTTTGCGCGGGCGGCTGCCGATCACGGTGCTACGTCCAAGCATCGTCGTCGGGGAGCGTGACAGCGGCTGGACCTCGTCGTTCAACGTGCTCTACTGGCCATTGCGGGCGTTTGCGCGCGGCGCCTATCTGGCGTTGCCCGCACGTCGCGGCGCACCCGTGGACGTGGTGCCGGTCGACTACGTCGCCGACGCGATCTTCCACCTCAGCCAAGCTCGCGAGGCCGAGGGCGCCACCTTCCACCTCACCGCGGGAGCGCAGACGAGCAGCGTGGGCGAGCTCGTCGAGCTGGCGACGGCGTTCTTCGAACGGCCGGCGCCGTACCTGCTCGATCCCTCGGTGTATCGCCGTGTGGTGCATCCGCTGCTCGTTCGCTCCAGCCGCGACGAGCGCTACCGCCGGGCGCTCAAACGCAGCGAGGTCTTCTTCCCGTACTTCGAGACGAGGGTCCGCTACGACGATCGTCGCTCCCGCGTGGCGCTTCGCGGCAGCGGCATCGGCCCCCCGCCGCCACTGCGCACCTACTTCGAGCGGCTCGTCGAATTCGCACTCGCCGCTGAGTGGGGGCGCCGGCAGATACCGCGTGCCCACCACCACACCTGGAGAGAGGTGGTGGTGGGACCCCCGCCGCCGGCTTGGCCGAATTACTCCCCGACCGCGTGGCGCCCTCTGAGCGCATAGAGTCCTCCGAGCGCGTGGAGCCCTTCGAGCGCGTGGCGTCCTCCCACGACGACCGGTGGGCGACGAAAGTCCGCTCGCGTGAAGTGCCCCTGGTGCCGGCGGGATGACCAGCGTCCGGCTGTCGGCGCTCGATGCGTCGTTCCTCGCGGTGGAGACACCCACCGCGCACATGCACACGGGCTGGGTCGCGGTGTTCTCGCCGGACGCCGGCGGCCGGCTGCCGAGCTTCTCGGAGCTTCGCGACCACATCGAGCGCCGCCAAGCGCGCGCGCCGCGCTACCGCCAGAAGCTCGCGCCCGTACCGCTCGGCCTGCACGCGCCGGAGTGGATCGACGATCCGGCCTTCTCCGTCGATCGCCACGTCTACCGGGCGCCCGGGCCGCTGCACGACCTCGTCGACGAGGTGATGTCGGTGCCGCTGCGCCGCGACCGCCCGCTGTGGGAGATGTGGATCTGCGAGAACACGCAGGACCGGCAGTTCGCGATCGTCGGCAAGACCCACCACTGCATGGTCGACGGTCTCGCGGCGGTCGAGCTCGCCTCACTGCTGCTCGACCCCACGCCTGCGCCCCCGACCTGCTGGCCGATCTCCGATCGGTCCGACCGTTGGCGCGCCGAGCCGGAGCCCGACAAAGCGCAGTTGCTCGTCCGCGGGGTGCGCGACCTCCTCGGCGAGCAGCTCGGCCTGCTGCGCTGGCCGCTGCGCGCCGCCGCGTCCCCCTCGCGCGCCGCGTGCGAGCTCGCCGGCGGCATCCCGCGCATGGCGCGGGCGCTCGAGCACTCGCTGCGTGCCGCTCCCGCGAGCTCGCTCAACAAGCCGCTCTCGCCGCTGCGCAGCCTGGCGTGGGGGCAGCGCCCCCTCGAGGACCTGCGCAAAGTCAAGCGCGCTTACGGCACGACCGTCAACGACGTCTTGCTCGCCGGGGTGGCGGGCGGGGCGCGCACGTTCTTCGCGCGGCACGGGGAGGAGCCGGTCGCGCTCAAGGCGATGGTCCCCGTCAGCGTCCGCGACGACGACGCCGTGCTTGGCAACCACGTCTCGTTCATGTTTGCCGAGCTGCCCTGCGAGGAGCCCGATCCGGTTCGCCGCTTACAGCGTGTGCACGCGACGATGACCCGCAGCAAGCACGACCGCGAGCCCGAGAGCGCCGACCTGGCGTTCAAGGCCGCCGCACACACGCCCGGCGCCGTCCAGCACGCAATCTCTCGCCTGTTCGCCAGCCCGCGCACGTTCAACCTCGTCGTCTCCAACATCCCCGGCCCGGCGCCACCGATGTACATGCTCGGCTGCCCACTCGAGGCCGCCTATCCGGTGGTCCCGCTGGCCGATCGCCACGCGCTCTCGGTCGGCATGACGAGCGTGCGCGATCGCGCCTGCTTCGGGATCTACGCCGACCGCGAGGCGATCCCGGACGCGAGACACTTCGCGCGCGACGTCGACGCGGCGATCACCGAGCTGCTCGCGGGGGCGCCCTGAGCGATGTCGCCCGCCGCACTCCTCACCGCACCCACGCCGCTGCGCTCACCCGTCGAGCGCCTGCTTCGCTCCGGGCCCACCGTGCTGGAGGCACTCACCGCGCCACACGGCGTCGATGGCTACCTCGAGCTCCTGCGCCCCACATGGCCGCCGCGCGATTCGCGGGCGCAGCTCACCGCGGTTCGCCGCCTGAGCCCCAGCACCGTCACCATGACGCTGCGCCCGAGCAAGCGCCGGGGCAGCTTCCGTGCCGGACAGTTCATCCGCTTGACCGCCGAGATCGCCGGCGTACGCGAGACGCGCTGCTACTCGCCCGCCTGCGCGGAGCAGGCCGACCGGGACATCGAGATCACCGTCAAGGCGCACCCGGCGGGCAGGGTCTCGCGCTATCTGAACGAACACGCGCGCCCGGGCATGGTGTTCGGGTGCTCCGCCCCCGAAGGAGACTTCACGCTGCCGCACGTACGGCCCGAGCATCTGCTGCTGATCAGCAGCGGCAGCGGCGTCACCCCCGTGATGGCGATGCTTCGCACGCTCTGCGCCGATGGCCACACCGGGTCCGTGACGTTCCTGCACTACGCGCGCACCCGCGAGGACGTCGTCTACCGCGCGGAGCTCGCGGCGCTCGCGGCGCGTCACCGCAACGTGCGCGTCGCGTTCGCCTACACGCGCGAGGCGCTCGCCGGCGAGCTCACCGGGCACATCAGCCGCGAACATCTGCGCCACGTCGCCCCTGAGCATCGCCGCGCGCACACCTATGTCTGCGGCGCTCCCGGCCTGCTCGAATGGGCACGGGCCGCTTGGGCTGAGGATGGCGTCGAGCAGCAGCTGTACGTCGAGAGCTTTCTGCCCCCGTCCTTCGCAACCCGCGAGGACGGAACTCCCGCCCACGCCGGGGGCAGCGTGCGCTTCGCACGCTCTGGTGAGCGCGTCCAGGGCGACAGCCGCTCGCTGCTCGAGCAGGCCGAGCGGGCCGGCCTGCGGCCCCAGTTCGGCTGCCGGATGGGCATCTGCCGTATGTGTACCTGCCGCAAGACGGCGGGGAGCGTCCGCAACCTCCTCAGCGGCCACGTCTCGAGCGTCGCGGAGGAGGACATCCAGATCTGCGTCTCGGCGCCGGTCGGCGACGTGGAGCTTGCCCTGTGAGCACCACCGCCACCACTCCCCCTCTCAGCAGTGAGCAGGCCGAGGCCTTCGGTCGCGAGCTCGACGCGCTCCGCCAACTCGTCCTCGCCGACCTCGGCGAGCGCGACGCCGAGTACATCCGCGCGGTGATCCGTGCGCAGCGTGGGTTCGAGCTCGCCGGCCGTGGCCTGCTGTTCCTCGGCTTCCTCCCGCCGGCGTGGTTCGGCGGCGTCACCGCGCTGTCGCTGTCGAAGATCCTCGACAACATGGAGATCGGCCACAACGTCATGCACGGCCAGTACGACTGGATGAACGACCCCGAGCTGAACGGCAGGGGTTTCGAGTGGGACAACGCCTGCCCCGGCGACCACTGGCGCCACTCGCACAACTTCATCCACCACACCTACACCAACGTGCTCGGTCGGGACCGTGACGTCGGCTACGGCATCCTGCGTATGTCCGAGCAGGAGCAGTGGCGGTTCCGCGACCTCGGCAACCCGCTCTACGCGGCGCTGCTGGCGCTCTTCTTCCAGTACGGCGTCGCGCTCCACGACCTCGAACTCGATCGGGTCCTCGCGGGGGAGGTCGGGCTGAGCGAGAAGCGCGAGGAGCTGGGCGCGGTCCTGCGCAAGGTCCGCCAGCAAACGCTCAAGGACTACGTCCTGTTCCCCCTGCTGGCGGGTCCCGCGGCGCCGCTCGTGCTCGCCGGCAACGCGACCGCCAACCTCGTGCGCAATCTGTGGGCGTTCACGACCATCTTCTGCGGCCACTTCCCCGACGGCACCGTCCAGTTCACCGAGGCGCAGACGGCCGAGGAGACCCGCAGCGAGTGGTACTACCGCCAACTGCTCGGCTCGGCCGACCTGACCGGCGGCGAGCTGTTGCATATCCTCTCGGGCAACCTCTCACACCAGATCGAGCACCACCTGTTCCCCGACCTCCCGTCCCACCGCTACGCCGAGATCGCCGTCGAGGTGCGAGCGATCTGCGAGCGCCACGGCCTGCCCTACAACGCCGGGCCGCTGGGTAGGCAGTTCGGGAGCGTCGTGCGCAAAATCGCGCGGCTCGCGCTCCCCGTACGCCCGTCAGATTGAGTCGGGCCATACGGAGGGCTCGGATTCGTGATTTATGCGCACGCCGCTGAGCGGAGCACCACCAACACCTCGCTGATCACCTGGATGCAGGCGCCGCCGCCGGAGTCCGATCCGGCGAGCGACAGCGCCACGGAGGCGGATGTTTGTGTGTTTCTGTGCTGCCACAATCTCGCCACACTCCTGACACAAAGAACGCTTTCAGGGCACATTTGTAGGCCTAGCCTTACCGTTGTGTGCACCGGCTCAGGCCCCCCATCCAAGCAGCCCTCGACGAGCAGCGTCGGCAAGTACCAATGTCTTGGCGACAATCCCGGGACAGGTGCGCCTCCCAAAGACCCCCGCCACGCGCTCGGTCGCCTCGGCGAGCAGCTGGCCGCCGCACACCTAGAGCGCCTCGGTTTTGCGATCCTCGCACGCAACGCCCGCACCCGCTACGGGGAGATCGACCTGATCGCGTTCGACGGACACACCCTCGTCTTCGCCGAGGTCAAGACGCGCCGGGCGCGCCGGCGGTGGCAGCTGAGCTCAGAGGAGCAGCCGCTGGCGTGGTTGCGTACCAGCCAGCGCGCCCGTCTGCGGCGCCTCGCCGCCGCGTGGCTGCACCGCGAGTCCCGCAACCGCCCCACCGCGCACACGATCCGTTTCGACGGTATCGGCGTGATCGTCGACGAAGCCAACCGGCTCGTCTGCCTCGACCACGTCGAAGGCGCGTGGTGAGAATACGGATCGTAGTCGGGCACGCCCCCGCCGTGGTGATTAGCGACCACCTCCGGTACCAACCGCCCAGCGCGGACTCGCCGCCCGTTGATCGGGGCTACAGCGCCAACTGCTGATAAGCCAGCGACTGGAACGAGAGGCGGTGCAGCGGGGAGACGCCCAAACGCACGATTGCCTCGCGATGGGCGGGCGTGGAGTAGCCGACGTGCTCGGCGAAGCTCCAACCGGGGTGGAGGGTGTCGGCGTGGCTCATGTAGCGGTCGCGGGTTACCTTGGCGACGATCGAGGCAGCGGCAATCGCCGCGCTGGTTGCGTCGCCGTCGACGATCGCCCGCTGGGGTCGCCCGAAGTCCGGTACCGAGAAGCCGTCCACGAGACACGCGACCTCGCCCGGCACGCCCTCGGTGACACCCCGCAGCGCGTCGCGCAGGGCGGCGAGGTTGGTCTTGTGCAGACCCCGGGAGTCGATTCCGCGCACGCAGCGCGAGACGACCGTGACTCGCGCCGCGCTGCGCAGTACCAGCGGGTACAACTCCTCGCGCGCCTCGGCGGTGTGCTGCTTGGAGTCGTTCAGCGCCGCCAGCGCCCGGAGTGCGGAGGCAGAGAGCGCGTCATAGTCGAACAGCACGCCGGCCGCCACCAGCGGCCCCGCCAGGCAGCCGCGGCCGGCCTCGTCCGCGCCCGCCACCAGTCGCACGCCGAGGCGGCGGTCGAAGGCGAACAACCGCCGTCCGCTCGAAGCTCGACGCGCCCGGCGACGGGCGCGCGAGGTGCCGCCGACGCCGGAGCTAGAGCGTGCCGATGCGGTCGGGGGGCCAGTAGGTGAGGAACGCCCCCCCGATGATCCATGATCTGGGGACAGGTCCCCAGAACCTGCTGTCGTCAGATTCGCCACGGTTGTCCCCCATCATGAACCAGTGCCCGGCGGGAATCTTGATCGGGGTGAGGAAGTTGCACTCTCGCACCCCTCCGCAGGGTTTGATGTAGGGGTCGGACTCGCGCTTTCCGTTGACGATCGCGTGACCTTCCTTGACGTAGATCGTGTCTCCCGGACCCGCGACGATGCGCTTGATGAAGTTTTCGCCGGCCTCTTCGGGGTTGGTCTGGTCGCAGGGCGCACCGCCCGGGCTGACTTCGTAGTGCGTGGGACCGCAGCGCTGTTCCTTGGCGCCCTTCGGCGGATGGAACACCACGACCTCCCCGACGTGCGGCCCGTTGAGGCTCATCCCGAGGCGGTTCACCAGTACACGCTGGCCGACCGTCAGCGTCGGTTCCATCGAGCCGCTGGGGATCTTGTAGGGCTTGACGAGGAACCTCTGGATGCCGAGCGCCAGCAGCACCGCGATCACGATGATCGCTACCAACTCGAACAGCGAGCTGGCGGTCGATTTCGACTTGGTGCCGTTGCCCGAGCTCATCGACGTCGCCGGGCCGCCGGGCGTGCCCGGGCGAGCCAAGCTCGCGCCCTTCTTCGTGGAACGAACGCTCACGCGAGCTCCTCGCGGATCGCGCTCACGCCGGAGCGTCGCCGGCGGACTGCTCCTGCTCGCCGGCATCGGGGGCATTGACCTGATCCGCCGCCGTCGCCGACGGCGCGTCGGCGCGCTCCGCCTCGTCCGAGCTGGCGGGCGGCACATCAGGCTTCCCCCCGGCAGACGTATCCGCCGACTTCTCCACCGCCGCATCCTGGGCGGTGGCCGAGCTTGCATCGCTCGTGACGTCTGCGACGACGAGGTCCTCGGTCTCGGCGCCCATGGTGGCGAGGGCCTCGGCGGCAACCTCCTCGCCTTGGCCCTCAATGCCGGAGCCATTCGCGGCCGACACCGTCTCGGGCTCATGCAACAGCCCCGGCTGGACCGTCTCTTCCGGGCCGGTGTAGCGACGCTCGCGCACACGCGCGCGCTTGCCGACGCGGTCGCGCAGGTAGTAGAGCTTCGCGCGCCGCACGTCGCCCCGCGCCGCCAGCTCGATGCGCTCGATCTTCGGGGAGTGCACGGGGAACATACGCTCCACGCCGACGCCGAAGGACTGCTTGCGCACCGTGAACGTCTCCCGCACGCCATGGCCCTGGCGCTTGATGACGACGCCCTCGAACACCTGGATGCGTCGGCGAGTGCCCTCGATCACCTGGAAGTGCACCTTGACGCGATCGCCCGGCGCGAAGGAGGGCACGCGGCGCAGCTGCGCGCGTTCGAGGGTGTCGATGACGCTGCTCATAAGTTTCAGGAAGAGGTCTCGCGCCCCAAGGAGCCGATCGTCGGCGGTCCGGCGCGGTCAGCAATGGTAGCGGACAGTCGGCGCGGTCCGCGTCAGCGATCCTCAGCCCGTTCGCGGCTGCGCTCCCGCCGCCAGCTTTCGATGCGCTCGTGGTGGCCGGAGAGCAGCACCTCGGGGACCTGCCACCCGCGATACTCGGCGGGGCGCGTGTAGTGGGGGTACTCGGGGTCGCCCCCCAGCGCCTCGCTGAATGACTCCTCGACGGCCGAGTGCGCGTCTCCCAATGCGCCCGGCAGCTTGCGCAGCACCGCGTCGCACACGACCATCGCCGCCGGCTCTCCACCGGAGAGCACGTAGCGTCCGATCGACAGGGTCTCGCCGGCGAAGTGCTCGACGATCCGCTCGTCGAAGCCCTCGTAGCGGCCGCACAGCAGCGTCAGGGCCCCCTCGCCCGCAAGCTCGGTCACGTAGCTATCGTCGAGCAGCCGCCCCGTTGGCGTCAGCGCGATCACGCGCCGCCGCCGGCGCAGCTCGACCGGGTCGATCCCGTAGCGAGCGCGTAGCGCCGCGTCCATCACATCCACGCGCAGCACCATCCCCGCCCCGCCCCCGAACGGGGTGTCGTCGACCTGGCCGCCCGTGAGCGGCGTGTGCTCGCGGATGTCCACACACTCCACACGACTGCCGGCAGCCTGTGCGTTGCGGACGTGGCGCTGGGTGTGAAACCACTGAAACCACTCAGGGAACAGCGTGAAGATGTCGATCTCCACTTCACGTTCTCCAGTCATTCTCGAAGGCAAGAGCTCGTGACGGAACAAACCTTGGTGACACGGAAGGGGGGAGGTCGGGAGGGGGGCCTGCCCCCCTCCCGTTAAGATCCACTACGTCTCTCCCAGGAAGTCGAGGCTCACATCGATGCGGCGCGCGGCGACGTCCACATGGCGCACGGCGTCTCTGACCATCGGCACCAGCAGCTGGCGGCCGTCCTCGCGCCGTACCTCCAAGACCTCACAGGAGGGCAGCTCGAGCAGGCCGCTGACCGTGCCGAGCCGTCGTTCGCCGTCGCATACGATGCAACCCTCCAGTTCGTGCGCCCACCACTCACCCTCTCCGAGTAGGGGTGCCTGCGCCTGGGCCACCGTCAGCGGCTGGCCGCGCAGCGCCTCCGCGGCGGTGCGGTCCTCGACGCCGTCTAGACGCACGATCGGGCGCCGCTCGACGCCCGAGCGGCGCAGGATCCGGCGGACGTCGCCGGCGACCGACACCTCGCCGCCCTCCGCGAGCAGCCGCGGCCGGGCGCCGGTCACATAGAAGCTTCCGTCGAGGCCGTGCGCGCGACCGACGCGGCCCGCCTCCAGCGTTGCGGGGGAGGCGTCGTCCGAAGGGAGGGCCTCGTGACCAGCCGACGCGGTCTCCTCTTCCCCAACTCGATCCTGTGTCCCCCCGCTCCCGGCTTCAGCCACCACCGGGCGACTCAGTCGACGATGTCGACGACCACACGGCGCTTGTCCTCCGTCGCGGCGGCCCTCACCACGGCGCGCAGAGCCTGGGCGGTGCGGCCGTGGCGGCCGATCACCTTGCCATAGTCCTCCCGCGCCACCGCGAGCTCGAGCACGACCGTGCCGTCGTCCTCCTCGAAGCGCTCGACCGCCACCTCCTCGGGCTCATCCACCAAGCCCTGGGCGAGGTAGATCAAGAGCTCCTGCACCCTCTCCGCCGCCATCATGTTTTGGGCGCTCCGGACGCTCAGCTGCCGATTCCCTGGGTGCGCAGCAGCTTGCGGACGGTGTCCGACGGCTGCGCGCCGCGGGCCAGCCAGCCGCGGGCGCGCTCCTCGTCGATTTTGATCGTCGAGGGGTTGGTCTGCGCGTTGTAGTGGCCGATCGTCTCGATCACGCGCCCGTCGCGGGGAGAGCGCTGGTCGGCGACAACCACTCGCCAAATCGGGTCCTTCTTGGCGCCCACTCGTGTGAGCCTGAGCCTTACCGACACGTGTTGCCTCTCGGTTTCTTCTCGGTGTACGGGGAAAAAGACTGTGTTTGAGCGTTCAGAGCCGGTCAAACTTGTTGCTGGTTCAACAGCTTTGTTTTGCTTTCAGCGGGTTTGTTGAAAGCAAAACACGAGGAAGCTTAGCCGGTCGGGGCATCCCGCTCAGCGCGCCTGGCGCATCAGCGCGCCGATGTCGGGCATCTTGCCGCGGCCGACCTGGCGCATCACCTTGCGCATCTGGCCGAACTGCTTGACGAGCTGGCTGACCTGCTGCACGTTGGTGCCCGAGCCGCGTGCGATCCGCAGCCGCCGGGAGCCCTTGATCAGCTCGGGGCGACGGCGCTCCTCGGGGGTCATCGCGAGGATGATCGCCTGCAGACGGTCGAGCTCGCGTTCGTCCATTTTCAGGTTGCGCAGCTGCGCGCCGCCGAGGCCGGGGATCATCCCGAGCACGCTGCTGAGCGGCCCCATTTTCCGCACGGCCTTCAGCTGATCGAGGAAGTCGTCGAGACCGAACTCGTTGCGGCGCAGCTTGCGCTGCAGCTCCACCGCGTCGCGCTCGTCGAACTGGCGCTCGGCCTGCTCGATCAGGCTCAGCACGTCGCCCATGCCGAGGATCCGCTGGGCCATGCGGTCGGGATGGAAGCGCTCGAACTGCTCGAGGTGCTCACCGGTCGATGCGAACAGGATCGGCTGGCCGGTGACGGCCTTGACCGACAGCGCCGCGCCACCGCGGGCGTCGCCGTCGAGCTTGCTCATCACCACCCCGTCGAACCGCACGGCGGCGGCGAACTGCTCGGCGACGTTGACGGCGTCCTGGCCGGTCATCGCGTCCACGACCAGCAGCGTGTCGCGCGGCTCAACGGCGGCGTGGATGCGCACCAGCTCCGCCATCAACTGCTCGTCGACGTGCAGCCGGCCGGAGGTGTCGACGATCAGCACGTCCTTGCCCTCCTCCCGCGCGCGGGCGAGCGCCCACGTCGCGATCTCGACGGGATCGGGCTCGGTGCCCTGCTCATACACCGCCGCGCCGGCGCGAGCGCCCATCTTCACGAGCTGCTCGACCGCAGCCGGGCGGTAGGTGTCGCAGGCGGCGAGCGCGACCGAGGAGTTGTGGTGCTCGTGCAGGTAGCGCGCGAGCTTCGCCGCGGCGGTGGTCTTGCCCGAGCCCTGCAGGCCGGCCAGCAGGATCACGGTCGGCGGCGTGGGAGCGAAGCGCAGCTCCTCGGACTCCCCCCCCATCAGCTCGGTGAGCTGCTCGGCGACGATCTTCACGACCTGCTGGCCGGGGTTGAGGCTGCCGACGATCTCCGCCCCCAGGCAGCGCTCCTTCACGTCGGCGGTGAACTGGCGGACGACCTTGAAGTTGACGTCCGCCTCCAGCAGCGCGAGACGGATCTCCCGCAGCGCGCGGTCGATGTCCTGCTCGGTGAGCGTCCCCCGCTGGCGGACGTCCGAGAGCGTGGCCTGCAGCTTCTCGGCGAGCGAGTCGAACATCGAGGGTCAGCTCTTCTCGCCGGAGGAGTCCTCCTGGATCCGACGCGCCAGCGTCTCGCCGATGCCTCCGAAGGCTTGGGCGAACTCGGAAGGAATGACGAACACCTTGTTGGCGTCGCCTTCGGCGAGCTGGGGGAGCATCTGCAGGTATTCGTAGCTGAGCAGGTCGCGCGTGGGTTTGCCCTCGTGGATCGCTTTGAAGACGGTGTCGATCGCCTTCGCTTCGCCCTCGGCGCGCAGGATCGCGGCCTGGCGCGCGCCCTCGGCGGTGAGCACCGCGGCCTGCTGCTCGCCCTCCGCGGTGAGGATCTGGGCCTGCTTCTCGCCTTCGGCCGTCAGGATCGCCGCGCGGCGATCGCGCTCGGCGCGCATCTGCTTCTCCATCGCCGAGCGGATGTCAGCCGGCGGGTCCACGGACTTGATCTCCACGCGGTTGATGCGGATACCCCACTTGCCGGTGGCCTCGTCGAGCACGGTGCGGAGCTCGGTGTTGACGTTCTCGCGAGCGGTCAGCGTGGCCTCCAGCGTGAGCCCGCCGATCACGTTGCGCAGCGTGGTGACCGTGAGCTGCTCGATCGCCTGCAGCGGGTTGGCGACTTCATAGGTCGCCGAGCGGGGGTCCGTGATCGTGAAGTACAGGACCGTCTCGATCGCCACGACCACGTTGTCCTCGGAGATCACCGACTGCGGCGCGAAGTTGACCACCTGCTCACGCAGGTCCACCAGCGGCTTGACGCGGTCCACGAACGGCGTGACGATCGCGAGGCCCGGCTCCAGCGTGCGGCTGTAGCGCCCGAGGCGCTCGACCACCCCCGCGCGCGCCTGGGGGATCACGCGAATCGTGCGCGCCGCCGCGACCAGCGCGAACAGCACGACCACGGCGACGACGATGAGAGCGACCATCAGCAATTTTCCTTTCTTGACGCCATCCAATCAGCCTATCTTCTTCGCTGCACGCGACTGAGTCGGTTGTGGCTCGAGCGATCCAATATCGAGACGCCACCCACCCGCGTGGCGTACCGATCGGCGATCGACGGGATCGCCGATCGAGGGCACACGGCCCGAAGGGCCGGGTCACGCGAGCGACCGAGGACGCAGCAGCGCGAAGCGCCCACGACCGCCTCAGTGCATCACAAGCGCAGTGGCCCCCCGAATCTCCACGACCTGCACGCGCTCCCCGGCGGGGATCACGTCATCCTCGTCATAGCTGCGCGCCGTCCACACCTCGCCACCGATCCGCACGCAGCCCACACCCTCCTGATTGGCGATCCGCTCGAGCACGACCGCGTCGCTGCCGATCAGCGCCGCCGTACCCGTGCGAATCCGTGGCGGATGCTGCAGGTGGCGCCGAGCTACAGGGCGCAGGGTGAGCAGCACCAACAGCGAAGCGACCAGGAACACGACCAGTGCCAGCGGAAGACCAAGGCCGGCGAGGCTCACGAGCGCCGCGACCAGTGCGCCGATCGCGAACGGCGCGAGGAAGAACCCACCGGTGTGCATCTCTCCCGCGCCCAGCGCGCAGGCCGCCACAGTCCACACGATCCATGCGTCCATAGTCCGATTATCGCACCGCGCGGGCGGTTTGCCGCGCGAGTCGGGCTGGCCGGCCCCGGCGGGGAGCCAGAGCTTTGCGCCACTACTCCGCGATCAACGCGCGCGCAAACTCATCGGGGTCGAACGGGCGGAGGTCCTCCAGTGACTCGCCGACCCCGATCAGCTTCACCGGGATGCTCAGCTCGCGGGCGATCGCGAGCGCGATGCCCCCGCGCGCGGTGCCGTCGAGCTTGGTGAGCACGATGCCTCCGACCTGCGCCGACTCCGCGAAGACGCGCGCCTGGCGCAGACCGTTCTGCCCGGTCGTGGCATCGACCGTGAGCAGCGTCTCATGGGGCGCCCCCTCGAGCTGGCGGGCGATCACGCGGCGCACCTTGGCGAGCTCGGCCATCAGGTCGTCCTGGGTGTGCAGACGCCCGGCGGTGTCCACGATCACCACGTCGAGCCCCTCGCTGCGCGCGCGCGCGACGGCCTCGAACGCGACAGCGCCCGGGTCGGAGCCTTCGGGACCGGTGACGATCTCGCAGCCGGCGCGCTGCGCCCACCCTTCCAGCTGCTCGGTGGCAGCCGCACGGAAGGTGTCGGCGGCGGCGAGCAGCACGCTGCGCCCCTGCTCCTGTTGCAGGTGCCAGGCGAGCTTGCCGATCGTCGTGGTCTTGCCGGTGCCGTTGACGCCCACCGCGAGGATCACCGTGGGATGGGCGCGGATGTCGATGCGCCCATCGCCCACCCGGGCGGTGTCGGCGAGCAGCGCGATCAGCCGCTCCGACAGCGCCTCGCCCCCGCTCAGCCCGCCCTCGAGCGCCTCGCCTTCGAGCGTCTGCACGACCGCGGCGGTGGCGGTGGCACCCACGTCGGCCATGATCAGCGCCTCCTCCAGGCGCTCCCAGGTGTGCTCGTCGAGGGTTTGGAAGAGCGTGGCGTGGATCTCGCCACCGAGCGCCTGACGGGTCTTCGTGAGATTCTCGCGTAGGCGGCGGAAGAAGCCGCGGCGCCCGGAGCTCTCACCACCACTCTGTGGCGCCGGGGGCCTGCTCGCCGGTGATGAATAGGTCGCTCCAGTCGCGTGGCACAGCGGCGCGACGATACCAGCGCGCGTAGCCGGTCCCTCAGCGCCCGACGTAGCGGACGTGGCCGTAGTCGTCGATCTCCCTCACCGCGAAGGGATAGCCCCGACCCGCGACCGTCGCGGTGCACGTGAAAGCGACCCCGGCTTTCTGGATCACCTCGGCGGGGCAGGCCACGGTGGAGCGTAGCCCTCGCTGACCGCGAATCGATTGCCCAATCGCCCGCTCGACCCTCGCGACGTCGAGGACGACAAGCGGAGACTGGTTCTGGTACCTGACGTGGCCGCGGGCGTTCGTCTCGGTGACCAGGACAGGGTATGCCCCGACGTCGAGCTTGGCGGTGCACGTAAAAGCGAACCCCGTCTTAAGCGGCGCGTTGGTCGGACAATGCACCGTGGCGTGCAGGTGATGCTGAGTGAGGATCGACGCGGCAATCGCGTGCTCGGCCGGCACGGCGTTCAGCGTGTTCGTGTTCGACCCGCACGCCGAGAGAGCCGGAGCCGCCAGCGCCGCCACCGCTAACCCGAATAAGCGAATGCATCGTAAAGTTTTCACTCTTTTCATAAGTCCAGGGCCATGTGCCCGTTCGATAATTTCACGTTTCACGGAAAATCGGGACAGGAAAGCATCCACGAGGCCCACAAGTCTTTGTACAAACAGAAGCACACAACAGGGGTTTTCAGACGTGACGCAGTACGTAGTTTTCCGTGACCGCGGATCTGCCGGCCCATATACTAGCTTACGGTCACAACGGTGACAGTCGCGCGGAGCGCGACATCTCGAAGGTACGGGGAAAGCATGCGGAAGACAATCCATCGCTTGATTGTGGCCATGTCCGTGGTCGGACTCGCCGTGGGTGGAGGACAAACGGTGGGCGGAGGATCAGCGGGGGCAGCGCAGCTTCGAGGCGTCCAAGTGCGCTGCCAGCTTCCACAAACTACGCGAGATCGGAAAATTCAAAAAACCCACAAGCAGGTCGAGCACAACGAGCACAAAGCGCCCCCCGCACACGCCAAGCGCATCGCCCCATCGCACACGAACCAGCGCAAGCCGTCGCGGCCCACCCCCGAGCACCAACCGAACAAGAGTCAAAAACACCCCGCACAGCAAAAGCCAAACGGACACCAACGACACACCCCGACCCACACGCCAACCCACGCGCCGACCCAAACCCCAACCTCGGCTCCGACCCACACCCATACGCACCCACAGACCCAAGTACGCAAAGGACACACGCCGCACGGCAGGCGTGTCACCCAGCCCCACAGAATGGGTGGGCCACAAAGACATACCTCCACGCCCAGAAGAGTGGTGCCCAAAGGGCCGACCAGCTTGATCTGCACAATCGACCCCCAGAGCAAAGCAAGCCCCCGGGACAAGGCCGACGCCGAAGGCGGCGAAGGACCACAGGGCGCCCAGGGTGCAACGGGCCTGCAGGGGCCTAAAGGCACAGCGGGACTCGAGGGCCCACAGGGAGTCAAAGGCGAAACCGGTGCCGCGGGCTCACCGGGCCTCGGAGGCAAACAAGGACCCGAAGGTAGCACCGGAGCCACCGGGCCACAGGGCATCAAAGGCGAATCAGGCCCCGCCGGACTCGAAGGCAAAAAAGGACCCCAAGGCCCACAGGGCGAAGAAGGACCCAAAGGCGCACAGGGCGTCAAAGGCGCAGCCGGCACCCAGGGCCCCGAAGGAGCCACCGGCGAACGCGGGCTAGAAGGTAAACAAGGACCCACGGGTGCAACCGGCCCCGCCGGGCTCGAAGGCAAAGAAGGATCCGTCGGCCCACAGGGAGTCAAAGGCGAAACCGGCGCCCAAGGCCCAATAGGCACGACCGGCGAACGCGGACCCGCAGGCCAACAGGGTCCGGAAGGCCCACAGGGCGAAGAAGGACCCAAAGGCGCACAGGGCGTCAAAGGGGAAACCGGCCCCACAGGCCCGGAAGGACACGAAGGCAAAAAAGGAGCAGAAGGACCCACAGGCCCACAGGGCATCCAGGGCGAAGCCGGGGCCAAAGGCAAAGAAGGGCCCACCGGCGAAACAGGCGCCACAGGCCCACAGGGCGTCGTAGGTGCAACGGGCGCACGGGGTGCGGAAGGCAAAGAAGGACCCACCGGCGAAACAGGCGCCACAGGCCCACAGGGGCCCGAAGGAAAAGAAGGTCCCACCGGTCCACAGGGCGTCGTAGGTGCAACGGGCGCTCAGGGTGCGGAAGGCAAAGAAGGACCCAAAGGAGAAACGGGCTCACAGGGCGTCAAAGGGGAAACTGGGCCCACAGGCCCACAGGGACCCGAAGGGAAAGAAGGAAAAACAGGCGCCGCCGGAGCAACCGGGGCCAAAGGAGAAAAAGGAGAAGCCGGGGCCAAAGGCGCGGAAGGCAAAGAAGGAAAAGAAGGAAAAACAGGCGCCGCCGGAGCGGCCGGGGCCAAAGGAGAAGCCGGAGCCAAAGGGGAAAAAGGCCTAGAAGGAGCCAAAGGCACGGAAGGCAAAGAAGGAAAAACAGGCGCCGCCGGAGCGGCCGGGGCCAAAGGAGAAAAAGGAGAAGCCGGGGCCAAAGGCGCGGAAGGCAAAGAAGGAAAAGAAGGAAAAGCAGGCGCCGCCGGAGCGGCCGGGGCCAAAGGAGAAGCCGGGGCCAAAGGGGAAAAAGGCGAAAAAGGAGAAAAAGGCGCGGGTTTCAACGCCGGAGAATACGGGGCATTGACAGAACGCTCGCAGAACACCGAATACGAACCGTCACCTACCGAACCGGTGCAGGTCATCCTGACCGTGTCGTGTCAGACGGCGACAGAAACAACCATCCAGGTCGCGGTCGGCGCCACCGTCATCGCAGAAGATGTGGTCAGCAAAGCGGCCACCGGGACGACCAAGGTTCCGATCACTTTCATCGTGCCCGCCGGGAAGAAATGGAAAGTCGCCGCCAACGCGGGAATCACACTTATCAGGTCGACCTATCTCACTCTGTAGATGTAGAGAGAGTTGTGAGAGAGAGTCGCCGGGAGAGCCCCCGGGGACCGGCGGTCGGAGCCCTGCGCCTGAGCATGCTACGAGAGACGTGGCGCAGAGGCCGAGGAAGCCGAAGGCCAGGGTGTGATGGGCGGAGCCAGGGAGGCTACGCGACCTCGGCCAAGTGGGAGACCTCGGCGGCAGCAGTGACGTGGGGCGTCTCAGGGAGCACCTCGCCCGGGTCGTCGTGTTCGCCAGCGCCAGTCTCGGGGAGCTCCTCGCCCAGACCGTCGCGTTGGGTGACATCCGCCACCTCGCCCGTCTTCTCACTCGGCAACTCCGGAGCCGACTCCTGTGCAAGCTCGGGAATTGGTTGGGGGACCGACGCCGACGCGACATCCACGGGTGTCTGCACAGCGGGCGGCAGTCGCCGCGAGAGCACCTTGGAGACGCCATTGCCGGCCATCGAGACTCCGTACAGCCAGTCGGCGGCCTCCATAGTGCGCTTCTGGTGGGTGATCACGATGAACTGCGCGCGGTCGGCATAGCGGCGCAGCAGCGAGAGGAAGCGCTCGAGGTTGAGGTCGTCGAGCGCCGCCTCGACCTCGTCGAGGATGTAGAAAGGGCAGGGCCGTGCAAGAAACACGGCGAACAGGAAGGCGAGCGCGGTCATCGACTTCTCCCCACCGGACAGCAGCGAGAGGCGCTTGGTGGACTTGCCGGCGGGGGTTATCTCGATCTCGACCCCCAGCAGCTCCTCGTCTGGGTCGTACGTCGAGCCGGCGTCATATAGGGAATCCCCCCCGCCCTCCCCATCCCCGCCATCCCCAGCCCCTTTGCCGTCCTCCCCCCCACTCTCCGCGGTGGCGCCGGCAATGACGCCTCGCTGCTCCTCGCGCTCCGCGGCGGCCTCGCTGTCACGCTCGTTGCCGGCGCCGGCGCCCGCGCCGCCGTCGGACAGCGGCTGGCCACCGAGCACCGACCGCGGGACGAGCGCGTCCTTGACGAGCCGCAGCTGGCCACCGCCGCCGGGGAAGAGGTCGCGCGCGAGCTCCTCGAAATTGCGTGCGGCGGCCTCGAAGGTGGCACGGAAGGTCTCGTGGATCTGGCGGTCGGTGTCGCGGATCAGGGTGCGCAGCTCGCGCAGCGCGGTCTCCAGATCGCTGCGGCGGGCCTCGAGCTCCTCAACGTGCGCGAGCGCCTCGGCGTACTCCTCTTTGGCGAGCGGGTTGACCGGTCCGAGCTGCTCGCGGCGACGGCGCAGACGCTCCAGAAGAGCGGTGAGCGCTTGCACCTGCTCCGCGTCGAGCGGCTCGGGGTCGTCGGACTCATCCACGTCCCCTCCCCGCACCACAACTCCAGTTGGCCGGCCCTCCAACTCGCCCGCCGATTCGGCCCTCCGAGACTCCCCACCATCAAGCTCGCCGACCTCATGCTCCGCGGCCCCACGCTCCCCAACCTCGTGCTCGCCGGCAACATGTTCGCTCAACCCATCATCGCCCACCGCCACAATGCCGGGCTGGGGTTGGCTTGCTTGCGCGACATTTCCCTCGCGCGCGTCGCCCGCACCCCCCACCCCCTCCGAATCCAAACCGCCCTCCCCCGGCACACCTGCAGCCGTGGGCAGCTCCAGCTGCTCGCGCACCGTACGCAGCTCCAGGGCGGCCTCCTCGGTGTGGTCGCGTAGTCGCTGCGCGGAGACCTCGGCGGCGGTGACCGCCTCGCCCTGGGCGCGCAAGCCCGCCTGAATCTCGGCCTCCTGCGCGGCGCAGGCGCGCAGCTCGGCGGCCATCGCCTCGCCGGCGGCGCGGTAGGTGTCGAGCTCCCGCTGCAGCTCGCCGGCGCGCATGACGACCGCTTCCCCGGCGGCGTGCAGCGCCACGGCGAGCCGTTCGGCGAGCGGCGCGAGGGCGGTGTCGGCAGCGTGCTGGGCACGCAGGCGGCCCAGGCGCTCCAGACGCTCGGCGTGTTCGCGCGCGAGCCGCTCCGCGGCGCGGCGCTCAGCGGCAAGCTCGCCCTCCAACTGCGCGCGGCGCACCGCCAGCGGCCCCTGCTCGGGGGCGGCGCGGCGCTGCTCGATCAGCCAGACGGCGTGGCGCTCACCCTCGAGCGCGTGGGCGTGAGCGCGCGTGGCTTCGCGCAGCTCGCCGTCGGCCTCTTCGCGCACGAGATCGGCGGTCGCCGCGCTCTCCTGCGCCTGCTCGGCCGCGCCGCGCGCGGCATGCTCGGCGGCGACGGCGGCCTCGGAGGCAAGGATCAGCTGCTCGCGCTCGTTGCGGCGGGCGAGCACCCGCTCGGAGCCGCCCTCGGCGACCTGGCGCACCTCGCCCAGGGCGGCAAACCACACGCGTCCGCGGGACGTGACGGCGACGCCCGCGAAGCCGTCGGGGAGATCCTCCAGACGCTCCAGCACCCACGTGTCGGCAAGCAGCCGCCGCGCGAGCGCGAGCACCGGCGCGGACCCGTCCACCAGCTCGATCAGGGGACGCGCGCCGGGAGCGGGGGGCGCTGGCGCGCCGACCGGTGCGGCATCCGACGAGCGCCGATCGGCCGAAGCCGGGAGACACTCGCCTTCCGCCCGCATCCCCGTTTCGGCCAGCAGCGCCGTGGCACCGTCGGGCCCGGCGCGATCGAGCAGCGCGGCGGCGCCGGCCAGGTCGGGCACAAGTGCCGCGTCGAGGCGCCCACCGAGCGCAGCGGCGAGCGCGAGCTCGTAGCCCGACTCGACACGAAGCGCCTCGCTTAGCGCACGCGGAGCGCCATCGCCGGGAGCGCCATCGCCACGCTCGCCCTCCGCGGCCCCGCCCACCAGGGAGGCAGTACGCAGGAACTGGTTGACGGCGGCCAGCTCGGAGCCCACGCGGGCGGCGTCGCGGCGGGCGGCCTCGACCGCGCGCTCGGCTTCGCGTAGCGCGCCGCGTGCCTCCTCGGCCTGCTCGTCGGCGGCCTCGCGCGCCTCGCGGGCTTCGGCCAGCGTGGCGTCGAGCTCGGCGACCTCGGCGACGGCGGCCTCGCGGGAGTGCTCCAGCTCGGCGAGCTCGCGCTCCAGCTGTTGCTCGCGCTCGCGGTCGAGCTCGGCGAGCTCCTGCTCGATCGCGCCGATGCGCTGCTCCCCGTCAGCGTCGAGGACCCCGCTCTCGCCCTCCGTGGAAGCCTCCTCGAGCAGCTCGATCTCGCGCGCGGAGCGCTGCACCCGCTCGGCGAGGCCGGCGGCCGTCGCGACAGCTTGCTCGTGGCGCAGTTGCAGCCGCTCGGCGGCGGCCCCGGCGTGCAGCGCACGCCGAGAGAGCTCGTCGTGACTCGCCGAGCGCTCGGCAAGTGCGCGCTCGGCGAGGCTGCGCCGCGCGACAACCTCCTGCAGGCCGCCTTCCACTTCTGTGCGCGCGGCGCGCGCCGCCTGCACCGAGGTCTCAGCCTCAGCGAGCTCCAAGCGCCGGACGCGCAGCGCCTCGCGCGCCAGCTGCAGACGCGCTTCGAGCATCTGAGACTCCAGGCGCTGGTGCAGCTCCGCGGCCTCGGCCTGACGCTTGAGCGGGCGCAGGCGAGAGCGTGCCTCCCGCTCGACGTCCAGCGCGCGGTCGAGGTTGTCCTGGGTGCGTTCGAGCTTCAACTGGGCGCGGCGGCGGCGCTTGCGGTGCTTGCCGAGGCCGGCGGCCTCCTCGATCAACAGGCGGCGGTCGCGGGGCTTGGAGTTGACGATCGCGTCGACGCGTCCTTGGGAGATGACCGAGTGGGTCTCCTTGCCGAGACCCGTGTCGGAAAGCACCTCGATCACATCGACGAGCCGGCAGCGGGCGCCGTTGAGCCGATACTCGCCCTCGCCGGAGCGGTGCAGGCGGCGCTGGATCGAGATCTCGCTGAGCGGCAGCGCAACGGTGCCGTCGGAATTGTCGAGCACGAGCTCGACCTCGGCGGCGCTGCGGGCCTGCACGCCGCGGCCGCCGCCGAAGATCACGTCCTGCATCGACTGCCCGCGGATCGCCAGCGGGGACTGCTCGCCCATCGCCCACAACACGGCGTCGGTGATGTTGGACTTGCCCGACCCGTTGGGCCCGACTACGACGGAGACGCCGGGGCCAAAGTCGAGGCGGGTGCGGTCGGGGAAGGACTTGAAGCCCTTCAGCGTGAGCGACTTCAGATACACGGCCCTGAGCCCGCATGGCTGTGCTGGATCGGCGTCCTCGGTCGCTCGTGTGCACAGCACACTTCGCTTCCTGCGTCCTTGCCCAGCTTGCCCTGCGGGCTCAGGACGGTCATGCTTGCAGCCGCTCGACGGCTCGGCGCGCGGCCTCCTGCTCGGCGTGCTTCTTGCTGCGCCCGGAGCCGCTGCCGAGCGGGCGGCCGTCGACCGAGGCGGCCACCTCGAAGGTGCGCTCGTGCGGGGGGCCGTGCTCGGCCGTCACCTCGTAGGTGACGAGCTCCCCGCGCTGGGCGAGCAGCTCCTGCAACGTGGACTTGAAGTCCACGGGGTTCTCCAGCGCCTGCTCCATCTCGGGGCGAAACGCCTCGACCACGGCTTCCGCGGTGCGCTCGTAGCCGAACTGCAGGTAGCAGCCCCCGATCACCGCCTCGATCACCGAGGCCAGCACTCGCTCGGTGGCGCCGAGCAGCACCGCGTTCTCCTGCACTCCCGCGGGCGCCGCAGCGCGCAGCCGCTCCGGCACCTGCAGGCGCTCGGCGACCGCCCGGCACGAGGGCCCGGAGACCGCCTGGGCGCGAATCTTCGTCAGGCGTCCCGCCCCGAAGCGCTCTGCCTCCAGGCGCGGGTAGAGATGAGCTGTGACCGCCAACCCCAGCACCGAGTCGCCGAGGAAGGCGAGGCGCACGTAGGAGTCGCTGCGCCGCTCGCTCCACGAGGCGTGGGTGAAGACCTGCCGCGACAGCTCCTCGGGAAGCTCCTCCAAGAGCGCGTTCAGCAGCTTCATCCGCGCGCATCAAACCTCGGCGGGGGCTTGCGCCAGCACGAAGTCCAGAGCCTGCCCCACCGTCTTGATCTCCACGGCCTGCTCGTCGGAGATCTGCACCCCGCAGGTGTCCTCGAGCTCCTGCACAAGCGTGTACAGGTCCAGCGAATCGGCCTCGAGGTCCTCCTTGAAGCGGCTCTCCTCCCCGATCTCATCGGGGTCGATGTCGAGCTCGTCGGCGAGGTGGTCGCGGATCAGCTCGTATACCTGCTCACGGGTCACCTCGTGGAGGCTAGCGCCCCGCGCGGATGGCGGCGTCCGCGACCCCGCCCGCCCATCCGCCGGGGCCAAAAGCCCAACCGCACCAGCCGACCACTCACCGCTTCCCGCGACTCTTGGGCTGCCCGTACTTGGGCTTGCCGCGCTTGCGCTTGCCGTGCTTGGCCTTGCGCTTGGTGTGCTTGGCCGCCTTCTTGACCTTGGGGCAGCCGGTGACCGCGATCTTCGTGGTCTGGTGCAACTCGGCGCCATTCTGCGCGAGGAATTCGGTCGGTATCGTGAGCTTCTGCGTGCAGGGGCTCCCGTCGGTCGTCAGCGCACTGTGGGGACCCTCGGGCAGCGTCAGTTCGAAGCTGCCGACCGGGGCGTCGGGGACGGTCTTGAACGTGCTCGAGGTGATCCCCGTTTTGCTGATGAACGTGTCGCCGACGAGGTCGATCGTGACGCCATAGCCCTGCAGCACCACGATCAGGTTCGGATACGCTTCCGCGCCGTTTGAGACGAAGTACGCAGGGCCTTCAAGCGGGACCGGCACCAGCGGCGTGATCGCCTTCGCGTGCCCCACCACCGACGCCGCCGGGCAGCCCGCGGGGTTGGTGTGGAACTGCGCCGCCGTGCATGCCTTCTGCAGCGTTGTCAGCCGTGACGGCAGCCCTTTCGGCAGTTCGACTTTGACCTGCTTGATGTTCGCCTGAGACCCGAACGGCGCGCTCGGGTAGGTCAGCTTCACGCTCAGGCTGGCACCGTCCGTCCTGGAGGTCTTCCCGGACGTAGAAGCCTCGAATTTCGGGGCGAAGGCGAGTGTCGCGCAGTTGGTCGCCTGGAATGGCACCGACAGCGCGTCGGTGGAGCCTTCGGTGCTGTCCAGGCTCCCGGTGATCGCCATCGGGTCGCAATTCGTCGGGTTGAACGTGAAGTTCGGCCTGTTGATTGTCACGTTCACGTGCTTGATCTGCAGTGGGATCCCATCGATGTACTGCGGGATCTTGTATGGGCCTTCGTTATCGCTCGTGATCGTCAGCGCCGCGGTGTTCGGGTTGACTTCGATCTTCGCCCGCACGATTACCTTCCCGAGGTTGAACGGGCCCGCGACCGCCGGGTTGACGATCGACAGACCGAACGGGGCGCCCTTGTAGGGGCCGGTGATGTAGACCTTGCCGCCCTTGACCGTGAACGGGTCGTTGCCGACGCCCACCGACACGATCGTTTCGCCGATTTCGCTTTCCGAGCCGCACGTCCCCGCGTTCGCTTCCGCTTCCCCGCACAGCTTTGCCCCCGAAAGCAGACCCGACAGACCAGACGGCATGTTCAACGAGATCGCCTGCAGGTTCTGCTGGCCGTCTTCACGCGACATCGTCATCGTGAACGGGCTGAACCCTCCCGCGTCGATGTTCGTCGTGCCCGCCGTGAGCGACGGGTCAAACGGCAGGCTCGCACCCGGGCACGGGCCTCCGTTCGGACCGTGTTCGATCTGAAAGGACGAGGATGTGTTGACCGGCCCGTTGCCGTCCCATGGCACAAACGACGCCTGGGTCGTGTACGTCCCGCACCGCGAGGGCGTCGTGAGCGGCGCGCGTTCGCCGCCGAAGAAGTGCAGTTCGAGTTCTTCAAAAGGCAGGTCCGGCGTGTTCTTGAACGTCGTGATGATCTGCCCCGTTTCGCTCAGGGCCACTTCGCCGGTGAGCTTGATCAGGCTCCCCGAGAACGGGTCTTCGACGATCAGATACATCGCGACCAAGCTCCCGAACGGGTTCGCGCTCTGCGCCGCCAGATACACGGTCCCTTCCAGTTCGTGTTCCAACAGCGGCGTCTTGACCTTCACCGTCCCGATCTTCGACCCATTCGGACAGAAATTCATACCAGGCTCGGTCGGTTCGGGCATTTCTGGCGTGAATGTCGCCGTCTTCACCCCCGGTTCGAATTCCGCATTGAATTCAGTGAAACCCGTAAAACCAGCCAAACCCTCCGAGCAGGCTTCCAACCCATCCGCACCCGCCGGATTGATCGCCACACCTTCAGGCAACGTCACCGTCGTATCCCGCAACGCCGACTCCGCCAGACCTTCCGGGTTGAGCGCCGCCGTCTGCGGAACGTGCACGCCCACCGTCAACCCCGTCGAGCTGCTTGCGTCCTAGACGTCGGGGGCGACCGAGATCGTCGGCGGGAACAGCAGCTTCGAGCAACCCGTCAGCGACACCGGCGCACCATCGACGTTGCGGCTGACGCTACTTGCTTCGACGAAGTGACCGGGTTCCTGGTAGGAGTCCGCGGAAATCGTCGAGCGCAGCGGCCCGTTACACCGGTCGGCAGCGTCAGGAAGGCCTTGCGGTGGTACCACTGCCCACCACGCCGGACACCCTCAGTCTGCTGGTGAGAACTGGCGCTTCCGGCGGGGCACTGACGATCGTCGCCTCGATCGGGTAATCCCCACCGGCGCGTACACCGTTGTTGATAAACAGGTTGGGAGCAACGAAATCCGCACCGAACTGCGCAGCGACCCCGCGCGGCGGCACCATATTGAAGACTGGTGCTTGCCATCCATGGCCATAATCAAAGTGGGGGCTCCATGTCAAGTTCCAACTCGCCGATGGTCGATTCGCCCGGACATGCCGCCTTTCCTTCGGTCGTTCCTGTGCCGCGCCCTCCCGTGAGTTGCGGTGCCGTGCACTTCTTGGCCGTCGCATTGGGGTCGCCCACCAAGCCTGGGGGGAGATCGGCGATAAGGTCCCTTAGCGTGCCCGCGGGCTCAAGCAAGTAGGGCGAGTCGGCGTTGGTTTCGGTCGCGCAGATATCTTGCGTTGAAGGAAATATTGGTGACCATTTCGTATGGGTGCGAGCCAGCCTGGGTATCGGGAGTGCCGTCCTGGTTCAAGAACGAGATTTCAAAGCTCTTGATACCGAAGCCCAGGCCGGCGTGTGGCGAACAGCCCGCTGCTTTGGCTCGCACCGATCGAGCTACCCGCATTCAAGCGGAAATGGTAGAGCAAGCCAGGCTGCAGACCATCGATGTCGGCAGTGACCGCCACCGGGCTCGTTCCCGACCCGATCTGGCCCGGCGTCTGTTTGCACGGAACGCCTTCGCCATAGGCACCCTGGCCATATTCATCGCTGACCCCGTATTCAAAGCGGCACGACGTGATAGATGCGCCACGAGGATCGACCGTGCCGCCCAATGTCGCCGCTTGGTTGGTTACGTCCGCCGCCGCGGCGGCGGTCACGGCAGGGACGTCGCTGCCAAAGACATACACCTTGCCGTCGGCCGGATTAGAAACATAGATATCGCCATTGGCGCCATTCACAGCGATCCCGCCCTGTCCCGAGGAGCCTGAGAGCTGAAACGAGCCGAAGCTCGACACAAGCGTCCCCGAGCCAACTGACTTTTTACTCTCCGTTCATCGCCCCGGTATCCCACTCTGCGACGGACGACTGATCATCGACATAGAGATGGCCAGTCGCGGGGTCGGCAGCAACCGCGACATCGCCAGAGCCTTCGTTGTCCACTCCGCCAAGCGTCGCCAACTGAGGCCCGAACTTCATCATGCAAGAACATCCTTCATAAAGGAAATAGTCATCGCCCGTCGGACCAACGGTAAAGCCGTGGCCCTGCCCACCCCCGGGCACGCCAGCGTTGGCATTGGCGGCAAAAGTGTCTAGCTGCCGCGCAACGAAACGATTCAGCGTGGAGTCGTCGAACACATCCACATCAGCCGGCTGGGCCTGGCCGCTGCTGTTCGTAGGGCCTTCGTTGTAAATGCGCACATCGCCATTCGCGTCGATCCCGACCCCAAGCTCCGTCGAGCTCGTAATCTGGCTTAGGTAAGCCCCGCTCGGACTGAACTTGTCGATCACATCATGGCCCGCGTCCATCACATAGAGATCCCCGGCAGAGGGATCCGACGGCGACGTCGAATTATCAACCGCAATTGCCGCCGGGTTGCCGTATGCCGACGGAAACGAGAAGGCTTTGGCAGGAGTTCCGGCGCCAGTCAGCGCATTCGACCCCAGGGAAGCAAAATCCACAGGGTCGCCATTTGCGTCGAACTTGTAGACCGTGTCCGTCCCGATATCAGCGACGTAGACATCACCACTTGACTGATCGATCGCGATGCCATTCGGGTCCGAGAGCGACCCGAAGCTGAATAGAAATGGGTGGCTTTCGGCCAGCGCCGAGGACGCGCCCACCCCCGATCCGATCAGCACGGTGACCACGAGCGCAACTGCAACTGTCAATCTTCTGGAGAACATGCTCACTTGCCTGCCTTGTTGGAGTGGGCGGACCGCTTGGCCTTCTGTTCGTGCTTCCTTATGCATCGCCCCTTCTTTCTGACAGAGCCACGCTTACACTTCGCAGGCTTCGACTTAGGTTTGATGACCGGCTTTGATGCCACCGGTGCAGCGATATTTCCCGCGCCTGAAAATGTCTGGCTCGACGGGGCCCCATAGATTGACGGCTGTGGGGAGACAGCTGTGCGGCATGCATCGGCGGTGGAGCACGGTGGCGGCAAGGACACGGCAGGAAAGCCGCCATCCACGCGTGCGTCATAGATGACGCCGCCTTCTTCCTGGGTGTCCTGCGGCACAAGCGGCTGACTTGTGAGGAAGAACACGTCGTTCCCGCTTGCATTCACTTCGATCAATTGGGATTCGATCGAGCTCGTGCCGCCCGAGATCAGGTGCAGCTCACCCCCCTCGTACTCATAAACATCGACCTGGCCGTCCGTATCGGACGGCACCAGCGCTTCATTCGTGTCAAAGAACAGGCGCCCACCGGCCGACACTTGGAACTGCCCTCCCAACGGCCCAGACCCACCGGCGGTGATGGGAGCTTCATCACTGGGGTTACACGACGCACAGACCAATTCAGTCGAAGCCGCGTCGTAGAGAAAGATCTCCTCCGTAGCCTCGCCGCCTGGTTCGATATTGTCATAACCGGTTAGACTCTTGCTCGAGGCGAACGCAAACCACGTGCCATCCGAGGAGACACGCGCTTTGTCGAATTGACCCACAGCGAACGTCGCGATCAACGTGGTCTGCCCGCCGTGGGAGACGTACAGGTTTTCCTGACCTTCGATGGCGCCTGGCGCAAGACTGCCTTCCGCCAAGAAATAGGCATAGGAGTCGTCTTCGCTCACGGCTACGACCCTTTGTAGATCGGCTTTCGTCGCCGACGTTAGATTGGTCAGCTCGCCATTTTCGACGTCATACTCGTAGAGGTTCTGACCGCTGCCCGGCACCGTGTCGCTGGTCAGAGCCGCGGAGGCTTCGTCGCTGAAGAGCACCCGTGAGCCGTCGGCGCTCGCGGCCCAGAACGTGCCGCCGCCCGCCAACCGCGCCCGTCTGCGAGGCATCGATCTGGGCAGTGCTCGAGCCGTTCATACGCACATACAGGTCGCCACCGGCTGTAAAGAAGATACGGGCGCCGTCGGCAGAGACGGCGTGACGGTCGCTTTCCAGCCCTTCAGGCGGCCCAACAAGCGATCCCGTGACGGGCGTACCGTTTGGCAAAAATGTCACCAAATGCAGAACGCCTTCGTCCCATTCAAAGAGATCTTCGACGCTGACCGGAGCGTTGGGCGTCAACTGCGCTTGCTCGCTGAAGACCACACGACTCAGGTCGGCAGAGGCCCCCTGGAAATGCGCATCCGCAGGTGCCACACCCGGCGGCAGAGCATTGATCAGCCGGTAGGTTTCAGCATGATCGCGCAGCAGTAAATTTTCGTAGCCTAGCGGTTCTCCGCTCACCACCTGCACACCTTCCCCACCACACAAGCCTTCCTCGCCGCCTTGGTCGCTGGGGCTCGATGCTCTATCCGCGCGACCGACGCTCACAACCGCCTTCGCCATATCGTGTGAATAGGACACGCCCCCAGCTTCGCCGCAGAACATCGCCGAGTAGGACTGCAGCGGAAGCATAGATTCCGAGGTCCAGCCGTCCTCGCCGCGGGTAGCCAGGTAGTTGAGTCCACCGGCCAGTGCACCGGGTAGTGGTTCATTGCTGTTGAACGATATCCGGTCGCCTTCGGGGGCTACTTGCCGGGATGCGCCGGTCTTGTCGAATTGAACGGAGTTCTTGGTGGGCGGCGTTACCAACTCGTAGGCGCGGCAGTCAGGCAGCCTCGCGGAGAAGCCGCCGCGAAGTTGTTCGTTGGGGCAGGCTGCCTGGGCGGCGGTCTTGGTCGTAAAGGTCTGATCCGGGCCAGCTACGGTGCCGACCTCATTTGCCGCGACAACTCGATAGTGATACGTCGTGCCCGGCGCAAGGCCGCTCGCGGCAGCCCAGACGACGTGCGATGTGACACCTTCGCCCACACTGCCTTCGGGAAACGGTGTTGTCTGACCATGTGGCGCTTCGCCTTCCCTGTATTCCCTGGTGTCGTATTCGAAGCGATAGCTCGTCGAGATCCCGCCAGGGTTGACCAGCGCGCCGAACTTGGCTTCGGACGTGCTCACTTCGGCGGTGAGCTCCTCTACCGATCTGCGGCGCGGTGGGCGGACCGAAGATCCAAACCACGCCTTTGTCCAGATCTGTCACATACACGCGGCCGCTCGACGCATTCACTGCCACCATCGACCGCCAGACCACGGAAGCTTTCGAATCGCTTCGAAGAAGCCGGCACCGACATCGGCGACCTGCAGCACCGGTCGGGCCGTACTCCACGAGGTGCGAGCACGGCGATTGCAGTGAGCCGCAGGGATCCGCGCTGTTGTAAACAGTCGCGAAGACATCGCCGTGTGCACCGAGCGCGAGTGCTTTCACCCCTTCGCTCTCTATTTCACCGACGGGCGTACCCGTCGAGGAAAGCTCCTCCATCCTGTTGTTGCCCGCGTCCACGATCCACACATTCCCTGAGGAGGCGACCGCCACGCCCGTCGGTTCCTTCAATGCACTGTCACCCGACCCGGTAAACGTCTGCAGCAAGGTCCCGCTCGGACTGTACTTCACTACCTCGTTGTTGGGGGGACTGGGCACATAGACGTTGCCGGCGGAATCTGTAGCGATCTCAATACCCTGAAAAAGAACGCCAGAGGCGCCACCAAACCCCGATACCGGGAAGGAGGAGAGTAGCGCGCCGTTGCTCGGGTCATATGTATCGATTGCTTCGCCGCCGCCGTCGACCACATACAAATCTCCGTTAGTCGGGTTCACGGCCGCTCCCCCGTGAAAGCTTTCGGCTTCACCGAAGGGAGAGGGCGGAGAGATCGGCTTGCCCGTAGCATCGAACTTGTCGATTGGAGACTGTGACGGGTTGAAAAAGCCCGCCACGTAGACATCTCCATTCGACTGGTCGACAGCCACGCCCATCGGGTCCGTTGTTACCGCGTTGAAGCTGCCAAAGGAGACGAGCTGGGGAGCTTCGGCCTGGGCGATACCGGTAGTGGACGCGAGCAGGGCACCGAACGCACAGAGGATTGTCAGGGGAGTCGCGATCAAGCTGCGCGAAGGCCTACCACTCCCTTGGACTGGGACGAGAGCACATAGCATCGCAACGAGGCCGAACTTCGGCGTGGAAGCGGACTTGGCGATTTGCTCTGTGGGTGTCACCTTGTCTCCTTGGTTGGTGTTGTGAAGTCGTTGCTGGCAGGGCAGGTCCTGTCCGCGGGCCACGTGGGCGGCAACTGCCAGGGCTCTCAAGGTGGATCGGCACAGCCGTCGCATCACGCGGCCCGCCGCTCGTGGGGGACGCTGTGCACGCGAATGCTCCGGGCGACCTGCTCGCCCTTGGCGGTGAGCATCCAGGCGTTGGGCTCGCCCTTGGTGCGGCCCGCGCCGGTGTTCGCGAGCAGCCCGAGGCTCTCCAGGCGCCGCAGCAGCTTTGAGACCTGCCCCGGGTCCCTGATCCCGGCGTGGTCGGAGATCGCGCGGTTGCTGGCCCCGGGATGATCCGCAACCCCTTCCAGGACGCGCGCGGTACGGTAAGTCAGTCGCATCGTCACACCACCGAGCGGATCGGCCGTGGCCATGGCGGCCCGTTCGGGCTCGCGAGCGACAGACCTATGGACGGCTGGAGCCGAGCGGGCCTGCTCGCGTCTCGCGGCCCCCGAGCCCAGGTAGGGGAGCACGATCATCCCCATCAGCTCGCCCAACAAATCGGTCAATGGCCGGCGCTCGCCGCGCAGCAGCCGTGCGTAGACGATTGTGAAGGCCGCGCCGACCAGGCCCTCCGCGGTCAGCGGCGTGCACTGTGCGCCACGGGCGCTCTCCTGGCAACCCTCGTCCACGGCGGCGGCCAGACGCGCGAGAACCCGCTCACGGCGATCGAGCACCTCCGGGCCACCGCGCAACGCCTGCACGACGCACACCCGCGCCAGCGCCGGCTCACGGTCGAGGAAGGAGAGAATCGCCCACAGGCCCGCGCGGATCCGCTCACGCCACTCCAGGTGCTCCAGGCCCGCGGCGGCGAGCTCGTCGCCGATCGCGCCGACGACATCCTCCAGAACCGCTGCCAGACACTCCTCACGGTTGGCGAACAACTCATAGAACGTCCGGCGCGAAACACGCGCACGGTCGGTGATGCTCGCGACCGTCGTACGCGCATACCCAACCTCCTCGAGGCTTCCAACCGCCGCGGCCAACAGCCGCGAGCGCTGGACTTCCACGACCTGCGCACGCGGCACCCCACGGCCGCCGAGGATCTCCAGCGTCTCCACAGCAGTACCCATGTGCGCCCCCGGGCGCCCCCGCTCGCGCGGTGTCCTCGCACGCGCCGGCATCTACACGGCCCCCCTCGCGAATGTGACCGGCTCCGCAAAAGACACGCCCGCAGCGGAGCCTCGCACCCCCGACAGGGCAAGCCGTATCGCACTAATCGAGGCCGAACGCGACCCACCCCCCGCGCGGGGGGAGTTTGGACGGCCCGAGCGCGCCGCGGCGCGGCGGCTAGCGGCCGGCTCTAGACCCGAAGAGAGAGAGAGAGAGAGAGAGATGCATCAGGCTGCTGATGCATCTAGCCTCAGGCCGCAACTCGGCGGCGCACATATCCGGCACGTATCTCTCTGCAGAAACCACGCTAAGACATCTCCCTCATCCGTTTCGCGACCCGATCCCTCTCGCTGACCCCAACATCTGCCAGTGCACTCGAAGCCAACCACAGGCGGGCTTGACCCAACCAGACCCTATGTTGCCCGGTGCTCCACTCCAGTGGACACCGCGACACCTCAAGCTAACCAGATCGGCGGCTTGCTGTCAAGTCCCCAGAGTGGACATATTGAAGCAAGCCTGGTCCGAGAGCACACCATGATTCGTGAGTCATGCCAGAATCGGCGATGAACAAAGGTGATTCTGGCGATCGCCGGGAGATGGCCGGCCAGTCCACGACGGACGAGGACCGTTGTCATCTCTGCACAGTGAGTCTACATCTGCGTGGAAGGCTTCTGCTTATCACGAAGAGCGGAACTACGGTTCACATCGACTGTGCGCAGCGCCCCTGCCTGCTCGAGCGCCGCGTGCGTGCGCCCCACGAGATCGTCCTGCGCGCCGCGCGCGGCGCGCAGGATCGCCTGCGCGAAGCCGTGGCGGGTGAAGCTCCCGTGCGGCACGACCCCCAGCCGGCGCAGCCCCAGCAGGTAGGCGCCGCCCTGACCCTCGGGGTCGATCTCGTCGCGGAAGGAGCGCAGCGCCGGGCGCAGCAGCACGCCGCCGAGCTTCGCGCGGGAGGACGAGAGCGCGGCGTCGCGGATCGACCGCAGCATCGTCTGCGAGACGCCCTCCATCACCTTCAGCGCGACATTGCCGGTGAAGCCGTCGGTGACGATCACGTCGGCGGCGCCGCTCGTCAGGTCGCCCCCCTCGACGTTGCCGACGAACTCGAAGGGCATCTCCTCGCTGCCCGGCCTCCCAGCTACGACGGCGAGGCGCTCGGCGAGCTGGGCGCGCGCGGCCACCACGAGCGGACTGCCGCGCCCCTGCTCCTCGCCGTTTGAGAGCAGCCCCACGCGGGGGCGGCGCACGTCGAGCACCACCTGCGCAAGCGCCGCCCCCATGAACGCGAACTGCACGAGGTGCTCCTCGCGCGCCTGCGCGTTGGCGCCAACGTCGAGCAATGTCACCGGATGACCCGGCACGGGCAGCGCCAGCGCCAGCGCCGGGCGGTGGATGCCGCGGGCGCGCTTGATGTTGAAGAGGCCCGCCGCCAGCGCCGCGCCGGTGCCGCCGGCGCACACCAGCGCCTGCGCGCGACCCCCCGCCACCGCCCGCGCGGCCTGCACGATCGAGGCCTCGGGGTTCGTGCGCGCAGCGCGTGCGGGGTCGGGGCTCTTGGCGATCGACAGCGGCGCGTCGACGAGCTCGACACCCGCGACCGCGGCGGCGATCTCCGCGGGAGGGCTGTCGAGCTCCGCCAGCGCGGCGCTGAGCTCCGTGCGCGGGCCGAACAGCAGCACGCGCGCGCCCTGCCGCGCGGCGAGCGCCGCGCCCGCCGCCACCTCCGCTGGTCCGAGATCGGCGCCGTTGGCGTCGACCGCGACCACCGGCTCAGTGATCGTGGTCGTGGTCCTCGGCGTGTTCGACGGGGACGGCGACCTCGCGGCCGGCGTATGTGCCGCACACCCCGCACACTCGGTGCGGGCGACGTGGGCTGTGGCAGCGCGGGCACACGCTCAGCGCGGGCGCGGTGATTTTGTGCTGCGCGCGGCGCTTGGCGGTGCGGCTGTGGGACTGCTTCTGCTTGGGGACTGCCATAGGACCGGGAAGGCTAGCAGCCGCGGGCCCGGCCGGCGGACGCGAGTTGGCAACCGCCCGGCACACCGGCAAATAGGCAAATCGCGGCGGTCGCGATGCGGGCTCGCCGGCGAGCCTACTCCAGCTCGAGCTCCCGCAGCTTCGCCCAGCGCGGGTCGGGCTCGCGCTCGTGGTGGTGCTCCGGGCCCGCCTCGTTGAGGTCGGCCGCACATACCGGGCACAAACCGGCGCAATCGGGGCGGCACAGCACCTGCGTGGGGGCGCTCAGCGCGAACGCGTCGCGCGCCCACGCCGCGAGGTCGAGCGTCTCCCCGCGGATGTATGGGCTCGACAGCTCCTCTCCCCCGCCCGGGCGATCCACCTCGCGCGCGTCCACCTCGACCTCCGTGGCGGCCCCCGCCAGGCAACGCATGCACGGGCCCGCCAGCGCCGCCGTGAAGCGCAGCCGCAGCGCGTACCCGTGCCCCACCATGCGCGAGACATCGAGCGTCACCGCCTGGTGCGGTGGCTCGGCGACATAACGCTCGCCCCCCAACACCAGCGGCTCGATCTCGACGGCCAGCTCCAAGCGCCGCCCCTCGCCCGAGCTGAGATGCAGGCTTCCCAGGTCGAGCTTGTCGGTCAACACCTTTCCCCTCCCCCTCCGGGGGATCCCGGACGGCCCGTCAGGGTCGGACGGAGGGGGTTCTGAGGCTTGTCAGTGAGGGCAGCCACGACCCTCAGGCTAGCTTCAATCCGCGGTGGTGGCCAGCTCCCGCTTGAGCACCTTGCCGGTGGCGTTGCGGGGCAGCGTTTCCAGGAACACCACCTCGCGCGGCACCTTGTAGCGGGCGAGGTTCTCCTTGACGTACTCCTTCACCGCCTCCTCGCTCAGGTCGGCCTGCTCGCGTACCACCACGAACGCCTTCAGCCGCTGGCCGAACTTCTCATCCTCCACGCCGATGACGGCCGCCTCCTCGATCTGGGGGTGCTTTGCCAGCAGGTCCTCGACCTCGCGCGGGAACACGTTCTCGCCGCCGGAGACGATCATCTCGTCGTCGCGGCCGTCCACGAACAGGCGCCCGTCGGCGTCGATGTGGCCCATGTCGCCGGTGCTCATCAGCCCGCGCACGATCTCCTTGCCCCCACCGCCGGTGTAGCCGTCGAACACCATCTCGTTCGCGGCGAAGATCCGCCCCCGCTGCCCCTGTGGCAGCTCGCGCCCTTCCGCGTCGAGGATCTTCACCACGGTGCCCAGCGGCGGGCGGCCGGCGGTGCCCGGCGCCGCGCGCAGGTCCTCGGGGGTGGCGATCGTCGCCCACGCGACCTCGGTGGAGCCGTACAGGTTGTACAGCACCTCCCCGAACGTGTCCATCACCCGCGTCGCCAGCTCTCCGGGGAGCACCGAGCCCGACGCCGCGATGATCCGCAGCGCCGAGGTGTCGTAGCGTTCGAGCGTCTCCGGCGGCAGCTCCATGATCCGCTGCAGCATCACCGGCACGACCGCCAGCGCGCTCGCGCGGTGGCGCGCCACGTCCGCCAGCGTCTGCTCGGGGTCAAAGCGCCGCCGCAGCACCAGCGTCGAGGCCAGCGGCAGCGCCAGCGTGAAGTGCCCGTACCCCCACGAGTGGAACATCGGCGCCGCGATCACGGTCGTCTCGCGCGCCCTCAGCGGGAATCTTCGAGAGCATCGCCGCCGCCGGCTCCAGCGAGTCCGGCTGTTTGCGTTTCGCGCCCTTCGGCGTGCCGGTCGTGCCGGAGGTGAGGATCACCACGCGGCCCGTCTCCACGGGCGGCTGCAGCGGCGATTGGTCACCGCGCGCGATCAGCTCCTCCACCCACGGGTCCCCGCGCCCGGCGCCGTTGCCCTGTGACTCGCGCCAGCTCACGAAGCGCGGCATCCCCTCCGAGCCCTCGTGCACGAGGCCCTCGAACTCCTCGTCGTAGATCAGTGCCACCGGGGCCTCGCGGCGCAGCACGTCCGCGATCTGCGGGCCCGCGAACGCCGTGTTCAGGTACAGCACGCTCGCGCCCAGCTTCGCGCACGCCACGGTCGCCTCGATGTAGCCGCGGTGGTTGCGGCACATCAGCGCGACCCCATCCTGCTCCCCCACGCCGGCCGCCCGCAGCGCCCGCGCCAGCGCGTTCGTGCGTGCGTCCACCTCGGCGAACGTCAGCGTGCCACGCTCGTCCACGATCGCCAGGCGCTCCGGATAGCGGATCGCCGAGATCGCGTACGCCGCTGCCGAGCTCGAGCCCCAGCGGCGCAGCGTCCTCAGCGCGCGCACGACTTTGTCCGGCCGTTCCGGGCACAGGATGCGCGTGCCCAGCAGCGTGCGGGCGACCTCCAGGCGGTGCTCCAGGGACGAGCTCATATCGCAAACGCTACCCGACCGAGAACAATCGCAACAAGGGCCGCCCCAGATTTCAATTGATGGATACGACGCCCGGCTCCTCGCCGGCGACCACTCTGTGAGGTGGCGGCCTCAGGAGACCTCGGCCGGCTCGTCCTTGCCCTGCAACCGCTCGCGGCCGCGCCCCACGGCGCTGATGATCTTCGAGAGGTTGACCTCCAGCGTGCTGAGGATCTCGTCCGCGTAGTCCTCGGCGCCGAGGCGGATCTCGCGCTCGCGGGCGCGGGCGTCCTCGACGATGTCCTCCGCCGCGCGCTCGGCCTGCTTGGTGACCTCCTCCTCGCCGACCAGCCGCTCCTGGCGCTCACGCGCTTCTTTGACGATTTTCTCGGCCTCGCGCTTGGCCTCCGCCAGCATCTCCTGACGCTCCTTGACGATCCACCGCGCCTGCTTGATCTCCTCTGGGATCGTCGCGCGCATCTGGTCGAGGATGTCGTAGATCTCCTCCTTGTCGACCCTCACCTGGTCGGTCAGGGGCACCGGCTTGGCGTTGTGCACCAAGTCGTCCAGCTTGTCGATGAGCACGAGCACATCCATAACGGGGCTACCTCCGCGGGGCGTCCGGCCCCACGGTCTGTATATCAAGGTTCGACATCACGCCTCACATCCTGTTCGTCAGCGCCGCAACTCTTCCTGCAACCGTGCCGCCACCTCCGCGGGCACCAGATCGTCGATCCGGCCCCCGAAGGTGGCCAGCTCCTTGACTCCGCTCGACGACAGGAAACTGTACTGCGAGCTCGACATCAGGTACACCGACTCGATCTCCGGGTCCTGGCGGCGGTTGAGCTGGTGCAGCTCGAGCTCGTACTCGAAGTCGGAGATCGCCCGCAGCCCCTTGACGATCGCCTTCGCCCCCACGCTGCGCGCGAACTCGACCACGAGGTTGCTGAACGGCTCGACCCGCACCCCCGGCAGCTCGGCCGTCGCGCGTTCGATGAAGCCCACCCGCTCGTCGATGTCGAACAGCGTCGCGTTCTTGCGCACCGAGCGTCTCACCACGGCCACGACCACCTGCTCGTACAGCCCCGCTGCGCGCCGGATCACGTCGAGGTGGCCGTTGGTCACCGGGTCATAGGAGCCCGGACAGACGGCTATTGACTTATCGAGGCTCATCGTCGGCGTTGAATCGTGATCACGGTGTCTCCGTAGCGCCGCTGTGTCTCCACCTCCATGAACGGAGATCGCAGCGGCGGCTCGGTGCGCCGATCGCTCTCCGTCACCACGCGTGCCCGCGGCGCGAGCAGGGGCGGCAGCGCCTCCCGCAGCTCACGCCCCAGCACACCCGCATGTCGGTAGGGCGGATCGACGAAGACAAGATCGTATGTCTCCGCGCGCTCGCGTGCGTTGCGCAGCGCCGCCAGCGCGTCGGCGCGGCGCACCTCCGCCTCCTGCGCGCCGAGTCCCAGCTCCGCGAGATTCGCCTTCAAAGCCTCCAGTGCGCGGGGGTCGCGCTCGACCAGCACCGCCCTTGCCGCCCCCGCGAGAGCGCCTCGATCGCAAGTGCGCCGGTGCCGGCGAACAGGTCCAGGACCACGGCTTCCTGCAGCTCCCCGAGCATCGAGAACAGCGCCTCCCTGACTCGATCGGAGGTCGGCCGCGTCGTCCGCCCCCGCGGCGCCCGCAGTCGCCTGCCACCGAAGCGCCCAGCGATCACCCTCATGCCCGCAGCGGCTCGCGCGCCTCCTCGCCCAGCGCGCGCTCGAGCGCCTCACCCAGCGGCGCGTGCTCCGGGGCCGCCAGCGCGGGATCGGCGGCGAGCAGCCGCTCGGCCCACACGCGTGCGCGTTCCAGCAGCGCCCCGTCCTGCGGCAGGACCGCCACCCGAGGCTCGGCCTGGCCGTGCTGGCGGGTGCCCGCGAGCTCGCCCTCGCCGCGCAACCGCAGGTCGATCTCCGCGAGCTCGAAGCCGTCGCCGTGCTCCGCCAGCGCGCGCAGCCGGCGCGCGTTGCGGGGCCCGAGCAAGAGGCACACCGAGGGGTGCTCGCCGCGGCCGATCCGTCCGCGCAGCTGGTGCAGCTGGGAGATCCCATAGCGCTCCGCGTTCTCGACCAGCATCACGGTAGCGTTCGGCACGTCGATCCCCACCTCGATCACGGTCGTCGCCACCAGCACATCCACCGCGCCCGCCGCAAACCGCGCCATCGCCTCGCGCTTCTCCCGGGGGCGCAGCTGGCCGTGCAGCAGCTCTACGCGGAACTCGCGCAGCTCGCCGGCGCGCAGGCGCTCGTACTCGGCGGTCGCGGCGCGAGCCTCGAGCTCCTGAGACTCCTCGACCAGCGGGCACACCACGTACGCCTGGCGTCCGGCGCGCAGCTCCTCGCGGATCCGCTCGTATGCGCGCGCCCGCTCGGCGGCGCTCGCCGCCACGTGTGTGGCGATCGGCCGCCGGCCCTTTGGCAGCTCGCGTAGGCGCGTCACGTCGAGGTCGCCGTACTCGGTCAGCGCCAGCGTGCGCGGGATCGGCGTCGCGGTCATGTGCAGCACGTGGGGGGCGAGACGGGTGTGACCGGGCCCGGTGGACGGGGCAGACGGGCCCGGGACGGACGAAGCGGATTGGTTCGTGATGGACGAGGCAGATTGGCTCAGGACAGACGAGGCGGATTGGCTAGGAACGGACGAGGCGGATTGGGCGAGAGGCCCCTTGCGATCCAGCGCCGCGCGCTGGCGCACGCCAAAGCGGTGCTGCTCGTCCACGACCGCCACCGCGAGGCGGTCGAAGACGACGTCGTCCTCGATCAGCGCGTGCGTGCCGACCACCAGCTTCAGCTCGCCGTTGGCGAGCTTGCCGAGCAGATCGGCGCGGCGACGGGCCGGCGTGGAGCCGGTCAGCAGCGCGGACGGCAGCAGCACCTCGGGTACGAGCGCCTGCAGCGTGGCGAAGTGCTGTTCGGCAAGCGTCTCCGTCGGCGCCATCAGCGCCCCCTGCATTCCGTGCTCGACCGCGCGCAGCAGCGCATACAGCGCCACCACGGTCTTGCCCGAGCCGACCTCGCCCATCAACAGGCGTTGCATCGGACGCGTGCGCGCCAGGTCGACGTCGATCGCCGCGATCGCCGCGCTCTGGTCGGCCGTCAGCGCGAACGGCAGCAGCTCCTCCAGCCAGCGCGCGGTCAGCTCGCGTGCGCCCGCGAGCGCCACCGCGGTGCCCGAGCCGCGCAGCGCGCGGCGGCGCAACAGCGCCAGCTGCGCCAGCAGCAGCTCCTCGAACGCCAGCCGAACGCGCGGCCAGCCTCCGCCTCCTCGCCGCTGCGCGGGAAGTGCATCGCGGCCAGCGCCGCCGCGCGGTCGGGCAGGCGCTCAGCCGCGCGCATCCGCGCCGGCAGCGGCTCGGCCACGTCCGCGAGCGCGCCGCGATGCTCGCGCACCAGCGCCGCGATCTGCGTCGAGCTGACGCCCACCGTGGCTGGGTAGTGCGCGATCTCCCCGGCCGCCTGCGCGCCCGCGAGCTCGCCCCCGAGCGCGTGGTGGACGACCGCGAAGCGCCCTCCGGAGCGCGCTTTGCCGTGCAACAGCAGGCGCGTGCCCGGGCGGTAGCGATCGACCAGCCACGGCTGGTTGAAGAACGCGGCGCCCATCGCCCCGGTCTCGTCGAACACGGTCGCCTCGACCAGCGGGCGCATTCCCCGGCGGCGTACTGGCCGCGCGGCGATCGATTCGACCTCGACCGCCACCGTCGCCTGCTCGCCGGGGCGCAGCTGCGCGATCGCGCGCGCCTCGCGGCGATCGCGCGGCAGGTGCTCCAACAGCTCCCCCACCGTCTCGATGCCCAGCGTCCGCAGACCCTCGGCGAGCTTTTTGGCGGCGGGCAGCGCGAGCGGCTGCTCCAGGCGGCTGGGTCGCGGGGCGCGCAACGGCGCCGCCAGCAGTTCGGCGCGCGTCAGGGCACACGTGGAGGCAAACGCCGAGAGGCCCACCACGCCGGCCACCACACGCGCTACTCCGCCGCGAGCAGCCACCAGTAGGCGCTCTGCCCACCGCGGCGCTGCTCGAGCTCGGCCGCACCGAGGTCGCCGTCAAGCAGCGCGGCGACCTCGGAAGGGTCGAGCGGCGCCTGCTCGCCGGCGAGCACGCTGAGCAGCTCGGCCCCGTCGGCGAGTGCCACGAGCACGTGGCGCAGCGTCGCGGCCGGCTCGCCCCAGGCGACGACCTCCTCGCCGAGGAAGCCGACGGCCTCGCCGGGGGCAAAGCGGCCCGCGGGGTCGGCGCGGGCCGCCGGCGCGATCGCCCCGGTGCGCACTCGCGCGAGCGCCTCGTGCAACGCCTGCGCGTTCTGCTCCAGTGGGCGGTCGGGCAGCAGCTCGATGGCCGCGGCGAGCGCGGCCTGCTGGCTGAGCGCGGGGATCACCACCACCTGCTTGTCGGAGAGCTCGGCGGCGCGCTCGGCGGCCATCACCACGTTCGGGGAGCAGGGCAGCACGAGCACCTCCTCGGAGGGCACCTCGTGAATCGCGGCGAGCAGCTCGTAGGTCGAGGGGTTGAGCGTGGGGCCGCCGTCGAGCGTGTGCACGCCCAGCTCGGCGAACAGCCGCTTCAAGCCCTCGCCGCTGACGACGGCAAGCGCGCCGCAGCGCACCGCCTGCCCGGCGCTCGCGCCACCCACCGCCAACCCGCCCACAGTCAACCCGCCCGCGGCCGACCCGCCTGCGGGTCCGCCAGCGACCCCTCCAAGCACGTGCGCGCCCTCGGGAGGTGTGCCGGCCGGTGAGCTCGGGCCCGTGTTGGCGCCGCCGAGCCGCCCGTCGCGCTCAGCCATCTGGACGCGCATGTCGGCGACGTCCAGATGCGACACCTCGCCCGCACCGTCGAACACTGCGGTGGCGCGCTCGGGATCGTCGGTGTGGATGTGCACCTTCAGCGTGGCGGCGTCGCCGACCACGAGCACGGAGTCGCCGAGCGCCTCCAGCGGCGCGAGGAAGCGGTCGGGCTCCAGCGCGCTGCCGGTGACGGCGAAGTTGGTGCAGTAGCGGTAGGTGGAGGAGTGGTGCTCGGGATGGTGGATGCGCGCCGGGGCGTGGTGGTCGAGCGGCGGCGGATCGTCACCGCGCAGGGCGGCCACGACGCCGGCGAAGATCACCACCAGCCCGTAGCCGCCGGCGTCGACCACGCCCGCGTCGCGCAGCGCGGCGAGCAGTTGGGGGCCGCGCTTGACCGACTCCTGCCCGGCGGCGACGGCCCGCTCCAGCGTGGCGGCGATCGCGCGATCCTGCAGCTCGGGGGCGGCGTCGGGGTGCAGGCGGGTGCGCTCAGGGTCGCGCTCGTTCTCGGCGGCGATCCGCTCGGCCATCTCGCGCGCGACGGTCAGGATCGTCCCCTCCGCCGGGCTGCGCACCGAAGCGTACGCGCGCTCGGCCGCGTTTTCGAGCGCCGCGGCGATCAGCGCGGCGTCGATCAGCTCGCCGGGGCGCGAGACGAGCTCCTCGGCGGCGCCGCGGATCAGCTGCGAGAGGATCACGCCGGAGTTGCCGCGGGCACCCAGCAGCGCGGCGCGCGCGACCGACTGCACGATCTCCTCGCGGCCGATCTCGTCGATCGTGCGCGTCTCGTCCGCCCCCTGCAGGCGGTCGAGCTCAGCCAGCACGGCGCGCAACGTGAGCGCCATGTTGTCGCCGGTGTCGCCGTCGGCGACGGGGAACACGTTGAGGTCGTTGACCTCCTGGCGGCGAGACTCAAGATGCGCCAGCGCGCCCGCGACGGCGGCCCGAAAGCGAAGCAGGTTGGTGTCGGTCACTGCGGTCTGCATCATCCTGTCCGCCCGGGCGTGCCACGGGCCATGCAAGGAGCTACGCGGAACGCCCGCCAAGGTTACGCAACCCACCGGCGCCCGGCCCCGATGCCCACCAGCCCCGTCCACTGCCGGGACGGCAAGTGAGAGGGCAACAGGGCGCCGCGGACGTCAGAGCGCCTTGACGACCTTGCCGGCTTTCAAGCAGCGGGTGCAGACATACACGCGCTGGGGCGCCTTGCCGACGAGGATCCGCACCTTCTGCAGGTTCGGCTCGAAGCGCCGCCGGGTGGCGACCATCGAGTGGCTGCGACTGTTGCCGTACGCGGGGCCCTTGCCGCAGCTGTGACATACCTTGGCCATTGCGGGACGTAGTTTACCGATAAAAGAGGGGCCCGGCTCGCCGGCCTTCAGCCGGCTGCGCCACCCTCAAGGCCGCTCGGCTGCTCAGCCCGCAGTTCGGTGCGCAGCGCGGCCATGCGCAGCACCGCCTCGGCGGCGTGGCGACCCTGGTCGCGCTTGTCGCCGCCCGCCCGCGCCAGCGCCTGCTCCATCGTCGCGCAGGTGAGCACGCCGAAGGCGCACGGCACACCGGTGTCGAGCTGCACCTGCATGATCCCGCGCGCGGCCTCCGCGCAGACGAAGTCGTAATGGTCGGTCTCGCCGCGGATCACCGCGCCGAGGCAGGCGACGCCGTGGAAGCGGCTCGAGTAGGCGGCATAACGCGCGGCTAGCGGCAGCTCGAAGGCGCCGGGGACGTCGAGGACCTCGATGTCGATGCAACCGGCGGCAGAGAATGCCCCCCGAGCGCCTTGCACGAGCCGCTCGGCCAGATCCTCGTAGAAACGGCCCACCACGATGGCGAAGCGCTGCCCGCTCATACCGGAGGGCACCGGCAGATCCCCCAAGTCCTTCAACACCCGCCTGGCCTGGCGCTCGATCCCGGAGCCGGCCGGGCCCTGCTCAGCCGCGCTCACGCGGCCCCACCGGGCCGCCCGCGGCGCTCCTGGAGCTCCTGATCGCGGTCGTGAGCGCGCTCGGAGTGCAACAGCTCCTCGTCGAGGTTGAGGCCCTGATGGTGGAGGATGTGGCCCATGCGCCGGGCCTTGGTGCGCAGGTAGTCGGTGTTGTGCTCGTTGGGAGCCTGCTCGATCGGCAGCTGCGCGGAGACCGACAGCCCGTACCCCTCCAGGCCGCGGATCTTCTTCGGGTTGTTGGTGAGGATGCGGATCGAGGAGAGGCCGAGGTCGGCGAGGATCTGCGCGCCGATCCCGTAGTCGCGCAGGTCGGCCGGCAGGCCGAGGCGCTCGTTGGCCTCGACCGTGTCGAGGCCATCCTCCTGCAGGCGGTAGGCGCGCAGCTTGTTCAGCAGACCGATCCCGCGGCCCTCCTGGGAGAGGTAGAGCAGCACACCCTCCCCCTCGCGCTCGATCATCGCCAGCGCCGCTTCCAGCTGCTCGCCGCAGTCGCAGCGCAGCGAGTGGAAGACGTCGCCGGTGAGGCACTCCGAGTGCACCCGCACGAGCACGTCGGGGCGGCCGGCGACGTCGCCCTTGACGAGCGCCACGTGGTGCTTCTCGTCGACCAGCGAGCGGTAGCCGACGGCCTCGAAGTCCCCGAACGCGGTCGGCAGACGCGTGGCGACGACGCGTTCGACGAGCCGGTCGTTGCGCCGCCGGTAGGCGATCAGGTCGGCGATCGTAACCATCTTCAGCCCGTGGCGCTCGCAGTAGTCGGCGAGGTCGGGCACGCGCGCCATCGAGCCGTCCTCGTTCATGATCTCGCAGATCACCCCGGCCGGGATCAGCCCCGCCAGGCGTGCCAGGTCGACACTCGCCTCGGTGTGGCCGGTGCGCTCCAGCACGCCGCCGGCCTTCGCCTTCAGCGGGTTGACGTGCCCCGGCTGCACCAGATCCTCGGGCCGCGAGCCCGGGTCGACGGCGACCTGCATCGTGTGTGCGCGGTCGTGCGCGGAGACGCCCGTGGTGACGCCGTTGCGCGCCTCGATCGTGACCGTGAAGGGGGTCTGCAGGGCCGACTCGTTCTTCGCCGTCATCAGCTCCAGCCCGAGCTCCTCGCAGCGCTCGGGGCTGAGCGCCAGACAGATCCAGCCGCGCGCCTCCTTGGCCATGAAGTTGATCGCCTCGGGCGTGACGAACTGCGCGGCCATCACGAGGTCACCCTCGTTCTCGCGGTTTTCGTCGTCGCAGACGACGACCATCCGCCCCGCGCGGATTTCTTCGATCGCCTCCTCGATCGTGGCAAACAGGGTGGTCGTCTTCGATGCGCTCATGCTCTGGCCTCCAGCAGTCGCTTGGTTGGGGGAGGGCAGGCCCGGGCGAGCGGGCCTTCAAACCCCCTCAGATTTTTGCAGCAGTCGCTGTACGTGCTTGGCGAGGATGTCGGCCTCCAGGTTAACCGCCAGCCCAACCGCGGCCCGGCCGAGCGTGGTGCGTTGCAGTGTCTCCGGAATCAACGAGACAGCGAAGCCAGACTCGCGCAGCGCGCTGACCGTGAGGGAGACGCCGTCAATCGCGATCGAGCCCTTCTCGACCACGTACGGAAGCAGCGCCGGGTCGGCGTCGATCGCCAGCACCTGCGAGAAGCCCTCCTCGCGCACCTCCACGACGGTTCCCATGCCGTCCACGTGCCCCTGCACGATGTGCCCCCCGAGGCGCCCGTCGGCGCGCAGCGCGAGCTCCAGGTTGACCGCGTCGCCGGGGGAGAGTGTGCCGAGCGTGGTGCGCGCGAGCGTCTCGTGGATCGCCTGCGCCTCGAACTCTCCGGAGCCCACATGGGTGGCGGTGAGGCAGACCCCATTGACCGCGATCGAATCCCCCTCCGCGATTTCGCCTGCCAGCGAGGTGCCGATCCGTAGCGTGGCGCCCTCACCGTCTTGCCCGATCGCTGCGACACTGCCAAGATCGACGATCAGACCGGTGAACATGTCCTCAACGCGGCCGATGGGCAGGCAGGGCAAGCAGGGCTAGGAGATCCGGACCCACCCACCCCGCGAAGTGTGCTGGCCGAAACGGGGATGCGAGCGAAGCGAGTGTCTCCCGGCTTCGGTACACGAGCGACCGAGGACAACGCCATGCGTGCCCATCGGTCACCACTCGCGCAAACGCGCCGACACGAGCAGGTCCTCGCCGACGCGCTCGCAGTCGAACGTGAGCGCACGGACCGCGTCGGCGATGCGCTCGACGCCTTCGCCCTCCAAAGGGTCGCGTGCGGTGCGCCCGCCGAACAAAAGCGGCGCGAGGAAGAGGCGGATCTCGTCGATCTCGCCGGCGTCGAGGAAGGCGCCCGCGAGGTGGGGTCCGCCCTCCAAGAGCAGCGAGGCGACGCCGAGCTGGCCAAGTTGATCGAGCGCGGAGCGCACGCGCGCGGGCTCGTTCTCCCCCGTCGCGACCAGCACCTGCGCACCGGCCGCCTCGAGGGCGTCGGTGTCCGCGCGGGCGGCGGCTCTGGAGACGACCACGGTCAGCGGGATCTCGGCGGCGGCGGCAAGTAGGCGCGAGTCGGAGGGCACGCGCGCGAGGGAGTCGAAGACCACGCGACGGGGCTGCTCGGAGGGGCAGGTGGGAGTGCCATCGGGGCGCGCGGTGAGCTGAGGGTCGTCGGCGAGCGCGGTGCCGATGCCGACGACGACCGCGTCGACCGAGGCACGCCAGCGGTGGGCAAGCTCGCGCGAGGCGTTGCCGCTGATCCACTGCGAGTCGCCCGCGCGCGTGGCGACCTTGCCGTCGAGCGTCATCGCGGACTTGAACAGCACCCACGGGCGCCCGACGCGGGCGTGCTTGCGGAAGGCCTGGTTGAGCAGACGGGCGAGGGTGGCGAGCTCGCCGTCGGCGAGCACGACCTCGACGCCCTCGTCGCGCAGGATCCCGAGGCCGCGGCCGGCGGCCTTCTCGGTGGGGTCGTCGGAGCCGACGACGACGCGCCCGATCCCGGCCTGCACGATCGCCTCGGTGCAGGGCGGCGTCTTGCCCTCGTGGCAGCAGGGCTCGAGCGACACGTACAGCGTGGCCCCAGAGAGATCGGCGAGGCCGCAGTCCTCGATCGCGTTGACCTCGGCGTGGGCGGCGCCGAAGCGTTCGTGCCACCCCTCCCCCAAAACCTCGCCGTCGCGCGCGATCACGGCGCCGACGACGGGATTGGGCTTGACCGCGCCGGTGCCGCGACCCGCGAGCTCGATCGCGCGCGACAGGTGCAGCCGGTCGGTGTCGGTGACAACGGTCATCCCAACTGTCCAGGATAACTTGCCGGCGCGGGACGAAGTGTCGAACGTGAAAGTTGACTCATCCGTGCGCGCAGCGCCCGCCGCGCAGCCTGTAGACCACAACTTCGGGGCCAGGGCGGTGGTAGGAGAGCGGGTAGTAGTCGAAGGACCAATCGAAGTTGAACGCCACCGGACGCGCCCCAGCACGGTAGGGAGAGGCGCGGTAGACGACTTCCCCAGCACGCGCAAGCGCGCGGTAGTAGGCGACGGCGAGCGGCGCACGCGCTGGGTCGGCGAACGCGCGGCCGGACTCCGCGGAGCCGCTCAACACCCAGCAGTACCCTTCGCGCTCGTAGAACGGGATCAGCGAAGGGGCCAGCGTGAGCTCGTAGTTTTCGAGGCTGACGACGTGGCCTTCCCCGGACACCAGCGCACCCGACGGGGAGATCACCGAGTGCAGCGAGTGGTACTTCAGCCAGCGATCGCCGTCGGGGACCGACAGCGTGGGGTGGCCGACGTCCTGCACCCACTCGTCGGGCACGAGCGGCTCGACCACGACCTTCGCGCCGACGGGCACGTGCGCGACCATCCACGCGCGAGCGAGAGCGCGGGTGTCGGCGCGCGAGAGCACGAGCCCCGAGTGGACGCTGTACACGACCCCCTGCAGGCACAGCGCGAGCACCGCAAGCGTCGTGAACGCAACCAGCGCTGGCCGAAACGGGGATCGGCGAGTGTCCCCCGGCTTCGGTCGCGAGCGCGCGGGGGGAGCATTTATTTGGATGAGCTCCGCCGGCGGAGCCGGCTCCGCGGGGTGGGCTCGTTTTTCGATGAGACCCTGGACGGCAAGTGCCAGCGCGCGGGCGCATTGCAATGCGGCGAAGGCGGCCAGCAGGCAGAGGATTGGGAAGATCGGCAGCAGCCAACGCCCGAAGTAGCGGCCCTCGGAGCCCATGAACAGCAGGTAGAGCAGCGGCGCCGGCACGAGCACCCAGCCAAGCTTGCGCTCTCGCCACCAGACCATCACGGCGCCGGCGAGCGCGGCGATGGCGGGCACCCAACCGAGGCCCCAGGTGAGCGTCCACAGGTAGTAGACGATCCCGCTCTCGCGTGGCGCGCCGAGCTTGCCCTGCGCTTCCCCGGAGAGCGAGGACTGGTGGGCAAGGCCCTGCTCGAAAGCGTGGAAGTCGAGCACCGAGTAGGGATCGGCGATCAGGAAGGCCACCAGCGCGGCGCCGCCGGCAAGCGCGAGGCCGACCACCACCGGCCGCCCAGCCGGCAGGGACCGCTGCGTTCCCGCGGCCGCCGCGGCTCGCCCACCCGTGCCCTCACCGTCCGCGGCTGCCTTCCCACGCGCGACCGCCACGCGCCGCGGGGTCGGCGCGAGATACTGCGCGGCGGCGGCGGCGAGCAGCGCCAGCAGCACGATCCCTGCGGTGTACTTGGTGGCACAGCCGAAGCCGAGGCCGACCCCCGCCAGCAGGTAGTCGCGCGCGCGGCCTTTGCGCAGCACCCCCGCCGTGCCCAGCAGCGAGAGCGTCAGCGGCGCGAGCGTGGGGACGTCGTTGAGCGCGAGGTGGGAGTAGAAGACCGGCAGGAACGCGACCGCCTCGAGCGCCGCGGCGAGCAGCGCGACACCGCGGTCGAATAGGCGCGCGCCGGCGATGTACAGCAGCCACACCGCGAGCGTGCCGAGCAGCGCGGCGCACACGCGCGCCAGCGTGAAGACCGCTGTGGGGTCGACGGCGAACGTGTGCGAGACCCCCGCGCGCCCGCCGAACCAGGCCGCGAAGACGAGTCGCAGAAGGTCGGTGTAAGCGGGCGGGTTGGCGAAGTAGTGGGGATTCCAGCCGAGCGTGAGCATTCCGATCGCGCGCGGCACGAAGTGGGCGTCCTCGTCGGAGTTGTAGACGTACGGCAGCCCCTGGCGGATGCCCCACAGGCGCAGGCCGAGCGCGAGGAGCAGCACCAGCGCGAGGGCGGCCCACACGAGCCGCCGCCGATCAGCAGTTGCCATAGACGGCGTAGTAGCGGCTCGTGTAGATCAGCCGGAAGCCGGGCAGAGCGATCTGGTCGAGCGGGTTGTCGCCGACGTCGACGATCGCCTCCTGGAAGACGGCGGCGCCGAGCGGGTACACCGCGACGCTCGCGCGTGCGATCCTGTCCGTGAGGGTGGGGTCGCCCGCTTCGGAGTTGGCACGCGCCTCGCTGCGTGCCACGATCTCGTGCTGGTTGGCGGTGCCGAGGATCCAGCGGGCGTCTGGGATCAGCTTGTTGTCGGGCAGCGACAGCAGTGGGCAGCGGTCCAGTTCGGCGCGCACCGCCGGGCTGTGCAGGGCGGCGGCGAGCCCTTCGTGGAAGTCGTCGTGGTAGGCAAGCGTGGTGCGTGCGTTGGAGAGGCTCGTGACCGACACCGCCGCCACGGCGCCGTACACGAGCAGCGCGGCGCCGGCCGCCATCCACACGCGGCGCAGCGACGAGCCGGGGCGCAGCAGCGACCAGCCGCCGATCGCCAGCGCGCAGAAGGGCAGCAGCAGCGCCGCGGCGCCCATCATGTAGCGGTCGATCACCGACGCGCCGGCGGCGCCCTCGGCGACGTACACGAGCAGCAGCAGCGCCAGCACCGCGAGCGGTACACGCGCGCGGCGGGGCGTCAGCCAGATCCCGAGCGCCGCGCCGGCGAGGCCGCCGAGCACGATCGGCAGCTTGTCGATCCGCACCAGGTAACGCCACGTTGCGGCGAGCACGGAGGTGAAGCCCTTGGTGCGTTCCAGTTCGGCGGCGAGCACCGCGGTGGAGTGCAGCGAGTAGAGCGGGTCGCCGGTCACCAGCGTGTCGATCGCGACCCACAGCAGCGGCGCGGCGGCGACCAGCGCGGCGTAACCCAGTCGCCGGCGGTTGCTCACGGTGCGCGGCCACGCGCACCACAGCCAGTACACCCCCGCCAGCACCCACGCGTCGGGGCGCAGCAGGCCGGCGAGCGCGAGCAGCACGAACACGGGCACGCCGCGGCGGGGCCGCTCGACCTCCAGCGCCGTGGCCCACACGATCAGCGCGAGGTAGGTGAGGTCGAGGTAGCCCTGCGCGGCGAGGTTGGCGTCGTACAGGCGCGTCAGCATCAGCAGCGCCGCGAGCACCGCCACGAACGGCCCGAAGCAGAGGCGCGTGAGCCGGAAGAGGCCGACCGTGAGCGCCACGAACGAGGCGATCGAGCCGAGCACCATCAGCCGCGCGCCGGCCTGCCCGAACAGCGAGCAGAGCATCCCGAAGGCAATCGCCAGCGGGTGCTCGGTGGGGGCGCGGTAGACGTTGAAGTCAGGCAGTTGCAGGTGCAGCAGGTCACGCCCCCACAGCAACGCATAGAAGGAGTCGTAGGTGGGGTAGGTGGGGAAGGCGAAGTACCCCACCAGCGCCCCCACGCACAGCGCCGCGAAGCCGAGCCGCGCCCAGGTGGCGCCCGGCACCGCGCGCAGGCGTGCCAGCAGCGAGTGATCCGGCTGGAGCCGGGCGAGCGTGGCGCTCTGCATTGGCTAGAGCTTATGTGGCCGGTAGGCTGTGAGGCGATGGCAAGACCCCCTCTGCAATGAAGCTGATCATCCAGATCCCCTGCTGGGACGAGGCCCAGACGCTGCCCGTGACGCTCGCCGAGCTGCCGCGCGAGCTGGAGGGCTTCGACACGGTCGAGTGGCTGGTGATCGACGACGGCTCCCGCGATGAGACGATCGAGGTGGCGCGCCGCCACGGCGTCGACCACCTCGTGGCGCTGACCAACCACAAGGGCCTCGCTTCCGCCTTCCAGGCCGGCCTCGACACCTGCCTGAAGCTGGGTGCCGACGTGATCGTCAACACCGACGCCGACAACCAGTACTACGGCCCCGACATCGCGCGGCTGGTGGCACCGATCCTCGAGGGCCGAGCCGACATGGTCGTCGGCGACCGCGAGGTGGACTCGATCGAACACTTCTCGCCGCTGAAGAAGGCGCTGCAACGGCTGGGCTCGTGGGTCGTGCGCCAGGCCTCCTCGACCTCGGTGCCCGACACGACCTCGGGCTTCCGGGCCTACAACCGCGAGGCCGCGCTGCAGGTGCAGGTCGTCTCGAAATTCACCTACACCCTGGAGACGATCATCCAGGCCGGCAAGCTGCTCGTGGCGGTCGAGCACGTCCCCGTGCGCACCAACCCCGCCACGCGCGAGTCGCGCCTGTTCCCGTCGATGGGGGCGTACGTACGCCGCAACGCGGTGTCGATCTTCCGTATCTACGCCCAGTACGAGCCGCTGCGGATCTTTTGGAGCCTCGCGGCGGTGATCGGCGTGGCGGCGCTCGGCGTGTGGATCCGCTTCGTCGTCGCCTACGCCGAAGGCAACGGCAAGGGCCACGTGCAGTCGCTGATCCTCGGCGCGGTGCTGTTCATCGCCGCCATCGTGCTGTGGGCGCTCGGCGTGATCGGCGACCTGCTCGCCGCCCAGCGCGTGCTCTCGCAGCGCACGTTCGAGCGGGTGCGGCGGATCGAGCTGCAGCTGGACGTACCGCCCTCCCACTACGAGCCTGGAGATGCCGAGCGGCACGAGGTGATCGGAGCTTGAGCACCGACGTCACGCTCTCCCGCGACGGCGTCGTCACGGGTAACACCTACGACAAGTACGGCTCCACCAACCCGCTCGCGCGGCGGCTGATGATCGGGTTCGAGCGCGACCTCGACGGGCTGCTCGCCCTCGCCGATCCGGGGTCGCTGCTTGACGTGGGCTGCGGCGAGGGCGTGCTCGTGCATCGGTGGGCGCAGCGCCTCGAGGGCCGGCGGATCGTCGGCATCGATCTGGAGGAGGAGTCGATTCAGGCCGGCTGGACGCAGCGGCAGGCGCCCAACCTCGAGTACCGCGTGATGCGTGCGGAGAATCTGCCGTTCGCCGACGGCGAGTTCGATCTGGCAAGCGCGATCGAGGTGCTCGAGCACGTGCCCGACCCCGCCCACACGCTCGCGGAGATGGCACGCTGCGCACAGCGCCACCTGCTCGTGTCGGTCCCGCGCGAGCCGCTGTGGCGCGCGCTCAACATGGCCCGCGGGGCCTACCTGCGCGAGCTCGGCAACACCCCGGGGCACCTCAACCACTGGTCGCGGCGCTCGTTCGTGCGCCTGCTCGCGCGCCACGGGACGGTCGCCGAGGTGCGCTCGCCCTTCCCGTGGACGATGCTGCTCGTGCGTCTTTGACCTCGCCCCTGCGCCAGTGACCGGCGTGCCCTCCCCCGACCCCGAGGCCCCCGCGATACCCGCCACTCCCCCCTCCCCGCCCCCCACCACCGACGGCGTGCCCTCGCCGCGTGTATCGGGTCAGGCGACGGCAAGCGAGCCAGCCCGCTCCTACGGCAGCGGCGCGCGACTCCTCTCCGTGGGGATCGCCGCGACCGGGCTGCTGACGTTCGCCTACTTCTCGATCGCCTCGCACGTGCTGAGCGAAGAAGCGGCCCAGCGCCTGGACGTGCTGTGGTCGGTGATGTTCGTCGTGATCTCGGTGATCTACCGTCCCGTCGAACAGTTGCTCTCGCGCACGATCGCCGAGCGCCGCGCCCACGGCCACGCCGAGCACCCGCTGCGCGTCCCGCTCGCGCTGCAGGCCGGCTTCGCACTCCTTTTCCTCGTCGTCGCGCTGGCGCTGCACGAACAGCTGATCCACCAGGTCTTCGACGGCTACACCGCGCTCTACGACGTGCTGCTCGTCGGCACGCTCGCCTACGCCGGCTCCTACTTCGCACGCGGCTGGCTCGCCGGCCACCAGTTCTTCGGCCTGTTCGGCGCGCTGGTGCTGATGGAGTCAACCTCGCGGATCTGCTTCGCGTTGGCGGTCGCGCTCGGTCTCGCCTCCGGTCAAACCGCGGTCGCCCTCGGGATCGCCGCCGCGCCGCTGCTCTCGCTGGTCGTCGTGCCCGCCGCGTTTGCCCGGGCCGCGAGGGAGCGCCGCGACGCCGAGGTACAAACCATTGCTTCGGCCGTAGATCAACCCGAACTCGACACCCTCCCGCTCACCGTCGACGAGGCCGACGCGGCACTCGCGGGGCCGGGCACCGAGGGGGTCCAGGAGGTCGCCGCGCACGAAGAGCTCTCGCTCTCGCGTGGAGGACGCTTCGCCCTGTGGGTCTCCGGGATCATGCTCTCCGAGCAGGCGCTCCTGAACGCCTCTGTGTTGACAGTGGACGCGCTCTCCCCCGACAAGGCCCTCGCGGGGATCGTCTTCAACGTGATGCTGATCGCCCGCGCCCCCCTGCAGCTCTTCCAGGCGATCCAAACCTCGCTGCTGCCCCACCTCACCGGCCTGGAGGCGCGCGAGGGCCACACCGCCTTCGCCCACGCGATCCGTCTCACCCTGCGTGCGATAGCGGCCTTCGCCGCCGCCGTGGCGCTCGGCCTGCTGCTGATCGGCCCGTTCGTAATGGGCCACATCCTGTTCGGCCAGACCTACACCTACAACCGCCTCGGCCTCGCCCTCGTCGGCATCGGCATGGGCATGCACCTGGCATCTGGCACCCTCAACCAGGCCGCGCTGGCGCGCAACCGCGCCCGCGCCGCCGCGCTCTGCTGGCTCGCCGCGGCCGGGGTGTTCCTGGGGTGGATGTTCGTCCCCGCGGTTGGTGAACAGGTGCTTCGCGCGGAGATTGGGTATTTGGGGGCCACAACGCTGCTTGCGGGACTGCTGGGGGTGTTGTATCGGCGAGGTCAGTCCGCGCCTGCGGTCTCCGCGATCTCCCGATAGGCCACACCCGGCTCAGGGGCATGGAAGATCGCCGAGCCGGCCACGAAGAGGGTCGTGCCCGCCTTGCGGCAGACCGGGGCGGTCGTCGGGTCGATGCCCCCGTCAACCTCCAGCGCCACGGAGGACCCCTCGCCATCCAGCAGCGCCCGCAGCCGCGCGATCTTCTGCGGCGAGCGTGCGATGAAGGGCTGGCCGCCCCAGCCGGGGCTGACCGTCATGCACAGCGCGAGGTCGATCGTCCCAGCCAGCTCCGCGAGTGCCTCGACCGGCGTGGCGGGGTTGATCGCGACGCCCACGCACGCACCGCCGGCGCGGATCTCGTTCGCGGCGTACTCCGCGTGCGGGGTGGCCTCCGCGTGGAAGGTGACCGAGTGCGCGCCGGCGCGCACGAACTCCCCCACCTGGCGCTCGGGGCGCTCGATCATCAGGTGCACGTCGAGCATCCCCCCCACCTCCTCGACCTGCTCGCGCAGCGCTGAGACGACCACGGGGCCGAGCGTGATCTGCGGGACGAAGTGGCCATCCATCACATCCACGTGGATCACCCGCGCGCCGGCCGCCAACACCTCGCCCACCTGCGCGCGCAAGGCCCCAAAGTCGGCGGAGAGGATCGAGGGCGCCACCCTCACTCCCGCGAGCAGCTCCTTTGTCGAGGCGCTCATCTCGTGTGCCTCTGAAGATCCGGCAGCGCATCTGAGGCCCTCAGGGCAAGCTGGTCAAGGACGCAAGGAGCGTGGCGTGCTTGTTGGCACGCGAGCGACTGAGGACGCATATCCAGCGCAGCCATGAGGGGCTCAGATTGGCATGAGCATGCTGTCGCCGCAGTTATTGCACTTGAGGATCGCGGTCGAGGACATTCTCACGATCGTCGAGTGCTCGCCGCAGTTGGGGCACACCGAGGCGAGCTCGAAGCGGTGCAGGCAGTACACACAGCGGTAGCGCCCCGGCAGGTTGGTCGGGCGTAGCCACGGCTCCGAGCAGTGCGGGCACAGCGGCCCGAGATCGCCCGGGGCAGTTGGGTCGCGCTCGCTGGCCATCACTCGCTCACTGGCGCCGCAGCCGCGCGAGGAAGAAGCCGGCGGTGTGGTCGCGGTGGGGCATCGTCAGCACTTCGTCATCCAGGGAGAAGCCGGGGTTGGATTCCAGGAAGGCGAGGATCTGGCTCTGGTTCTCGGTTGCGGAGATCGTGCACGTAGAGTAGACCAGCACACCGCCCGGACGCACCGCTGCAGCGCCGGCTGCAAGGATCGCCGCTTGTGTTTGCGCCAGCTGCGCCAGATCCCCGGGCACGATCCGCCAGCGCAGGTCCGCGCGCGCCTGCAGCGTTCCCAGCCCCGAGCACGGCGGGTCGACCAGCACGCGGTCAAACGGCGCCTCCTCGCGCAGCGGCCGCGCCGCGTCGCCGAGCACCACCCGCACGCACTCCCGCGCGCGCAGGCGCTCGACGGTCCGCTGCAGCTCCGCGGCGCGGCGGGGGTTGTGCTCCACCGCCACCACCTCGCCCGTGCCCGCCATCAGCGCCGCCAGGTGCGTGGTCTTGCCGCCGGGCGCGGCACACAGGTCGAGCACCCGCTCTCCCGGCTGGGGCGCCAGCGCCCGTGCCGGCAACATCGCCCCGCGCGACTGCCCCAGCACCGCTCCCGCCCGCCACTGCGGCGAGCCGTGCACGTCCCATGGGCCCTCCAGCACCAGCGCCTCCGGGATGCGCGGGTCGCCGTGGACGCCCACCGGGCGAGGGGCCTTCCGCAGCTGCTCCGCCACACTCGCCGGCTCGGCGACCAGCGTGTTCACGCGCAGCGCCAGCTCCGCCGGCTCGTTGTCGAACGCCAGCAGCTTGCGGGCATCTTCGGCGCCCAGCTGCTCCCACCATAGCCGCGCAACCCACTCCGGGTGGGAGTGCTTCAGCGCGGCGGCCTCGGGCGTGCTGTCGTCGAGCTCCGCCAGCAGCGCCTTGCCCTCGCGCGCGGCGCGGCGCAGCACCGCGTTGACCAGGCCGTGGCCCCCACGGCCGGACTTCGCCAACTCGACCGCGTCCGCCACCACCGCGTGGTCGGGCGCGCCCCCCAGATACAGCAGCTCGTACAGCCCCAGCCGCAGCGCCGCCAGCACCGGCGGGTCCAGGCGCTTCAGCGGCCGCTCGGCGAGCCGCTCGATCAGGTGGTCGAGCGTGCCACGGCGCTGCACTGCGCCGTACGCCAGGCGCATCGCCAGCGCCCGGTCGCGCGCGTCGAGCTCGCGCGCCTGCGCACGCAGCGCAAGATCGGCGTACGCGCCCTGCTCGAACACCCTGCGCAGCACCGCGTACGCGCACACGCGGGCGCTCGCGGGAGCAGAGGATCCCGCCCGACCGGGCTTGCCGGCGCGGGGCCGGCTGTACCCGCTAGGAGAGGGCATATCCCCGCAGGTACGCCCCCGCGTCCATCGGCCGCCCGCCGGGAGGCTGAACCTCCAGCAGCTCCAGCGCCCCGTCACTTGTCCCGTACAGCAGATGTCCGGCGCTCGCCGCCAACCTCCCGGGGGGGAGACTCCCCAAGCTCTCCGCCGCCGCTGCCACGTCCACCAGCCCCGCCTCCGCCGGCGCCGCGCGCGAGACGCCCAGCAGCGTCCCGTCCGCTCGCGCCAAGCGCGCGCCGATGTGAGGGTGCAGCGCGCGCACCTGGCGCTCCAGCTCGAGCGCAGCGCGCGCCGGGTCGAGCAGGCGATCCTCGGCGCCGATCTTCTCGGCGTAGGTAACCCCCTCCTCGGGCTGCTGCGCAAAGCGCGGCGGCTGCCCTTGCTCCCACTCCTCCAGCACCCCCACGAGCAGCTCGCCGCCGAGCCGCCATAGGCGCTCCGCCAGCGACCCGTACGTGTCCTGCGCGCCGATCGCCTCCTGCGCGGCCGCGCACACCGGCCCGCTGTCGAGACCCTCGGTGAGGCGCATGATCGACACGCCCGTCTGCGCGTCCCCCGCCATGATCGCCCGCTCGACCGGGGCTGCCCCGCGCCAGCGCGGCAGCAGCGAGGGGTGCACGTTCAGCAGCTCGTACGCCGACAGCAACGGCTCCTTGATCAGCGCCCCAAATGCGCACACCACCAGCACCGCCTCCTCGCCCGCGGCATCCCGCACCTGCGCGCACACCGCGGGATCGTTGATCCGCTCCGGCTGCTCGAGCGCGACGCCCAGCTTTCGCGCGACCTGGGCGACCGGCGGGGCCGCCAGCCGCCGGCCGCGGCCGCGCGGGCGGTCGGGGCGTGTCAGCGCCAGCGCCGGCCGGTGCCCGCTCGCCGCCAGGCGCTCGAGGATGGCTGCCGCGAAGTCGGAGGTGCCGAGGAAGACTGTGCGCAAAGCGCTGAGCGCCCTACTGAGCTGGGGCCGCCGAGGGCTCCGCGCTCGCGCGCGCAGGTCCGGCGTCGTCGGCTTCCCGCGCCTCGCGCAGCGCGCGCATCGCATCCCGGCGCGCCTCGCGCGAGATCCGATCGAGGATCAGCACCCCTTCCAGGTGATCCATCTCGTGCTGGATCACGCGTGCCGGCAGGCCCTCCTCCTCCACCACGAGCTCCCTGCCGTGCGGGTCCTGCGCACGTACCCTCACCCGTGCCGCGCGCTCCACCTCGACGTGCACCCCGGGCAGGCTCAGGCAGCCCTCCTCCTTTGTCTCACGCTCCTCGCTCTCCCACTCCAGCACGGGGTTGACCAGGGCGCTGACGGGGTCCTCCTCGTACGCCTTGTACACCAGCACCCGGTGCAGCACCCCAACCTGGGTCGCCGCCAGACCGACGCCGAGCGCATCCTGCATCAGCTCCCCCATCCGCTGCACCTCGGCGCGCAGCCGCTCGTCGAAGCACTCCACCGCCACCGCGCTCGCGCGCAGCACCGGGTCCCCCAGCTTGCGCACCTGGCGCAGCGCCGCGTCGCGGCGCGCGCGCGTCTCCTCGTCGAGCTCCTCGGCGGGCGCTCGCTCGGGCTCCTCCGCCGGCGCGGCGGGCTCCTGCTCGGTTGCGATTCTGTTCTCGGTATCGGTGCTCATCTGGCTCTGCACCGATTCTATTGCGCTGCGCCGGCCCACCGAGGCCGTCCCGGCCGTTGGGATCACGCGCGTCCGCGCCGACGACACCGCGTCCTGTGTGGACCTATTTCTTCTTCTGCCGCTTTCCCCCTCGCTTTCCACTTCCGTACTTCCTGCGCGCCTGCGCCTCACACTGGGCCCGCCTGTGCTTGGTGGGCAGCTTCCCGCACGTTTTGAGCGCTTTCGCCAGCAGTTGCGCGCGTGTCGGGGTTTGGGGCTTCGCGGCTTCTTTCGCTGCCAGGACGCCACCTTTGGCAACCGATTCTTCGGGATGAGGGTGGTTGGTGGTGGCTTCTTCTTCGTGCTTCTTCCTCAGCGCTTCCGCTTCCTGCTTGATGATGCGCGCTTCTTCGGCGAGTTTTTTGATTTCTTCCTGCGTCTTTTTGCTGTTTGCTTCTTCTGCCTGCTGCTTTTTGACGGCTTCTTCTTCGCGCGTGTGCTTGGCGGCTTCTTCTTCCTGCTGCTTTTTGGCGATTGCTTCTTCTTCGGCGTGTTTGCGCTCGAAGGCTTCTTCTTCTTCCTGGTGATTGGGCTTCACGACGCCCAACGACGAGGTTCGTTCGACCCCTGTACCGCCCGCGTTGGCCGCGAGCACCTCACAGAGGATCGAGCGTCCGATGTCGGCCGCGGTCAAGGCATATGTGGAAGACGGTCCTTCGTGGAGAACCGCACCATTGCCGCCATCGATAAACACGTAAGTGAACGTCGGCGAATTGCTCCAGACACCCGGTTCACAGCTCAGCGTCTGGCCAACCACCGACTCACCGCGCATCCCGACGCCTCCGCCGCGAGGCGCCCGCGGCGGGCTTTCGTTGCCTTCGAGGACGAAATCCCTGATCTCTGGAGCCGCCAGGTTGACGAAGCCTCCGATCGCCCCCGGTAGACAGGGTTTGCCGTCGATCACCTGCACCGTGTCGGTGACACCCACCAGGGTGGCAGTCGCCCCGGGAAGCGTCATACCACTGCCGCTGTCGCCAAAGCAGAGCGAGCCATCGGGTGAGCTGGCGCACAGGAACAGGGCATTGTCTTCGCCGCCGCATTCTCTGCCGGACCCAAGCGTCATGCCGATCCCGTACAGCCTGCCGTTCAAAGCTTCTTCGGGATGCTGCCTGCCAAAGCCGGTCAAATCGACTGCCGTCCCTTCCACCAGCAGCGAGCCGGCTGAGATCGGGGCGATCGGCTGCACGTCTCGATCGAGCACGAGCGAGCGTTTGAGGCTCAGCACCGCCACGTCGTCGGGCGCGGGCAGCTGAGCATTGGGGTTGTAGTAGGGATGCACACGCACCCCACCTGCGAGCCTGACCTGTTCGGGTTCGATTTCGATGTTTTCGGCGCCCGCTCCGACCAAGATGTCTTCCGGCGGGATCCCCACCTTCGAGCTGGGGTTGACCACGCAGTGAGCCGCCGTCAAAACTTCGGTTTCATCCAGGATCGAGCCGCCGCAGAGAAGGGCTTCCGTTTCGGAGATGAAAGCGATAACGACAACCTGCCACGGCGCCTGTTCGATGGTGACCCGACTGCCGCCGACGATTGCCGCGCGAGCATCGAGCAGACCGGCATGCAAACGCGTGGAGTGCCTCTTCCACAAACGACCCTTGTGCAGGTGTATCCGCGTGAGAATCGGCTCCATCGAGCTGCGCGACCGTGCGTCGGCCACCACCGTGAATACACACGCGAGGACGGCGAGGACCGCGAGTGAAACGAGCAACGTCGGTACGAATCGTCCTTTTTTCATACGCGCGCGCCGGTCAGCGCGCGCTCCCACAGTGGCCGCCTGCATGCGGATCCCTTCGGTAGTGTGTGGTGTTTACACCGAGGCCGTTTTACGCCGAGAGCGCGGAACAGTATCAGATAGTCCAATAACGGCCGGACGAGCTATTTCTTTCCCTGCGGGTGGTGTGGCGTTTACGCCGAGGGCCATCGTCGCCGATAGCGTAGGAAAGTATTACATAGTCCAATCGATGGCGCGGCGGGCCGCCACGCGCCCCGCCTCGCGATCCCGCTACTGCGGGTCGACGTCCACGCTGAAGCTGACCCGCACATGAGCGCGCGCGCTGGCCGCCTGGGCCACAGCCGCGCCGACGCCGCGCACCGCCGCGCCCCGGTCGGTCGCCTTCACCAGCAGCATCCTGCGCTCCTTACCGCGCAGCCGGAACAGCGCTGCGGGCCCCAGCACGCTGCAGCGCTCCAGCCCGTCCAACTGTGCGCGCACGGCGCTGGCCGCCGCCTGCGCGCGCGCCGCCTCCGCGGCGGAGCACACGATCCTGATCAGGTGCGCGAACGGCGGGTAGCGCAGCGCCGCTCGCCGCTGCAGCTCGCCCGCCAGGAAGCCGTCGCTGTCGTGCCGTGCCGCGTAGGCGATCGCGCGTGCTTCGGGAGCGAGCGCCTGGACCAGCACCCTCCCCTCCCCGCCCCGCCCAACCCTGCCCGCGAGCTGCGCGATCAGCGAGAAGGTGCGCTCCTCCGCACGGAAATCGGGGAAGCGCAGGGTCGCGTCCGCATCCAGCACCACCCCAAGGCGCACGTCCGGAAAGTCGTGACCCTTCGCCACCATCTGCGTGCCGACCAGCACCCCAGCCGGGGCCTCGCCGAAGCGGCGCAGCAGCGCGCCGACGCCATCCCCGCCCGCGCCGGCGGGGATCGTATCCGCGTCCAGCCGGAAGATCGGGAAGCGCACGTCGTCTCCCAGCGCGGCCTGCAGGTCGTGCTGCAAGCGCTCGGTGCCGGCACCGTGGCGCGCGACCGCGGTCGAGCCGCAGCCGCAGCGCTGCGGCGCACGCTCGCTGTGATCGCAGTGATGGCACCTCACCTGCGCCTCCCGGCGGTGGAGCACCAGCGCCACGTCGCACTGCGGACAGCTCCACACCTTCCCGCACGAGCGGCAGGAGAGGAAGTTCGACCAGCCCCTGCGGTTGAGCAGCACGATCGCCTTGCCCCCCTCCCGCCGCACCTCCGCGAGCGCCTGCGCCGTCTCCGGGTGCAGCCCGTGGCGCTGCTCGCGCATGTCGAGCAGCTCCACCGGCGGCAGCGGGCGGCCGTCCACCCGGCGGGAAAGGCGCACACGCTCGAGCGCGTGGTGGCTCTCCGGTCGGGGTGTCGCGCTGCCCAGCAGCAACAGCGCGCCCTGCAGCGCGGCACGCTTGGCGGCGACCTCGCGCGCGTCGTAGCGGGGGTCGCCTTCGTGCTTGTAGGAGGCGTCGTGCTCCTCGTCGACGACGATCAACCCCAACTCCTCGATCGGCGCGAACACCGCCGAACGCGGGCCCACGCACACCCGCGCCTCGCCCGTCCGTAGCCGTCGCCACTCCTCCCGGCGCTGGGCCGCGGTAAGGCGCGAATGCAGCACCGCCACCGTCTCTCCGAAGCGCCCCACGAAGCGGCCGACGATCTGCGGAGTCAGCGCGATCTCGGGCACCAGCACGATCGCGCCCCGGCCGCGCCGCAGGGCGTACGCGGCCGCGCGCAGATACACCTCGGTCTTGCCCGACCCGGTGATTCCGTGCAGCAGCAGCGCCCGCGTCCCGGCAGACGATAAGGGGTCGGGGGCAGATCGCGCGAGAGCTGTCACGGCGGAAGAGGCGGGAGGCGCGCCGATCCGCTGCTCGATCGCCTCCAGAGCCCGACTCTGGTCCTCGGTCAGCGGTGGCGGCTCGGCATGCAGCACCCCCACCGGCTCGTGCCTGGGGCGCGCCACCGCACGGGCTCGGCGCTTGCGCACGCCGAGACCGCTCGGTCCCTTGCCGGTCGCCCCGGCGGGCAGCACCAGCCGCAGCGCGCGCGCCACCGTCGAGCAGTACTCCGCCGCCAGCCACTCCGCCAGCGCCACCAGATCCACGGGCACCCCGAGCTCGAGCGCACGCAGCGGCTCCAGCAGCTTCTCCTCGGCCACCTCGCTGCGCTCGGAGAGGCCCATCACGACCCCCAACACCTCACGCCGGCCGAACGGCACCACCAGCATCGAGCCGACCCCGACGGCACCCCCCTCGAGCTCCGGCGGCAGCCGGTAGTCGAACGGGCCGCGCAACGCGCGGGCCGTGGTCAGGGGCTCAACCTGGGCGATCTCACTCGGCATCTGAAAGAAGAGGGGCTCGGCCGAAGCTGGGAGACACTCGCCTTCGGCAAGCGGGCGGGTGGGTCCAAATCATCGGCCACCGGCCTTCGGCCGGCTGCGCCATCTCTAAGGCTCCACACACTAGATGGAGCACCGGACCGCTTAGAGGCTCGCTGTAGCCCCCAGGCCCGCCGCCGCGCGCAGCTCCTCGGCCTTGTCGGTGCGCTCCCACGTGAAGTCGTGGTCGTCGCGGCCGAAGTGGCCGTATGCGGCGGTCTTCTGATAGATGGGGCGGTGCAATTTCAGCTCCTCGCGGAACGCGCCGGGGCGTAGGTCGAAGTGCTCTTTGACGAGCTCCGTGATCCGTCCGCGGCCGATCTTCTCGGTGCCGAACGTCTCGACCATCACCGACACCGGGTGGGCTACCCCGATCGCGTACGCCACCTGCACCTCCGCGCGGTCGGCGAGGCCGGCGGCGACGATGTTCTTCGCCACCCACCTGACCGCGTAGGCCGCGGAACGATCCACCTTGGAGGGATCCTTGCCCGAGAAGGCGCCACCGCCGTGGCGCGCCATGCCGCCATAGGTGTCGACGATGATCTTGCGCCCCGTCAGCCCGCAGTCGCCCATCGGCCCGCCGATCACGAAGCGGCCGGTCGGGTTGACCAGGAAGTTGCGCAGCAGCTCCTTCTCCTCGTAGAGCTCCACCGGCAGCACCGGGCGCAGCACGTGCTCGAACAGGTCGGGCTTGATCAGCGTCTCGCTGTCGATCCCGTCGGCGTGCTGGGTGGAGATCAGGATCTTCTCCACCCCCACCGGCCGCCCGTCGCGGTAGCGAACCGTCACCTGCGTCTTGCCGTCCGGGCGTAGATAGGGCAGCACATCCGCCTTGCGCACCTCCGCCAGGCGCTTGGAGAGCTTGTGCGCCAGCAGGATCGGCAGCGGCATCAGCTCCTCGGTCTCGCTGGTCGCATACCCGAACATCATTCCCTGGTCGCCCGCGCCCGCCAGGTCGAAGCGGTCGTCGTCGAGCGGGTCGTGGCGCGTCTCATACGCCGCGTCCACGCCCTGCGCGATGTCCGGGGACTGCCGGTCGATCGCGTTGATCACCGCGCAGGTGTCGCAGTCGAAGCCGAAGGCGGCATTGTCGTAGCCGATGCCCCGCACCGTCTCGCGCGCCACCTGGGGGATGTCCACGTATGTCTCTGTCGTGATCTCCCCCGACACCACGATCAGGCCTGTGTTGACGAGCGTCTCGCACGCCACGCGGCCGTAGGGATCCTCGCGCAGCACCGCGTCCAGCACCCCATCGGAGATCTGGTCGGCGATCTTGTCGGGATGCCCCTCCGTCACCGACTCGCTGGTGAACAGGTATTCGTTGTCTGAAAGCTCGCTCATTGGGGGCAGTGTACCGGCACGCACCGCGCGCTTCACGCGGCCGAGCGTGCGCCACGGCGCCGTCCGCGGGGTGGGTCGGCGCCGGCACTGCGCTGGCCCCGTTCCACGAAGTCGATGATCAGCGGCACCCCGTCCATGCCGTAGCGCGCGCGCAGGCGGTTCTCCAGGAAGTAGGCGTAGTCGCGCGTCACCCGCTCGCGCGAGTTGACCTGGATCGCGAAGCGCGGCGGGCGCTCTCCCGTTTGGGTCATATAGATCGGCTTCAGGCGGTGCTGGCTGGAGCCCCGGCGCGTGCCGATCGGCGGCTGGCGCGCCTGCACGGCCTCCGCCAGGAAGCGGTTGAGCTCGGGCGTGGGGATCCGCCCCGCCATCCGATCCCCCAGCGCCAGCGCCTCGGTCAGCAGGCGCGCGGTGTGCCGACCGGTGATCGCGCTCGCCGTCAGCACGCGCGGGCGCAGCCGCAGCTTGTCCGCCACGCGCCCGCGCTCGTGCGCGAGCGCCGCCTCGCGCGCCTTGTCGTCCTGCACCTCGGGATGGGACTCGGCGAACAGGTCCCACTTGTTGAGCACGATCGCCGTTGCACAGCCCGCCTTCATCGCGAGCTCCGCGATCCGCAGGTCCTGGGCGGTGACCCCTTCGGTGGCGTCGCACACCACCAGCGCCACGTCCGCTCGCTCGGCCGCGCGGCGGGAGCGCAGCGCGGTGTAGTACTCGACGGAGTCCGCCACCTTCGACTGGCGGCGCATGCCGGCGGTGTCGATCAGCGTCACGCCGCGCCCCTCCACACTCAGCGGCGTGTCGATCGCGTCGCGGGTGGTGCCTGCCAGCTCGGAGACGATCACGCGCTCCTCGCCGAGGAAGCGGTTGACCAGCGAGGACTTGCCGACGTTCGGGCGGCCGATCAGCGCGAGGCGCAGCGTCTCGGGCGCGGGCGCGGCGTCCGCAGGGGGCAGCAGCTGCACGATCCGGTCCAGCAGATCGCCCGAGCCGAGCCCCTGCGCGGCCGACACCGCCAGCGGCTCGCCCAGCCCGAGGCGGTGCAGCTCTGCCGCCAGCGACAGATCGGCGACCGTGTCGCACTTGTTGGCGACGACCACGCTCGGCACCGACGAGCGGCGCAGCAGATCGGCCAGCTCCTCGTCGCCGGGGCGCACTCCCGCACGCGCGTCGATGACCAGCACCGCCACCTGCGCTTCGGCGAGGCCCGCGCGCGCCTGCTCGCGGATCGAGCCGGCCAGCGGATCCTCGTCGTGGAAGTCCACGCCACCGGTGTCGATCAGCGTGAACGTACGCCCGTTCCACTCGCACTCGACCTCGTTGCGGTCGCGCGTCACCCCGGAGCGCTCGTGCACGACGGCGGTGCGTGTCCCGCTCAGGCGGTTGACGAGCGAGGACTTGCCCACGTTGGGATAGCCGATGATGGCGACCTTCTGCATTGAGCCAGTATGAGCTATGACGGTCGTGCAGCCGGGTGAGCGAGCCCCGCGATGCGCTCGACCACCTGCTCGATGCTCAGGCCAGTGGTGTCGAGCACGACTGCATCGCGGGCCGCTCGCAGCGGGCTGTGCTCGCGGTCGGAGTCACGCTGGTCGCGTTGGCGCAGTTCGTCCTGCACCGCCTCGTGGTCGAGGCCGAGCTCCGCGGCGCGTCGGCGCGCCCGCTCGGCCGGATCGGCGGTAAGAAAGACCTTCAGCCCGGCGTCGGGAGCGACCACCGTGCCGATGTCCCGGCCCTCGGCCACCCAATCGCCGCTGGACAAGAGCTCCCGTTGCAATGCGACCAGCGCCTCACGCACAGCCGGGTCGGGAGCAACCCGGGAGGCCTTCTCGGAGACCTCCAGCGTGCGGATCTCCTGGGTCACATCGCAGCCGTCAAGCCGGATGCGCTCCCCCAACTCGATGCGCGCCGCCCGCGCCAGCTGCGCCGGCGGCCGATCGGGTGCGGCCAGTGCCAGCAGCGCCACGCAGCGGTACATCGCCCCGCTGTCCATGTAGGTAAAGCCCAGCCTGCTGGCCACCGCTCGCGCGACCGTGGACTTGCCGGCCCCGGCGGGGCCGTCGATCGCGATCACCATCAGCCCGCCAACCGTTCGAGATCCTCCACGAACCCCGGGTAGGAGACCGCCGCGGCCTCGATTCCACGCACCTCCACGCCCTCGCGCGAGGCGAGGCCGGCGACCGCGCCCAGCATCGCCATGCGGTGGTCGCCCTGGGCATCGAGCACGCCGCCGCGCAGACCGCCCGTCCCCGTAACCGCGAAACCATCCTCGGTCGCCTCAATGTCGGCGCCGAAACTGCGCAGACCATCGACGACGGTCGCGATCCTGTCGGACTCCTTGAGGCGCAGCTCCTGCGCGCCGCGCACCACCGTCTCGCCCTCGGCGAAGCAACCAAGCAGTGCGATCAGCGGCAGCTCGTCGATCGCCAGCGGCACCTCCGCGGGACCCACGAAGGTCCCCTCGAGCCCGCCCGCGGCGACGTCCAGGTCGCTGACCGGCTCGTGTGCGATCAGCTCGCCGGTCTCGTCCTCCAGGTCGCCGAGCACGATCCCCCGCATCCGCATCAGGATCCGCAGGAAGCCGCTGCGCGTCCAGTTGACGCCGACGTCGCGGATCAACAGACGCGAGCCCCCCACCAGCACCCCCGCGGCGATCATAAACGCGGCGGAGCTGGGGTCACCCGGCACCCGCACGCGCTCCAGCACCAGCTCGTCGGCGTTGGTGACCGTGACGCTGCGGCCGTTGCGGTGGATTCGCGCGCCGGCGCTCAGCAGCATCCGCTCGGTGTGGTCGCGGCTGCGCTCGGGCTCGGTGACGGTGCTCGCGCCGTCCGCGGCCAGCGCCGCGAGCAGCACGCAGGACTTCACCTGAGCGCTTGCCACCGGCAGCGTGTAGGAGATCGAGTGCAGGCGGGCGCCGCGCACGCTCAGCGGCGGGTAACGGCCCTCGCGTGCGTCCAGGCCGGCGCCCATCATGTGAAGCGGCTCGATCACGCGATCCACCGGGCGCCGGCGGATCGACTCGTCGCCGTCGAGCGTGAACGCGCGGCCCTCCTGCGCGGCCAGCCAGCCGGGCAGCAGGCGCATCAACGTGCCGGCGTTGCCCACGTCGATCGGTCCCGCCCGCCCCGCCGGCTCGCGCGCCTCGCGCAGGCCGGTTCCGCGCACCACGACCTCGTCGGGGCGCACCTCGACCAGCGCGCCCAGAGCGCGCACCGCGTTCAGCGTCGAGGTGGTGTCGGCCGCGTGCAGGTAGTTCTCGATCCGCAGCGGGTATGACGCCATCGCGCCGAGCAGCGCCGCCCGGTGTGAGATCGACTTGTCCGCCGGCGCTGTCAGCTCGCCTGTGAGTGGGCCGGAGGGCTCGAAGCGCAGGTTCATCGGCTCGCCGCCCGAGCGGCCGGCTCGTGGGTGGGGCCCGATGAGAGCTGAGGGCTGATGTCGTTCATCGCGCCCGCAAGCCTACGGGGCAGCGCCGGCAGGGGGCGCCTCGGCGTCGCTGGCGGGCCTTTGGGCCTCCAACAATTGGGCGCGGGCGGCGCAAGCACGCTCGTTCCACGCCGCCAGCGCGCCGGCGTCCGCGCGCGCGAGCGTGGCGCGTACATCCTCGAGTCTCCCCATCGCCTGCTCGATCGCCTCGATCAGTGCCTCGCTGTTGGCGAGGTAGATGTCGGTCCAGATCGCCGTGTTGGCGCCGGCGACCCTGATCGTGTCGCGCAGGCTGGGGCCAACCGCCGGCGGGCAGCTCTCGCGCTCGAACGCCTCCGCCGCCTGTGCCACCAGCACGTTGGCCAAGACGTGAGGGAGATGTGAGACGCTCGCCATCAGACGGTCGTGCGCGTCGGCCTCGATCTCGGCAGGTCTCGCCCCGAGGCCCTCGATCAAGCTCTCCAGGCGCTCGTACAACGCCCGATTGACGCCCGGCGCCGGCGTCAAGTACCAGGTGGCCCCAGCGAAGAGATCTTCGCGGGCGTGCTCCACACCAGCCGTCTCCGCGCCCGCAAGCGGGTGTCCGCCCACGAAGCGCGGGTCTTCCCGCGCGTCCTGGAGCGCGAGCTTGGTCGAGCCGACGTCGCTGACAACGCAGTCCTCGCCGGCGAGCGCAAGCGCTTCGCGCACGGTCGCCGCGAGCACTCCGACCGGCGCCGCGGCGAAAACCACCTGTGCTCCCGCCACCGCGGCGGCAATGTCCGGCGCCTGCTCGTCGATCGCCCCGAGCTTCAGCGCGGCCGCAGACGCCTGCGGGTCGGGGTCGTACCCGCTGACGGTGGCGCCCGCGCGGCGGCGAGCGGCCAGGCCGATCGAGCCGCCGATCAAACCCACCCCCAGGACCGCCAACTTCAACGCGATTGCCCCGGGCGACCGCAACGCCCCCAATCGGGACCGGGCGAACGGGCGTCCATGCCCATCCGGCAGGGCATCCGCCGGCCTGCCATCACGCGGCGCTGAGCGCCTTGCCCGCCAGCGCGGCGGCGCGCTCCACCGCGGCGGCGTACTCGGCGAACGTATCGGTCGGCAGCGACTGCGGACCGTCGCAGAGCGCCTCGTCGGGAGCCGGGTGCACCTCGACGATGACGCCGTCCGCCCCCACCGCGGCGGCCGCCAGCGAGAGCGAGAGCACCAGGTCGCGCCGGCCCGCCGCGTGCGAGGGGTCGACGATCACCGGCAGGTGCGAGAGCTCCTTGAGGATCGGCACCGCCATCAGGTCGAGCGTGGAGCGCCGGTAGGCGTTCTCGAACCCGCGCACACCCCGCTCGCAGAGCATCACGGCGGGGTTGCCCTCCTTGAGGATGTACTCGGCGGCCATCAACAGCTCATCCAGCGGCGCCGAGAGCCCGCGCTTGAGCAGCGCGGGGCGCCCGGAGCGCCCGACCTCGGTGAGCAGCGAGTAGTTCTGCATGTTGCGCGCGCCGATCTGGATCACGTCAGCGACCTCGAGCACGGCGTCGATGTCGCGTACGTCCATCAGCTCGGTGACGACCGGCAGGCCGGTCTCGGCCTTCGCCTCAGCGAGCAGCCGCAGCCCCTCCTGCCCCAGACCCTGGAAGGCGTAGGGGGAGGTGCGCGGCTTGTACGCGCCGCCGCGCAGCAGCGTGGCGCCACCGTCACGGACCGCGCGGGCGGTCTCGAGTGTCTGCTCGCGCGATTCGACCGTGCAGGGACCGGCGATCAGCGCGAAGTGATCGCCTCCCACCTTGCGCCCGTCGATCTCGAGCACCGTGCGCTCGCCGTGGCGGAACTGCGCGGAGGCCAGCTTGTAGGGCTTGAGGATCGGCACCACTCTGTCCACCCCCGGCTGGCCCTCCAGCCCGAGGCTCTCCACGGAGGCGTCCTGCTCGACGTCGCCGATCGCGCCGATCACGGTCACGCGCGCGCCCTGGCTGCGGTGGGCCCGCGCGCCGGCTCGCTCGATCTTCTCTGCGACCGCCGCGATCTCCTCGTCGGTGGCCGACTCCTTCATCACGATCATCATCAGTGGGTCCTTTCTGTGCCTAGAGATCTTAGGTGCTGGTCCGCCTCGGATGCAGCTCGCCGGCGGTACCGGTCGGCCGTGAGGTGCCGAGGTGCCACGAGTCGCGCGGTGGGCGCGAGCTCGATGGGCGCAACGCGCCCGGTGGGGTGGCGCTCGGTCAAGAAGACCCGGGGCGGCCTGCTGTCCCGCTCACGGACGGGCTCAGGCCGAAGCGCCTAGATAAATCGCCAGGCGTAGGCGTAGGAGGACGACCAGTCGGAAGGCGCAGGGGTGTGGCGGTGCGATACGGAAGCGGGTGCGGACATGGTCGTCTCAGTTGTTTGTAGCAGCTTCGCTCTCACGCGGCAAGAGCACTTCGCACAACTCGTCGTTCACAGCGCCTCCGCGTTCACAGCGCCTCCGCGTTCACAGCGCCTCCGGGAGCGTCACAGCACTTCGGCAAGCGCATCCAGGAAGATCGCGTTCTCCTCGGGCGTGCCGTAGGTGACACGCAGCGCCCCCTCGCGCCCGAGCGCGCCGCCGCCGCGCACCAGCACGCCGCGTTCGAGCAGCCCGCGCATCACCTCGGCTTCGTTTCTCTCTTCGCCCAGCCCGAACCAGCAGAAGTTGGCCTGCGAGTCGGCGGGCTGCAGGCCCAGCGCGCGCAGCCGCTCGTCCATCGCGATCCGCTCGGCGATCGTGCGGGTGACACGATCGGTAACGACGTCCTGGTGGTTCAGCGCCTCGGTGGCGGCGGCCTGGGCGACGGCGTTGCAGAAGAACGGCTGGCGCACCTGGTCGAGCGCGCGCGGCAACTCGGGCGAGCCGCACAGCGCGAAGCCGACGCGCAGCCCGCACAGGCCGTACACCTTCGAGAAGGTGCGCAACAGCATCAGGTTGGGGTGTTCGGAGAGCAGCTCGACTGAGGCGTCGGGGTCCTCGAGCAGGTTGAACTCGCAGTAGGCCTCGTCGATAACCACGCACACGTGCGGCGGAACATCCGCGAGAAAGTTCGCGATCTCGGCGAGCCCCAGGGCGGTCGAGGTGGGGTTGTTGGGGTTGCACACGATCACCAGCCGCGTGGCGACGGTGATCTCGCGCAGCATCGCGGGCAGGTCGTGACGATCGCGCTCGTCGAGCGCCACGGTGACCGCACGCGCGCCCGAGGCGGCGCTGAGGTGCGGGTAGATCGCGAACGAGGGCCACGCGTGCACGAGCTCGGCGCCCGGCTCCAGCAGCGCCTCGCCGGCGGCTAGCAGGATGTCGCAGGAGCCGTTGCCGACCGTGATCTGCTCGGCCGGCACGCCGTAGCGCTCGGACAGGCGCCGGCGCAGCGCGCCGCTGGTGGGGTCGGGGTAGCGGTTCAGCGAGGAGAGCGTGCGCTGGATCACCTCCTGGACCGCGGGCAGCGGCGGCCACGGCGACTCGTTGCTGGCCAGCCGCACACGCGGCGCCGCATCCGCGTAGCCGCCGGCCGCCGGGTAGCTCGGCAGGCGCCTGATCCGCTCGGAGAACTCGACGGGCACCGGCCTATTGTGCCGAGGAGCTCACGGTGCGGGCTTCCAGGGCGGCGCCAAGGCGCTCACTGGGCGGACTGCAGGTCGGTGCGCAACGCTTTGGCCTCGCCCAGATAGACGTGCTGGGCGCAGTGGCCATCCTCTGCGTAATAGTGGATCAGCACCCGGATCACGCGCGGCAGCGCGCGCGGCACAGGGATCTCCCGCGCGCACAGCAGTGGCACGTTCTCGAAGCCGAGCGCGCGCGCGGCGACGGCGGGAAACTCGGCGTTGAGGTCGTTGGTGGCGGTGAAGATGCAGCTGACGACGTCCTCGGGGCGCAGCGAGTTGCGCTCCATGATCGCGCTCATCAGGTCGGTCGTCGCCTCGAGGATGTCCTTGGCGTCGTTGTGCGCGACGCCGGTCGCGCCGCGTAAGGCATACAGTCGCATCGCGGGCGATTCTCTCAGAGTCCTCGGCCGGGCTCGCCCGACCTTGGATCGCTCGCGTCCTCGAAGGCTCGCGCGAGAGGCTCACCGGTCGCGCCCGCCGTTGGATCGCTCGCCGCCTCAGAGCCCCGCGCGGGCGGCCTACCAGGCTCGCCCAGCTTGCGCAGCTCGGCCTCGCCGAGGCGCCGGTGGGCGCCGGGTTGCAGGGCGCCGAGCCGCAGCGGGCCGAAGGCGACGCGCCGCAGCGCGAGCACGGGGTGGCCGACCGCCTCGCACATGCGCCGCACCTGGCGGTTACGCCCTTCGCGGATCGTGATCTCGAGCTCGTCCCCCCCGCCGCCCACGCGCCGCACCTGCGCAGGGGCGGTCGGACCATCCTCCAGCGTCACACCGGCTCGCAACGCCTGCAGTGCGCGCTCGCCGAGCGGCCCTCCGGCGAGGCGCACGCGGTAGATGCGGGGCACTTCGTAGCGCGGATGCGTGAGCCGCTGCGCGAGCGCGCCGTCGTTGGTGAGCAGGATCAGACCGCTGCTGTCGGCGTCGAGGCGCCCCACGGGATAGAGGCGACGCCGCTCCTCGGGGATCAGCTCCACCACCGTGGGACGGCCGTGGGTGTCGCGCGCCGTGGAGAGCACGCCGACGGGCTTGTGTATGGCGTAGACGACCCGTGGCTCGGGCCCCCCGAGCGGCTGCCCGTCGACTTCGACGCGGTTGCGCTCATCCACGTCGCGGGCCGGATCGCGCACCAGCTCCCCGTCGACGTGCACGCGCCCGGCGACGATCAGCGTCTCGGCGGCGCGCCGCGAGGCGACGCCGGCGTGGGCGAGGTGCTTGGCGAGGCGCATGGGCTGCAACGATAAGGGGATGGACCTGCAACTCCTGGATGAGACCCTCGCCGCAAACGGGCAGCCGAGTTTTCGTGCCGCCCAGGTGTGGCGGTGGGCCGCGGGGGGCGCGGCGGGGTATGAGGCGATGACCAATCTTCCGAAGGCGCTGCGCGAGGAGCTCGCGCGGGAGGTGCCGTTCTCGAGCCTGGAGGTGCGTCGCGAGCTGAGTGCCCGCGATGGCACGGTGAAGGCGCTGTTCGCCACCGCCGACGGGCGGCCGTTGGAGGCGGTGCTGATGCGGTACCGAAGCCCTCCGGGAGGTGGAAGCCTTCCGGGAGGGGGAAGCCCTCCGGTAGGTGGAAGCCCTCCGGTAGGTGGGAGCCCTTCGGTAGGTGGGAGCCCTTCGGTAGGTGGCAGCCCTCCGGGTGCTCGCAACCCTGCGGGAGGTGGAGGCGGGCGGCGCTCGATCTGTCTCTCCTCGCAGTCGGGGTGCCCGCTGACCTGCACGTTCTGCGCGACCGGCGCGATGAAGTTCGCCCGCAACCTCACCCCCTCGGAGATCCTCGACCAGGCGCTGCACTTCCGCCGGCTGGAGCGCGTGGACCACTGCGTGTTCATGGGGATGGGCGAGCCGCTGCTGAACCTCGACGCGGTGCTGGCAGCCTGTGAGCGGCTGCCGGACCTCGGCATCACGCATCGCCGCACGGCGATCTCGACCGTGGGGTGGATCCCCGGGATCGAACGCCTCACGGAGTGCGCGCTGCCGCTGCGCCTCGCGCTCTCGCTGCACGCCGCCGACGAAGCGCTGCGTTCGGAGCTGATGCCGGTCAACGAGCGCTATCCGCTGCGCGAGGTGCTCGACGCCTGCCGCGCCCACTACGCGCGCAAGCGGCGGCGGATCTTCGTCGAGTACGTGATGCTGGCGGGCATCAACGACCGCTACGCGCAGGCGGTGGCGCTCGCGAAGCTGCTCGCCCCGGACGGCGCGGACGCGCCGCGGATGTTCAAGGTCAACCTCATCCCTTTCAATCCAACGAGCTCGCCATATCGAGGCTCGAGCCGCGAGGCGATCGCGGCCTTCAAGACGGCATTGGAGGAGCACGGCGTGCAGGCGACAGTGCGACTCACACGTGGCCGCGACATCGACGCGGCGTGCGGCCAGCTGGCGGCGAGGGCTGCCTGATCACGCCACCAGCGGCGACGGCCCCCCTTCGGCCCGCGCCTCCCCGGCGCGCAACAGCCGCTCGCGCAGCTCGGCCTGCTCCTCGGGGGTGGGGTCCCACTGTGCCACGTCGGGCAGCTCGTTCAGCGAGCGCAGGCCGAACAACTTCAGGAACTGGGTGCCGGTGCGGTACAGGACGGCGCCGAACTGGGAACGGCCGGACTCCTCGATCAGGCCGCGCTCCAGCAGTGTCGTGGCCGCCGAGTCGGCGCTGACGCCGCGGATGCGCGTGATCTCTGGGCGCGAGACCGGCTGCAGGTAGGCGACGATCGCGAGCGTCTCCGCCTGGGCCGGGGTGAGCGCGGCGGTCCGCGGCCGGCTGAAGAGGCGTCGCGCAGCCTCCTCGCAGGCGGGATCGCTGGCAAGCGCGTAGCCGCCCGCGAGCTCGCGCAGCTGGATGCCGCGCCGCCCGGGGGCGTACTGCTCGGCGAGCAGCCCAACCGCCGCGGCGATCTCCAGCTCATCGGCCCCGGCAGCGTCGGCCAGCTCACGGATCGAGAGCGGGTCGGCCGAGAGGAACAGCAGGGTCTCTACGATGCGGGCAAGCTCGGGGGAGGCCGGGCCGCCGGGCACGTCCTCTCCCGCGGGGAGCCCCTCGTCGGGCTCATCCTCAGCAGGAAGGCCCTCGACCGGCGCACCCTCAGCAGAGAGACCCTCGACCGGCGCACCCTCAGCAGGAAGACCCTCGACCGGCGCACCCTCAGCAGAGAGACCCTCGTGGGGTTCACCCACGGCATCCGGCTCGGCGCTGGTCGGAGAGGGCTCGGCAGGCGCCGAAGGTGCGTCCGCGGCGTCGTCGCTCACTCAACGCCTCCGGCGCCCGCGGCCACCACGGCGGAAGCCGGCGGGATGAGCGCGTGGACGTGGATCTCGCCGAAGCACTCGCTCTGCTCCCAGGCCGCTTCGCCGCGTTTGTAGAGCTCCAGCAGCGCGAACACGGTGATCGCGACGGTCATGCGATCGTCGGTGTCGCCGACGGCCTCCTCGAAAGTGAAGCGCCCGCGGTGCAGCAGCGTGCGCAGGTGCGAGAGGCGCTCGGCGAGCGACACCCGCGGGATCGTGAGGTGGCGCAGGGAGATCGCGGGCGGCATCACCAGCAGCCGGCCGAGCGCCTGCCCGAGCGCCGCCGGGTCGAGCACGCCATCGATCGGCGCGGGCGCCGCGCGCAGCAGCTGCGCGGGCGGCGGAGCCGAGCGGAAGCGCACGCCATCCTGCGCGGCGAGCAGCTCGCGCAAGTGGGTGGCGGCGGAGCGGTAGCGACGCGCGTCGAGCATCCGCGTGAGCAGCTCCTCGGCGGCCTCGGCGGGCTCGATGTCGAGCAACTGCTCGTCCTCATCGCCGGTGAGCATCAGACGCGACTTGAGCTCCAGCAGCGCGGCGACGAGCACGATGAACTCGGTGGCCGTCTCCAGGTCGAGCTCACCCCGGGCCTCGAGGTGGTCGAGGTAGGCGAGCACCACCTCGGCGAGCTGCAGCTCGAGCAGGTCGATCTCTTCCCGCAGGACCAGCGTCAGGAGCAGGTCGAACGGCCCGCTGAACACGTCCAGGTCGAGGTCGAGCGCGGCGACGGAGCTCACGCCCTCACCGTACCGATCATGCTGGATGGCCGCCCTGCCCGCCTTCACCCACGCCGGGCGCGCTCACTCCCATGCCGCCCCCACCCACGCCCATCCGCTCGCGCACGTCGGCGAGCGTGGGCGCCGCGATCGAGCGCGCGCGGGCGGCGCCGTCGGCCAACACGGACTCGAGCGCAGCCTCGTCGGTGCGCAGATCGGGGTAGCGCTCGCGCACCGGGGCGAGATAGTCGAGCAGGGCCGCGGCGACCGCCGCCTTCAGGTCGCCGTACCCGCGAGCGTCGGCCAGCTCCGCTTCGACCGCCTCGGGCGTGAGGGCGCGCGCGACCGCGAGGATCTCGATCAGGTTGGACACGCCCGGCTTATCCGGCGCGCGACGGATCTCCGTGCCGGAGTCGGTGACGGCGCTCTTGATCTTCTTCTCGATCGCGCGCGGCTCGTCGAGCACGTACACCGTCCCCTGCGGGGTGCCCCCTGTGGTGGACATCTTGCGCGTGGGGTCCTGCAGGTCCATGATCCGCGCACCGACGGGCGGGATGCGGTGCTCGGGCACAACCAGCACCTCCTCGCCGTCGCCGAAGCGCGCGTTGAAGCGCCGCGCCACGTCGCGCATCAGCTCCAGGTGCTCGCGCTGGTCCTCGCCGACGGGCACCTCGTCCGCACGGTAGGCGAGCACGTCGGCAGCCTGCAGCACGGGGTAGAAGAGCACCCCCGCGCTCACCAGCTCGCGCTGGGCGTGCGACTTGTCGCGGAACTGGTGCATTCGCTGCAGACGGCCGAGCTCGGTGAGCGAGCACAACAGCCAGCACAGCTCGGTGTGCTCGTGCACGTCACTCTGACGGAAGAGGATGCAGCGCTCGGGGTCGAGGCCCGCGGCGAGCAGCAACGCGATGAGGTCGTACACGCTGCGCCGCAGCTCCGCCGGCTCATACGCGACGGTCGTGGCGTGCAGGTCGACGATGCAGAACAGCGCCTCGCCGCGCTCCTGCCCCTCGACGTACTGGCGAATCGCGCCGATGTAGTTGCCGAGGTGCTTGGTGCCGGTGGGCTGGATGCCGGAGAAGATGCGCATCGAGAGCTCAGCTGGAGGCCAAGCCGAGGAACACGACAATCGCCCGGTTGAGTCGGATCATGTCGATCGCGGCAAGCACGCCCGTGCAGTCGCCGAGCTTGGACCGAGGAACCGTGGTGAGCTTGTCGACCATGAGCCTGCAGGTCTCACGCAGCCCGTTGTCCGGTGAAGGCTGGATCTCCAAGCGGAGCAAGGGCGCATCGGTCGGATCGGTGGTGAATGGGCAGATCGTGACCGAGTCGGTGTCGAAGCGCTCATCTTGGACGATCACCGCGGGTCGCGGCTTGCCGGCGTAGCCTGGTCCACCTGCGACCGTCCAGACCTCGGCGCGCTTCACTCTCCTGACCACTCGGATATCGAATCCATGAATGCCTGGTCCTCGGCAGCGGCTTGGCTGGTGGCCACCGCACGAGACTGACGGTGTGCCTCTTCGGCGAATCGCGGAGCGCGAACATCGGGCACCCAGATTTGAATCGGCCGTAGACCCTGCTTGCGCAACCGCGCGCGGTGCTCACGTACTCGGGCTCTTGAATTTGAATGGATGCGGGACATGGTCCAAGCGTTACATGTAACAGTGCGGGCAGCATAACGTATCGATCACTCGGCGCCGAGGCCAACTACATCGCCTGGCGGATGACAGGCCGCTTGGCCGCGGCGACCTCGTCGAGGCGGCGCACCGGCGTGGTGTGCGGGGCGGTGCGCGCGATCTCGGGGTCCTCGGCGGCCTCGCGCAGGATCTCCGCAATCGCGTCGGCGAAGGCGTCCAGCGTCTCCTTGGTCTCGGTCTCGGTCGGCTCCACCATCAGCGCCTCCTCGACGAGCAGCGGGAAGTAGACGGTGGGCGGGTGAAAGCCGAAGTCCAGCAGCCGCTTGGCGAGGTCGAGCGTCTTGATCTGAAGCTCGCGCCGCATCGGGCCACCGGAGAGCACGAACTCATGCATGCACAACTCCCCGTAGGCCAGCGGCAGGTACTCGGCGACGCCGTGCTCCCGCAGCCGCGCGAGCAGGTAGTTGGCGTTGAGCACCGCGGTCTCGGAGGCGTCGCGCAAGCCCTCGGCGCCGAGCGAGCAGATGTAGGCGTAGGCGCGCACGAAGCAGCCGTAGTTGCCCTGGAAGCCGCGCAGGCGCCCGATCGACTTCGACCCCACGATGCCCTCGCCGTAATCGAGGTCGAAGACCGCCCCGGGCCGGCACTCGTCAGCTGACGGCCTCCCGCCATTGGGGGCGCCATCGTCACGATCCCCCACAGCGGATCCGTGGCGATCCTCGCGCCGGACGACCACCGGGACCGGCAGGAACGGGGCGATCCGCTCGGAGACCGCGATCGGCCCGGAGCCGGGGCCGCCGCCGCCGTGCGGCTGGGTGAAGGACTTGTGGAGGTTGAAGTGGACGATGTCGAAGCCCATGTCGCCCGGCCGTGAGAGCCCCATCACCGCGTTGAGGTTGGCGCCGTCGTAGTAGAGCGTGGCGCCGACTCCGTGCACGATCCGCGCGATCTCCTCGATGGCGGGGTCGAACAGGCCGAGCGTGTTGGGGTTGGTCAGCATCAGGCAGGCGACGTCCGTGGACACCTTGGCGCGCAGGTCGTCGAGATCGACGCCCCCAGCGGGGTTGGTCGCGAGCTTGACGACCTCCAAGCCCGCCATCGTGACGGTGGCGGGGTTGGTGCCATGGGCGGTGTCGGGGGTGAGCACCTTGTGGCGGTGCCTCGCCGCGATCCTCGTGGTAGGCGCGAGCGAGCAGCACGCCCGCGAGCTCGCCGTGGGAGCCCGCAGAGGGCTGCAGGCAGACGTGCGGCAGGCCGGCGATCTCGCCGAGCGCCTGCTGCAGGTTCCACATCAGCTCGAGCGCTCCCTGCGCGCGCGAAGGGTCCTGCAAAGGGTGCAGCCGGGCGTGGCCGGGCAGCGCCGCGACACGCTCGTGCAGGCGGGGGTTGTGCTTCATCGTGCAAGAGCCGAGCGGGTAGAAGCCGGAGTCGAGATCGAAGTTGCGCTTGGAGATGACGCACGTAGTGACGCACGATCTCGGGCTCGGAGAGCTCGGGCAGCCGCGCGGGCGCGGCCCGGCGTAGGCGAGCGGGCAGCAGCATCTCGGCGTCCACCTCGGGCACGTCGAGCTGCGGGCACACGAACGCGCGCCGTCCGGGAGCGCCCTGCTCGAAGATCGTCTGCGTGTGGTCTCGTTGCTGCGGAGTTTCCGTGCCCACACTCATGCCATCACCGCCCGCTGGCTGCCCGCCCTCATGCCATGACCGCCTGCTGGCCGCTCTGCGCTCGCTCGGCGGCAACCGCCGCCCCCAGTACCTCGACGAGCCGGTCGATGTCAGCGCGGGTGCGCCGCTCGGTGATCGCAACCAGCAGCCCGCCGCGGTCGTCCTCTCGCCCAGTGAGCGCATGCAGGTCGGCGCCGGGGTTGATCCCCTGGGCGGCACAGCGCTCGCGGACGGCTGCGACGTCGGCGTCGAGGCGCAGCGCGAACTCGCGCACCACCGGCTGGGAGTGGAGCTTCTCGACGCCCTCCAGCGCCGTGAGCGCCTCGCGAGCGTAGTGGGTGCGGGCAAGCAGCAGCTCCCCCAGCTCGACGATCCCGTGCCGCCCCAGCCACGTCAGGTAGACGACCCCCGCCAGCGCGTTCAGCGCCTGCGCGGTGCAGATGTTCGACGTCGCTTTCTCACGGCGGATGTGCTGCTCGCGCGTCTGCAAGGTGAGCACGAAGCCGCGGCGCCCCTCGGCGTCCACCGTCTCGCCAGCGATGCGGCCTGGCATCCGCCGCAGGTAGGTCTCGCGCGCGGCGAAGAAGCCGAACGAGGGCCCGCCGAAGTCCAGGCGGTTGCCGAGCGACTGGCCCTCGCCGACAGCGACGTCCACGCCGCACTCCCCGGGCGGAGCGAGGATCCCGAGCGTGATCGGGTCGACCTGGCAGATCGCGACGAGCGGCTCGCCGCCGGCAGCCTTCGCGGCGGCGCTCAGCGCAGGGACATCCTCGACGGCGCCGTAGAAGTTGGGCTGGGCGAAGATCGCGGCGCACGTCTCACCGTCGATCGCCGCACTCCACGCCTCAAGGTCGGTCACGCCCGCGTCGGCACCGCCGGAGGTGGTGGGCACCTCGACCACCTCCGCGTCGAAGCCGTGCGCGTAGGTGCGCAGCGTCGCCAGCGTATGCGGGTGCAGGCCCGCGGAGACGACGAAGCGGCGGCGGCCGTTGTGCAGCTTCGCCATGTACGCGGCCGAGGCGACAGCGGAGGGCCCCTCGTACACCGAGGCGTTGGAGACCGGCAGCCCGGTGAGCTCGCAGATCGCCGTCTGGTACTCGAACATCACCTGCAGCCCCCCCTGGGAGACCTCCGGCTGGTAGGGGGTATAGGGGGTGAGGAACTCCGAGCGCTCCATCAGCATGTCGATCAGCGCCGGCACGTAGTGGTCGTACATCCCCGCCCCCAGGAAGCACAGCTCCTCCTCGGCGCTGACGTTGCGCGCCGCAAGCGCCCGCAGGTGGGCGTAGACCTCCTGCTCGGGCAAACCGGCGGGCAGCTCCAAAGCACGGCGCAGCCGCACCGCCTCGGGGATCTGGCGCTCGAACAGCTCCTCGACCGAGGAGACGCCGATCGCCGCGAGCATCGCGGCGCGGTCCTCGGGGGTGGTGGAGGTGTAGCGGGTCACCGCCTCCAGCCTAGCCTGCCGCCACGACGCCCCGCTCAACACCGAGCGCTGACTGGCACAGCGCCACCGATGGGGCCGCGGGCGACCGAGAGCACCGAGACGCGGGCGCTTACCGCCGCCCGCCCTTGCCGCTCCCGGCCCTGCCCGAGCGCCTCGCATTCGAGCGCTTGGCGCGCTTCTTGGTCTTGCGCTCGTTCTTCTTCTTGTGGGTGGTCTTCTTGGCCTTCGGGCAGCCGGTGACGGCGATCTTGGTGTTCTGTTTGATCTCGGCGCCGTTTTGGCCGATGAGTTCGGTCGGCATCGTGAGCTTCTTGGCGGTGCAGAGGTTGCCGAGCGCGGTGAGGGCGCTGTAGGGGCCCTCGGGGAGCGTCAGTTCGAAGCTGGTGACGGGCTGGTCGGGGACGGTCTTGAAGGTGCTCGAGGTGACCCCGGCTTTGCTGATGAACGTTGAGGCCGTCAGGTCGATCGTGAACCCGTAGCCCTGTAGGACGACCTCGAGGTCGGGGAACGCTTCGCCGCCGTGGCAGACGAAGTACGCCGGTCCTTCCAACGGGACGGGCAGGATCGGCGTGATCGCCTTGGCGTGACCGATGATCGACGCCGGCGGGCACCCCGCCGGGTTGGCTTCGAACTGCGCAGCGGTGCATGCTTTCTGCAGCGTCGTCAGCCGGGAGGGGAGTGCTTTGGGGAGTTCGACTTTGACCTTGGTGATGTTCGTCTGGGTGCCGAGCGCGCCGGGGACGGTGAGTTTCGCGGTGAGGCTGGCGCCGTCCGCTCTGCTGGTTTTCGCGCTGGTGGAGACGGTGAGCGTTGGGTTTGAAGGCGAGGCTCGAGCAGTCCGCTGCCTCGAACGGCGTTGAGACGTTCACGGGGTCCTGGCCGGTCGGGATTGGCGTAGCTTCGCGCCGGACGCCGTCGATCGTCGTTGGTGATCCCCAGCGGCTGGCAGTTGGTCGGGTTGAGGATGAACTTTTCACGGTCGACGTAGATGCGAATGTCGCGCACGTGCACCACGATTCCCTTGATGATGTGCGGGATCGGGTCGGAGCTTGCACCGTTAATTTCGACCTGGGCGGTGATCGGGTTGATGTCCAGGGCGAAACGAATCACGACAGTCCCGAGGTCGAACGGTCCGACCTTGGCTGAGGTGATCGAGACGATCGAAAGTGGCGCGCCATGGTAGGGGCCTGCGAGGTAGAGCTTGCCGGGGTTCTCCGCGAGGACGCTGCCGACGCCGGCACCGACGATCGTGTGCCCGATTTCGCTGGCTGCCGGGCAGGACGGGTGTGCGAGCTCTTCGGCTCCCGTGAGCGTCCTTGCCGTTTCGATCGAGCTGTCGGGGCAGAAAGGGATCCCCGAGAGGTTGCCCGTCAGGCCCGGCGGGAGGGTCGTTGAGAATTTGATGAGTTCCTGTTCGCCGTCTTCTCGCAGGATGCGCAGGTAGAACGGGCTGTAGGAACCGGCAGCGTTGTTCTGGGTGCCCGAGACGACCTGCGGTTTGAACGGGGGGACCCCACCCGCGGGGCAGGATCCTTCGTGGACGCCCTGGGTGATCGCGAACGGCTGGCTCGAGACCAAGCGCGGTTCCTCAGGCGCAGACCATGGCGTCAGCGCGGCCTGCACCACATAGCTCCCGCACGTCGGCGGGCTTATCAACGGCGCAGCGGCACGGGGGGTGAATTCCAGCGTGAACTTACTAAACGGCTGCTGGGGAAGCCCCGCGAGCGCCGGAGCGCCGTTTATGGAGGGCTGGCGTTCGAAGCTCGTGACGAGCTGGCCCGTAATCGGGTTGGGTTCGATCTTCCCAGCAGACTTGACAATGATCCCCCGCTGCGGTTCCTTCGCCACGATATAAAGCGCCAGCAGCGACCCGCCTGGGTGTTCGGGATCCCCGAACTGCGGGACGTTTTCGTATGGCGTGGCAATGTAAACGGCGCCCTTCACCGGATTGGCAAGCAACGGCGTTTCGATCGTGATCGTCCCGATCTTCGCTTCCGGCGGGCACCCTTCCCCAGGCAGCGATGAGGATGTTTCCCGCGCGTACTGTGCGAGAGTGCACGCCCCCAGGCCAGCCGCGAGCGATGGGTTCGCGGTCATCCCTTCCGGCAACGTGACCGTCGCGCCCTTCACATATGAGCTCGTGAGCGTCACGGGATTGTTGAGCGGGTTGTCCCATTCCTGGGGCACCAGCAGCGACACCGCGAGACCGGTCGACGATTCCGCGGCGCGCGTGGAGGGATTGACCGCGATTTCCGGTTCGAACGGGACCCGTTCGCATTCGCTGAACGGGCCCGCTTCGCTGCTCGCGCTCGGCCATTCCGCGAGGTTTGTTGTGAACGGTTCCTCCCATGAGTCCGCGACCATGCCCGCTTCGAACGGCTGTTCACAAGCCGTCGGGTTCGACAGAAACGCCTTCGCGGGGATCCCGGCTTTCTGCGGACCGCCCAATTCGTTGCGGCAGACCGCCGGAGTTTCACCGAAAGCGCCGCACACCGTTCCGCGCATCGCGTCGTGTTCGCTCGCGGCAGGCACACCCCACGTCGTTAACGAGACTTTGTGTATTTCTCCGAACGGGGGAATGTCGATCGTCGTCGCGGTCAGACCGAGGTCTTCAGGGCGTACCTTAACCCCGATCAGCCCGGTGAACAGCTGGATCTTGTAGCCAAGCTCGGCGGTGACTCCGAAGCTCGTGACTTCCATGTTGTAGACCCCCACGGTTTCCTGGTGCTCGACGTTGAGCAGCACATATTCGACCGTGAGATCCCCGATCTGACTCGCGATCGGGCATGCCGTCAAATGAGTCTCAGTGAGCGTGATCAACTGCGCCTCCGTGCACGTCGGCCCGGCCGTGTCGCTCGCGTCGAAGCCCGCCGGCACTTTCACGATGACTTCACGTGCATCGCCAGACGTCGGGCCGCCTCCTTCTGGAGCGAATTCAAACGCGGTAGTCCAATCCGCATGCGCGCCCGCCTGCCGGCTAGACGTCGTGAAGTGAAACGAACCAGGCACAATTTCAAAAGGATGTTCACTCGGCTCAGCCGACACGGCCCCCGCTGAGAACAGCGCAAGCGCAAGCGATGCGACGACTGCAAGCAGGACCCGTCCTCTGAAGCTCAGGTGAGTAGCCCGAGGGGATTTCACCCTCGGGCTCTCGCAGAACCGTGCGTGACAGTCTCCCATCACACGGCTCCCATCATCCAGTTGTTGGCTTGCGCAGTCGGTTGCCAGTGAGCGAAGAGGTTTGGCTCGCGTGTTTTCACGCCTTCCAAGAACTTCCTCGTCTTTCTGTGGCGTTTGCGCAGTCGCTTGTACTTCTGCATGGCCCAGCGCACCAGATACTCGTCGATGCGCTTGAGAAACCTGACCAAGACGGACGGGTAGAAGCGCCCGTAGTAGTTGATCCAGCCTTGCACGCGCTTGTTTGTTGCCCGTGCGAGGGCCGTTAGGGTCTTCCCGCTCCATAAGTGCAGCCTCCATCGCTTGATCGTTTTACTCATCGCCCTCCTGGCGTCGTCGCTGACAGCCGGGAGAAAATTGACGGACAACTTGCCGTTCTTCCTCCGCGAACGTCGAGGACGAAATGTGTACCCAAGGAAGTCGAACCGCTCGTGCTCATAAGAGCCTTTGCGATCGTCGTCTTTGCAATACACGATGCGGGTCTTACGTGGGTTGATCTCCACGCCGCAATCCGCCATCCGCTCGGCGACTCTGCTACGCACGAATCGCGCTTGGCGCTCACTCTTACAGTGCAGGACCACATCATCTGCATACCGCTCAAACGGGATGGTCGGGAACTCCCGCGTCATCCACATATCGAGCGAGTAATGGAGATAGATGTTTGCTAGTACAGGCGAGATCGCCGACCCCTGCGGGGTGCCGCGATCCCGTGCTACCAAGGTGCCGTCTCCGTGATCGAGCGGCGCAGTCAGCCACCGCTCGACATAGAGAAGAACCCACCGGTGATCGGTATGGGCAGCCACCGACTTCAGAACGAGCGAGTGATCAACGGAGTCGAAAAACGATTGGAGATCAAGGTCAATCAGCCAGTCGTATTTCCAACACCGTTCCCGGCATACCCCCAGCGCGTCATGGGCCGAGCGACCCGGTCGATAGCCATAGGAGTCGGGGTGAAGATAGGGCTCTACCCCTGGCTCCAAATATAGCCTTACGGCCGTTTGCGCGATCCGGTCAGCGACAGTGGGAATGCCCAGCGTTCTGACTCCCTGCTCGTCCTTCTTCGGGATCTGTACCGCCCTTACCGGAGGCGGCATATAACTCCCCGAGGACAGCCTATTCCACAGAACGTACAGGTTATTCTTCAAGTCCTGTTCGAACTCCGCAATCGACTCCCCGTCAACACCAGCAGCACCGTCGTTAGCCCTGACACGCTCCCAGGCATCCCAGACGACCTGCTTCGAAATACAGAATGACTTTACCTCCGACTTTGACTTACCCATTGGTTCCTCCCACGACAACTGCATCGCGGTTGCCCAACAGCCAAGCCTGGATAACCCGTCCGCTTCGCTCCAGCCCCATTACAGGACCTTCAACACTACTACCGGACGGTCCGCCCCTGCGCCCCGCATCGGTACTCTTATCCTCACGGGTGCAACCGCTTGGAATTCTCCCGTATCCAGCCAGCCGCAGGCGACAAGCCACTGACTGACCACCTCGCGAGACAACAGGTTCCCGCCTTCCGCGTAGAAGCCCAACCCAAGCTCGCGCCACCTTCATGCCGGACACCACCTGACCAATAAGCAGGCTCCCGTCAGGCTCATCACGGGCCAAGTAAACAGCCTCGCTTTCGATGTCATCTAAAGGGTTTCGACAAGTCATCAGTGGTTTACTCACGTTCGCCTTCTTGGGTCACACCTGACGCACTCAAAGCACGCCTTCTCCCGCAACGCTCACCACCACGACTCTTGATCGCAGCAGCTTGCGGGTGGTTTGTGATCTCCCCCTGCAGAGCGACCACGGAGGTACAAAACCCTCCATCATCTACGCAGCACCGCCTCATCGCAGCACCGATCTTCTACATCCCGCGCTTTGACTTAGGGCGTATCTCAGTAGGTGGCTTCGAGGGTCGCGCGGTGGGCCTTCTTGAAAGCGATCAGGCCGCTGGCGAGCTGGAGGAGCGCGAGGTGGTTCTCCTCCTTCTTGGACCAGCGGATGAGGATGCCGCGGTTGCGGTTCAGCCAGGAGTGCGTGGCCTCGACGACCCAGCGCCTTGCACGCCAGCCGGGTGTGCGCGCCTTGAGCTTGATCTCCTCTCCCCGCGCACGGATATGCGGCGTGTAGCCGTGTTTGACAGCCAGATCGTGCATCGGTGGGGAGTCATACCCACGATCGAGGCACAGCCCCTGTGGAAACTCTGGCGTCGGCTCGGGACGCTCGATCGGGATGCTGGCGAGAGTCGGCTCTAGCAGCGGCTGGTCGTTGCGGTTGGCACCGTCGTGCGCCAACCCGATCGGGACCCCCGCTCCCTCGCTGAGAACTGAACGCTTCGCCCCCCCTTGGCCCGGTCAGTGGGATTCGGGCCGGTCTTTGCGCCACCGAGAGGGGCCTTGGTCATCGCGCCATCGGCTGCCAGCCACGCCCAGTCGATCCCTACAACCTCGTCGTACTCCAGCAGTCCCTGACGCCATATCTCGTGGAATACCCCAGCCCGCTCCCACTCCTGAAAACGCCGGTGCGCCGAACTGGAGTGACAGACCCCGGTCGCGTTCAGCGCGTTCCACTGCATCCCCGTCCTGAGGACCAGCAAAATCGCGTCCATCGCGTCGCGATCCGCTACCCGCGGATTGTGACACCCCAACGGGTGCGCCGGACGCTCCGGCAGCAATGCCTCGACCCGCTCCCACAACCAATCAGGCATACGCCAACCATCATCGAAGTCGATCAAACCCATCAGGAACCTCCTGGTCGCTTGGATAAGCGGCCGGCCGATCAAGAGATTCGACGCGGGCTACACGACTCCTACCGAGATACGCCCTTAGCGTTAAACGGCACACTCACTTGGCCCTCCTCGTCGCGGCTTTGGTTGCGCGGCGTCTGCGCGCGGCCTTCTTTGCTTTGCCCTTAGTAGCTTTGCTCTTGTCCTTGACCTTCTTCTTTTTATTGACCTTCTTGGGCTTTTTCGGTCCCGTCGGAGCTTTTGGCAACAGTGTCGTGAGCACGTTGCCAGTACCCGTGAATGTGAGGCTGGAGGGAGTGGCGTCAAGGGGTGGGCTCGGTGGGATCGAGCAGGAATCCGCTTCGCATTCGGTCGGCCGCGGCGGCGGTGGTGCGAACCCGCCGCCTTCGCGCACATCGTAGATATCTCCCGCCGTGTCGTCGTCCTGGGGCACCAGTTTTTCGCGGGTGTAGATGAACAGGTCACGCCCTTCATCGGCGCTGCCTAGCATCAGATCCCGGTAGCCGCCGTGGCCGCCCGTCAGCATCGCCACGCACCCTGCCAGCTGCCCGCAACCATGCACGCCGTCCTTGCGCCACTCATAGATATCGCTCGACGGAGACGTGCGTCCAAGGAAATCACCGAACGGGCTTCCTTCTTCGCTGGCCCCCACGGCTCCTTCGATCGGTGTTTCACCGTCAACGTCTTCGCGTACCAACGCGGCCGGGGTTGTAAAGAACGCGTAGTCGCCGTTGCCGGAGAACCACGTCTGCAGCGGCCCACCACCGTGCGTGTCGGGCCTCAGCAGGCTTCCCAGAAACGCGGGCTGCCTGGGCGCCGGATCATACGGGGAGGCACACGAGATGCACTGCACCACGTTTTCGCTGCTGTCATACCGGTAAACCTGCGTCGCTTCCGCTCCCGCTCCGGCGCCACCGGGAAGCCCCAATACGCTCTCCGCTTCGAAGTACACGTAGCGTCCGTCGGGACTCACTTCGAGGCCATGCTGTTTACCGGTGTCTACGTTGTAGGAGAAGAGACGTTCGGCATTCCGGGCGCCGATGTCATACCTGTACAGGCTGGCATCGGCTGCGTAATAGGCGACGGCGAGGTTCGCGGACACAGAGAGAGCGGTGGAGTCGCCGTACGGTGCGTCGAAGCCCGGCAGCAGCGTCATCGATTTCGACGCCGTGTCGTAGAGCAGCACTTCGTGAGCGCCACCGCGCGCCCGCATGAGTACGCTGCTCCCGTCCGCGCTCGCACCCAGAAAAGCGTACGGGCCGATGTCGAGCGTTTCAGAGCCATCGGAGCGCATGTACAGCTGCGGCGTTTCTTCGCCGCATTTGGAGCCGGACTCCGCTTCGAAGAAAACACGCGTCCCGTCCGCGGAGATGCTGTGCGGGCTCCCGCCTTCGCCAACCTGTTCGTCGAGGTCTTCGGCGCCGTGAACCATCAGGGCACCGCACGAACCGATCGTGGCGGCCGGTTCACCGATCACGTTCAGCTGCGCCAGCCCTCTCTGCGTGCTGTATTCATACAGGTCAGCACCGCTCTTCGTAGCGGTTTCTTCACCAAGCAGCGAGCGGTCCTGCGACGCGAGCACGAGCTTTGAGAAGTCACCATTCGCCGCGACCCAGCCCTCGGGTTCCCCTCCAGCAGCTTGCACGTACATCTGTGGAACCGACGCGACGGTGCTATACGGGCCGCCAAGCGTGCCCAGCTTGAATTCCACGTCAGCGGACCGGCTCGCCAACGACGGTGCGTAGGAGCTTTCCAGCGCCACCTGAGTCAGATCGGAGCTGTACGCCTGCGGCAGGTCGACACTCACACCCGCGCTCGGCTGTGGCGTGCCCGCGAGCATCCCCCACGCTCCCGCTTCGCGCGAGAACAGGTACGGCGCCTGCCCCACTTCCGGACCCGCCGCATAGTCGGTGCCGATCGCCTCGAGCACCGCATGCTGCCCATCTTCACCGACGAGCGCAGTATTCACGAGGCCGACCCCATAGTGAAACGGTTCCTCCGCGCCGTTCTTGTCAACCGGTGTCAGCTGCTCATAAGCGCGGCAATCCGGCAGCCGGGCCGAGGCACCCACCCGAAACGCCGCGTTAGGGCAACTTTCGCTCGCCACGGCAGCCGGGAGCGGCACGGTCAACGTCGCTTCGGAGCTTTCCACCAGCCCCGTGCCCGGAGCGTTGTTCTGCGCAACCATCCGGTAGCGATACGTTTCACCCGCCGTGAGAGCCGGCAAGTCATACGCCACATACTCGGGGCTCGTACTCGGGCCGACGTCCACTTCCGGGCCTTCCTGCGCCTGCGCCCACCCGTGTTCAGTAAAGCTCTTTTCGCCGACATACTGAAAACGGTAGTGCGTTTCATAGCCCACGCCACCCGCCAGCGTCGTCACCGTGGAGATCGTGCGCGCAGGCACCAAACCCAGCCCATCACCTTCGATCGACGGCTCGCTCACTTCCGGATCCTGATCACCGAAATACACCGTATAAGGCCCGCCGTCTTCACCACTCACTTCAACGCCTTCCGCAACCTGTCTCAGTGCTTCCGCCACGAGTTTCGCGGACGCGTCATAGGGAAGCTCGCCCGTGCTCCGACCGTCGAAGGAGAGCGTGAAAGACCCGCCCGTCACAGCCCCTTCGATCGAGATCAACTGTTCCGCGGAAGTCCGCGCACTGTGCGGGTTCACCCAACCCGACAGGCTCAACGTTTCGCCATTCAACCCGTGCGCCGAAAACACACCCACGCCCGGCGCGCCCGACGTCGTGAAGCTCACCGTTTCACTCGTCACGCTGCAGTTTTCCGCGCACGCGTTCTGCGCAAACGCACGCACATAATAAGTCGTCGACGGGCTCAGGCTACTCAAACGCGCGCCCACGAGGGAATCCCCCGAATAACCCTGAGCTTCCGCTTCTGCTTGTGAGACCCTCCCCGAACCGCCCGGCACGACACTCCACGAACCGGCATTTTCAGGTTCGCTCGTGAATTCAAACCGCCACTGCGTTTGCGAACCATGCGGCGCAACATTTGCATGCAGAAACGCCGAGTTCGCGGTCACGTTACGCGCACCGGGGGAGAAGGGAGAGGGCTTGGCCGTGAAGGTGGTAAAAGATTCTTGGTCGGGTTGGCCCCAGTACTTCGTTTGCACGATCGGGCCCTGTGCGTTGCTGGCTTTCAGACGCACGTAGTACGTGCTTTCCGGTTTTAGGCCCGCGATGGTGGCTTCCATCCACCGGTATTCTTCGCCTTCGCTGATCGTCCCAGTGGCACCCGACGTAAATTCCTGCCACGACCCGCTCGATTCACCAGGACGACCACCCCCGGCTTCCGCAGGAGCGTATTCGAAATTGTAGGTCGTGAGCGCGCCATTCGCATCGATCTTTGCGAAGAAACCAGCGGTCGTGTCCGGCGCCAGTACGTCTAAGGTTTGAAAAGACGTGCCAGCGTCCAGCTGCAAGCCCATGTCGTCGACTTCCGGCTTTTCGACCGGTAGCGTTTTGAACGCGATCACCTTTTCCGCTTCGCCGTCGGCGTTCTTAGCGGTGAAACGCACATAGTAGGATTTACCCGGTACAAGCCCACGCAGAAAGATGCTTTCACAAGCAGTGCTGCAGGAGCTTGCTCGGTGATCGTAGGCGCCGACGAAGACCCCTACGCTCGTCGGGCTACTGCTACCGGCAAAGTCTTCTTCGGTGACTTCGCCGCTGTTGACGGTGGCCCACGGCCCGGTTGGGTCGCTGCTGTAGGACGCCGACCACCGCGTCACGAGATGTTCCGGTTCCAAGTTCATGAGGATCTCCGCGCGGGTGGAGAAAACCTGCTGGAATACCGGTTTGCTTTGAAAGTGCGGCGGGCCGGCCGACCCCGCGCCCAGCGACACCGACGCAGCCAGCAACATGCTCATGGCCACGGTAGCGAGAGCCGCGGCGACACGCCCCGGGTGACCCGCCAAAAGCGATCCGATTCGACTACTCATTTTCTCGTGGCCTTTCATGCGCTGTATTTACGGGCTTTCCAGTGCTCCTGTTCGACGCAACGACTAGCCGGCCGTCACCGCCCAGGTGCCGTCGATACCGACGACCCCCTTACCTGCCGAGAGGCCTGTGATGGTGAAGCCAATCGCCGAAGAATTCACGTTCGGAAGGCTGGGGGTGTTGATTTCCGATTCTGCAAAGATGCAGAGGTTGCCTTCCGCGGCACCAGGTTCCAATAAGCTCCCCGTGCAACCCGATGGGGGCGATTCTTCTTTTTTGATGATATGAACTTCCAGTGACGGCCCCCCGTGTACGCCCGGTACCGGCACCGCGAAGCTGACGCCGGTCTGTGCAAGGCCAAACCCAGGTTCTGGATATGCGGCTTCGGCAAACCCGGTTGCCCCGTACTCGCCCCTCAGCGTCTGGCCCTGCGGGAGGGGTTCGGAGCCGAACGTCCCGTTCTTACCAGCAGCGCCTTTTTCGCCGTTGCAGGCGTAGGTCGTGCTGCTCCCCGCCTTGAATTCAGAGCCGCCCGCTTTGCAGTTGGCGTTGTTGGCGGCAAGCGCCGTGCTCGTCACGCTCGTGCCGGCCGCGCCGTTGGCCCCTGCGCTGCCTTCCTTACCGGCCAGCCCGGACGCACCGGCGGCGCCGGCAGGCCCCTGCAGTCCCCGAATGCCGGGGGCTCCGTTCGCGCCGTTCTTGCCCGCCAGCGCCTTGAGCACCTTCGGACTGATCTGCTTCGTCGAAGTGATCAGATACCGCCCTGCCGCGAAGGCACCGCCGCTCATCGCGAACACAAGCGCAAACGACGCGATCACGGTCGCCGGACTGACATGCATCCGCCTACGTAGTGCTCTGAACGTCATGGATTATCTCTCCTCCTGTGGGAGTCGAGCGTGCCGGCGCCCAGCGCTACGCACGCGGATTGAGTTACATTGCTGAAAATGTGCGCCCCGGGCAGCGCCAGGGCGAAGGCCCAGGCTGGGTGCTCCGCGGTGCAGGAGTTAGATCGCCTCGGCGGCAAGCGGCGCAAGCACATCACGCAGCCTGCTCCCTGCCGCGACCGTCGATGCTGAGCCGCCCCGCGACTTCGCGCCCCCGAGCCGTCAACGACCATGCGTTCGGCTCACCGCTGAGATGCCCCCCGCCGGCGTTCACCACCAGGCCTTGGCGCTCTAAACGCCGCAACAGCTTTGAGATCTGCCCCGGGTCCGCGACCCCCGCGTGCTCGGCGACAACACGATTGGACGCATCCGGCCGAGAAGCGACACACTGAAGCACCCGCGCCGTGCGATACGTCAAACGCATCCGCGTACCAGCCAACGGATCGCGCTCACCTCGCGGCTCCACCGACGCCCGCTCCACACCCGCCACCGCCACCGACGCCAGCTCGGGAGCCGGACGGGCCTGCTCACGCCGCGCCGCCGCGGGACCGAGATAGGGCAGCAAGATCATCCCCATCAGCTCGCCGAACAGACCCGTCAACGGTGTGCGCTCACTACGCAGCAGCCGCGTATACACGATGCCGAACGCCGCGCCGACCAGGCCCTCGGCCGTCAACGCCGTGCACTGCGCGCCCCGCGCACCTTCATCACGACCCTCATCCAGCACGGCCGCCAAACGTGCGAGAACCTCATCGCGACGCTCAAGCACCCCGGGGCCACCACGCAACACCTGGATCACACACACCCGCGCGAGCGCCGGCTCCCGATCGAAGAACGAGAGGATCGCCCACAGGCCACCACGAACCCGCTCACGCCAACTGAGGTCGGCCAACCCCGTGGCCGCAAGCTCACGCTCGATCATCCCCACCAAGTCATCGAACAGCGCCGCCAAACACGCCTCACGATCGGCGAACAACTCGTAGAACGTGCGCCGCGACACCCGCGCACGCAACGCGATGTGCCCGACCGTCGTCTGCGAATACCCGTGCTCATCGATCGCGCCGACCGCACCCACCAGCAGCCGCGCTCGCTGAACCTCCGCCACCTGCTCCCGCGGCTTCGCCCTGCGCCCAGCCACCCCAGCCGGGGCCGGGCGGCGCGGCACACGCGTACGCACATGTGACACTACGCGGCCCCCTCGAGCAGGACGGAGGACCAACCGAGAACACCGGGCCGCCCGCTACACAACCCCGGGCGCGAGCACAGCGGTCCCCTCCCCCGCGCGAGCGGGGCCCCGGAGCGCGTCGAAACTAGGCGACTAGCGCCCTCGGTCTCGAGTCGCCATGCTGAAGAGAGAGAGAGAGAGAGAGAGATGCGACAGCGCCAAGCTGGCGCATCTAGCATCAGCCCCAAGATCGGGTGCGAACACCCTCAACACGTATCTCCCTGCAGAAACCACGCTAAACAAGCTCCCTCTTCGAAAACCGACCCGGCCCCTCTCCCGAAAGACCCCTAGTGCGCTTGGAACGGTCGACCACCCAAGGCAGACCCCAAACCAGACCCTATGTTGTGCCCGGTAATCACCATCGATCCCCGTGGCATTGCCATCATAGGCGCTACCGTTACCTTTTGTCAAGTGCCAAGGGCAAAGAAGCCAAGAACACCCCGCCAGGAGAGCCGTCTTCGGCTCATCACAGAACCTCTGTCAGGACCAGATCGCACAGATGGGCAGCGCGAAGATGCGCTCGCTCAACTGGAAGGGTCGCGGCCCGGTGTGCAGAACGGCCCCGGCGAGGAAACGCTCCCCGAGCTGGTCGCGCAACCATACGAGGTGCCTCGCGTCAGAGGGCTTGGGTGCGGCGGTGGCCTTGATCTCGATCGCGAGCACGTTGCCGAGGGGCATGTCGGCGAGGAGGTCGACCTCGTGCCCTCCGTCCCTGGCGCGCAGATGATGCAGGCGCGGCGCGTTCGAGCTGAGCTCGACCTCGGGCCTCAGCTGGGCGAGGACGAAAGTGTCGAGGATCCGCCCGAGCAGGTCGCCGTCGCGAAGCACGGCCGTCTCGTCGAGGCGCAGCGCGGCGCTCACCAGGGAAGGATCGACAAGGTACCGCCGGCCCGCCTTGGCCAGGCGGGAAAGCCTGTTGCTGCTCCACGCGGGCAGCGTCTCGAGCACGAGCAGATTCGTGAGCAGGCGCTCGTATGCAAGAGCCGTCTTACGATCGATCCCGGCGGCCTCGTAAAGGGTCCGATCGCGCGCGACTCCGGCGGTGTTGAGGGCCAGCGCTTCGAAGTAGCGTCGCAGCAGATTGGGGTCGCGCCCGCCGGCGAGGGTTTCGACATCCCTCGTGAGCAACTGGCTCAGGTACCCCTCCAGCCACGCCCGTCGGGCGAGCTCGGAGGAGAGCAGGGCAGCATCCGGATAGCCGCCGCGCAATGCAAGCTCCAGGTAGCCCAACAGATCCGGCGGATCGCTCGGTGCAGGGAACGCCTGGAGATCGGCGCGGGCGAGCCTGTCGAGAAACGGCTCTCCAGCCAACTCGCCAACCATCTCCCGCACGGTCAACCCGTACATCTGCACCCGCACCACCCTGCCCGTTCCGGGCCACGTCTGGGTTTCGAGGTCCGCCCTGACGCTGCCGGTCAGCAGAAAGCGCCCGGCCCCGGAGCCTTCGTCAACCGCCCGCTTGACCGCGCCGAGCACGCCCGGCACCGCCTGCCACTCATCGAGCAACACCGGCGTCGGGAGCGCCCGCAGCGCAGCGTCGGGGTCCGCGCGGAACGCCTCGGCCTCAGCCTCGACGTCGAGGCGCACCACCGAACGAGCGTGGCGCCGTGCGGTCGTCGTCTTCCCCGTGGCGCGAGGGCCCGCGATGAGCAGTGCGGGCAACTCGGCAAAGAGTTCACCCAGACGAGCATCGGCGAGGCGCGGCACATAGCCAGAAGCGACCACAGGACCTTACGATACCGCTTTTGCGGGGGTTTACGTCCCGCTTTTGCGATAGTCTGCGTCCCGCTTCTGCGCAGCCGCGATCGCCGTGTCGGTGTTGTGCGCGGGCTGCATCTCCATGAACGCCGGCTCCCACTCGGTCGCCGACCGATCGGACTGCCCGTCATGCAGCGGATCGACGCGGCGCAGCCCGGAGCAGCGGGAGAAGTCGCTAGCACAGTTCGGCGCGTCCCTATTCGTGTGCGATCACTTCCGTCGCCGTGGCGAGATACGCGGTGCTGTCGAGCACCAACGTGTTGCGCCCGGCCGGCGAGGGCAGTTTCAGCCTGGAGTCGATGATCCCGTCGATCGCCGGTGCCAGCGAGCCACCACAGCCGCTCGCCGCAGGCACCACAAATGAGTTATCGACAAGCGAGTTGCCGTAGGCTAGGAACAGTCCGTCTTCTGAGAAGATAGAACCGACTGTGCCTTTAATCGGCATGTTCGGCAGGGGAGGATCTGTCATTCCCTCCGTGAGCTCAATGTGGATTGGATCGGAGTCAGTCCCGATATAGCAGTGTTCGCCGAGCACCGGGCTTGTCAGCTTGATCTTGAGTGGCTCTTCGAGCGCCACCCCACTCTCTGCGAGGACATGCGACAGGGAGACCATCACGGCACTTGCCGGCCCGGCGACTTCGGCGGTGGCCGTCAACTCCCCCAGGCCCACGCTTTCCAGCTTGCCGGAGACGGCACCGAGCGAGTGCGGCAGCGCACTCGCTTCGAGCACTCTGCTAAGTCCTCCCGGGACCGGCATCGGCGTGGGTTGCATGATCACTCCGTTCACCGGCGCTGCATAGATGGTCGGTTCTTCAGTGGGACCTTCCAGCAATCCCCCGTCCAAGCCGATCATGTCCCTGCTGAACGGCACCGTCAGCGAGCCGATCCGCATTTCGCCGCCCTTGGTGGCAACCACCACACAGTCGTATATCGTGGGTTCGTCGAGCGGGCATTGGGAGAACACAGCAAACGGTCCCTGCGGGTGATGGACCGTTTGCGCTCGCGCCGGCGACGCGCCGATCGGCAGGGCAAGCGCCGCCAGCGCCACAGCGAGTAGAACGTGCACGCGCTTGGCGCTACGCACATGGCGGTTAAGTGGTTGAGTCATCTCGGGTTCCTGCGCGCCTTGTGGCTCGCTTTCGTCGCCTCCTTCGCGCTCTTCGGGCACCCAGTGACCGTGATTGGGGTGGACTGGTGTATTTCGGCACCATTTTGGGCAACGAATTCGGCGGGCATCTGCAGTCTCGCGGGCTGTGTCTGCTTGATCTTGCGGGTGATCGTCTTCCTGCGCCCGTGGACCTTGACGATGACCTTCTTCTTCACGGTGACGGTCTTCGTAGCCGAGCAGAGGTTGTGTTCGGTCGTCAGGGCGCTGTAGGGGCCCTCGGGGAGCGTCAGTTCGAAGCTCGTGACGGGCTGGTCGGGGACAGCCTTGAAGGTGCTGCTCGTGACCCCAGCTTTACTGATGAACGTCGATGCTGTCAGGTCGATCGTGACGCCGTAGCCCTGTAGCACGATCTCGAGGTCGGGGAACGCTTCGCCGCCGTGGCTGACGAAATACGCGGGCCCTTCCAGCGGGACCGGCAGGATCGGGGTGAGCGCTTTGGCGTACCCGATGATCGACGCCGTGGGGCACCCCGCGGGGTTGGTTTCGAACTGTGCGGCGGTACACGCTTTCTGCAGCGTCGTGAGGCGAGAGGGGAGCTGTTTGGGGAGTTCGACTTTGACCTTGCGGATGTTCGCCTGGGTGCCGAGCGCACCAGGGACGGTGAGCTTCGCGGTGAGACTCGCCCCGTCCGCTCTGCTGGTCTTGGCACTGGTCGTGACCGTCAAGTCCGGGTTGAACTGCAGGCTCGAGCAGTCGGCGGCCTGGAACGGCGCGGTCGCCGTGACGGGCGTCTGGTCGGCTGGGTTCGCGGGGTCCGCTCCGGCGCCGCTGATCGTCTCGGAGATCGACATCGGGTTGCAGCTGGTGGGGTTGATGATGAACTTTTCGCGGTTCATGTACACCCGGATTTCGCGGACGTGCACGACGATCCCGTCGATGATGTGGGGAATCGGATCCGAGCCGTTGGCGCTCACTTCCACCTGGGCTGTTGTCGGGTTGATGTGCAGCGCGAACCGTATGACGACGGTGCCGAGGTCGAACGGGCCGACCTTCGCGCTGGTGATCGACACGATCGATAGCGCAGAGCCGTGGTAGGGGCCGGCGAGGTAGATCCGGCCGGGGGTCTGCGCGAGGACGGTCCCAACGCCGGCGCTGACGATCGTGTGCCCGATTTCGCTCGCCGCGGGACAGGAGGGGTCTTCGATCTCCTGCTGGCCGGTCGCGACCCTGGCGGCTTCGATGTCCGTTTCGGGGCAGAACGGGATCCCTGAGAGGTTCCCCGTGAGTCCTGGGGGGAGTACCGTGTTGAAGCGGGTGATCTCCTGTTCGCCGTCTTCGCGGAGGATCCGCAGGTAGAACGGGCTGTAGGACCCCGCATCGTTGTTATCGGTCCCGGAAACGATCTGCGGCTTGAACGGCGGGATGCCGCCGGACGGGCACGGGCCTTCGTGGACACCCAGCGTCGTTTCGAACGGGGTGCTGCTCACAAGGCGAGGTTCGGCCGGGGCCGACCACGGCGTCAATTCGCCCTGCGCCGCATACGTCCCGCATGTGGGGGGGCTGACCAGCGGCGCGGTCGCGCCTGGGCGGAACTTCAGCGTGAAGCGGCTGAACGGCTGCTGGGGGGTATTGTCGAACGTCGTCGTGAGCTGCCCGGTGACGGGGTTCAGTTCCACCCTGCCGGCGACTTTGATCACGATGCCCCGGGGGGGGTCCTTCGCGACTATATACAGCGCCAGCAGCGACCCTCCCGGGTGACCCGGTTCGGGGAATGGGTTGTCATACGGTGTCGCGACGTACACCACGCCGTCGATCTTTTCTTCAAGCAGCGGTGTTTCGATTTCGATCGACCCGATCTTCGATTCCGCCGGACAACCTTCCCCCGGCAGCGAGGAGCTCGTCTCCGTTGCGTACTGCTGCGGCGTACACGCACCCAACCCCGAACCAGCCGACGGGTTGATCGTGATGCCCTCAGGTAGCGTGACCTTCGTGTCCTTCAGGTTCGCGGTCGCGATCGAGTAGGGGTTTTCATAGGTTTGCGGAACGAGCAGCGAGACGTTCAGCCCGGTCGATGATTCCGCGGAGCGCGTCGTCGGCTGCACTTCGATCGACGGTTCGAACGGGACGCGTTCGCACTCTTCGATCGGCGGCGTCTGAAAGCTCGCGCTGGTGACGCTCGACGGGTCCTCCCACGAGTACGCTTCGATACTCGCCGTGAACGGCCCGCAGCTTGTAGGGTTCGACAGGAACGGCTTGACGGGGATGTGCGCTTCCTGGGGGCCGCCGAATTCGTTGCGGCAGATTCCTTCCACGCAGAATTCCCCCCGCTGCTCATCGTGTTCATGCGCAGCCGGGAGACCCCAGATCGTTACCGTGATGTTGTGCGGTTCTGCGTACTTCGTGGAGTTCGGCGTCGTGACCGTCAGGCCGTCGTCCCCGGGGCGAACTTCAATCCGTATCAGCTCGGTGAAGACAAGCGCTTTGAACCCGAGCTCCGCTGCGACTCCGAAGCTTGAGACCTGTAGATTATAGACGGGGAACACGTACGTTTTTGGGCCTTCGCTGCCGGTAGTTAGCACGAGGCTGATCTGCCCAACCTGGCTGGCGATCGGACACTGGGCCACCGCCTGTTCGACCCCGGCGTGTCCGAGGAGCTGCGCCTCGGTACACGTCGGGACGGCAGTGTTGTTGCCGACGAATCCCGCGGGGACGTGCACGGAGACGGTGCGGAGGTCGTTGTAGGTGCGTTGCGAGGGTTCTTCGTGCGCGAAATCAAACGTTGTGACCCAGTCGGCATGCGCGGCCGCCTGGGTGCTGCGCGTCGTGAAGCTAAAGGAGCCGGGCACCAGTTCGAAGGGGTGTTCGCTCGGCTGCGCCCAACTCACACCGGGCAGAGCACCGGACAACAACATGAACGCCGTGATACCCAAGACAAGCGCTCTCAACCTCATCGCCCACTCCTCCCCGCAGAGGACTCTTTACGAGCAACACCTCGACGTAGCGCCTTCCCCAGCCGCTTACTTGCGCCCTTCTTTCTCTTCCTCTTCTTCGGCTTCGGTTTCTTTGCCTTTACGGCCGGTTTGCCCGGTGCCCGCGGGACGAGGTTGCCCGAACCCGAGAACGTGAAGCTCGACGGTGTCGCGTCATTCGGCGGGCTCGCCGGGTTCGAGCATGCATCGCCTTCGCATTCCACCGGGGCGGGCGGGGGCGGCGGAACGCCACCATCGATCCGCGCATCGTAGATATCCCCCGCGCTGTCTTTATCCTGTTCAACCAGCTGCGAACTTGTATAGAAAAACACATCATGACCTTCGTCCGCGGTACCAAGGAAATAAGTCAGGAAACCCCCACGGCCGTTCGTGATCAACGCTATACACCCCTGGACATGATCGCACCCATTCAAACCGTAACGACGCCACTCATAGACATCGCTCGAGGCCGAGGTATCAGAGCTTGAGAATTCGCCCTTTTCCAAGGAAGGGTCCGGCTCGGGCGAGATTTCATCATCGACATCAGACGGGACCAGCGCCGACGGCGTCGAGAAGAACGCATAGTCGCCGTTCGCCGAGTAACCACTGCTACCAGGCCGCGAACCGTTCGAATCCGACCACGCCCGATTCTGGTAGACGACCACCCCGAACCGGGGTTCCGGGTCATACGGCGAGGCGCACGAAACGCACTCGACGACGTTTTCAATGCTGTCGTAGCGGTAGAGCTGTTCATCCATCGTCGGATCCGGAGATTCGGGGGAGCCGCCGGGGACCGCCGCGACGCTCGTTGCGGTGAAGTACTCGTAGCGGCTGCGTTCCAGCGCACCTTCGGGATCAACCCGGTAGGGAATGCCGAGCGCCGCGAGTTCGCCGGCCTTCGCCGCTTCCGCCGCAGAGGGCGCCTTCGTGGTACCCGTTTCGGTGTTATACCCAACAATTTCGTGGGTCGCGTCCCTTTCAAGCAGCAACTTCGTCCCTTCAGCGTTCGCCGCGAGCAGCTCGACCGCGCCGAGATCGACCGTCGTCGTGCCGTCCTCGCGCATATAGAGATGCGATCCCGCCCCGCAATTGCTTCCCGGTACCGCTTCGAAGAACACGCGAGACCCATCCTCAGACACCCCGTGCGGGCTACTGACACCACCACTGATAACCCCGTTGATCAATTCGCGGTCCGGGACGATAATCGCCCCGCACGCCCCGATCCCCGTACCATTGCTCAGCACGTTGACCTGACGCAACGGGCCACCCGAGTATTCGTAAAGATCGAACCCGGATTTTGTGGTGCTCGCCGGTTCGACCAGATGGCGATCCTCGACCTCCAGGATCAACTTCGAGAAATCACCCGACGCCGCAACCCAGCCCGCGCTCGTGCCACCAACCTCATTACGCGGGACGGTCGTAACGGTCGTGTACGGGCCCTCGGGAGCACCGACCCTGAATTCGATCGTCTTCGAGTCCACCAGCGGCGACGTGACAAAACCCGATTCAAAACCAAAACGCGTCAGGTCAGGGTCGAAGACCTGTGGGCCGATCTGCTTAACACCGAATTCCGGCTCCGTGGCCGCTGCTGTCATCCGCCAGCCCGACGGGGTGCGCGAGAAAAAGAACGGGCTGTGGCCCGCACCAGGACCCGCGCCCCACGTCACCGCTTCATCATCGAGCATCAGATGTTCCCCATCTTCACCGGGAACCACATAAGCCTCGGTTCCGCCACTGTAGTGGAAGGCCTCCTGCGAGCCTTCCTTATCGACCGGCGTAACCTGCTCATATGCACGACAATCCGGCAGACTCGCCGACGGCCCCGTCCGCAGCGCTTCGTTAGGACACGCTTCCGCCGGAGCCGCCGACGGCGCGATAGGGACGCTCAACGTCTGTTCCTGGCCGTCGACCACAGGGTCGCCAGGGGATGTGTTGGTCGCCACAAGCCGGTAACGGTAGCTTCCACCCGCCTGCAACCCCGAGAGATCCGTGTAGACAACCTTCGAGGTGTTACCCGCACCCACATCGACCGACGGCATGGACTTGGCGTGCGAGAACGGCGTGAAGCCCTCCGTCTGCGCTTCGTATTCGAAGTGGTAATGTGTGTCGTAACCCACACCACCCTGCTGGGTAACCGAGACCGTGATCGACCCCGACGGCGTGAGACCGGATGCGCCCGCTGCGATCGGGGGTAAATCTTTTTCAGCGAGGGCGCGTTCGAAGTAAACGGTGTAAGGACCACCATCCGGGCCGGTAACTTGAACCTGGCCTTCGGGTTCCCCTGTGGCTCCGACGATGCTCAAGAGGCGATTGAGCGCTTGCTTGATGGTTTCGGCTTCGGCGTCGTAGGGGAGGCCGGTGGTCGTCTGCCCGTCGAAGGTGAGCGTGAAGGTGCCGCCGGTCGGGGCGCCTTCGATCGCGATCGTCTCTTCCTCGGAGGTGGGAGTACTGTCGGGGTTCACCGTGCCGATCACACGCGGCGTTTCCCCGTGCAGAGAATGAGTCGCAAACGTGTTGGGCGTCGGCGGACCCGACGTCGTAAAATGCTCAACGATACCCTGTTTCGCCATGGAGATCAGTTCCCCGTGTGGGTTCTCCCCTTCGCCACACCCTTCTGCACATTCGTTTTCGGCAAAGAGACGGACGTAATACCCGGTAGCCGGGCTCAGCCCGGGAAAAGCCGCTTCAACTGACATATAGTCCAAGGAGGAGGGGAGAGCTTCAGCCTGCGCCTGGGAGATCGTGCCTGCAGCCCCCGGGATCGGCGTCCACGGGCCTCCGGCAGACGGTGCGGATTCAAAGTGCCACAACGTCTTGAAGCCGTGGGGTGTCACTAGACCGTTGAGGTGAGCCGAGGTAGCGGTAACGTTGCGCACCTGGGGCTCTTCGACCCACGGCTTGGCGGCGGTAGTAACGAAGGGACGCACTTCTTCAGTCGTGCCCTTTTCATTCGTGGCTTTGATACGAGCGAAGTACGTCGTTTCGGGCGCGAGACCTTTGCAGTGCGCCACAGGTTCGGCAAAGTCTTCGGCGACCGTGACCGAACCGCTCGCACAGACCGTCCACGGGCCGAACCCGGTCGAATATTCGAAGCTGTATTCGGTCTGCGCGTCGTTGCTCTCAACAACAGCACTAAGTTTCACAGAGTGGGGACCAAGAGCCCCAGCCCCGAATGTACTCCCCTCATATCTGTTAGGTGAACCGCCCTCGGTCTGTTCGGGGATTTCAGGCCTGGCGACCGGAAGCGTTGTGAAGGGCACGACTTCGGCTACTTCACCCGCCACGTTCTTGGCGAAAAAGCGGGCGTAATACGTCCTTTTGGGGACGAGATGCAGGAGGAAGCCTTCACCGTGAGCATATTCCTGACTGCCGAGGGAGACAACTTTTGTCTGATTATAATTATGGGCCAGTTCAACGCCCGAGTGGATCACGTTCCACGGACCGTTGGGGTCTTCGGCGTACGCGGTCTGCCATTCGGTTTCCAGTTCATTGCTGCGTAGGTCCTCCACCATGAAGACCCTGGTCGAATGGATTTCCTGCGCGAAGTTTTTGAGTTCGAAGTAAGGCGGGCCGGAGGCGAGCGACGGCGCGGCAAAGACAAGCGCAGCAGTCCCAACCGCCGCCACCGCTGCGACACGGCGAATAACGATGCGGGAAATCTCCATAGCGGAAAGACGACCAGCAGGCACACCGCTACCTGGGACAGACACGACAGCACGGAGCACCGCGAAGCTGCCGCTCCCGATACGCGGTGCCGTCGACGAACGCCTTATGTGAGTCACGCTGGTGCCTTTCCCTAGTGTTGGTGATACATGAATTGCAGACGTTTGCAAAAACCGTGATGACGCCGGACTCCCGTGGACCGTTCGCGGCCCGGGAGCCCGGCCTCCTCGAAACGATCAGGGAACTATTCGGCGGTCACCGCCCATGTACCCGCACCGCTGGCGCCGGACGGTTCGCCGGCTCCCCCAACGTATAGTGCGGCCCCGCTGCGACCAGCCCCCTTTCCTGTTCCAAGACCCGGGGGTGGTTCCGGATATGGTTTCTGAATGCTTTTAATTTCCAGATTGAAGCTAGACCCTTTATAAACACAGAGAGTGCCGGGTTCGGCCTTTGGTTCTTCTACCGTGCCCGGGCATTCCTTATTGGGCGCGACGAACACCTGGGCGCCCCCGAGTTCCTGCGACAACGGAATATTGAAGGAGATCGGAATGTATCCTTCCTGGCCTTCGGCCAGAATGATGCTCCACGCACCGGTCTCCGTTTCACCACTGGGCAGCACCTTGGTGAACCCAGTCGTCCCATTCTTCCCGTTTTCCCCATTTTTCCCGGAAGGACCTTCTGGGCCGATCGTGCCGGTTTCGCCTTTCGCCCCCGCCGCACCCTGCGGACCGGTCGCCCCCGTGGGCCCGACCGGCCCCTGCGCGCCGGCAGAACCCTGGGTGCCCGCCTTGCCCTTCAACTGCGCAAGCACGCTCGGCTTGATCTGCTTCGCCGAAGTAATCACATACCGACCCGCGGCATACGCACCGCCGGTCATCGCGAACACAAGCGCCAGCGAGGCGATCACGGTCGCGGGACTTACATGCAGCCGCCTACGTATTGCTGAGAACATCGGTTATCTCCTTTGAAAAGACGTGCCGGCGCTCGGCGCTACGCACGCGTGTTGGGTTACGCCAGTGAAAGTGTGTGAACCGGACGGTTCTGGAGCAAGCGCCACGCGGAGTTGGAACCGCGCGCGCAGGTGAGAACCACCAGGCACCAATCGGACCCGACGCATCACGCGGCCTCCACCCTCCGGCCGGCGTCGATACTGAGCCGCCCCGCGAGCTGGCGCCCCTGCGCCGTCAACCGCCAAGCGTTCGGCTCGCCACTGAGGTGGCCCCTGCCGGTGTTCACGACCAGGCCCAGCCGCTCCAAGCGCCGCAACAACTTCGAGATCTGCCCCGGGTCCACGACGCCCGCGTGCTCGGCAACCACACGATTACTCGCATCCGGCTCACCCGCGATGCACGCCAAAACCCGCGCCGTGCGATACGTCAAGCGCATCCCGGTGCCCGCCAGCGGATCGCGCTCGGCCCGCGGATCCACCGGCGCCCGCTCCACACCCGCCACCGACGGCGGCCCGGGCGCAGGACGCGCCTGCTCACGCCGCGCCACCGCCGGGCCGAGGTAGGGCAGCACGATCATCCCCATCAACTCGCCGAACAGATCCGTGAGCGGCGCCCGCTCGCCGCGCAGCAGCCGCGCGTACACGATCCCAAACGCCGCGCCGACCAGGCCCTCCGCCGTCAAAGGCGTGCACTGCGCGCCCCGCGCGCTCTCACCACGACCCTCGTCGAGCACGGCCGCCAGACGCGCGAGCACCTCGTCCCGACGCTCCAACACGCCGGGGCCGCTACGCATCACCTGGATTACACACACCCGCGCGAGCGCCGGCTCCCGGTCGAAGAACGACAGGATCGCCCACATGCCACCACGGACCCGCTCACGCCACGGCAAGCCCACCAACCCCGCCGCCGCGAGCTCACGCTCGATCAGCCCGACCACGTCCTCGAACAGCGCCGCCAGGCACGCCTCGCGATCGGAGAACAGCTCATAGAACGTGCGCCGCGAGACCCCCGCACGCAACGCGATATGCCCAACCGTCGTGTGCGCGTACCCGTGCTCGTCGATCGCGCCAACCGCGCCGACCAGCAGCCGCGAGCGCTGAATCTCCGCGACCTGTTCCCGCGGCTGGGCCCTACGCACAGCGGCCGCCATTGGAGCCGGGCGACGTGGCACACGCGTACGCACGCGAGGCACTACAACGCCCCCCCGAGCAGAACGCCGGGTCGCCCGAGAACACCGGGACGCCCGAGAGCATCCAGCCGCCCGCTACCCGACCACGCGCGCGACCACAGCAAGCCCCTTCCCCGCGCGAGCGGGGGCCCGGAGCGCGTCGAAACTAAGCGATCAGCGCCCTCTGTCTCGAGCCGCGACGCCGAAGAGAGAGAGAGAGAGAGAGAGATGCGACAGCGCCAAGCTGGCGCATCTAGCATCAGCCCCCAGATCTGGTGCGAACACCCTCAACACGTATCTCCCTGCAGAAACCACGCCAACCAAGCTCCCTCTTCGAAAACCGACCCGGCCCCTCTCCCGAAAGACCCCTAGTGCGCTTGGAACGGTCGACCACCAACGGCAGACCCCAAACCAGACCCTATGTTGTGCCCGGTAATCACCGTCGATCCCCGTGGCATTGCCATCATAGGCGGTAGCGTTACCTTTTGTCAAGTGCCAAGCGCAAAGAGGCCACAACCGCCGTCATTACAAGGTTGTTGTAATGACCCAAACTTCGGGCAAGAGCCTCCACAGGCCGGCCCTCGGCGGACCGTTCAACCGCATCTCCCCCCGCCTGCTACCCAGGCCGCCCACCCCGCCGTAGAGCGACGTAGGGCAGAGCAAGCTCTGCTGGCAACCGGGGTCGACCCGGCCCCAGCGACCATCACTTCTTCTTCGCGCGCCTCTTCTGCCTGCTCGCGTGCTTGCGGTGCTTGCGCTTGACGTGCCGGGCCTTCGGGCAGCCGGCGACGGCGATCTTGGTGTTCTGCTTGATCTCCGCGCCGTTCTGACCGATCAGTTCGGTCGGCATCGTCAGGCTCTTCGCGGTACAGAGGTTGCCGAGCGCGGTGAGGGCGCTGTAGGGACCCTCGGGGAGCGTCAGTTCGAAGCTCGTAACCGGCTGGTCGGGAACCGTCTTGAACGTTGAGCTCGTCACGCCCTGTTTGCTGATGAACGTCGTGCCGACGAGGTCGATCGTGAAGCCGTAGCCTTGGAGGACGATCTCGAGACTTGGCCATCCTTCGCCGCCGTGGGAGACGAAGTACGCCGGTCCTTCCAACGGAACGGGGAGGATCGGGGTGATTGCCTTGGCGTGCCCGATGATCGACGCTGGCGGGCACCCCGCCGGGTTTGCTTCGAACTGTGCGGCGGTACACGCTTTCTGCAGGGTCGGCAGGCGGGAGGGGAGGGCTTTGGGGAGTTCGACTTTGACGCGGCTGATGTTCGCCTGGGTTCCGAGCGCGCCGGAGACCGCGATCTTCGCGGTGAGGCTCGCGCCGTCCGCCCTGCTGGTCTTCGCGCTGGTGGACACCGTGAACGCGGGTTTGAACGCGAGGCTCGAGCAGTCGGCGGCCTCGAACGGGGTTGAGACCGTCACTGGGACCTGGTCCGCCGGGTTTGCGGGATCCGCCCCCGCGCCGGCGATCGTGTCGGTGATCGACAGCGACGCGCAGTTGGTGGGGTTGATGATGAACTTTTCACGGTCCATGTAGACCCGGATGTCGCGGACGTGGACGACGATGCCTTTGATGATGTGCGGTATCGCTTCCGATTGCGTGCCTGATACTTCGACCTGCGCGGTGGTGGGGTTGATGTCCAGCGCGAAGCGGATCACGACTGTTCCGAGGTCGAACGGGCCGACCTTCGCCGAGGTGATCGAGACGATCGAGAGTGGTGCGCCGTGGTAGGGGCCGGCGAGGTAGACCTTGCCGGGTGTTTGCGCGAGGACGGTGCCGACGCCCGCTTCGACGATCGTGTGCCCGATTTCCGAGGCGTGGGGGCAGGAGGGGTTCGCTTCCTCTTCAGCGCCGCTGACGCCACGCGAGGCTTCGATGTTCGCCTCGGGGCAGAACGGGATCCCCGAGAGGTCGCCTGTCAATCCGGCTGGGAGGGTTGTGGAGAACCGGGTGATCTCTTGTTCGCCGTCTTCGCGCAGGATGCGCAGGTAGAATGGGCTGTAGGTGCTCGCGGCGTTGTTCTGGGTGCCGGAGGTGACCTGTGGTTTGAACGGCGGCACGCCGCCTGTGGGGCAGGGGCCTTCGTGGACGCCTTGCGTGATTTCGAAGGAGTCGCTTACGAGCTGTGGCTGTTCTTCTGGTGGTGTCGACCAGGGCGTCAGCGCCGCCTGAGTGGTGAATGTTCCGCATGTTGGAGGGCTGATCAGTGGTGCGGTGGCGCCGGGACGGAACTTCAGCGTGAACTTGCTGAACGGCTGCTGCGGGTTGTTCAGGAACGTTGTTACGAGTTGTCCCGTTACGGGGTTTGGTGTGATCTTTCCCGCGACCTTGATCATGATCCCCCGCTGCGGGTCCTTCGCCACGACATACAGCCCGAGCAACGACCCACCGGGGTGTTCGGATTCGCCAAACGGGTTGTTATAGGGTGTCGCGATGTAAATCGCGCCTGGAATCTTTTCCGCCAGGAGCGGGGTTTCGATTTCGATCGATCCGATCTTTGATTCGGGGGGACAGCCCGCACCGATCGGGGAGGCGCTCGTTTCGGATTCGTACTGCTGCGGGGTACAGGCACCGAGGCCGGCCGCAAGAGACGGGTTGGCTGTGACTCCTTCGGGGAGGGTGACCTTCGCGTCCTTGAGATTCGCCGTCGCTAGGGAGTAGGGGTTTTCCCAGCTTTGTGGGACGACCAGGGAGACTTCCAGGCCGGTTGGGGATTCCGCGGAGCGGGTGCTCGGCTGCGCCTCGATCGAGGGGTCGAACGGGTCACGTTCGCATTCTTCGACCGGGCCGACCATGTCTTTTTCCTTAGACCATTCTTCGGGGTGCTCCCAAGAGTCAGCTTCGATATTCGCTTCAAACATGCCGCAGCTCGTAGGGTTCGAGAGAAACGGCTTGACGGGGATATCGGCGCTCTCGCCGCCGCCTATACATACAGGACTATAGGCAGAGTAACATATTTCGCCGCGCTGCGGATCATGAGCCGCGGACGCCGGCAGACCCCATGTCGTGACCGAGATATCGCGTGGTTCGTACAATGTCGAGACATCAGGCGTGGTGATCGTGAGCCCGAGGTCTCCCGGGCGCACGCTAACGTCGAGATCCTGCGTCACGACCCCGGCCGCGTTGAACCCGAGCTGCGCCGCTACACCGAAGCTCGTGACTTCCATGTTGTATAGCGGGACGGTGACTTTTTCGGGAGAATCTTCCAGGGTTTCCCCCTTGAATAGGTCGAAGCTGATCGTCCCGATCTGGCTCGCCGCGGGACACAGTACCCCCGTCCGTTCGCCGACACCGGCATCGCCGATCAACTGTGCCTGCGTACAGGTCGGGACGGCCGTGTTGCTCGCGTCAAAACCCGCCGGGAGCTTCACCACGATCGTACGCACATCATTATCGGGCTGCTGGTTGGCTTCGTGCGCGAAATCGAACGACGTGGTCCAGTCGGCATGCGCGGCCGCCGCGTCACTAGAGGGCATGAATTGAAAGCTGTTCGGGATAATCTCAAACGGTTCGCTGCTCGGCTTCGCAAGCGCAACCGCCGGTAGAGACACGATCAGCAAAACTGGCATGAGGACGGGTAGGAATCTCTTGAGCATGAGGTGAGTAGCCCGAGGGGATTTCACCCTCGGGCTCTCGCAGAACCGTGCGTGACAGTCTCCCATCACACGGCTCCCATCATCCAGTTGTTGGCTTGCGCAGTCGGTTGCCAGTGAGCGAAGAGGTTTGGCTCGCGTGTTTTCACGCCTTCCAAGAACTTCCTCGTCTTTCTGTGGCGTTTGCGCAGTCGCTTGTACTTCTGCATGGCCCAGCGCACCAGATACTCGTCGATGCGCTTGAGAAACCTGACCAAGACGGACGGGTAGAAGCGCCCGTAGTAGTTGATCCAGCCTTGCACGCGCTTGTTTGTTGCCCGTGCGAGGGCCGTTAGGGTCTTCCCGCTCCATAAGTGCAGCCTCCATCGCTTGATCGTTTTACTCATCGCCCTCCTGGCGTCGTCGCTGACAGCCGGGAGAAAATTGACGGACAACTTGCCGTTCTTCCTCCGCGAACGTCGAGGACGAAATGTGTACCCAAGGAAGTCGAACCGCTCGTGCTCATAAGAGCCTTTGCGATCGTCGTCTTTGCAATACACGATGCGGGTCTTACGTGGGTTGATCTCCACGCCGCAATCCGCCATCCGCTCGGCGACTCTGCTACGCACGAATCGCGCTTGGCGCTCACTCTTACAGTGCAGGACCACATCATCTGCATACCGCTCAAACGGGATGGTCGGGAACTCCCGCGTCATCCACATATCGAGCGAGTAATGGAGATAGATGTTTGCTAGTACAGGCGAGATCGCCGACCCCTGCGGGGTGCCGCGATCCCGTGCTACCAAGGTGCCGTCTCCGTGATCGAGCGGCGCAGTCAGCCACCGCTCGACATAGAGAAGAACCCACCGGTGATCGGTATGGGCAGCCACCGACTTCAGAACGAGCGAGTGATCAACGGAGTCGAAAAACGATTGGAGATCAAGGTCAATCAGCCAGTCGTATTTCCAACACCGTTCCCGGCATACCCCCAGCGCGTCATGGGCCGAGCGACCCGGTCGATAGCCATAGGAGTCGGGGTGAAGATAGGGCTCTACCCCTGGCTCCAAATATAGCCTTACGGCCGTTTGCGCGATCCGGTCAGCGACAGTGGGAATGCCCAGCGTTCTGACTCCCTGCCCGTCCTTCTTCGGGATCTGTACCGCCCTTACCGGAGGCGGCATATAACTCCCCGAGGACAGCCTATTCCACAGAACGTACAGGTTATTCTTCAAGTCCTGTTCGAACTCCGCAATCGACTCCCCGTCAACACCAGCAGCACCGTCGTTAGCCCTGACACGCTCCCAGGCATCCCAGACGACCTGCTTCGAAATACAGAATGACTTTACCTCCGACTTTGACTTACCCATTGGTTCCTCCCACGACAACTGCATCGCGGTTGCCCAACAGCCAAGCCTGGATAACCCGTCCGCTTCGCTCCAGCCCCATTACAGGACCTTCAACACTACTACCGGACGGTCCGCCCCTGCGCCCCGCATCGGTACTCTTATCCTCACGGGTGCAACCGCTTGGAATTCTCCCGTATCCAGCCAGCCGCAGGCGACAAGCCACTGACTGACCACCTCGCGAGACAACAGGTTCCCGCCTTCCGCGTAGAAGCCCAACCCAAGCTCGCGCCACCTTCATGCCGGACACCACCTGACCAATAAGCAGGCTCCCGTCAGGCTCATCACGGGCCAAGTAAACAGCCTCGCTTTCGATGTCATCTAAAGGGTTTCGACAAGTCATCAGTGGTTTACTCACGTTCGCCTTCTTGGGTCACACCTGACGCACTCAAAGCACGCCTTCTCCCGCAACGCTCACCACCACGACTCTTGATCGCAGCAGCTTGCGGGTGGTTTGTGATCTCCCCCTGCAGAGCGACCACGGAGGTACAAAACCCTCCATCATCTACGCAGCACCGCCTCATCGCAGCACCGATCTTCTACATCCCGCGCTTTGACTTAGCGTTAAACGGCACACTCACTTACCCCCCCGGTTGTCGCTCGATCTACGCGCCGACTTCTTGGCTTTTCGCTGCTTCTTTCTCGGCTTGACACACTTGCCATGGCTGAGCTTTCTACCCTTCGCGCACTTCACAGCCTTCTTTACCACCCCAGGCTTTACTGCCGTTGCGGGCGGCGCGAGGTTCCCCGTACCGTTGAACGTGGAGCTGGAGGGGGTCGCGTCATTTGGTGCGCTCGGGGGAGTCGAGCACGCATCCGCTTCGCATTCTACACCTTGAACGGGTTCTGGAAAACCACCGTTGACACGCGCATCATAAATATCGCCGGCCGTATCGTCGTCGCGCGGCAACAACGATTCGTTGGTATAGAAGAACACATCTTTACCTGAGGCATCGGTGCCGAGCAACATGTTGTGAAACCCGCCTTTGCCACTCGTGATCAAACTCAAACAACCCTCCAGCCGGGAGCAACCATGGATACCATCTTTTGTCCACTCATAGACGTCGCTGGATACCGACGTCGCGCTGGATGGGTGTTCAGGGAAGACCGTGCCGGGGCCGGGGTCACCCGGGGCGGGTGGTTCAGGCTCGACTTCGCCGTCGACATCGGACGGCAGCAAAGCGGCTGGTGTCTGAAAGAAAACATAGTCCCCATTTGCCGAAGCGACCCTCAGGGACGACGTGCCCTGGACTGAGGTCCGCATCGCTCCTTCACCAGTCAGGTAATTAGCATTCAGCTTCGGCGCGGGGTCAAACGGCGAGGCACAGGAGATGCATTGCAAGACATCTTCAACCGCATCATAGCGGAAAGCTTGCTGGGCCAAACCTTGTCTGGGGGGAGGCTCTTCCCCACCCGAGGGGAGACCGCCGACTTCGCCTTCGAAATAAAGGTAGCGGCCGTCAGGACTCGTCGAAAGGGACTGCGCATTGACCGCACCGACGTTCCGTAGGGTTTCACTGGGAATGTCGTAGCGATCGAGCGAGCCGAAATAGATCACATTCAAATCTTCGGAGACCAGGATCGGCCCGGCGGAGACCGAGAGAGGATGGCGTTCGTCGCCACCATACGTCAGCGGCCGCACGCGCGCCGATTCGCTTTCGTCCATGAACACTTCACCCGTGGCATTCTGGACCAGGACCTCGCTACCACTCGCATTTGCCGCGAGGAACCGGTACGCCCCGACATCGACGGTGCTTTCCCCGTCGACACGCACATATAGATTAGATGGTTCTTTACAATTACTGCCGGGGACCGCTTCAAAGAACACACGCGAGCCATCGGCAGAGACAGCGTGGCTCGAGCTGACCACACCCGATTCTTCGGAGTTTTCGACACCCTTGACGATCTGTGCGCCGCAGGTACCGATCGTGATCCCGCCCGTGGCAACGTTGACCTGGCGCAGTTCTCCCTCAGAGTATTCATAAAGGTCCGCGCCACTCTTGGTGTGCGTCGGCGCCAGCAACGTGTGATCCCCCACCTGCAGGATCAACTTCGAGGAATCTTCAGAGGCCGCCACCCAGCCTCCCGCGTGAACTGCTTGTACCTCAGCCCGGGGCACCGGTGGGAGCACTGCATACGGCCCTCCCGGAGGCCCGACCTTGAATTCGACGTCCGCAGAGCTCGAACCGGCCGAGGTGGTCCATTCGGCAGCGAGGCCCAGCTGCGTGAGATCGGGCGAAAAGACCTCCGGGATGTATTTAGCGATGCCCGCTTCCGGCTGCACGGTCGCCGCCGTCAACACCCAACCCTTCCCGGCCTCGCGAGAGAAAACATACGGGCTGATACCCGCCGATGGTCCCGCACCCCACTCCGTCTCAGGCTCCCCAACAAGAACATGATCGCCATCGGCACCCGCGAGGATCCCTTCACCGGTAGAACCACCATAATTCACCAGTTCTTTCGCGCCTCCCTTATCGACAGGCGTCACCTGCTCATACGCACGACAATCCGGAAGATGGGCAGAGAGACCCGTACGAAACACTTCATTCCCACACGCCGGCTGCGCTTCGAGGACGGGGGCGGGAACCGTCAACAACTGCGTTTCACCATCGACCGCCGAAGCACCCGGGAACGAGCTGGTCGCGACCAGACGATAACGATAGCTTTCACCCGCCACCAACCCCGGAAGATCCTGACCGACGTTCACAGGCCGGCCAGCCCCACCAAGATCGACTTCAGGCGTCGAGCTTGCATGCACAAACGGCTGAACCCCACCACCCCCCGCTTCGTATTCCTTCAAGCCTTCATACTCAAAATGGTAATGCGTGTCGTAGCTTTCCCCACCCTGTTCAACCGTCGAAACAACCACCGACCCCGATCCCGCCGGCGTCAAACCGGCCGCATCGGCTTCGACCAGCGGCTGCGCACCACTCAAACCACCACCATTGAATTCGAGCGTATAAGGACCACCATCCGGACCGGTAACACCAATCGACCCGCTGCCTTCGGAAAGCGTGGAAAGCTTGTCAAGCGCACGTTCCACGGCTACGCTGGGGGCGTTGTAAGGGAGGTTGGCCGTGAGGGCGACACCGGAAGCGGACGCGGTAGCCGACTGGGATAGCGTCAATTCGCCTTCGCGCCCGTCTTCTTCGATCGTTGTTCCGGCGGGGATGCCTACCCCGCTGACGAGCTCACCCCGTGCGAAGGGTGGAGTGCCGATAGCAGTGAGTGACTCGACACCTGAGACGATCGCCGGCTCGTTGAGTATGAGGGTAGATCCCGCAATCTTCTCGATATTGGCTCTTGCCGTTATACCCGTACCGACGATTCCGGCTCCGGTGACGAAACGGCCCGTGGCGGTCGAGACGCCCTTGACTTCATCCGAGCCGGCGGTGAGTTCACCGGTCCCCGTGGCGGTGACCAGCGACTTCACCTGGCGAGAACCGGCGGTGAGTTCACCGGTGCCGCTCGCGGCAGTCGTCTGACCCGCGAATGTGAGGGTAAACGTCCCGCCCGTGGGAGCGCCATCGATCGCGATGCTCTGCACCGCCGAAGTCGGCGACTCATTCGGGTTCACCGAACCCAACACGCGGAGCGCTTCGCCATGCAACGCATGCGCAGCAAACGTATCGACAACCAGATGACCCTCCGTTTCAAATCCGGTAGGTTTACATGTTTCATCATTATTGACGCACGATTCGCCGGCTTCGTTTTCAGCGGCCAAACGCACGTAATACGATGTCGCCGGACTCAGACCCGCCAACAACCCCGACACTGCGACGCCACCGTCATTTGACAGGGCTTCGGCTTCCGCCCTGGAGATCGTCCCCGACGCACCCGGTACAATCCACCACGGACCGATCACCGAAGGCGCATATTCAAAACGCCACGACGTACTCTCCAAACCATCAGGACTCACGCTGCCCCTGAGACGGGCGGAAGATCCCCTGACATTAAAAACGCTCGTCGCGCTGACGGTCGGCCGCTCGGTCTCGGTTTTGGCCGAGATCACTTCTTCGGCGATGCCCTTGCCGTTGGTCGCCTGAAGACGCAGATAATACAGTTTTTCCGGTTCCAGGCCGGTCGCCTCGGCACTCAGCTGCCCGATATCTTCAGCGACCGATATCGACCCACTCCCACCACTGCCAAAAGTGGTCCAAGGACCAGATTTACCAGTTGAGTAGGCGAAACTATAAGTCGTCGGCGCGCCATTCGTCTCGACATCGGCTTTTGCTTCGATCGAGGTAGACGTGCTCGACGACGATTTAAACGAGCGCCGTTCCGCTTCGGACTTGCCTAGACTTAGCACGATTTCAGGTTTAGCAACCGAAGGCGTTGTAAATTCCACGAGCTCGAGCACCGGTTTACCCGGATTGTCAGCGTTTTCAGCTTCAAGACGCACGAAATATGTCTTTTCGGGCGTAAGGGGACGCAAAATATGCACTTCATGGCCGTACCAAGGTTCTTCCGACCCGATATTGGCTGGACTGAAACCTCCAGGAGTGATTATCCCGCTGCCGCTGGGCGTGTAAGAGCCTTCCTTTTCGGTCGCGTAGGACGAATGCCATTTCGTTTCCGACCCTTCCGCCGATATCGGAATTTCGAGCCTCGCCCACGTCGGATGAATTTCCTCGACTACCCCATCTCCACCGGGAAATGTGCTGAATTTCGGCGGGGCGGCGAGCGCCGAGGCTGCGCTTGCGAGCAGGGCCAACAGCGCGAGCACACACACCGTGATGACGCGCAGTGACGCCGCGCCACTCCCATTGCCATGGCGAAAGGCCCGAGCGACAGCGAAGAGACCGGGCTCTGGGGACGGCTTCCTGGCGGGATGTTCGTGTTGATTCATCGGTGTGCCTTTCTCCTGGACCTAATGAGCTCGATCAAATACCGCTGTGTGCTCTGATGTTCAGCCGCGATGGAGTCCCGGGACAGCTGGCCAGCCGCCCCGGGCTTCCGCGATGCGTGCGAAGACAGCGGTCTATTCTTCTGCGCCGGTCACCGCCCACGTGCCGTCGAGTGAGATAGCCCCTTTATTTTCGGTGAAGTTAGTAATCGTGAAACCGGACGCATTTAGGAGCACACTGCTCGCCCCTTCGAGCGCGTTGCTCTCGCTGGTCGCATAAACACAAAGCCAGCCTGGCGCGGCCGCGGGAGCTTTAGCGGTGCCAGTACAACCGCTGACTTCTCCGGCGCTACCACCGGGGTTAAACACATAGCCTTCTGGCTCGAGACCTGCTTTGTATCCCCCGGCAGTTCCCGGGGCGAGCGGAATGGGAAAGCTGACGCCTGTTGCCACAATACCAGTCCCTGGGTTCGGGTACCCCGCTTCGCCATACCCACTCTCCCCCCAGTCGCCAGTGAGAGTCTTACCCGCGGGAAGGGTCTGGCCGCCAAACGTGCCTTCCGCGCCTTTCTCGCCGTTGCAGGCGTGAGTGGTCACGCCGCCGACTTTGAATTCAGCGCCCCCTTCTTTACAGGTGGCGCCTTTGGTCACGGTGGTGCTCGTCACGCTTTCGCCGTTCGGGCCGGCAGGGCCCTGCGACCCGATACCGCCCGCCGGACCCGCGGGTCCCGTGGCGCCCGTCGGTCCGGTCGCACCGGCGGGACCGGCCGCCCCGGTCGCGCCCTTGGGTCCCGCGGGTCCCCTGACGCCCGTCTTGGTCTTTGGTTTGGACTTGATCTTGGCCGCGGTCGCCACGGCGATGGAGCTGTGCCCGACCGAAGCGGTCACTTTAGGGGACGCGGCGGACCCTCCGCCCGAGGCCGCAAAGGAAACGCCAGTCACGGCAAAAACAAGCGCGACGAAAGCGATCCCGGTAGCCGGGTTAATATATTTACTGAGTCGTTTCATCGTGACTTCATTTCTCCCTTACGAAAGAGGGTTGCCCCTCGGTTGACGTACACTGCTGCGAGGGCGCAAATCGGCCAGACGGTGCATCCCGACAGACAATTTTTGAAGCGAGTGGGTCCTCATGCGGCCTCGCTCTCCCAGCGGCCGCGAAGGCGGACACTGCGCGCAACCTGCTCGCCCCGCGAGGTCAGACCCCAAGCGTTAGGCTCGCCGCTGAGGTGACCCCCACCGGTGTTCACAACCAGGCCCAGGCGCTCTAGGCGCCGCAGCAGCTTCGAGATCTGCCCAGGGTCCGCGACGCCCGCGTGCTCGGCGACCACACGATTGCTCGCACCAGGCTCACCCGCGATGCACGCCAGCACCCGCGCCGTGCGATACGTCAGGCGCATCCCGGTGCCCGCCAGCGGATCGCGCTCAGCCAGCGGCTGCACCGGCACCCACTCCACACCCGCCACTGACGCCGGCCCGGGCGCCGGGCGGGCCTGCTCACGCCGCGCGGCCGCCGGGCCGAGGTAGGGCAGCACGATCATCCCCATCAACTCGCCGAACAGGTCCGTCAGCGGCGTGCGCTCGCCGCGCAACAGCCGCGCGTACACGATCCCAAACGCCGCGCCTACCAGACCCTCCGCCGTCAGTGCCGTGCACTGCGCGCCCCGCGCGCCCTCAGCACGACCCTCGTCGAGCACGGCCGCCAAGCGCGCGAGCACCTCGTCACGCCGCTCGAGCACCTCGGGGCCACCGCGCAACACCTGTACCACGCACACCCGCGCGAGCGCCGGCTCCCGATCGAAGAACGCAAGGATCGCCCACAGACCGCCACGGACCCGCTCACGCCACACCAAAGCCCCCATGCCCCCCACGGCGAGCTCGCGCTCGATCATCCCGACCACGTCCTCGAACAGCGCGGCCAGACACGCCTCGCGATCCGCGAACAACTCGTAGAAGGTGCGCCGCGAGACCCGCGCACGCGTCGCGATATGACCAACCGTGGTGTGCACGTAGCCGTGCTCGTCGATCGCGCCGACCGCACCCGCCAGCAGCCGCGAGCGCTGAATCTCCGCGACCTGCTCCCGCGGCTGCGCCCTACGCACAGCCATCGCCACAGGGGCCGGGCGGCGCGGGACACGCGTACGCACACGTGACACTACGCCGCCCCCCCAAGCCGAACGGCGGGGCGCCCGAGAACACCGGCCCGCCCGCTACACAACCCCGCGCGTCGACACAGCAAGCCCCTCCCCCGCGCGAGCGGGGGCGAAGGGCGCGTCGAAACTAGGCGCTCAGCGCCCTCGGTCTCAAGCCACGACGCTGAAGAGAGAGAGAGAGAGAGAGATGCGACAGCGCCAAGCTGGCGCATCTAGCATCAGCCCCCAGATCGGGTGCGCGCACCCTCAACACGTATCTCCCTGCAGAAACCACGCTAACCAAGCTCCCTCTTCGAAAACCGACCCGGCCCCTCTCCCGAAAGACCCCTGATGCGCTTGGAACGGTCGACCACAACGGGCAGACCCCAAACCAGACCCTATGTTGTGCCCGGTAATCACACTCGGTCACCGTGGCATTGCCATCATAAGCGCATGCGTCACTTTTTGTCAAGTGCTAAGCGCAAAGAAGCCGGTGGTCCCGAAGGATGGCCGCCCTACCTCAATGGAATAGAACGGTCTACTGATCCTCGCGCAGCGGATCGACCCAGCGCAGACCGGAGAAGCGCGAGAAGTCGCTGTCGCAGGAGCAGAGCAGGGCGCCATGCTCGATCGCCAGCGCCGCCAGGTGCGCGTCGCTGGTCAGGTTGCCGGCCGCGCCAAGCGGCAACAGCAGTTGGCGCAGAAGGGCCGCGTGGCGCTCTGTGGGGCTCACGACCGTGACACACGGCTGCGCCAGCCAACTCTCCACCAGCCCGATCGCGGCCTCGACGCCAAGCGGGCGCTCGACGACGGCCGCGCGGGTGCTGAGCCGGATGAAGGCGAGCAGCACGGCCCACGTCATCGCGACGGTCTCGGCGCCAGACAGCGTCTGCTGTAGCCACTCGCGCGCCGGCTCATGCCGTGCGGAGCGAGAGTCGTAGGCGTAGAGCAGCAGGTTGACGTCCGGCAGCTTCACTTGCGCAGCTCGAGCTTGCGCAGAACCTCGGCGTCCTCGAGCTCGCCCGCAAGGCTGAGCGCCTTGTCCAAATCGACGCCAGGACGGACGCCGAGGGGCTGCGCATGCACGCGAAAGCGCTTGCTCGGCGCGGCTCCGGCCGTCAGCCCGGTGCGCACCGCGTCGTTGAGCGCCGCCTTGAACGACACCCCCCGCTCCCGCGCGGTCTGCTGAAGCTTCGCCGCAACATCCGCGTCGAGCGTCACCGTCGTCCTCATCATCGCATCATAGCAGCAACACTTCTGCTGTCATGATGCCTACTCCGCATGGAAAGGTGGCCGAGGCCGTCCCCTACCGGTGCCTCATTACGCGGGTCCAAACGCGCCAAATTTTCCACGTTCGGCCCCCAAAGACGGGGAGTTGGAGGATAGGTAGGCCATCAATCGAGCGTTTCGTCCCAAGTGCGACATACGGTGGTTGGCATGTCCGCGATAGCCGTGATCCGTATCCTCTGCGAGGCCAACCCCTCGCTGGGGACCGCCGTCGTCAACGGGCTGTTCGCCTGGGTGGGTGTCCTCGGTGGCTGCACGGTGTTCTTCTCAGGACTGCCCGCAGCCGTGGCGCTGCTCGTCCCGAGCAGGCCCGATTCGCTGGTGCGGCGGATCAACCGGGGACTGGGATGGGGCTTCGTCTTCGGAATGCTGCTGGGTCCCTTGACGCTCTTTGTCTTCACCACTAGGATAGTTTCATGACCAGCTTCGGCAGCTTCAATCGCTATGACCTCGTTATATACGTGCTGTCCGGCGCCGTGTGGGTGGGCGCCCTCATCCTTGGCGCCCCCCTGTGGGCGCTGGTGCTCATCATGTTCGCGATCTGCGTCGCCGGCTTCATCCGCCATTTCGACGAGATCATGGGACCGCCGTAGTCGGGGAGCCGCCACCCGCAGCCATTACTTCTTCTTCCCCTTCTTCGAGCCCTTGGCTTTCTTCTTGGTCTTGCGCTTGTGCTTGACGTGCCGCGCCTTCGGGCAGCCGTTGACCGCGATCTTCGTGCTCTGCGTGATCTCAGCGCCGTTCTGGCCGACGAGTTCGGTCGGCATCGTGAGCTTCTTGGCGGTGCAGAGGTTCCCGAGGGCTGTGAGGGCGCTGTAGGGGCCCTCGGGTAGGGTGAGTTCGAAGCTCGTGACAGGCTGGTCGGGGACGGTCTTGAAGGTGCTGCTGGTGACGCCCGCTTTGCTGATGAAGGTTGTGGCTGTCAGGTCGATCGTGATCCCGTAGCCCTGCAGCACCACCTCCAGGTCGGGGAACGCTTCGCCGCCGTGGCTGACGAAGTACGCGGGGCCTTCAAGCGGAACAGGGAGGATCGGCGTGATCGCCTTGGCGTGTCCGACGATCGACGCCGCCGGGCACCCCGCGGGGTTCGCTTCGAACTGAGCCGCCGTGCACGCTTTTTGCAACGTCGTCAAGCGTGAGGGAAGCTGTTTGGGGAGTTCGACTTTGACGCGACTGATGTTCGTCTGGGTGCCGAACGCACCGGGGACGGCGAGCTTCGCAGTCAGGCTCGCGCCGTCTGCCCGACTTGTCTTGGCGCTCGTCGAGACGGTCAAGTCCGGTTTGAAGGCAAGGCTCGAGCAGTCTGAGGCCTCAAACGGCGTGCTGACGCCCGCCGGAACCTGGTCGGCCGGATTCGCCGGGTCCGCACCGGCACCATCGATCGTGTTCGTGATCGACAACGGGCTGCAGCTGGTCGGGTTGATGATGAACTTTTCGCGGTCCATATACACCCGGATGTCACGTACGTGCACCACGATCCCCCTGAGAATGTGCGGAATCGCTTCAGACTGCGTCCCACTCACTTCGACCTGCGCGGTTACCGGGTTAATGTCGAGCGCGAAGCGGATCACGACCGTCCCCAGATCGAACGGGCCGACCTTCGCGCTCGTGATCGACACGATCGACAGCGGCGCACCGTGGTAGGCGCCGGCCAAATAGACCTTCCCCGGGTTCTCCGCCAGCACACTGCCAACACCCGCGCCGACGAGGGAGTGCCCGATTTCTGAGGCCTGCGGACAGGAGGGGTGTTCCTCCTCTTCCTGGCCGCTCACGCCCCGTGCGGCTTCGATGTCCGCGTCCGGGCAGAACGGGATCCCCGAGAGGTTGCCCGTCAACCCCGGCGGCAGCGTGGTCGAGAACCTTGTGATTTCCTGTTCGCCATCTTCACGGAGGATCCGCAGATAGAACGGGCTGTAGGAGCCACCCGCATTGTTGCTCGTCCCGGAGATCACCTGCGGTTTGAACGGCTGGACACCACCCGACGGGCACGCGCCTTCGTGGACACCCGATGTAATCGCGAACGGTTCGCTTGAGAGCAGCCGCGGTTCAAGCGGCGCCGACCACGTCGTCAATTCCGCGCGGGCGTTGTAGGACCCACACGCCGAAGGACTGATCAACGGCGCCGTCGCACCGGGGCGGAACTTCAGCGTGAAGCGGCTGAACGGCTGCTGCGGCGTGTTATCAAACGTCGTCGTGAGCTGACCCGTGACGGGGTTCGGTGTAATCTTCCCCGCAACCTTGATGATGATCCCGCGCGCAGCGTCCTTCGCGACCACATACAGCGCGAGCAGCGAACCACCAGGATGTTCGGCATCGCCAAATTCGGGCTTGTTGTCATACGGCGTGGCGATATAGACCGCGCCCTGGAGCTTTTCGTCGAGCAGCGGCGTTTCGATTTCGATCGACCCGATCTTCGATTCCGGCGGACACCCTTCCCCCGGAAGCGACTCAGCCGTCTCCGATTCATACTGCGCGGGCGTACACGCACCCAGGCCCTCCGCCAACCCCGGGTTCGCGGTCATCCCTTCCGGCAGTGCGACCGTAGTGTCCTTCAGGTTGGCAGTGGACAACACCAGCGGGGTTTCCCACGACTGCGGCACCAGCTCGGACACTTCCAGGCCCGTCGGCGATTCCGCAGAGCGCGTGCTCGGCTGCACCGCGACCGACGGTTCAAACGGCAGCCGTCCACATTCCGCGATCGCGGGAACTTCAAACGATGCCTGCGACCAGTTCGGGTCGCCCAGGTCGGGGGACCCATCGGGTAATACGCCACCGGGATTCTCCCACGAGTCCGCGGCCATCGTCGCGACACGCGGTTCGCAGCTCGTCGGGTTAGACAGAAACGCCTTGTTGGGGATGCCCGCCGAGGGTGCCCCGAGCAGATTTTCACATCCGTTGCCGGATTCACCGAATTTACGATTGCAGACTTCGCCGCGTTCGGTGTTGTGTTCAGCGGCCGCTGGATCGCCCCAGATCGTAACCTGCACTTCGTGGACTTCACCGGTCGGAGGCACCAGGGTGGTGGAGGTCAGACCGAGATCCTGCGGGCGCACCACGATCTGCAGATAACCAAGGAATTGCGCGGTGCGATAGCCGAGCTCGGCGGTCACGCCATGGGCCGTGACTTCCATGTTGTAGATCGGCACCGTCGTTTCCGACTGTTCTGGTTTGTCTTTGTTGCCCAAATCCAGCACGATACGCAGCTGCCCGACCTGGCTCGCGACTGGACAAGGTGGGGGGCCTATAGCGGCGCTGAGCAGCTGCGCCTGGGTGCAGGTCGGAACCGCTGTGTCGTTCGCATCGAAGCCGGCCGGTAGGTTTACGACGATGTCGCGCGCGTCGTTGTAGGTAAAGCCGCCGGCTTCGTGCGCGAAGTCAAAGGACGTCACCCAGTTGGCGTGCGCGCCGGCGCCAAGGCTCGAAGGAATAAAGTGGAACGAGCCGGGTGTGATTTCAAACGGATGTTCGCTGATCTCGGTCAACGCCGGAGCAGCGAGCGCAAGACAAGCCGCGAGAATTATGAGAGGCGTAAGAAGATATAGGGCCGAATCGGATCGGCATCGGCGCGTGGTTCGCTCGAACATGTTACTTCCTCCCCTTCGCCGACTTCTCGGCCTGCTTGCTTGACTTCTTGCCCTTCCGCTTCTGCTTGATCTTCCTCTTCGCTTTGACTTTTTTCTTTGGCTTGGGCTTGATCACCTTGGGCGCCTGGGTCGCTGCCGGCGTGATGTTGCCGGCGCCGGCGAAGGTCTGACTCGACGGGGTCGCATCGTTCGGCGGACTGGGCGGCGAGGAACAGGCACTGCCTTCGCATTCCACCGGCGGCGGGGGCGGCGGCGCGACGCCACCGTCGATGCGAGCATCGTAGATGTCGCCGGCGCTGTCGAGATCCGGTGGCACCAGCTTCGAAAGCGTGTAGATGAACACGTCGCGGCCTTCGTCGGCGCTGCCCAGAAGGATGTTGTGAAAGCCCGCACGCCCGTCGGTGATCAGCGCGAGACAGCCTTGAAGGGCCCGACAGCCATCTACGCCATCGCCTCGCCACTCGTAGGCATCGCTCGATGGCGATGTGGTAGTTCCCGCGTCGAAGTATTGTTCGTTGATTTCTCCCCCGTCGGGATCGACTTCGATTTCACCATTGACATCTTCGGGTAGAAGCGCCGCCGAGGTGCTGAAGAACGCGAACTCGCCGTTGGCCGACGCGAACGCCGGTTCCGGAAAGCCGCCCGCCAAGCTCGGCAGGCCTGAGAAGTGATTGTTTCCGAGAAACGCGGGCAGCTTTGGTTCCGGGTCGGACGGGGAGGCGCATGAGATGCACTGCACGAGATGTTCCACGCTGTCATAACGATACGCCTGCTCATTCTCACGATGTCCCTGATTTACAAGCAGCTCACCCGATCCCCAGTAGGTGTACCGGGGATGAGCAAACGGTTCTGTGCCTTCCCCGGCCTCGACCCTGTCGGGAATACCCAGGAACGACAGTTCCCGGGCGGTTTCCAGTTCGCCGCTGGACTGTTCTTGTGTGGTCCCGTCTTCGGTGTTATAGCCAATCAACTCGCCGCCTTTTTCAAGCAGGAGCGTCGTCCCCTGGGCGTTTGCGGCGGCGAATTTGTAAGCACCGATATCTACGGTGCTTTCACCGTCGACGCGCATGTACAGGTGCGAAGGCCCGGCGCAGTTGCTCCCCGACGGGGCTTCGAAGAACACGCGCGACCCGTCGGCGGAGATGCTGTGCTTACTGCTCTTCGTTCCCTGGAATTCGTGGGAGCCATTCACTATCTCGGCGCCGCAGGTGCCGTTCAGCGGACTCAGGCCGCCTTCAGCGGTGTATTCGTAGAGCAGGCCGCCCTTCCGGAGCACCAGCTTGGAGAAATCTCCGTTGGCGGCCACCCAGCCCGCACCCAAAAGGCTAAATTCTGAGGTCGGGACGGTGGCAACCGTAGTGTACGGTCCCCCGACCGGGCCGAGCTCGAATTCGACGTCTGCGGATTCCTTGCTGAACGAGGTGGCGTAAGAGGACTCAAACGCGACCTGGGTCGCGTCGGCGCTGTACAGTTCCGGGACATAGTTCGAGACCCCCGTTTGCGGCTGCGGGGAGCCGGCCGTCATTAACCAGGCGCCGCCTTCCTGGCGCGAGAACAGGTAGGGGCCCTGGCCGCTCCCGGGATAGTTGACGCCGCCGGCTTCGAGCACCGTATGCTGGCCCTCTTCACCGACCTCGACATACGCGTCCTCGGTACCCTGCCCGTAATGGAACGGTTCCTGCGCGGCCTGCTTGTTGGTGGGCGTGATCTGCTCGTACGCACGACAATCGGAAAGATGCCCGGAGGAGCCTGTACGCTCGGCTTCGTTGGGGCAGGGACCGGCGGAACCCACCCTCGCCGGCGTCGTCGGCGCCGTCAGCGACTGTTCCCCGCTCTTCACCGGTGATGCGCCCGGTTCGCTGCTCTGTGCCAGCAGCCGATAGCGGTATGTGTCGCCAGGTGTGAAACCGGGCAGGTCGTAGCCGACGCTCCGCGCGCTGGTGGCCGGCCCAAGATCGGCTTCGGGGCTTTCCTGCGCGCCGACCCAGCCCCGTTCGCTGAAGCTCTGCTGGGTGGTGTATTGAAAATGGTAATGCGCGCCATAGCCCGGGCCGCCTTCCTGGGTGGTCGCGACGCTGACGGCACCCGGCGGGGTCAACAGCAAGCCGCTGCCGTTGATCAACGACTCGGCGCGACCGGCATCACCGTCGACGAACAGAACCGTGTAGGGCCCACCATCAGGACCTTCGACTCGCACATCCGGCGGTACGTCTACAGCACCAACCGCCGTGTTCAACGCACGTTCAACGGTTTCGAAGCCCGCATTATAGGGGATGCTCGCCGTCAGAGAGACATCTGTGGCGCTCGCCGTCGCGTCGGCAGACAGCGCGAGCGTCCCGATCCCAGTTTCTCCGGGCAGAGTTCCAAGGTTGGCGTATGTAATTCCGGCGATCGTTGTGCCGGCGGGCACGCCCGCAGCGCTGACCAGATCTCCTTCCGCGAACGAAGGCAGCGGACCATCGGACTTGATTTCCGCATGCGGCACATCCCTTTCCACAGGACTATTCAATATCAAGGTGCTGCCTAGAACTTCGTCGATCTGCTCATTAGACGGGAGGCCGGGACCAGATATCGGATGACCGGGAAGGAACTCACCCGTGCCGACCTTGACGTCGGTTATGCCAGCTAAGCCATCTGTTTCGGGGGATCTTTTCACGATGTTCCCCGTTCCCGTGACGGTGGAGAGCGGGATGCTGACCGTAGGCGAGCCGCTCGTCAAGGTCGCCGTGGCCGTCGTCGCGGTCGTGCTGTGACCTTCCAGTTCGAGCGCGAACGTCCCGCCCGTCGGCGTCCCTTCGAGCGTGATGACCTGTTCGGCGCTGGTTGGGGAGCTGTTGGCGTCAACCGAGCCCAACAACTGCAGCGCTTCGCCGTGCAGCGCATGGATCCCGAACGCGCTCGCACTTGCCGCGCCATGGGTTTCGAAGCTCGTGACTTCGCTGGTTGTCGTGCCACACCCGTGTTCGCATGTGTTTTCCGCCACCCCACGGACGTAATAGACAGTGGAGGGTTTCAGGCCCGTGGCTCGGCCGCCCGTGATGGGGAAGCTGTTGTAATAGGGGGTGGCTTCAGCCTGAGCCTGAGAGATTGTGCCGGAAGCTCCCGGGATTACGGTCCACGGGCCCGACGCGGAATCGGCCAATTCAAGTCGCCATACGGTCTGCGAGCTATGGGGTACAACCACGAAGGATGCGTACGCGGAAGATCCGGTGACGTTACGCACCTGCACTTCCTCCACCCGCGGGCTTTCTGTCAATGTAGTGAACGTGCTCGCTTGGATGCTCCGGGTGCTTTCCGACCCGTTGCCGCCCGGGACGAAGTCGAAGGCAGCGGTGGTATCGCTCATCGGGCCAGAAGATGAGGTCGTCGGATTGAGACTTTCAAAGTTCACGGGAATTTCTGGCTTACCTGAGGCGGTGGCAAGAGCCGATGAGGCGAGGAGCAGCGCAGTTGCCGCGAGCGCAAGCGATCCGACGATCGCGCTCAGCAGGCGCCGCCCTGTCCGCGATAGATACTTTGTTGTGGGAGTCACTTTGGCGCCTTTCTCGATGGGCTTATGCATGCGTTGGGAATGCGAGTGAGGTGTGGTCGAATTTGATCTCAATGGTGAGCGCTGGGGCTCCCCCGGTGACGGCCGCTAGATTGTCACCGGGGCGTCAGGCCCTCGCGGACATACTCGAACAAAAGGGGCTATTTGGCGGTCACCGCCCAGGTGCCGGCCAAAGCGATAGCCCCCTTCGCCGCTGAAAAGCTATAGATCTTGAAGCCAAGCAATGAAAGCCCATTACCCTCTGGATTTATATATGGCAGGCCCGCAAGATTGAGTTCCTCTTCACCAAAGACGCACAAGTTGCCTTCGGCGGCGCCCGGTTCGTTGCGGTTGCCGGTACAACCAGCGGGTGGCGTTTCGCCGTTCTTGATGTAATGCACTGCAAGTTCGGAGTTGCCGCCGTTGGGAGACGGAAGGCCGACGTTGGGTACTGGCATGGCAAAGCTCGCCGCGGCGTCAGCTTGACCCGTGCCTTCTTCCGGAAAGGCGGCTTCGCCGAAGCCCGATGCGGCATACGCTCCCGTCAGAGTCTTGCCTTCGGGGAGAGACTGGCCGCCGAACGTGCCTTCCTTGCCTTCCTTGCCTTCTTTACCTTCCTTGCCTTCTCTGCCTTCTTTGCCCTGTTTGCCTTCTTTGCCCGGTTCGCCGTTGGTGCCATTGACGCCAGCCGGGCCTTGGGGACCCGCCGGGCCGATGGCTCCGGCGGGTCCCGCGGCGCCGGTGGCGCCCGTCGCTCCGGCGGGTCCGGCCTTGCCTTTCAGCGAAGCGAGCACGCTCGGCTTGATCTGCTTGGGCGAGGTGATGAGATAGTGCGATGCCGCGTAGGCACCACCCGACATCGCGAAGAAGACAGCGAGGGTGGCTGTAACGTTCGCGTAGGACAGGCGTCGGTGTAGAGCTGAGAGCATTGATGCCTCCTATGGCTGAGGGTCAGACCTGCTGGCGCTCAGCGCTACGCAGGCACGTTGGGTTGAACCGCTGAAGATCTGAATGCCGGACACCGGTGTGGAGAACCGGGTGCGGCCCTCGCCACCTACACCGGGAGCGAGCCCGCTCGTAGTCGATCGGCGTCGGCGCATCACGCGGCCTCCACCCGCCGGCCGGCATCGATGCTAAGCCGCCCCGTTAACTGGCGCCCGTGAGCCGTCAACCCCCACGCGTTCGGCTCACCGCTGAGGTGCCCACCACCGGTGTTCACGACCAACCCCAGGCGCTCCAGACGCCGCAGCAGCTTCGAGATCTGCCCCGGGTCCACGACTCCCGCGTGCTCAGCCACCACACGATTGCTCGCACCCGGTTCACCAGCTATGCACCGCAGCACCTGTGCGGTGCGATACGTCAGGCGCATACGAGTACCCGCCAGCGGGTCGTGCTCCATTCCCGGCTGCATTGGCGCCGTCACCTCGCTCGCGACCGCCACCAGCCCGGGCGCAGGTCGGGCCCGCTCCCGTCGCGCGGCCGCCGGGCCGAAGTAGGGCAGCACGATCATCCCCATCAGCTCGCCGAACAGGTCCGTCAACGGCGCGCGCTCACCGCGCAACAGCCGCGCATACACGATCCCAAACGCCGCGCCTACCAGGCCCTCCGCCGTCAGCGCCGTGCACTGCGCGCCCCGCGCGCCCTCAGCACGACCCTCATCGAGCACCGCCGCCAAGCGCGCCAGCACCTCGTCGCGACGCTCCAGCACCCCCGGGCCGCTGCGCAGCACCTGGATCACGCACACACGCGCGAGCGCCGGCTCCCGATCGAAGAACGACAGGATCGCCCACAAACCGCTGCGGACCCGCTCACGCCAGCCAAGGTCGGCCAAGCCCGCCGCCGCGAGCTCACCCCCGACCATCCCCACAACGTCCTCGAACAGCGCCGCCAAACACACCTCGCGATCCGCGAACAACTCGTAGAACGTCCGCCGCGAAACCCCCGCCCGCAATGCGATATGCCCAACCGTAGTTTGCGAATACCCGTGCTCGTCAATCGCGCTGACCGCACCCACCAACAACCGGGCGCGCTGAATCTCCGCGACCTGCTCTCGCGGCCGCGCCCTGTGCGCGGCCATCCCCACCGGTGCCGGCCGTCGCGGCACACGCGTACGCACGCGCGGCACTACAACGCCCCCCCAAACAGAACACCGGGCCCAAGAACACCCGGGCGCCCGCTACACAACCCCGCGCGTGAGCGCCGCGAGCCCCTCCCCCGCGCGAGCGGGGGCCCGGAGCGCGTCGAAACGAGGCGCTCAGCGCACTCGGTCTCGAGCCGCGACGCTGAAGAGAGAGAGAGAGAGAGAGAGATGCGACAGCGCCAAGCTGGCGCATCTAGCATCAGCCCCAAGATCGGGTGCGTGCACCCTCAACACGTATCTCCCTGCAGAAACCACGCCAACCAAGCTCCCTCTTCGAAAACCGACCCGGCCCCTCTCCCGAAAGACCCCTGATGCGCTTGGAACGGTCGACCACAACGGGCAGACCCCAAACCAGACCCTATGTTGTGCCCGGTAATCACCGTCGATCCCCGTGGCATTGCCATCATAGGCGGTAGCGTTACCTTTTGTCAAGTGCCAAGGCAAAGGAGGCCACAACCGCCGTCATTACGAGGTTGCTGTAATGACCCAAGCTTCGGGCAAGGACCCTGCAGGCCGGCCCTTCAGCCGCGGAGCCAGTTCTCGCAGCTGAGGTCCGAGATGCGCTCGAAGTGGCGGGTATTGCCCGTGATGAGCAGGGCACCATGCGCCGGCACGGTTGCGGCGATGCGCAGATCCGGGTCGGGCAGCCGCCTGCCAGCGCGCTCGAGCTCGCTTCGGATGCTCCCGTAGCGCTCTGCCGCATCCCGATCGAAGGGCAGCACGGGGACGCCCGCCAGCAGGCGCATCGCGCGCTCGTACAGCTCCGGGCGATCGACGCGCCTTGCTCCGTAGACGAGCTCGCCGATCGTGATGGCAGTCGTTGCCTGCTCCGAGGCTGGGGCTTCGACAAGCCTTTCCACGAGCTGGGGCGAGGGCCGCGGGCGCATCAGATCGCTTACGATGTCGGTGTCCAGGACGATCACCGCAAGCCCGCGCGATCAGAGACGGGGAGCAGGGCGCGAGCGCTGCGCGCCGCGGCCGCGAACGGTGTCAGCGAGCGCCTCGGCGTACTCCGGCTCCTCCGCGAACGCGCCAACCAGCGCCAGGAAACCGGAACGCTTGGACTGCTCCGACGCAGGCTCGAGGTCGGCGAGCGGAACCAGCGCCGCCATCGGCGTGCCATTGCGCTCGACCACGTAACGCTCACCCTGGTAGCGGACGGTGCCGAGCACATCGGCGAAACGCCGCTTGGCCTCCGCCACGCTGATGTGAATCAGCTCACGATCTGACATGATGTCATCATAACATCAGGCCGGTGACGGCACGCGGCGAAGATAACCAATGAGCTACCGATCCTCACGCAGCGGATCGACCCAGCGCAGACCGGCGAAGCGCGAGAAGTCGCTGTCGCAGGAGCAGAGCAGAGCGCCGTGCTCGATCGCCAGCGCCGCCAGGTGGGCGTCGCTGGTCAGGTTGCCGGCCGCGCCGAGCGGCAACAGCAGTTGGCGCAGAAGGGCCGCGTGGCGCTCGGTGGGATTCACGACCGTGACGCACGGCTGCGCCAGCCAACTCTCCACCAGCCCGATCGCGGCGTCGACGTCAAGCGGGCGCTCGACCACGGCCGCGCGGGTGCTGAGCCGGACGAAGGCCAGCAGCACGATCCACGTCATCGCGACGGTCTCGGCGCCAGACAGCGTCTGCTGCAGCCACTCACGCGCCGGCCCGTGCCGTGCGGAGCGGGAGTCGTAGGCGTAGAGCAGCAGATTGACGTCCGGCAGCTTCACTTGCGCAACTCGAGCTTGCGCAGAACCTCGGCGTCCTCGAGCTCGCCGGCAAGGCTGAGCGCCTTGTCCAAATCGACGCCGGGGCGAACACCGAGGGGCTGCGCATGCACGCGAAAGCGCCTGCTCGGCGCGGCTCCGGCCGTCAGCCCGGAGCGCACCGCATCGTTGAGCGCCGCCTTGAACGACACCCCCCGCTCCCGCGCGGCCTGCTGAAGCTTCGCCGCAACATCCGCGTCAAGCGTCACCGTCGTCCTCATCGACGCATCATAGCAGCAACACTTCTGCTGTCATGATGCCTACCCCGAAGCACCAGCAGACCCACCGATACGCGCCCAAGAGGACCTGGCCCATCTCGACACGCCTGTACGCCGGCGCATCTGCTTGACGTGACGCCTGCTTGCCTACTGCCCGTCGTGCAGCGGATCGACTCAGCGCAGCCCGGAGAAGCGGGAGAAGTCGCTGGCACCGTTCGGCGCGTCCTTATTCGTGAGTGATCACTTCCGTCGCTGTGGTGAGATACGCGGTGCTGTCGAGCACCAACGTGTTGCGCCCGGCCGGCGAGGGCAGTTTCAGCTTGGAGTCGATGATCCCGTCGATCGCCGGCGCCAGCGAGCCACCACAGCCACTCGCCGCAGGCACCACAAATGAGTTATCGACAAGCGAGTTGCCGTAGACTTCGAACAATCCTTCTTCTGAAAGCAAGACAGAACCGAGTGTGCCCTTGATCGGCATGTTCGGCGGGGGAGGATCTGTCATTGCCTCCGTGAGTTGAATCTGAATGGGATCGGAGTCGGTCCCGATGTAGCAGTGTTCGCCAAGCACCGGGCTTGTCAGCTTGACCTTGAGTGGCTCTTCGAGCGCCACGCCACTCTGTCCGATGACATGCGACAGAGAGAGCATAACGGCACTTGCCGGCCCGGCGACTTCGACGGTGGCCGTCAACTCCCCCAAGCCCACGCTTTCGAGCTTGCCCGAGACCACACCAAGCGAGTGGGGCAGCGCACTCGGTTCGAGCACTCTGCCGAGTCCTCCCGGGACCGGCATCGGCGTGGGCTGCATGATCACTCCGTTCACCGGCGCGCTGAAGATGGTCGCTTCGTGAGTCGGACCTTCCAGCACTCCCCCGTCCAAGCCGATCATGTCCCTGCTGAACGGCGCCGTCAGCGAGCCGATCCGCATTTCGCCGCCCTTGGTGTCAACCACGACACAGTCGTATATCGTGGGTTCGTCGAGCGGGCACTGGGAGAACACAGCAAACGGTCCCTGTGGGTGATGAATCGTTTGCGCACGCGCCGGCGACGCGCCGATCGGCAAGGCAAGCGCCACCAGCGCCACAGCGAGTAAAACATGCAGGCCCTTGGCGCTACGCACATGGTGGTTAGGTGGTTTAGTCATCTCGTCTTCCCGCGCGCCTTGTGGCTCGCGGGCTTCGCCGCCTTCGCGCTCTTCGGGCACCCAGTGACCGTGATTGGGGTGGACTGGTGTATTTCGGCACCGTTTTGGGCGACGAATTCGGTGGGCATCTGCAGTGTCGCGGGCTGTGTCTGTTTGACCTTGCGTGTGATGGTCTTTCTGCGGCCGTGGATCTTGACGGTTACCTTCTTCTTCACGGTGACGGTCTTCGTAGCCGAGCAGAGGTTGTCTTCGGTCGTCAGGGCGCTGTAGGGGCCCTCGGGGAGCGTCAGTTCGAAGCTCGTGACCGGCTGGTCGGGGACGGTCTTAAAGGTGCTGCTGGTGACGCCGGCTTTGCTGATGAATGTTGTCGCAGTGAGGTCGATCGTGAAACCGTAGCCCTGCAGGACGACCTCGAGGTCGGGGAACGCTTCGCCGCCGTGGCTGACGAAATACGCCGGGCCTTCGAGGGGGACGGGGAGGATCGGGGTGATCGCCCGGGCGTGCCCGATGATCGACGCCGGCGGGCACCCCGCCGGGTTGGCGTCGAACTGCTCGGCGGTGCACGCTTTCTGCAGCGTCTTCAGGCGGGAGGGGAGTGCTTTGGGGAGTTCGACTTTGACCTTGCTGATGTTCGCCTGGGAGCCGAGCGCGCCGGGGACCGTTAGTTTGGCGGTGAGGCTCGCGCCGTCCGCACGGCTGGTCTTCGCGCTGGTGGACACGGTGAACGCTGGTTTGAACGCGAGACTCGAGCAGTCCGCGGCCTCAAACGGCGTGCCCACAGTCACGGGGACCTGATCGGCCGGGTTCGCCGGATCCGCACCCGCCCCATCGATCGTGTTCGTGATCGATAACGGACCGCAGTTGGTCGGGTTGAGAATGAACTTTTCGCGGTCCATATACACCCGGATGTCACGCACGTGCACGACGATCCCCCTGATGATGTGCGGGATCGCTTCGGACTGGGTCCCGCTGACTTCGACCTGCGCCGTTACCGGGTTGATATCCAGCGCGAAGCGGATCACGACCGTCCCCAGATCGAACGGGCCGACCTTCGCACTAGTGATCGACACGATCGACAACGGCGCACCATGGTAGGGGCCCGCAAGATAGATCTTGCCTGGGTTCTCCGCCAGTACGCTGCCGACACCCGCGCCGACAAGGGAGTGCCCGATTTCCGACGCCTGCGGGCAGGATGGGTGTTCCTCCTCTTCCAGGCCACTCGCGCCCCTTGCGACTTCGATGTCCGCGTCCGGGCAGAACGGGATCCCTGAGAGGTTCCCCGTCAACCCCGGCGGCAGCGTGGTCGAGAACCTCGTGATCTCCTGTTCGCCGTCTTCACGGAGGATCCGCAGATAGAACGGGCTATAGGTGCCGCCAGCGTTGTTCTGCGTGCCGGAGATCACCTGCGGATGGAACGGCGGCACCCCACCCGAGGGGCAGGGGCCTTCGTGGACACCCTGCGTGAGTTCGAAGGAGCTCGACAAGAGCCGCGGTTCGAGCGGCTCTGACCACGGTGTCAACGCCGCCTGGCTCGCGAACGTCCCGCACGTAGGCGGGCTCACCAGCGGCGCGGTCGCACCGGGGCGGAACTTCAGCGTGAAGCGGCTGAACGGCTGCTGCGGGGTGTTATCGAACGTCGTCACCAGCTGGCCCGTAATCGGGTTCGGTTCGATCTTGCCCGCGACTTTGATGACGATCCCCTTTTCCGGGTCCTTCGCCACGACATACAACGCCAGCAGCGAACCACCCGGGTGTTCAGCCGTCCCGAATTCCGGCTTGTTCTCATATGGCGTCGCGATATAGATCGCCCCGGGGATCTTTTCGTTCAGCAGCGGCGTTTCGATTTCGATCGAGCCGATCTTCGATTCCGGCGGACAGCCCGCGCCCGGCAGCGAAGAGGAGGTTTCCGATTCGTACTGCGCGGGGGTGCACGCGCCCAGGCCGGCCGCAAGCGACGGGTTGGCGGTCATGCCTTCGGGCAGCGCGACCGTCGTGTTCTTCAGGTAGGAGCTCGAGAGCACGATCGGGTTTTCCCACGCTTGCGGGACCAGCAGCGAGACCGACAGACCGGTCGGCGATTCGGCGGAGCGGGTGCTCGGCTGCACTTCGATCGACGGTTCGAAGGGCACGCGCTCGCATTCGCCGATCGGACCGACTTCTTCGTCGCTGGCGCTGGTCCAGGCTTCGGGCTGCTCCCAGGAGTCGGCCTTCATCGACGCTTCGAAGCTGCCGCAGCTGGTGGGGTTGGACAGGAACGCCTTGGCGGGGATGCCCGCGGGCTGGGGCGAGCCGAATTCCTCCTTGCATCTCGTCCCCGGCTCACTGATGAGACGGTCGCACAACTCGCCACGTTCGGGGTCGTGTTCGCTGCCGGCAGGATCGCCCCAGACGGTGACGTGAACGTTGTGCACTTCACCGATCGGTGGGATATCGAGCGTCATCGACGTCAACCCAAGATCCTGCGGGCGGACCTGGATCTCCAACAGGCCGGTGAAGAGAGCCGTCGTGTAGCCCAGCTGCGCGGTGACGCCGAAGCTCGTCACTTCCATGTTGTAGAGCGGAACAGTCAGCTGCTCAGGCTGTGGCGGACTGCCCGATCCCAGATCGAGTTCGAGGCTGATCAGGCCGACCTGGCTTGCGATCGGACAATCGGGAATGTATTCCGCGATGGGAGAGTTCTTGAGCAGCTGCTCCTGGGTGCAGGTGGGGATGGCGGTGTCGCTCGCGTCAAAGCCAGTGGGCAGGTTGACGACGATGTTGCGTGCGTCGTTGTAGCTCTTGCCATTGTTGACGCCGCCTTCTTCATGAGCGAAGCCGAACGAAGTCACCCAGTCCGCATGCGCGCCCGCCTGCGGGCTGGAGGTAGTGAAATGGAACGAGCCGGGGATGATTTCAAAGGGATGTTCGCTGGGCTCGGCGGCGGCCGACGCGACGAACACGAGACCGGCCAGCAAGACCAGGAGCGGAGTTAGGGTTCGCATTTTCATCGGTTGCCCCCGCGGTCGTGGCCGGCTCTGCTGGTCTTCTTCGAGGCCTTGCCATCCTTGCGCTTCTCGCCGGCCTTCTTCTTGGCGTTGCCCTTTTTCTTTGGCTTGGGCTTGGTCGCTTTGGGTGTTGCGAGCGCCGCCGGCGCGAGGTTGCCAGCGCCGGTCAACGTTAGGCTGGAGGGGGTGGGGTCGTTGGGCGGGGCGGGCGGCGTCGAGCACGCGTCGCCTTCGCATTCCACGGGTCGCGGCGGCGGCGGCGCAAAGCCACCGTCGATACGGGCATCGTAGATATCGCCCGCGGTATCCTGATCCTGCGGCAGCAGTTTTGAGAACGTGTAGATGAACACGTCACGGCCTTCGTCGGCGGTGCCCAGCAGGTGGTTGTAAAACCCTCCGCGCCCGTCGGTGATCAGCGCCAGGCAGCCCTGCAGCTGGGCGCAGCCATCGACGCCGTCCTTACGCCACTCATAGATATCGCTCGACGGGGAGGTAGATGATCCGATATCAAAAGTTTCACTGTCCTTGTTTTTCGTTTCGATTTCGATTTCGCCGTCTGCATCCTGCGGCACGAGCGCGGCAGGGGTGGTGAAGAACGCAAAATCACCGTTTGAGCTTACGGCCGAATATTTCAGCACGCCGCCGTTGGGCTCGGGAATGCCGCTGGTGCCATTGAGCAACGACGTTTTTGGTTCGGGGTCGAATGTGGAAGCACAAGACGCGCACTCAATCACGTTTTCGGCGCTGTCGTAGCGCATCACCCCTCCACCGGGAAGCCCGGCCGCGCTTCCGTCGTAGTAGTAGTAGCGCCCGTCAGAGCTCGTCTCGCCAAGGGCTTCGCCGGTACCTGTGGTGATGAAACTGAGCGTTTCGCTGGGAACGTCGTAGCGATAGAGGCTCCCGCTCGCGTTGAGATAGATGTCGCTCAGGTTTTCGGAGACGACGTCCAGGTGTTCCGTGCCTGCAAAGTCGAAGAGGTGCTTTATCGTCCCTGCTTCGGTATCGTAAAGAAAGAATTCATCGCCTTTCTCAAGCAGCACCTCAGAACCCTGTTCGTTGGCGCCAGCAAACGTGTAGGCGCCGATATCGACCGTCGTTTCACCATTGGTGCGCAGGTACAAGTTCAACGCTTCCGAACAGTCTTTACCCGGCACGGCTTCAAAGAAGACACGCGACCCACTGGCTGAGACGCTGTGAGGGCCGCTATATTGATTGCTGCCCTGATGGCCATCGGCCATCCGCGCGCCGCAAGTACCGATCGTGACCTGTTCGCTGTCGACGTTCAGCTGACGCAAGCCACCGCCCGCAGTGTATTCATACAAGTCGTCGCCATGCTTGGTGGGAGTCGCTTCTTCACCCGGCAGCGAACTGTCTTCGGTAGAAAACACGAGCTTTGAGAAATCGCCGTCAGCCGCGACCCAGCCCGTGGGCCCCCCTTCCTGATACTGACGCGGCACCGAGGTGATCGTCTTATAGGGGCCACCGATGGGGCCCAGCTTATATTCGATGTTAGCCGACTGAACATTAGTCGCGGTGCCGTATTGCGAGGAGAAGGCGATCTGGGTGGTGTCCGTGTTGTAGAGTTCCGGGTTGGTGACGTACGGGCCTGTTTCGGGCTGGGGCGACCCGTAGGTCATCAGCCAGCCGTCGCCTTCCAACCGAGAGAACAGGTAAGGACTGTTCCCAGCGCCGCCCCAATGGACCCCGTCGTTCTCGGCGATCACATGTTCGCCGTCTTCACTGACGACGACGTTCGCCACCAATCCGCCGCCATAATGGAGGAATTCCTGCGCGCCTTCCTTGTCGACGGGCGTCAGCAGCTCATACGCGCGACAGTCCGGCAGATGCGCCGACAGACCCGTGCGAAACGCTTCGTTGGGACACGAGCCGGCTTCGCCGCCGCTCGGCGTGACCGGGGTCGGCACCGTGAGCGACTGTTCGGCACTATCCACAGCGGAGGTGCCCGGCGCCGTATTGCTCGCGACCAGACGATAGCGGTAGGTTTCCCCAGGGGTCAGGCTTGGCAGGTCAGAGCCGACATAATCGAGGCTAGTGCCAGACCCCGCGTCGACTTCCCCAGTCGTCTGCGCCCCGGCCCAGCCGCTTTCCGCGAAGCTCTTCGCGCTCACATAGTCGAAATGGTAGTGGGTGCCATACGCTTCACCGCCCTGCTGCGTGCTCACGACGCTCACCGTGCCCGGCGGGGTCAGACCCAAACCACTCGCTTCGATCAACGGCTCTGCCTTTCCGGCGTTTGGACCACCAAAATACACCGTGTAGGGACCGCCGGCAGCCCCTATAACGGCCGTCTGGCCATCTCCGGCGATCGTAGAGAGAGATTCGAGCGCTCTCGCCACCGTTTCACCCGAGGCGTCGTAGGCGATCGCGGCGGTGCTCTGGCCCTCGAACGTCAACACGAACGAGCCACCCATCGGGGTCTCTTCGAGCGTGATCAGCTGTTCCGCCGACGTGGGCTGACTGTTCGGGTTGACCGAGCCGAGCAGACGCAACGATTCGCCATGCAAACCGTGGACCGAGAACGCCGATGCGCTCGGAGCGCCAGAGGTTTCAAAATGCCCGACCCTGCCGATGGTCTTGCCGCAGCCAACTTTGCCGGCTTCGCATTCGTTTTCTGCGACCGTGCGCACGTAATACACCGTTGAGGCTTTCAGCCCGGCGAACCGCGCGCCGTCAATTTCACCGTCTTCATAGGGCGTAGCGCTCGCCTGAGCCTGCGAAATAGTGCCCGTGCCGCCCGGCACCGGCGTCCATGGACCCGATTCCGACGGTGCCGATTCAAATTGCCAGACGGTCTTAAAGCCGTTGGGAACGACCGTGGTCGTAAGATACGTAGATGTAGCGGTCACGTTACGGGTTTCAGGCGCTTCCGTGTTTCCCGGCCTCGCCGTCGGAGTAGTGAAGGTGCTGCGTTCTTCCCCCCCGTAATCGTAAGTGTTTTGTGTAATTTCCCCTTGGTCGTTACTCGCCTTCACACGAATGTAATAGGTGGTTTCGGGACTAAGGCCCGTCACCGATGCCCTATCATAGCCGTATTCTTCGGCTGGCGTGATTGTGCCACTTGCGTTAGAGGTAAAATGCTTCCAAGACGCGCCGGCTGGAGAGGGCGCATGCCCGTTTTCGGGTAGAGAATATTCTATGTGGTAGGTGGTTTCCGAGCCGTTGCTCTCGACCACGAAAGTAAAAACTGCGCTGGTGGCGTTGACTGGTCCACCTTGGAATTCGGGGAGAGGCTCGCTATTGAAGCCCCGCCGATAGGCGGGAGCAACTTCGGGCTTATCCAGTGGAAGCGTCTCGAAAGGAACCGTTTCGACCGCCTTACCTGCTTTGTTTTCAGCGAAGAATCGCGCATAATATGAAGTGGCCGGAGAAAGGTGGCCGGTGCCGATAAAGATAAGCGTGCCGTGCGAACTGGGACTAACTTGTTCTTTGTTGACGATTTTCCAGACGGGACTGCCTTCCGCCGGAGCTTCGCCGTTTGGTTCGGCAGGCGCATACTCGGCTCTCCATTCGGTGGTTTCCTTGGTGGTGATGAGGAATACCCCAATTGTCACCCTGGTCGAATAGTCCAGATTCACCACTTCATCTTCGTGAGAGAATTCTGGCGCCCCTTCGGCGAACGCCGGGGAGACGAACAGAAGCGCGATCACGATTATGGTCATCACGGCGGCGACGCCGAGCCAGATACGCGGTGTCTGCGATGGGTGCTCAATGGAAGTCACGTCGGCGCCTTTCTCGATGATTCGATGCATGTAGTGAGAAGTTGGTGATTGTGGTTTTGGTAGAGATTTTGGTGAATGTCGACGCTTCCCGGCTACGGCTGTCCTGCCGGGCCGGGAAGCGTAACGCGCGAGGGACGCTCCTACGGATCGGCGGCTATTCGCCGGCGGTCACCGCCCATGTACCGTGGAAGGAGATCGGACCCTTGGCAGCTGAAACGGCTGTTATGATGGCGCCAATTTCAGGCGAGGAATTGGCGCCCGGTTGACCAGCTATCCCTGCAAACAGGACATTTTTTTCTGCTTCGGAGAAAAAGCACATATTGCCTTCGGCGGCACCGGGGCTTAATACGGTGCCGCTGCAGCCAGAAGGCGGTTCTTGGCCCGCCTTAATGTAGTGGTAGGAGAGAGCGCCGGGCGGGACCGGAACAGCAAAGCTCACAGCGGCGACGGCTTCACCAGATCCGGGTTCTTTGACTTCGCTATAACCGGAGCCTCCAAACACGCCCGTTAAGGTCTTGCCCGCAGAGAGAGGCTGGCCTTCGAAGGTGCCCGGTGCTCCTTTGGCACCCGGCTTGCCAGGTTCACCCTGCTTGCCCGTTTCACCGGTGGCGCCGGTGGCGCCACCGGGTCCCTGGGGACCGCTCGGCCCTGTGGCTCCGGCCGGGCCCGTGGCTCCCGCAGGTCCGGTCGCTCCGGTGGCCCCGGTCGCGCCCTTGGGGCCAGCCGGACCGCGAGCACCAGCCTTGCTGTTGGACTTGGCCTTGCTCTTGGCGCTCAAGGCGAGCGGGCTCGCCAGGCCCGACCGGGCAATCGAGGCGGTCGCTTTGGCGGAGCCACCCCCACCGGGGCTGCTCGCCGCAAAGGCGCCGCCTGTCACCGCGAAGACTAGCGCCAGGAAGGCGATGAACGTGCTCGGGGTCAAATGCTTACGTAGTGCTTGGAACATCGGTTATCTCTCCTCCGTGGACGTGGGAGCGCTCGGCGCTACGCACGCGTTGTGGGTTGAAGTGGTAAAGATCGGAGCCCAACCGTCGGGACGCACGAGTCAGCTGCGCATCACGCGGCCCTTTCGCGGTGGCGGGCATCGATACTGAGCCGCCCCGCGACCTGACGGCCCTGCGCGGTCAGTTCCCACGCGTTCGGCTCACCGCTGAGGTGCCCCCCACCGGTGTTCGCCACCAGTCCCAGGCGCTCCAGACGCCGCAAAAGCTTCGAGATCTGCCCCGGGTCAGCGACCCCCGCGTGCTCGGCGACAACCCGGTTGGAGGCACCCGGCTGAGAGGCGATGCACGCCAGCACCTGCGCGGTGCGATACGTCAGGCGCATACGAGTACCCGCCAGCGGGTCGGGCTCCATTCCCGGCTGCATTGGCACCGCCACCTCGCTCGCGACCGCCGCCGGCCCGGGCGCCGGGCGGGCCTGCTCACGCCGCGCCGCCGCCGGACCGAGGTACGGCAGCGCGATCATCCCCATCAACTCCCCGAACAGGTCCGTGAGCGGCACGCGCTCGCCGCGCAACAACCGCGCGTAGACGATCCCAAACGCAGCACCGACCAGGCCCTCCGCCGTCAGGGCCGTGCACTGCGCGCCTCGCGCGCCCTCATCACGACCCTCATCCAGCACCCCCGCCAAGCTCGCGAGCACCACATCGCGACGCTCAAGCACCCCGGGGCCGCCGCGCAACACCTGGATCACGCACACCCGCGCGAGCGCCGGCTCGCGATCGAAGAACGAGAGGATCACCCACAGGCCGCCACGCACCCGCTCACGCCACGGCACACCCACCAACCCCGCCGCGGCGAGCTCGCCCTCGATCATCCCGACCACGTCCTCGAACAGCGCCGCCAGGCACGCCTCGCGATCGGGGAACAACTCGTAGAACGTGCGCCGCGAGACCCGCGCACGCGTCGCGATCTGCCCAACGGTCGTATGCGCGTACCCGTGCTCGTCGATCGCGCCTACAGCGCCCGCCAAGATCCGCGAGCGCTGGATCTCCGCGACCTGATCCCGCGGCTGCGCTCCGCGCACCGCCATCGCCGGCGGGACCGGGCGGCGCGGGACACGCGTGCGCACGCGTGACACTACGCCGCCCCCCCGAGCAGAACGCCGGGTCGCCCGAGAACACCGGCCCGCCCGCTACACGACCCCGCGCGTCGACACAGCAAGCCCCTCCCCCGCGCGAGCGGGGGCGAAGGGCGCGTCGAAACTAGGCGCTCAGCGCCCTCGGTTTCGAGCCGCGACGCTGAAGAGAGAGAGAGAGAGAGAGAGATGCGACAGCGCCAAGCTGGCGCATCTAGCATCAGTCCCAAGATCGGGTGCGCGCACCCTCAACACGTATCTCCCTGCAGAAACCACGCTAAACCAAGCTCCCTCTTCGCAAACCCGACCCGGTCCCTCTCCCGAAAGACCCCTAGTGCGCTTGGAACGGTCGACCACCCCGGGCAGACCCCAAACCAGACCCTATGTTGTGCCCGGTAATCACAGTCGATCACCGTGGCATTGCCATCATAAGCGCATGCGTCACTTTTTGTCAAGTGCCAAGCGCAAAGACGCCCGGTGAGCACCCCCAGCCAGGCGGCCCGACGCCCCGGCTCACAGCCGCCTCACATCCCCGGCGAGCTCCCCAAACCGGACGGCCCCATGCCCCGGCACGAGTCGCCCTCACATTGCCGGCGAGCCCCTCCCTCCGTATGCTGCCGCGCGGCTCAGTCGAGGCTCGCCGCGTACGCGGCGGCGTCCAGCAGCTCGGCGCGCTCGGCCGGGTCGGTCAGCCGGATGCGCACCAGCCAGCCCTCGCCGTAGGGGTCGTCGTTGAGCTTCTCCGGTTCCTCGGCGAGCGCGTCGTTGACCGCGACGATCTCCCCGGAGAGCGGGGCAACGACGTCGGAGACCGCCTTCACGGACTCGACCTCGGCGTAGGGCTCGCCCTGCGTGAGCAGCGTCCCGACGGCGGGCGGCTCGCAGAAGACGATCTCGCCGAGCAGGTCCTGCGCGTACCAGGTGATCCCCAGCGTCGCCTCGGGGTGGGCTGGGTCACCGGGACGGGCGGGATCCCCATCAATGCGCGCCCAGTCGTGCTCGGGGTGGTAGAGGAGGTCCTCGGGATAATCGGCGTCGGGCATCGCGGGTTCAGGAGGCTTTTCTATAGGGCTGCTTGGGCTTCACGGTCGCCGGGCGGATCTTGCCACGAACGTCGATCGCCGGCGGCGTGCCCACGACGACGCAGACGGGAGATGGGAAAGCATTATCGAGCTATCGCAGGTTTATCCACAAATGATAAAGCATGAAAAGATTGATAAGGTCAGTGACCGGTGCGGGCTCACGACAACCCCTACACCCCCAACGCCGGTGCTCGGCCGCCGGCGTTGGTCGGACGCGATAGGGAGCTGACGGCGTTCGAGGTGCTGCTGGATCGAATGCGGGCAGGGCATACCGAGCAGTCGATGTTGATCACCGGCCTGCGCGGTCTTGGTTCACACTGCACCTCCGTAGTTGCTAGTTGATCATTCGGTCCAATTGGGCGCCGGGAACCTCGATTCTTAGGCCCTTTCGGCGTCCTTGGGTGACTTGGACTGCTCGTAGCTCGCCGCGTTGGACCTTGTGCAACACGGTTTGGCGGGCGCAGCCGAGTAGTCGTGCGGCTTGGTCGAGCGGTACGTACCCGTCGGGCACGTCGGGCAGGAAGCGTGCGCGGGTCTCGTCGTTGAGGCGGATGCGCCAGGGCGCACCGGGGGTGGTTTGCTCGCCGGGGAGTAGCCCGTCGCGTAGCCAGCGGTGGATCGTGTTGGTGGAGACGCCGAGCTCGCTGGCGGCCTGCAGGATCGTGAGTAGCTGGCTGGCCGGGTCCGGTGGTAGCGCGGCGGGGATGGCGGCTTTGACGCGGACGCTCTGCACGCGCGCTTGGGTGAACGGCAGTCCGCTCGCGGTCAGGCGTCCCTGACGGGAGAGGGTCTGGGCGATCTGACGGTCGGGGTAGTGCGCGGCGAGGCGGCGGATCAGCTCGATCGTGTCCTCGCTCGTGCGCCGGCGCTCGAAGACGTTGGCGCCGAGCTGCACCTGGAGCTCGGTCCTAGCGCCGCCCTCCCAGCAGATCACGAGCGCCGCGCGGCGCTCTGAGGTGTGGACGGTGAGGACGATCTCGTTGATCAGCGTGCGCAGGAGCTCCTTGCGGTCACGGTCGCTGGTGCTCTTCGCATCCCACAGGCGGGGCAGATCGCGTGCCAGGCGCATGAGCGCCTGACGCTCCTGGCCGGTGAGCGGCGCGGGACGCGAGCGCTCGAGCGCGGCGAGCTTGACGCGCTCGTGCTCTGCGGCGGCGAGTGCTTGCTCGAGCTTTCCCTCCAGCGTCCTGGCGACCAGCCGGTTCTCCGGCTCGCATGCGTCGAACTGGCGCTCTGCGCGCTCGGCCTCGAACTCGGCGCGCTCCAGCGCGAGTCGCTGACCGGCGAGGCGCTGCTCGTGTTGTTGCTCGAGCTCGTGGATCGCCCCGGCGGTCGCCTCGACCCCGGCCGGCGTGACCGCGTCGAGAAAGCACGCGACGACGGCGCGCTCCAGTCGCTTGCCGCCGAGGGATTGGCACGCTTTGCCGGTGGCGTGCAGGTCACGGCCACGCACGCACGCATACCGGTGACTACGGCCGCCCTTGCCGGCATAGGCGATCTGCATCCGTCGCCCGCAGCACCCGCAGCGCACGAGCCCCTGCAGCAACGCATGACCCTCACGCGCGACGCCGCCCCCTTGGCCCTGGCAGGTCATGTTCGCCCGCAGCCGCTCGCGCGTGACGAGGTACTCATCCCAACTGGCATAGCCGGGATGGTGCCCTGGCAGGCAGACAGACCACTCCCCGATCGGCACCTCGACATCGCGAACGCGTATCCGCCCGTCCTCTCCCACGCGCTTCTCGCGGCGCTTGCGGCCGAACACGAACGCGCCCGCGTACGCAGGGTTCGTCAGGAACTTGTGCACCGCGCCATAGCTCGCGCGCGCCCAGCGGATACGCCGCTGACCGACCGTGCGCCGCGGCAGCAGCTGCTCCTCGCCGGCCAGCTCCATCACCACCTGGCGCGCCGAGCCCAGCCGGCGCCACAGCGTGAACACCCGCTCGATCGCATGACGCACCTGCTCATCAGGGCACAACACGATCAGGCCGTCCTCGTCGCGATCCAACCCGACCGGCAACGCCAACCGCAGCTCGCCACGCTGCGCCTTGTTGCGCAGCCCGCCGTCAAGCCGCGCGCGGATCAGGTGCAGCTCAGCCTCGCTCATCGTGCCCTTCAACCCCAGCAGCAGCCGGTCGTTGAAGTCCGCTGGCGAGTACACGCCGTCAGCGTCAGCGATCAGCGTGCACGTGAGCGCGCACAGGTCCAGCAGCTGATGCCAATCCGCCGAACTGCGAGCGAAACGCGATACCTCGAGCGCGAGCACCAGCCCGACATGACCAAGACCGACCTCGCAGGCCAGCTCCTTGAAACCGAAGCGGCCCTCCGTCGAGCTGCCCGACCGGCCGGTGTCCTCATCAACGACTACGACCGACTCCGCCGGCCAACCCAGCTCAATCGCACGCCCCCGCAACGCGTACTGACGCGCAGCGGACTCCACGTTGCGCTCCACCTGCCCAAGCGTCGACTGGCGCACATACACCACCGCCCGACGACGAAGATGCGCCTCGGTGACCTTCCCATGCTCACTCATCGCGCTCCTCCTCCACCAGGCCCGCCAACAGGCGCGCCAACGCCAGCACGATCGCCTCCTGGGCCTGTGACGGCAACGTCTCCCACACCGCCGCCCCGACCACACTCTGCTCGCCCATCACGAGCGCCAACTGTCCAGACACGCTCACCTCCGTTTTCACCGAAGGCTGCGCCCCGCGCCGGACGCCGCGCGGCCCTCAACGCCCCGAGGCGCTCACCCAAAAGCCGCCACGCCCCCGGCGTCGCGACCGCGCCCAGCGAACGCTCCCCCACCGTCCGCCGCGGCAGATCCGTCCACCGCGCCGGGATCTCACCCACACTGCCATCCACCAGCCGACAGACCACGACCGTCTCACCCGAAGCGTCATCCGTCGTCCAACCACGCACCTCCAGCTCGAGATCACACAGCCCACCCGGCGCGCCCACCAGCCGAACCCGCTCCGGCAACGGATCCACAACATGAGTAGTGCAACGCCTATTCGCGAGGCGTGGGCAAGACCGTGCTCCTGGGCGCCTTCGAAGAGTGTGCCCAAGCGCGTGATTGGATCACGGTCGACGCAGAGATCACCAAGAGCTCGGACTTCGGCCTCCGCATGGCGCAACTGGCTCGCCGGGCGCTCCTGCGCATCGCTCCCAGCGCTCGATGGCGAGACCGCGCCCAGCGTGCGGCCAGGGTGCTGAAGAGCTTTCAGATGACGTTCGACCCCGAGGGCAAGATCAGCTTTCAGATCGACGTCGACGCGCTCGAGGGGTTTGCGGACAGCGGCGATCTCGGCGAGGACCTCACCGATGTGCTCCTCGCGCTCGGCGAGGCCGCCATCGAGCACAGCACTGGCGTGCTGTTTCTCTTCGACGAGGTGCAGTTCCTGAGCTCCGTCGAGTTCGAGGCGCTCATCGCGGCACTGCACAAGACCGTTCAACGCGGGCTTCCGATCATCCTCACCGGAGCCGGCCTGCCACAGTTGCCTCGCCTGGCAGGCGACGCGAAGTCCTATGCCGAGCGACTTTTTCGCTTCCCGGCGATCGGCCGGCTGCCGCGGGAGGAGGCCGCGCTGGCGCTCGTCACCCCGGCCCAAAGACTCGACGTTGTCTATGAGCCCGATGCGGTCGAGGCGATCGTCGAGTACACCGAGGGCTACCCGTATTTCTTGCAGGAGTACGGAAAGCTGGTGTGGGACAGCGCGCCACGGTCGCCGATCACACGCAGCGACGTCGCCGATGCGCGAGAGGCCGTGGAGGCAAAGCTCGACGGCAGCTTCTTCAGAGTGCGTGCCGAGCGCACCAGCGACCTCGAGCTCAGATACATGAGGGCAATGGCAGAGCTCGGCGCAGACGCTCAACCGGCCAAGGAGGTAGCGGCGATGGGACGTACCTCCGAGCAGCTCGGGCCCACTCGCTCACGCCTCATCGAGAAGGGGCTGCTCTACACCCCCGGCCACGGGCTGGCCGCATTCACCGTCCCCCAGTTCGATCGCTACATGCGCCGCGCTCATGTCTTGTGACGCTAGTTGTAGTCGCACCGGCCATTGCAGGAACCCCTACGAGCCTTTCCGGTAGAGCGGCTTCGCCCGGACGACCGCGGGGCGAATCTTGCCACGGACGTCGATCTCGAGGCAGGTGCCCACGGCCGCGCGGGCGGCGGGCACGTAGGCGAGGCCGATCCCGACCTCGAGCGAGGGCGAAAGCGTGCCGCTCGTCACCTCGCCGCCGCCGACGACGGGGTTCCCCTGACGGGCGATTCCGGGGCCCTCGATCGTGAACGCGACAAGCCGCTCGGCCGGACCGGCCTCGCGCACAGCGCGCACCGCGTCGGCGCCGATGAAGCCGGTGGCCTCCTTGCAGCACCACCCCAGCCCCGCTTCGATCGGCCCGCGCTCCAGCGAGAGGTCAAAGCCGTAGAGGTGAAAGCAGGCCTCCAGGCGCAGCGTGTCGCGCGCCGCCAAGCCGCACGGCAGCGCGCCGCCGCGCACGAGCTCGTCCCAAAGCGGCGGCGCGTCGGCGGGCGCCAGCAGCAGCTCGACGCCGTCCTCGCCGGTGTAGCCGGTGCCACACACCAGCACGCGCGCACCATCCAGCATTCGCTCGGCGGCGGTCATCCGCGCGGGCAGCGGCGAGTCGGCGAGCGCCTGCACGACTTCGCGTGCGCGGGGGCCCTGCACGGCGAGCATCGCGTAATCGTCGAGCCGGTCGCGCACCTGCGCATCGAACCCGCCGGCGTGCGCGCGGAACCACTCCAGATCGCGCACGTGGTTGGCGGCGTTGGTCACCGTCAGGAAGCGCTCGGGCCCCAGGCGGTAGGTGAAGAGGTCGTCGAGCACCCCCCCACCTTCGCGGCACAGCACGCTGTACTGCGCGCCGCCGACGGGGATCGCGGCGACGTCGTTGGAGAGCAGCCGCTGCAGCAGGCAAGCGCGCCCGGGCCGGAGGTTTCGATCTCACCCATGTGCGAGACGTCGAAGATCCCGCAGCCCTCCCGCACCGCCATGTGCTCGGCGCGCACGCCGGCGTACTGTACGGGCATCTCCCAGCCGGCGAACTCGACCATTCGCCCTCCGGCGGCAAGGTGGCGGTCATAGAGAGCGGTGCGGCGCATCGCTCGCAGGCTATCGGGCGGCGGGCGCAGGGCAGCTGTGCGGTGGGCGCATGCGCCCACCGAGACACGCCGCATGCGGCGTGTCCTTCCGACGGCGCATGCGCCGTCGGGCAGGGTCGCATGCGACCCTGCCGACCTCGCCGCATGCGGCGAGGTCATCCCATCCCTAAAGCATGCGGCGCGCGGCTTTACCGCAGGAACGGCGGCACGTCGATGTCGTCGTCGGAGATCTCAAGCGACGAGCGCTCGCGGTCGCCGATGCGGGGGCCGCGGTCCACCGCGCGGCCGGGGCGCTCGCGGCGGGCGGCGCGGCCCGGACGGTGGTCGAAGCCGGTGCCGATCACGGTGACGCGCACCTCCTCGCCTTGGCTCTCGTCGATTACCGCGCCGAAGATGATGTTGGCGTCGGGGTCGGCCGCATTCTGGATGATCTCCGCGGCCTCGTTGACCTCGAACAGGCCGAGGTCCTTGCCGCCCGTGATGTTCAGCAGGATGCCGGTGGCGCCCTCCACCGACTCTTCCAGCAGCGGCGAGGAGATCGCGATCTTGGCGGCCTCCGCGCAGCGGTTCTCGCCGCCGGCCGAGCCGATGCCCATCAGCGCGGAGCCGGCGTCGTGCATGATCGTGCGCACGTCGGCGAAGTCGAGGTTGATCAGGCCGGGGATCGTGATCAGGTCGGTGATCCCCTGGATGCCCTGGCGCAGCACGTCGTCGGCCTCCTTGAAGGCGTCGAGCATCGAGGTGCGCCGCTCGACCACGGCGAGCAGCTTCTCGTTGGGGATCACGATCAGCGTGTCCACGACCTCGCGCAGCTTCTGGATGCCCTCGTTGGCCGAGCGCGCGCGCTGGGTGCCCTCGAACTCGAACGGGCGCGTCACCACGCCGACGGTCAGCGCGCCGATCTCGTTCTTGGCGATCTCCGCGATCACGGGCGCCGCGCCGGTGCCGGTTCCTCCGCCCTCGCCCGCGGTGACGAACACCATGTCGGCGCCCTTCAGCGCCTCCTTGATGTCGTCGCGCGACTCCGCCGCCGCGGCAAACCCCACCTCGGGGTTGGCGCCGGCGCCGAGACCGTGCGTGGAGACGTGGCCGATGTTGAGCTTGATGTCGGCATCGCACATGGCGAGCGCCTGCGCGTCGGTGTTGGCGGCGATGAACTCCACGCCGCGCAGCCCCGCGTCGACCATGCGGCTGACCGCGTTGGTGCCGCCGCCGCCAACGCCGACGACCTTGATGACCGCCAGGTAGCTGCCTACGCCGCTCTCCATGGTGTTTCTGCTTTCCGTCCGAAGACTTGAGTAAGAGTTAAGGGTTTGCAAACCGTTTTCCCGTGAGAAACCGGATTAGCACGTTATGCAGGGAACTTCGCCCTGTCAACAGCGGCGAGGACTTTTGCAGGATTGCTTGCAGAACGCCGGACTCTCAACCGTCGCCCGAGGAATCGCTTTTCGATTGCCTCAACCTGAAGTCGAGGGTGAGGCTTCAAGCGTGGAGCTTTCGCTATCCCCTGTAACGGCGCCGGAATTGGCCGCGCCCGCTTCGGTCGTGCTCGGTTCGGTGGCGCTCGACTCGGGGGCCGCCGAACCGTTGGTGTCGGACGCTCCGGCCGGCGACGCCGTGGCACTCGAACCGGCTGCGCTCGCGGCCCCAACCGCCGATCCGGTGGCGCTCGCGCTGCCCGACCCACCGCTGATCGCTTCCGCGAGGACGTTCGCCAGCGCCGCGGAGGTCGCGTCGGTGGCACTCGCACCCGCCTGCCCCGTGGCCGCGTCTCCCGCCAACCCCCCCGCCGCGGCGGTGCCCGCCGCCGGGACGTTCGGGGGCGCGCACATCGACGTAGGTCGCCCCCGCCGAGCTGGGGTCGGCGAGCACGCGGGCGGCCGACAGCCACTTGGCGTGCGGGCGCGTGGCATCGCCGAAGTAGATCGAGAGGCCGTTCCGCATCGCCACCGTCAGCCCTTCGGACCCCGTGAACACCTTGCCCACCCACCCCAGCAGCACGCGCGGGGCGGCACCCAAAACGGTCAGCTCCGCCCGGGCGGTGGCGTTCTCGACGTGCCCGCCCACCAATCGGAGATCGGTCAGCGCGCGCGTGCCGGCGGCGAGCGTGATCGTGATCGCCGGCAGCGGAACACGCTCGCTCGCGAGCAGATCGGGCCCGAGCACGACCCCGTCGGCGGCGACCGCGGTGTGCGCCCCACCGACGCTCAGCGCCGCCACCGGGAGCTGCTCGATCACATGGATGCGCAGGCCGTGAGGGAAGCTCGTGCTGACGCTCAGATTCCGCACCACGCGATAGGGCGCCACCGCGGCGCGCAACGCGGCGACGTTCACGTTCAGCGTGCTCATCCCGCGCGCCGCGCCCCGCAGCGCGGCGTCGATCGGGCCGGCGTCGATCCCCTGCACGCCGGCGATCTGGACGTGCTCGACCGACACCAGCGGGGATTTGCGCAGCAACAGCCAGCCACCGCCGAGCAGCGCGAGGACGGCTAGGGCGATACCGAGCCTCCGCGCGGTCGCGCCGCGTGGGAGCACAAACGCCAGGGGGCGTGAGAGGCGGCCGATTGGGGGCACACGGCTCGCAGAGCCGGGTCGGGCGGCGAAGGAGCGATCCACCCTGGAGTCTTCGACCTCGGTCGGCGAACCCCTACCGTCGTTGTGGCCGCGGGTAGCAGATGCGTAACCCTTTCATGCAGTCAACACGACGACTTGTGCGTCAACTGAGGGGCTCGGGCAACCCTTTATGTCCAGGGCCAGTGCACCGGCCCGAGCGTCTGCACCTCGGGCTCCAGCGCCACCCCAAAGCACTCCTGCACGCGGCGGCGGCCCTCGGCCATCAGCACGACGATCTCCGTCGTGGTGGCAGTTCCGGTGTTCTCGATGAAGTTGGCGTGCTTGGGCGCGAAACGGGCGCCGCCGACGGCGAGACCGTTGCAACCGGCCTCGGCGAGCAGCAGGCCCGCCGTGCGCCCACTCGCGCCTGGATCATCCGGGTTCTTGAAGGTCGAGCCGAACGTCTTGATCCCCTGCGGTTGGGCCTCGTGGCGGCGGGCGCGCAGCTCTGCGAGCATCGCCTTCACCTGAGCCGGCGGGGCGGGGTGCAGTGCGAACGACGCGCGCGCCACGACCTCCCCGGTGAGCAGGTTGGAGCTGCGGTAGGCAAACCCGAGGTCGGGCGGAGTGCGGCGGTCGATCCCCTCCGCGCCCGCTACATCTACCCACTCCAGCGTGCGGGCGAGCTCGCCGCCATAGGCGTTGGCGTTCATCCGCACCGCGCCGCCGACGGTGCCAGGGATGTTGACGCCGAACTCGATCCCCGACAGGCCCTCGCGTGCGGCGTACGCGGCCACCGCTGGCAGGCGCGCGCCGCCGCCGCACTGCAGGCCCCGCTCCCCCACCCGCTCGATCCCCGCAAGCTCACCCTCGAGCTTCAGCACCAGGCCAGACACGCCCTCGTCGGCGATCAACAGGTTGGAGCCCGATCCCACGACCGCCACCGGCACGTGCGCGGCGTCCGCCCACACGAGCAGCTCCAGCAGCCGCGGGGTGCTGCCGGCCCGCGCGAACATCTCGGCCGCACCCCCCGTGCGCACCGTCGCGAGGCGGGCCAGCGGGAAGTCGCGCCGCACCGACGGTGGGGGCGATAGCGGTGGCACGCTCACGGAGCCGCACCGCCCTCCGCCAGACGGCGACCGGTTGCTTCGATATCGCCTGCACCCTCGGCCGGACCGCGCTCGGGCGCCTGCACATCGTCAGTGCTGTCCACCAAGCGACGTCCCAGCGCGTCGACATCGCCGGCGCCCATCACCAGGCAGAGATCGCCCTCGACGAGCAGGCCTCGCAATACGGGCAGCGCATCGGCGAACGTCGGCAGCCACATCACCGGCCGCCCTCCCGCGGCATCCGCGACAGCCTGCGCGATCGTCAGCCCGCTCACCCCGGGGAAGTCCTCGGCGCGCTCGCGCGCCGGGTAGACGTCGAGCACGACCGCCACGTCGGCGAGCGCCAGCGCCTCGCCGAACTCCCGCGCGAGCAGCACGGTGCGCGAGTAGAGGTGGGGCTGGAACACCGCCACCAGCCGGCGGGGCTCCAGCGTGCGCGCCGCGCGCAGGGTCACCGCCACCTCGGTTGGGTGGTGTGCGTAGTCCTCGTACACCACCGCCCCGCCCAAGGCTCCCACCCGCTGAAAGCGCCGGCCGGCACCGGTGAAGCCGGCGAGCCCCGCGACTGCACGCTCGGGCTCGGCGCCGGCGAGGCAGGCAGCCTCGAGCGCACCGGCGGCGTCGAGCGCGTTGTGGGCGCCCGGCACCGCGAGATCAACCTCATGCCCGTGCCATGCGAAGTGTGAACCACCCACGGTGAGCGTCGGGGTCGGGACGTCGTAGGTGAGAACCCGAGCCTCCCCGCGTACCCCCTCCCGTGCCAGCTCGACCAGCTCGGGACGATCCCACACAACGACGGCGCCGCGAGCAAGCGCGATGAAGGCGCGGAAGGCCCCCCGCAGCTCCGCCAGCGAGGCGAAGCTCGCGTGGTGGTCGAGCTCGACGTTGGTCAGCACCGCGATCTCCACCGCGAGCGAGAGCATCGAGCGGTCGGACTCGTCGGCCTCCACCACCAGCCACTCGCCCGCGCCCCAGTGCGCGTTGGGCAGACCGCCGCCCACCGGAGCACCCACCAGCCAGCCGGGGTCGGCGCCGGCGGCGCGCAGAATGTGCACGAGCATCGAGGCGGTGGTGGTCTTGCCGTGCGTGCCCGCCACCGCGATCGTGCGCCGCAGCGCGCTCAACTCGCCCAGCAGCTCCGCGCGGGGCCGCTCGCGCAGCCCACGCTCGCGCGCCGCGGCGCGCTCGGGGTTCTCGGGGGGCACGGCGCTGGAGTAGACGACCTCCACCTCCTCGCCGGCGGGCAGGTTGGCGGCGTCGTGGCCGATCCTCGCCTCCAACACCCCGTCGGCACGCAGGCGCTCCAAATAGGGAGAGTCGGCGCGGTCGGAGCCGCTGACCTGCGCCCCCAGCGCGTGCGCGGCACGGGCATACCCGCTCATCCCCGCGCCGCCGACGCCGACGAAGTGCAAGCGCCGCCAGCTCCACGGCGCGCTCATCGCACGCATACCTCCCGATCCCCACTCCAATCCTCACTCCACGTACTCGCCAACCCGCTCATCCTTGTCGGGCCTCCAACAACTCCTCGGCCACCACCTCGGCCGCGTCGGGGCGCGCGAGCCGCCGGGCAGCCGCCGCCATCGCGCGCAGCCGCTGCGGGTCGGCCAGGAGGGCGGCCGTCTCGCGCGCCAGACGCGCGGCGGACAGCTCGCCGTCGGGCACCACCACCGCGGCGCCGCCCCGCTCCATCCAGCGGGCGTTGGCCGCCTGGTGGTCGGCCGCCGCGTGCGGGTAGGGGATGAGGATCGCGGGGCGGCCGTGGGCGGCGACCTCGAACAGCGAGCCACCGGCGCGGGCGACCACCAGGTCGGCGGCGGCGAGCGCCTGCGCGAACTCGGCGAGGTCGAGGTACTCGCGTAGGTCATACCCCGGCGGGCGCGGCCGCGCCGCAAGCTCCGGGTGGTCGCGCCGCCCGCAGATGTGCAGCACGTGGAAGGTGGCGCCGGCGTACGCCTCGATCGCGGCGAGGTTGATCGAGCGTGCGCCCAGCGAGCCGCCGAACACCAGCACACAGGTCTCGCCCGGCTCGACCCCCAGCCGCACCCGCGCGCCGGCGCGGTCCTCGTGGGGTGGCGGGATCGGGCGGCCGGTGACCCTGTAGCGGGCCCTGTCGCGGCCGTCGATCGCAAACGCCAGGCACACCCGCCGCGCGAACGGCGCCAGCGCACGATTGGCGAGACCGAGGTGGCTGTCGGCCTCGGTCAGCACCAGCGGGATGCGGCGCGTCACCGCGGCGAGCCCCACCGGACCCGAGACGTAGCCGCCTCCCCCCATCACCGCGTCGGGTCGCAGCTCCCCGAGCAGCGCGCGGGCGCGCACAAACGCCTTCACCGCGAGCGCCACCGCGCGCGCGGCGCGCAGCGGGTTGCCGCGATCGAGGCCGGCGACGGCGATCGTATGGAACGGATAGCCGGCCGCCGGCACCAGCTGCGCCTCGGCGCGCTCGCCGCCGATGAACGTGACCTCCGCGCCGCGCGCCCGCAGGGCGTCAGCCACCGCGAGCGCCGGCACCACGTGCCCGGCGGTTCCTCCCGCGGCGATCACGATCCTGGGCGGTGTTGCGCTCACCGGCCAATCCTGCCGGTTTACGTCCGCGCGCGTCGCCCTCCGTGCGCGCTTCGCCCACCGCGCGTACGTGGGCGCTGGTGCCGGAGGCGACGTTGAGCAGCAACCCCATCGCGGCGAGCATCACGACCAGGCTGCTCGACCCATAGGAGACGAACGGCAGCGGCACGCCGGTGAGCGGCGCGAGGCCGAGCACCGCGAACACGTTGAGCACCGCCTGGGAGAGAATCAGCGAGGTCATGCCAACCGCGATCAGCGCGCTGTAGAGACTGCGCGCGCGCTTGGCGGCACGCAGTCCGGCATACCCGATCAGGCCGTAGAGAAACAGCAGCGCATACACCCCGATCACGCCGAGCTCTTCGGCGATCACCGCGAAGATGAAGTCCGTCTGCGCCTCCGGCAGGTAGAAGGCCTTCTGGATCGACTGCCCGGGTCCGACGCCGAAGAGGCCGCCCGAGCCGACCGCGATCTGGCCCTGCACCGCCTGGAAGCCGCTGCCGGACGCGTGCGCCCAGGGGTCGACGAACGAGGTGAGCCGCTCGCGTGCGTAGGGGCGGGCGAGCGCGTACAGCGCGACCACCGACAGCGCGCAGCCGGCGATGATCGCCAGGTTGCGCAGCGGGATCCCCGCGGCGACGAGCAGCGCGCAGGTCGTGAAGGCGATCACCATCGCGGTGCCGATGTCCGGCTCGGTGGCAACCAGCAGGCAGGCGGCGCCGACCACGGCCAGCAGTGGCCGGCAGAGCGCGCGCAGGTCCTCCACGCGTCGCGGCTTGCGGGCGAGCAGCGTGGCGGAGTACAGCACCAGCGCGAGCTTCAGCAGCTCGGCGGGCTCGAACTGGAAGATGCTGGGCCCGATCCAGCGACGCGCACCGTTGACGGAGACGCCCACGTGCGGGATGTGCACCGCCAGCACCAGCGCGAACGACACCGCCAGCAGCGGCCCCACCAGATCCTGCACCTTCGCGATCCCGTGGCGCGCGAGATGCTGCATCAGCACCAGCCCGACCGCGCCGGAGATCACGAACTTCACGAGGTAGGCGCTGCCGGTGCCGCTCCCTTCGAGCAGCGCCGTGGCCGAGGAGGCGGAGTACACCATCACCGCCCCGAACGCCAGCAGGCAGAGCGTGGCGGTCAGCAGGATGCGATGCTCGAGCGGCTGCTGGCGAGTGGCCGCGGCCGTGGCCGTCCGGCCGGAGCGACGCGTGCTCGCGCCCTGTCCCTGGGCTTTGGCTTTGGCGTTCGCGCCGCGCGCGGCTGATGGCATCCAAGGTCACTTCGACACTCGGCCATGAAAGCCTGCCGCCGCGACGGCTACTTCTTGTGCTTGCCCTTCTTGGCGTGCTTCGGGTGCTTCGCGGCCTTCATGTGGTGCTTGGGCTTGTTGTGGTGCTTGCCGTGCTTGTCGGGCTCAGATGCCAACACGCCGAGTTTTGGCGCCGTGCCCGCGGTGCCGGAGACGGCGCCGCTCGTCGTGGTGGTCGACCCGGCCGTCGCGCCCGTTCCCGCACCGGGCGAGGAGGCTGGCCCACCGCTCGTCGAGTCGGGAGTGACGGTCGTCGATTTCAGCGGTTCTTCGTCGACCGATTCTTGCGGGGCTTCGAAAACGCCCCCGCTCGCGAATGCTTTACCAGCGCTGTTCCACGCCTTTACGCCGAAGTTGTATTCCCCTTCGCCGAGCTCCACCCCGGCGCTGTTGAGGTCGAGACTCACCGTCTGCGCCAGGAACGAGCCGAACAGATTCCCGCAGCACGGCAGCCTGACCGGGACGATCAATTCGCACCCCGCGCCTTTTTTGCTGCACGGCGAGGAGCTCATCGTGAACGCGTATTCCGTTTCCAGACCCTCCGTGTCGATCGTCGCTTCGAGCGTCGCATCGGTCTTCGTGAGGTGCGTGACTTTCACCGATTCGATCACCGGTGCCTTGCCTTCAGGAGGGGTGGTGAAGATCTGATCGGGACCTTCGACGATCTTGCCTTCCCAGCCGGGCCCCTCTTCGGTCGGCTTGACCCGTGCCGCGATGACCCGGAAGTGGTAGGTGGTGCCGGGTTTCAGCGTCACGCCGGCCTTGGCGAGGTCGAGGCTGGCCGGCTGTTCTTCGACGCCGGGGAACGTCCGGCCGAGCGGGAGACCTTCGACTTCGTCGTCGAGCTCGCTGAGCTTGCAGAACGGGCTGCTCGTCGTCCATTCGGTGGGACACGCGAACGTCGACAGGTATTCGCTCTGGTCCGCGACGAGCTGGAACTGGTAGTACGCGCCGCGTTCGGCATCCTCGGGGTCGATCGTCGCCTCCAGCCTCGCGTCGGTCGAGGTCACGTGCGAGACGCCCTCGGATTCGACCGATGGCGCTTGCGCAGCCGGCGGCGTCGGCACCGTGAAGTGACCCACGAAGGAGCTGCGCGAGCCCCCTTCGTTTTCCGCGACCAGCCGGTAGAGGTACACCCCCGGGGCGAGGCCGTTCACTTCGGCCGACACTTCCTGGGGCCCGCTGCCGGTGAGTGGGCCTTCGCGCGGGGTGCGTTCCCAACAGTCTTCGATCAACCCGCCTTCGATGTCCATGCATTCGAGAGCGCCCGCCTGGATATAGGCGAAGTGATAGTAGGTGGGCGAGCCTTCGGGATTCAAGGTGCCCTTCAACTTGACCCCCGTGGCCGTGAATTCGACGGGCTCGGTCTTGGGTTCGCTCGGCGGCGGCGTGGTGGCTCCCGCGACGGCGGGCAACGCGCCGACCAACAACAGTGCTCCGATCAATACAACCAACCAGCGAGCTCGACCTCGCATCAGGACATCCCTTCCGCAATGTACGCCAGCATACGCACAATCGACCCCCTACTGGCGTAAATGCTACACGATCCCCCGTCCCCGCGCCACTGCCCACCCGCCCCCGCTCACACGATCTCGACAGCGCCGGCCAGCGCGGCGAACCGCTCCCCCCGCGCCTCGAAGTCGGCGAACTGGTCGAAGCTGGCGCAGGCCGGGGACAGCAGCACGGTCTCGCCCGATCGCGCCGCCGCGCTGGCCGCGGCGATCGCCCGCTCGAGGTCGCCGCATTCACGCACCGGGACTCCGAGGGACCCGCGCGGCTCGGCGCGGGGATCCCCGCCGGCCGCGCCACGGGCGGCGTCCCCCTCCCGCAGCGCCGCGGCGATCTCGGGCGCGTCTTCACCGATCAAGTACACCGCGCGGCAACTCGCCACGACCGCGTCTCGCAGCGGTCTGAAGTCCTGGCCCTTACCCTGCCCGCCAAGGATCAGGTGCACGCCGCCCGCGGGGAAGGCCTGCAGCGCGACCAGCGTGCTCGCGACGTTGGTGGCCTTCGAGTCATTCACGTACACCACGCCGTCGCGCGCCGCGACCTCCTGCAGACGATGGGGCACACCCGCGAACGTGCGCAGGCCGGCGCGCACCGCGTCGGGGTCGATCCCACGGGCGAGGCACACGGCCGCGGCCGCCATCGCGTTGTAGCGGTTGTGCTCGCCGCGCAGGCGCAGCGGGGTGACATCCGGATGCGGGTTGGCGTCGAAGCACACCCGTCGCACGCCTGGCCGCAGCTCGACACCCGCTAGCGCATCTGGCAGCACCGCCACGTCGCCCTCGCGCTGGTGGGCGAAGATCCGCAGCTTCGCCTCGCGGTAGGCCGCCAGCGTCCCATGGCGGTCGAGGTGGTCGGGGGTTATGTTGAGCAACACCGCCGCCTCCGGGGCGAACGCAAGCGTGTCCTCGAGCTGGAAGGAGGATGCCTCACAGACGATCGTGGCACGCTCCTCCAGCGCCCCCACCAGGCTGCTCAGCGCCGTGCCGACGTTGCCCGCCACCGCGACCGGCAGACCGGCCTCGCGGTGAATGTGGCCGATCAGCTCCACCGTGGTGGTCTTGCCGTTGGTGGCGGTCACGGCGATGAGCTCGTTGGGCAGCAGTCGCCAGGCCAGCTCCAACTCGCCGAGCACGGGCAGCCCGCGAGCCCGGGCCGCGGCGATGACAGGCGTCTGCGCGGGCACCCCCGGGCTCTTGACGACGGCCCCCGCACGCTCCAGCTGCGCCAGGCCATCATCTTGCAGCTGCAGCTCGACTCCCAGCGCCGCCAGCGCCTGCGCTCCCCGCGGTGCACCCGCGTCCACGCCGATCACCTGCTCCCCACGCTCGCGCAGCAGCCGCGCCGCCGCCGCCCCCGAACGGGCCAGGCCTACGACCAGGTAGGGGCCTGGAGGGATCGAGGGCCGGCGGCTCATCGCGCCACCCTCCCCGACCTGGCGTTGATGCGGACGGCCAGGTCCTCGATCGTGCCGGCGCTGGCGGCGGAGGCGAGGGTCGCAGACCGCGGCCTGATCACGCCGGACGTCCGCACCTCATCCAAGGCTCTGGCGATAGATCGTGAAGCCGATCGCGCAGCAGATCGCCGCGATGATCCAGAAGCGCAGGATGATCTTCGTCTCCGACCAGCCGCGCAGCTCGAAGTGGTGATGGATCGGCGCCATCAGGAACACGCGCTTGTGGCGCCACTGGAAGTACGCCACCTGGATCACCACCGACAGCGCCTCGAACACGAAGATCCCGCCGAGCAGGATCAGCAGCACCTCGGTCTTGGTCATCACAGCGAGGCCTGCGATCGCCCCGCCGAGGCCGAGTGCGCCGGTGTCGCCCATGAAGATCGTCGCCGGGAAGGCGTTGAACCAGAGGAAGCCGATGCAGCCTCCCACCAGGCAGGCGGCGAGCATCGAGAGCTCGTACTGGTTGGAGACGTTGTACTCGGAGGTGATGAACGTGATGCCGATGTACGCCAGCAGCACGATCGCCGCGCAGCCCGCCGCCAGACCGTCGAGGCCGTCGGTGAGATTCACCGCGCTCGTGGTGCCGGCAACTACGAGGTAGATCAGCAGCGGGTAGAAGGGGCCGAGATCGATCGTGTAGTCGACGAACCGCAGGCGCAGCGTGCTCTGCAGGTGGGCCTCGTGTCGCGCCACGTACCACAGCGCCAGCGAGATCGCGATCGTCACCGCCAGCTTGGTGCGTGCCCGCAGGCCCAGCGAGCGGCGACGCACGAGCTTGGTGTAGTCGTCGGCGAAGCCCAGCAGCGCACACGCCAGCGCTGTGCCGAACACGCCCAGCGCGCGCCATTCGTAGCCGGTGAGGATCAGGAACGGGATCGCCACCGCGATGAAGATGATCACCCCGCCCATCGTCGGCGTCCCCGCCTTCTCGCGGTGCCCCGCGGGGCCCTCCTCGCGGATGTGCTGCCCGAACTCGCGCCGGCGCAGGAACTCGATGAACTTGGGGCTGAGGAAGATGCAGATCAGCAGCGCCGCCGTTCCCCCAATCAGGACGCGGCCCATTCAGCCGCTCCCGCTCGGCCTGAGCGCGTGCGGCGCGGCTCCGGTGGAGCTGGCACCCCCGGCGGGCGCGGTGGAGCTGGCACCCCCGGCGGGCGCGGTGGAGCTGGCACCCCCGGCGGGCGCGGTGGAGCTGGCCCGCCCGGCGGGCGCCGCCGTAAGCACCTGGGCTATCTGCTCCAGCCCCACGCCACGCGAGCCCTTGACCAGCACGACATCGCCCGCACGCAACAGCCTCCCCAGCAGCGCTGCCGCCGCCGCGGCGTCGGGCACGGAGTGGACCGACTCATCCCCATTCCCCTCTCCCATCTCCCGCGCCAGCGAGCCCACCGTCAGCAGCAGATCGACCCCGCGCGCGCGGGCGTACTCCCCGATCTCGCGGTGCAGCCGTCGCTCCTCGCCTCCCAACTCGAGCATGTCGCCCAGCACCGCCACCCGGCGAGCACCCTCGCTCGCGGCGAGCTCGTCGAGCGCGGCTCGCATCGACATCGGATTGGCGTTGTAGCAGTCGTTGATCAGCACGATTCCGTTTGCCAGCGCCACGCGTTCGCCGCGCAGCGCCGAGAACTCCACGTCCAGCCTCCCGTGTGGAGTGACGCCGAGCGCCCGCGCCGCCGCCGCCGCCGCCAGCAGGTTGCGCAGGTTATGGGATTGCGCGAACGACGGCCGCACCGTGATGCACTCGCCACCGTCCGCGTCGTCCGCGTCGTCCGCGCTATCTGCGCTCGGGCTCTCTCCGTCCGGGCTCTCTCCGCCCGGGCTCTCTCCGCCCGGGCTCTCTGCGCCCGCACGTGCTCCGCTCGCGCCCTGCGCATGCGTGCGATCGAGGATCGTCACCTCGCCATTCGCCGCACGCCCCACCAATTCCACGTCGCCGCCCTCGCCGAAAGTCACCGTCTGCTGGTCGGAGCGCAGGTGGGACTCCAACAGCGGCTCCCCCGCCGGCACCACCACCGTCGACCCGGGTGCCATCCCGGCGATCAGCTCGGCCTTGGCGGCGGCCACCGCCTCCAGCGAGCCCAGCTGCTGCAGGTGCACCGGCCCCACGTTCACGATCACCCCCACCTCCGGCTGCGCGATCGCCGTCAGCTCCGCGATCTGCCCCGCTCCGCGCATCGCCATCTCCAACACCAGCGCCCTCGTGCCCGCGGGCGCCGCCAGGATCGTCAGCGGCAGCCCGATCTCGGTGTTGAGGTTGGCACGGCTTGCCACGATCTCGCCGCCCAGCCTCTCCCGCGCGTCGCGCAGCAGCGCCGCGAGGATGTCCTTCGTCGAGGTCTTTCCGGTCGAGCCGGTGATCCCTACGACCTTGGCCCCTTCTTCGCCGAGCGCCTTGCGCCACTCACGGGCCAGCGCCTGCATCGCCGCGAGCGGGTTGGAGTGCGTGAGCACCGCGCCGCTGGCCGCCGCTCCGTTGACAAGCGCATCCGCGTGCTCTGGGGTGACCAGCACCCCCCACGCGCCCGCGCACAACACCTGCTCCGTGTAGGCACCGCCGTCCACGCGCTCTCCGCGCAGGCCCACGAACAGGTCGCCGGGCTGTGCATCGCGTGAGTCGATGACCACGCGCCGCGGCGCGCCCTCGTTTCCCCGCAGGAGGCGTGCTCCCGCCGCCGCCGCAATCCGCTCTGCCTCCCACCCGGTCACGCAGCGGCTCCCGCGGTGCGTGCGCCAAGGGCCCGCAGCGCTTCACGCGCCACCGCCACGTCGTCGAACGGGACCACGCGGCCCGCGGCGAGCTCCTGGCCCTGCTCGTGGCCCTTGCCCGCGATCAGCACCACATCCCCGGGACGTGCGGCCGCCACCGCGCGGTGGATCGCCTCACGCCGGTTGGGCTCCACCACGATCTTCGCGGCGCCCACCGGCCGTGCACCGGCCGTGCCCTCCATGATCTGCGCGATGATCGCCTGCGGCTGCTCGGAGCGGGGGTTATCCGAGGTCACGACCACCACGTCCGCTCCACGCGCCGCGATCTCCCCCATCAGCGCCCGCTTGCCCGTGTCGCGATCTCCCCCGGCGCCGAACACACAGATCACGCGCCCCCCCGTCAACTCGCGAGCCGTGCCCAGGACGTTCTCGAGCGAATCGGGCGTGTGCGCGTAGTCCACCAGCACCGCGTACTCCTGGCCCTCATCGACGGGCTCCATCCGCCCCGGCACCCGCACCCCACGTTCGAGCGCCTCGACCAACGTGTCGAGATCCCCACCCAGCGCGTGCACGGCCGCGAGGGCGCCCAGCGCGTTCGCCACGTTGAACTGACCTCGCAGGGGCAGCGACAGCGCACGCGTGCCCCCCGGGGTCTCCAACCGCAGACGGCAGCCGTCGTGGCCCACCCGCACGTCGTGGGCACGGTATTGGGCGTCGCGCTCGATCGCGAACGTCACCGCCTCGGGCAGCTCGGCTGCCAGGCGGCGCCCGTACGGATCGTCGAGGTTGACGACGCTCACGCCCGGTGGGACGGTGTCCGACGAGGTAGCGGCATGCAGTGGCGACGCGTGGACGCCGGGCGAAGATCGGCGCCTATCACCGCTGGCAGGAGACGCGTCAAGTCCCCCGGCGCCGGGCGCGGCGGACACGAACAGCCTGCGCTTGGCCTGGAAGTACTCCTCCATCGTGCCGTGGAAGTCGAGGTGGTCCTGCGTCAGGTTGGTGAAGATCGCCGCCGCGAAGCGCACCCCGTCGGTGCGACCCAGCGCCAGCGCGTGCGAAGAGACCTCCATCGCGCACGCCCGCTCGCCCCCGTCGAGCATCGCACGGAAGTCCGCCTGCAGGTCGATCGCCTCGGGGGTGGTGCGCCGCGTAGCGCGCTCCTCGCCGCCGACGATCGAGGTGACGGTCCCCAGCAGACCGCACCGCCTGCCGCTCGCCTCCAGCAGCGCCCTCACCAGAAACGCGGTGGTGGTCTTGCCGTTGGTGCCCGTCACCCCGACGACCTGCAGCGCGGTGGTGGGATCGCCGTAGAAGCGCGCCGCCACCGGCCCCATCGCCGCGCGCGCCGACTCCACCGCGATCTCCGGCACACCCAGTCCAAGTGGCCGCTCGAGCACCAGCGCGACGGCTCCCGCCTGCACCGCCTGCGCGGCATGGTCGTGCCCGTCGCTGTGCTCGCCCGGCACGCAGAAGAACAGCGCCCCCGGGGTCACCGTGCGGCTGTCGTAGGCGAGGCTTTCGATCTTCACCTCTCCCGGGGATGCCTGCCCGCCGGGAATCAGATCGGCAAGCTTCAACGCGGGCCTCAGACCGGCACCGACTCCATCGCCTCGACCGTGGCAGGCGCACGCGAGAACTCCAACACCTCGTCCTCGATCGCGCCGCGCTTGAGGGAGAGGATGTCGAGCAGGTAGTTCTGGTAGAGCCGCCACGGCGCCTTCGAGCCCTGCTTGGGGAAGCGGTCGATCGCACGCAGCACATATCCGGAGGAGAAGTCGATGAACGGCAGCTCCGCCACCGTGGGGTCGCGACGCGGCGTGCACACCTGGTACCCGTGCGCGGCCATGTGGTTGAGCAGCCGGCACACGTATTCGCAGGTCAGGTCGCACTTCAGCGTCCACGAGGCGTTGGTGTACCCCGTCGCGACCGCGAGATTGGGCACGTCGCTGAGCATCATGCCCTTGTAGCTCATCGTCTGCCCGAGCTCCACCTCGCGGCCGTCGACCGCGATCTCCATGCCCCCCGCTGCGACCAGGTTCAGCCCGGTGGCGGTGACGATCAGGTCAGCCAACAGCTCCTTCCCGCAGGAGAGCCGAATGCCCTGTTCGGTGAACGTCTCGATCCCGTCGGTCACCACCTCCGCTCGACCCGCGCGGATCGCCTTGAACAGGTCGCCGTCGGGCACCAGGCACAGGCGCTGGTCCCATGGGCCGTAGCGGGGTTTGAAGTGGGTGTCGATGTCATACCCGGGCGGCAGCTGTCCTTCGAGCCCTTTGCGCAGCAGCGCCTTCATCGCTCCCGGCCGCCGCCGCGCCAGCTGAAAGCTTGCCATCGTACGCAGCACGTTCTTCCAGCGCACGATCGCGTACGCCGCCTTCGCCGGCAGCTTGTGGCGCAGGAAGTTTGCGATCCGGTCTTCCGCCGGCAGCGAGACGACGTAGCTGGGCGAGCGCTGCAGCATCGTGACGTGCGCGGCGCTGCTCGCCATCGCCGGGACGAGCGTGATCGCGGTCGCGCCGCTGCCGATCACCACCACCCGCTTGCCGGCGTAGTCGATCTCATCGCGCCAGTGCTGCGGGTGCACGATCTGCCCGGCGAAGCGCTCGGCGCCGGGAAACTCGGGGGTGTAGCCCTCCTCGTAGCGGTAGTAGCCGCTGCACATCAGCAGGAAGCGACAGGTGAGGTGGACCGTCTCCCCGGTGTCCCCGCGCTCGACTTCCACCGTCCAACGCGCATCCTCTGAGCTCCACTGCGAGCGCACCACACGGTGGTTGAAGCGGATCCGCTCGTCGATGCGGTGCTCGCGCGCGGTCTGCTCGATATAGCTGAGGATCGACGCGCCGTCGGCGATCGCCTTGGCGTCCTTCCACGGCTTGAAGGAGTAGCCCAGCGTGTACATGTCCGAGTCCGAGCGGATCCCCGGGTACCTGAAGAGATCCCACGTTCCCCCGATCCTGTCACGGCCCTCGAGGATCGCGTAGCTACGGCCCGGGCAGTCCCGCTGTAGATGCACGCCGGCGCCGATCCCGGAGAGACCGGCCCCGACGATCAGCACGTCGAAGTGTTCGAGCGGCGTCTCCATCGGCTGCTGAGGAGTCTATCCGCCGCCGTATCGTGGTCGCCTACGATGGGCTCGTGCACGGCCCTGACGCAGCGACCGACACCGAGCGGCTGCGCGCGCTGATTCGCGACATCCCCGACTTCCCGCGGCCGGGGATCCTCTTCAAGGACATCACGCCGCTGATGGCCGACCCGCACGCCCTGGCGCTGGCGGTGCGCGGCCTGGCGCGGTACGCACGCCCGCTGCGAGCCGAGTGCGTCGTCGCCGCCGAGGCCCGCGGCTTCCTGCTCGGACCGGCGCTCGCGCTGAAGCTCGGCGCGGGGTTCGTGCTGGCGCGCAAGCCGGGCAAGCTGCCGTACGAAACGGTCAGCGCCGAGTACCTGCTCGAGTACGGCACCAACCAGCTGGAGTTGCACACCGACGCGATCGGGCACGGCACGCGCGTGCTCGTCCACGACGACCTGCTCGCGACCGGCGGCACCGCGGCGGCGCTGTGTGAGCTGGTTGAGCAGCTCGGCGGAGAGGTCGTCGGCTGCGGGTTCCTGGTCGAGCTGGCGTTCCTGCGAGGCCGCGAGCGGCTCGCGCCGCACGAGGCGCACGCGCTGTTGACCTACGAGGCGTGAGGCCGCTGACCCACGAGGCGTGAGGCCTACCCCGGAGGGATGCCGAGGTAAGGCAGCGCGAAGTCCATGATCTGGCCAAACGCGGGGGCGGCGACCGTGCCGCCGTAGATCGAGCCGTCCTGCGGTTCGTCGACGATCACCGCGCACAGCAGCTTTGGGTCGGATGCCGGCGCGAAGCCGATGAACGAGGCCACGTAGGCCGTTTCCGAGTATTCCCCGGTTTCCGGGTTCACCTTGCTGGCGGTGCCGGTCTTGCCCGCGAGCGTGTACCTGGGCACCGACACCTCGCTCGCCGTGCCTCCGGGCGCCAGCACGCCTTGCAGCATTTGGCGTACCTGCGCGGCGACGCTCGCCGACATGATGCGGTGCCCCCGCGGCAGCTTGGTGGGGCGACCGTTCACCGCCGCCACGATGTGCGGCGTGCGCAGGATGCCGCCGTTGGCGAGCGCCGCGTACGCGCTCACCATCTGGATCGGGGTAACCAGCTCACCCTGTCCGATCGGCAGGTTGCCCATCGAGGAGCCTGAGTATTCGCTCGGATTCAGCACCTTTCCCATTTCCTCGCCCGGCAGATCCACGCCCGTCAGGGCCCCGAAGCCGAAGCGATGCACCCATTCGTTGAAGGTGTCTTCGCCCTCCAGTTTGCCGATCGTGATCGCGCCCACGTTGCTCGACTGCGCGAGGATCTGCGCGGTGGTGAGCATCTCTTCCGGATGTTCCTCCGCGTCGTGGATAGTGCGGTTGGCGACCTGGATCTGATCGGGGATGTCGAATTCGGTGTGGGGTGTGATCAGCCCCTTCTGCAACGCTCCGGAAATGGCTACGACCTTGAAGGTCGATCCCGGTTCGTAGTTGAAGCTCACCCCCCGGTTCTCCAGCGCCGCTTCGAGCGCCGCTTTGGAGGTGGGTGGATCGTCGAGGCTCAGCTGCGGCCAGCTCGCCATCGCCAGCAGTGCGCCCGTGTCTGGCTGCATCACTATGGCGGTGGCGTCTTTGGGGTGAAACACCTTGCCCACCGCGTTCAGTACCGCTTCGGTGCGCTGCTGGATGTTCGCGTCCAGTGTCAACCTCAACTGCGCGCCCGGCACCTCGCGGTGAACGTTGGTGATCGAGATCGGCTGCCCGTATGCGTCGCTCACCACCCGACGCTCCCCTGCCTTCCCGTGCAAGATCGCGTTGTCGGCGTACTGCACCCCTGACAACCCTCCCTTTTCGCCCATCATCCCCAGCACCTGCGCCGCCAACGTGTTGCGTGGGTACACCTGGCGCATCGTCGGTGTGGCATTCACGCCAGGGATGTTCAACGCCGTCACCGCCTTGGCCCGCGCCGCCGGTAGTTCCTTCGCGAGGTACACGAAACCGCTGTGCTCGCTCACCTCTCTGAGCACCGTCGCCTGCGAGCTTCCCACCAGCGGGGCCAGCTCTTCGGCCACGCCGAGCGCTCCCTTCGTCAGATGAGGGTCTGCCTTCACCAGATACGGGTCGATCGAGACGTCCTGCGCCGGTTCGGAGATCGCCAGCACCGTGCCGTGGCGATCGGTGATCGTCCCCCGTTGCGCCGGCACTTCTACGATCGTCACCTGCTGCGTGTTGGCCGCCCGGCGCAACGCCGCGCTGTGCAGCACCCCGAGATACAAAGTGCGGCCCGCCGCGATCGCGAGCAGGCCGAAGAACACCGCGAACAGCACCCCGATGCGGCTCTGCACGTTCGCCACGCGGGCTAGCCCCTCAGAGGCGTGGCCGTGTGCGGGCGGACCCGGGAGCGCGGAGCAGTTTGGTGTCTTTGCCGGACCCGACCACTCACGGCTGGCCCCCCGGGGCCGCCTGCGTACCCCCGCCAGCGCCCGATGCACCCGTCGCTTCGGGGGCCCCGCCGGTTGCGGTGGGCGCGGCTTCGGTCGCAGCCGGGGTCGGCGCCTGCGCCGCGGTCGTTTCGGACGTGGTCGGTGCCTGCGCGGGCGTCGCCCCGACGCCCGTGGCTTCGCCGCCGGCGGAAGTCGTGGAGCCAGGATTCGCCACCGTGCCGGCGGTGCTGCTCGCCGGGCTTGGTTCGCCGCTCGCGGAGCTCACGTTCGCCGCAGCGGCCGCGGTGTCCGTGCTTGGCTCGGTACTCGTCGCGGCGCCGCCCACTGAGGTCGAGGCACTCGTCGGCGCCTGGATCGGCTTCGCCAGAGCAGCCGCCGCCAGCCGCGCGTCGAGCGGGCCTCGCAACGTGTCGAAGTGCAGCGCCGCCGGCGAGGCTGGCACCATCCCCTTGGCGAGCGCCAGCTGTTCGATGCGTTCCGCCGAGGAGAGCGCCGAGACTTCGCTCGCCAGCGTCGAGTTCTCCTGCTGCATCAGCTGCGTGTGCTCGAGCGCGCGGCCGATCCCCACGCCGAGCTTCACCACCCACAGCTGCATCGCCACGATTCCGATCAGCGCGAACGCGATCACGGCGATCCACGCTCGTCCTCCGATCAGCCGGTCGAGGAGCCGGTCTGGCACACCCCGGCCGACGCGAGCGGGAGCTGGGAGATGCAGTCCTCCCCACCGCGCTCCCACCGTTCCAGAGCCCACCCCCCCTACGCCCGCCCATCCACGACGAGCGGGGCCCGTGGGGCCCGAGATCCGACGCGGTCGCGGCGCCGGGCGCGAGGGTTGGTGGGGACGGCCGGGGCGCGCGGGACGGCGCGGGCGGACGGCGGGGGCGGCAGCCGTGGCGGAGGGAGGGGTCACGTAGCGCCCCCCGCATCCCGCGCCAGCTTCCGCGCCGCCCGCAGGCGCGCGGAGGAGGCACGCGGGTTGTGCGCGAGCTCGCCCGCCGAAGCGACGATCGCGCGGCGCGTGAGCAGCGCCGCCTCCGGCGTGCGCCCACACGCGCACACTGGCAGGTCGGGCGGGCAGATGCACCCCTGGGCACGGGCAGTCATGAAGCGCTTCACGCGGCGGTCCTCCAGCGAGTGGAAGGAGATGCCAGCCAACACGCCGCCCTCGCGCAGCAGCTCCCACGCCAGCGGCAACCCGCGATCGAGCTGCTCCAGCTCATCGTTGACGGCGATCCGCAGCGCCTGGAACACCCGCTTGGCGGGGTGCCCTCCGGCGAACCGCGCGGGGGCAGGAATCGCCGAGGTGACGATCTCCACCAGCTCTTGCGTGGTTTGAATCGCATCCGGGCCCTCCCGTTCGCGGCGGCGCACGATCGCGCGGGCGATCGCGCCCGCGTGGCGCTCCTCCCCGAGCTCGCGCAGCATCCCTGCCAGCCGGCGCTGATCCCACGTCGCGAGGATCTCGCGCGCGTCCAGCTCCTGCTCGGGGTCCATGCGCATGTCGAGGGGGGCGTCGTAGGAGTAGGAGAAGCCACGCTCGCGCGTGTCCACCTGCATCGAGGACATGCCAAGATCGAAGTACGCGATGTCCGCGCGCAGCCCCTCGTGCGCGAGCAACTCGAGCGCTTCGGCGTAGCCGCCGCGGATGAAGCGCACCGCGCACCCCACCTCCTCGGCCAGCTCGGCGAAGCGCTCCTCGGCGACGGGGTCGCGGTCGATCGCGACCAGCGTCCCGCTCGCGCCCACGCGCTGGGCGACCAGGCGCGCGTGGCCGCCGCCGCCGAAAGTGCAGTCGATCGCCACCTGCCCGGGCTGGGGGTCCAATAGGTCGATCAACTCACCCGCGAGCACGGGGATGTGGACAGTGGGCATGTCGATAGTGCCTAGCACGAGACGGATGTGGTGGGGGCTCTAAGCAGGATGGTCGACACGTGCCGTGATCTCCGCGACGCCGCCCAGCAGCGTCGGTCGGTGCTCGTTCCAACGGTCGCGGTCCCACAGCTCCAGCCGATCGCCGGCGCCGACGACCACGACGTCCTTGCTGAGCGCCGCGTGCTCGGCGAGGAAGCCGGGGAGCATGATCCGCCCGGCGGAGTCGAGCTCGGCGTCCTGGGAGCTGCCGTAGAAGAAGCGCTCCAGCTCGCTCAAGCGGGGCGATAGCGGCGGCAGCTCGGCGAGCGCGCGCTCGGTGTAGCGCTCGTACTCCTGCGGGCGCCACACTCCCACGCATGGCTGGAGGTCTACGGGCATCGCCATCACCACTCCCTCCGCCAGCGTCGCGCGGTAACGCGCCGGCACGGTGAGGCGGTTCTTGGCGTCGAGCGTGTGGTCGTAGGTGCCACGGAAAGCCACTGTGCCTGTGCTCCAGATCGATCTGACTGCAACGAGAGCCGGTTGGCCGGCATCCACAGCCGACCGCGGTCTTTTTTAGGAGCCGAGGTGGAGAGGTGGGAGGAGCCTCTCCACCTCGGCTCGTTCTCGGCACGGTACCCCACTTTCCCCCACAACGCAACCCTGGTTGCACATTTTCCCCCACTTCACCATCCACACACCCTTGATGTCGCTAGAAACGCCTGCATATCGCCTGTTTTCAAGACCTCACCCAGCGAGCGGTCGGGACGCACAAATACGCAAGCCGCGCTGCACCACTCGGATTTGCCACGTAAGTTGCATCTGCACGTGTGACTTGCGCGAACGCCGCTGGGGCGCATACGATCGTTATGTGCACCCCGTCCCGACCGCCGAGAAAGGACTCACCCCGTTGTCCTCAGCCAGCACCAACAAGCTCGCCTCCCAGAGCCCCCCGCCCGCCCCCGGGGGGGAATGCATGCCAACGCGCATATCGGCCATGTGAGCGGCGCCCGTCCAAGCCGCCGTGCGTCGGTCGCGACGACGATGCTGGCGAGCGCCGCGCTCCTCATTGCGGCGCTCGGCGGCTGCGGCTCCAGCCCGAGCGGGACGAGCGCGAGCCCCGCGACGGTGACGCCGGCCTCGATCCCGTTTTACATCGACGCGGTGGTGCGACCCGAAGGCAGCTTGAAGACCGACGCGACCACCGCCGCGCACACGCTCACCGGCCGCCAGCACCCGTTCGAAGGGCTTTTGAAACTGCTGGCCGGCCCCACCGGCAAAACGCCCAACTACGCAAAGGAAGTCGAGCCGTGGCTGGGCACCAACGCGGGGGCGTTTCTCAGCGCCGTCTCACTCGGCCACGCGGAAAGTCTGCTGAGCGGCGCAACGCTTCAGAAGCTCCTCGCGGAAGGCCTGCCCGGCCTGGAAGCGGCCCTGCTCGGGCAGGGCGGCCTGCAGGCGGCACTCGGCGCGAGCTCCGCACAGGGGGCACTGGTGCTCGACACGACCGACGTCGCCAAGGCGCAATCGTTCCTGGAAGGCCAGGCCCACAGCGCGGGAGCGCACACGACCAGCTATCGCGGCGTCACCTACCAAGTCTCCCCCCACGGCGTGGCCGAGGGGATCGTGCACAAGTTCGCGGTGATCGGCAGCGAAGCGGGACTAAAGAGCGTGATCGAAACAGCCGCCGGCGGCCCCTCGCTGGCGCAGGCGAGCGCCTACTCGAAGCTCACCTCCACCGCCGAACATGGATCCCTCGCCAACGCCTATCTGAGCCCCGAAGAGCTCGCGAGCGCGCTCAAGAGCGGTGGCAGCGGCAGTAGTGGGAGTGGGAGTACCGGCGGCGCGGAATCGATCCTGCCCTTGCTGGAGGGCCTGCTCGGCAACCCCGGCCAGGCGTACCTGTCGGTGATTCCGAGCGCAAACGCGGTGGCGCTCAACCTCGACACGCTGCCCCCGACCGCCGGCTCCGGCTCGAGCGGCTCGGCGTCGAGCTCCACCGAATCGAGTGCCGGCCACTCCGAAGCGTTCGGCGAAAGCGGAGCGCAGGTGCTACGCGGGCTCCCCGGCGGCTCCTGGCTGGCGGTGGGCATCGGCAACCTCGGCGGTGCGCTGGACCACGGCACGCAGGGCTTTGGCTCGTTCGCCTCGCTGAGCTCAGCGCTGAACATCGGTGGCATCGACTTCGGCACGCTGCTGGCGCCGCTCAGCTCTCACTCGCTGAACCTGCAGCGCGACCTCTTCAGCTGGGCGGGCGCCACCGGGCTGTATGCGAGCGGCAGCAGCATCCTCGAGCTGCGGGCGGCACTCATCATCGCCTCCAAGGATCCCGCTCGCTCGCGTGCGGCGGTGGCAAAGCTCGCGCAGGCATATCGCGAAGCGGGTGGCCAGACCTCGCCCACCTCGGTGCCCGGCACGGAAACCGCGGTGACGGTGAAGCTACCGAGCTTCCCGCTGGAGCTGACGCTCGCGGCGGGACAGGGCAAGTTCGTCGCGGGGTTGGGCAGCGCCTCGATCGAAGAAGCGCTCAACCCGCAGAGCACGTTGGGGAGCGCTCCCTCCTACACCGCCGCGGCGAGCACTCTCGGCGGGGGAATCCAGCCAAGCGCGCTGATCGAAGTCCACACGCTCTCGGGGCTGCTCGAATCGCTCGGGCTCAACCAGGCCCCGGGCTTCTCGAGCGTCGCCTCCGCGATCGCCCCGCTCGGCACCGTCACGGCCGGCGGCGGGCAGTCGCTGTCCGACGGGGTCAAGCGAGCGCGGGTCGTTATCGGTTTGCAGTAGCCGGCGCGGGGTGGCCCTCAGTCTCGATGATCACCCGGCAGGGGCGCCTGCTGAGCAGGTGTAGCGCGGTGGGGCCGATGCGCCGCTCGCCCGCGGGAGCGTGGAGCGTGGACCAGTAGATCATGTCGACCTCCAGCTTCAGGGCCTCGTCCACCAACGCGGCGCCGGGGTTGCGCGTGCGAATCACGCCGGTGTGGATGCGGATTCCGGCGCGACGGGCCTGGATGCGAGCGCTCTCGAGCACTGAGCGACCCTGTGCCTCCTCCCGCTCTAGGCCCTCCTGGAGCGGGAGCTGTGGGGGGACGGGAAGCACGAAGACCGCATTGATGACCCCACCCTTGCCGATCAGCTTCGCAACGCGGCCGATCGCGGCGGCGCTGACGTCATCCCCGAAGATCGGCACCAGCGCGGTGCGATAGCCGTGGGGGACCCCGGCCGACCGCCGTCCGTGCTCGGTGGGGCGCGCCATCTCAACGTGGAGGGTAGCTGCCGTGCAATCTCCCGTGCAACACCCCCACGTGAAGAGGAAGTCAGCTTATGATGCCGACGGCACGGAGCCCAGACCCAGGAGTGGCCCAGCCGGCCCGAGGCCGGCTGGCCGGAACGGGGATGCGAGCCGCAGGCAAGTGGGACCCGGCTTCGGTCGGACCCTCCTTCTGCAGGCAACCAGCCCCTTTTATCAACCCACTATCTCCGGCACCAACGTCATGGACAAGACACGCCGCGGAAATTACAACTCGGGAGAGGACTTCGTCCTCGAATACGGGGAGCTGCGCTTCACCTTCAACGAGGGCGACTTCGCCGAGCGCTGCGAGCAGGCGGCGTTGAAGCTGGGGTTCGTGGACGGCAGGCTCGGGGAGGACGAGCTGGAAGACCTCGTCAACCTGGCGGTCAACGGCGAGATCCTCGACCCGGCATCCGCCCTCGGAGAGCACGTCAACGAGTGCTGGCAGGATCTGGTGGGGCCGGCGGAGCGCTCGCTGGTGCACTGGCTGCGCCGTCTGGTGTTCCGCGGCGCGTGGCTGGATCAGCGCGTCAACGAGGGCGAGTTGGGGGTGGCGTTCATCGAGGAGACGTGCAGCTTCGCCTACGTCCAGCCCACAGCTCCGCACTCGGCTCGCCGCGGCGAGCCGATCGAGCTCTCACCCGAGCCCTCCTGGGCACGCGTCGCGTACCTGCGCTAGCGCGTTGCCCTAGAGGCTCCGCAGTCAGCCCGCCAGAGCCGAGGCGCGGGCCTTGGTAATCGCCTCGGCGCCGTCCTCGCCAACGAGCAGCTCGGGCCGCACGACGCCGCTGGCCGCCAGGTCGAGCGCAGGGATACGTCCAGTGGAGGTGAGTGCGACGTCGAGCGCGATCACGGTGCTCTCACCGCCGAGCGGACGGGTCGTGGTGGCGATCAGCGTGAGCGAACCGCCGTCGACGAGGTTGCGGGCACCGGCGAGGATCCGCCGCGCGGTGTGCGGCGGGAGACAGTCGAGCGAGTCGATCAGCACGACCACATGCCCACCGCGCGCGGCGACGCGCTTGGCGGTATCGACGACGTGCTCGACGGTCTGGCCCTGCAGCTCGGCGGAGGCGCCGAGGTCCAGTGCGGCGGCCGGTGCCACGGGCCCCTCGCGCCAGACGGCGATCTCTTCGGGACGTACCCCGCTGAGTACGAGCATCACCTCCAGGCCCTCGCGCCCAACGAGCGCGGCCAGCAGGCGCCGCAGGGTCTCCGTCTTGCCCGAGCGGGCCTCCCCCACAATCGTCACGCGCGAGCCGCGCCCGATCGGGGTGAGCCATTCGATCGCTCCGAGCGTTGGATCCTGAGGGTCGAGCTCCAAACGCTCGGAGGGATGGGCGACGGCGAGATCCTCGTAACGGGTTCCCTCCGCGACCGACTCCGCGGGGGAGCCGTTGATCGTGTCCACGCGCGCCAGCGAGGGGTAGCGCTCGGAGGCGCGCGGAGTGCGCATGGGGCCGCTCACCCGATCGCCGGAGACCAGTTCGCAGCGGCGCACCTGGGCGGCGGAGATGTAGACGTCCTCGTCGGAGGCCTCCGGTGGCGAAACACGCAGGAAGGCCGAGCCGTTGCCGAGCAGCTCGACGACGCCCTCGACCGTGCGATCCTCCGCGGCACGCGGCGTGCGACCCCTGGCTGCCCTGGGCTCCGCCTCGCTCTCGGGCGCCGTCGGACCCTCGGACTCGCGCTCTTGGTCCTCGCCGGCGCCCCGGGAGCGGCGCGAGCGAGTGGGGCGCCGTCGACGCGCGGGGCGAGCCTCGCGCTCCTCCTCGCCCGAGCCCTCCTCGCCGGCAGCCTCCTCGTCGCCTCCCCCGCCACTGTCGGCGGGGGCGCCGCCAGTGCGCACCCGACCGGAGCGTCCTCCACCGGAACGGCTGCCGCGTGCACGCCGTCCGCTGCCGCCATCGCTCCCTCGATCGCCATTCCGGTCCTCGGCGTCCTCCCCCTCGCCGCCTTCGGCGGTGCCGCCGGAGCGCTCGAGGATCGCGTCGATCAGGTCGGCCTTACGCAATCTGCGAAACCCGTCGAGGCCGATTTGGTCGGCAATCGCGTGCAGGTCGGCCAGCGGGCTGGCGTCAAGCTCAGAGCGCTCGAGTACGGTCATGTCAGTCCCCTCTTGTTCGTACGTTATGGGTGGTTGGCGCCCGACCGCGTTGGACAGCGGCCGGCACCCGGCGTCACGCAGCTTAGCCTGAATCGACCGTTGACGGGTTGAGCACCCGGTTCCGGTGCGACCCCGAGCTCGGTCGCTTCAGACTCAGGAGATCGGACGAACGGACTCCGAGGCCCCCGAGCCGCGCGGCGCTTGCTGGTGTCTCAGTTCCTCGGCAAGCGCAAGATCCCTTTTCGGGGGCAGCTCCCCGGCCAGCGCGGCGCGCACCGTGAGAAAGTCGGCGGCGGCGGTGACGTCGTGCACCCGGAAGATGTGCGCGCCGGCGTCGACGCCGTGGGCCAGAGCCGCAAGCGTGCCGGCGAGCCGCTCGCGCGGCGGACGACCGGTGAGCGCGCCGATGAAGTCCTTGCGCGAGATCGCCATCAGCAGCGGCAGCTCGAGCTCGTGCAGGCGCTCGACGTGCACAAGCAGTGCGATCGTCTGGGCGGGAGTCTTGGCGAAGTCGGGTCCCGGGTCGAGGATCAGCTGCTCGCGAGAGACCCCGGCCGCGAGCGCAACGGCAATCCGCTCCCGCAGGAAGGCGAGCACCTCCTCCACCACATCGCCATAGAGGTCGGGGTCCTGCACGCGCACACGGGGAGCGGCAACGGTGTGCATCAGCACGAGAGCGGCCCCGCTCTCCGCGCAGACAGCAGCCAGCTCGGGGTCGCGCAGCCCGCTGACGTCGTTGACGATCCGCGCCCCGGCAGCGATCGCGGCACGAGCGACGGAGGGCTTGTAGGTGTCGATCGAGACCACGGGATGGATCCAGCCCTCATCGCGGGGACGGCGCATCCGATCGCGCTCCAGCTCGGCCACGATGCCCTCGATCAGCGGCACGACGCGCGCGATCTCCTCCGCCACCGGCACTGGCGGACGCCCGGTGGTCGCCGACTCGCCGCCGATGTCGAGGATGTCCGCGCCGGCGGCGGCGTGCGCCAGCGCCAGCTCCACCCGCTGCTCCAGGCTCCCGTAGCGGCCGCCGTCGCTGAAGGAGTCGGGTGAGGCGTTGACGACGCCCATGATCAGCGGCCCACCAGCCCCCGCGCCGAGCTCCAGCACGCGATCGACGGCGCGCAGGCGGTAGCGTCTCACCCGGCCTCGAGTCCCTCCGCGCGAGCCTCCCGCGCGAAACGCTCGATCTCCTCCGAGGTGCGCTGTGCGCTCCAGCCCAGCTCCCCCGCGAGCACGCCCGCGACGCGCCGCACCGGCGACGGGGCCCGCTCCGGCGGCGAGCCGGCCGGCGACCCCTCCCGCGGCACACCTTTCCCGGGCGACCCCTCCCGCGGCGCACCTTCCCCCGGCGCACTTTCCCCCGGCGACCCCTCCCGCGACGAGCCGTCGAGCGCATGCGCGGCGAGCAGCCACAGACGCGTGCGGCGCAGCAGCACGTCGGCGATGCCACGCGCCTGCTCGCGGCGAGCGGCGAGGGCGACCTCGGCGAGCAGGTCGGGGAGGCCGGGCACGATCGGCTGGGCCAGCTCACCCCGCCCGGATGCCAGCGCGAGCACCTCATGCGCGGCGTAGCCGTAGCGAGCCGCCAGCGCGGCGTAGGACTCCTCGGGCACGCCCTCCACCCGCGGCAGCTCCTCCACCGCAACCGGCTGGCCGAGCGGAATCTCATGCGTGCGACACGGTGCTTCGCGCGCATCGCGCTCCACGAGGCGGTCGACGGTGAGCTTCGCCATCCGCCGCCAGGTGGTGAGCTTGCCCCCGGTGATCGTGAGCATGCCGCTGGCGGTCTCGTACAGCTCGGCTCGGCGCGAGATGTCCACCGACTTTTTGGGGTCGCCGCTGGAGATCAGCGGTCGCACACCAGCGTACGCACCCGTCAGGTCGCGCGGGTGCAGGTCGGTGGCGAAGAACGCGTTGACGGCATCCAGCAGGTAGTCGATGTCCTCCGCGGAGGGCCGCACGTGCTCGAGATCCCCCTCGTAGTCGTTGTCGGTGGTGCCAACCAGCGTGCGCCCCAGCCACGGCAGCGCAAAGATCGAGCGGCCCTCGCCGGCGGGCACGATCGCGCCGCCAACCAGCGGCAGGTCCTCGTGGGAGAGGGTGAGGTGGGTGCCGCGGCTGGGCCTGATGAAGGGCGCCGAAACCTGCTCGCCGCGGGCGGGCCCGTCCAGGTCCGCCGCTTCGTGGAGCTCCTGCGGGCGCAGCTGATCGGCCCACACCCCGGTCGCGTTGACGACGTTCGCGGCGCGCACCACGAACTCCCCGCCTCCCTCGAGGTCGCACGCGCGCACCCCGTTGGCACGGCCGTCGTCGTCTTCGAGCAGCCCGACGACGGCCACGCGGTTGGCACACACCGCCCCGAAGCGCTCAGCCTCGCCAAGCACCGTCAGCACCAGGCGCACGTCGTCGGTTTGGCAGTCGTAGAAAAGGTACCCGCCGGTCGGCTCACGGGGGCCGAGCGCGGGCAGCAGCTCCAGCACCTCCTCGCCAGTGATCATCCGGTGGCGCTCGGGGCTCCAGCCGCGGTCGGCGTCGGTGCCCCTCCCCCCCGTGCCCGCCTTCTCCCCCGCCACCATACGCGCCACACCCGCCGCGCCCTCACCCCCCTCGCGATCGTGCGCGGCCTCTTCGGCCTCCCCACGGCGGGCGCCACCGCGCTCGGCGCGTCCCCGGCGCCCACGACGCGGGCGCAGGCGTCCACGGTCGACGGACATCACGTCGTACAGGTTGAGCCCTACGCCCATCATGCGGTCGGGACGGACACCGTCGAAGGCTGGCACGACCAGCGGCAATGGGCGCACAAGGTGGGGAGCGAGGGCGACCAGCAGCTGGCGCTCCAGCAGCGCCTCGCGCACCAGGCCGAGATCGAAGTTCTGCAGGTAGCGCAGCCCCCCGTGCACCAGCTTGCTGGAGCGGCTGGAGGTGCCCGAGGCGTAGTCGGCGCGCTCCAGCAGCGCCACGGAGTAGCCACGCGTGGACGCATCGAGCGCAACGCCGGCGCCGGTGATGCCCCCGCCGATGACCACCACGTCGAACTCGCTGTCCGCGAGCGCCTGCAGCGCCTGATCTCTCCCGATCACGTCCGCCAGTCTGGCAGAGGCATCCCACGGCGTGGGTGAGCGTGAGGCTCAGCGCTTGCAACGCCGCGCGCGACGGGCGGGCCGACGCGCGCGCGAGCGGTGCACGTGATGCCCGGCGGTGCCGTGGCCGGCCCGCAGGGCGGGACACACGCCGCGGCGAATGCCTCCCGCCGAGGCCACCGGAGGGGCCCCGAGGAAGCGGGCGACCGCGGGATCGGCAACGCGCAGATAGACGCCCGGATAGCCTGCCTGGCCGCAGCCGTTGCCGAAGTCCACCAGCCCCAGCAGTACGTCGCCGGCGGGCGAGGAGCCCTCAGCCGAGCCGGGCGCCACCAGCGGGCCACCGCTGTCGCCGTAGCAGGAGTCGGCGTGCCCCTGGCCTTCGCCCGGGGCGCCGCCGGCGCACATCATCCGCGGCGTGATCGGCTGTTCGATCGTGGCGTACGCTTCTTCGCAGAGCGTGGTGGCGACGAGCGGCACGTGCGTCTTGCGCAGGCGCAGCGGGTAGCTGGGCGAGCCTCCAGGCTGAGGCACGAGATCCCCCCAGCCGCTGACGAGGGCCTGCGCCGGCGGCGTCGCGGACTGGGTGGCGGACGCCGCCGTCTGCGCACCGGCGGTGCGTGCTTCGGCCAATGCCGTGTCGAGCGCCAGCGGCGCGATCGTGCTGTGGCCGTCGAGCGCCGGCGTGGGGCCGCCCCACAGCGGTCGCTCCAGACGCAGCACGCCGACGTCATAGTCGCTGGCGCCGGGGTTGTAGGCGGGGTCCACCGTCGCCGAGGCCACTGGGTCCCTGACGCTCCCGGGATCGGTCGGTTCGAGGTAGGTGGAGCCGGCAAGCACCTCGATTTCGGCGGGCGGAGTGTGAGCTCCGCGTTCCTCGAACAGGCAGTGCGCGGCGGTCGCCACGGTCGTGGCGTCGAGGATCACTCCCCCGCAGAAGAAACCCTTCGCCGGCGATCCGGTGCGCGGGTTGTACAGCGCCACCTGGAAGGGAAATTCCGTGATCGACGCCACGCTGCCGTCGACGATGCTCGCCTGGGCGATGGGATCGTTTTTGGCCCGCAGAGGACTTCCCTGCGCGAGCGTCGAGCCGACCGTACCCACTCCCAAGACCCAAAGCACGGTCGTCGCCGCCCATGCAGCGCCAATGCGCCGCGGTGCGGAACCAAGACCGTTCATCCCTCTCAGTTGAGAGTAGAGTACATCGACTAGAGATGCAAGCCATAGCTACGGAAAAACACGCGTGGACTCCGGAGCGCCCGCGGGCCGGCTCCGCCGCACGGAAGCTGGAGCGGGAACGGGTCCGTGCCCTGCTCCTCGGCGGCCTCGCCGAATAGGGTTGGAATGATCCGTCCCCTGCTCCTCAGCGGCCCTCGAAGGCCGGGCTGGGGAGACCTACAGCTGCGCCAGCTCGGCGGTGATCTCGCTGACGGCGGACTTGGCGTCGCCGAACAGCATCGAGGTCTTGGGGTCGAAGTACAGCTCGTTTTCGATCCCGGCGAAGCCGGGGTTCATCGAGCGCTTGATCACGATGATCGAGCGGGAGTCGTCCACTTCGAGGATCGGCATGCCGTAGATCGGCGAGGAGGGAGTGTTGTGGGCGGCGGGGTTGGTGACGTCGTTGGCGCCGATCACCAGCGACACGTCGGTGCGCTGGAACTCGGGGTTGATGTCGTCCATCTCCTTGAGCTGGTCGTAGGGCACGTCGGCCTCGGCGAGCAGCACGTTCATGTGTCCCGGCATCCGCCCCGCGACCGGGTGGATCGCGTATTTGACGTCCACGCCTCGCGCCTCGAGCTCCGAGGCCAGCTCGCGCACCGCGTGCTGGGCCTGCGCGACCGCCATCCCGTAGCCGGGGACGACGACCACGCGGGAGGCGTAGGCGAGTTGGATCGCGGCATCGGCCGCGGTGGTCGAGCGCACCGTGCCCGCGTGCTCGCCCGCGCCCGAGGCGCCCTCCACGGCGCCGCCGCCGCCGAAGCCGCCGGCGACGATCGCGGGGATCGAGCGGTTCATCGCGGTGGCCATCAGGTTGGTGAGGATCGTGCCGGAGGCGCCCACGATCATCCCCGCGACGATCAGCGCGGGGTTGTCGAGCGCCATCCCCGTGGCCGCCGCGGAGAGGCCGGTGAAGGCGTTGAGCATCGAGATCACCACGGGCATGTCGGCGCCGCCGATCGGCAGCACCACGGCGTTGCCGAGCAGCGCGGCGACGATCAGCATGCCGATGAACAGCAGTTCGGAGTGCGCACCCGCCACCAGGTCGATGCCGGCGGCGAGCGCCAGGATCAGCAGCACAAGGTTGACCGCCTGCTGGGCGGAGCCGAAGGAGATCGGGCGCCCGGGGATCACTTCCTGGAGCTTGCCGAAGGCGATGTTGGAGCCCCAGAAGGAGATCGAGCCGACGATCGCGGCGAACACCGAGAAGATCGCCACGTAGGTGGGGGGCCCGCCGGCGCTGATCGTGACGCTGCCCGTTTCGCCCAGCAGGTGGATCGTGTGCGAGCCGTAGGTGGAGCCGTAGTGGCGGAACTCCACCCACGCGATCAGCGCCACCGCGCCACCGCCGACGCCGTTGAAGAGCGCCACCATCTGCGGCATCGCGGTCATCTTCACGTTGCGCGCCGCGGGGATGCCGACAGCGACGCCGAGCGCGATGCCGAGCGCGATCAGGCCCCAGTTGCCCTCCCCCGGGTTGAGCAGCGTCGCAATGACCGCGATCGCCATGCCCACGGCGGCGGTGCGGTTGCCGCGCACCGCGCCCGTCGGGCCGGAGAGCCCGCGCAGGCCCTGGATGAAGAGCGCAAAGGCAACGATGTAGAGGACGTAGATGAAGCTTTCGCTCTGCAGGAAGGTGGTGGCGAGGGGGGCGTGGATCACGAGCCTCCCCCCTCTTTGCCGTCGGCCCCAGCGCCGCCCGCCTCAGAGCTCTTCCCGCCGACCGGCTCGACCTCGGCCTTGGCCGGCGGCTTGGGCTTGGACTTGAACATCTCCAGCATCCGGTCGGTGACCAGGAAGCCGCCGACGACGTTGATCGTGCCGAACGCGACGGCAATCACCAAAAGCCCCTTGCTCAATCCGTCGAGGCCCGGGAGGCCGAGCAACAGCAGGCCGCCGAGCAGCACGATCCCGTGGATCGCATTGGTGCCCGACATCAGCGGGGTGTGCAGAGTGTTGGGCACCTTGGAAATGACCACGAAGCCGATGAAGCCCGCGAGCACGAGGATCGCTAGGTTGGTGGTGAGGACGGAGGCGAGGATCATGCGGCGGCCTCCACGGCGGCCCGCGCCCCGTCGTGGACGATCTCGCCCTCGCGCACGATGCAGGCGCCCTTGACGATCTCGTCCTCGAAGTCGACCTTCAGCGTGCCATCCTCCCCCACCAGCAGCTCCAGCAAGGCGAGCACGTTGCGCGCGAACAGCGCCGAGGCGTGCTCGGGCAGCGTCGCGGGGAGGTTGAGCGGGGCGAGGATCGACACGTCGTGACGCACCACCGTCGCCCCCGGCTCGGTGAGCTCGCAGTTGCCCCCCGCTTCGCCCGCGAGGTCCACGACCACCGACCCCGGCTTCATCCCTTCGACCGCCTCCTCGGTCACCAGCTTCGGCGCGGGACGGCCGGGCACCAGGGCAGTGGTGATGACCACGTCGAAGCCCTTGATCGCGTCCGTCAACGCCTGCTGCTGGCGTGCGCGCTCCTCCTCGGTGAGCTCGCGCGCATAACCGCCCTCGCCGGCGGCCTCGAGGCCGAGATCCAGCCACTGGGCGCCGAGCGAGCGCACCTGCTCGGCCACCTCGGGACGCACGTCGTAGCCGGTGGTGCGCGCCCCCAGCCGTTTGGCGGTGGCGATCGCCTGCAGGCCCGCCACGCCGGCCCCCAGCACGAGCACCTTCGCCGGCGGGATCGTGCCCGCGGCGGTCATCAGCATCGGGTAGAAGCGCCCCATCTGCTCCGCCCCCAGCAGCGCCGCGCGGTAGCCCGCGACGTTGGACTGCGAGGAGAGGGCATCCATCGCCTGCGCGCGGGAGATCCGCGGGATCGCCTCCATCGCGAGCGCCGTCGCCTTCGCGGCGGCGAGCGCGCTCGTGCACTCCGGGCTGGTCAGCGGCGCGAGGAAGCCGATCAGCAGCGAGCCCTCCCCCAGCAAGCCGATCTCCTGGGCAGAGGGGGGGAGATCGTGACGACCACATCGGCGCGCCACACCGCGGCGGCGTCATCGGTCAACTCCGCGCCGGCATCGGCGAAAGCGCTGTCGGGCAGCAGGGCGTCGGCGCCCGCGCCACGCTGCACGAGAACCTCCAGTCCTCTGGCCTTCAGCTTGCCGACCACCTCGGGCACGAGCGCCACCCGGTGCTCACCCGCCGCAGTCTCCTTCGGAACGCCAACCCGCATTGAGGTGCGAGAACGTATCCGATCGCGCGGACGCGCGCCACCCCGGTGGACCATCTGCAAAACTCAGAGTGGCCATGACGGTCAATCTCACCCGCATCTACACCAAGCTCGGCGACGCTGGCGAGACCCACCTCGGGGACATGAGCCGTGTCTCCAAGCTGCACCCACGGGTGGAGGCGTACGGCACCGTGGACGAGCTCAACTCGGTGCTGGGCGTGGCGCTGCTGGCGCCCGGGCTGCCCGACCACGTCGCGACATGGCTACGCCGCATGCAGAACGATCTGCTGGACCTCGGCGCCGACCTCTCGGTGCCCGCCGGCGACGAACGCGAGCGGCTGCGCGTCACCCCCGAGTACACCGAGTGGCTGGAGCGGGCGTGCGACGAGGCCAACGCGAAGCTGGCGCCGCTGCGCTCCTTCGTGATCCCCGGCGGCACCCCCGCGGCGGCCCATCTGCATGTGTCTCGCACTGTGTGCCGCCGGGCCGAGCGGCGCGCGCTCGCGGTGGAGGACGCCAACCCCGAGACGGTGCGCTACCTCAACCGCCTCTCCGACCTGCTGTTCATCCTCGCTCGCACGGTCAACGAGCAGGACGCGGGGTCGGAGCCGCTGTGGGATCCCGGCACGCACGAGGCCACGGCGGCCCCCGAGTAGGAGAAAGAACCGGCTGCGGTAGTGGACCAGCCGTGGAAGCGCCTCACTCGGAGACGCCGCAGGAGCGCCTCACGCGGAGACGCAGCAGGAGCGCCTCATTCAGAGACGCCGCAGGAGCGCCTCACGCGGAGACGCAGCAGGAGCGCCTCATTCAGAGACGCCGCAGGAGCGCCTCACGCAGAGCGAGGCCCCAGCAGCGGCCCCGGCCGATCCCACGCCGGGCCCATCGCGGCGATCGTGAGCAAGACACACAGCGCCGCGAGCAGGTAGCCGCCGAGCACGTCGCTGGGCATGTGCCAAGCCAGGATCAGCAGCGAGCAGCCGACCGCCACGGCAAACGCGCAGCCGAGGGCGGCAACCAGGGGGCGCAAGCGGTGGGGGGTGACAAGCAGCGCGCACAGCACCAGCGTCATCGCCGCGGTCGCATGGCCACTGGGCCACGAGGCGGCTCCGATCCACTGCCAGCCGACGCTGTCGTGGGGGTGGGCGAGCAGCGGCTTGAGCAGCTCGGCGACGCCCGGCGCCGCGGGCAGCACGACCGCTATCGCGAGCGCCACGCGCGGGCGCCGGCGCAGCAGTGCGACGGCCACCAGCAGCAGCGCCCACACGGTGTAGAGCAACGGGTCGAGCAGGTGCAGCAGCTGGTTGGCAAGCGTGTTCACGCCGGGACGGCCGAGCTTGGTGAAGTCGTTGAGCAAGATCGCATCGCGCCAATGGACCGCCGGGACGAGCTCGGCAAGCGTCCAGGTGAGAGCCATCGCGACCACGCACAGCAGGGCGGCCCACAACGCCCACGCAATGCTCGGCTGGGGCGCGCGGCCGACGCGACCGCGCGCAGGTCCCCCCACGCCGCGGTGCGCAGCACGCGAGGATGCCGTCAGAGGTGCGCTCGACATCTCTCAGAGGGTAGACGTTCGCCGCGCCGCCGACGCCTCACCTGAGCGGGCGGATCGATCGCAGCTGGGTCGCGCGACCAGATCGCCGCGGTCAGACCGTCGGCAAAGGGCGGCGGACGCCTGACCTCACCCGATCGGGAACGGCGCGCGCGCCAGCGCGGTGAGCGCCTCCGCGGTGACCCACACCGGCGATTGCGTGCTGGTGCGCGAGTAGCGCACGCTGCCGTTGGGGGCAAGCAGGCTCTGCAGGTAGCCGAGCGGCGAGCGACTGCCGTCGCGGTGGATCGCTTCGACGTTGCGCCCCGTCGCGGTGAGGCCCTGCACCGCCCACGAGGTGGACTGCGCGTTGGATTCGCCTCCAGGCTGCTCGGGGAAGCCGCCGTCGAGGTTCTGCGCGCGCAGCAGGAACGCGACCGCGTGTTCGACGCCGGCGCCGCTGTTGGCCGAAACGGGGACGCTGGCCGAACGGGGGATGCGAGCCGAAGGCGAGTGTCTCCCCGCTTCGGTCGAAGGCGAGTGCCTCCCGGCCTCGGCACCGGCGTCCACCAGGGCCTGCAGCGCAGCGGCAGTGTCGTCCACGTCGCTGGCGCCACCTCGCACGTCGAAGTTGAAGCCGCCGTCGGCGTCCTGCTGGTGCGCGATCCAGGCGCCCGCGGCGCGCACCGCGGGATCGCCGGCCGAGTGCCCGGCAGCGCGCAGCGCGAAGATGGCGAATGCCGTGAGGTTGACCTGATGGGAGAAGGAGCCGTCGCTCGCGCGGTAGCGCAGCAACCCCGCCAGCAGGTTTTTGCCCCCGAGCGACGTCACCTGAGCGCCACAGGCGCGCAGCGCGAGCATCGTGCGCTCGTAGTCGCCGGCGCCTTCGAGTGTGCCGGCCTGCGCACGCAGCGCGTCGAGCACGGTGTGCCCGTCGCGGCGCACGCTCTGCGGGTTGCGCCCGGCGGCGGCGAGGCCGATCGCCGCCCACGCGGAGTACAGCTCGCTGGAGGGCTGCCCCGCCGTGGAGCCCCAGCCGCCGTCGGAGTTCTGCGTGGAGGCCAGGTAAGCGATCTCGCGGGAGACGCTCACGCGCGCGGCGGAGGCAGGGGACGCGGCCGCGGCCGCGTGATCGGTCGACGCGCCGATGCCGGACCGAGCTGTGCTGGCGCTCGACCGCGGGGTGAAGGCGCGAGCCGACCCACCGGGCAGCGCCAGCGCGCACACAAGTCCGAGGGCGAGCACGGCGAGCGGCACCGCACCGCCAGTCCCCCCGGCGGTGGTGGCAGCGACGGGCGGGCGGGCGGGCTCCCAGTGAACGTCCATACGCAAGCGCACCCGCGCCAGCACGCGCGCCAACTCGGGGGCGAAGGCGAGGCCGAAGAGGAATGAGGCAGCGACGTCGGTGACGTCGAAAGGCAGCGCGCCACCGGCGACGAGCAGGAACGCCGCCGGGGTGTGGGTGGCGCCAAGGGTCCACGTGTACACGTTCATGATCTCCTTTGCCATCAGTGCCGAGCCGGCGCATGCGAGCGCCAGCGGCACCCGCCCGAGGCGCCTGCCCGAGAGCCGCCCGAGCGCGGCGCCGATCAGGCCGACCAGCCCCCAGGCGGCCATCTGCCATGGGGTGTAGGTGCCCTGGCCGAGCATCACGTTGGAGGCGAGCATCCCCACGGCGCCGACGGTGAAGCCCGGCAAGGGGCCGAGCGCGTAGCCGACGACCAGCGTGACGGCGGTGATCGGCTTGACGTCGGGCAGCGCCACGAAGGCGTCGCGCCCCAGCGCCGCGACCGCCGCCAGGGTGGCCACGACGGCCGCCATCCGCGCGGAGGGCCGCGCGCGCTCGTACGCCAGCCAGCCGACCGCCAGCACCAGCCCGACGAGCGTGAAAGAGGCGAGGGGCCAACTCATCCGGCCAGCTCCAAGACGGTATGTGCCTGAGCCGCCCGCTCGGCGAGCAGCGAGGCGCCCTGCTCAGGCGCGAGCGCACCCCCGGCGCCGCCAAGGATGCGGGCGGTTTCGGTGGCGAAGTACCAGCCGCCGGCGAGCAGCTCCGCGCAGGGGCCGTCGGCGATCACGCGGCCGTCGGCAAGCAGCACCGCGCGCTCGGCGCAGGCGCACGCGAACTCGGGGTCGTGCGTGGCGACGATCACCGCCTGGCCGCGGGCGGCGCGGCGGCGCAGCTCCTCGGCGAGCTGCGCCTTGGCGAGGCGGTCCATCCCGCGCGTGGGCTCGTCGAGCGCCAGCACCGCCGGCTCCTCCCCGCCGTCGGTGACGATCGCGAGCGCCAGGCGCTGGCGCTCGCCGCCAGAGAGGTCGCGGGGGTTGCGCTCGGCGAGCTCGGCGAGGCCGGCGAGTGCCAGCGCGCGGGGGGAGGCCTCGCGCGCGACGCGCTCGTGCATGAAGTAATCGCCGGGGTTCTGCAGCAGCAGCGCCACGCGCCCGCCGCGCTCGATCCGCCCGCGGGTGGGCTCCATGAGGCCGGCGGCGTGGCGCAGCAGCGTCGACTTGCCGGCGCCGTTGCGTCCCATCAACGCGATGCTTTCGCCAGGCTCCAATCGCAACTCGGCGCCGCGCAGGATCGCGGGGCCGCGGTGGAGCTCGTGCCACACGCCTCGTATGCGCAGCGCCGGGAGGACGCGCGCGGGCGGGCGAGCAGACGCCGGGGCGGCGCGAGCGAGCGGACGGGGGGACGGCGATGCGGGGGGACCACCCGAGGAAGGTGCCCCCTGCCTGCGGTTGCCCATGTTTACATGACGGACGGCAGGGGGCGCCGGGGAGGATACAGATTCCGACGACAATAGGCGTCGCGCACGGAGGCCCGCACGGGCCTGCTTGACGCCGACCGGCGGCGGGGTCAATCCCGCCAGCGCGAACATGCGCGCGCCGGGGGTCTGCAGCGCGGGCTCCTCGCGAATTGCCCATTCCAAGAACGAGTTCGGAGAGCCGTCGTGCGCGAGGCGCCCGTCGCGCAGCGCGAGCACGCGGTCGGCGGAGGGCAGGCAGCGCTCCAGACGGTGCTCGGCGAGCAGGACGGTGACGTCCCACTCCTGGTTGAGGCGGCGCAGCAGCCCGATCAGCTCGTCGCCGGCGACCGGGTCGAGCTGCGAGGTGGGCTCGTCGAGCAGCAGCACGGGTGGACGCCCGGAGAGCGCGGCGCCGAGCGCGACCCGCTGGGCCTCGCCGCCGGAGAGCGTGCGGGTGGGCCGGTCGAGCAGGTGATCGATGCCGAGCGCGAGCGCCACCTCCTCGACCCCGCGCGCGACCGCGGCGGCGGTGTGCCCGCGACTCTCCAGCGCGAGCGCGAGCTCGGCGCGCACGGAGCTCATCACGAGCTGGCTCTCGGGGTCCTGGAAGAGCGCGCCGGCGAGCGTCCCCAGGTGCGCGGGCCCGTGCTCGCGGGTGTCACGCCCGGCGAGCTGCACACGCCCCGCGAAGTGACCCCCGTGGAAGTGCGGCGCGAGGCCGCACGCGGCGCGCAGCAGCGTGGACTTGCCGTGCCCGGAGAGCCCGGCGAGCAGGCAGAACTCGCCCGCGGCGACCTCGAAGCTCACGTCGTCGAGCGCGGGGCGCCCAGCGTCGGGGTAGTGGTAGGTGACGTTGTGGAAGGAGAGGATGTTCACGGCTCGATCCCCCGGCGGTCGCTGAACGGCAGCAGGATCGCGAGCACGAGCGCTCCGCAGAGGGCGAGCAGGCCGGGGCCGACGGGGGCGTGCACCTGCGGGTAGGCGGTGAACGAGGCAACGCCGCCGAGCCGCCCGAGCAGCGCAAGCACAAGGATCGCCGCCGCGGAGGCGGAGAAGGCGAGGTCGTGGCGCGACCACGGCCGCGACAGCCGCGGTGCGCGGGGAGCGGCGGCGAAGCCGCGCAGCTCGAGCGTGGCGGCGACGTCCATCGCGCGGTCGAGCGAGCCGGTGAGCATCGCCCCGATCAGTGCGACCCGCGCGCGAGCGCCAGCCCATCGACGATCGGCGTGATCGTCCGGCCGGGTGCGCTGCGCCTCGGCGATGCGCTGGGCGTCGGCGGCGAGCACGGGGATCATGCGCACCGCCAGCGAGGCGGTGAGCGCGGAGCGGAACGAGAGGCGGCGACAGATTCGCAGCAGCGCGTCGGGGTCGATACAGAGGCTGCAGAGCGCGGTGATCAGGATCAGGACCGTGACCTTCAGCGCGATCACCGCGCCGTACACGAGCGCCTCGACGGTCAGATCGCCCTGCCCGAGGGGGCCAAGGTCGCCGAGGCGGGCGAACACGGTGAGGCCATCGCGCGAGACCAGCACGTTGATCAGCACAATCGGGACGGCGACGATCAGCGCGGTGCGCAACGCAGGCGCCAGCGCGCGGCCCACCTCCGCCCCCCAGCCGGCGGCGAGCACCGCCAGCGCGAGCGCGGCCAGCGCCACGGGGTGGTACAGCAACAGCGAGGCGGCGATCAGCGTCAGCCCCCACAGCGCGGCGACCCCCGCGCGCGTGGCGTGCAGCGGGCTGGCCTGCGGGCGGTACAGGAGCAGGCCAACACGGTTCATGGGGTGGGCGTGGACATGTGCATTGATTTTTCGAGCCTTAACACTTCATTTTGTAAAGTGTTAAGGGGCGTTTTGGATGACATCTACCCTCTCCCCGATGCCCCGCCGGGCTGAGGCAGCGCCCGCAGACCGCCGCTGGCGGTGATGGCAACGGCGAAGCGGTCGTGCAGGGCCGCTTCGTCGAGGTGGCTGGCGGCGAGCTGCACGCCGGCCGCGTCGGTGCCGGTGATCAGCCACTCGGGTTCCTGTTCGGTGTAGCGGGTGGCGGCGATCAGCCCGGCTGTGCCGGCGAGCGTGCGCACCGTCGCGCCCTGCGCGTCGAGCAGCGCGATGCTCCGCCCGGAGGCGGAGGGACGCGCGTACACGCCGCTCGCCGAGGGGCCGCTTTCGAGCTTCCGCGCTCCGGGGTCGCCGCTCACCTGCGACCACGTGCCGACGAGCAGCCGCAGCGTGTCGGGCTCCTCCCCGGCTGGCCCCAGCTGGGCGACCGCAGAGGTGACGCCGGCGGCACGCAGATGGGCTGTGACGGTGCGGCAGGTGCGGCCGGCTGGCGCGGCGCATTCCACGCGCACCGGCAGCCGCAGCCCTTCGACCCCGCTGAGGAAGGGCTCGGGGAAGGAGCCGACCACGGCGGGCACTTCCTCGGTTTGGCTCCAGTCGTGCAGGTCCCACCACACGCGGTCGCCCGGATGGACGTTGGTGTCCGCCGACCCCTTGGGGGCCTGCACACCGTTGACGTAGTAGAACCAGTCGACCGGCTGCCCCCCTTCATGCCCGCCAGAGCGGCCATCGATGCTCTGCACGAAGCCGCCCCCGTAGCGGGTGGTGACGGTTGCGTTGCGCAGCAGCAGGCTCATCACCGTCTCTTCGCCGTGATTGTGGGGAGCACGCAGGGAGAGCAGCGAATCGGCCCCGAAGCCGCGCGTCACATCCAGCCGCACGCCCGTCGGCGTCGTCCCGGCGCCGAGGCCGCAGCCGGCGAGCGGGAGCGCGGCGAGCGCAACGAGCAGCGCTAGACCCCTACTTGACCGAGAACGCCACACTGCTCAGCCCTTTGGTGAGCGCGGTGATCCCGCCCGCGTCGTCGACCGCCTCCACGTCATACACGTAGCTGCCCCGCGGCAGCCGTGCAGGCAGCAGGTATGTGAACGACGTGGTGTCGCTGACATCGAAGAAGCGCAGCTTGCGACAGCCGCCGCGCACGAACGCGCCACGGTTGCCGCTGAAGGCGTAGCAGCGGCCGTGGGCGCGGCGCTCGAGCGCGATGCGCACCTCGTGCAGGGTCTCGCCGGAAGGCACATCGACGCTGCCGGCGAGGATGCGCGGAGCCGTGCGCCTGGAGTAGGTGCGGCCGTCGACCGCCCCGCCTGCGTGCGCGACCTCGGGGATCGGTGGGGGCGAGGAGATCGTTTTCACGGGACCGCAACCGGACGAGCTGGCCGGACATGCCTCTTCGGTGACCTTCGTCGTACCACAGGTGCCGTCGTTGCCGTTGTGGACGCAGATGGTCAGCCCGTTGGAGCGCACCGATTCAGGTTCGGTCGCCTTCAACGCCACCGTCCCGGCGTGGGCGAGGACGACCGTAGCGTTCCCGTGCGCGTCGGTCGTCGAGCTGCCCGGAATCGTGGTCGTGACCCCATCGACCACTTCGCCGACCGACGCCTTTTCGACAGGCTGCCCGGTCTGCCCATCCACGACGTGCACGGTGAATGGCGTGCCCGCATCGACGCTCATTGGACCCGAGAGGCTGAGAAGATGGTGCAGGTTGAAGTAGTTGTAGGCCCACAGCACTTCGCTGCCCGGTGCGAGCTGGAACTGGCAACCGCCGACGTTCGCGGTTGTGTAGTTCACCGCGTAGCCCCACGCTTCGTAGTTCGGCGGCCCGCCTTCCTTGTCGGGTCCCACCTGTGCCACGAGAAAGTCTTTGAGGCTGGTCGACCACGCCGCCGCGAATTCCAGGTGGTTGGCGATCGCCGCGTCATAGAGTGCCGCCGTGGGCGTGGCCGCAACCGTGCCAAAGCCTTCGGCGTGTTCCCCGTTTTCGGTGAAGTCGCAGGGGAAAGCGCCGCCTTTCGAGGAGGCGATGCCGGGGGGATCGAGGATCGCTTCGGTGCTGATGGGTCCTTCGAAGAGTGTCTTCGTGGAGCCCTCGACCCGCAGCTCGACCGTGACCGGCGCCGCAAGCGAGGTCGCACACGAGATCACGGCGGCCAGCAGGCCAACAACGACGCCGGTGAGCACCGGCAGAGAACGGCGAGTTGCGATTGACATGAGCCAACCCCTTTCCACGAGGGCTTGTGGGCTTGCGGCCGGAGGCAGGTCTCCTGGCTTCCGGGCCCACCCATCGCGCCTTCCCGATGGCTTGTGGCCGATCAGTGGCTCACGCTCCAAACGCGTGTAGCGGGGGCATCCCCGGTCACAGTGGCGGGTCCACGCCGGATTCGCACCGGCTTCCCTCGACCACCGACCGTATGAACGCCACGGATACTACCGCCCGCCGGGACGGTATGCCGTGGTCAGATGGCGCCCAGCTCACTGTCCACATCCGCCAACCCCGCGCGTGCGGCGGCGTCGAGCGTGGGACTCTCGACGAGCAGCCGTCGGGCGTGGTCGAGGTCGTCCGAGCGCCCGAACGTGAGCGCCGCGACGAGGCGTTCGTCGCGCAGGTACCAGATCGTGAAGTTCCCATCCTCCAGCGACCCCCGCACGATCTCCTCGTCCCACTCCCGCGCCGGGCCGACGTACTCGAGTTCGCCCCAGTCGCCGAGCACGGAGAAGAAGTAGGGCACGGTCTCGTGCGGCACGTCGCGGCCGAGCATGTTCAGCGCGGCGGTCTTGCCGTGGTTGAAGGCGACGTCCCAGTGCTCGATCCGCAGCGACCTCCCGTGCATGGGAGAGTCGTACTCGCAGATGTCGCCCGCCGCGTACACTCCGGGCGCCGAGCTCGCAAGGCGCGAGCTGCAGCGCACGCCGCCGCTCTCCCCCAGCTGCAGCCCAGCCCCGCGCGCTAGCTGGACGTCGGGCGCCACGCCCGCGCCGATCACGACCAGGTCGGCCGGCAGCTCCAGGCCGCTCTTGGTGAACACCCTCGCCACACGGCCGTCGCCCTCGAAGCGCTCCAGCTCGTCCTCGCCGTGGACGGTGATGCCATGTTCCTCGAGCAGCCCCTGGAAGAAGCCCCCGGCCGCGGAGCCGAAGCCGCGTTCGAGCGTGATCTGCTCCTGCATCACGATCGCGCAGCGCTTGCCCAGCAGCGTCAGCGAGGTGGCGACCTCACAGCCGATGTAGGAGCCGCCGATCAAGACCACCTGCTCGGCCTCCGCCGCATCCGCGCGGATCGCGTCGGCGTTGCCGAGCGTGCGCAAGTAGTGGATGCCCTCCAGCTCGCACCCCGGGACGTTCAGCCTCCTCACGTTCGCCCCAGTTGCCAGCAAAGCCTGGCCGAACTCGAGCTCCTCCTTGGTGGAGAGCTTCGCGGTGCGCGCCTCCGCGTCGAGCGCGGTGACGCTCGTGCGGGTGAGCAGCTCGATCCCCTGCTCCCCCCACCACTCCCGCGGACGGAAGAACGCCTCGCTGCGCTCCTCCCTGCCGCGCAGGTAGCCCTTCGAGCAGTTGGGGCGATTGTACGGCGGGTCGGGCTCGCGCCCCACCACCAACACCGACCCCTCGGCGCTTTCCTCGCGCAGCCAGCGCGCACAGTTCGCGCTCGCCAGCCCGCCTCCGACCAGCAGGTAGTCCACCTTGCGGGATGCCATGCAGGGACGTACGTTACGCGAAAGCGGGGACCCGCAAAGTCAAGGCCGCTTCGGCAGAGTGATCGGTCGATGCCCGGGCTTGGTCATCTTCACCACGTGCTTGCCGCCATGAGTCGCGGTCCAGCCATGGTCTTCAAGGAGCTTCCTGGCCGACTTCTGACTCAATGGCGCCGATCTGCTCATGGCGGCCCTACAAACCCACCGGGTGGCGCACCGACCAGTGCGCCCACGTCGGGATGTGGTCGAGGATCCGCCAGCGCGGGCCGTTTTCGTTACGGTTGGGGCCGACGTCGGTGCCGTCGTGACTCGTGTCGAGGCGCAGACCCGCGATCACCACGAAGACATGCGGAGTCGGGGCGTCGGCCGCGTAGATCGTCACCCACCGCCCTGGGCCGGGGGCTCCCCAGCTCACGTAGTCCTGGGCGAGCGGATTGTCGCGCACGATTTCTGCGAGCGGCCGGACGCCGGCGCGGTAGAGCAGGTAGTTGACGGTGCTCGAGCAATCCTCGTCGGGCGCCCCCAGCGGGTTGGGGTGGCCGTCGGGCCCGTAGGGGAGGTCCTGCAACTCGTTGCCGGCCACGACCATCGCCTGCACCGTCGCCGGCACGCCCGCGGGCACCAGCGCCACGTGGCCGTCGCCCGGGGCGAGCATCGCGCGCTCGCCCGGGATGAAGCGCACGGGCGTCGTGGTCTCGCTCGCCAGGCTCGTGTCTGCTTCTTCGAGGGCGCCTTCCGCGCCTGAGCCTTCAAGGCCCGCCCCTTCCCCACCGGCACCCTCGACGGCGTTGCCCGCCACACCACCACCGCTTGGGTTGCTCCTGCCTTCCCCACCGTCGGCATCCTCCGATGAGACCGGCGATGCCGACCGGGCGCTGTACTTCGCCGCCCAGCTCTCGACCTCTTCCACGTACCAGCTGGCGTGGTTGTACGCGTAGATCGCCTGGCGGTAGCTCCTGGGGGCGCCCGCGGCCCGAAGATAATTGGCGGCCCCGAAGATCGCGTCCGCCGGGTTCCAGCGATCCGGCGGGCCGTCGCCTTCGGCGTCCACACCGTACTCCGCCCAGGTCGACGCGAGGAACTGCATCGGTCCGCCCGCGCCCGCCGAGTTGACGGCGCCCTCCCGCGTGCACGAGGGCGCGGAGTCGCGCCCGTGGTCACACTCGACCTTGCCGATCCCCGCGAGGATCGCCCAATCGAGGCCATAGTGGGCGGCCGCTCGCAGGTAGAGGCGCAGGTATTCGAGCGGGATTTCCGCCCGCGCGAGCGCCGAGACCCCACTGCCGCCGGTCTCCTCTTCGGCCGCGCTCGGTTCGCCGGCGAACGCCGTGGACCTCCCGCCAAACGTCGCGGTCACGACGCCGAGCATGAGCACCACTGCCAGCGCGACCATGCCCGCCAGCACGGTCAACGCGGGACGGGGAATTCGGTGGGCTGCCGCCATCAACCCCCCAGCTGGCGTTTGCGCCGCCGCGCGACCTCGTGGGCGTCGCGCAGCACCGGCGATTCGAAGCCTCCGCCCGAGCGCCGGGGTGGATCGCCGCCGGTGCGCCGGGGTGGATCGCCGCGAGGCGACAGTGGATCGGCGCGAGGCGACTGGTGGGATGGGACATCCCGGGGGCGCTCGCGGCGCGGGGGACCAACCGATCGAAGATCGGCTAGCGAGCGCGGCGCGCGACCGCCGCTCTGGCGCAGACGCTCATCGAGCGCGCCATCGAAGTCCTGCTCGGCGCGGCGGCGCTCGCGGCGTCCCGGCGCGCGCTCCCCGGCGGCGATGACGGCACCGGCGGCATCGCGCAGCTCGCGGCGCAGCGCGAGCTCGCGATCGATCTCCAGGCGCGCTTCGCGCTGAGCGCGGGGGTGCAGACGCTCGTACTGCTCGCGGCCGTAGCCGACCAAGCCGGCAAGCGCCGGGTAGTCGCGCCGCGCCCCACCCGCTGTGGCGTCTCCCCCATGGGCGCCGCCCCCTGTGTTGCCTCCCGCGCCATTCCCGGCGCCACCCCCCACGCCACTCCGTGCCCCGCCGCCCGCGCGCGCGGGCGACAGTGCGGCCTGCGCGTCCAACCACTCGCCGCGCTCGCGCAGCTGCTCGGCCGTATGGGCACGGCCGGTGCGCAGCTGCGCGCGCTCGCCCCCGGCGGCGGTGCGCCGTGCCTCGTTGAGCACTCGCTGCTCCTGCGCGACCTCGCCCTCGATCCGTTGCGCGCGAGCGCCGAGGCGGGCGGCGCGGCGAGTGTCGCCGGCGGCCGCCGCCTGCTCCTGCGCGCCGCGCACCCGCTGCAGCCGGCTGCGTTTGGCGGAGAGCTCGCTCTGTGCCTCCCCGCCCGGTGCCGCGTGGGCGGTCGCCGTGGCGTGCTCGCGCTCCAGCATGCGCGTCACCTGCTCGTCGGCGGTCGCCCGCGCGCGCTCGCGGCCGAGGCGCTCGCGCGTGCGCCGGCGCTCTGGAATCGGAGCCCGCCCACCCGGACCGGAGAGCTTCTTGCGCATCCAACCTGCGCCCTGCAGGACGGTCCGCGGCCCCTCCAGCTGCTGTTTCATGCGCTGCACGAGCGAGCGGTGGCGCTCGCTCGTGGCACGGTGCTCGCCGGCGATCAGCCCGAGCACCTGGTGGCGCTGGCGGTGGGCGCCCCACCACAGCACCGCCACCAGCAGCCAGCGGGTCCACCAGCCGAGCGCTTCGAGGCCGATCAATGTGCGCGTCATCAACAGCACCACGCCCAGCAGGAAGGAGAAGACCAGCTTCGAGCAGACGGCACCCACGAGCCGCGTTGCCCACGTGCGGAACGCGGCGCGGCCGCCGTCGCCAAGTGCCGGTGCCAGCACCGCCGCCGGCGCGAGCAGCAGGTAGAGCAGGCTGAGCAGCTCCGCGCCCAGCAGGTGCAGCACGATGAAGCCCAGCAGCCTGATCATCCCCACCGCGCCGATCGCGATCAGCAGCAGCCCGGCGAGGCGGGGCGTCGTGCCCCCCTGCGTACGGAACTCCGCCTCCGCCGCCGCCGGCCCGTGGCATTCGGTGGCGCTTTCGGAGCCCCCGCACAGGACGTGCAACAGCGAGCCAGGCTCGTCGATCGAGTTGCGCGCCGCCTCGTTGGCGGGCAGCGCGAGGAAGACTTCGCCGTTGGTGCGCGCCGCGCGCATCAATATCGCGCCGCGCGAGCGCGCCGACGCCGACGACGACGGCGCTTCGTCTTCGAGCGCTTCGCAGTACGGCGCCACCCGTTCGCCGCCTTCGCATTTGGCGATCCGGGGACGCGTGAGCAGAGCCAGACCGGCGACGCGCAGCCGCGGTTCCAGGCGCGCGGGGTCCTCGCACCAGTTGACGTCGCCAAACTCCAGATAGCACCAGGGGGCGCCTACCGCCGCCCCAAACAGCCCGCTCATGCTCTGCGCGAGCGTCCGCGACGCGTGCGCGGGGCTGCCCTGCACGACCGCCCCGAGCGTGCCTGCGCTGGCCTCGTCGACCCAGCGCCCAAGCGCGCCGACGGTGCCGGCGGGATCGGCGATCACCCACAGCCCGCCCGCCATCATCGCCAGCATCAATGCGCTCTGGCCGAGCGTCTCGGCGACGCGTCGGCGCACGAGGCCGTTGTAGGCAGCGGCGATGGAGGCGAGCGCGAGCGCCGCCACCAGCCAAGGGCCGGTGAACGTGGTTCGCGTCGCGCGCAGCGAGCGCTCGAGGTCGCCGAGCACTGAGCTGTCCAGCAGGTCGAGCGAGAAGCACCACTCCAGCGCCACGATCAGTGCGTGCACGACCCACACGAGGCCCATCCACACCGGCTCGATCGCGTAGTCCTGCAGCAGTGTCTGACTGGTGAGCCCGAGCAGGCCGGTGTCGATGTGGACGTCCAGCCCGTAGTCGCCGGTGGGGGCGCCCGCCGCCTCGAAGCCCGAGGTTTCGCAGTTGCGCCGGCTGGCCGCCGGCAGTTCCGCGGGCGTCCCGCACAGCGGGCTGCCGAGGCCGTTTTCCACCAGCGGATCGCCGCTGCTCGGCGGCGCCGAGGCCGAGGCGTCGGCGCCCATGACGGCGCTTTCGCCGAGTCCTGCACCTGGCACCGATCCCGATCTGCCGAGCAGTGGTGGCGCGGTGGGGGCATGCGGCGCGGTGGGCGCGGGGGCATGCAGCGCGGTGGGGGCATGCGGCGCGGTGGGCGCGTGCGGCGCTGGGGCGTGCGAGGCGGGGGCGTGGGCGGCCACCGCGGGGGCCGGGAGCAGCGCGATCGCAAGTGTGGCGATCGCAGCCGTCGCCGTTCTCATCGCGCCCTCCCGGGCGTCGTGGAGAACGCTCGCAGCAGCGACGGCACCACCACATCCACCTGGATCGCCTCGATCCGTCCGTGGTGGTCGCGCAGCAGACAGCGACCGGCGTCCAGCTCCAGCAGCGTCTGGCGCATCCGCCGGTCCTCGGGGTCGAGTCCGAGCAGCGCCAGGGCGCGACGCGCCTCCGCGTCCGAGCGCATCCCGAACACGAACGTCGCCCCGAGCAGATTCTCGATCGACTCGCGCTCACCCAGCAGCGTGTCGCTGACGAGCTGCGTCGAGATGATCGGCACCGCCAGCTCGGAGCGGCCCATGCGTTGCAGCGAGACCAGCAGCGTGCGACCGATCGGATCGCCGAGCAACCTCCATCCCTCGTCGAAACTGAAAATCTTCAAGCGCTCGCGCTCGGCGCTCATCAGGTGCATCGCGAACATCGCGATCAGCCGCACGATCTGCTCCCCGACGCGCTCGGCCCGCGAGTGCTCCGAGCGTGCCGTGCCCGGCTCGGGGCCGGGGAGGTCGCGGATCGGCAGGTAGGTCACCTGTCGGTGGCCGACGGGCGGCAGCCTGACCTCGGGGTCGGCGAAGCCCAGCTGGGTGAGGCCCGAGCGCGCGTACACCTCGAGCGTCTTGGCGACCTGAATGTCGATCTCGTCCCCTTGGCGCAGCGCGCGCACGACCTCCAGGCAGGTCGCGGCGGCTCCGGCACGTCGCAGCACCCGATCGACGGCGCCCACCACCGCGGTCTCCCACGCGGGCTCGGCGCGGGCGGGCAGCAGGTCGCGCAGGAACGACACGGCGGTGTCCTGGCGCAGGTGCTCGGGCGCGACGCGCAGCGGGTCCAGCACGCCGCGCAGCGCCGGGTCGGGGCGCAGCGCGATGCACTCCACGTGGGGCGCCACCTGCTCCAGGAGGTGGAAGCGGTGGTCGCCCTTGGGGTCGCAGTCGATCACGCGCGCCCCTTGCAGGAAGGCCTCATACTTGAGCTTCTGATCGAGCGTCGTCTTGCCTGAGCCGAGCGCGCCAACGCTGAGGATCGTGGTGTTGCGGTCGCTGTCCGAGCCCTCGCGCAGGCTGAGGCGCACCGGCCGCGCCGAGCCGCTGAGCGTGTGGCCAAGGTAGAAGCCCCCCGCCGAGCCCGCCTCGTGCGTGGCGGTGGGCATCATCGCGGCGACCTGCTCGGCGGTGAGCGTGTCGTCGTAGCCCGCCACGCGCGTGCGCTGTCCGGGGAGGTGCTGGCAGAAAAGGGCGAGCTGGTCGCCCAGCGGGCGGTGCAGGCGGATCTCCCCGTACGCGCGCCGGCACATCTCCACGCGCTCCTCGAGGTCCTCCTCCGCGCGCGCGGCGAGCGCGATCGCAAGCGTCGCGCGCAGCAGCGGCGGGCGGCTGGAGGACTGCAGGTGGGCGAGCAGGTCGCGCGCCTCCTGGGTGCGCCGGTAGCCGAGGTCGGTGGCCCCCTGCTCGCCGTCGGACTCGGCGCGCAGGATCTGGTCGGCGTCCTGGATGCGCCGCCGCGCGATGCGCAGCGCCAGCTCGTTGGGCAGGAAGCGCGCGTTGAGGGAGAGGTCCACGCCGAACGGGAGGCTCTCGACGGGCGCGAACATCAGCTCGGCACGGGAGCCGGGGAAGTGGACCTGCTCGGGCAGCGCCCCCACGACGAGGTGCGCCTGCCAGCACATCCCGAGCTCCGACTCGACCCGCAGCGCCCGCGGACGGTGCTCCACCCAGCTGTCCATCCAGCGCAGCACGTCGCCCTCCAACGGCGCCAGGACGGCCTCGCCGTTGCGCTCGAACACCAGCGCCCGTGGCTCGTGCAGGCCATCCACGTGCGGCTCGCCCAGCTCGCGGCAGAAGGCGCGGCGCACCAGCCACTGCAGCTCCGCCCCGGTCGCGGGACGGGCCGCGAGGTAATCGGCGAGACGCGCGTGCGCCTGGTCGGCGCGCACCCGCGCGCGCTCCAGCTCGGTGGCGCGCAGCAGACGGCGGTCGCGCGGGAGCAGCCCGCTTCGCAGCCCCGCCAGCCACTCGCGCGGGTGGCGCTCAGCCGCGCGCGACACGTAGGAGGCGACGTCGCGCTCGGGGTCGCGCAGGCTGACCATGAAGAACAGCGCCGGTCGCCGCGCGTCCAGCTCCTCCAGGCGCTGCACGTGTGCGGCCACGTAGCGCGTGAGGGTGCGCGAATCCCCCGCCATCTCCGCCGCGTAGCCGGCGATCTCCCAGCGGCGGCTGACGCGCACGATCTGGATGTCGGCGGCCACCGCCTCGAGGGCGCCGAGCAGCGCGAGGAAACGCTCGCGCTTGCCGTCCTCGGAGAGCCATTCGTACGAGCTGGTCGGCACCGCGAACGCGGCCCATCCGTCATCGAGGTCGGCTCCGAACACGAGGTTGCCGTACACGAGGCTGATCGGCGGTCGCACGTTCGCTACCGGGCTCGGCGGGCTCTCGGGACGTGGGCCCGCACCCGCAGCTCGGCGCCCCGATCGAGCACGAGCACCTGCCGGTTGGCCGTCATGCGCATGGCGCCGGGGCCGCTGTAGCGCAGGCGCCGCGGGCAGGGATCGGAGCCGTCGGGAAGCAGCAGCAGCTCCTCCGGGCGCCACACGCGACCAGGAGCCGAGCCCAGCCGGCCCGGATGTACGCCGCACCGATCCGAGAGCGCGCCGAGCGATCCACCCGCGGGCAGTAGCCCCGCGAGCTGGTGGGGGCCAAGCAGATGACGCAGCAGGGCGGCGGCGGCGAGGTGAAACGGCCGGCCCTCGACGCGGATCATCGTGAGCAGCGCCGCGCCGCCGGCCGGCAGGAGCAGGTCGCGCAGGTACCACGGCAGCGCTCGCACGGCCGAGCCAGCCAGCGGCAGCGCGCCGGCGAGCGCCAGGCAGGCGAGGATCGCGAGGCAGTAGACGACCCCCCGCAACGGCACCCCGCCAGGGTTGAGCCGCAGCCGGTCGACGCGGTAGATGCGCCGCTCGAGGTCGAACACAGCGCGGTAGGAGCGGATCTCGATGCTCACGCCCGGGGCCCCGTGGTCATGTGGGGGATCGCCGCGACCGGGCTCACGAGCCGAACAGCGAGTTGACGGTGTCCTGCAGCAGGTTGATGCCAGCGGGCGTGGCGAGCAGCACCGCCACGATCCCCACGGCGAACACGCCGGCGGCCTCCCTGAAGTCGCGGCGGAACGCGAGCACGATCCCCGCCACCGCGAACGCCAGCCCGATCAGGCTCATCGCCACCTTGCGTCCCGTGCTCCCGGCCTTGGAGGCGGCCGCTTCGAGGGTGCTGCCTTCCGAGGTGCCGCTCGTGCCGGTGCCGCCCGATCCGGACCCGGCTCCGGGCACCGAGGAGGAGACGGCGGCGCGCGCGGCGATCGGCGCCAGTCCGAGGAGGGCACAGACGAGCACGGCGCCCAGCAGCAGGGATGTTCGGGTGCGGGGGCGGTCGGTGAGCGATCGAGGGTTGTGCACGGTACGCATCGGGACTCCTTCGTTTGGTGGTGGAGGGCTCGGGTGTGGTGAGGGAAGGCATTTGGTCGAGTGGCGATGGGGCATCGGTGGCGGTGTGGAGCAGCGGGCGGCTCCATGGCGCTACGCGGCGTCCCGGCTACGTGGCGTCGGGGTCCATCTGGATCGCGGCGATCTCCCAGCGGCCCTGGGTGCGCAGGACGTCGAGTTCGTAGGCGAGCGTGTATGAGGCACCGCGCTGGTCTTGGGCCTGCACGAGCGCGAGCACCGCGCCGGCGCCGGCGGCCCACTGGAGGGACTGCAGCGACTGCAGCGCGAGCTCGATGCCGGGCAGCGAGACGCGCGCCCCGGGCGCGAGGTCGGCGGCCAACTCGGAGAGCGAGCCCGCGAGGTAGTTGCGCAGCGCCCGTTCCACCACGGTGCTGAGCGCCGGTTCACTCACTTCGCGCAGGCGCCCGTCAGCGTCGGTTTGCGCGGGGCCGGAGGTGGGAGGCCCGACGAACGCGGGGTAGCCCGCCAGTGCCAACCCACCCCCAGGCTCGCGCAACACACTGACGGTGAGGTAGAGCACCCCGGCCGTGTCGGTGTCGGCGGCGACCGTGTAGACGCGGTCACCCGGCTGGGGTTCGCGTTCCTGAACGACCTGCGTCCACTGCACCCGTTGCTCCCCGCTCGCGGGTGGCTGCAGCCCGGCGCCGGCGTCGATCCCCGACCCCACGAAGGGCGCAAGCGCGTGTTCGCGGGCTTCCGGATGCTGCGCTTCCCAAGTGAGGTAGGCGCGCGCGAACAGCGTCGCGAAGCCCTCCGCCGCGAGATCCTCGCCCACCGGGCGCCGCGGCCACGCCGCCGGCAGCGCGACACGCGGGGGGTCGAGCGCGAAGCGTGCGCTCGCCAGCGCCCCAGCAAGCGCGAGCACGTAGATCGCATAGCGGGGCAGCCCGCGGGCGAGCCGGATCCGCCACAGTGGCCGCCGCGCGACGGTCACACGGGGGTGATCGTCGGCGGCGCGTGGGTGTGGGGGCGCACCGCTCATCGCCGCTCGAACCCGAATTCCGAGCGTGCCCCGCCGGCGGCGGCATCCGTTGCCGTTGTTGCGGTCCTCACCGTCACCGTGCTCGCGGCCGGGGCCGTCGCCGCAGTCGTCGCCGCGGTCGTCGCCGCGGTCGTAGCCGCCGCCGTAACGCCCGCGGGCGCGGGCACCGAGACCGGCATTGCCACGGAGGCCGATGGCCGCGGGGGGACATATGGATGCGCTGGGATCGGCGGCCGACCAGCAGAGCGAGGACGGCGCTCGGCAATGCGTCGTCGAACCGCCACGAGGGCCGGCCGAATGCGCTTGGGAGGGCGTGCGTCAAGCGGCCGGACGCTCGACCGATTGGCAACGACCTCCTCCGGCGATCCTCCTCGAGCCGCGATTGCTCGGGCAAACCCGCGATCGCTCTCCGGCCTGGATCCGGTCGCACTCAACGCGACCACGCCGCCGACCGTCGCGACCACGGAGGCGAGGGCCGCGACGGCCGCGAGACGCCCCCACCGCCTCGGCTGGCGCCGCCGGCCGGCCTGGCCGAGCAGGGCGAAGTCGGGCTCGAACGTGGATGTGGACATGAACGTGGACGCGGGCCCGACTCCGACCTCAACCTGACAATCCTCGGCAGCGAGAAACTCCTCCTCGGAGTAGATGCGGTAGGTCTGCCGCGGCGCGGAGCGCAGGCGCGTCATGCACGATGCCCCCGCCTCGGGGCCCGCCCTCGCGACCCGGGGATGGGTGGATGCCGGCTCTGTGGTGCAGCCACGCGAGCGACCGAGGGCCAAGGTGGGGAGATACCCGGCCCCCGGCCGCATGCGCGCGGATGGGCGTCGCCGCGAGGTCGTGCCTGCGACCGACCTGTGGCGTCCCAGGGGACGCGCCTATGGGGGTGGTGAGGGATGTTCATAGGTGGGTCCCTATTCCCTGTTCCGTCCCCCGCCGTCGAGTGGGACAACGGCCGACCTCTCGGGAGAGACTCATGAGCTCCGGGAGCGACGAGCCCGCGGCCCGCACAACTCGGCGAACGGCAGCGACGAGCCCGCACCCCTCATAACCCGGCGAACGGCAGCGACGAGCCCGCACCCCTCATAACCCGGCGAACGGCAGCGACGAGCCCGCACCCGCACAACTCGGCGAGCGGGAGCGACGAGTCCGCACCCGCACGACCCGGCAAGCGGCAGCGACGCCCCGCATCGCCCCGACCGGCTGACCGCCGAGGCTTCCGCGCGGCGCCGCTCCTGTGCCGCCTCTGTCTTATCCAGCCAACGCCGAGCTACTCACTCGGGCTACGCCACGGTTTCGAGTCTGACGCGCTCGCTGTTGGTCCGTACCGCTCCTTCTTTTCCATCGACTTCATATCTGGAGGAGTACTGTCCGTTTGCCGGGTTGGCAGGTCCGATATACCTGAATTCGAGACTGCACGACGTATTGACTTTGAGGATTACCGTCGGTTTGCATTCCGTCGCCCCTTCGAGATTGGCCCCCGGCTCCACCTGTTCAAAGGCCGGTTCGATGCCCAGCCCGCCCATGCCATTGATCGTGAGCAGGAATTCCCCGAAGATTTCTATGTTTTTCCCAGCGGTGCCTTCCACCCGGACTACACATCTGTCGGCGGCTTCTTTGAAGATGCAGGTTTTGGTGCCGGCGCCGGCGCGTCCTTTGATTTTGGTCGCCCTGATCCTCGGGCCTTTGCCCTCGCCGAATTCTTCGCCGCTCGCCAGCGCGACTAACGCCGTGCCTTCGATTTTCACCGCTTCTTTGGCGGACGTCAGCAGTTCTTTGACCGCCACTTCCGAGCCTTTTTCTTCTTTGACTAACCAGACTTTGGCGATCGCCGTCGATGGGAAGTTGACCAGCACCGATTTTGTTTCGTCCGGTTCGTTGGACTGCGTTATTTTGGCTCCGAGTTCTTCGTCGTTGGGGTCGACCAGCATTTCGCTGGCGATTTCACCTTCCACCACTGCTTCTTTGATCGTGCATTTGGACCCTTCGAAGAGCAACGGCATGAATTTCGTCCCGCTGACGGGTTTGAACTCCATCAGCAGCGCCTCTTTTTCGCCTTTTTCAGATTCCACCAGCTCCGAGGTGACCGCGCTGGAGACGATCGGTTCTTTGACTTTGCATTCGGTGCCGTTGCCTTCCACGGTGCAGCTTCCCGAGAGTTCGATGACCTCGTGGTCGGTGCCGGGGTTACCAGCGCTCGAGCCCCCGATCGAGCCTTCTTTCAGTTTGATCGTCGAGCACGAGATTTTCTTGGTGCCCACCGTGAGCGTGAAGCCCGAATGAGCTTTTGCTTTATATGTTTTTGCAGTGGTTTCACGGGTTTCGCCCGCTGCCAGTCTCGCACCTTCCACCGACCAGAACGGCGCTTCTTCGGCGTGCGCCACCGTCGCGGCGGCACAGCCAAAGGCGCACACCGCCACGAGGGCGGACACGATGCTCTTGACTCTTGCGCAACTCATCATTTACCTCCTGCTTGTTTATGGGTGACTTACAACGGTCACTGCCTAGCACGAATGCCGCCGATTCACAGCGCTGCGGCCAAAGTGTTTTCGACTCCGGTCCTCGCAGAGTGGGCGCCGGCGCGCAGAGCACTTGGCCGGCAACTCACCCCGCCCACGGCTCCGCCTCGACCAGCCGCCGCAACCGCGCGCGGGCGCGCTGGGCGACCTTGCGGTACTTCTCGTGCGACCAGCCGAAGCGCTCGCAGAACTCGGCGCGGCTCATGCCGAGCGTCACCTGGCAGGCGAGCACCAGCCGCTGGTCGGATGTCAGCGAGGGCGCGAGCCGCGCGACCCCGCGCAGCTGGAAGCGGTGGGCGACCAGCGGGTGCACCTCGGCGCGGGGGTCGGCGAGCTCCAGTTCTCGCTCGCCCGGTCCGCTCCACGGGAGCGCGCTCTCCAGGTGGGCCTGCAGCGGGCTGCGGCCGCGCACCGCGCGGCGGCGGTCCTGCACGCGCGAGAGGAAGCGCTGCTCGAGCGCGTTGACGACGTGCTCGCGGCTGGCGAAGCGCTGGCCGCGAGCGCCGCGCGCAAGCAGCTCATATACCGCCTGGCTGAGACAGTCCTCTAGATCCTCGCGCCGCAGCATGTTGCGGTAGGCGCGCAGCATCGCCTCGCGCCGTGCCCGCGCGACGAGCGCGATCTCCTCGGCCGGGTCGCCACTCCACCGGGACTGCAACCGCTGGGCAGATCGGGTAGACACACAGACATGTCGCACTCAGCCGCGCGGAGACCCCCCTCCGGATTTGCGTCGTTGCGAGCACGCACGGCGATAGGGCCACGCCGCTCAATTGCCAGCGCCATCGACCCCCCTCCCCCTCCTCCAAAAAAATGACCTTCAACGAGCGTCTGCAGGCAATCGACGGCTTTCAGCAGCGTCACCGCGGGCTGAGCTTTCTCGCGGCGGTCGTGAAGAAGTTCGGCGACGATGGCGCCGGCCGGCTGGCGGCGTTGATCGCGTACTACGGCTTCTTCGCGCTGTTCCCGCTGCTGCTGGTGTTCGTGACTGTGTTGGGGTTCGTGCTGGAAGGCAACAGGAGCGCCCAGGAGAGCGTGCTGGACTCGACGCTCAAACAGTTCCCGATCATCGGCAACCAGCTGCAGCACAACGTCCACTCGCTCACCGGCAGTGGCGTGGGGCTGGCGATCGGCGTGGTGGGCTCGCTGCTGGCGGGCCTCGGCATCACCGGCGCGGCACGCACGGCGTTCGACGAAGTGTGGCACGTGCCCCGTAAGCAGCGCCCCAACTTCCTCGCGTGGCGGCTGCGCGGGCTGGCCCTGCTGGTGACGCTGGGCACGCTCACGATCGTCTCCACCGTCGTCGCCGGCTACGTCACGGCCGCCGCCCCCAGCGCGCTGACGGCGCTCGCGGGCGTGGTGCTGGCGCTGGCCGCCAACCTGCTGCTGTTCTTCTGTGCCTTCCGGCTGCTCACCACGAGCGCAGTGTCCACGCGCGAGTTGCTGCCCGGCGTCGTGGTGGCGGCGGTGCTGTGGCAGATCCTGCAGCACCTCGGCGGCTACTACGTCGAGCATGTGGTGCGCCACGCGAAGGAGACCTCCGGCCTGTTCGCGTTCGTGCTGGGGCTGCTCTCGTGGCTGTACCTGGGCAGCCAGGTGACGCTGTTCGCGATGGAGATCAACGTCGTGCGCGCGCAACGGCTGTGGCCGCGCAGCTTCTTCTCGGCGCCGCTGCTGGACGCCGACCGGCGCGCGCTCACCTCGCTGGCGGAGGTGGAGGAGCGCGTCGAGGAGGAGAACGTCGAGGTCAGCTTCGAGAACGACGAGTAGCGCCCGCTGAACTGCGGCGCGGCGGAAGTGCGCCTCGCTGGGGGCAAACACTTCTTTTTGGGCCCCAACCAAATAAGACTGAGTCTCGTTCTCGTTTGGTTGTAGGGCCGAAAAAGACATCCACCGACGAGCCGCGGGCCCCCTTGCGCACCTCTTGATCCTTTGTTATAGTAGCTATCAATTCGTAAGCTCATATGGAGCGTATACCGATGCCTACAAGCTCAGATAACGGCAACTCCCAACCCGCACCCACGCCCCGCGCGGATGCCAGCTCTCAGTCGGAGCCGCGCAAGCTGTTGCGGCTGATCCCGCTCGACGACACCGTCGTGTTCCCAAACATGGGGATCACTCTCACCATCGACGTGGGCGACGACGAGCGCGTCGTGCTCGTCCCCCGCCACGAGAACGAGTTCCTCGAGGTCGGCACCGTCGCCGAGGTCGAGGACCACATCCGCCTGCCCGGCGGCGGGCGCGCGGTGGCGCTCTCCGGCCAGCACCGCGCACAGATCGGCGCCGCCCAGACAGGGGCCGACGGGGACCTGCGCGTGGAGGTGCAGGAGCTCCCCGACGGGGTGCCGACGGATGGACGCACCCGCAACCTGGAGCGCGAGTACCGCGCAATCGTCGAGGAGATCCTCGAGCTGCGCGGCGACGACGGGCGGATCGCGGCGTTTCTGCGCGCGATCGTCGAGCCCGGCCCGCTGGCCGACTCGGCCGGCTACTCCCCCAACCTCTCGTACGCGCAGAAGGTCGAGCTGCTGCGCACGCTCGACGTTGGCGACCGTTTGGATATGGCGGTGAAGCTGCAGCGTGAGTCGCTCGCCGAGCTGCAGGTCCGCAAGCGCATCCGCGAGGACGTGCAGGACGGCGCGGAGAAGCAGCAGCGCGACTACTTCCTGCGCAAGCAGATGGAGTCGATCCGCAAGGAGCTGGGCGAGGACGAGGGCTCGATCGTCGATGAGTACCGCACCAAGATCGAGGCCGCCCAGATGCCCGAGGAAGTCGAGAAGCAGGCCCTGAAGGAGCTCGGTCGTCTTGAGCGCATGGGCGAGCAGACCGGTGAGTCCTCGATGATCCGCACCTACCTGGACTGGCTGATCGCGCTGCCGTGGGCCAAGCGCTCCGAGGAGCACCTCGACCCCACCGGGGCGCGCGAGGTGCTGGACGCCGACCACGCCGGCCTGGAGGACGTCAAGGACCGCATCGTCGAGTACCTGGCGGTACGCAAGCTGCGCCAGGACCGCGGCATCGAGGCCGACCCCAAGTCCGGGGCGATCCTCACGCTGATCGGCCCCCCCGGCACCGGCAAGACCTCGATCGGCGAGTCGATCGCCCGTGCGCTCGGCCGCGAGTTCGTGCGCATGTCGCTCGGCGGCGTGCGCGACGAGGCCGAGATCCGCGGGCACCGGCGCACCTACATCGGCGCCCTTCCGGGACGGCTGGTGCGTGCGCTGCGCGACGCCGGCACGATGAACCCGGTGATCCTGCTCGACGAGGTCGACAAGGTCGGCGCCGACTGGCGCGGGGACCCATCGGCCGCGCTGCTGGAGGTGCTGGACCCTGCTCAGAACCACTCCTTCCGCGACCACTATCTGGACGTGGAGCTGGATTTGAGCCAGGTGATGTTCATCGCCACCGCCAACGTCGCCGACACGATTCCCGGCCCGCTGCTGGACCGCATGGAGGTAATCCGCTTCGACGGGTACACCTCCGAGGAGAAGCTCGCCATCGCCAAGGGCTACCTGTGGCCGCGCCAGCGCGACCGCAACGGCCTGCGCGAGGGCGAGGTGGAGATCAGCGACGAGCTGCTGCGTACTGTCATCGCGGAGTACACCCGCGAGGCGGGCGTGCGCTCGCTCGAGCGCGAGCTGGGCACACTGCTGCGCAAGACCGCCACGAAGATCGCCTCCAGCCTGCCGGCGGAGGGCACAGAGCCGACCGCCGACGCGGAGAGCACAAAGCCGACCGCCGAGGCCGAGGGCATGGAGCCAACCGCCGACGCGGAGGGCACAGAGTCCTCTGCCGAGGCCGGTGAGGAGCCGGCCGTGGCCTCGACGGCGGAGTCGGCCCCGGAGCAGGCAGCTGTCACCCCCGTGGAGATCGACCTGGAGACCGTGCGCGAGGCGCTGGGTCGCCAGAAGTTCTTCCAAGAGTCGGCGTCGCGCACCGCGACCCCGGGCGTCGCGACCGGCCTGGCCGTGACCGGCACCGGTGGGGACGTGCTGTTCGTGGAGGCCACCGCGATGAAGAGCAGCGGCTCGGGCGGCGGCGGCGGGCTGGTGCTGACCGGCCAGCTGGGCGACGTGATGAAGGAGTCGGCGCGCATCGCCCTCTCCTACGTGCGCGGCCACGCCGAGGAGATCGGCATCGACGAGGCCAGTGCGTTCGAGGGACAGGAGTTCCACGTGCACGTGCCCGCCGGGGCGATCCCCAAGGACGGCCCCTCCGCGGGCGTGACGATGGTCACCGCCCTGGCCTCGCTGCTCAGCGGCCGCCCGGTGAAGCACACGGTGGGGATGACCGGTGAGGTGACCCTGCAGGGTCGCGTGCTGCCGATCGGCGGGCTCAAGCAGAAGGTGCTGGCGGCCCACGCGGCCGGTCTCACCGACGTGATCCTGCCGGAGCGCAACCGCGGCGACCTGGACGACATCCCCAAGGAGGTTCGCGAGCAGATGAGCTTCCACCCGGTGATGACCGTCCAGGAGGTGCTCGACCGGGCGCTGGAGCCCACGCGCGATGTCGTCGCCCATTAGGGCGCGCGCCGCCGGCACGCGTCAGAGCTCGAGCCACCGCGCACCCCATCAGCGACCCCACTACCGCCATGCCCCCCGCCAGCTCCCGTAAGTGTCACCCCGTTCCCCTGGAGGTCCGCCGCACGGCGGACCTCCTGGAGCGGCGCTGGCAGCTCTCCATCATCTACGCCGCGCTCACCGGGGCGCTGCGCTTCAGCGAGTTCGCCGAGGCCGTGGCGGGCATCTCCCCCCGGATGCTCTCCGAGCGGCTGCGGGATCTGGAGGCCGCGGGGCTGGTGGAGCGCACGGTGATCCCCTCCAGCCCCCCCACCGTCGAGTACCGCCTCACGGCGCGCGGTAAGCGGCTCGCGCCGGTCGTCGAAGCGATGCGGGCTTACGCGGAGGGTTAGGCTCGGCCCCGCGCCGGTATCCAACGGGGGCTACCAACGCCTACCGCTTCTTACGCTTTCCGCGCTTCCCATGCTTGGGCTTGGCTTTGTGCTTGTGCTTCTTCTTGTGGGTGGTCTTCTTCACCTTCGGGCAGCCGGTGACAGCGATCTTGGTGGTCTGCTCGAGCTCGGCGCCGTTCTGCGCGAGGAATTCGGTGGGCATCGTGAGGTTCTTGGCGGTGCAGAGGTTCCCGGTGGCTGTCAGCGCGGAGTACGGGCCCTCGGGGAGCGTCAGTTCGAAGCTCGAAAACGGCTGATCGGGGACCGTCTTGAACGTCGTCGAGGTCACCCCGTTCTTGATGTCGGTCGTACCGACGAGGTCGATCGTGATGCCATAGCCCTGCAGCACCAGCGTCAACGACGGGAACGCTTCGCCGCCATGGCTGACGAAGATCGCGGGACCGGTCAACGGGACCGGGATCAACGGGGTGTGCACGACCGCGTAGCCAATCTTCGACGCCGCGGGGCAGGCGGCCGGGTTGGATTCGAACTGCGCCGCGGTGCACGCCTTCTGCAAGGTGGTCAGGCGGCTGGGGAGCTGCTTGGGGAGTTCCACTTTGACCTTCGCGATGTCCGCGTCGGTGCCCTGCGGCACGTTCGGGTAGGCCAGCTCCGCGCTCAGGCTCGCCCCGCCCGTCCGGCTGGTCTTGGCGGACGTTGAGACGCTGAATTTTGGTTCGAACTTCAGCGCCGCGCAGTTGGTGACCTGAAACGGCGTTGAGATCGTGCTCGAGCCGCCTTCGCTCAACAGCACCGTACCGGTCAGCGACATCTTCGCGCAACTGGTTGGGTTGAACTGGAAGTTCCCACGCGTGGTGGTGGCGTTGACGTGCTGGATTTCTAGGGGGATCCCTTCGATGCTCGTCGGAATCGAGTCCGGGGAGCCGGGCGGGTTCGTGGTGATCGTGATCGCCGAAGTCAACGGGTTCAGTTCGATCTTGCCCCTGACGACCACGCAGTCGCACGGAGGATGGTTGCTCTTCGTGTTCGCGAGATCGAACGGGCCGGCCTTCGCAGGCACCTCGAACGTCAGACCGAACGGCGCGCACCCCGCTTCACCGACCGTGCAACTACCGTGACCGTTGTAGGGGCCGGTGAGATAGAACTTTCCGCCGGTGACCGTGAACGGATCGTTGCCGACACCAACACCGATCGTCGCTTCGCCGACCTTGCTGTTTTCCCCGCACAACCCTTCATTGGCGCGCGGTTCGGGGCACAGTTCGACACCCGACAGCACACCCGACATGCCCGGCGGTAGTTTTGCTTCGATCGACTTCAGGTTCTGTTCACCGTCTTGGCGGTTCAACGTCACCGTCAACGGCGAGAACGCCCCTGCCTGAATATTCGTCGCACCCGCGGACACAGTCGGGCTGAACGGCAGACTCACACCAGGACACGGGCCACCACCCGGACCGTGGTCGATATTGAACGACGATTCCGCGGTCACGGGGCCATTACCGTCCCACGGCGTGAAGACTGCCGTCGTCGTATACGTCCCACAACGCGACGGGGTCGCCAGCGGTGCGCGTTCCCCACCGAAGAAGTGCAGTTCGAGGTTTTCAAACGGCACGTCTGGGGTGTTCTTGAACGTCGTCACGATCTGTCCCGTCTGCGGGTTCAACGACACTTCGCCCGCGAGCTTGATGAGGGTGCCGGAGTAGGGATCTTCGGCGACGATGTACATCGCAATCAGGCTCCCGAACGGGTTTGAGTCCTGCGCCGCCAAGTACACCGAGCCTTCCAGTTCGTGTTCGAGCAGCGGCGTCTTGATCTTCACCGTGCCAACCTTCGACCCATCCGGACAGAAATTGGACCCCGGCGCAAGCGGGCTCGCCAGTTCCGGCGTGAATGTGTTCCACTTAACGCCCGGTTCGTATTCTTTGTTCAGTTCTTCTTGACCCTTGTAGCCGATCTGATCGCCGGGGCTACCGGGCGCGCCTTCCCCCAACGCGCCGGCATCAGACGTGCACGCTTCAAGGCCGTCACCACCCGACGGGTTGATCGCGACCCCTTCGGGGAGCGTCACGGTCGTGTCCATGAGCGCCGACTCCGCCAAGCCGCTGGGATTCAACGCCGCGGTCTGTGGAACGTGGACGTTCACCGTGAGCCCCGAAGACGTGCTTGCGTTGCTGCTGTCCGGCGCAACGCTGATTTCCGCGGGGAACCTGAGCTTCGAGCAGCCCGTCAGCACGACGGGCGTGCCCGCGGCGTTGTGCGTAATAGTGCTCGCCTTCACCCACTTGCCCGGTTCGTCCCACGACTCGACTTCCATCGTCGAGCTCAGGGGACCGTGGCAGCCCGTCGGCATCGTCAGAAAGGCTTTGCCCGGGCCCGATCCCCTTTCGTAGTTGCTTCCTCCTATGGTCTGTGGATTTACTCCTGCTTGACACCCCCCTCCGTATTTACCGCTTCCCAACGCCACTTCCGCGCAGGGCTCTAGAACACCGTAGACTTCCGCCTTGCTACTGATGACGGGCGCCGTGGTCGGCGCTTCCGTCAACGCCACCTGCACGGGATAATTGCCGCCCGCGAGAACGCCACTGTTGATATACAGCAGGGGCAAGACGAAAGGGGAGCCGAGCTGCAGAGCCACGCCGCGCACGGGTGCCGTGGCGAAGAGGTTGTCTCTGAGGCCTTCTTGACGCGGCTGGTTTGCTGACCAGCTCAGTTTTAGTTCGCCCACGACCGATTCGGGTGGACAGAAGTTAACAGTCCCAGCCCCAGTTCCACGCAGCTCCTGTCCGGTGCAGTGCTGGGAGGGCGCATTGGGGTCGCCGACGAAGCCGGGGGGCAGATCGATCTTGAGATTCCGCAAGACGCCGTCGGGCAGGCGAATGTACGGCGAGTCAGCGTTCGATTCAATGCGCTGGAAGTGCGAGTTCAGTTCGAAGAAGTTAACGAACTTGAACGGGTGCGAGCCCGCCTGCGTGTCGGGCGTGCCATCTTCGTTTAGGAAGGCGACTTCAAAGGTCTTGATGCCGAAGCCGACGCCCTGCGTCGCGAGCATACCGCTGGCCTCCCCCGCGCCGTTGGCGTTGGTCACGATCAGGTGGAAATGGTAGAGTTCGCCGGCCACGAGGCCTTCAAGCTGGGCGGAGACGGCCACCGGGCCGCTTCCCGCCCCTATCTGCGCCGTTGTCTGCTTGCAGGGCACGGTGTGGTTGTAGGGACCGTCGCCATATTCGTTGGTGAGGCCGTATTCGAACTCGCACGAGCTGACGGCGACGCCCCGCGGGTTGATGGTGCCGTTCAGCGTCGCCGTAGTCTTCGTCACGTCTGCCGGTTCGCGGGCTGTCACGTCCGGGGCGTCGCTACCGAACATGTAGACTTTGCCGTTTGCGGGATTTGAGACGTAGATCTGGCCGCTCGCGCCGTCGACGGCGATCCCGCCCTCGCCCGAACTCCCCGAAAGCTCGGGCGAGCCGAAGCGCGCGACGAGCGTACCGGCGACGTCGTTGCGGTTCATCGCGCCCGTGTCCCACTCGGCCACGGAGGACTGATCGTCTGCGTACAGGTGGCCGGTCGCGGGGTCGATGGCCACCGCGACGTCGCCCGCTTCGCTGTCCACGCGGCCGAGCGGGAGAGCTGCTGCCCGTACTTGAGCGTGCACGAGCAAGATGGTTCGTAGATCGGGTAGTCATCGCCCGTGGCGGAGACGGCGAAGCCGTGGGCCTTGGGTTCCGAGGGGAGGTCCGCTCCACCATAGACACTGGTAGGCCATTCCTGGCTAGCGATGAGATGATTCACGGCCGCGTCGTCGAACTCGTCGAGCAGCCCGGGGAAATAGCCAAGATCGACGTGCACGGTGCCGCTCCCGTCGACGCCCAGCCCCAGCAGTTCGCCTTCGAAGAAGCCCCTCGAGCTGTTGAAGGTGACTGACGGCAAGCCGCCGATCTGGTTCAGGTACCTGCCTTCGGGGCTGAACTTGTCGATCGCGTCGTGGCCAGCATCCATCACGTACAGGTCGCCGGCCGAGGGGTCTGCGGGATTGGTCGAGTTATCGACCGCGATCGCCGCCGGGGTGCCGTACAGCGAGGGGAACGAGAACGATCCGGCCGGCGTGGCGGCGCCTGTCAGCACATTGGAGTGCAGTGCCGGGAATTCGACCGGGTTGCCGTCGGCGGCGAAACGCGACACCGTGTCGGTGCCGATGTCGGCGATGTACACGTCTCCCGTCGATTCTTCCACCGCGATCCCGTTCGGGTTGGTGAACGAGCCGAAGCTGGCCACGAAGGGGTGGGTTTCTGCCAGGGCCGGGGAGGCCGAGAAGGCGAGGATGGCGAGGACGAGCGTGAATCCAAGTGCCAGAGGTTTCCTAAACCAAGCTACGCCGAGAGAGGCTGGTTTTGTGGACTTGGTGGTTCTCATCGCTTGCCCCCCGGTCGTCGGTGGCTCTCTTTGCCATTGCTTTCTTCTTCTGCATGGGTCTTTTGACGCACTTACCCTTCTTGTTCTTCACAAGGCCCTGCTTGCACTTCGCGGTCTTCTTCTTTGTAACCTTCTTGACGACCGTCAGCGGAGGCGGCGCGAGGTTGCCCGCACCGGAGAATGTCTGGCTCGCCGGCGCCCCGTAGATCGAGGGCTGCGGCGAGACCGCCGTGCGACAGGCGTCGGTGGTCGTGCAGGCAGGCGGTGACGCCAGCGCCGAGATGCCACCATCCACGCGCGCGTCATAGATGACGAGCTGTCCTTCCTGGTTGTCCTGCGGCACGAGCACCTGGTTCGATCTGAAGAACACGTCGTTTCCGCTTTCGCTCGCGCTCTCCAGGTTCGATTCGAAGGAGCTGGTGCCGCTCGAGATCAGGTGCGCGCCGCCGCCCTCGTACTCGTAGACATCGAGCTGGCCGTTCGTATCGGAGGGCACGAGCGCTTCCCGCGTTTCGAAGAACATCTTGCCGGCGTCCGTAAGCAGGTGCCGCGCCCGGAAGATTCTGTAGAGTTCCGGGGGCGTCGCCACACCACCGTTTTCGATAGGGGGTTCGCCCGTGGGGTTGCACGAGGCGCAGGCGAGCTGTCCTGTGGTGGCGCTGTACAGGAAGAGCTCATTGACACCCAATCCACCGGCTCCGCTGGTCGGCTGGACGACGTCATAATCGGTCAGGCTCTTCTTCGATTCGAACGCGAGCCACTCGCCGTCGGGCGAGGCCTGGTCAAAGCCGGCTGTACCGTTGTGGACAACGCCAGTGGCGATGAACGTCGTCTTGTCACCATTCCACAGATACAGGTTTTCTTTCCCAGCTTCCGCGCCTTCGACGATGGTCTTGCCTTCGCTGTTCGTGAACTCCCTCGTGTTGGACGCCAGCACGCCATTGGCGACGAAGTAGACGTAGGAGCTGTCATGGCCGCCGAGCGGCGTGACGCTGAGCACGTCGGCGTGTTCACCCGCCTTGGCGACAGTAAGGTCGGTCAATTCGCATTTGCTCGCGCCTTCAGGCAGCACGCACGCGTACAGGTCAGGCTCGCCCGCGGTCGCGGTCGAGCCGGGGGTGAGATCATTTTCATCGACGAAGAAGACCTTCGAGCCATCGGACGTGGCAGCCATCAAGGAGCCGCCACCACCGGGACCCGGCCCACCCTGTTGTTCATCGATCTGGACGGTACGCTGCCCGCCGACGCGGTCATACAGAGCGCCACCGTAGGTGAAGAGCACGTGCGAGCCGTCACTGGAGACCACACCTTCGTATTCGGGCGTACCCGCTTTTGCCGCAAGCGATCCGGGGACCGCCGTGCCGTCTGGCAGCACGCTTACCAGCCGCAGCGCGCCTTCGTCCCATTCGTACAGGTTTTCGACGCCGTACCGCGCGCCTTCGGCCAGGGATGAGGTCTCCGTGAAGAACACGCGGCTGAGGTCCGCGGAGGCATCCTGGAAGTGCGCGTTGGCAGGCGTCACGCCCGGCGGCGTGACGTTGACAAGCCGGTAAGCGCCGGTCGCGTTATCGCGCACCAGCAGGTTTGCATAGCCCACCGGTTCGCCGCTCACGACCTGACGGCCTTCAGGGTTGCACGATTCCGCGTTTTCCCCACTATTGTGCCCGGGAGTGCTTGACCCTCCGTCAGCTTCGAGCACGTCCTTGGTTAGCTGTTCGGAGTAGGCGTACACGGCTTGCTCTTCCGCGCAGCCCACCCCGTCATAGGATTCGAGCGGCATGATGTCTTCCGCGATCCAGCCACTCACGCTACGCCTCGCCACGTATGCTTCGCCGGCGGTGGGAGCGCCCGGCCGCGGTTCCTGGATGTTGAGCGTGAGTGCTTCGCCATCCGCGCTGGCAGTGCTCGCGTACGTCCGGCCAGCATCGAACTGGGATGAGGACTTGACAGGCGGCGTCACGAGCTCGTAGGCGCGGCAGTCGGGCAACCTCCCGGAGAAGCCGCCGCGCAGCTGTCCGTTGGGACACGCCGCCTCCTCGGCGGTCAGCGCAGTGAAGGTCTGGTCGGGGCCGTAGACCGTTCCCAGTTCGCTGCTCGCCACAACACGATAGTGATAGGTGCTCCCCGGCGCGAGGTCGTTTGCGGACGCCCAGACGGCGCGCGCGGTGATGCCTTCGCCGACGGATCCTTCCGGCGCGGGCGTCGTATTCCCGTACGCAGTCGTCGTGCCGTATTCGAAGCGGTAGGTCGTCTGGATGCCGCCGGGATTGACGAGCGCTCCGAGCTTCGCTTCGGAGGTCGTGACTTCGGCGGCGAGCTCCCTGCCGACCACAGGCGCAGCGGGGGCCCCGAACACCCAGACCTTGTTTTGGGAAGGGTTGCCATCGGTCACGTACACGCGCCCGCTCACTTCATTCACCGCGACCATGCTGTGGAAGCGCTGTGCTGTTCCGCCGGCAAAGTAAGCAATCTGGCCAAAAGAGCCGGCCCCCACATCGGCGAGCTGCCTGCCTTCCGCGCTGTACTCGATGAGATGAACACAGGGCGAGTTCCTTTCGCCGCACGGGTCCGCGCTGTTTTCGACCACCGCGAACACCTCACTATGGCCGTCGAGTGCCACGGACCACACGCCTTCGCTCTCGATTTCCACGGGCTTGCCGTTCACTTCTACAGGCGCACCGCTGGAATCGAGCTCCACGATCCTGTTGTTGCCGGCGATCCACACGTCGCCGGAAGAGTCGACCGCTACTCCAGTCGGTTCCTTGAGCTCACCCGAGTCCGTGAACGTCTTTAGCAACGTGCCGCTTGGACTATACTCTAGCACTTCATCATTGGGCACATATTCATATTCGCCTGAGCCCACAGGACTCTTTTCCTTCTGCTTGAGCGGCTCGGGCACGTACACATCGCCGGCCGAGTCGACGGCAATCTGCACGTCTGTGAAGAGGTTTTCGCCGCGCAAATTGCGTGGCGCCGGCACTTCAAACGACGACACGGGCGCACCCGTGTTGGGATCGTAGACGAAGATCTGCGCGGGTGGGGACAAGAAGAACAAGCCTTCTTCGCCGAGCACGTCCAAGTCGCCGTTGGTCGGATTCACCGCAACACCCGAGTAGTGCGTGTATTCACCCCCAAACGGGGACGGCGGCGAGAGCAAATTGCCCGAAGGATCGAGCTTGACCACTGTCGAGGAGACAAAAATCCCGTCTTCCGAACTCGACACGAACAGGTCTCCAGAGCCTTCCACTGCGACACCCACCGAGCCTTCCTGGTGCGTGGCGAACGAGCCGTAGGGAATGAGCTTGGGAGGTTCGGCCTGGGCGCCGGCGGCAGAGGAGAGCGCGAAGATGCCGGCGAGCGCACAGAGCGCCATGAGAGAGCGGGCCACGAAGGGACCAGCGGCCAGGCCGCGCGCGGGCGCACCACTCCCTGGAGCACGGTGTAGGCCACGGAGCATCGCAAAGCGCCCGAGTTTCGGCGTGACGGCGGGCTTCGCGATGTGCTCTGTGGGTATCACCTTGTTCTCCTTCGTCGAGGTTGTGAAGTGGTAAATCGAGTGGAGGTGGCACGTCATGCTGCCTGCTCCCGGTCGCAGGTGAGAACGCTGAGGCGCCGCGCGACCTTCGCACCCAGCGGCGTAAGCTGCCACGCGTTCGGCTCGCCGCTCTGGTGACCCCCACCGCTGTTCACCGCGAGCCCCAGGCGCTCCAAGCGCCGCAGCAGCTTGGAGATCTGCCCCGGGTCGGTGACCCCGGCGCTCTCCGCGACCGCGCGGTTGCTGGGACCGGAACCCCGCGCACCCAGCTCCGCGATGCATTCCAGCACCCGCGCCGTGCGATAGGTGAGGCGCATATCCACCTCGTCCAACGGGTCTCTCTCGGCGTGCGCGGAAACCGGCCCGCTACGCGGCGCCGGACGCGACACGGGGGCGGGGGCAGGACGACACTGTTCGCGACGCGCGGCGCGCGACCCCAGATACTGCAGCGCGATCATCCCCATCAACTCGTCCAACAACCCAGTCAACGGACGACGATCACCGCCGCGCAAACGCGCATACACAACACCAAGCACCCCACCCACCAAGCCTTCCGCCGTCACCAACGTGCACTCCTCGCCACGCGAGCCCTCTTTGCGCCCCTCATCCAAGATTCCCGCCAGGCGCGCGAGAATCTGCTCCCGGCGCTCCAGCACCCCAGGCCCACCATGCAGCGCCTGCACCACACAGATCCGCGCCAACACAGGCTCTACATCGAGGAACGAGAGAATCGTCCACAGGCCGCCCCGCACCCGCTCGCGCCACGCCAAGCCCTCCAGGCCCGCCTCAGCGAGCTCCCGCTCGACCCGCCCCACCACCTCATCCAACAGCGCCACCAGGCATGCCTCACGGTTGCCGAACAGCTCGTAGAAGGTCCGCCGCGACACCCGCGCCCGCGTCGTGATTCGCGCCACCGAGGTCTGCTCGTAACCCAGCTCGTCGATCACCCCTGCCGCCGCAACCAACAACCGCGAACGCTGAATCTCATCCACCTGCACACGCGGCACATCCAACGGCAACACCGGTCGCCTCGACCCACGCACCGGCCGCCGCTCGACCGGCAACACCCGCTCGGACGTGCGCAAACGCGCCGCCGTCCTCACACCGTCACGCGCCGAGGCCTCCATCAACAGCCACCCCCCACACGCGAGTGTGACTCCGCGACCCCGCACAGAGCCGGCGTGGGCCCTTGCAGAGCCGCCGGAAGCCAACCCCCCGCGGGGACGAAGCCAAGACGGCGCAAACGCGCCCGACGAGGAGGCCCCTCGGCTAGACCACTAGCCGAAGAGAGAGAGAGAGAGAGAGAGATGCGACAGCGCCAAGCTGGCGCATCTAGCATCAGCCCACCGGGCCGACGCGCACATACCCCTCATGAATCTCCCACTAGAAACCACGCTCAAACAACTCCCTCATCGCTCCGATCCAGACCCTCTCCCACAACCACAAAAACCCTGCGAGCGCTTTGGACGTCAACCACAAGACGGTATGACCCCAACCAGACCCTATGTACACCAGCCCCCCCAGCAACGGGGGAGCCGGCCCGTGAACGAAACGTAACACTTTGCTTCGCAGATGTCAAGCCCCTAGGTGGGCAACACCGCTCAGGTGACCCGCGCCAGGCCCTTGATGCCAGAGATGCGTCAGTCTAAACCTCGACGCCCCACCCACACACGCAGCCACAGATGACCACGGGACCGGCCAGATGACCGTGCTGCAGACCTGTCCGCGCAACGGACGGCGCGTCATCATCTCGCACCGGCGGTAAAACAGTGAGCTCTTGTGACTGGCGCCCGTGGACGCGTCCGATCCGCGGGCTACGGCTTGGCTTCGAGGATCATGTTGAACGGGGTCTCCGCCGCGCGGCGGACGCGGCTGAACCCACCTTCGGTGAGCACCTCGCGCAGGCGCGCCTCGCCTGCCTGCGCCCCGAGCGCGAGCCCTACCTCCTGGGCGAGCGACGCGGGCGTGCAGATCACCGTCGAGGCCCCGTAGAAGATCCGGCCCACCGGGTTGAAGTTCTCCTCGACGCGGTCCTTCGCGAACGGCTCGACGATCATCCACGTCCCGTCGGGACGAAGCGTCTCCCGCACGTGCGCCGACGCTCCAACCGGGTCGCCCATGTCGTGCAGGCAGTCGAAGACGCACACGAGGTCGTAGTCGCTGCCCGGGTACTCCTTGGCTGATGCCGCCTCGAACACCACGCGGTCGGAGACGCCGGCGTCGCTGGCCGCCTGACGTGCACGATCGATCGAGGGCATGTGGTAGTCAAAGCCCGAGAAGCGCGAGTTGGGGAACGCTTCGGCCATGATGATCGTCGACGCTCCGTGACCACAGCCCACGTCGGCGACCTTCGCGCCCCGCTGCAGCTTCTCCTTGACACCGTCGAGCGCCGGGATCCACTCGGCCACCAAATGTGCACGGTAGCCCGGTCGGAAGAAGCGCTCCGTGCCGCGGAACAGGCGATGGTTGTGCTCGTGCCAACCCATCCCCGCCCCGCTGCGGAAGGCCTCCAGGATTCGCTCCTCGTCCGCATACAGCGACGCGATCAGCTCATATACACCCAGGATGTAGAACGGGCTGTCTTCGTCGGCCAACGCAAGCGCCTGCTCGTCGGGCAGCGTGTAGCGGTCGCTCTCCCCGTCGTACGTCACATAGCCACCCGCTGCCTGGTTGCGCAACCACTCGCGCACGTTGCGCTCATTCGCCCCCGCGCGCTCTGCGACCTCCCGCGAGGTCAACGGCCCGGCGCCCGCCATCGCTTTGTAGAGGCCGAGCCTCTCGCCGATCAGGAACAGCGGCGCGCTGATGATCGCGCTCATGTCCGTCACCGCCTGACCCATGAATGCTTCGAGCTTCGCCTCATCGATATTCGCCGGGCTGATCGCCATCGCGTCCTCCTCCTATGTGGGTGCAGGTCATCGAGCTCCGGCCCCTCCGCCGCATCTCTGTGGCGCACCATCCGCGGCGCCTCGCATAAGCTCTAAGCGGCACAGGCAGGGGGTCCGTCCCGGTGCCCGTGCCGTGCGACCGAACTCGTATCTACAACGGCGCCCACACACGTAGTGGGGAGAGGGGGCCGCCGTTCAGTCGCTCCTCGGCCAGAGCGCCGAGAATGCCTCAGCCTCCAGCCGGTCGAGCGATGTTCAGCCACAGCCGACATGTTCAGGCCGATCGCGCGTTGCCACCATGAGGTCGAGGCCCCATCTTCCACTGCGGCACAGGTGCTGGCGCGCTAGCGTGATTTGGCGTGCAGCACGCGGACGAGCAAGCCGGTCTCGCGCAGGCCGTCGCGGATCGCTCCGGTGGGAGCCCCGACCTCAGCGGGAACTCGGATGGCGCCGCCGGCGCCATTGCGGGGAACCGCGCCGCCGCGATCGCCGACGCCACGACGCCCAACTCCGACCGATTGTCGCCGGCGACCCGCCGATACCTGCCTCTCTTCTGGCGCGTGCTCGCCCTGAACGGCGCCGTCGTCACGACGATGGCGGTCGCGATCGCGATCGTGCTGCCCGCCCCGTTCGTGCACATCGCCGCCGACGACGCCGCCATCCTCGCCGTCACCCTGACCGTGACGCTCGTCGCCAACGCTCTGCTGCTGCGCCACGCGCTCGCCCCGCTGACCCACCTGCCCGCGCTCCTGCGGCGCGTCGACCCGCTGCAGTCCGGAGAGCGCCTGCAGGTGCCCAGCGCCCCGTCGGAGGCCGCGGAGCTCGCGCAGGCCTACAACGAGATGCTCGACGAGCTCGAGACCGAGCGCCTGGAGAGCACGCGGCGGGTGCTCTCGGCCCAGGAGAACGAGCGGCTGCGAGTCGCGCGGGAGCTGCACGACGAAGTCGGCCAGACGCTGACCGGGGTGCTGCTGGGGCTGGCACGCGTCTCACGCGACGCGCCGCTCGAGCTCGCCCAACCGCTCGAGCAACTGCTCGAGACCACGCGCGCCAGCATCGACGACGTCCGCCGCATCGCCCAGCGCCTGCGCCCCGAGCCACTCGAGGATCTCGGCCTCGCCGTGGCGTTGCTGGCGCTCACCCGGAGAATGCGCGAGCAGTCCGGCATGCGAATCACCTGCCGGATCCCCGCGGACCTCCCGCCTCAATCGCCCGAGCGCGAACTCGTCGTCTATCGAGTCGCCCAGGAGGCGCTGACCAACGCCGTCCGTCATGCCAACGCCGCCAGCGTGAGCATCACACTGCAGCTGCGCTCCGACCGCCTCGCGCTGAGCGTCCGCGACGATGGGCGCGGCATGCCCGACAGCCGCCGCGAGGGTGGCGGGATGCGGGGCATGCGCGAGCGTGCTGGGCTCGTCGGCGCCTCCCTGCAGATCACCAGCGCGCCCCACGCCGGCACCGAGGTGCATCTGGACGTTCCGCTCCACGCCGAGGGCACATGACCGCGCTGAAGACCAACATTCTGCTCGCCGACGACCATGCCGTCGTGCGCCAAGGGCTGCGGCTGGTGCTCGAAAGCGAGCCCGACCTCGTCGTCCGCGCAGAAGCCAGCGACGGCCTGGAGGCCGTCAGCATGGCGCTCTCCCACGACGACCTGCATCTCGCCCTCCTCGACATCTCGATGCCACGCATGACCGGGCTGCACGCCGCGCGCGAGATCCATCGCCAGCGCCCCGCCCTGAAGATCCTGATGCTCTCGATGCACGACAACGAGCAGTTCCTCTATGAGGCCCTGCAGGCAGGCGCCAGCGGCTACGTGCTCAAGTCGCTCGCCGACCGCGACGTGGTGCGCGCCTGTCGTGCCGCCGTTCGCGGCGAGCCGTTCCTCTACCCCGCCGCCGTTACCGAGATCGTTCGCCACTACCTCGCCCGACCCGCCGAGGAGCACCCCGATCCCCTGACCCCACGCGAGCTGCAGGTCATCAAGCTGATCGCCGAGGGCCACACCAACCAGCAGATCGCCGAGGCCCTCACGATCAGCAAGAAGACCGTGGAGCGTCACCGCGCGAACATGCTCGAGAAGCTGGGTATGCGCGACCGTGTCGAGCTCACCCGCTACGCGATCCGCCGTGGCCTGATCGAGCCTTGAGCCATATGAATGGGGCTTGCACCCCATGGCTGCCGGCACATGTGAATGGCATCCTCTGCGCATGGCATTCGGCGCCGCCGGGCACTCCGCTCCCGCGGCACACCACCCCCCCGCCCGGCGGCGCGTGCCACTCAGCGCACCGCCTGTGCTCAGTCGGTGGTGCGCCGCCGGTAAAGGGAGGTGGCCAAGGGGGCGAAGACCGCCACCAGCGCGACCGACCAGAGCAGCGAGGCGAAGATCGGGTGCTGCATCGGCCAGGCGTGAATACTCGCCGACGGGTTGGGGTTCCCGAAAAGCTGACGGCAGGCAGTGGTGACCGCACTCACGGGGTTCCAGTTGGCGATCGTCTGCAGCACCGTGGGCATACGCTCGGTGGGAACCAGGGCGTTGGAGACGATCGCCAGGGGGAACAGGATCACGAGCCCGATCCCCTGCGCGGACTCGGGGCTCTTGCTCACCATGCCGAGGCAGGCACAGCCCCAGGAGAGGCCATAGCTGAACAGCAGGAAGATCCCGAAGCCCACGGCGATCGATGCCGCGCCCGCGTCGGGCCGCCAGCCGATCACCAGACCGGTCACGCCAACGAACGCGGCGCAGATGGCGGCGGTCGCGACATCGGCGAGCGAGCGCCCGACGAGCACCGCCGGCCGCCACATCGGGAGGGTCCTGAAGCGGTCGATCACGCCGCTGCCCAGGTCTGTGCTCAGCCCGACCGCGGTCCCCATAGCGGAGGTGGTGAGGTTCATCGCGAGCAGACCCGCGATCGCGAAGTCCTTGTAGCTGCCGCCGCCGGGCAGGACGACCCCGGCGCCGAACACGTACACGAACAGCAGCGTGAACAGCACCGGCTGGACGGTGACGTCCGAGAGTTGCAGCGGCTCGCGTTTGATGTGCACGAGGTTGCGTCCGGTGAGCACGGCGACGTCGCGGACCTTCTGCGCCAGCCCGTGGGATCGCGTGGGTCTCGAGACCGGCGCAACCGGAGCCGGCGTGGCGGGGATGGGTGCTACGGGGGCTGACGTGGTGACACTCATGGGCGTGCAACCTCCAGGTCTGAGGCGTACGGCTCAGACTCGGCACGGTCATCGACCGAGTCGGCCGGATGGCCGGTGAGGGCAAAGAACACGTCGTCGAGAGATGGTTGATGGACCTCCACGTCATCCACGGTGACCCCCGCCTCGTCGAGCGCACGCACCACTGTGCTCGCCAAACCGGCGCCGCTGTTGACCGGCGCGCGCAGGCGGCGCCCGTCGTGGCTGACGTGCACGGGACCGGCGACGAACGGAGCGAGCGCGACGGACGCGGCGGGATCGGCCTCGCTGAGCGTGAGCTCCAGGCGCGCCCCGCCTACCTGCCCCTTCAGCTCGGCCGCGGTCCCGCCGGCGATCACGCGACCGTGGTCGATCACCACGATCCGGTCGGCCAGCTCGTCGGCCTCGTCGAGGTACTGGGTGGTGAGCAGCAACGTCACGCCGTCGGCGACGAGCGCCCGGATCACGTCCCACATCCGCACCCTGCTCGTGGGGTCAAGGCCTGTCGTGGGCTCGTCGAGGAACAGCACCGGCGGTCGCGTCACGAGCCCGGCGGCGAGGTCCAGGCGCCGGCGCATCCCCCCGGAGTACTCCTTGAGGATGCGCTCGGCGGCATCGGCGAGGTCGAACTGGTCGAGCAGCGCGGTCGCCCGCACCCGCGCCTCCGCGCGCCGCAGGCCGCTCAGACGTCCGATCATCACGAGGTTCTCGCTGCCCGTGAGCACCTCATCGAGTGTGGCGTCCTGGGCGGTGACGCCGATGTTGCGCTGCACGTCCGCGGCTTCGCTCACCACGTCATGGCCTGCCACACGCGCCGAGCCGTCGTCCGGGAGCGTGAGGGTCGTGAGGATGCGCACCGCCGTGGTCTTGCCGGCGCCGTTCGGTCCCAGGACGCCAAGGATCGCGCCCGCCGGCACCTCCAGGTCGATCCCTTCGAGCGCGACGGTCGCGCCGAACCGCTTGCGGAGGCCGTGGGCTTCGATCATCGGGGTGCTCGTCATGAAAGTCCTTTGAACGGGGTCCCGGCAGGCTCGCCTTCAGGGGTCCTGTGAATTGGCAGGGTCCTGCGTTGATCAGAGTCCTGTGGATTGGCTCGTGGCGACTTACCGGTCGGCAAGCAAGCAGCTATCATACACATTCCTAGCCGGTCGTCAAGTAAGCTGGTGATTATGCAACTGCCAGGGTCAACAGCACAGGAGGATCAGCCGCAAGGGGGCACCCGGGACCAGCGTGCCCAAGACAGACAACCCAGCTCCTCGACGCGTGATCGCATCCTCGACATCGCGCTCGAGCTGTTCACCGAGCAGGGTTACGACAAGACCTCGCTGCGCGACATCGCGGAGCGACTCGGTACGACGAAGGCCGCGCTCTACTACCACTTCGAGCGCAAGGAAGACATCCTGCTCGAGCTCCACCTGCGCCTACACGCGCTGGGCCGGGAGGCGCTCGAGCGGCTGAACGAGCTCGAGGATGGGCAACAGCGCGCGGATGCGTGGCCGGGCCTGCTCGACGACTTCATCGACGAGGTGGTCAACAACCGCGAGCTCGTCCTCATGCACCAGCGCAACCACCGCGCGCTGGAGCAACTCCAGGACAACGAGCGCCACCGAGCCGAGAACGAGGACATCGAGCAGCAGTTCCGCCGCATTCTGCAGAGCCCCGCCATCCCACTCGAGCGGCGGGTGCGGATGGCGTGCTCGATCAGCGCGGTGGTCGGCACCCTCGCCAGCGGAGAGGCTGTGTTCGGAGAGGTGCCGATGGCCGAGCTCGCCGAGCTCGTACGCGGCGCCGTGCGCGACCTCCTGGGTTGAAAAGGGCGCGTCGACGGGGGTCGGTCGGCTCCACCTCAGCGAGCGCAATCCAGCTCGGCCAGTCGCCGCTCCAGGAAGCGCCGCTCGGGCTCGGAGTGGGCCAGCTCAAGTGCGCGCTCGTAGGCGACCCGCGCGTCGGCCGGGCGCCGCAGACGGCGCAGTAGATCGGCGCGCACAGCGTGCAGGTAGTGGTACTCGTCGATGCCATCGATCCCGTCCAGCACCTGCAGCCCGGCCTCGGGGCCGTTGGCTTCGGCGAGCGCGACGGCTCGGTTGAGCTCGACCACCGGGGAGCGCGTCAGCCGGGCCAGCTCACCGTAGAGCGCGGCGACCTGCGGCCAGTCGCGAGGATCTTCGGTGTGTAGGTGGGCAACCGCCGCCTGCAGCGTGTAGATCCCGGCCGCCCCACCGCCATGCAGTGCACGCGCGCGCTCGAACGCGGCACGGCCCGCGTCGATCTGCTCGCGGTTCCACAGCGCCCTGTCCTGGTCGTCCAACAACACGAGCTCACCCTCGCGCATCCGAGCAGCGCGGCGCGAGTCGTGCAGCAGCATCAGCGCCAACAGGCCCCACACCTCGGGCTCGTCGGGCATCAGCTCCGTCAGGGCGCCCCCGAGGCGGATCGCCTCCGTTGAAAGCTCCACGCGCGAAGGTGGCGCCGAGTAGCCCTCGTTGAAGATCAGGTACACCACCGCCAGCACCGCCGCCAGCCGGTCGGGCAGCAGGTGGGCGGGCGGGATCCGGAAGGGGATCGCGGCGTCTCGGATCTTGCGCTTGGCGCGCACCAGCCGCTGCGCCATCGTCGCCTCCGGCACCAGGAACGCGCGCGCGATCTCCTCCGTGGAGAGGCCCCCCAGCGCGCGCAGCGTCAGCGCCACCTGCGCATCCCCAGCCAGCGCCGGGTGACAGCAGGTGAAGATCAGCTCCAAACGTTCGTCGGGGAACACCGTCTCCCCGATGTCGGGTTCCTGTTCCACGGGATGTGGTTGCTCCAGCAGCTTCGACTTGGCGGCCAGCGTGCGGTCGCGACGGATGCGGTCGATCGCACGGTTGCGCGCGGTCGTGGTCAGCCACGCTCCGGGGCGCTCCGGCAGGCCGTCGCGCGGCCAGCGCTCCGCCGCCGCCGCAAACGCCTCCTGCACGGCTTCCTCGGCGAGGTCGAAGTCGCCGAGGAAGCCGATCAGCGCGGCGAGGACACGCCCCCACTCATCGTGAAACACCCGCTCGACCGCACCCGGCCGGGGCCGCGTTCGACGAGTCGAGCACGAAAGCGCGTCGCCGGAGGCGTCCAATCAGCGCTCCACCAGTGGGCGCACCTCAATGGCCCCGCCCAGCCGCGCCGCCGGGATCCGCGCCGCCAGCTCGATCGCCGCATCGAGGTCGGCGGCCTCCAGCAGGTAGTAGCCACCGAGCGCCTCCTTGGTCTCGGGGAACGGCCCGTCGGTGGTGAGCGTGCTGCCATCCTGCACCCTCACCGTGGTCGCGGTCGAGGTCGGCTGCAGCTGGGCGCCATCGCAGACGCCGGGCACCTGCATGATCGCCATGTACTCGCCGAAGACCGCCTTCTGCTCGTCCTCGGAGAGGCGCTCGAAGGCGTCGGTCACGTCGTGCGTGAAGATCTGGAGCATGTACTTCATCGTTCCTCCTTCAGAGGGTAGGGCTCGCCAAGCATTCCATCCACGATCGCGCCGCTGTCCGACGATTGCTCGACCAGCCGCGGTTTCGTATCAACGACGAACGGCGCGTTTGCGAATCGACAGCGTCTGGGATACGCGGCGAGCGCCGTGGATCCACTCGTCGGCGACTTTCGCAGGCATCCACAGCGCCGCGGTCGCGAACGCCGCGCGATCCGTCCGCCCCATGCCGCAGGATGCCGGGCTCTTTGACGCCCTCCCGCTCGACATCTCTGCGCACATGGCAACACCGTGCGCTCGACCGCATGGCCGACTGGCGGGAGGGCCCGTTCCTGGTCTCCGCCGCGCCCGGCGCCGGCAAGACACGACCCGCACTCGAGCTCGCGAAGGATCTGCTGTCGAAGGGGATCGTCGGGCGCGTGGCGGTGCTCTGTCCGACGACGCCGCTCACCCGCCAGTGGGCGAGCGCCGCGGCGACTCTCGGGGTGCAGCTGCAGCCCGACGCCAAGGGCCCGAACCCACCACGCGACTTCCATGGCGTCGCCGTCACCTATGCGCGCGTGGCGAGCGACCCGCGCGGCTGGGCGGCCAAGGTGCCCGCGGACACGCTCGTGATCGTCGACGAGGCGCATCATCTCGGCGAGGACCTGGCATGGGGCACCGGCTTTCAACGGGCATTCGCCTCGGCGCCACGCTGGCTGCTGCTGTCGGGGACGCCGTTTCGCTCCGACGCCACGCCGATCCCGGGCGTACGCTACGACCACGACGGATTGGTGGTGCCCGACGTCTCCTACACCTATGCCGAGGCGGTCGCCGAGGGAATCTGTCGCCCGGTGGCATTTGTCACGTTCGACGGGACCCTGTCGTGGCGCAGCGGCGAGGACGTGGTCGAATCCTCGTTCGAGACGGTGCTGAGCGCGCGTGAGGCAAGCCGCCGCTATCGCACCGCGATCTCGACCGAGCTGCCGGAGGGGCTGCCGCGGATCCTCCGGGAGGCCCACGCCAAGCTCGGGGCGCTGCGCGCGGAGGGCCACCGCGACGCGGGCGGCCTCGCGGTGGCGGCCGACGCGACGCACGCTAGGCGGATCGCGAAGCTGCTGGGCGAGACGACCGGGCGCGCGCCGGTGGTGGTGCTGCACACCGAGGCCAATGCCGCGCGCAAGCTCGCGGACTTCCGTGGCTCGCGCGAGCCGTGGATCGTGGCGGTGAACATGGTCTCCGAGGGCGTGGACATCCCGCGCCTGCGCGTAGGGGTATATGCGACGGCCGCCAAGACGCCGTTGATCTTTCGTCAGATCGTCGGGCGGTTCGTGCGTACGATCCCTGGTCGCGGAGCCGAGCCGAGCTGGCTGTACCTGCCCGCCGATCCCACCCTGCGCGCACATGCCTCGGAAGTCGAAACCGAGCTACGCCACGCCCTCCACCGCGACGAGCCCGAGGAGGGCTGGGAGGAGCCGGTGCAGCGGCGCGCGAGCGAGCCGTCACCCACCGCAGAGTTCGTGCCCCTGAGCGCCGAGTTCGCCGCCCAGATGACCCTGTTCGGCGCGCCCCAGCGAGCGCACTACGCCCCCTCCCCCGCCGATGCCGTCGAGGAAGCTCCCGAGCCGGCCCCGGTGGCCGCGTTCGAGCGTCAAGCCCAACTGCGCCAGGAGCGCAGCCGCCTGGTGGCAGAATTGCACCGCCACGACGGGCGCAGCCACCGCGAGATCAACGCCTGGGTCAATCGCACAGTCGGACTCGAACGGGTCGAGACCGCCAGCATCAAGCAGCTGGAGCGCTCGATCCAAGCGCTGACGCGAGAGCTAACGCGCAGCAGCCAACCGTCACGAACATAGCCCCGCTGGAGTCACTCTAGGATGGATCATGCGTCCGCGAGCGCCTGAACGGCAGTTTCGAGAGCAGGCTGCCCGGTACCGGTCGTCGCGGTCAGCGTGTCTCCGGGCCGATCTGGGTGATGTGCCGGCGCCTGCTTCCGCGCGTCCCTCTTGGCCTGCTTGTCCAGCCGACGCTCGCGGAGCCTGCTTTCACGGGTGAGCTTTGCCATCGTAGTCTTCTTCTTGCCGCTTGAGGCCATGTCTATCCGTCCCTTGTCGTGGAGTTCCGAGCGCATCAATGCTGGGGTCACCAGGCGTGATGAATCCGAAGCCCTGATCGTCGTTGAACCACCTCATGGCCCCTGTGGCCATCTCTGTTTCCCTCCGGTTATGTGCGGCACTGCGAGACGCGAAGGGGTGCGCGAAGCAACGACTACGGAAACGCTCGTCACTGCTGGTTGAGCGGATGCTCGACCTGTAGGACCACTCTAGCGCCTCGCCGCCGCGGGTTGGCCCGGGTGCCGACGGCGGCCTGTCTCTCCAGGCGTAGTAGCCCGAGGAGGAGACCCCGAGCATCAAGCAAGCCCGTGGACCATGCGCGGAGACGTCGATGCGTAGCATTGATCCCCGGATGCCCGATCAAACGCCGAAGGAGCCTGCTCGTGCAGGCGTCAGTCAGACGAATACGCACCCGCCGATGCCGCGCGACAAGCGCGGCTGGCACGTATCGCCCGCACCCGACGGGCGCGGGATGCCCGAGCAGGCGCCGAAGGGGCCGCCAGCACACCGTAGACGGGGTTTTTTGTGGTTCGTGCTGTTCCTGCTTGCGCTCAACTGGCTGTCGGTGCTCATCTTCGCGCCCGCGGGCGGCCAGCCGCGAGTGACTGTGTCATTCAACCCGTACTTCCTCGAACAAGTCAAGCGCGGCGAGGTGAAGTCCATCTCGTCCAAGGGCAACACGATCCAGGGCACTTTCAAGAGCAAGCTGCGCTATCCGGCCACGGACAAGAAGGCGACGCCCAGCACGCTGTTCGCCACCCAGGTACCCTCGTTCTGGAACGGCAGCCAGCTCTCGGCGCTGCTCCAGGAAAAGGGCGTGGAGGTCAACGCCAAGTCGACGAGCACCAGCCAGTCGCTGCTGAGCGAGCTGTTGCTCGGCTTCGGCCCGACCCTTTTGATCGTGGGCTTGTTCATCTTCATCGCCCGCCGCGCCGCGAAGGCCGGTGGTGCGATGGGTGCCCTGGGCAACTTCGGACGCTCGCAGGCGCGGCGCGTTGACCCGGCGAAGATCCTCGTCACCTTCAAGGACGTTGCCGGCATCGACGAGGCCAAGTCCGAGCTCTCGGAGATCGTGGACTTCCTGCGAACCCCCGAGCGCTACGGACGCCTGGGCGGACGGATGCCCCACGGGGTGCTCCTGTCGGGCGCACCAGGAACCGGCAAGACGCTGCTCGCACGCGCGGTGGCAGGAGAGGCACATGCCGCGTTCTTTTCGATCTCGGCCTCGGAGTTCATCGAGGCGATCGTCGGCGTGGGCGCCTCACGGGTGCGCGACCTGTTCGCAAAGGCCAAGGAGGCGGCACCGGCGATCATCTTCATCGACGAGCTCGACGCGATCGGGCGCTCCCGTCAGGGGTCGGTGTCGGTCACGGGCGCCAACGACGAGCGCGAGCAGACACTCGACCAGATCCTCACCGAACTCGACGGCTTCGAGAGCTCCGAGGCCGTGGTGGTGCTGGCCGCAACCAACCGGCCCGACGTGTTGGACTCGGCGCTGCTACGCCCTGGCCGCTTCGATCGCCGGGTGGCGGTGCAGGCCCCCGACCGCACGGGCCGTCACGAAATCCTGAAGGTCCACACGCGCTCGATCCCACTCGCCGAGAACGTCGACCTCGACGCGCTGGCCGCGAGCACACCGGGCATGGTCGGCGCCGACCTGGCGAACCTCGCCAACGAGGCAGCCCTGCTTGCTGCTCGCCGCGAACACGAGAAGGTCGAGATGGCTGACTTCACCGACTCCCTGGAGAAGCTCATGCTCGGCTCCCCGCGCGGCATCTTGCTCTCCCCGGCCGACCGTGAGCGCACCGCCTACCACGAGTCCGGCCACGCGCTGGTTGGGATGCTGACGCCCGGCGCGGACCCGGTGCGCAAGGTTTCGATCATCCCGCGCGGGATGGCGCTTGGCGTGACCCTCTCGACGCCCGACGCCGATCGCGTCTCCTACTCCCTGGAGGATCTGCAGGCGAAGATCCGCGTGGCGCTCGGCGGGCGCGTTGCCGAGGAAGTCGTCTACGGCACGATCACCACCGGCGCGGAGTCCGACATCCAGCAGCTCACCATGATCGCCCGTCAGATGGTCGGCCGCTGGGGGATGAGCGAGGCGATCGGTCCGATCGCGGTGCTCCCCGCCGACGGCGAGGGACCGTTCCTACCAGGGGTGAGCGCAACCTCGGAGTCCACCCAGCGCCTCGTGGACGAGGAGGTCAGGCGGATGGTCGACACGGCCCATCAGGAGGTCACAAGCCTGCTCACCGACCACCGCGACCAGCTTGAGAGCCTCGCCCAGGCGCTCCTCGGGGGCGAGACGCTCGATGCGCTCGACGCCTACGCAGCAGCCGGGGTGCCTGGCAGTGAGACCCAGCCAACCCCGGTCTCGTGATCCCATCCGTCTCACTTACCGGCACGACGAGGACCTTGTCTTCGCGCATCCCCACACCGGCAAGCCGATCGACCGGTCAAAGCTGCTCAAGCGCTTCAAGGCCGCGCTCGAGCGTGGAGGTGTCCGCGCCGTCCGCTTCCATGACCTGCGCCACACCTTCGGCACGCGCATGGCCGCCCAAGGCGCCCCCATGCGTGCCCTGCAGGAGATGATGGGTCACCGCGACTGCAAGACCACGCTGATCTACGCCGACTACGCGCCGAGCGCCCGCGAGGCGGAGTGGGTCGAGGCGGCCTTTCGGTCGGGGAGCGACAGCCACGGGATTGTGGCGCCTGAGCCCTCAGGCTTCGGAGACGCATGAGCGGGCTATACGCGTACGTCATCGACCGAGGTCTCCGGGCCTGGATCTACGTCGAGTTCACGACCAACCGCCGCGCGGTCACCGACTATGCCGTGCTGCTGCTGGTGCAGCAGGGTGAGCAGCTCGAGACGGTGCGCGTATACGACGGTGCTCACGGCCACAACGAGATGCACCGATATACAGAGTCGGGTGGCAAGCAGGCCGCCGAGGTCTTCAATCACGATACCCTGGGTGCAGGCATGCGGGCCGCGATCGCAGAGATCAAACAAGGCTACGCGGAGATGATCGACTCATGGCACAGGCAATGAACACGAGCAGCAACGAGTCGCCCGCCTCGCGGGTGATGAGTGAAGCGATCGAGCTGGCGATCGAGGGCCATTCTCCCTTTCCCGAGCGCTCGGCCTTCATCGATGCCGACACGCCCGGCATCGACTGGGCCATCGACCGCGCCATCAAAGACGATCTCGCCGTCGTGCTCGTGTCCGTGGATGGCAGCACCCGCGTCCTGCGGGCCGAGCCTGCCCGTACATGACGTAGCCGACAAGCCTCCACTCGTCCATGTCACCGACGTCGAGGTCATCGGCGCGTCTGACCTTCGAGGACGGCACCGTGGGCGACGTCAGCTTCGACGATCGTGAATGGACAGGCGTGTTCGAGCCACTGCGCGACCCGCAGCGAGCTGCGCGGCGCATCCTGAGCCGCGCGAAGCCATTGCCTCTCGATGGTCCGCGACTCGTGCGAGAATGACGACATGACCAAGACTGAGCTGCACGAGCTGGTAGAGGGCCTGCCCGAGAACACACTCGACGGCGCCGCCGTGCTGCTGCGCAGCCTCTCGGACGGCAGGATCGATCCCGACCAGACATGGTTCTGGACCCCCGACTGGCTCGCTGGCGAGCTGGAAGCAGACCGCGAGGGAAAGACCGACCCCGGCGAGGTCTACGAGGACGCCGACGCCTTCAAGGCGGCGCTGCACGCCGTCCGCAGCGATTAGTGCCCACCTACCAGGCGCGACCCCGGTTCCTGCGCGACTATAAAAACCTAACCCGCGAGCAGGCCGCGGCCTGGGAGAGCGCACTCGATCTGTTCATCGTGTGCCTGCGGTGCGGACGGTTCGAGCCGGGCCTACGGGTCAAGAGAGTGCAGGGGTTACCACCCCAGCCCGATCCAGTCTTGGGCCTCCGTCCGAGAAGCGCAGAACCCGCACGGATACACGGGTCCTACGAGGGGTGAGCGACGGGATTCGAACCCGCGGCCGCCGGGACCACAACCCGGAGCTCTACCAGCTGAGCTACGCCCACCAAGCCGGGGACGAAGTGTAGCGGTGGGTCTGCGCCGGCCTGGGTGCGGCGCCCGGGCGGACCGTGACGCCTCGAACCCTCACTTCCCGCGCTACGCCCCGGCCGCGGCCAGCAGCCGCGCCGTCACGTCGGTGCCCTGGCGCTTGGCGGTGCTCCAGCCGCGACCCATCGTGAGCTGATCCGGCGGGATCCGCGGGCCCTCCAGCACCGTGAGCCGCGCCTGGCGGGGATCCCAGCGGAGGTCCCCCAGGTCGAACATGCGGTCGGCCGCCCACGGCTCGAGGATCGCGCTCTGCAGCTCCGCGGCACCCATGTTGAAGTGGCAGAGGTTGCGCGGGAAGTGGCGCAGCTCCACGTGGTAGACGTGCGCGGGGTCGGATGGCGTGGGCAGCGGGGCCGCGGCCGGTGGTGGGGCGGCAGCCAGCGGTGGTGGGGCTGGTGGAGGTGAGACCGGTGGAGCCGCCGCTGGTGGTGAGATCGACGTGGGATGCGAAGGAAGCGGCTTGGAGGGCACAGTCGACGCCTGTTGCGGCTCCGCTCCCCCAACCGGGCTCGACCCCAGCGCCACGATCGCGTCGATCTCCACCTGCGCCCCGCGCGGCAGCCCCGCCACGCCGATCGTCACCCGCGCCGGAGGGTCCGCCGGGAAGTACTCGGCGCACACCTCGTTGACTTCGGCGAACTGCCCGAGGTTGGTCATGTAGATCGTGACCCGCACCGCGTGCTCCAGCGCGGCACCGGCCGCGGCGCACACCGCACGCAGATTCTCCAGGCAGCGGCGCGCCTGTTCGCCCGCGCTCACTCCCATCAGCTCGCCGCTCGCCGGGTCGAGGGGAATCTGCCCGGAGCAGAACAGCAGCTCGCCGGCGGTCCGCACCGCGTGGCTGTAGGGGCCGATCGCGGCCGGCGCCTCGGGGGCCGTCACCGTCTGGCGAGCATGGTCCATGCCTCGCAGACCCTACATCCATAGACCTCCGCGAGCGCATAGGCGCCGCCAGTCCAAGCGCATGGATTGCGTGGCGCAACGGATGGGGCACCGGCCACGCACGCCATCTGGCCCCAGCCGGCACGCACACTCGTCCTGCGCTGCCACCGGCGCACCGCCCTGTCCGATCGGATAGATTCCAACTGATGCGATCGACCGCCAGGAAGCTTGCCGTCGCCTTCCTGGCGGCCCCGCTCGCCGCCACGTGCGTCGCGGCCGGCGCGCTGCCCGCCTCTGCCGGCGCTCAGGGGGTGGGCGCGATCCCATTCGTTCCGTGCAAGGAAAGCAACGAACTCGCCTGCGCGCACCTGACCGTGCCGCTCGATCCCAGCGGGACGGTACCCGGCACCATCACGCTCGCGATCCGCCGCCGCCTCGCCCCCGTCGGCGAAGCCCACTCCGCGGTGATTGCGCTCGCGGGCGGGCCGGGGCAGTCGGCGATCCCGTTCGCGGAAACGTTCACCGAACTGCTCGGCCCGATCCTCGACACGCGCGACTTGATCGTGTTCGACCAGCGCGGCACCGGCTACTCGCACCCGCTGGCCTGCCACGGCTTCGAACAACCCGGGATCTACCGCAGCGGCGGGCAGCTGATCAAATCGTGCGCCGAACAGATCGGCCCCGAACGCGCCTTCTACACGAGCCTCGACTCGGTCGCCGACATCGAGGCGCTGCGCAAGGCGCTGGGCTACGAAAAGCTCGTGTTGTGGGGCACCTCCTACGGAACCAAGGTGGCGGAGGAGTACGCCCAGGAGTACCCCTCGCACGTCGAAGCGCTAGTGCTCGACTCGGTCGTGCCCCCGACCGGCCCCGACCCGCTCGACCGCACCACCTTCGAAGCGATCCCGCGCATCTTGCGCCAGCTGTGCGCTGACGGCCAGTGCGCTCAGATCACATCCAACCCCGTCGCCGACCTCGCGCGGCTGGTGAAGCGCATGAGCGGCGGCGTGGTGAGCGGGCGCTACGTCGGCCCGCACGGCCATCCCCACCCGGTCGCGGTCTCCGCCAACGAGCTGCTCGACATCCTGCTCGCCGGCGACTTCGACCCGATCCTGCGGGCTGAATTCCCGGCCGCCGTGCGAGCCGCCGCCGGCGGTGACAACGCCCCGCTCGCGCGCCTGCTGGTGCACGCGTTCAGCGGCGAAAGCGAAGAAGGCGAAGGGATCGACACGCCGCTCTTCTACACGACCACCTGCGAAGAGGAGAACTTCCCGTGGAGCCGCGGCGCCAGCCCAGGGGAACGACTGGCGCAGGCGAAGGCGCAGATCGCCACCCTCGCCACGAGCGCGTTTGCACCGTTCACCGCCACCAACGTGCTCGACTTCGACGAGCTGCGCGCCTGCGCCTACTGGCCCTCCGCGACACCCGCTCCGCCGGCGGTGACAGAAGCGATGCCCGACGTCCCCACGCTGATCCTCAGCGGCGCCGACGACCTGCGCACCCCCACCGCCAACGCGCGCGCCGTGGCCGCGCAGATTCCCGACGCGCATCTGCTCGTGGTGCCCAACACCGGGCACGCCGTGCTCGAGGACGAGCCCACCTCGTGTGCGCGCAAGGCGCTGCAGGCGATGTTCACAGGCGGGGTTGGCGTGCGGGTGGGCGGGGCTCCGATCAAACCCTGCCGCCCGGGGCCCCCCACCTCGCCGCTGCTGACTCCCACCCCCCTGGCACCGGCGCAGCTCGCCGAAGTGGCCCCCGCGCACGGCTATCACGGTCGCGCCGGGCGGACGCTGCAGGCGGTGGCGCTCACGCTCGCCGACTTCGACCGCCAGCTCACGATCCAACTACTGGCGGCAGGCAGCTCCGCCAACCTCACCTCGCTGAGCAGCGGCGGCCTGCGCGCCGGCTGGGCACGGCTGTCCAAGGGCGGGATGAGCTTCCACGGCTACTCCTACGTGCCCGGCGTGAGCATCTCGGGCACGGTCAAGTCCGAAAAGGTCACGCTGCGCGTGGGTGGCGCCAGCGCCGCCCACGGCACGTTGCGACTCGGGCCCCACAAGGCGCTGGTCGGCGAGCTCGGGGGACAGCACGTCAGTACCGGCACAAGCCCCACCGCCACTGCCGCTATTGTCGGGTCTGATGCGCAGACGAGCACCCTCTTCGCTCTTCGTGGCTCTGGGGTGCGCGCTGCTGCTCACAGGCTTGCCGGCCTCCTCGGCTGGCTCCCCTGGAACTAGTCTGAGCTTCACCCCCTGCGCGCACGAAGCGAGCTTCGCCTGCACCACCGTCACCGTGCCGCTCGACCGCGCGGGCACCGTCCCCGGCACGCTCGGCCTCAGCGTGGAGCGCCTGCAGGCCGGTTTCACCCCGAGCTCCAGCGCCGTGCTCGCGCTCGCCGGCGGGCCCGGGCAGGCCGCCGACCCGCTCGCCGGCTTCATCGCCAAGGCGATCGCACCAGCGCTGCGGGACCGCGACCTGGTCGTCTACGACCAACGTGGCACGGGACGCTCCGATCCGCTCAACTGCCACAACTCGCCCGCCCTGGAACGCGCGCGCAGCGAAGCGCAGCAGGCCGAACAGTGCGCGCTGCAGCTCGGGCCGGCACGTGGGGCGTTCACGAGCGAGGAATCGGTGGCGGACATCGAGGCGATCCGCGAAGCGATGGGCTACGAAAAGCTCGTGCTGTACGGCACCTCCTACGGCACCAAGGTGGCACTCGAGTACGCCGAACGCTACCCCGAACACGTGGAAGCGCTGGTGCTCGACTCGGTGGTGCTCCCCGAAGGCCCCGAACCGTTCTCGCTCTCCTCGATCCAGGCGCTGTCGCCGATGCTCGAACAGCTGTGCTCGGAAGGGGCGTGCGCGCACATCACGGCCAACGCGCTCGGCGACCTCGCCACGCTGGCTGCGCGGCTGCGCAGGCACCCGCTCAGCGGCTCGGTGTACGACGGCTCCGGGCACCGCCACTCCGCCACGATGGGGGAGGCCGACCTCTTCAACGTCCTGCTCGCCGGCGACCTCAACCCCGCGCTGCGCGCGCTGCTGCCGGCCGCCGTGCAGTCGGCGCTGCACGGCGACCCCGACCCGCTGCTGCGTCTGAAGGCGCTCTCCGAAGGGCTGATCCCCAATGTGCCGCTGCAGCCGAAGGGCTCGCCGGCCGAAAGGGAAGCCGACGAAGAAGAAAACAACGCCCTGTTCCTCGCCACCTCCTGCGAAGAGAAGCCCTTCCCCTGGCAGCGCTCGGCGGCGCCCGCCACCCGCGAAGCCGAAGCGCGCGCCGCGCTGCACGGACTGCCGAGCGGCGACCTGTACCCATTCGACGCCGCAACCGTGTGGTCGGACAGCCTCATTCCGGTGTGCGTCGACTGGCCCAACGCCTCCCCCGCCCCGCCAGCCGCGGGCCCGTTGCCGAACGTGCCGACGCTGCTCCTCTCCGGCGCCCAGGACCTGCGTACCCCGACCTCCAACGCGCGACGGATCGCGGCGGAGATCCCCGACGCCCAACTGCTCGTGGTCCCATACACCGGCCACTCGGTGATCGGCAGCGACCTCAACGACTGTGCGGAGCTGGCCGTGGAAGCCTTCTTCGGGGGCGCTCCCGTGCAGCCGTGCAAGCCCGAACCGAACCCCTTCGGCCCCACGCCGATCACACCCACGAAGTTGGCTCGCGTGCAGCCCGTCCCGGGCCTCGGCGGCAACCGCGGGCGCACCCTCACAGCGGCGCTCGACACGATCGTGGACCTCGAGCGCCAGGTGATCGGAGCCACCCTGCAGGTCGAGCAGAAGCTGCCGAATGGATCGAGCTTCGGCGGGCTGCACGGGGGCTACGCTAAGCTGAGCGCCTCCGCGGTGAGCCTGCACGACCTCACGTTCGTGCCCGGGGTGGCGCTCAGCGGCACCTTGCCCGCCAAGGAAGGCAAGCTGCGGAGCATCACGATCCACGTCAGCGGCTCGGCCGCCACGCACGGCACGGTCACGCTCGGCGCCGGCGGGCGCGCCAGCGGCACGCTCGCCGGAGAGCGCTTCGACGTGAGCACCGCCAAAGCGCAGCTCTCACGGGCGGGCGCGACCGCGCGCGAATGGGGGGCGATCGGCTCCGCGCCGGCGCCGCACTTCCCGCTGCCGACGCTGGTGCAGATGTCATCCAAAACACACCCCTAACACTTCACAAAATGAAGTGTTAGGGCCTGAAAAGTTAATACAACACCCACCCACCACCCTCACGCCGATGCCCAACGCGCTCGCGAGCCAGACCTCGCCCTACCTGCGCCAGCACGCGGAGAACCCCGTGGACTGGCTGCCGTGGGGCCCCGAGGCGCTGGCGGCGGCGCGCGAGCGCGACGTGCCGCTGGTGGTGTCGATCGGCTACTCCTCCTGCCACTGGTGCCACGTGATGGAGCACGAGTCCTTCGAAGACCCCACCGTGGCGGCGCTGATGAACGAGGAGTTCGTGTGCGTGAAGGTCGATCGGGAGGAGCGACCAGACGTCGACGCCCTCTACATGGAGGCCGTCCAGGGGATGACCGGCCACGGCGGGTGGCCGCTGAACGTGTTCCTCACGCCCGAGCAGACGCCCTTCTACGGCGGCACCTACTTTCCGCCCGAGCCCCGCCACGGGATGCCCTCCTGGACCCAGGTGCTGCAGGCGATCGCCGAGACGTGGCGCGAGAACGCGGCGGAGATCCGCGCCGGCGGCGAGCGGATCCGCGAGCAGCTCTCCCGCGCGGCGCGGATGGAGCCCTCCACCGAGCCCTTCGACACGGGGGCGCTCGACACCGCGGTGGCAGTGCTGCGTGGCTCGTTCGACGCGAGGCACGGCGGCTTCGGAGGCGGGGCGGGCGGGCCTCGATTCCCGCAGACCCCAGTGATCGAGTTCCTTTTGCGCCACGGCGAGCGCGAGATGTCGCTCGCGACGCTGCGCGCGATGGCGCGCGGGGGCATCAACGACCAGCTCAGCGGGGGCTTTCACCGCTACTCGGTGGACGCCTCGTGGACGGTGCCGCACTTCGAGAAGATGCTCTACGACAACGCGTTGCTCGCACGCGCCTACCTGCATGGGCACCGGCTGGTGCAGGGGGAGGAGGAGGGGGAGGGGCTCGCTCACGTGACCCGCGCGACGCTCGACTGGGCACTGCGTGAGATGCGCGGGCCCGAGGGCGGCTTCTACTCCGCGCTGGACGCCGACTCCGAGGGCGTGGAGGGCCGTTACTACGTGTGGCGTGTAGGGGAGCTGAGAGAGGTCCTCGGCGCGGACGCCGACGCGGCGATCCGCTGGTTGGGGGTCAGCGAGGAGGGCAACTTCGTCGATCCGCACCACCCCGAGCCGGGGCTGAACGTCTTGACCGATAGGAGCCCCGCCCCCGGGCCCGACGCCGCCACCCGTGAGCGCATCCGCGCGCGACTGCTGGAGGCCCGTGCGGGCCGCACGCGGCCGGGCCTCGACGATAAGCGCCTCACCAGCTGGAACGCGCTGATGATCGCCGCGCTCGCCGACGCGGGATCGGTGCTCGACGAGCCGCGCTATCTCGACGCGGCGGAGCAGTGCGCGGAGTTCATCCTGCGCGAGCTGCGTGAGCCCTCAGCCACGGGCGAGGCCGAGCCACACCGGCAACACGACCCGACCGCCGCCGGCGAGGCCGAGCCAAGGCGGCTGCTGCGCACCTACTCCGAGGGCCACGCGCACATCGGCGGCTACCTAGAGGATCACGCCTTCCTGCTGGAGGCGCTGATCGTGCTCTTCGAAGCGACCTGCGAGGAGCGCTGGCTGACCGAGGCGCGCGCATTGGCCGAGCAGACGATCGAGCGCTTCGCCGACCCCGAGCGCGGCGGCTTCTTCTCGACGCCCGCCGACGGCGAGGAGCTGATCGCGCGACGCAAGGAGCTCGACGACTCCCCGATCCCCTCCGGTGCCTCCTCGGCCGCGCTCGGGTTGCTGCGGCTCGCGCAGATCACCGGCGAGGAGTCCTACGTTCGCCACGCGCTCGGCGTGCTGCGCCTGCTGCACGAGATCGCCCCCCAGCACCCCTCCTCGTTCGGGCACCTGCTGCAGGCGCTGGAGCTACATCTCTCGCCGGCTGCGGCGCTCGCGTGCGCGGTGCCGCCCGCACGCTCGGCAACTCCAACCACAGCCCCACCGCCGCAGCCGCTTTAGCGGCGGAGGCCCCCTACAAAATCGACAGGTAGCGGTCGAGCTCCCATTGGGAGACCTGCACGCGGTAGTCCTCCCACTCCTGGCGCTTGATCTCCACGTAGCGGTTGAACATGTGCTCGCCCAGCGTACGTAGAACCAGCTCCGACTGAGCGGTCAGCTCGATCGCGTCGCCGAGCGTCTCCGGGAGCTGCTCCACGCCCAAGCGCCCGCGCTCCTTGCCCGAGAGGTGGTAGAGGTTCTGCTCCATCGGCTCCGGCAGCTCGTACCCCTTCTCGATCCCCTCCAGCCCCGCCTGCAACAGCACCGCGAACGTCAGGTAGGGGTTGCACGCCGGGTCGGGGCAGCGCAGCTCCATCCGCGTCGCCTTCTCGCTGCCGGGGTGGTAGAGGGGGACCCGCACCAGCGCCGAGCGGTTGCGCCGCGACCACGCCACGTACGTGGGCGCCTCGAAGCCGGGGACCAGGCGCTTGTAGGAGTTGACCCACTGCGCGAAGATCGAGCAGATCTCGCGCGCGTGGCGCAGCTGGCCGGCGATGAACGCCTTGCCCACGTCGGAGAGGAAGTACTGGTCCTCGGCGTCGAAGAAGGCGTTTTTGCCCTCCGTGAACAGCGACTGGTGGGTGTGCATCCCCGAGCCGTTCTCGCCGAACAGCGGCTTCGGCATGAACGTCGCATGCCAGCCGTACTTCATCGCGTACTCCTTCACGGTGATCCGGTAGGTCATGCAGTCGTCGGCCATCTTCATCGCATCGGCGTAGCGCATGTCGATCTCGTGCTGGGAGGGGCCGACCTCGTGGTGGGTGTACTCCACGTGGATCCCCAGCTGCTCGAGGGCGAGCACCGTCTCGCGGCGCACGTCGCTGCCAGCGTCGAGCGTGGTCAGGTCGAAGTACCCGCCGTGGTCCAGCGGCTCGGTGGTGCGGGAGTCGCGGAACAGGAAGTACTCGAGCTCCGGACCCACGTTGAAGGTGTCGAAGCCCATCCCCTTGGCGCGCTCCACGGCGCGGCGCAGCACGTGGCGGGGGTCGCCCTCGTAGGGGGTGCGCTCGGGGGTGATGATGTCGCAGAACATCCGCCCCACCCCCTGCTCCTCCGGGCGCCACGGCAGCACCGCGAACGTGGTGGGGTCGGGCAGCGCGATCATGTCGGACTCCTCGATCGCGTTGAAGCCGGTGATCGAGCTGCCGTCGAAGCCCATCCCCGCCTCGAACGCGTCCTGCAGCTCGGCGGCGTTGATCGAGAACGACTTCAGCTGGCCGAGGATGTCGGTGAACCAGAAGCGGATGAAGCGGATCTCCCGCTCCTCCACGAACGCGCTGACGTCCGCGGCGGTCTTCGGCATGTCCGGCTGCGCTGCCACCCGGCGGACCTTAGTCGATGGCCGGCTCGCCGGGTATCGACGGATGGCCAAACCGGGCGGGCCGCTCGGCGCCTAGCCGTGAGCGCTCAAGATCGCCGCGAGCACCAGCGCAAAGCCCATCACCACTGCCCACCCAGCGATGCGATCTGGATGTGGGCCCACCCACTCGGCCGGCGTACGGCGCGGCCGGCGTCTGTGACGCATGGTCCTCTCGACCATACGTGTAATGCTGACAGCGCGTTCGGACGGCACGAATGCCGGTGAGTGACGGGACCCGTGATGGCTGAATCCGGTGCGTCAGTGACCGGCGATCGCCGCCACGAAGCCGGCCACGTCTTCGGCTTCGGCGCCCTGGAAGAGCAGCCTCGGCATCTGGCCTTTGCCGCGTGCGCGCCCTTCGAGGATCGCGCTCAGGATGAACGCTTTGCGGGCGGCGTACCGTGTGTTTTCCGGCAGTGTTGAGCCCACCGTCGGGATCAGCACGTCGAGGTCGGGGCCCGTGCGACCCACCGCCGCGGCGCCGGCGAGCGTGTGGCAGAGGTTGCAGGAGTGCGAGAACAGTTCCCTGCCCTTCTGTTGGTTGGCGTCCAAGTGCACGCCACCGACGCCCACGCTGGCCTTGTGCTCCGCGTTGAACACCAACACCAGGGCGGGCACGACCAGGCCGAACGCGCACACGAGCACCAGTCCCGCCGTCAACCCCCGCTGGGCGGCCTTCGATTCAGGCTGGGTCGAGCCCTCGGGGGCGCTTCGGGGGCGGCGCATCGCCAGCAGGAAAACGCCCACGCCGATGGCCACCAAGAGGACGACAACGAGGAGTACCAGTCCCATATCGGCCGGCACGATATACGTTGGCGGCGTCGGAGTGCGCGCCCGCAGGCGTGCCCCGACCCTCAACAGCCCTCGTGCCGATGGTGGCAGGCGGCCGGGCGCCCACTCGAGCAACAGCACATTGCCCCGCATTGCCCCGCGGGACGGCGCCCGGAAGATGAGAGCTTCCCCATCAACTCCTTCAGGATCTCTTGATCTATCGCGCTAGCCTTTTCATTGGACGTCGATCGCACAACCGAGCGACCTTCGTCGCAACCCAGGCATCAGCCATGAGCCACTTCCTGCGCCGCCTACCGCTCTCCCGTCTGCTGCTCCTGTGCGGCGTGCTGATCGGCGTGGGCGTCGGCGCGACAGCGCTCGCCACGGCGCTCGGCGTGGGGCCCACGCCCACGCCCCGGCCGCTGCCCAACGCGGTCCACGACGCGCTCACCGCAACGCCCGTCGAAGGGGTGAGCGCCCAGATCCAGCTCACCGACCACCTGCTCGAAGGCGCCTCCTTGGCCAGCGGGGGCGGCGAAGCCAGCCAGCTGACCTCGAGCCCGCTGCTCTCCGGCGCCTCCGGGCGACTGTGGATCTCAAAGGAAGGCCGCGTGCGCCTAGAGCTGCAGTCCGAAAAGGGCGACACCCAGGTCTACTACGACGGGCACACGCTGTCGATGTACGACGCCTCTTCCAACACGCTCTACCGCTACACGCCACCGCAGGGCGAAGGCGGATCGGGCAGCTCCAGCGCAGGTGGTTCCGGCGAAGGCTGGCCGGGCTCATCGGACGGCTCCGCCAGCGCAAACGCCCCCCACGAAGTCCCCAGCGTGGCCAAGATCGAAGAAGCAATCGCCCACCTCGAAAAGCACGCCGACGTTTCCGGCGCGACCCCCACCGACATCGCTGGCCAGGCCGCCTACACCGTGCGAGTAGCTCCCAAGGAAGGCGGCAGCCTGCTGGCCGGCGCCGAGCTCTCCTGGGACGCCGTGCACGGCGTCCCGCTGCGCGCGGCCGTCTACTCCACCGAGAGCGCCGCGCCGGTGCTCGAACTGGCGGCCACCTCGATCTCCTACGGCGTCGTCGAACCCTCCGTGTTCGAATTCACGCCGCCCGCCAACGCCAAGGTCGAAGAAGTCGTGCTGCCGAAGCCCGGCGAACATCAGGGCAGCTCCTCGCAGGGCGGCGAACGCGAACATCCGAACGTCACCACACACGGCAGTGGGCCCGGAGCGATCGCTGTGCTCGAAGGCAAGGTCAAAGCCGGCTCCTCGTCGCTGCCGGAAGGGCTGCAGCAGGTCAAGATCGACGGCACCGTCGCCAGCGAGCTGCCGACCGAGCTCGGCACGCTGCTGAGCTTCGAGCGCTCCGGCGTGCGCTACCTGATCGCCGGCGCGGTTCCCCCCAGCGCCGTCGAAGCGGTGGCCAAGGGCCTGTAGTCGTGAGCGCAGATCAGCCGGTCCGTGCCAGGGGGCTGGTCAAGCGCTACAAGGAGGTCCTGGCGGTCGACCACATCGACCTGAACGTGCACGCCGGCGATGTGTACGGGTTCCTGGGCCCCAATGGCGCCGGCAAGACCACGACCCTGCGCATGGCTCTGGGCCTGATCATGCCGACGGAGGGCACCGTGGAGCTGTTCGGCCGCAACCCGATCCGAGAGGGCGCGCGGGCGCTGGAGGGCGTCGCGGGGTTTGTGGAGGCGCCGAAGTTCTACCCCTACCTGAGCGCGCGCACGAACCTCGAGCTGCTGGCGGCGCTCGACGGCGGTGGGGCGCGAGAGCGCATCCCCGAGGTACTCGAGACCGTCGAGCTGAGTCCGCGCGCGGAGCACCGTGTCGGCGGCTACTCCCACGGCATGCGCCAGCGTCTCGGGATCGCCGCCGCGTTGCTGCGCCGCCCGCGCCTGTTGATCCTCGACGAGCCCGCCACCGGCCTCGACCCGGCGGGGATGCGCGACATGCGCGCGCTGATCCGCCGGCTGGCCGACCAGGGGATCACCGTGCTGCTCTCCAGCCACCAGCTGCCGGAGGTCCAGGAACTGTGCGACCGCGTGGCGATCGTCGACTCCGGGCGCGTCGTCTACGAGGGCGCGCTCGCCGACCTGCGCCGCCAGGGCGGGGCCGGCTACCGGCTGCGCTCCACCGACGACACGTGCGCGCTATCGGTGCTGCGCGCCCAGCCTGGCATCGAGCACGTGACCGGTGTCCACCCACCAGAGCAAGGCGGCCTCTCCTTCCAGGCACAGGAGCCCGACGTGGGCGCGCTGTCGATCGCGCTCGGCGCGGCCGGCGTCGGCATCCTCGCGCTGACACCGGAGCTGGCGACGCTCGAGGACCTCTTCTTCCGGCTGACCGAGGGTACGGGGGCGGCGGCGGGCAACGCGATCCCGGTGAGCAATGGAGGGCCGGCGGCCGGCCACCGAGACTTGGCGAGCGGCGTTGTTGGGGACACGGCGGGTGCTGAGACTCCCAGCGACGACGGACCGCATGGAAGGGGCGAGATCCATGAGCACGCTTGAGGTCTCTCCACCGCTCGCTCCCGCCGGCGCGACGCGTGTCAGGCGCCCCTCGACGCTGACCGCCTACCGCTGGGAGCTGCGCAAGCTGGTCTCGCAGAAGCGCACCTACCTCGGGCTGGGGCTGGCCGCGATCCTGCCGATCATCTTCGTGATCACGCAGAACCTGCGTAACGTCCACGGCCACGATCAGGGCAACATCTTCATCTCGCACATCACCCAGTCCGGCCTCGCGACGCCCGTGCTGATGCTGCTGTTCCTGTCGGTGTTCATGCTGCCGCTGATCGCCGCGCTGGTCGCGGGGGACATCGTCGCGGCCGAGGACGGCAACGGCACGCTGAAGACGATTCTCACGCGCTCGGTCGATCGCGGGCAGGTGTTCGCCGCCAAGGCGCTCGCCGCGATGACCTATGGAGCGATTGCGGTGTTCCTGTCGGCAATCGTGGCCACGGTCGCCGGCGTGGCGTCGTGGGGCTTCAACCACGTGATCACATTCTCGGGCTCGGTCGTGTCGGCGCCGGAAGGACTGCTGCTCGTGTTCGCCGCCAACGCCGTCTACCTGATCCCGCTGCTGAGCGTCGTCTGCATCGGCGTGCTGCTCTCCACCGCCACCCGCAACAGCGCCGGGGCGGTCGTCGGCACCGTCGGCTTCACGATCCTCCTCTTCATCCTCTCCGGGATCCCTGGCCTCGAAGGGATCAAGCCCTACCTGCTCACCGAACAGTACGAGAACTGGCACGGCCTGCTGCGCACCCCCACCGACTGGGCGCCGATCGGGCACTCGGCGTGGGTCTGCGCGCTGTATGCGGTGCCGGCGCTGTTTGCCGCCTATCTGGTGTTTCTGCGCCGCGACGTGGCGGGGGGCTGAGCCTGCTCAGCTGGCGGCCGCCGGCAGCTCCACCGGCTCCAGCTCCACCTCGTGCTCCAGGCGGTACACCTCGCGGCGCTCGATCAGGCCCGCGCCGAGGCGCCCGGTGGACTCGGCGCCGCAGGCGACCCCGAAGCGCAGGCATTCCGCCGGGGGTTTGCCTTCGTAGCGCGCCGCCACATAACCGGCGAGAAAGGCGTCGCCGGAGCCGCGTTTGGCGACCGGCTCGCGCAGGTCGATGCGCGCCCGCAGCAGCACGGGCTGGCCATCGATCTGCACCTGCGCGAAACAGCCGTCGGGCAGCGTCATGATCGCCTCGTGCGCGCCCAGCGCCACGAGCTCGCCGACCGCCAGCGAGCGCTCCTGCTCGTCGGCGAACTCGTGGCCGACCAGCTCCTCAGCCTCCAGAACGTTGGGCGAAACGACATCAGGCTCGGCGCGCACCGCGTGGCGCAGCGGATCGCCGTCGGTGTCGATCACGGTCGTTACCCCGGCGCGTTGCAGCTCGCGGATCAGCCCCGCGTAGACGTCGCTCTCCACGCCGCGGGGGATTGAGCCCGCGAAAACCACGATCGCCGCACCGCGCGCGAGATAGAGGAGCTTGTCGCGAAACAGCTCCACCTCGCGCTCGCTCACCTTCGGCCCGCGCTCATTGATCTCGGTCTGCTCGCCGGTCGTGGGGTCGAGCACCGAGGTGTTGGTGCGAGACTCCTCGCGGATACGCACGAAGTCGTTGAGGATCGCCTCCTCGGTGAGCTGCTCGACGATGTGCGTCCCCGTGGGACCGCCGGCCATGCCCGTCGCGATCACCGGCTGGCCCAGTGCCTTCAGGGCACGGGCGATGTTGACCCCCTTGCCGCCCGCCATCGTACGTTGCTCGACGGTGCGGTGTCGGCGCCCCAAGCGAAAGTTGGGCACCGAGAGCGACTTGTCGATAGCCGCGTTGAGCGTGACCGTGATGATCATCCCGAGTGCCTCATCCACGTCTGCGCGGCACGACGCCGGCTGGCTTCGTCTCGCGCACGCCTAGCGTATCGGACCGCTCCACAACGTTGCTTAAAAATTCTTGCGGCCGGTCAACCACCCAGGCTCCAAGCTACCTCGCGCAGGCGCTCAGCCTCCGCGCGAGCCGCTTCCGCGGGGTCGCCACCCGTTGTGAGGTGCGCGCCGACGATGCTGCGCGAGGCGGTGATCAGACCGCCCGCCCGGCCGGGGAGGAAGGCCGGAGCCAGATCCTCGACGCGGCCTCCCTGCGCGCCCACGCCCGGCAGCAGCAGCACCGCGTGGGGCATCAGCTGCCGCGCCCGCTCGAGATGCTGTGGCTGGGTGGCCCCCACCACCGCACCGACGTCGCTGAGACCCGACTCCCCCACCCCCCCCGCTCCCTGCTCGGCCACGAGCCCCGCCAGGCGCTCCCATACCGGGCCTCCCGACGCGAGCTCCAGATCCTGTATGTCGGCGGCACCGGGGTTGGAGGTGCGCACCAGCAGCAGCACGCCTGCCCCCGCCGCGCGGGCTCCCGTCACGAACGGCTCGATCGCATCCCCCCCCAGCAGCGGGTTGACCGTCGCCAGGTCTACGCGCAGGCGCTCGAACAGCGCCTGCGCGTAGGCACGCGCGCTGAGCGCGATGTCGCCGCGCTTGCCGTCGGCGATCACGAGCAGGCCGCGCTGGCGCGCGTGCTCGATCACGGCTTCCAGCGCGTCCCACCCAGGTGCCCCCAGCCGCTCGAAACAGGCGAGCTGGGGCTTCGCCGCCACGCACGCCGGCCCAGCGGCGTCGATCAGGGCGCAGCAGTGCACACGGGTCGCCACCGCCGTGCGCCACGTCGGCGAGCGGTCGACGTTCCCCATGGGCGGATGCTCCGCTTGTGAGGCCGCGAAGCGGTCGGCGCGGGACGTCGGCTGGCGCTCCGCCCGCGCACCGGCCAAGGCGTCATGTGCTCCCGGCCACAGCGCCTCGGGGTCGGGGTCGAGGCCGAGCACGATCTGCGATTCGCGCTCCGCCACGCGCGCCGCCAGGATGTCGCCGAAGCCGGTGCCCATCTCCGTGCGAGAATACCCTCGCCGATGGACCTCCCCCACGTCGCCTGGATCGTGACCGTGCTGATCGCCCTGCTGACGGCGGCGCTGCTGCTGCTCGCCGGCTACACCGGCTACGCCGTGCTGTCGGTGGCCGTGGGGGCCTCGGCGGCGATCAACCTCTTCTGAGAAGTCATGAGAAGTCCTGCGCGAGTCCGAGCTCGGGTCTTTGCAGAGGCTGCTCGAGAGGGCGAAGGAGATGGTGGTAATGCTCTTTTCAAATGGTGTGCGCTATTGCACACGGGCTCTGGTGTTGTATTGCTCTTTTAAAAAGGTGTGTGCTATCGCGCACACCTTTTAATTTTACATACACCACACAGACCACAATACAATAGCTATACAGACCTTCTTGCCTACCTGGACACCCATCCCGCCAAAGCCCGTGCCGCGCGGCCACGGTGGCTGATGGCGTCCTTCTGCTCGGCGCTCAGCTCCGCCATCGTCAGGGTGGACGGGATCCCACCCTCCCCGTCGTCGGGCAGGAACGCGGGGTCGTAGCCAAAGCCCCCCTCCCCCCGCGGCTCGGCGGCAAGGCGACCGGTGCAGCGCTCCTCGAACAGCCGCTCGATCCCCGCGGCGGGGTCCACATAGACGAGCGCGCACACATAGGCCAGCGCGCTGCCCGCGGGCGCCTCGCGCAGCAGCTTGTCGAGGTTCTGCTGGTCGGTGGCGTGCTCTCCGGCGTAGCGCGCCGAGCGCACCCCCGGGGCCCCGCCGAGCGCCGTCGCTTCGATCCCGGAGTCGTCGGCGATCGTCACCTCGCCGGTGACCGCCGCCGCGGCGCGCGCCTTGTCGAGCGCGTTCTCGGCGAACGTCTCCCCATCCTCGGGGGGAAGCTGCACCGCGTCGGGCAGCAGCACGATCTCATGGTCCGGCAACAAACGCCCCAGCTCGCGGAGCTTGTGCTCATTGTGGGTCGCCAGCAGCAACCTCACGGGAGGGGCGCTCCAGCCTCGGGGGCTCTGACGCGGCCACCTGCCGACAAAACGCTCCGCGGGACGGCCACGACGAGCATCACCCTGATGGGGAGGCGATCGCCCGCTCCTGCGCCGCACGCAGCTGCTCGATCCCGCCCGCCGCCAGGGCCAGCAGCTCATCCAGGGAGGCACGCGAGAGCGGCGTGCGCTCGGCGGTGGCCTGCACCTCCAGGAGGTCGCCCTCGCCGGTCATCACCACGTTGGCGTCGACCTCGGCGTTCGAATCCTCGGCGTAGTCGAGGTCGAGCAGCGCGACCCCATCGACCATCCCGCAGGAGACCGCGGCCACCGAGCCGGTGAGCGGGGAATGCTCAAACGCCTCCCGGCTCGCGAGGCGCGTGCACGCGAGCGAGAGCGCCACGTAGGCGCCGGTGATCGACGCGCAGCGCGTGCCCCCGTCGGCCTGCAGCACGTCGCAGTCGAGGTAGATCGTGCGTTCCCCCAGCGCCTTGAAGTCGATCACTCCGCGCAGCGCGCGCCCGATCAGCCGCTGGATCTCGACCGAGCGCCCGTCCAGGCGCCCGCGAGTGGCGTCGCGCTGCTTGCGCTCGCCGGTGGAGGCGGGCAGCATCCCGTACTCCGCAGTCACCCACCCGCGACCCTTGCCGGACATCCAGCGCGGCACGCTCTCCTGCGCGGAGGCGGTGCAGATCACGCGCGTCTCCCCGATGGAGATCAGCGCCGAACCGGTCGCGGTGCGCATGAAGCCAGGCTCGATCGTCACCGGGCGCAGGCCGTCGGGCGCGCGGTCGTAGCTGCGCGCGCGGCTCACGCGATCGCCTCCGGGCGCAAGCCGTCAGACGCGCGGTCGCAGCCGTACGCGCGGCTCACGCCACCGCCTCCGCCACCGTACACGAGGCTCACACCACCACCTCCGCCGCCATACGCAAAGCTCACGCCACCGCCTCCGCCGCCACCAGGCGCACCTGCTCGACCGGGCCGAGCGGCATCTGCAGGAAGCGCGTGCTCTGCTCCCTGAACGTCTCCACGTCGCCGGTACAGAGGAAGCTGTAGTCGCCCTCATCGCCGGCGCCGCGGATATTGAGCAGGTCGCGCGTGGAGAGCGCGTGCTCGACCTGGCGCGCGAGTGCCGCCCCTGAGGTGATCAGCGTGACCGCCGGCCCGAGCATCCGCTGCAGCATCGGCGCGATCAGCGGATAGTGGGTGCAGCCGAGGATCACGGTGTCCACCTCGGCTGCCTTCAACGGGGCGCACGCCGCACGCACGCTGCGCACGACGTGCTCGTCGAACTGCTCGCCGGCCTGGATGATCGGCGCGAGCGTCGGGCACGGCACCGCCGTGAGCGTGACGTGCGGATCCACCGCCTGCACCGCTTGCTCGTACGCGCGGCTGGAGACCGTGGTGGGGGTGGCCAGCAGACCGATCCTCCCGCTGCGAGTCGCCGCCACCGCCTGCACGGCCTCGGGGCGCACCACCGCGAGCACGTCCACCCCCAGGGTCGTGTCCATCATCCGCTGCTGGAGCGCCCCCAGCGCCGCGGAGGTCGCCGAGTTGCAGGCCACCACGAGCAGCTTCACCCGGCGACTCAGGAGCTCCTCGGCGATCTCCACCGAGAAGCGCTCTAGCTCCTCGCGGGAGCGTTCGCCGTACGGGAAACGCGCGGTGTCGCCGAGGTAGAGGAAGTCCTCCCGCGGCAGCGCCACCAGCAACTCGTGCAGCACCGTGAGCCCGCCGATGCCGGAGTCGAACACCCCGATGGGGCGCTCGCGGTTGCCTGCCGAGAGGTGGGCCACGCGGCTCATCATCCCAGAGCGCTACCGTCGCGGGTCGTGCGGGCGCTGGTCGTGTCCAACATGCTTCCCGACGCTCGCCACCCCGAGCGTGGTCGCTTCGTGCGCGACCAGGTGGATGCGCTGCGAGGGCTGCCCGGCGTGGAGGTCGAGCTGTACGAGCTCCCCCCGGCGGCGCCGCGCTGGTCGAGGCCGCCCGCCGGCTGCACCGCGACCATGGCGGTCGACGGCCGCGCACGGGACGCATCGACGTGGTGCACGCCCACTTCGGCCTCACCGCCTGGCCGGCGCTCGCGGCACACGCACGAGTCAGAGGGCTCACGGTGCACGGCACCGATGTGCGCCACCCCCGCACGCGCCTGGCCACGCGCGCGGTACTCCCGCTCATGGACCTGATCGCCGCCCCCACCCCGGAGCTCGCGCACGAGCTGCCAGGGCGCGCGGCGCGGCGCGCGCGGGTGCTGCCGTGCGGCGTGGACCTGGAGCGCTTCCATCCGATCCCGCGCGCAAGCGCCCGCGCCGAGCTCGGCCTGGACCCGCACACCCCCTGCCTGCTGTTCCCCGCGGACCCCGCACGCCCCGGCAAGCGCCACGATCGTGCGGCGGCGCTCGCCCGTGACGTGCCCCTGCACACCCTCGGCGGCATCCCCCCCGAGCAGGTGCCACTGTGGGTGAACGCGGCCAACGCCGTGGTGGTGCCCTCGGAGGCAGAGGGCTTCGGGCTGGCGGTCCTGGAGGCCCTGGCGTGCGACGTGCCAGTGCTTGCGACACCGGTGGGGGTGCACCAGCAGGCGCTGGACGGCGTGACGGGAGCGCTGTGCGCGCCCTTCGACGTGGAGCGTTGGAGAGCGGCGGCGACGCCGCACCTCGACGCCCCTGACCCCCGGATCGCGGGCCGAGCCCACGCCGAGCCGTACTCCGCGACACGGATGGCGGCGCGCCTGGCGGACGCGTGGCGGGAGCTGCTCGAGCGGGGCGCCGCGTGAGAGCAACAGCCCACAATGGGTAGGATGAGGTGGTCGATGAACGCTCAGACCACGAGTCCGTCCGACCAGCCGGCGATCGATCGTGAGCACCGGACGCCGACCGAGGAGCTCGTCACGCCCACCGAGCCGAGCGGTTCGGCGACAGCTCCGGGCGACGAGGCTCCGGCCGGCGCGGAGCCGCCCGCGGGGATGGAGCTGCCTCCCCCGCAGCCGCGTCCCCCGGGCTTTCGCGAGCGCGGGCGTATGCGCAGGCGGGTGCGGTTTTTGCGCAAGGCGCGGGAGCTCGCCTACCGCGATCTCGGGGGGTTGGTGTTCGAGATGCAGCGCCTGAGCCAGCGCAACGACGAGCTGGTGGCGGCAAAGCTGGGCGTGTTGGCAACCTTCGACACAGAACTGCGCGCGCTGGAGGGCGCCCTCGACGAGCGCCGCCCGGTGACGGTGCTGCGCGAGGCCGGTATCGGGGCATGCCCGCGGTGCGCCGCGATTCACGGCAGCGAGGACCGCTTCTGCCCGATGTGCGGAATGCCGATGGGTCGCCCAGCGGAGAGTCCGATCGCGGTAGCTCCCGTGGTCGCCCCCGGAGCTCCCCCACCGCTTGCCGCGGCCTCGGTGGCCGCCGCAGCCAGCATCGCCCCCGGCCAGCTTCCGCTGAGCGCCGCCACCGGGCAGGCGCCACCGGCCACGAGCCAGGCATCCACAAACCCATCGGCATCGATACCCCCCGCTAGCCCACCGGCACCCGCACCGGCATCGATACCCCCCGCTAGCCCACCGGCACCCGCACCGGCATCGATACCCCCCGCGAGCCCACCGGCACCCGCACCACCACCGCAACCACAGGAAGAGGACCGCCCCACGGAAATCATCCGCCCGCGGGACGAGGCGGGGTGAGCGTCGCAACGCCTCCACCGTCCGAGCCTCATCCGCAGGAGCCGGTGGAGGAACGCTGCCCACTGTGCGGGGGATCTCTGGGAGCAGAGCAGGAGTGGTGCCTGCGGTGTGGCGCCGCGGCGCGCACGCGCCTGGCGGCGACGCCGCGGTGGCGCCCACCGGTGGCCGCGCTGACGACGGTGATCGTGCTCTCGCTGGGGGCCTTGACCGCGGCGTTGGTGTCGCTGGCAGGTTCGAGCGGGGCGGAAGACACGGTCGCGGTGACGCGGACGGTGACAACGCCGGCAGCGGGCGCAACGACGACGCCAGGAGCAGCCACTACACCAGGCGCAACTACCACGACACCGGGGGCGGCCACTACACCAGGCGCAGCCACCACCCCGGGGGCAGCCACGGGGGCCGTGGGTACAACGACTGGCGTGCCCGGGGCGAGCACCACAGAGACGACGGCCCGCGGGGCGAGCACCGCGGGCGTGCCGGGAACCACGGCGCCGAAAACGGGAGCCACCACGAGCACGATCGCGCCGGGCGCGACACGCGTGACGCCGGCGGGCTAGCGTGCAGGCGACGCGAGGGGGCGTGGACTTGGAGGTGGACGTCGCGGTGGTCGGCGCTGGCGCGGCGGGACTGTATGTCGCCCTGTGCGCGGCGCGTGAGGGCGCGAGGGTGGCGCTCGTGTCGGCCGCCCCGCTGGCGCAGACCGCGAGCTACTGGGCACAGGGCGGGCTGGCTGCGGCGCTGGCGCAGGACGACAACCCGGAGCTGCACCTGCGAGACACCGAGCGTGCGGGACGGGGCGCGATGCGCACGGCGGCGGCGGAGGTGCTCGTCAGGGAGGCACCGGAGTGCGTGGCCGACCTGCAGGCGCTGGGGGTGCGCTTCGACGCGGACCGCTTCGGGCGCCTCGCGCTGGGCCTGGAGGGTGGACACTCGGTGCGCCGGGTGGTACACGCCGGCGGTAGTGCGACCGGCAGGCGACTGCTGCGCGCGCTGGCGGCGCTGGCGGTGGAGGAGCCGCGGATCGCGGTGCTGGAGAACGTGCGCGCGCGGACGTTGTGGCCACGGGAGGAGCGCTGCGGAGGGTTGGTGTGCGAGGACGGGCGAGCGATCGCCGCGCGCGCGGTCGTGCTGAGCACCGGTGGCGCGGCGGCGCTGTGGGCCCGCACGACGAACCCCCCTGGCTCGCAGGGGGTGGGACTGCTGCTGGCGAAAGCGCTCGGGGCAAAGCTGGCGGATTTGGAGTTCGTGCAGTTCCACCCCACCGCCGTGAAGGGGGTGGGCGGACGCGAGGCCTTCCTGATCACCGAGGCGATCAGGGGCGAGGGAGCGACGCTGCACGACGCGCAGGGAGAGCGCTTCGTCGACGAGCTGGCCCCGCGCGACGAGGTGGCGCGCGCGATCTGGGCGCGGATGAAGGAGACGGGAGCGGAGTCGGTGGGCCTCGACATGCGCGCGATCGACCCCGCGCTGTTCCCCAACGTGGTGGGGGCGCTGCGCGAGGCGGGCGTGGACCCGGCGCGGGAGCTGGTGCCGGTGGCGCCGGCGGCGCACTACACGATGGGCGGGATCGTGACCGACCTGCACGCGCGCTCCACCGTCGCCGGGTTGTACGCCGTCGGGGAGACCTCGTGCACCGGCCTGCACGGGGCCAACCGGCTGGCGTCGAACTCGTTGAGCGAGTGCTTCGTGTTCGGGCGCCGCGCCGCCCACAGCGCGCTGCGGGAGCCGGCCGCGGCGGCTGCCGGGCAGGCGAACGCAGAGGAGCTGGAGGCGTTGGCGCTGCAACAGGCGCCCACACCCGTGAGCGCAGCCACGCGCGAGGCGCTGTGGCAGGACGCCGGCATCGAGCGCTCCGCCGAGGGGTTGGCGCGCCTGGCGGAGGATCCGCACCCGCTGGCGCGCACGATCGCGGCGTGCGCATTGGCGCGCGAGGAGAGCAGGGGGGCACACCGGCGCGTGGAGTACCCCGAAGCCGACCCGGCGCTCGAGCACCGTCACATCGCGGTGGGCGCGGAGGGGAAGCTCACGTGGGAGACATGGGAGTGACGTATTAACCAGCCTTTACCCGCGCTTCTCCTGCGCTTTATCTAGGTCGCTGATACTCGCCGATCCCTAAAGAGACGCGAAGATTTACGAAGATCTTCGGTCCTTTGGGGTAGGAGACGTGTTGAATCAGGGTGAAAGGTCTCAGGAGCTACAGGAGTCCTGGAGATCGGCGGAGGTGCGCGGCGAAGGTCGCACAGCAAAGCCTGGTCGATACGGAGATAGAGAAGGAGCGAGGGGGACTCGCCATGTATCAGTTCAGTCGAGCGATCTACAGGGAGTTGGCCCCATACATTGCCGCTCCCAGCCGCGGCAGCGCCGCCGCGGCTGCAGGTGAAAGCAACCACGAGCAGGTGCTGCGCGCGTGCGAGTCGGCGATCGAGCGGTTGGCGACAGACCGCCACTACTTCGCACGTCCGGAAAGGACCCTGTTCTGGGACATCCGGATGCATTTCCCGATGAGCCAGCAGGCGAGGGTGCACCGCGTGGTCGTCCGCTACATGGGTCTCGCGCAGCGCTACCTGGCGGAGAACCCGCATGCGGCGCACGCGTCGGTGAGCGACGAGCCGCTGCAGTGCCGCGCGACGACCCGCAAGGGAGCGGCGTGCCAGCGTACGCCGCTGCCGCACAACGGATACTGCCCCTCGCACCAACACCTCGCCGACACCGAGAACAGCGAGCAGCTGGCAGCCTGAATCAGGCCCGCAGGCGGCGATCGTCCCGCGCGCCGGGGCCCCGGCGCGCGCGAACGTCAACGGCCGCCAGCCGCGCGCCACACGTCTCACAGATGCGATGCGGGTCGACCGCGCCACCGCAATCGCGGTGTTCGAGCAGCACCGGCGGGCCGTCGGGCGCGGCGTGGCGATCGCCCCAGTACATCAGCGACACCACCGTGGGCCACAGGTCGAGCCCCTTAGCCGTGAGTCGGTATTCCCAGCGCACCGGACGCTCCTGGTAGGGACGCTTCTCGAGCACACCCTGCTCGACCAGCTTGGTGAGGCGGGTGTGCAGCACGTTGCGCGCGATACCGAGGTCGGCCTGGAGCTCGTCGAAGCGGCGCAGGCCGAGGAAGACGTCGCGCACGATCAGCAGCGACCAGCGCTCGCCGACGACCTCGAGCGCCGCCGCGATGCTGCAGATCTGGCTGTCGTAGGAGCTTCCCAGCACGGCCAAGAGCCTCTCTCAAAAAATAGTCCACCGACCAGGCGTTCCGCCTCTCTCAAAATGGTCCGCCGACCGGGCCTTCCCGCCTCTCTCGAGACAGTCCGTCCGACCGGGGCGTTCCCGCCCTTTTTGAACGTCCCTACAAGCTCAGTTTAGCCCGCTCCGTTGCATGACGCAACTCATGTGCTAGGGTGCGTTTCATCATGCAACGCAAATGGCGGGTCTCACTCGTGGTGTGCGTCGGGGTGTTCATGTCGAGCCTCGACCTGTTCATCGTCAACATCGCGTTCCCCGCGATCGCCAAGCACTTCGGTGACGCGTCGCTCAGCTCGCTGTCGTGGATCCTGAGCGCCTACGCAATCGTGTTCGCCGCGCTGCTCGTGCCGGCCGGCCGCTGGGCGGACGCGTTCGGGCGCAAGCGCACGTTCCTGCTCGGCCTCGGCGTGTTCGTGCTCGCCAGCACCGCCTGCGCGGTGGCGCCGTCGGTGGGCGCACTGATCGCGGCCCGCATCGTGCAGGCGATCGGCGCCGCGCTGATGCTGCCGACCTCGCTCGGCCTGATGCTGCCGGAGTTCGGTCCGCACGAGCGCCACGTGGCGATCGGCGTGTGGGCCGCCACCGGCGGGATCGCCGCGGCGGCGGGACCGCCCCTCGGCGGCGTGCTGGTGCAGGCCGACTGGCGGTGGGTGTTCCTGGTGAACGTCCCGATCGGGCTGGCCGGCTTGATGTTCGGTCTGCGCACGCTGACCGAGCGCCGCGAGCGCGGCGGGCAACGCCCGGACGTGCTGGGTGCAGTCATGTTGATCGTCGCGATCGGCTCGCTTGTGGTGGCGATCGTCAAGGGCCAGGAATGGGGCTGGGCCTCGGCTGCGATCCTCGCGCTGCTCGCCACCACCGCGGTGCTGCTGCCGACGATCTGGGTGCGCTCCGAGCATCAGCCCGCACCGGTCGTCGATCCGGCGATGCTTCGCGTGCGCAGCTTCGGCCTGGCGGTGGGGGCGTCGCTGCTGTTCTTCGCCGGCTTCGCGGCGATGTTGCTCGCGGGCGTGCTGTTCCTCACCGGCGTATGGCACGAGAGCGTGCTGCACGCTGGCCTGATGCTGTTTCCCGGCCCGGCGATGGCAACCGTGTTCAGCGTGCCCTCGGCACGGTTGGGCGCGCGCGTGGGCTACCGGATCCCGGGGGTGGCGGGCGCGGCGCTGTTCATCTGCGGAGCGCTGTGGTGGATCACCCAGATCGGCGACGCGCCCGCCTATCTCTCGGAGTTCCTGCCCGGGATGGCGATCGGTGGAGCGGGCGTGGGCTTGGTGATCCCCACCCTGACCGGCGCCGGCGCGTCCTCCCTGCCGCCCGAGCGCTTCGCGACGGGCGCCGCGGTGCTCACGATGGGCCGCCAGATCGGCTCGGCGCTCGGCGTGGCGGTGCTGGTCGCGGTGCTCGGCACGGCGAGCACCACCGCGGCGGACTTCCAGGCAGCCTGGCTGATCACCGCCGCCGGCGGGCTCGGCGCCGGGATCGCGCTCGCGGCGCTCGGCCGGCCCGCGCACGGGCAGCTCGCCGTGGCGGCGTCGCAGGCGCCGGTGGCAACTGGCGCGTCGGCGATCGCAGAACGAGCCGCGTAACACCATCTGCGCACTCGTCGTAGGCTGGCGGCGTGCTTCTTGGAGTGGACGTCGGAGGGACCTTCACGGACGCGGTGCTGATCGCCCCGGAGAGCTCGGCGGTGTACACCGCGAAGGTGCCGACCACCCCCGACGAGCAGTCGCGCGGAGTGATGGAGGCAGTGCGGGCGGTGCTCGCCCAGGCAAGCGCAGAGCCAAGCCAGGTGGAGCGCTTCGCGCACGGGATGACCGTGGCGACCAACGCGCTGCTCGAATTTTCGCAAGCCCGCCCGCCCATCCGCACGGCGCTGATCGCCACCGAGGGCTTCGCCGACATCGTCGAGTTGGGGCGCCAGGCGCGGGCCCACCTGTACCGGCTGTGCGCGGCCGCCCCAGCCCCACTGGCACCAGCCGAGCTGCGTTTCGAGGCTCCCGAGCGCATGACCCCAGACGGCCCGCTGCGGGCGCTCGACCCCGCGGAGGCCGAGCTGCTGGTTGAGCGGATCGAGGGAGCGGACATCGAATCCGTGGCGGTGGCGCTGCTGCACTCCTACGCGCACCCAGAGCACGAGCGCCTGCTGGGGGAGTTGCTCGCCGCGCGGCTACCGACCGTGCACGTGTCGCTCTCGCACGAGCTGGTGGGAACCTTCCGCGAGTACGAGCGCGCCGCCACCACCGAGGTCGACGCCGCCCTCTCCCCCCTGCTCGGGGCGTACCTGCGCCGCCTCGGTGAGCAGGCCGACGCGCTTGGGTTGACCCGGCCCGCGATCATGCAGTCCTCGGGCGGCCTCACCGACGCGGAGGGGGCCGCGGCGCACGCTGCGCTGACGGCGCTCTCCGGCCCCGCCGGCGGGGTGCGCGGCGCCCTGGTGCTCGCGGAGCTGGCGGGGGAGCGCGACGTGGTGTGCTTCGACATGGGCGGCACCTCCTGCGACGTGTGCCTGATCGCGGGCGGCCGCGTGGCGGAGACGGCGGAGGGGGTCGTGGCGGGCAGGCCGCTGGCGCTGGCGATGCTCGACATCCACACGGTGGGGGCGGGTGGCGGCTCGATCGCGTGGCGCGACCAAGGCGGCGCGCTGCGCGTTGGCCCGCACTCCGCCGGCGCCGACCCCGGGCCGGCGTGCTACGGGCGCGGCGGCGAGCACCCGACGGTTACCGACGCCAACCTGCTGCTGGAGCGCCTGCCCGCGGACGCCCTACTCGCCGGCGGTCTCGCGCTCGATCGCGACGCCGCCGAGCGCGCCGTCGCCGCCCTCGCGATCGCGCTCGACCTTTCGACCCAGCGCTGCGCGGAGGGGATCGTGCGCGTCGCCGAGGCGGCGATGACTGGCGCGCTGCGCGCGATCACCGTCGAGCGCGGGATCGACCCCCGCGGCTTCGCGCTGATGCCGTTCGGCGGCGCCGGCCCGCTGCACGCGGCGGCGCTCGCGCGCGAGCTGGGGATGCGGCGCATCCTCGTCCCCAGCGCCTCCGGGGTCCTGTGCGCGCTCGGCCTCGCCACGGCGGCCCCCCGGCGCGACGCGGCGCGCACCGTGATGCTCGCCGATTCGGCGATGCTGGCCGATTTGGGGATGCGAGCGGAGCGAGTGTCCCCCGAATCGGTCGCAGGCGCGTGTCACCCGGCTTCGGTCGGGGCAACCTTCGACGCCGGGCGCGTCGCCGCAGAGCGCGAGGCGCTCGTGGCGCGGGCGTGCGCGGAGCTCGGCGAGACGGCCGAACGCGTCGCCGTCCGCTACGAGCTGCGCTACCGCGGGCAATCATTCGAGCTGGCGGTGGAGGAGGAGGATGTGCAGGCGCCAAACGACATGGCCCCAGATCCCGACGTGTTGCGCGAGGCATTCGCACAGGCTCACGAACAGCGCTACGGCTATCGCGACGACGGCGTCGAGGTGGAGTTGGTGACAATCCGCGTCTCCGCATGGGGTGCCGCCCCGCGCCTGCGGCTGGGATCCGCGGAGGGCGAGCCTGAGCCCGGCACAACGATCGAGGGGCCGACGGTGTGCCCGCTGCCGGGCTCCACCCTGTACGTACCCGACGGCTGGCGGGGCAAGGTGGATGACTACGGCACCGTGCACCTGCGTGACGACGGAGCTGGCGTATGAGCTTCGACCCGATCGAGCTGCAGGTGCTCACGGGCGCGCTGCGCGCCGCCTGCGAGGAGATGGGGGCCGCGTTGATTCGCTCCGCGCACTCGCCCAACATCAAGGAGCGCCGCGACTGCTCCACCGCGCTGTTCGACGCGCGCGGGCAGATGGTGATGCAGGCCGAGCACATCCCCGTGCACCTCGGCTCGATGCCCGCCGCCGTCGCCGCCGTGCTCGACGAGGATCACTCGGAGGGCCGCTCGTGGGTGCTCAACGACCCCTTCGCCGGTGGCACCCACCTGCCGGACATCACGCTCATCACCCCTGTGCTCGTCGACCGGTCCCCGATCGGGTTTGCCGTCTCCCGCGCCCACCACGCCGACGTGGGCGGGCGCGTGCCCGGGTCGATGCCCGCCGACTCGCGCACGCTCGCGGAGGAGGGCGTTGTGATCTCCCCCCGCCCGGCCACAGCGGAGGAGATCGAGCGGCTCGTCGCGCGTATGCGCCAGCCGCGGGAGCGCCGCGCCGACCTGCGCGCCCAGCTCGCCGCCAACAGGACCGGTGTGGAGCGCCTGCTCGAGCTGGCGGGACGCATCGGGGGCGCACGACTGTGCGAGGGGTTCGATGCCGTGCTCGACTACGCCGAGCGACGCACCCGCGCCAGCCTGGAGGCGCTTCCCGACGGGGTGCATGTGGCGGAGGATGTGCTGGAGGCGATCGAGGGCGACCTCGTGCTGCGCCTGCGCGCAACCGTGGAGGGCGGGCGACTGCTGCTCGACTTCGCCGGCAGCGCTTCCCAGCACGCCGGCAACCTCAACTGTCCGCTCGCGGTGACGCACTCGGCGTGCTACTTCGCGGTGCGCGTGCTCACCGACCCCGACATCCCGCCCTCCGCCGGGGCCTACCGGCCGTTGGAGATCCGTGTCCCAGAGGGGTGCTTGCTGAACGCGCTGCCGATCGGCGCCCAGGACGGCGGGGAAGGGGACGGCTTGGAGGCAGGCGAGGCCCCGGCGGTGGCCGCCGGCAACGTCGAGACATCCTCACGCGTGGCAGACCTCGTGCTGGCCGCCTTCGGCCGGGCCCTGGGGCAGGGCACGATGAACAACCTCACCCTCGGCGACGAGCGCTTCAGCTACTACGAAACGCTTGGCGGGGGCCAGGGCGCCTGCCCTGACGCCGACGGGCCCTCCGGGGTGCACGTGGCGATGAGCAACACGCTCAACACCCCCGTCGAGGCGCTCGAGCGCGAGCTGCCCCTGCGGGTCACACGCTACGCCCGGCGGCGCGGCTCCGGTGGGGCGGGCGCCCACCGCGGCGGCGACGGGGTGGTGCGCGAGATCGAGGCGCTGCGCGAGATGAGCTTCTCGCTGATCACCGAGCGCCGCCGCCATCCTCCCCCCGGCGCGCATGGCGGGCAGCCAGGCTCCCGCGGACGCAATTTGCTCCTAGAGGGTGGCGCAGCCGGCCAAAGGCCGGCTGGCCGAAACGGGGATGCGAGCCAAAGGCGAGTGTCTCCCGGCTTCGGTCGGGGTGGGTGGGATCCTCTTCCTCCACCAGACTCCCGCGAGCTGCCCGGCAAGGTCACCGGCGTGCTGCGCCCTGGGCAGCGTTTGCGCATCGAAACGCCCGGCGGTGGGGGCGATGGACCGCCCAAAATGGCTCCCAGATAACCTCCCGCTCCGAAAAATCCCGCAAAAAAGGCGAAGATTTCCAGGCGATTTGGGATTTCCGCTAGGATTTCGTATCTTAAGAAGGCCAAGTCGCAGGATGGCTGCCCGCCCCTCGGGATGCCGATGCGGCGCGCACCAAGCCGGAATCATCCTCTAGAGAACCTCGTCCCCTCATATTTGCCATGCCAATTGCTTTGAAGGAATGGGCGGTCACCGTCCGCGCGCTCGCCGAAGGCGAGCAGCTTCTCACGCTCCGTAAGGGCGGCATCCGCGAGGCCGACCGGCACTTTCAGCTCGAGCACGAGCGCTTCTTCCTCTATCCCACCTTCGACCACCAGCGCAACGACCTCGTACGCGAGTCCCACCAGCCCGAGCTGCGCCGCGCGCTCGAGGAGGGCGTGTGGAGCGAGGGCGAGCCCTCGCTCCAGGCGCTGGCAGTCGACGGCGGCGTGCAGCAGCCCGACCGCGTGCGCATCCGTGCGTGGGCCGAAGTCGCCGGGCATTTCACGATCACCGACCCGCGCTGCGTGGATGCGCTCTCCCCCTTCTACGTGTGGCGCAGCGACTATGCCGCCAAGCGCCTCGCCTGGAAGCCACGTCACCCGCTGCACGTGCTGCTGCTGCGCACCTACCGCATCCCCAGGCCGGTCACGGTGAAGGTCCGCGAGGAGTACCTTGGCTGCCATTCGTGGCTGGAGCTCCAGCGCGAACTGCCCTTCGAGGGCACCCCGGTGCTCTCCGACGACGAGTTCGAGCGCGCCTCGGAGGAAATCGAGACGATCACCCGCGAGGTCGGCGCCCCGCAGCCAGTGTTGGCGTAGCCCTCGCCGTCCCAGGGACCGCCTCGCCTCCTCCACCTTCCTCTCCCCCCCTCCCGACAACGCCGGGGACTCAGGGGTGCAGGTAAGCAAGGATCGCCAGCAGCGCCAGGCCCGCCAGCAGGAACGCCAGCACCCGCCACGCGGTGGCGCCCCATGGCATCGCTGTCTGAGTCGTGGGCAGCAACTCGCTCTGCAACAGCACGTCGCGCGCCGCCGGGACGCCCGAGGCGGGGACGAGGATCTCGCGCGGGCCGGCCGCCAGAAAGTCGGGCACGTCGAAGCCACGCGCACGGCGCTGCATCGAGGGGATGCCCTCCTCCAACAGGAGGTTCTGGATGAAGTCCGCCTCGACCTGATTGCGGGCACCCACCACCCGTGTCAGGTCGCCTTCGGAATACTGCGGCTTGATCCTCCGCGCCCGCTCCCACAGCTCGCCCAGCGGGTGGGGCTCATCGACGGCGGCGCCCTCGGCGCCGGCGGGGTACACCAGCGGCATCCCGCAGCGCGGGCAGAAGCGCTCGGTCGGAGGATGGGAGTCTCCGCACGACGGGCAGAGGAGGGTCTTATCCGCCATTACCGCCCCTCGAGCGAACCCTCGCCCGTCGTCGGCGCCGCCTTGAGCAGATCCCCGACAGTCATTACCCCACCTCGATCGGTACCTCCGTGACCTCACCCTCCTCGATCAGGTAGCAGCGTACCTCCGGCTCACCACCGGCGAGCCCTACGATCAGCCACTCGACGCCCGGCCAGTTGCGAGCGAAGTTGATGTCCGTCTGCGAAGGGTAGGGGGCGGTGTGCGTGTGCGAATGGTAGATCGCGCCCATCTCCCACCCGGCGTCGTCGAACTCGTTGACCGCCCGCAGGACATCCTTGCCGTCGATCTCGAAGCGCTTCGGGCTTGCGTACACGTTCGCCGCCCGCTGGACCCTAACCGCCCGTGGGGAGCTCGCCTGCCCGCCGTGCTCGTAGGCGATCATCCCGCAACACTCCGCGTCGTACTCTTCGCGCGCGTGAGCGATCACGTCGTCGAGGAGGGCGGAGGCTATGACCATCGTTGCGAGCGGGGACCGTGGGCGGTGGTCGCGAGGCGAGCGCCGACGTCGATCAACCGGCCCCCCGTGGGGCGGCTACCACCACACGGTGGAGTCGAGGTTCTCGATCTCGTCCACGGGCAGCGTGTAGATGCCGCTGGAGAGGTACTTCCAGCCGTCGTCGGCGACGATGAACACGACATTGCCCTCGTCCAGCTCGCCCGCGATCCGCACCGCCACGCGCGCGATCGCGCCGGAGGAGACCCCCGCGAACACGCTCTCCTCATCGAGCAGCTTGCGTGTCCAGAGGATCGCGTCGCGGTTGGTGACGAAGATCTTGCGATCCAACAGCGAGAGGTCGATGATCGGCGGGATGAAGCCGTCGTCCAGCGAGCGCAGGCCCTGCACGGGCTCGCCCTGCATCGGCTCGGCCGCCACGATCTTCACGGCGTCGCCAAAGGTCTCCTTCAGGCGCCGGCCGTTGCCCATCAGCGTGCCGCCCGTGCCGAGCCCCGCCACGAACGCCGCGACCTCGTCGAGCTCCTCCAGGATCTCCAGGGCCGTGCCGTTGTAGTGGGCGTTCGGGTTGGCGGGGTTGCCGTACTGGTAGGGCATGTAGTACGAGGCGTCCGCCTGCGCCATGTCGAGGGCCTTCTCGACCGCCCCATTGGAGCCCTTGGAGCCCTCCGAGTAGACGATCTGGGCCCCGTACATCTTCAGCAGCTGCGTGCGCTCGGGGGTCACGTTCTCGGGCATCACGACCTTCAGGCGGTACCCCTTGCGCGAGCAGATCATCGCCAGCGAGATCCCCGTGTTGCCCGAGGTCGGCTCGAGGATCGTCTGGCCGGAGCTGAGCGCGCCCCGGCTCTCCGCATCCTGGATCAACGCTCGTGCCACGCGATCCTTCACCGAGCCGGTGGGGTTGCGCGACTCGAGCTTCGCCCAAATCCGCACCCCCGGCTTCGGCGAGAGGCGGGGCAGCTCGATCAGCGGCGTGTTGCCGATCGACTGCACGATGTCGCCGTAGCGACCCCCGCAGGGCTTGTTGCGCAATCCCTCAGCCGCCATTACTTCACGGAATATAGCGACACTCGCCCGCCGGCTGGGGCAACAAGTAGGATGACGCGAGATGGGGCGTGGGTACGACTACGACTGGCTGGTGATCGGCTCGGGCTTCGGCGGCAGCGTCAGCGCGCTGCGCCTCTCGGAGAAGGGCCACCGCGTGGGCGTGCTGGAGTGCGGGCGGCGCTTCGCCGACCACGAGTTCCCCAAGAACACCGCCGACGTGCGCCGCTACACCTGGCGCCCGCACCTGGGGATGAAGGGCATTTTTCGCCTCACGCTGTTCCGCGACGTCGCCGTCGTCTCCGGCTGCGGCGTGGGCGGCGGCAGCCTCGGCTACGCCAACACCCTGTACGTCCCCCCCACGCAGTTCTTCGCCGACCGCCAGTGGGCCGAGATGGCGGACTGGGAGAGCGAGTTGGCCCCCCACTACGCCGAGGCGCAGCGGATGCTCGGGGTCGTGCAGAACCCCCACGACGACCCCGCCGACCAACTGCTGCGCGAGCTGGGCGAGCACCTCGGCGTCGCCGACACCTACAAAAAGACGCCGGTCGGGATCTTCTTCGGCGAGGAGGGCCAGGCCGGCACGACCGTGCCCGACCCCTTCTTCGGCGGCGAGGGGCCCGAACGGACGGCCTGCAAGCTGTGCGGGCGCTGCATGGTGGGCTGCCCGCACGGCGCCAAGAACACGCTCGTCAAGAACTACCTCCACCTCGCCGAACGCCGGGGCGCGCAGGTGCTGCCCGAACGGACCGTGATCGACATCCGTCCGCTCGGCCCTGGCGACGGCAGCGAGGGGTATGAGGTCGAAAGCGTGCGCTCCGGCGCCTGGGTGCGCAGGGAACGCACGGTGCACCGTGCTCGCGGCGTGGTCGTCGCGGCCGGGCCGCTGGGCACGAACACGCTGCTGCAGCGTTGCCGCACGGGCGGCTCGCTGCCTCGCATCTCCCCCCGCCTGGGAGAGCTGGTGCGCACCAACAGCGAGGCGATCCTCACCGTGACGGTCCCCGAGGAGCAGGCCGCCGGCTTCACCAAGCGCGTGGCGATCACCTCGAGCATCTACCCCGACCCCCACACCCACATCGAGACCGTCTCCTACGGCGAGGACGGCGACTCGATGCGGATGTTCTACACGCTGCTCGTCGGCGACGGCACCCGCCTGACGCGCCCCCTGAAGCTGCTCGGACAGATCCTGCTCCATCCTGGGCGCTTCGCCAAGGTGCTGTTCGCCAAGCGCTGGTCGCGACGCACGATCATCCTGCTGGTGATGCAAACGCTCGACAACGCGATCGCGTTGCGCCCGCGCAAAGGCCCCTTCGGCACGCTGTGGCTGCGCACCGAACAGGACCCCGAGCGCCCCAACCCCACCTTCATCCCCGTCGCCAATCAGGCCGCCGAATGGATCGCACGGCGCACCGGCGGGATTGCGCAGAGCTCGGTGATGGAGGCGCTCTTCAACGTCCCCACCACCGCCCACATCCTCGGCGGCGCGGTCATCGCGCCCGACCCCGAGCGCGGCGTGATCGACGCTCGCCAGCGCGTGTTCGGCTACGAGAACCTGCTCGTCTGCGACGGCTCGGCGATCCCCGCCAACGTCGGCGTCAACCCGTCGCTCACGATCACCGCGCTAGCGGAGCGCGCGATCGGTTTCGTGCCCCCCGCGGGCGAGAACTCCCGGACAGCGGCATCCGCGATCCACGCTTCATAACGTCTGTCCTCATATCGCTCGCAAGCGTCGGAGTCCTGCTTCCGGCGCCGGCTGGCGCGAGCGCCGATCCTCGCTCCCCACAGTCGCTCAGCCAGCGCACATCCGCGCTCGTGGGCGAAGCCCTCGGCGACTGGGCGGCCCACGAGCAGCCAGACGGCTGGCTGGAAGACCCCGTGCTCGGCCCGCTCGCCGGCACCTACGGCGTCGGAATGACCGGGCAGGCGATGGTCGAAGCTGGCGATGCGAGCGGCAACGAAGCACTGATCGCGGACGCCCTGCGGTCAGAGGTCGCCGAGGTCGAACATCCCGAGGGCGGCAGTTTCGAGCTGCTGGCGCTCGCCGAGGCGTACGACTGGAACCAGGCTCATCTGGCGCAAGCCCCAGCCTGGTTGGCGGCGCAGCCGACAATCGCCGCCTTCCTCATTGAACACCGCTCGCTGGTGTCCGACGCCGGCTCCTGCTTCACGGTGGCCGCCTGTTATGACAACTTGAAGCTGGTGGCGGCCGTCGGTGGCTTGGCCCTGCTGAGGAGTGGTCTGACCAGCTCCACGCCCGGAGCTCTGTTGAGCGACCGATCCAAGCTGCGTGCGCAAGCGTTCGCATGGCTTACGGCGGCAACGCGGAACACCGGCGAGGATGCCCGCCGCGTCGGCTCCACCAGCTTCACCGGCGCGGGCATCCTCAGCGACCCCAGCCAGAACCCACTTGCCTACCACGCGCTCTCCACGATGATGCTCGGGCAGGCGGTCCTCGCGCTCGGAGCGCAGGCGCCGCGCGCGGTCCGCTCGGCCTTCTCTCGTGCCGCCCGCGCCCTGCTCGGGCTGATGGCTCCTGACGGGAACGTGACCTACATCGGGCGCGGGCAGGGTCAGGTATGGACGGTTGGCGCGACCATCGACGCCCTCGCGATGGCCGCCGAGCTGGCCCCCACCCCCGCTTGGCGCGGCCGCTATCTCGCCGGCGTCACCCTGGCGCTCGAGCACCTGGAAACCGCCTACCCACTCAGTGGCTGGGGCTTTCCACTGGTGCCGCGACTCGCCAACGACCCACAGCCCAACTACCTCGGAATCGATGGCTACGCGAACACGGTCGAGTACAACGGCCTCACGTTGTGGGCGCTGCAGAAGGCGACAACCACCCTCGCCCACATCCCAGCCGCCCCCGCCGAGGCTGTGCCCAGCGACACCGACGGCGTTTTCCTTGACCCATCTCACGCCCGCTTCGCCACCGTCACCGATGGCAGGCTTTGGCTTGCGATCCACGCCACCGACAGCAACCCCGGTGACGCTCGTTATGGCTTTGGTCTAGTTGCCGCGGAGCTGCGCACGGCCGACGGCTGGCGGTCCGTGCTCCCGTCGCGCCCGCTAACTTCCACCGCACAGGTGGGCGGCGTGGCCATACTGGCTGGCGGCAGGCAGTTCTACCCGATCGGCGAGCGTCTCAGCGCCGACGCCCACGGGCACATCACGATCCATGGCAAGTGGGGCACGGCCGATGGGTCACACAAGCTGGGCCCAGGCACCGTCTGGAGTTACCTGCCCACCCCGAGCGGGAATGGTGTGACGCTCACGCTCCACACACTGCCGAAACGTACCTATCGGTTCCAAGTTTGGTATCTGCCCGGCGCACACCTAACCACGACCGGCGAGCGCTTGCGCGTGAGCGAGCCGGATGGCACCAGTCAGACCTACAGCTTCAACCTGCCCGTCAGCGTGAGCGGTGCGGGTACGTTCCATTCCGCCTATGCAGAGAAGCTGGACAGCGACGTCATCACGCTTGCTCCCGGACCGTCGCGCCTGCTGAAGTACACGACGACCCTGCTGTGAGGTTGCCCGATCTAAGCCTGGATCCACCGATCCCGGGGTCGCACCGGCACCGGATGCTCAGCCCGTTATCGGTGGATCCAGGCTAAGTCACAGCGGGCTGCGACCTCGAGGCAGCCACGCCGAGGCGCTGAGCAGCGTGCCGCTGACCGCGCGCAGGGCCATGGCGCCACGCAGCCCGATCAACGCGTTCAGCACGGCGTTAGGACCCGCGTGCAGGTGAGCGATCGTCCGCCACGCTCCGCCACGAGCCCGGCGCTGCAGCAGAACCGGTTGACCGGCGTGCATCAGCAGCGCCCACACACGCACCCGTGTGCGGTCGACGCGCAGGGGGTCGAAGGGGAACGCGAAGCCACGCAGGAACGGCTTGGGGCGCGAGCCCGTGAGCTCTCCGCCGGGACCCGGGCTGTAGAGGCCGGCGGGGCGCGTCTCCGTGACCGTGCCACCGGTCGGCGTCGCCAGACTCAGATCAGGGTATGGGTCGAGGAGGAACTGCCAGTCGACCAGCCCCACGCCCGCGACCCACAACCTGTGCAGCGCACGCGAGATCCAACGCGCCTGCAGGCGCGTTGGCACACCGTGCGCGGCCGGAGGGTCGCTTTCCCAGTTGAGCTCTGTCACCCACAGCGGCTTGGCGCCCCGCGGCAGCGCGGTGCGCCTCCGCTCGGCCGCGCCGAGCAGATCGGTGACCTTGGCGATGTCGGCGATCGCCACGTCCTGCGAGGAGTGCGCGGGGAGGTCGGGGGATTCGAAGGAGAGCGGGTGGAACGAGAGGACGTCGAAGTGCGGAGGATCGGGACACCTGCCTTCCAGGCACAGCATCTCCCGCAGGAACCGCACCGGTGTCATCCGCCCGACTCCCGTCGGTTCGCCATTGGGAGCCAACCCGGCGGCGATCACCGTGTCGGTGGGCTCGACCGACTTGACGGCGGTGTAGAACGCGTTCAGCAGCTGCCGGTAGAGCAGCGGCGAGAAGGCACGCCAACGCCCCCCAACTACGACCCATTGTGGCTCGAGGTAGCGAGCGAGGTTGGGCTCGTTCCAGGCTTCGAGCAGCCGCACGCGTGGGAGTGCGGTGCCGGGTGTGAGCGGATCGGGGAAGGAGCCGTCGTAACGGCGTGCCACGGCGGTGGCGAATTCCCCGAAGGCGGTCGGTGAGGGCGCCCAGCTGCCCGCGTAGGCGTACGGCCAGCGGTTGGGTGCTTCGGCGAAGGCCGGCGCACGGAGCACCACCAGCAGCGGGGTCAGACCGGCTGCGATGGTGCTGCGCACAGCCGCGTCAACCGCGGTGAAGTCATACGCCGGGCTGGCGGGATCGCTCGCGTCGAACCCGGCGGGCGGGTCGGCGCTGACGATGTAGCGCCATTCGACCGGGATCCGCACCACGCTCGCGCCCGCCGCGCGGATGCGCGCCAATGCCTGTTCGCGCACAACCGCTTCGGGGCTCGTGATCAGCGTCGGGTCGGAGATACCCCGGGTGAGCCCACCGCTCGGGAAGGGGCCGTAGAGCAGGGCGTGGTTCTGCACCCGCACAAAGCCCGGGCTTGTGGGCGGTGGGGAGACCGCGGGCGACGGTTCGGCACCGTACGGCCGGGGCGGCCCTTCCGGGCCATTGGCCGAGGGGATCGGCAGGACCGCTGGAGGTTGCAGCCAGGCGGCCGCGGTGAGAGCGAGGGCCGGCGCCGATCTGAGGAGACGCGCGAAGGGAACGCGCATGAGCCAACCCGGTACGCTCGCCGCCTTCCGTGCCCTAACGATCGAGCGTGACCGTGCGCGCCTGGAGGTTTAGCTTGGCGCCAGAGCCGGTCTTCAGCGTCGTGACCAGCTCGGCCCGCACCTTATGGATGTGGCGCAGGACATGCCGCCCCTTCGCGGTGACTCGCAGCAGCACGCTCACGGTGCCGGCGGCGGAAGCCGACGTCGAGCCGCGCGCCAGCAGCAGCGCCGACGGCTTGCGCTTGTGGCCCTTCTCCTTCTTGTGCGCCGACGCGGATGCGGGCACCGCGCCTCCCACCTGGTAGAGGTCTTGGGTCACCGTGCCCGGCTGGTTGATCGTCACCTTGTCGGTCCACCCCGACTTCAACAGCTTGACGATGGTCGTGCCCACGAGCTTGAAGATCGAGCCTTGCAGTGCCGGTGGCGGCGGCGGGGGTGGAGGAGGCGGCGGCGGCAACGGGCACGCACCCACGGGGCGATCGTTCTCGCTCGTGTAGGTGAATGTCGCCCCACCTTCCAGCGGCTTTTCCACGCTCTCGACTGCTTTCACCGTCTCCCCAATCGCGAGCGGAGTCAAGAAGCTGCCCGAGAAGGCCGTCCCGGACTGCGTGGGAACCTGCGCACCCCCACCGAAGCGATTCGCAACGTAGCTGGGATGCACAACCAACGTTTCGTAGCTGCCCTTGACCACGTCTTCGGGAGATGAGCGCTGGCCAGAGAAGTTTGTCGAGCCCGCGCACACCGTCGGATCCATCGATGGCAGCCCGTCATAAACCTCCGAGCCGACGACGTGGCCGATTGGCGATTCGAGGTAGACGGGGTCGCCTACCTGTGGCACCTGATTGCCGAGCCAGACTCCCTCTTCCGGCCCTCCGCCTTCGTGCGTGTTTTCCGCCACGGTCACGCCGTTGGGTTCAGTGATGCGCAGCTTGACCTGCACTTCCTTGGCGTGCGGTATGTAAACGGAGCCGCTGGTGGAGAGGATCGAGTGTGCGGGCACCGTGGTCTCCCCCTCGACCACCGAGATCGAGTATTCGGGGGCTTTGGGTTCGCTCCACGCGCCGGCAACGCCCGGCAGGGCCGCACCCAAGCCAAGCACCAGCACCACGGCGCACGACGCACCCTCAAGCATGCGCTTGCAGGCACTGATGAATCCAGGGATGGGAACGCGGCTGGCTCTCACGGGCACGAGAGGGATCGTTCGGTAAGCCGAAACGATTGAGTCTTGAAAGAAATCTTGGACGCTGAGCGTAGAGGCGGGTGCGGCGGAAAAACCGAGGTTAGAGATACGCCGATAGACGGTCGAGGAGCAAGCGAGGCAAGGACGCAAGGAGCGAAGTGTGCTGGCCGAAACGGGGATGCGAGCGAAGCGAGTGTCTACCGGCTTCGGTACACGAGCGACTGAGGACGCAGCATCGCGCTGGCCGAAACGGGGATGCGAGCCGAAGGCGAGTGTCTCCCGGCTTCGGTCATCGACCGTCTAGCCGCCGGCCATCGCCGGGAGGATCACCAACGTGTCGGTGCCGCCGACCGCCGTGTCCAACCCATCCAGCACCCGCACGTCCTCGTCGTTGAGGTAGACGTTGACGTAGCGGTTGAGCTCGCCGTCGGCCGAGAAGAGCTGGCTCTGGGTGGCGGGATGCGTCGCGGCGAGGTCCCGCAGCACCGCGCCGACGTTCTCACCGGAGGCGGAGACCTCCTTCTCGCCGCCAACCGAGGCGCGCAGAACCGGGGGAATCTTGATCGTGGCCATTGGCATGCAGCCTACCCGGCGGCGGCGCAGAATGCCTCGTAATCGGGGAACACGCCCATCTCCTCGTCGCGGATCTCGTCGGGGTCGCGTGAGCAGATCGGGCACTCGGGGTCGCGGTGGACTTTGACCTCGGTGAGCGTCGCCCCCAGCGCGTCGTAGAGCAACAGACGCCCGATCGCGGGGTCGCCGATGTCGAGGATCAGCTTCACGACCTCGGTCGCCTGCAGCAGGCCCATCGTGCCGGGCAACACGCCGAGCACGCCGTTGGCGCCGCAGGAGGGGGCGAGCTCCGCGGGCGGCGGCTCGCGGAAGAGGCAGCGGTAGCAGGGCCCGTCGTAGGGCTTGAACACCGACAGCTGCCCGTCGAAGCCGAGGATCGAGGCGGAGACGACGGGGATCCGCAGGCGCACGCTGGCGTCGTTGAGCAGGTAGCGGGTGGGGAAGTTGTCGACCCCGTCCACGATCACGTCGTAGCCGTCGATGATCTCCATGATGTTGGACGCGTCGATGCGCGTCTGGTACTTGACGACGTTCACGTCGGGGTTCAGCGCGTGGATCGACTCCTCCGCGGAGTCCACCTTGGGGATGCCCACGCGTTGGGTGGAGTGGATCACCTGGCGCTGGAGGTTGGAGAGGTCGACGACATCGTCGTCGACGATCCCGAGCGTGCCGACGCCGGCGGCCGCCAGGTAGAGCGCGGTCGGGGAGCCGAGGCCCCCTGCGCCGAGCAGCAGCACCTTCGCGTCGAGCAGCCGCTGCTGGCCCTCCGCGCCGATCTCCGGGATCAGCAGGTGGCGCGAGTAGCGATCACGCTGCTCGGCGGTGAGCGCCCGGGGGATCTCGACCTCGTAGCCACGGTCCTTCCACAGCGTGATCCCGCCGGTCATCGAGCGCACGTGCTCGTAGCCCATGTCCTCGATCATCGTGCGCGCCGCGTACGCGGAGCGGATGCCGGAGGCGCAGTAGAGGATCACCTCGGCGGAGCGATCCGGCACGGCGCTCTCGATCCGCGACTCCAGGTGGCCGCGGGGAATGCTCTTCGCGCCCGGGAGGTGGCCGGTGGCGAACTCTTCGCTGCCGCGCACATCGACGATCGCCACGCCCTCCCCGATCAGCTCCTTGACCTCGGAGGGATCGACCTCATCGATTTTGCTCTTGATCTGGCGGAGCAGCTCCGCCGAGGAAACACTCATCTCGAAACTCCCGAACGGCGGTCGGATTTCATGGACTTCAGAAAGTATAGCGCGTAGGAGAGCCGCCGGCTGAGTGCGTTTGGACATCATCGAACGCACGCTCCACCGCTTCACAAAATGAAGGGTTGGGGGCCGAAAAGTTCATATACAACCCCGCCCACCAGCGAGGAGCAAACCTACCCCCACCGCTGCCGGCGTCCCCCCAGCCAGGTCTCGATCACCTGCAGCTCGTGCAGCCGTTCTGGCGCCACCTCGCGTGGATCGCGATCGAGCACGACCAGATCGGCGAGCATTCCGGGCCGCAACATGCCGACCCGGTCGCCGAGCAGAACCTGGCGCGCGGGGTTGACGGTGAGCGTGCGCAGCGCCTCGTCGAGCGACAGCTGTTGGAAGGGGCCGAGGACATCGTCGCTGTCGCGCATCAGGCGGGTGGTGGCAGTGCGCAACGCCAGGCAGGGATCGATCGGGGCGGCGGGGGCGTCGCTGTGGCAGGAGGTGACGATGCCGTGCTCGAGATCGCGCCGCAGCGAGTGGACGTGCGCAGCGCGCTCGCTCCCGAGCACCTGGTCGCGGAAGCGTTCCCCCAAGTAGTAGATCTGGTTGATCGCGTGGCTGACCGACAGCCCGAGCGCCGCCGCTCTGGCGATCTGCTCGTCGCGGACGACGGTGAAGCGCTCGATGCGGTGGTGCCCTCCGACGACGGCCGGCGCCTCCTCGTCGAGCAGTGCCTCAAAGCAGCGCAGCACCTGCTCGGTCGCGCGGTCGCCCTCGGCGTGCACGATCAGCTGCCACCCCGCGTCGAGCCACACCCGCAGCGCATTGCGCAGGTCGGCCTCCTCGTACACGAGCACGCCGCTACCACGACCGTTCAGATAGGGCTCGCACAGCGCGGCGGCGAACTCCTCGATCGAGCCGTCCGCCTCATAGGAGATCCCCACCACGTCGTAGTGCTCATCGCCGGCGCCGGGGACCGCGTCGAGCGCACTGGCAAGATCGGGCGTGAATGCCCCGCGCACCCGTACCGGAGCGCCGGACGCGCGAGCGAGCGAGCCCAGCAGCCGATGTTCGGCCGCGCCCGCGAGCTGCCCGATGCCGGCGTCGTACACCGTGGTGCAGCCCCGCATCGCGAGCTCGCGCAGCGCGCGGGCGCCGAGCTCGGCGACACGCTCGGGCTCCCGCTCACACAGCCGGGCCGCCGCGTCCACGGCAATCCCCGCGGTGGCGAGCGCGCTGGCCAGCACGTGCACGTGAGGCTCGACGAAACCCGGCAGCACGGCGTGACCGGCGAGGTCGATGATTTCGGTGCCAGGGGAGTAGTGGCGTTTGACCTCGGTGAGGGAGCCCACGCCGAGGATCGTGGAGCCGCGAATCGCGAGCGCCTCCCCGACCGGATGGGCGTCGTCCATCGTGAGGATCGGCCCGCCACGCAGGATCACGACCCGCTCGGACTCGGCATCTTCCAGTGGTGTGCCGCCGGGTGAAGCCGCCGTCGGCGCGAATGCGGGGAGAGTGAGGTTGCCCAGCACCCCCCGCGCAAGCGCAGCGAAGCCAGGGCAGCTTGCGACGCACATTGGTGGAGCACCTCTTCCGTGAGCCCGGTCTGCCAGGGGCTCAAAAGATACCGCACAATGGATTACACAACCTCTCCCGCGGGGTGACGCGCCGTCTCATACATTGCTCTTACATTCCATTCTGCCCATGCGCCGCCACTTCCCAATCGCGCCTGCCATCGCCATCGCGCTCGCGCTCGTGGGGCTCCTCGGGTGCTCCGGCGAGTCGAGCGGGGGCGCCGGCACGACGTCCACCGAAGCGGCCGTGGCGGTGCAAGCACCCTCGGAGACCGGCTACGACGGGGCGCTGCTGCCGAGTGACCTGCGCCCACGCGAGTTCACGCTGACCGACCAGGACGGCAGGCGCGTCTCGCTGAGCGACTTCAAGGGGAGGGTGACGATCCTCACGTTCGTGTACACCGCCTCGCAAACCACCGCGCCGCTGATCGCCCAGCAGATCCGCGGGGCGCTCGATGAACTCCCCCAGGGCACCCCCGCGCTCGCGATCAGCCTCGACCCGGCCGCCGACACGCCGGCGCGCGTGCGGGCGTTCCTGCACGCCGCATCGCTGACGGGGCGCATGGAATACCTGACCGGCAGCACCGCGCAGCTGCGTCCGGTGTGGCACGCCTACTCAGCCGTGCCGGCGAGCGCGGGCGCGACCGCATACGAACGCGACGCGTTCGTGCTGCTGCTCGACCAGGAGGGCGCCCCGCGCGTGGAGTTCCCGGTCGAAGAACTCACCCCGGAAGCGCTAGCGCACGACGTGCGTAAGCTGGAGCGCGAATAGAGGCATGGCACCGGCCGCACCGCCCGAGCCACCGGCATCGCCTGATATCCTACCCACCAGGTAGGTATTCGAGATGATGTTCTCAACCAAGGCGGAGTACGGCGTGCGCGTGATGGTCGCACTTGCGCAGCGCGCACAGGCAAGCCCCGATGGGGAGGAGCCCGTGGTGGGGCAGGGGGAGAGCAGGCCCGGGCGAGCGGGCCATCAGACCCCCTCCCTGATGTCGCTGGGGGAGATCGCCGAGCACGATGGACTGCCGCTGGCGTACCTGGAGCACCTCGTGGCAAGGCTGCGCAAGGCGGGGCTGATCGAGAGCCGCCGGGGTTCGCGCGGCGGGTACATGCTCGCGCGGGCGCCGAAGGAGATCACGATGGCCGAGGTGGTGGAGGCGCTGGAGGGCTCGATCGCGCCGATCGAGTGCATCTCCCAGAACGCCGACGGGAGCATCGTGTGCTCGCGCGAGCAGAACCCAGACCACGTGTGCCCCACGAAGCTGCTGTGGACGCGCGTGCGCTTCTCGATCGTGAGCACGCTGATGAACACCACGCTCGCAGACCTGTTGCCGGCGCCGGTCGCCGGTGAGCTGTTGCCGGCGCCGGTCGCCGGTGAGCCGTTGCCGACAATCGCCTGAACCGAAGGAGAATATGGCTGACCTGGAGATACGCAACCTGCACGTGCGCATCGAGGAGCGCGAGATCCTCAAAGGCGTCGACCTGACGATCGACCGCGGCGAGGTGCACGCGCTGATGGGCCCCAACGGGTCGGGCAAGTCGACGCTCGCCAACACCCTGCTGGGGCACCCCGCCTACGAGATCACGGAGGGCTCGATCGTGTTCGCAGGCGAGGACATCACCGAGGCCGAGCCGCACGAGCGCGCGAAGGCGGGGCTGTTCCTCGCCTTCCAGTACCCGGTCGCGATCCCGGGGGTGTCGGTGGCGAACTTCCTGCGCATGGCCATCAACGCCAAGCGCGATGAGCCGATCAACGTCAAAGAGTTCCGTACCGAGCTGCAGCACGCGATCGAGCTGCTGGACGTGGACCGCGCGTTCACCTCGCGCCACCTCAACGACGGCTTCTCCGGCGGCGAGAAGAAGCGTGCGGAGATCCTGCAGATGGCGATGCTCAAACCGGACGTGGCCATCCTCGACGAGACCGACTCGGGCCTCGACATCGACGCGCTGCGCACCGTGGCGGAGGGCGTCGAGAAGCTCCACTCCGAGCAGGGGCTGGGCGCGCTGATCATCACCCACTACCAGCGCATCCTGCACTACATAAAGCCCCAGTTCGTGCACATCATGCTCGACGGGCGGATCGTGCTGGAGGGCGGCGTGGAGCTCGTGGAGCGCCTCGAGCGTGAGGGGTACGACCAGATCCGCCAGGAGTTCGGCGCGCATGTCTGAGGTCGCCGTCAAGCCGGGGCGCCACCGCGAGTCGACGCTCTACCACGCGCTGCACGGCGCCGGCGCGGGCGACGGCCGCACACTGGAGCAGCTGCGCGAAGCGGCGCTGCGGGTGTACGAGTCCGCTGAGCTGCCGGTGTGGCGGCGCTCGGGCTTCTGGACGACCAGCTTCGAGGGGCTCGACCTCGACGCGCTGCAGGTGCGCCACCACAGCCCCGACGCGGGCGTGCCACAGGTGGTCGGCGACACCCTCCCCGAGCGTGACCGCGCCGGCAGGATCGTGCAGCGCGACGGAACCGTGGTGAGCGTGGAGCTCGACCCCGAGTTGCGACGGCGCGGAGTGATCCTCTGCTCGCTGGAGGAGGCCGCGCGGGAGCACACGGAGCTGTTCACCCAGTGGTACTCCAAGCGCCTGACGTACGACCGGCACAAGCTGGAGGCGGCGAACGCCGCACTGTGGACGGGCGGCGCCTTCCTGCACATCCCCGCGGGCCTGCAGATCGAGCGGCCGTTCGAGATCGTGTACGCGATCGACGTGCCGGGCACGGCGCAGTACGGACGCACACTGATCGTGGGCGAGCGCGGAGCGGAGTTCCGCGTGCACGAGTACGACCTCGCCGACTTCGTGGGACCGGACACCGCCACCGGCGACGCCCGTGATTCCGAGGGAGGCGGGGTGGGGCAGGACACCTCCGTGGAGGACGCCAGAGGGGCAGAGGGAGGCGGCGGGCAGGCACTTCACGCAGGCGCGTTCGAGCTGTACCTGAACGACGGGGCGCGCTGCCGCTTGGCGCAGGTGCAGGATTGGGGCTCAGGCGAAGTGTTCGACGCCTCAACGCGCTTCGTGGGCGTCGGTAGGGACGCCTACTGCCACTGGCTGCCCGCGCTGCTGGGCGGCCACCTCGTGCGCCAGCACCTCGAGCTCGCGGTGAGCGAGCCGGGCGGCGACATGGCGTTCCGCGGCGTGTTCTTCGCGCAGGAGCAAGAGCTGCTGGACGTGTTCGCGGTGGACCTGCACGAGACGGGCCCCTCCGGCGGTGACGTGCACTGGCGCGGGGCCGCCACCGGTGAGAGCCGCGCGAGCTTCGAGGGGCTGATCCAGATCGACCCCGGCGCGCAGCAGACCCACACGTACCTGCAGATCCACACGATGATGCTCTCGCACAAGGCACGCCTGGACGCGATCCCCTCGGTGTTGGTGAGCGCCGACGACGTGTCGGCCTCGCACGGGGGCACCGTGGGCGAGCTGGACGAGGACGCGATCTTCTACATGCAGACCCGCGGCCTGGACCGCGCGAGCGCGGTGAGGGTGATCGTCGAGGGCTTCTTCGAGCCGCTGATCTCCCAGCTGGAGGACGAGCCGCTGGAAGAGGTGGTGCGCACGAAGATCGCCGCGAAGCTGGCGGCGGCGCGCGAGGACATCGAGGCGTACGCGGCGAGCAGGTGATCACGGTGAAGCACGCGGGAGCCGCGATCGAAGCTTGGCCGGCGTTGCGGGAGGCGAGCGGAAGGTGAGCATCTCGGCGCGAGCGGCAATCGACGCGCTCTCGCCGGGCGCACCCGGCGGCGAGGTCGCTGGCCTCGATGTGCGCGGGTCCGACCTCGATGTGCGCGGGGACTTCCCGATCCTGACGCGCGAATTCGACGGCAACCCGCTGGTGTACCTCGACTCGGCCTCGACCGCGCAGAAGCCGCAGGTGGTCATCGACGCGCTCGCCGAGCACCTGCGCGCGCACAACGCCAACGTGCACCGCGGCGTGTACGCGCTGGCACAGGAGGCCGACGCCGCCTACGAGCAGGCACGCGCGCGGGTCGCCGCGTTCACCGGCGCAGACGCCAAGACGACGATCTTCACGAAGAACGTCACCGAGGCGATCAACCTCGTGGCGTACGCGTGGGGCCGCAGTGATCTGGGTCCCACCCACCCCACCCACCCGAGCCCCACCCACCCGGGCGACGCGGTGCTCATCACCCAGATGGAGCACCACGCCAACATCGTGCCGTGGCAGCAGCTGTGCAAAGAGCGCGGCGCGCGACTGCGCTACCTGGAGGTGGACGAGTCCGGCCAGCTCGACCCCGCCCAGCTCGACGCAGAGCTCGAACGGGGTGACGTGAAGCTGGTGGCGTTCACCCACGTGTCCAACGTGCTGGGGACGATCAACCCCGTGGCGCAGATGACCGCGCGCATCCGCGCCGCGGGGGCGGTGTCGCTGGTGGACGGGGCGCAGGCAGTGCCGCACATGCCGGTGGACGTGGCCGCGGTGGGTGCCGACTTCTACGCGTGGACCGGCCACAAGGCGATGGGCCCCACAGGGATCGGCGTGCTACACGGCCGCGCCGAGCTGCTGGAGCAGATGCCGCCGTTCCTGACCGGTGGCGACATGATCGCCTCGGTGGACCTCGACGGCGCGACCTGGAACGAGCTGCCGTACAAGTTCGAGGCCGGCACCCCACCGATCGCCGAGGCCGTCGGGCTGGGCGTGGCGGTCGAGTACCTGCGCGCGCTGGGGATGGAGCGCGTGCGCGGGCACGAGGAAGCGTTGACCGCGCACCTGCTGACGCGCCTGGCGGAAGTGCCCGGCCTGCGCGTGGCGGGCCCCCCGCGCGCGGTGCAACGGGGCGGCATCGCGTCGTTCACGATCGAGGGGATGCACCCCCACGACGTCGCCGAGATCGCCAACCGCGGCGGCGTGTGCATCCGCGCCGGCCACCACTGCGCGCAGCCGCTGATGCGCTGCCTGCACGTGGCGGCCACGGCCCGGGCGAGCGTGGGGGTCTACAACACCCCCGCGGAGATCGACACGCTGCTCGACACGCTGCTGGCCGGACGCGAGGTGTTCGGGCTGTGAGCTGCCCGTCCCCCTGCTGCTGTTCCGGGGGGCGCATGCGCCCCCCGGCCAGGCCGCGCATGCGCGGCCTGGGACCTCGCCGCATGCGGCGAGGTCTTCCAAGTGATGGGGAAGGAACTTCGACGCGCTGATGGACGACCTCTACCGCGACTACATCCTCGACCACTACAAGCGCCCGCGCAACTTCGGCGAGCTGCAACCCCACGACCTCGAGGGCGAAGAGCACAACCCGCTGTGCGGGGACGAGCTCAGCGTGCAGATCCGCGTCAAGGACGGGCGCATCGAGGACCTACGCTTCGACGGCCACGGCTGCGCGATCTCCCAGGCGGCCGCCTCGATCGCCTCCGAGGAGCTGATGGGGATGGAGCTGGAGGAGGTGGGAAGGCTGGGCGCCGACTGGATGCTCGACCTGCTCGGCATCCCCGTCTCCGCGACCCGCCGCAAGTGCGCGCTGCTGAACCTGAAGGTCGTGCGCGGGGCGGTCAGCGGGGATCACGACTGGCCGGTGTGAGGACGCGATAGAATCCCTACCACAGAGCACGGGATTCAAGCGAAGGAGCACCAAAATGGCCGCAACCGACACAGTCAGAATCGCCAAGCCCTCCCCGATCGTCGAGGACGAGCAGGGGCAGCTGCGCGCGCGCCAGGGGATCTCTCGCGAGGTCGTCACCGAGCTCTCGAAGATCAAGGGCGAGCCCGATTGGATGGCCGACAAACGGATCAAGGCGCTGGAGATCTTCGAACGCAAGCCGATGCCCACGTGGAGCATCGACCTCTCCGGGCTCAACCTCGACGACCTCGTGCTCTACTCCCCCCCCACCGCCGGGCGCTTCAACTCCTGGGACGACGTCCCCGCGGAGATGAAGCAGACCTACGAGGATCTCGGCATCCCCCAGGCCGAGCGCGAGCACCTCGCCGGCGTCGTCGGGGTGTGGCGCCAGGAGCCCGTGTACGAGGGGCTCAAGGAGGAGTACGCCAAGCAGGGCATCCTGTTCTGCTCGATGGACACCGCCATCACCGAGTACCCCGAGCTGGTGCAGAAATACTTCATGAACAAATGCGTCCCCGCCCAGGACAACAAGTTCTCGGCGCTCCACGGCGCGGTGTGGTCGGGTGGGGCCTTCTGCTACATCCCCAAGGGCGTCAAGTGCGACCTGCCGCTGCAGTCCTACTTCCGCATGGAGGGCGCCGGCGAGGGCACCTTCGAGCACACCCTGATCGTCGCCGACGAGGGCTCGGAGGTGAACTACATCGAGGGTTGCACCGCGCAGACGTACTCCGTCAACTCGATGCACTCCGCCGTGGTTGAGATCTTCGTGCACGAAGGCGCCAAGGCCCGCTACACGACCGTGCAGAACTGGAGCAAGGACGTCTACAACCTCAACACCAAGCGCGCCGTCGTCGACGCCGGCGGGACCGTCGAGTGGGTCGGCGGCTCGATGGGCGCCAAGTACGTGATGCTCTACCCCGGCTCCTACCTGATGGGCGAGGGCGCGCGCGCCGACCACCTCAACGTCGGCGTGGCCTCCGGCGGCGTGCACAAGGACACCGGCGCGAAGGTCGTCCACCTCGCCCCCAACACCACCTCCAACATCCTCGCCAAGTCGATCTCCAAGGACGGCGGCATCATGGGCTACCGCGGCCTCGTGCGGATGGGCCCCCACTCCGCGGGCTCCAAAGCGCGCGTGCAGTGCGACGGGCTGATGATGGACGGGATCTCCCGCTCGGACACCTGGCCGGACATCCAGATCCAGAACCCCAACGTCGCCGTCGCCCACGAGGCCACCGTGGGCCGCATCTCCGACGACCAGCTCTTCTACATGGGCTCCCGCGGCTTCACCGAGGACGAGGCGGCCGCGATGATCGTCAACGGCTTCATCGAGCCGGTCACCAAGGAGCTGCCGATGGAGTACGCGGTCGAGCTCAACCGGCTGATCCAGCTGGAGATGGTCGGCTCGATCGGCTGAGGCTATGTCCGAGCCCGCCGCCGACCACCTCACCGCTCCCCCCGCCGCCGGCCCAGCCGCGGGTGCTCCCGTCATGGAGCCAACCATCGCTCCCACCACAGAGCCCAACAACAATGCCTCCCCCACAGTCGAGATGGATGACGTGATGGACGCGCTCTCCAACGTGATCGACCCCGAGCTCGGCCTCGACTTCGTCGAACTGGGATTGGTCTACGGCGTGGAGGTGAATGCCGGAGACGTGCACATCACCTTCACGCTCACCACCCCCGCCTGCCCGATCGGCCCCCAGGTGACCGAACAGATGGAGGAGTTCGTGGGCGAGCTCGAAGGCGTCACGTCGGTCGAGTGCGAGATGGTGTTCGTCCCGCCGTGGTCGCCCGAGCGGATGTCCGAGGACGCCAAGTTCGCGCTGGGCTTTTAGGCGGGCTTTCGGATCCGCGCGGCACTTCGGGCGGGTACAACCGCCGGCCCGCGAGGGCAGCGTCTTGGTTGTACATGTTCCTTTTCGGACCCCAACCCTTCACTTTGTGAAGTGGTAGGGCGCTTGGAAGACGCTCTCAGGCAGCCGGCAAAGCGGCGACGTCGCCTGCGAGCGACACCAGCGTAGCCAGCTCCGCGGCGATGCTCTCCCCGAACTGGTCGATGTCGTCCATCGCGTCGAGGTCGCCCAGCAGGCCGAAGTTCATCTGGCCGTTGTAGGACATGATCGCGATCGCCAGCGCGTGGTGCTGGGGCAGGAACGCCACCGGGTAGGCCTCCAGCATCTTGCGACCCAGCACGTACAGCGGGAACTGCGGGCCGGGGACGTTGGTCACGATCAGGTTGAACAGGCGCGTGGAGAAGTTCAGCCGCGAGGCCTGCGCGAGGATCGTGGGCGGCGCGAAGTTCTGCACGCCCGCGATCACCTCCGCGCCGAGCGCCTGCTTTGACTCCTTCAAGCCGTCCATCTCGCGTTTGACGAACAACAGCCGCTGCACCGGGTCGGGGATGTAGACCGGCAGCGGCCCGCGCATCGCCACGATGCGGTTGCCCAGCTGCTGGTGCTCGTCTTCGGCACGCACCGACACCGGCACCAGCGCCCGCATCTCCACCCCCTCGGTACGCACCCCGCGCGCGATCAGGAACTCGCGCAGCGCGCCCGCCACCACCGCCAGCACGACGTCGTTGACTGTGCACCCGAACGCGTTCTTGACGAGCTTGAAGTCCTCCAGCGCACACCCCACCCCGGCGAAGCGCCGGTGCGGCCCGATGTCCACGTTCAGCGGTGTCGCCGGCGCGGGGTTGAGCACCGCCCACACGATCTCCCCCACCCCCTCCGCCGCCTCGCGCGCCGCGGCGAGCGCACGGTCGGGGTGCGCCAGCGCGTCGGCCGCGCCCGCCGCCAGCTCCACCCCAGCGCGCAGCGCCCCCTTCGCACCCGCCGTCAGCAGCTCGATCGTGTTCGGCTCGCGGTGGGGTTGCCACGCCTTGCCGGAGTGGCGCACCGGCGGCGGCTCGGGCGAGAGGTCGAACAGCACGGTCGCCAGGTCGATCCCGGCGATCCCGTCGATCAACGAGTGGTGGGTCTTGGAGATCAGCGCGCAGCGCTCATTTGATGGGAGCCCGCCCGCCCCACCCCGGCCGTCCTGCGGCCGGCCGCCCCCCCCAAGGTTGGGATTGACACCCTCGATCAGCCACATCTCCCACAACGGCTTGGAGCGATCGAGCTGCTGGGAGAAGATGCGCGCGGTGAGGTTGCACAGCTGCTCCCAGTCCCCCGGCGCCGGCAGCGCGGTGTGGCGCACGTGGTACTCGAGGTTGAAGCTCGGATCGTCCACCCACACGGGGCGCCCGGAGTCGAGCGCGGTGTGCGTGTGAGCCAGCTTGTGGCGGTAGCGCGGCACCAGGTGCAGGCGCTTGCGGATCTGTTCGAGGAACTCCTCCAGCGGCGGCGGCGGCCCCTCCAGCAGCGTGAGCCCGCCCACGTGCATGTGCGAGCTCGGCCCCTCCTGATGCAGGAAGGAGGCGTCCACCGCGGTGAGCCGGTCGAGATGACGCTGGGGCATGACTGCCCAGGGTACTTCGAACGCGGCCGTACAATAAGTCTGGTGACCAACACGGTGGAAAAGATCTTGCTGGCGGCGCCGCGTGGGTACTGCGCGGGCGTGGATCGCGCGGTGCAAACGGTGGAACGCGCCCTGGAGCTGCACGGGCCGCCGGTGTATGTGCGCAAGGAGATCGTGCACAACAAGCACGTCGTGGCGCAGCTACGCGCGAGGGGGGCGATCTTCGTCGAGGAGGAGACCGAGGTGCCCGAGGGGGCCGTCACGGTGTTCTCCGCGCACGGCGTGGCGCCCAGCGTGCGTGCCAACGCACTGGCTCGGCACCTGCAGACGATCGATGCCACCTGCCCGCTGGTGACGAAGGTACACGTCGAGGCACGGCGCTTCGCCGAGCAGGGCTACACGATCGTGCTCGTCGGCCACGCCGACCACGAGGAGGTCGAAGGCACGATGGGCGAGGCGCCCGAGCGGATCGTGCTGGTGGAGAACGAGCGCGACGTCGATGCGCTCGAGGTGGAGGACCCTGAGCGGGTCGCCTACATCACCCAAACCACGCTTTCGATCGACGAGACCGCGGCGATCGTGGCGCGCCTGCGCGAGCGCTTCCCGAGCATCGCCGGTCCGCGCACCGATGACATCTGCTACGCCACCACCAACCGCCAGGCGGCGGTCAAGCAGATGGCGGGCGAGTGCGACCTCGTGCTGGTGATCGGCTCGCGCAACTCCTCCAACTCGGTGCGCCTCGTGGAGGTGTCGCGCGACTGTGGCACCGAGGCCTACCTGATCGACAACCGCCACGAGGTGCTCGAGGAGTGGTTGCAGGACAGGCGCGTGGTGGGGGTCTCATCGGGCGCCAGCGCCCCCGACGAGCTCGTGCAGGACCTGCTCGACCTGTTCCGCGCGCGGGGGGTGCGCGAGGAGAACATCACCGAATTCCAGGTGGTGCGCGAGGATGTCCGCTTCATGCTCCCCAAGCCGATCCGCGACGCCGTCGCGGCGGGCGGAGCCTCCTAGGGCGTTGCCCCTCCCCCACGCGAATCTCGCGCGGCAGCCGCTCCCCATCCAGCCCGCCCGCGGGCGCCCGACGGTGCTATGCGCACCCTGATCGTCTCGGACCTCCACCTCGGCGGCGCGGCGGGGGTGGACCTGCTGCGGCGCCCCGAGCTGCGTGCGCCGCTCATAGAGGCACTGGCGGATGTCGACCGCCTGGTGCTGCTCGGCGACCTGCTGGAGCTGCGCCACGGCCCCCGCCGCGAGGCGCTGGCCGCCGCTCAACCGTTCTTCGAGGAGCTCGGCCAGGCGTTTGCCGGGCGCGAGATCGTGGCCGTCGCGGGTAACCACGACCACGCCCTGATCGAGCCGTGGTTGGAGCATCGCAGCGAACTGCCGACGCCTCCGCCGCTCGGCGTCGAGCAGTGGATCGAGGCACGCTCCGCCTCCTCGATGATGGCGCTGCTCGCCGAGTGGTCGGCCCCCGCGCGGCTCACCGTGGCCTACCCCGGCCTGTGGGTGCGCCCCGACGTGTACGCCACCCACGGCCACTACCTCGACTGCCACCTCACGATCCCCACCCTGGAGCGCCTGGGAATCGGCGCGATGGGCCGCCTCATGCACCGCCCAGCCGACGCCTTCATCGGACCCGACGACTACGAGGCGGTGACGGTGCCGGTGTTCTCCTGGATCGACGCCGTCGCCCGCCAGGCCCCGACCGGAGACACGCTCAACGGGGGCATGACCGTGCGCGCGTGGCGCGCGCTGGGGGGCACCCAGCGACGGGAGCCGGCGAGCGAAGTCCGCGGTGAGCACCAGCCGGCGCCCAGCGCGACTGCCACCAATGGTCGCACGCCCGATGACGACGGCGTGCGGGCGCACCGCGACGGGGCGGGTGGCGGCACCAAGGAGATGGCCCGCGCACGCAGCCGGGCGCTGGCCCGCACGCTACGCAACCGTGCGCTGGCGGGCGCCTTCCCGCTCGGGGTGGCGGCGCTCAACCGTGCCGGGCTCGGCCCCTTCAACTCGGACCTCTCCAGCGGGGAGCTGCGCCGCGCCGGCCTGCGCGCGATGGGCGAGGTGGCCGCGCGCCTCGGCGTGGGTGACGCGCATGTCGTGTTCGGCCACACCCACCGTGCTGGGCCGCTGCCCGGTGAGAACCCAGCCGAGTGGCGTGGCCTCGGCGGAGCGCGGCTGATCAACACCGGCTGCTGGACCTACGACGCCTACTTCCTCACCCCCACGCCCGGCGAGAGCCCCTACTGGCCTGGAAGCTGCGTGCTGGTGGAGGACGACGGCCCCCCCGTGCTGCGGCGCCTGCTCGAGTCGCGCACGCACGCGGAGCTGGCGCCGGCCTGAGGCGCCTCCGGCGGCGCGCAGCGAGCGCAAGCTCGCAGCTATATGAGACGACCGGGTAGTGGTCCTACACGGGCGCCAACCCCGGCGTGAAGCAGGTCGCCAGGCACTCCACCCCTGCCCCCGCCTCGAGCTCGAGCGCCCCCACCGTGTGGCGCTCGTGCTCGATCAGCGGGTACGCCCCCGGGTGTGCAACCACAAACTCGGCGCCGTTCACGCACACGGTGCCCTCGCCGTCGAACACCCCCCACACGCCGCCTGCCTCGTAGGGGCCGCTGTAGGCGCCCTCCCGATCCTCGCTCTGAGCTTCCAGGCACGCGTCCGGCGCATCCTCCGGACGCACCGGCGCGAGCGGCTCGCGCTCGATGCCGAGCAGCTCCTGGATCGCGAGCTCGGTCTCTTCGTAGGCGCCCTCCCCGTAGTGGTAGTCGAACAGCAGCCCCCTGCCGTCGAACAGGTAGCGCGCCGGCCACCCTTCGTTCTCGTACTCGCGCCACATCTCCAGATCGGGGTCGAGCAGCACCGGATGGGCGATCCCGAGGCGCTTCACGGCCGCTTCGACGGCGTTGCGCTCGCGCCCGGGCTCGAAGCCTGGAGAGTGGATCCCCACCACGACGAGCCCTTCGGGCTCGTAGCGTTCTTGCCAAGCATTCATGTAGGGGCGGGTCCGCATCGAGTTGGGGCGGCAGAAGTCCCAGAACTCGATCAACACCGGTTTTCCCAGCTGACGGTCCATGCGCAGCGACTTCACGTTCACCCAGCGCAGGTGCGTCAGGAATGCGGGGGCGAGGATCGTGTTCACGGGAGCGCGCATCGACCTGCGAGCTTATCCACGCCCGTGCTAGTTATCGCAGCCTAAGCGGTCCCACATGTACAGCTGGATGCACTCGTTGGCGAGCTCCTCGGCGCGCGCGCGGGAGAGACGAGGGAGCACCGCGTCCAGGGCCTGGTCCTCGGCCACGCCCTCCTGGAGGGCCTCCTCACCGCGGAAGCCCGCCGCGATCTTCAGCGCCTCGCGGCGGTTCTCGCCGAGGCTGTGGAAGACCCCTTGCAGGAATGCGGTGTTCGCGATCGGCTGCCCCACCTCGAGCGAGGCGTGCCACGCCGCCAGCAGCTGCAGGTCCTCGTCGTCGAGGTCGGCGATCGTTTTGGCGTAGTGCACCGAGAGCTCCTGGTCGGGGATGTCGTCCACCCACGCGCGGACGACCTCGCCGACAAGCTGGCGGCGCGCCTCGCGGCCGATCGACTCGGCGATCACCCGGATCGCGTCTTGAGGCTCGATGAAGCAGAGCGGCATCGACGCAGACTGTAAGCACCGGGGTGGACGGCTTTTTTGGGTTCCCTGCATCCCCGGCGTTTCAACGGGAGGCGTGATGGGCCCGCGAAGATCGAGCGCCTCCCGGGCGGGCTCGCCCACGCCGTCGGCCCACCCACCCTCAGAGGTCCAATGCCTCGCGCGCGCGCTCCAGCGAATGTTGGTCGAGCACGTCGGGTGAGACCCCCAGCGTCGCGCGCTCCCCCACCTCCCAGTTGGCCAGCGCCAGATCGAACGCTTCCATCGGTACCGTCATCGCCTTCGCCAGCTGGTGGGCACGGTGCTCCAGGTGCATCTGCTCGCCGATCCCAAACACGCGCTTGGCAGCCAGTGTGGCGAGGTCGCCGTGCGAGGCCCCCGGGGCGTTGGTGAAGCCCAGGGTCTCGGCGCGCAGCTCGCACAGCCCGACGCGGCCCAGCGTGACCAGCAGCTCGTAGCGGCCCATCCTTGCCAGGCCCGGCAGCGTGAGCCGTTCGAAGATCCGCTCGAAGCGCCTTGCCGGAGTCCAGGCCGGGTCGCCCGCGAATCCCAGCTCTTGCGAGCCAGCGTGCTCGGCCCACTGCAGGTAGGCGCGCAGCGTGGCGTCGCCTCGGGCGGGGTCGTGGGAGGTGCGGGGGCCGAGCGGGATCTCATCCAGCGCCGGCAGCTCGCCGGCGCGCCAGTCGGCCTCCAGCGCCTTCCTGATCCCGGTGAACGGGTCGGAGCCCTCCAGCGGCGAGAGATAGGCGCTCAGGAAGCACATCCACATCGCCTGCTCCGGATCCTCCTGTTCGCGCATCTCCCCGTACAGGTCGGGCGGCGCGGTTCTGAGCGCCAGCAGCCTCCCCTCCGCGAACCCGATCTCCTGAGCCAAGCGCTCCGCGTCCGCGTGGGCGCGCAGTCCGGTGGCCAGCGGCGAGCGGTAGCCATCGTCCTCGGCGCGCTGTTCCTGGATCACGTGCACCCCCGCGCGGCGACGGCCCTGAGGCGAGACCCGGCGCGCGCCGTCCGTATCAGCGTGGCCACGGCCCTTCGCCCCGTCGGCGGGGCGTGTGCGCGAGCGGCGCCCCTGCCCCTTAGCCGGCGCGGGGTGGGCGGGGTTCAATACCGTCTCGCGGCAGATCGGGCAGCGCTCGACGAACCGGTTGTGACGACAAAACCTCTGCATACCAGGCAGTTTAGAACTGTCCAGCCAATGTCACGCCACCGCTGCATGCGCGGGCAGCGGCGGTGCGTAGCCCTGCTCACGTGCCCGCTTGAGGCCCGCGCGACGCTCGTCGTCGAGCTCGACCACGTAGTTGGAGAAGTCCACCTGGATCGTGTGCCGCTTGGAGGCCTGGTAGCGGCGGCTCTGGCGGCGCATCATCGCCTCCATGTCGCGTCGCATCTGCGCCGGCGAGGGCAGTGCGTAGTCGCCCATCAGGTGCTCCGCCACCAGCCGGCCCTGCAGCTCGGCGATCGGCATGATCGCTCCCCACGGCTGCACGAAGCCGACGAAGTACAGCCCCGGATGCTCGGGCGAGAAGACCCGCTTGTACAGCACTAGGCGATTCTCCGGCGCGGAGATCAGCTGCTCGGGGAAGAACGGGAAGCTGATCTTGTAGCCAGTGCAGTAAACGATCAGGTCGGCCTGCTCCTCGCTGCCGTCGGCGTAGCGCACGCGCTCGCCAGCCAGTTCGGCAATCTCCGGCTTCACCGCGATCGCGCCGTGGGCGAGGCGGTCGAGGATCCGCGAGGAGACGGTCGGGTGCGCCTGCCCGAGCCGATGATCGGGCCGCGGCAGCCCGTAGCGATCCATTGGCCCCACCGTCACGCGCGTGACGAGCTGCATTCCGCGCAGCAGCCACGTGAACGGCACACGGCTGGGTCTCACCCCCGCGTCCAGCGGCCGCCCGAGGATGTACTTGGGCACCACGTGCACCCCGCGTCGGGCGACCAGCGTAGTCGAGAGCGCGTGGTAGGAGGCATCCACCGCGATGTCCATCGCGGAGTTGCCCATCCCCACCACGACCACCCGCCGGCCGGCGAGCTGGCTCGGCTCTTTGTATTCGTGCGCGTGGATCTGCTCCCCGTCGAAGCTCCCGTGGATCGGCGGTTCCGGCCAGCGGGGGTTCCAGTGGTGGCCGTTGGCCACCAACAGCACGTCGTAGCGGCGCACCTCGCGTCCACCGGTGACCCCCCTGCCCCCACCGGCTCCGCCTTTGCCCTCGCCCCCACCTTCGCCCCCACCAGCTCCGCCTTTGCTCTCGCCCCCACCTTCGCCCCCACCAGCTCCGCCTTTGCTCTCGCCCCCACCTTCGCCCCCACCAGCTCCGCCTTTGCTCTCGCCCCCACCTTCGCCCCCACCAGCTCCGCCTTTGCTCTCACACCCAGCTTCGCCCCCACCGGCTCCGCCTTTGCCCTCGCTCACACCCCCAACTTCGCCCCCACCGTTGCCTCGGGCCCCACGCTCGTCCTCCCTCGCCCCCTCCCCGGAGATCGTCACCTCCCACCCGCCGTCCTCGCACGGGCGGGCGTGCTCGACGGAGGTGTTGAACGTGATCCGCTCGCGCAAGCCGAAGTGCTCGACGTAGTCGGCGAAGTAGCGCGCGATCTGGTCGTGGCGGGGGAAGTCGGGATAGGAGGCGGGCATCGGGAAGTCGGCGTACTCCATGCGCTCGCGCGAGGTGTTGATGTGCAGGGTGGAGTACGACGAGGACATCCCGTTGCGGTTGCCGAACACCCAGTTGCCGCCCACGCGGTCGGAGCTCTCGAAGCAGTCGAAGGGGATACCCCGATCGGCCAGCGCCTTCGCCGCGGTGATCCCCGAGGAGCCCGCGCCGATGACGCAGGCGCGGGGAATGGTCATTCGACGCTGACCCCACCGCTGACGTGCGAGGGCGGGCCCTCGGGCCCTTCGTCGGCGTCGGCGTGGCCCGGGAGCGCGCCATCTTCAGGGAGCGCTCCCGTCACGCTGGTCGCGCCGTTGCGCTTGCCCGCGAGGAAGCGGTCCACCATGCGGGCGCACTGGCGGCCCTCGTTGATCGCCCACACGATCAGCGACTGCCCGCGGCGTGCGTCGCCCGCGGCGAAGACCCCCTCTACCGAGGTGGTGTAGGGCGTGACGGCCTTCACGTTCCCGCGCGGGTCTTTCTCCACGCCGAGCTCATCGAGCAGCTCCTGTTCGGGGTGCAGGAAGCCCATCGCAAGCAACACCAGCTGGGCGGGCAGCTCGCGCTCGGTGCCCTCCACCGGCGCGAACGGCGGCGCGGGTTGGGCCCGGGCGAGGTGCAGAGCGGCCACGGTGCCGTCCGCGTCGCCGCTGAAGCGCGTGGTCGTCACCGCGTAGTCCTGCTCCCCCACCCCCTCCTCGCGCGCCTCCTCCATCGCGTAGCTGAGGCGGTACTTCAGCGGCCACTCCGGCCACGGCGTGCGGTCGTCGGGCCGGTGCGCCGGCGGCTCGGGCAGGAGCTCCAGCTGCACGATCGAGGCGGCGCCCTCGCGCAGCGCATTGCCGACGCAGTCCGCGCCGGTGTCGCCGCCGCCGATCACCACCACGTGCTTGCCGGCGGCGGTGATGGGCTCTCCTCCGTTCGTCTGGTGAGCCGCGGCGGAGTCGGTGGCTGGGGAGGTGGAGAGAGCAGTCGCGGAGGGCGGCACGGCCCCAGCCACGGTGTCTCCTCCTCGGGCGAGAGCTTCGAGATTCCGCGCGATGAAGCGGTTGCGCTGGTAGAGGTAGTCCATCGCGAAGTGGATCCCCGGAAGCTCGCGGCCAGGGACGGGCAGGTCGCGCGGCACGCGCGAGCCGGTGGCGAGCACCACCGCGTCGAAGCTCGAGCGCAGCTCCCCCACGGTGAGGTCGCGCCCGACGTCCACCCCGCAGCGCAGCTCCACGCCCTCTTCCACCAATTGCTGCACGCGGCGCTCCACGATGCGCTTCTCGATCTTGAAGTCGGGCACCCCGAAGCGCACCAACCCCCCGGCGGCCTCGTCGCGCTCGAACAGCGTCACATCGTGCCCCGCGCGGCGCAGTTGCTGGGCGGCCGCCATGCCGGCGGGGCCGCTGCCGACTACAGCGACGCTTTGGCCGGTGAGACACCGCGGCGAGGGCGGCTCGGCCTTGATCCAGCCCTCCGCGAAGGCGCGCTCGACAATGGCGTGCTCGATCTGTTTGATCGTCACCGCGTCGCCCTCGCGGATCTCCAGCACGCACGCCGCCTCGCACGGGGCGGGGCAGAGGCGCCCGGTGAAGTCGGGGAAGTTGTTGGTGGCGTGCAGCTGCGCGATCGCCTCGCGCCAGCGGTCGCGGTAAACGAGGTCGTTCCAGTCGGGAATCAGATTGCCAAGCGGGCAGCCGTTGTGGCAGAAGGGCACCCCGCAGTCCATGCAGCGGGCGCCCTGCTCGCGCAGCTCCTGCTCGGGGCGCACCACCATGAACTCGCGGTAGTCGCGCGCGCGCTCGTGCGCATCGCGGTAGGGCACGCCGCGACGCTCGATCTGCAGGAAGCCGCCCAGCTTGCCCATCAGGAACCGCCTCGCCTTTCCATCAAACCGCCCTGCTTGCCCATCAGCTTGCAGCCGATCCAGCCGCCATGGGGTTTGGGCCGACCAGCACGCGGCCGCGACTCCTCGACATGGGGGTTGCGCGCCCACCCATCAGACCGCCGCTACTCCTTCGGCCTGCTCCTCTTCGGCGGCGAGCTCCGCCAGCACCCGCTTGTAGTCGCGGGGCATCACCTTCACGAACGCCCCCCGCGCGAGCAGCTCCTCCCACTCGGCGAGCACGCGCCGTGCCACCGGGGAGTCGGTGCGCTGCTCGTGCTCGGCGACCATCGCGCGCAGCTCCACGGCGTCGGCGGGGGCGAGCGCTTCGAAGTCCACCATCCCCATGTTGCAGCGCTTCGCGAACGCGCCCTCATCGTCCAGCACGTACGCGATCCCACCGCTCATGCCAGCGGCGAAGTTGCGCCCGGTGGGACCCAGCACGGCCACCCGACCACCCGTCATGTACTCGCAGCCATGGTCGCCGACACCCTCCACGACGGCCCACGCGCCGGAGTTGCGCACCGCGAAGCGCTCTCCGGCGAGACCGCGGAAGAAGGCCCTGCCGGCGGTCGCCCCGTAGAGCACCGTGTTGCCCACGATCACGTTGCGCTCGGCGACGAAGTCCCCGCTCATCCCCTCGCGCGGACGCACCGCGATCACCCCGCCGGAGAGGCCCTTGCCGGCGTAGTCGTTGGCGTCCCCGTGCAGGGTGAACCCCACGCCCGGCGCCAGCCAGCCGCCGAAGCTCTGGCCGGCGGAGCCCTCGAAGTCGACCACGATCGAGTCCGCCGGCAGCCCCTCGGCGCCGTGGGCGCGCGCGATGTGACTGGAGAGGATGCCCCCCACACAGCGGTTGACGTTGCGGATCGGCAGCTGCACCGACACCCGCTCGCCCCGTTCGATCGCCGGCCCGGCGCGCTCCACCAGCTGCCAGTCGAGCGCGTCCTCGAGCACCGGCGGGGGCGGCTGCACGCGGCGGCGTGGTTCGCCGTCGGAGAGCTCCACGTGGGTCAGGATGTGGGTGAGATCCACGCCGCGCGTCTTCCAGTGGTCGATCGCGGGGCCGGCTTCGAGCAGGTCCACGCGACCGATCGCCTCGTCGAGCGAGCGCAGTCCCAGCGAGGCGAGCAGCTCACGGACTTCCTCGGCGACGTAGAAGAAGAAGTTGACCACCTGCTCGGGCGTCCCCTGGAAGCGCTTGCGCAGCTCGGGGTCCTGGGTGGCGATCCCCACCGGACAGGTGTTGAGGTGGCAGGCTCGCATCATGATGCAGCCAGTCGCGATCAACGGGGCGGTGGAGAAGCCCATCTCATCAGCCCCCAGCAGCGCCGCGATCAGCACGTCGCGGCCGGTCTTCAGCTGGCCGTCGGTCTGCACCACGATCCGCGAGCGCAGCTCGTTGAGCAGCAGCGTCTGCTGGGTCTCGGCGAGGCCGATCTCCCACGGCACTCCCGCCGCCTGGATCGAGGAGAGCGGAGAGGCGCCGGTGCCGCCATCGTGGCCGGCGATCAGCACGCGGTCGGCGTTGGCCTTGGAGACGCCCGCCGCCACCGTGCCCACCCCGACCTCGGAGACGAGCTTCACCGACACCTGCGCCTGGGGGTTGGAGCAGCGCAGGTCGTAGATCAGCTGCTTGAGATCCTCGATCGAGTAGATGTCGTGGTGGGGTGGGGGTGAAATCAGGCCGACACCGGGGGTGGTGTGGCGGATCGAGCCGATGTACTTGTCCACCTTGTGGCCCGGCAGCTGACCGCCCTCGCCGGGCTTGGCGCCCTGCGCCATCTTGATCTGCAGCTCGTCGGCGTTGACGAGGTAGTGGATCGTCACCCCGAAGCGGCCCGATGCGACCTGCTTGATCGCCGAGCGCCGGCGGTCGCCGTTGGGGTCGGGCAGGAAGCGCACCGGGTCCTCGCCGCCCTCGCCGGTGTTGGAGCGCCCGCCGAGGCGGTTCATCGCGATCGCCAGCGTCTCGTGCGCCTCGCGCGAGATCGACCCAAGGCTCATCGCGCCGGTACAGAAGCGCCTGACGATCTCCTTCGCCGGCTCGACCTCCTGCAGCGGGATCCCGCCCCCTCCTTCCCCTTCTCCATCCGAACCGCCCCCTGCTGAGGCGCCCACGCCGACCGACCCGGCTTCGCTGCGCAGCTCCAACAGCCCGCGCAACGTGGCGCGCCGCGCGGCGTCCTCGTTGACGGCGCGCGCATACTCGCGGTATCTGGCGTAGGCGGAGCTCTCGCGCACCGACGCGTGCGCCTGCTCGTCCCCGGCGAGCGCGGCGTCGACCTGTGCGCCGTCGGTGGCGCGTACGGCGTGCTGTACGAGCGCGATCGTCTCGGGGTTCCAGATGTGGCGCTCCCCGTCGCGCCGCCACGCATACACCCCGCCCACCGGGAGGATGTCGTCGTGCGGTGCCGGATAGGCGCGCGCGTGGCGCTGCAGCGCCTCCTGCGCGAGCTCGGGCAGACCGACGCCGCCGATCCGCGAGGCGGTGCCGGTGAAGTGGCGGTCGATCAGCTCGCGCGAGAGGCCCACAGCCTCGAAGATCTGCGCGCTGCGATAGGACTGGATCGTGGAGATGCCCATCTTGGAGATCGTCTTGAGCAGCCCTTTGCCGATCGCCTTGACGACGTTCTGCGAGGCCTCCTCGGAGGTGAGCGTGGTCGCCGCCGATCCGTTCGCCGGGCGCTCGATCATGCCCCGGTAGGCGAGCTCGTCGAGCGTCTCCAGCATCAGGTAGGGGTTGATCGCGCTCACCCCATACCCGATCAGCGTGGCGAAGTGGTGCACCTCGCGGGGCTCGCCCGACTCCAGCACGATCCCGGCGCGCAGGCGGGTGCCTTCGCGCACGAGGTGGTGGTGCACGGTGGAGACCGCCAGCAGCGAGGGGATCGGCGCGCGCAGCGGTCCGAGCGAGCGGTCGGAGAGGATCAGGATGTTGACGCCCTCGGCGATCGCCTCCTGCGAGCGCGCGCAGAGGCGATCGAGCGCCCGCTCCATGCCCGCGGCGCCCTCGGCGCTCGGCCAGGTGATGTCGAGCGTGCGCGCGGAGAACTCGTCGTGGGCGACGTGGCGCAGCGTCTCCAGCTCCCGGTTGAGCAGGATCGGCTGGCGCAGGATCAGCTTGTGGGCGTGCTCGGGCGTCTCGTCGAAGAGGTTGCGCTCGGTGCCGAGGCTGGTCGCGAGGCTCATCACGATCTCCTCGCGGATCGGGTCGATCGGCGGGTTGGTCACCTGCGCGAAGAGCTGCTTGAAGTAGGAGAACAGCGGCGGCGCCTGGTCGGAGAACACCGCGAGTGCGAGGTCGTTGCCCATCGATCCGATCGGCTCCACTCCGTCGCGCGCCATCGGCGTGAGCAGCACCCGCAGATCCTCCTGGGTGTAGCCGAAGGCGCGCTGGCGGGCGTGTAGCGGCTGGTCGGAGATCGTCACCGCTTCCGACGGGGGGAGGTCGTCGAAGTGCACCGAGTTGCGCACATACCACTCGCCGTAGGGCCGGCGCGTGGAGATCTCGCGCTTGACCTCGCCATCCTCGACGATGCGGCCCTGCTCGAGGTCGACGAGGAACAGCTTGCCGGGCTGCAGGCGCCCCAGACGCCGGACGCGCTCGGGCGGGATGTCGAGCAGGCCGATCTCCGAGCCGAGCACGACGAGGCCGTCGACGGTCTCCACCCAGCGCCCCGGCCGCAGGCCGTTGCGGTCGAGCGTGGCGCCGATCACGCGCCCGTCGGTGAACGCCACCGACGCCGGCCCGTCCCACGGCTCCATCAGGCAGGCGTGGAAGGCGTAGAAGCCCTTCAGCTCCTGCGGCAGGTCCTCGCGTTCGCGGTAGGCCTCGGGGATCATCATCATCACCGCGTGCGGGAGCGAGCGGCCGGCGAGCATCAGCAGCTCGAGCACGCGGTCGAAGGTCGCGGAGTCCGAATCGCCGGCCTTGGCGACGGGCAGGATCTTGCGCAGGTCCTCCCCGAACAGCTCGCTCTGCAGCTCCGACTCGCGGGCGCGCATCCAGCTGACGTTGCCCATCACCGTGTTGATCTCGCCGTTGTGGCAGATCACGCGGTAGGGATGGGCAAGCTCCCAGCTCGGGAAGGTGTTGGTGGAGAAGCGCGAGTGCACCAGCGCCATCGCGCTCTTGGCACGCGGGTCGCGCAGGTCGGGGTAGAAGCCCGCGAGCTGGTTGGAGATCAGCATGCCCTTGTAGTTGATCGTGCGCGAAGAGCTCGAGGTCACGTACAGACCGTCCTCATCGGCGAGCTCGCAGACGCGGCGGATCACGAAGAGCTTGCGCTCGAAGGCGTCCTGGTCGAAGGCCCGATCGCAATCCCCGGTCTGCCGATCGGCACGCCCCTCGCCAGCGGTCGACCCGGCCCCAGCGCGTGGCTCCTCGGACCCTTCCGTGGGAGCCGGCGCGGGCGGGGCGGCAGGCAGATCGCCCGCCCCCACGAACAGCTGCCAGATCGCGGGGCGACAGGCGCCCGCGGTGCGTCCCGTGCAGGCGGCGTCCACCGGCACCTCGCGCCAGCCGAGCACCCGCTGGCCCTCGGCGCGGGTGGTGCGCTCGAGCAGCTCACGCAGGCGCTCACGCTCGTTCTCCTCGAGCGCCAGGAAGCACATCAGCACCCCGTAATGGCCGGGCGGCGGCAGGTCGAAGCTCACGACCGCACGCAACAGCTCGTCGGGCATCTGCATGAGGATCCCGGCCCCATCGCCGGTCGTGGGATCGGCTCCGGAGGCACCGCGGTGCTCGAGGTTCTCGAGCGCCTGGATCGCCTGCGCGATCACCTCGTGGGAGGGCACGTTGTCCAGGCGCGCCACCATGCCCACGCCGCACGCGTCGTGCTCGAAGCGGGGGTCGTAGAGGCCAACGGCCTTGGGCGGCTGCTTGGTGTGCGAAGTCATGGCAGTGCTCCTGGGAGGGCCGTGCCTCCCGCACAGACGGGGTCTGCCCGTGCAGGCGGTGAGGGCACCTGAGGCGGAGGCTGAAGCGTAGCAGTGGATTGGGAGTGGAGTGGGCTCTCAGAAGGGGTCCCGCACCCGGTCCTTTAGACGTCCGCCCCACCTCGCGGAGCCGACCGGCAGGCATTCGTTCCGCCAACCGCCCACGTGCCTATCTCGGTAGACCACGCGCACTGGCCGTATCGTTCGCACACGCATTGGCCGTATCGTTCGGTGAGGGTGCCTACCAGTCGTGCGTCCAGCTCTCCAGGCGTCCGCCCGGTGGCTCGCGTATCCTCAGCAGCGACAGCCTTGATCGGTGACTTCCAGCTCAACGCAGGGCGGTGGCGAAGAAGGACTCGACGTGTGAAAACCGCGCCGGCAGGGCACCATCATCCAAGATAGGGATCCGCGCCGCTTCGCATTGGGAGACGCACACACATGACGACCCCGGATATGCAGATCGCCCTCCCAGCGCGTGCGGAGAACATCGCGATCGTACGCCACGCCTTCGGGGCTCTGGAGGACGCTTACGCGCTCGATGCCCAAACCCTCTCGGACATCCGCCTGGCCGTGACTGAGGCGTGTACCAACGTCGTCGTCCACGCCTATCCAGACGGCAGGGAGGGGCCGATGGAGGTGTTCGCCACGCTGCTGGGGGACGAACTGACGGTGGTGGTCAGAGACGAAGGCACTGGCATCGGCCCGCGACCGGACAGCCCCGGCCTGGGACTCGGCCTGCCGCTGATCGCCTCCCTCACCGAGAGCGTGCAGCTGGGACGTGACGAAGAGGAGCGCACGGAGGTGCGCATGACGTTCTCCCTCTCCGGCGCCCCCCACCACTACGATGACCCACACGCTCAGGCAGTCTTCGGCGCAACCGACTCCCCGGGAGCCCCGTGAGCCAGGAGCTGCACGACCCCGACCACGGCGCGCGCGACAACGTGCGGCTGGAGCACGAGGAGCCAGGCGACGTGCAGCCGGAGCACGAGGGGCCAAGCGACGTGCAGCCGGAGCGCGAGGAGCCAAGCGACGTGCAGCCGGAGCACGAGGAGCCAAGCGACGTGCAGCAGGAGCACGAGGAGCCTGCATACGAGAGCTCGGCGTCGTTGCGTCTGGCCAAGGGTCCGCTGGTGGGACCGGTGCTGTGCAGGGTGGTGTCGATCGTGCTCGCGCGGGCGAACTGCCCGATGGATCGCCTGGATGACGTGATGCTGATCTGCGACGCGCTCAGCGCCCATGCCCCCACGCACGCCGCGGACGGCCACCTCGCCTTCGCGGTGAGCGCGCGGGGTCGGCAGTTCGAGCTGCGCGTCGGGGAGCTCGGCGAGCAGGCCGCGAGCAAGCTGATCGGAGATGCCGTCTTGCCCGGAGTGGGCAGCGTGTTGGAGCGTATGACCGACAAGCTGCACATCGAGCCCGCCGTCAACGGAGCCGGCGAGGAGCTGGTTCTGGAGCTGTTCTTTTAGGTTTAGCTGCTGCGCTCGGGCTGCTTCGTGCCGCGCGGGGGCTGCTTCGTCTTGCGTTTCGCCGGGGCCTTTGCGCGTTTGGCGGGAGCTGCGCCGTCCACGGAAAGCACCTCCTCTTCCCGCGCGCGGCGGGCACGCACCTGTTCGATGCTGGCCTCCAGCGCGCTCATCAGGTCGGGGGCTTCGAGCGGTTGATCGCGCGCGGGCGGTTCGAGCACCACCTGCTCGCCGCTGGCCTTGCGATCGATCAGGTCCAGCAGCGCCTCGCGGTAGGTGTCGCGGTAGTTGGTCGCGTCGAACGGACGGGCGATCGAATCCACCAGCCGGTGGGCGATCTCGAGCTCGTTGTCGCTGAGCTCGACGTGATCTTCGTGGAGCTCGTGCAGTTCGGAGGTCGGCACCACTTCGTCGCCGAAGTTCATCGTCGTCATCACCAGCGCGTCCTCGCGCGGGTGGATCGCGACCAGCTGCTGGCGGGAGCGCAACACGACACGCCCGATCGCGACCTTGTCGGTGTCGCGCATCGCCTGCAGCAGCAGCCGATAGGAGCGTGCGCCGCCGCGATTGGGCACGAGGTAGTAGGGGCGATCGAAGAGGATCGGGTCGATTTCCTCCATCTGCACGAAATCCTCGATCTCGATCGTGCGCGTGAACGCCGGTTCGAGCGCGGCGAACTCCTCGGCCTCGATCACCACGTGGCGCCCCGGGGCGATCTCGTAGCCTTTGACGACCTCGCTGAAGGGGACCTCCTCCTCCTCGGCGGCGCAGAAGCGCTTTTGTACGATGCGCGCGTGGTCGGTGGCGTGCAGCTGGTGAAAGCGCACGCTGCGCTCGCTCACGGCGGTGTAGAGCTTGACCGGCACGCTCACCAGTCCGAAGGTCAGCGTCCCTTTCCACATCGAACGGGCCATCCCCACAGTGTTACCACTGAGCGGTGAATGTCAAGCGTCGTATGCAATCCTGCGGCGTCGGCCCTCTGCACCCGCCACCCACCTCATCACTCGTGGAGTTGCCGCTCCCTACTCGCCATCTTCCCCGGCGCGCATGCGCACGAGCGCTTGGCGAATCAGGCGGGAGACCTGCATCTGCGAGACACCGATGCGTTCGCCGATCTCGGCCTGCGTGAGATCCTCCGCAAAGCGCAGTTGCAACACGAGGCGCTCGCGGGGTGTGATGCGTGCCAGCAACGGCTCCAGGATGGCGTGCTCCTCAGCGTGTTGGAAGCCGCCCTCCTCCACGCCGAGCGTGTCGGCGATGCTTTCCCCCGCCTCCTCCCCTCCGAGCGCCGCGCGCGGCGCGTCAAGCGAAGTCGCACGGTAGGCGGCGGCGGCCTCCAGCGCGTCGAGCACCTGCTCCTCGGAGGCATCGACGGCGCGCGCGATCTCGCTCACCGAGGGCGAGCGGCGCTGGCCGACCGAGAGGCGGGTGACCGTGCGGTCGACGCGCAGCGCGAGCTCCTGCAGGTCTCGGGGGACGCGCACCGACCAGGTGCGATCGCGGAAGTGGCGCTTGAGCTCGCCCAGGATGGTGGGGACGGCGTAGCTGGAGAAGACCACCTCGCGCTCCACGTCGAAGCGGTCGATCGCCTTGATGAGACCCAGCGACGCCACCTGCACGAGGTCCTCCAGCGGCTCCTCGCCGTGCTGGTAGCGCCGGGCGAGGCGACGGACGAGCGGGAGATAGCGTTCGATCAGCAGCTCGCGGGCGTGCCCATCGCCGTGCTGACGCGCGCGTGCGAACAGCTCGGCGTCAGAGGCGTTTGCGTGCGTACCCTCGGCGGTTGCGGGTCGGCCAGCCGCCAATCCCTGACCGCTCACGGAGGGTGTCGGCCTCATCCCACGAGCATAGCCACGCCAGAACCCCTACCGCAGCACGCTTCCGACGGTGGTGGGGGCGTTCAGCCAGCAGCGAGCTCTCGCGCCGCCCCCGCCGGCGAACGGGAGGTCGGCCACGGGATGCTCGAGCGTCCCCGCGAGCGCGGGCAGCTCGGGCACCAGCGCCGGGGCCAGCCAATTGATTGGCGCACCACCGGACCAGCGCTTGAAGTCGCACGATCCGCTCAGCAGCAGGCGCTCGCGGGCGCGAGTCATCCCGACGTAGAGGATCCGCTCCTCCTCAGCCGATTCGTCACGGTTGCGCTCTCCGCAGAGCTCCTCGTAACGCAGGCAGGCCACCGGTGCGGACCCGTCGAGGCGCGCCAGGCGAAGGCCCACGCGCTCGCCGTCCACCAGCAGGTCGGGGGCCGCGCTGTTGCCGATGCGGCCGAGGTCGGCGAGGCACACCACCGGGAACTCGAGGCCCTTGGCGGCGTGAATCGTCATCAGGCGCACCGCGTCGGGCTCGGACCCGGTGGGGGCGTGAGGCTCAGCATTCTCAGCGTGCGCGCGGCGTTGTGCGACGTGGTCGAGAAAACCCCGCAGGTCGCGCCCCTCCGCGGCCTCGAAACGGCGTGCGAGGCGCAGCAGCTTGTGGATGTTCGCCAACCGTCGCTCGCCCCACGGCAGCGCGAGCACGTACCGTTCGTAGCCACTGTGCGCGATCGCGCGCAGCAGCAGCTCGGCAACGCTCCACGTCGGCGCCGCGCCGCGCTCGGTAGCGAAGTGCTCGGCGAAGCGCTCCAGACGCTCGCGGTCCGCGGCGGCGAGGCATCGGTAGAGCTCGCCCTCGGTGCGCACGATCGTCGCCCACGCGCCGGCGCCTTCGGCCCGTACCTGCAACGCCACCAGGGCAAGCCCGTCACTGGAGAGCCCCACCATGGGGGAGGCGAGCACAGAGTAGAGCGCGAGCTCGTCCAGGGGGTTGGCGAGCGCGCGCAGCCACGCCAGCAGATCGCCGACCTGCTGGTGGCCCCAAAAGCTGCCGACGGCGGCGAGCGTGCGCAGGCCACGCTCCTCCAGCGCTCGCTCATACACCGGCAGATCGGTGGCAGCGCGCAGCAGCAACGCCACGTCCCCGGCCGCCGCCTGCCCGGCGGCTACGAGCTCGGCAACGCGCTGAGCCAGCAGGCGTGCTTCGGCGTGGCGCCAGAGCGTTGCGGGCGGCAGCGCCCCGGCGATCTCCCGGGCGTGAGGCGACTCCGACCAGCCATTCTTGTCGGTGAGCAGCAGCTCGATCGAGGGTGCGTCCGCCTCAGCTGCGATCCCTCGGTCACTCGTGCCGTCGGCTTCCGGCCCATCGGCCACCATCGCCGGGGCTCCCTCGCCCTCCCTCTCGCGCGCGGCGATCGGTGGCGTGTAGGCATCCCCGAAGCGCTCGCCGAAGATGCCGTTGACCGCCGCGATCAGGGGCGGTCGGCTGCGGAAGTTGTGAGCCAAAGCGATCACGGCCCCCTCGGCGTGCAGCGTGCGACGGCGCTCGCGGAAGATCTCCACCTCGGCGTGGCGGAAGCCATAGATCGACTGCAGCTCGTCGCCGACCGTGAAGAGGTTGTCGCGCTCCAGCAGCTCCAGCAGCGCGAGCTGGCGGCGGTTGGTGTCCTGGAACTCGTCCACCATCAGAAGCTCGATGCGCTCCGACCACCCGCGGCGCACCCCCTCGTGGCGCTCCAGCAGATCGCGCGCGAACAGCTCGAGGTCGTCGAAGTCGAGCGCGGGCACACACCCCGAAGGGCTGGGTCGGGCACGCTTGAGCTCGAAGTAGCCGTGCCCAAACTCCTCGAGGATCTTGTCCAGCAACGCACATGCATGGAGCGCCTCGCGCGTCAGCGGGTCCGGGGCCGCGACCTCGCGGGCAAGCAGCGACTCGACGTCGAACAGGGTCGGTTGCGTCGCGGATGAAGCGGGTGCCGAAAGCCCCGACAGCAGCGACTCCGGCAGCGTCGGCCGGCCAACGCCGCGACTGCGCTGCTCGGCGTACACACCCAGCACCATCCGCTGCACGCGGTCGGCGCCGTAGGCGGCGAGCAGCTCGACGGCGGCCTCGCGCCGCTCCCCCGCAAACAGCGCGGCGAGCGCGCGGCGGAAGGCGCGCCCGCGCAGCCGCCCGGCGTCGGCCTCCTCGAGAATCGCGAACTCGGGGTCGAGTCCAGCGGTGAGGGCGTGGACGCGCAGCAAACGCGCGCAGAAGCTGTGGAAGGTGCCGATCGGGGCGCCCTCGGTGTCGCGCGCGGCCTCGCGCTCGCCGAGCTCCAGCAGGCGCGCGCGCACCCGCTCGCGCAGCTCAGCGGCGGCCCGCTCGGTGAAGGTGATAGCGAGGATCCGCCCGGGGGCGATGCCATCCTCGCGTACAGCGCGCACGAAGCGCTCGACCAGCACCGAAGTCTTGCCGCTGCCGGCCCCGGCGGCAAGCAACAGCGGACCGCGGCGGCGCGCCGCCGCCTGCTCCTGCTCGGCCGTCAAAGTCGGGGCTGCGGGGTTCTCGACGCTCAGGGTTCTCCTCCCAATAGATGGCGGATCTGGAGTGGGAGGGACGTGAGCCATCAACGGTCGCACCGGCAGATCGACGGGTACGTGCAGCCGCTGCCACCGAACCCGCAGGTAGCAGGCCGCGCCTCCAGCTGCCCGGCGCGCGCCTGGGTGGCGGCGGTGCGGGCTACGGCGACGATCTCCTCCACCAGCTCCTGCACCTCCGAAGGCGGGCGGGCGTCGCCACGCACGCACTCGAGCGTCACTCCCTCGCCCTCGGCGAGCACGCCGCGCGCGCGCAGGTCGCGGCCGGAGAGCGGCTGGTAGAAGCCCCCTGCCACACGCACGCCCAGCAGCTGCTCCACGGCGCGCATGTAGAGGGCAATCTGGAAGTTGCGCTCGCCGAGCCACCGGTCGGGAGGTGCGGGAAGGCTGCTCTTGTAGTCGTACACAACCGCCTCGCCACCCGGCCCAAGATCCACACGATCTATGTAGCCCCGCACCAGCAGACCCTCGCCGAGGTCCAGCGCGGGCATCCCCCCGGCGGACTCCCCAGGCGCCAGCCCCGCCACCTCGGACTCCCCCGCCGACAAATCAGAGGAGTCGCCCGGAGAGTCGGACGCCCGGCTGGGGAAGCCGAAGGGCAGCTCCAGATAGGTCGGCTCCAGCTGGCTCGGAGAGTCTTGCTGCGCAAGATCGAGCTGGCCGGCAGCTGCTCGATCGCCGCACTCCGCGGCGTGCTCCAGATAGCGCTCCAGGTCGGCCTCCAAGCGGCGGCGGACCCCGGGTACGCGCTCGGGGACGGTGGAGAGCGGATGCTCGCGCTCGTGCTCTTGCAGCGCAACGCGCAGCAGCTCGCGCGCGCGGGGCAGCCGCTCGGTGGTGAGGCGGGCGGAGCCGGTGGCCTCCCGCAGGCGCTCGAGCGTCTGACGCAGCGCCGCGTGCGCGAGGCCCCCACGCGCCAGCGGCTCGGCCTCGGGCTCGAGGTCGCGGGCGCTCAGCACGCGCTCCACGAACCACTGCACCGGGCAGCCCGCCCACGATTGCAGGCCGGACGCCGACCACAATCGCTGCCCGCCCAGATCCGCGAGTACGCGCCGGTCGCGCAGGGGCTGGATCTCCTCCCGCGGAGCCCCAGGCTCGGTGGGAGGGATCGGAGAGACCTCCCCGAGCGACCGCCGGGCACGGGTCTCGTGTAGATCGGGCAGGAAGAGGTCGCAGACGTCGTCCACGAACAGCGAGCGGGCCGCCGGCAGGCCATCGTCGTCGGCGGTGTGCCAACTCAGCACCAACAGCTCCCGCGGGCGTGAGATAGCCGCGTAGAGCAGGTAGCGCTCCGCCGCCAGCCCATCCACCGGGCGACCCAACCGCAGGCCCGAGGCTTCCGCGAGCCCGCGGCGCTCCTCCTCGGAGAGGTAGGGCTCTCCTCGCGCGGGCGCGGGAAAGACGCCCTCCTGCAGGCCGCACAGGAACAGTGCGCGCACCCGGCGCGCGCGCAGCGCGAGCGGATCGAGCACCGCCACCGCCTCCTGGATCCCAGAGGGCTCCTCCCCCACAACCAGCTCCAGGCCCCGCAACAGCGCGATCAGCTCGTACGCGTCCGGCGCCAGCTTGGGTGCCGAGCGAGCCAGCTCGCGCAGCTCCTCCAGAGCCTCTAATCCAACGGCCACCGCGCGCGCCTCGGTCGCTTGCGGGGCGTGGCCGGCCAGCGCGCGCGCCTCGGTCGCTTGCGGGGCGTAGCCCAGCCGCTCGAGCTCCGCGGCCGTACGCTCGAGCAGCGCCGCGGGACTCCGCCGCGCCGCCTCCCGCAGCCGATCGAGCGTCTCGAGCGGCCAGTGCTCGGCCTCCCACAGCGCGCGTGCCTGGGCCGCGCTGGCCGAAACGGGGATTCGGGCCGAAGGCCCGTGTCTCCCGGCTTCGGTCGAAACGGGGATTCGGGCCGAAGGCCCGTGTCTCCCGGCTTCGGTCGAAACGGGGATTCGGGCCGAAGGCCCGTGTCTCCCGGCTTCGGTCGAAACGGGGATGCTCGCCGGAGGCGAGTGTCTCCCGGCTTCGGTCACTCCGGCGCGCCGTGCCCGCCACTCCAGATCGTCCACCAGCTCCGGGCTGCGCAACACCCCCGGGGCGCGCAGCCAGGCCAGCAGATCGCCGAGGCCGCCGCCGTCGTCGGCCGCCTCGGGGAACGTCGCTTTCAAGAGGCCCAGCAGCGCGCGGCCGGTGGCGGTACGGGCGAAGGAGAGCCGCCGCCGCAACGCGAAGGGGATACGGCGGGCACGGAAGACCTCACTCAGCAGCTCCGCGATCGTTTGCGGGGCGCGGTGGGCGACGGCGATCTCACCCGGCGGGACCCCGCGCTCCAGCAGCCCGCGGATCTCCTCCGCGACCAGCTCCAGCTCGGCGCGTTCCCCGCCCCCATCGAGTAGCCGCAGCGCCGCTCCCGCGGGGATCGGCGTTGGAGCGTCGGGCTCGAAGATGTGGCGCTCCAGGTGGTGCAGCGCCGCACGGGCGCCGGGCGCATAATGCTCGGCGCGGGGCGGTAGGGGGAGATGCTCGGCGGCGAGCGGCAGCAGGCGCTGGAAGGTGTCGCCCCGGCTGGCGAACGCCGCACGGCCGGGCTCGTAGGCGAGCGAGACCGTCACCGGCGCCCCAACCACGTGGCCGAGCGTCTCGATCGCGTCGAGCTGCAGCCGTGTGAAGTCGTCGAAGCCGTACAACAGCACCGGCGTGGAACCCCACAGCGCGGGGGCGCGGCGCAGCGCGTCGAGCGCGCGGGTCGCCTGCCGCTCGGCGCTGACACGGGCGGGTCGCAGCCTCTCCAGGCCATGTCGGTACCCCTCGAACAGCTCTCCCAGCTGGCGTGCGTGGGGGGCATGCCCGGGGTCCGTCGCGGCCCATGCGCCGAGCGCTCCGCGCAGACGCGCGGGGGTCACCCGCTCCACCTCCAGCTCCCCCACCAGCGCCGCGAGGGAGCGCACGACGCCCGCGGTGGAAGGCGCTTGCCCCGTCAGACGCCCGCCGAGGCTGGGATGCCTAGCGCTGCCGGCACCCTCATCGCCTGCACGCCGCAGCACCGCCGCAAGCGCCTGTTCGCGGGCCAGCGGACCGAGTGAACGCTCGGCGGAGCCGGCGCAGCGGAGCGTCTCGGCGAGCAGGCCCTGAAAGCGCACCACGCGCGCTCGCGGCTCCGGGCCGACCTCCCCAGCGACCTGTGCCGCGACCCCCTCGGAGGCGATCTCGCGCTCGCCCAACTCCAGCCGATAGCGCTCCACGTCGGCGTGGGTGGGCACGACCAGCAGCGGCCGCTCGCCACGCGCGCGGTGGGCACCGAGAGCGTCCATCACCACTCCGGCCTTCCCGGCGTTGGCGGGTCCGGTGATCAGCGTGATTGGCATGACCGCCCATAGTGGCGCACCAGCCCGACACCACAGACCATCCACCGCGCCACACCGGAACGTGGGGAGCTCTTTCCTTTTTTCAAGGCCCTAACCAAACAAGAACGAGACTCGATCTTATTTGGTTAGGGCCCGAAAAGAGAACATGACCCACCCCCCACTCCGCCAACCTCCGCGGCAATAACGGACCGATCAGCTCTCGGCGACCGCAGCGACCGCCTCAGCCTCGGCCGCAACCTGCTCGGGCGCCTCCGCGGCAGGCTCTCCGGCAACCGTCTCGTGGTCGGGCGGCTTGGCCCCGGCCTTGGCCCAGGCCTCGTTGAACTCCACGCGCCATTTGCCGTCGGGCGTCTGCTGGAGCGCTAGATGCGAGCGGAAGGAGCGCCCGGAGCGCCCCTTGAAGCCGCTGACGGGACGGGCGGTGTAGCCGGTGCGAATCAGCTCGCGAGCAACCGCGAGCGGCAGCGTCTTGCCCGCTTTGGACTTCCAGATCACGAAGCCGCAGCCGGGGTCGGTGCGCGCCCAGCACGAGTAGCCCTTGCGGTTTTCGACAATCGGGTGCCCGCAGATCGGGCAGGGACCGAGGGTGGCTTTAGGGATGCGAACGTCTTTGAGCGCCTCGTCGAGCATTTTCACCGTCTCCCCGGCGAAGCCGGCGATGTCCTTCATGAAGTGCTCGCGCGAGTCCTCCCCGCGCTCGATCGCGTCCAGGCGGTGCTCCCACCGGCCCGTCAGTTCGGGCGAGGTGAGGGGGTGGCGGCCGAGCAGGCGCACGACGTTGAGGCCCTTCTCGGTGGCGACCAGCGAGCGCCCGTCGCGCTCGATGTAGCCGACGGTGATCAACCGCTCGATGATCGCGGCGCGCGTGGCGGGGGTGCCGATCCCGGACTCCTTCATCGCCTCGCGCAGCTCGTCGTCGTCGACCAGCTTGCCGGCGGTCTCCATCGCGCCGAGCAGCGAGGCGTCGGAGTAGCGGCGGGGCGGCTTGGTCTCCTTGGCGAGGCTCTTGATCTCGCGCGTCTTCACGTGCTCGCCCTCGATCAGCCGCGGGAGCATCTGGTCGGTGCCCTCGTCCTCGTCGCCCGAGCGCTGCTCGCCGCCGACCACGCCCTGCCCGTAAACGCCGCGCCAGCCGGGCACGATCAGCAGCTTGCCGCGGGTGCGGAACACGTACTTGCCGGCACGAGCGCCGCCCGCGGCGGGGATCGTCGTCTCCACGCGGGTGTTCTCGAACACCGCCTCGGGATGGAAGACGGCGAGGAAGCGGCGCACCGCGAGGTCGTACACGCGGCGGTCGTCGTCGGACATGCGGTCGACTTTGTGCTCGGTGCGAGTCGGGATGATCGCGTGGTGGTCGGTCACCTTGGCGTCGTTGACCACGCGCCCCAGCGGCAGCACGTCGAGCGACACCACGTAGGCGGCGCCGGCGGCGTAATCCTTGTTGGCGCCCACCAGCTCGGCGGTGGGCTTGATCTCGGGGATCATGTCTTTGGTGAGGTAGCGCGAGTTGGTACGGGGATAGGTGAGCGCCTTGTGCTCCTCGTACAGCCGCTGGGCTGCGCCGAGCGTGCGCCGCGCGGAGAAGCCGAAGCGGGTGTTGGCGTCGCGCTGCAGCGAGGTGAGGTCGTACAGCATCGGTGCGCGCTCGCGCTGTTCTTTGACGTCGATCTTGGTGATCGTCGCCTGCTTGCCCTCGCATGCCTCGACGATCGCGATCGCTTCCTCCTCGGTCGGCAGGCGCGGTTTGGCGCCCGCATGGAAGCGGCCGGTATACACACGCTCGCCGGGGACGCCTGCCTCGCCATCCCCAGACCCAGACCCATCCTTAGACTCAGACTCAGACTCAGACTCAGACCCATTCTCGGCTGCCGCGCCACCAGCCGACCCCCCTCGGCCGCACCACCGGCATCGGATCCACCGTCCACCGTCGCACCGCCACCAACTGACCCCGCCCCCCCCTCCTCCTGATCCCCTTCCCCATCCAGGGGAGGGGCGGCGAAGATTGCGTCGACCAGCCAGTAGGGCTCGGGCACGAACGCTTTGATCTCCTCCTCGCGGCGGGTGACGATCGCCAGCGTCGGGGTCTGCACGCGCCCCAGCGAGACGGCCCCGTCGAAGGAGGTGCGCAGGCGGATCGTCGCGGCGCGGGTGGCGTTCATACCCACGATCCAGTCCGACTCCGAGCGCGAGCGGGCGGCCTGCTCGAGCAGCGCGACCTCCGAGGCGGGGCGCAGCGAGGCGAACGCCGTTTTCATCGCGGAGTTGGTCATCGAGTTCAGCCACAGCCGCCGCACCGGCAGCGTGGAGCCGGCCTTCTCGTAGATGTAGGCGAAGATCAGCTCGCCCTCGCGGCCGGCGTCGCAGGCGTTGATCACCTCGCCGACGTCCTCGCGCGAGAGCTGGCGGGTGACGACAGACATCTGCTTGCGCGAGCGCTCGTCGCGCACCACCAGCTTGAAGCGATCGGGCACGATCGGCAGGTCCTCGATCCGCCAACGCTTGTATTTGGCGTCGTATTCGTCGGGTTCGGCGAGCTGCACGAGGTGGCCCACGGCCCACGTGACGATGTGCTCCTCGGCCTCCAGCCAACCCTCCTCCTTCTTGAAGGTGCCGGGCAGCACGCGCGCAAGGTCGCGCCCGACGGAGGGCTTCTCGGCGATCACGAGGGTCTTCGGCATGGTGGCTCAGAGTAGCGGGTGAGTCAATCGGGGTCGCAAGGCCCGGTGCCGACCGGCGCGCCGGCGTGTTCGAGCTCGCGCGCGACGGTCGCGTTGGCGACCCCATACCCGCCGGCGGGCCCACTCCCCGTGGTGCCCGCGAAGACCGTGGTGAGCACCGTCCCCCGATCATCGACCACGGGCCCCCCGGAGTTGCCGGGGCGCACCAGCCCGCGCAGCGGCGTGAGCAGGCGCGACACCGACCCCTGGCCGTAGGCGTTCTGGGTGAGCACCTGCTCGGTGGCCCCGATGCGCCCCGCCTGCGCGTCGAACGGCCCGTTTTCGGGATAGCCGAGGATCGCACCGGCGGTGCCGGTGTCGGGATTGGGGGCAAGGCTCAGCGTGGGGAGGTCGAGGCCGGGTACACGCAGCACCGCGAGGTCGTAGGTCGGGTCGAACGCGATCGCCTGCGCCGCCAGCCCTGGCGGGCGGCCTTCCACCTCGACGGTGGTGTCGCTCTCGCCGGCTACGACATGCGCGTTGGTGATGACCTCTTCGGGCCGCGCAACCCATCCCGAGCCCTCGATCGCGAGGCCACACGCGGTGCCGAGCACGCGCACCACACTGCGCGAGGCGGCGAGCACCGCGGCGTCGTGGGCGATCAGTGGCGGGGGCGCGGTGAGCGCCGGCAGCGGGCCGGGGAGCGAGGGGATCGGGTCCAGGCGGGCGAGCGCATTGAGGATCGGGCCGGAGGGCGGCAGCAGCACGTTGAGCTCGCCGAGGATCACCGAGCGCTGGATGTCGGCGCGCAGCTGCGTGGCGGTGGGGATCTGGGCGGCGACGGCGGCGACGATCCACACCACCCCGAGGCCGACGGCGGCGCTGAGCAGCGCGCCGAGTGTCCGGTCGAGCAGGCCGACGCCGGGCACCAGCAGGGTGGTGCGGCGCAGCCGCCACCCAACCCCCTCCAGGCCGGTGGCGAGGATCGCCCCGGCGAGCAGCGCCCCCACGAGCCCGAAGGCGGGGGCGTAGGGTGAGGCGGAGCCCTGGGGCAGCAGCAGCGGGCCGACGCGGGTGCCGATGAACGCGCCGATCGCAAACCCGCCGAAGGAGAGAACGCCCACGATGAAGCCCTGGCGCAGGCCGAACAGGCCGAGGGTCAGCACGAACAGCAGGATCAGCCAGTCGAGTGTCGTCATTCCCATGTTCTACCGTTCTGCGTCGTGGGAATCCGCACCGGAGACCGGCATTGACTGCCACATCGGTCTCCAATCGCGGGCGGCGAGTACAGCCGCTGATCGCGCTGGCGGCAGTGGCGTTCGTGGTGGGGGCGATCGTGGGGGCCGGGCACTCCTCCCCATCCCCCGCTCCGGGCGTGGCGGCGCGCTTCGCGGCAGCCTGGACGAAGGGCGACTACGCGAGCATGTACAGCGAGCTCGCCCCCGCTTCGCAGCGGGCGGTGTCACCGAGCGAGCTCGCGCGGACGTACAGGGAAGCGCTGATGACGGCAACCGCCGAGCGCGAGGTGGTGAAGGGCGCACCACAGAGCGCGGCCGACGGCGTGGAGGTGGTGGCGACGACGGTGCACACCCGCCTGTTCGGCACCCTCGCGGAGCGCTTCCGGCTACCGATCGTGCCAGGCCCACACGAAGGGGAAGCGCGCGTGCGGTGGTCGCGCTCGCTGGCCTTCCCGGGCCTGCGCGAAGGCGAGCTGCTGAGCCGGCGCACAGAACTGCCCCCGCGCGCGGCGCTGCTGGCACGCGAAGGCTCGGTGCTGGCGCAGGGACCGGCCACCGCGGCGGGGACGCGCTCCTCTCCCCTGGGGGCGGCGGCGAGTGCGATCGTGGGCGAAGTGGGCCCGATCCCCTCGAGCCGCCTGCAGGCGCTGGAGGCGGAGGGGGTGCCGGCGAACGCGATCGTGGGAGTGAGCGGGCTGGAGCTGGCGGCGGACACGCGCCTGCGCGGCACCCCGGGCGGCGAACTGCTCGCGGTGAGGAGTGCGGGGGCCACAAGTGCAGGGGAGACCACGAGTGCGCAGAACACAAACGCGGCGGCCACAGATGCCGGAGCCACAGGCGGCGGACGAGTGCTGGCACGCGCGAGCGCCCACGCGGGCAGCGCGGTGCGCACCACGATCTCCCCGGCGCTGCAAACCGCGGTGGTGACCGCGCTGGGCGGCCAATACGGCGGAGTGATCGCTATGGAACCGGTCAGCGGGCAGGTGCTGGGCGTGGCGGGGATCGGGCTTGACGCGCTGCAGCCGCCGGGGTCGACGTTCAAGATGATCACGGTGAGCGGCGTGCTGGAAGCGGGGATCGCACGCCCGACCAGCACCTTTCCCTACGCGACCGCCGCCAAGCTGGATGGGGTGCTGCTGCACAACGCCAACAACGAGGAATGCGGCGGCTCGCTGGTGGAGGCGTTCGCGGTGTCGTGCAACTCGGTGTTCTCGCCACTGGGCGCGAAGCTGGGCGCGGCGCGGCTGGTGGCGATGGCGGAACGGTATGGCTTCAACCACCCCCCTGGGATCGAAGGGGCCGCTGAAAGCACGCTCCCACCGGCCAGTCAGATCCAGGGCGAACTGGCGGTCGGCTCGACCGCGATCGGCCAGGATCAGGTGCTGGCGAGCCCCTTGGAGATGGCGACGGTGGCAGCGACGATCGCCGACGGTGGGCGCCGCCCAACGCCAAGCATCGTCAGCGCCCCCTCCCCCGGCGGGCCGGGGAGCGGAGCCGGCGGACAGGACGACGCCGGCGGACAGGAGAATGGTGCCGGCGGGGAATCGACAGCAGGCGGCAGCGCGAGCACCACCGGCACGCGCGCGATCAGCGCCGCCACGGCGCGCGCGGTGCGGGGCATGATGCTCGACGTGGTGCGCTTCGGCACCGGCACCGCGGCGGCGATCCCCGGGGTGGAAGTGGCGGGCAAGACGGGCACTGCGGAATTGAGCACACCCGCCCAATGCAATGCAAGCTCTGAACAGAAGCCCACCGAAGGCGAAGAACCTGCATCCTCCTCCGAACACACCTCCGAATCGGGCAGCTGCGCGACCGAACAGAACAACCCGAAGAACACCGATGCGTGGTTTGCGGCGTTCGCCCCGGCGCTGCACCCCAAAATCGCCGTCGGGGTGCTGATGGTGCGCGACGGCGCGGGCGGGGAAAGCGCGGCGCCGGTGGCCAAGCAGGTCATCGAAGCGGCGCTGCGGGCGGGGACTTAAACGTCGAGTTCCGCGGAGGCCGTCTGCGTGGGGTCGCGTGGATCGACGATCTTCAGCGTGAACGGCCGGTTGTCGAGCGATTCGACTTTGATCTTGTACAGCAGCAGCTCGCCCTGCGTGGGCCCATTGGCGGCGACGGTGTTGGGCGCGGGGATCTGGTTGTTGGCGGGCACGATCCCGCCGCGGTAGGCGAACAGGTTGGCGGGGCCGGGAACGATCGGGTGGTAGACGTTGCCCTGAGTATCGGCGACCGTGAAGTCGGTGGCGGCGGGATGCGGGACGGTGCTTTCGTTGTAGACCTGCATGAACACCCCGAACCACTCTTCGCCGGGGTTCAGCTTGCTCTGCGCCGGCGCGAGCCCAAGCAGGTAGGCGGAGTCTTCGGTGTTGTAGGGGTTGAGCTCGCGCGAGATCTGCACCTGATAGATGAGCGACCCAACGTTGAGATAGGGCGCGTTCTTGCCGCCGCCGCCCGCATAGGTGCCGGTCGTGACCCGGGTGTGCGATTCCCCGCAGGCCCCGAGCGCCAGCGCCGCGAGCACGGCCAACAGGACGGCGAGCAGATAATTGCGCGGGAGACGGTGCATGCGACGCGGCAGTTTACCCGCCGGCGACCGTGACGCGCTGGCCGCGCCCCTCGCCGCTCTCGATGATCGAGCGCAGCCGGCGCATCGCCTTCACGTTCTTGCGTCGCAGCCACCCGCGCGCCCCGAAGGACTCCATCAGGCGGTCGGACAGCGTGGAGGGCTGGGTCTCGAGCGTGTAGCGCACGCGCGTGGTGTTGCCGGCGCCGGGAGCGAGCTCGTAGATCCCGAGGGTGCGGATGCGGTTGGTCTTGCCGCCGCGGCCGACCTCGACGATGCGGTGCGGAGTCTCGACCTCAGCGAAGGTCACGTCGCCCCAGCTGAAGCGATTGCCCGGGGCGGCCACGCGAAAGCGCGCCCCCGCCCCCCGGCCGACGGAGTTCTCGCGCGTGAGGTGCCAGTCGCGCAGGTAGTGGTCGGTGAACTCGGAGTGGTTGGCGATGTCCTGCAGGTAGTCGAACACCCGCTCGCGGGGGGCATCGATCAGGATCGAGACGGTGAGGGGGTGCATCGCGCCCGGCAGTTTATATGCGCCCACCGACGAGCGGGTCGCACCCGCGCGAGCCCCGGCTGGAGGCTATGCCGCGCGAGCGGTCAGGCGCACACAGTTGCCGTGCGGCGAGTGGCGCACCGTCTCGGTGACCGCCGGATGCCCGCGGCGCATGGGTCGGCAGAGCTCGCACACGACTCCCCCTCCGGGCTCTTCGTAGAGGTGCACGCGCTCGCCGACCAGCGGGGTGCGTCCGCAGTCGGAGCAGCGATTGCGGGCGGATGTCAGCACCCCCACGCTGCGGCGCAGGAGCACACGCTCGAACTGCTCGATGTCGGTGACCGTGGCGGGGGACATGCCACGGGATTTCGCCGCTCGGCGGCCATCTCCTCCCAGGCCATTGGGCCCATGCCCGGAGCTCTCGGCGCCCGTTTGGGGGATGAGGGCGCGGGGTAGAAAGACCCAGCTACCCCAGTCCCAACCCGCCCCTCAGGCATGCAGACCGGGCTCATCGACGAGTCTCCAGAAAATTACAAGCCTTTTAGACCCCAGCCAGGAAAGTGCGGTTATGATTCGCTCAGGGTCTGCCGGCAGATGGGCGCCGGGACGTATCCCAAGGAGAAGAGGAGCTGTGAGATGGTGGAGTCACTAACCTCGGGCACGATTGCGGGAGCCGGATCCTTTCGTTGCCAGCGCTGCGGCTACGTACTGACCTTGGCCGCTTCCGACGCCCTGCACGACTGCCCTGGCTGCGGAGGCGCGAGCTTTGTGCGCGCATCGCTGTTCAGCGTCGGGCGCTTGGCGCAGAGCAGTGCGCCGGACCTCGCCGGCACGGGAGCCCACTCATTCGAAGGTACAGACGAGAGCGCATTGGAGTGGCTGACACGGGCGAAGGAGCAGGTCGAGCATCCCGGCGAGTACCTCGCCTACGAGGAGGACGGCGAGACCGTGCTCGTGGCGCTGACTCAAGAGTGGACGCGAGTGGGGCGCAGCCTGGCGGCCGACGTGCGTTTCGACGATCCTACCGTTTCCCGCCGGCACGCCCTGCTGGTGCGCCAGCCCGACGGGGTGCGGGTGCTCGACGATCGCAGCCTCAACGGCGTGTTCGTCAACGGCGAGCGGATCGAATGGCGGATGCTCAAGGACGGCGATGAGATCGTGGTTGGGCGCTACCGGCTGAGCTTCCTCAGCGTGCCCGGAATGCGCACCGATCGAGGGCTTGACGGCGAAGGCGAGACGATCCCCCGTCGATCGAAGATCAGCGGGATCGCCTGATCGAGATCGTGCTCTGAGTCGCGGACCAGTCTCCGGGATCCGCCAAGATAGACCGCGACGTTCGACGGCCCAGACCGCAACGTTCGACGGCCCATCCCTTGACAAATGCAACTGGCCCTTGACAACGGCATATCTGCGGGTCTACTCTCTAGGGGAGAGTAGGAGAGGGAAACTCACAGTCCCGAGATTCAGCGCCTGGAAACGCGGCGCGTTGCGTTGCGCTCCTCCACCCGCTCCTTCGCCGGGCAGGGAGGGAGGAAAGATGTTGCACAGCAGCCACTCCGGCGTCCGGCAACAACCCGCGGGGCCTGGTTTCTGCCCTACGCACCGGGCTCGCGACCCGCGCGTGCGCATGCTCGACGCGATGATCGCGACGGCCTCCTATCGCGGCTACGACCGCACCACCGTGGAGCGAGTGCTGCAGAGCGCGAAGGTTGCGCCAGCCGTCTTCGACGAGCATTTCGCGGACAAGGAGGAGTGCTTCCTACAGGCGCTCGACGCGCTGATCGCACGCATCGAGGACATGGTGCGTGAGCGCGTGGAGCGTGCCGTCCCGTGGCCCGAGCGCGTCCGGGGGGGGCTGGACGCTCTGTTGAGCGCGCTCGCGGAGGATCCCGACGGAGCGCGCGTGGTGCTTGTCGAGAGTCTCTGCGCGTGTCCCGCCGCCGGGGAGCGCCACCATGCGCTGTTGCGTCTCTTCCCGCCGCTGCTCGAGGAGGGTCGCTTCCACTGCGCCAACCCCGATCTGCTGCCCCCGTATACCTCGGAGGCGATGGTGGGCGGGATCGCTTCGATCCTGCACCGCCGGGCCCTGGAGGACCGCACCGGCGAACTGCCCCGCCTACGAGGTGACCTCGCCTACTTCGCGATGCTCCCCTACCTCGGCCACCACCGTGCGATCGTGGCGGCGTATGCCAAGGAGCCCGCCTCGCGGCGCGCCTGAGGCTTGATCGACCGATCCCAAGGGGGGCACCGGCCGCCGGATGAGGCATCGCCAGGGCCGTCGCCCTCGCGCGCAGGATCGGCTATTTCGCGCTCGTGACGTGCGGGAACTGGCTGGTGGCGCCTTCCCACGAGAACGGCGGCGACTGGGTGCAGGCAGGCGCACCGACCTTGTTGGTCGTGCTACCGGATTCGTTGACTACGTGGTCGGCGATCATCTGTTCGATGATGCTTTTGGGCACCGTTTCGTTGGCGGTTTCCGGATTGACCGACGGTGCCGAGTCGGCACAGGCCGCGGTGCTGAAGACCTGCAGCCCGCCTTTGTCCAGCAAACGGAAGGCTTCCGGCTGGAAGTAGGGGTTGGCGCGGTTGGTGCCGATCCGCTGGCTGTAGATCCCGAGACCTTCAGGATTGATTGTCTGTAGGGCACGCAGGTAGTGCTGGAGCTGGTGGTCGGCGATATCCAAGTTGTTGTCGTGCGCCTGGGTCGCCGCGGTGGCGTTGGCGAACAGCGCCTGCAGCTCGGGGACGTACTCGCCGGTGAACTTCAGGAAGGGCTCGAAGTTGCGCAGCGGCGGGGTGACGTTGCTGAGCAGCGGAGTGAGCGAGCCGAGTACGCGTTCGAAGGCGGGCAGGCCCTTCTTGGAGGCGCTGGTGAACGGGCCGAGGTTGGTGAGCAGGTTGTTGAGATCGGGGGTGAACGCCTGCACGCCTTCCAGCAGCGGCGTCAGCGCGCGCTCCCAGGCGTAGGACTGTTCGAGCACGGGGCTCCCCACGGTGGCGAGGTTGTCGGCTTCGCGCAGCGTCGCCGTCCCACCACGCTCGAACGCAGGCAGCAGGCGGAAGGCGTCGGCCCACTGGGCGCTGCTCGCGCCGAGGGCGTGGAAGGTGCGCTCGCCGTTGACGATGAATCCGCGGAGCTGGTTGTCGCGTTCGGTGAGCGCGTCGAACAGCACGCCGGTGTTGTGCACGAACGCCCGTAGGGCGCCTTCCTGGGAGGCCAGGATCGTGACCACCTTGTTGGCTTCTTCCGCGAGCGGTTCGAACCCGGCGAAGTCCCTGTTGAGCTGTTCGCCGCGCCCGTTGACGCCGGCCGCCAAAGACTGCTGCCAGACTTTGAAGGCGGTTCGCACGTGGGGGTTGAGCGCGGAGAGGATGTCGTCGAGGGTCACCGCGGGGTCGACCTGGCTCAATGCCAGCTGCCCGCCGTCGGGGATTGGGCGACCCGTCTGCTCGGCCGCATCCTCACGACCCGGACCCCCATTCCCCTGCTGCTGACCCTGCCCCCCGCCACTACCCTGCCCGCCGGGCGTGCCCGGCGGGAAGAGTTCGATATAGGTCTCCCCCAGCAGCGTCTTCTGGCGCAGGATCATGCGGTCGGCGGAGGAGATCGGGGCGTACTGATGGTCCATTTCGACGGTCACGTCGGTCGTCCCGTTGGCGTGCGTCGCCAGGCTGATCACGTGGCCGACATCCACGCCGGCGATGCGCACGTCGGACTCTTCGGCCAGCGCCAGCGTGCGTGACAGCTGCACCGTGAAGCGGTAGCCCTTCGGCTTCAGCGGAACCGGGCCACCGAAGGAGTCCCACAGGAACAGCAGCAACCCGAAGCAGCTCAGCGCGAACAGCACGATCACGAGGATGTTGGCGAGGGTCGGCGCGCGCTTCTGCATCAGCGACCACCTCCCAGAGCCACCGTCGGCGCGACCGCGGTTGCGTCGGGCCCCTGGCCAAAAACGCGATCGGCCATCAGCGCATCGGGGCTGACCCCGGTGCGCAGGCTCGCCGCTTTGGCCGCCGCCGAGCTGGCTTTCAGCGCCGATTGGCACTGTGCCGCGGTCGGCGGGTTGAGCAGGCCCACGATCAGATTCGCCGTCGGGTCGGCTGACGCCGCGGCGTGCAGAACAGGTACCTGCGCGCAGTTGAAGTACAGCAGCGCCTGGCCCTCGGCCCCATGCGCATCGCCCTGCGCGACCACGCTGTTGAGGTCGTGGTTGGCCCAATCGAGGTAGAACAGGAAGCCGCCCTGTTTTGGCCCGGGGTTGTAGGCGAGCTCGTTGAAGAGTTCGTTGATCACGGTGAACGAGGTCGTCAGCTGCGGCGAGGCCTGCGTGAAGTCTTTCAGCGAGGGCTGCAGTTGCTCGAGCACCGGCAGGATCTGGCGGAAGAGTGGCCGCACTTCGTTCTTGAGGATCGGCGTGGTCGTCTTGAAGGCGGCTCGCACCGCCTTCTGCGCCGGCGCGAGCTCGGTGGCGAAGGGCTCGAGCGAGTGCAGCGTATGGCCGGTCACGCGCACCGCCGTGGCGAGCTTGCCAAAGCCGTGGTTGGCCTGTTTGAGCACGCCGGGCAGCAGATGCAGGGTTTCCTGCACCTGGCGGTCCTCCTGGGCGAAGGTCCCGTACAGCGTGTTGGAGGACTCGACCACCTGCGCGAGCTTTGTGTCCTTGCTGCCAACCGCTTCCAGCAGGAGGCGGAAGTTGTGGATCCCGTGTTCGACGTAGTACTGACGCTTGGCAACTTCGCGCCCGATTTCCTGGAACTCGCGGGCAAGCGGGGAGAAGCGCTTGAACGTCGCCGAGAAATTGGCGGCGTTGCCTTTCAAGCCTTCCGCGGCCCCAGCGAGCAGCTCCTGCAGAAGGGCGCGCGTTTCACCGTCGAACGATGCGAGGAATTCGTCGAGGTTGCCGTCGGGAGAGGTCTGCGTGATCGGGAGCGTATACCCGCCGGGCACGCGCCCAGAGGAGGGGTTGCCGGGTGAGACCTCGACCGTCTCGTCCTTCAGCCCGGTTTTGGGCCGCAGCAGCGCCGTTGCGTCGCGGTAGATGTAGGGGGCGTACTTGGGCGTCACATTCATGCTCACCAGTGCCCTGTCGTCGCGCAGTTCCACACTTGAGATTTCGCCGATCTTCGCGCCCGCGATCGTGACCGCCTGGCCCTGGCCGGGCGCGACCGCCTGGGCGGTCGAGAATTCGCCCTTCAGCACGAACGATTCGTGGCCGATGATCGGCACCCACGCGGGCACCGCGACACGCTCGTGGGCGAGGATGTAGCCGGCGGTGGCCACCGCGAGCACGACCATCGTCACGATCGCAATCGACGCCGTGCGGTAGCGCTCGATCTGGTCGCGGATCCCGCGCCCGCCCTCCTTCACCTCGGGTGTCATCCGCCACCTCCGTCGGCCGGGCCATGCGACAGCGGCCCGTTGAATTCGGGCAGCTTCTGCGTGTAGCAGGGCACGAGCGGCTTGTATGGGGGCTCGTTGCCGGTGAAGCTTGGGCTGGTGCCTTCGGGGGTCAGTCGCGTCTGGGCGATCAGCATGCTGCCGTCTGTGGGCGCACCTGGCTTCACGACTGTCGCTGGGGGCGAGAGCAGCGTGGTGCCGGCGCCGCCCGCGATGAAGCGCGGGTCCGCGCCGTTGCCGTCGAAGTTCTGGCTGAGGCCTGCCACACCCGTCATCGCGTACCAGAATTCCCGTTCGGCGGTGGACCCGGAGGTGTTGGCGCCGTCCTGGAGCTTGGTGGAGCCGGCCGGGTAGAGCACCTTGCTGAGGCACTTGTTGAAGTTGGTGAACTGCGGCTGGAAGGCGACCTGTCCGGCGGTGAGAGAGGCGATCTCGGGCGCCGCGGTGCGCAGCGCGGCAGCGACGCCGCCGAGCTCGTTCGGCTTCAGCGTGGCCCGCAGCTGTTCGATCCAGGGGAAGGCGGCGGCGTCGGTGGCGGGGATCTGTTCCACGCCGGGGATCAGGTCAAGCGCGAAGGTCCTGATCGACGGCGCGGCGCTCCGCAGTTCGGCGAAGCCGTGTTCGACGCCGCGCAACGCACCCGGCAGCTCGGCGACCGCCGTGCGCAGACTCGACCCTTGCGCGGCGAGGATGTGCAGGAAGGTGTTGAAGTGGCCGACCAGTTCGCCGAGCGCCTGCTCGTGCACGTCGAGTTCGGCGCTGATTCTTTCGATGCTCCCAAACAGCTTGGAGAGGTCGTTGGTTTCGGTCCCGCCGACCGCCTGGTTGACGATCGTGCCCTCGCGCAGCGCTTGCGGCCCACGCGCGAAGGCTTTGTTGAGCGCCTGCGCAGAGTTCAGGCCGCGCACTTCGGAGTCCTGTTCGGCGTCCTCCGCGGGCGTCGGCTTGGCGGTCCATCCGGCGCCGAGTTCGATAAGGACCGTCTGCAGGTTGGCACGCGTGTTGGTATTGAGCGCATCGAGCACCTGGTCGAGCTGGACCGGGTCGGATGTCTGGGTCACCGGGATCGTGGCGCCCGAGGAGAGGTTGGGCGCGGAGGGGGTGCCGGGTTCCAGTTCGACGAACCAGTTGCCTTCCAAAAAGATCTTCGCTCGGATCTTGAGCTTCGCGTCGGAGTGGATCGGCAGTCCCTTACCTTCGATTTCCATGGTCACGAGCGCCACGTGGCCGCTCTCCAGGTGCGTCGAGGTGACGGTGCCGACGGTGACGCCCGCGATCCGCACCGGAGACTTGGGGCGGATGTTGACCGAGGAGTTGAATACCGCGTTGAGGCGATAGCCGTGTTTGAACGGGATGTGTTTGGTGAAGCCAAAGTACACCGCCACGATCAGAACGACCAGGAAGATGATCCCGGTGCGCACCGGGTTGGAGCGTTTCTCCAGCTCCGAGACGGCGGTATCGCGACGCCGGCGCCACCAGCGCGTTCCGCTCATGACTGCTTCCCCTTGCTCTTGCTCGAGCCGCTCTTGTTCTGCCCGCCGCCCGTACCAGAGGCTTCCTTGGGAAAGTCCTTCTGCTGGGCGGCGGGATACTTTTCCCCGTACAGGCTTTCGCTGCGCTTGGTCGTTTCGTGGTTTGTGCCCAGCGTGGTCGATGTGTTGCCGATCACGGTCTTTTCGGGGATGAACTGCATGTTGCCCGCTTCGCACTCGTCCGGCTGGCCGGGGCCGCCGACGTAGGGGTAGGGGTTGTAGTGCAGGTGGTTGTCTTCGATGATTTTGCCCGTGTTGACGTTCAAGTCCTTCGAAGGCCCGTTGGCGGGCACGGATGCTGGCAGCCCCTCGTTGTTTTCCCCCGAGGGGCTGAGGATCGGCACCACGCGCGCCAGCGTGCCGTTGCCGATACTCTCGGAGAGGAGGTTGGCGAGGTTGCGGAACGCCAGCGTGATGTAGTTGCAGTTGGTCTGTGCGGGAGCCAGGCCCGCGAACAGCGGGGTGCCGACTTCGGCCGTGCGGGTGATTTCTTCCAAGCCGAGTAGCACCAACGGGTTTTTGGAGAAGAGTTCGAGCGCCTGCAGCGAGCTGGCCAGCTGCGCGTTCAGGGCCACGGCGGCGTGAAGGTTGATGGCGCCGACCGCGAAGGCATGGCCGAGCGGCGCCGCGACCTTCGCCAGGATCTTCGCGTTCGGCGCCAGCAGGCGCATGAACTCAGTCGCCTTGTCCAGGAACGGCTGCTGGTACGGGAACGAGTGGATCGCCTGGTGCAGCGCCGCCGGGCCGCCTTCGATCGTACGTTCCAGCGAAGACGAGGCGCCCGCGAAGGCTGTGAAGAAGGTGTCGAGCTCCCGGAACCACGCCGCCTGCGTCTCGGCCACCGGCGCGATCTGCCGAGCGGATTTGTCGAGCGCCACGAACAGCTGGCCGATGCTGGTCTGGGGCGAGGCGAGGTTGTGCAGCACTGGCACGGCGTGTTCGACAAGCGGACGCAGCGTGTGGAACGTGTTGTTGATGCTGACTCCGCGTCCCGCGTAGCCGTCGCCGAAGGCGTTGGCGTTCTGCTCAATCGCGACCCGCGTCTGCTTGTCGAACAGGTTGAAGAAATCCTGGATCTCCACCGGTTCGCTGGCGTGCGAGACGGGAATCGTCGCGCCCGCGGGGATCGTCCGCGAGGAGTGCCCCCGCTTCAGTTCCAGGTACTTCAGGCCGATCGTCGATACGGACTGGACCTCCATCGTCGTATCGGCGGGCAGCGGCCCAGCGTGCTTTTCAAGCTTGAGGCTGACGATCGCGGTCACCTTGCCAGTGGCGGAGCTCTGGTGGGGGACGAGCCCGCTGACGATCCCGATGCGCCGGCCGAACAGCCGCACCTGATTTCCCTTTTCAAGGCCCGACGCTTCCGGCAGTTCGGCCTTGATGTCATACGTCGGCGTGAACGGCAGCCCGTTGTTGGCACCGTAGGACACGTATACCGCCACCACCGCGATCAGCACGGTGAGCGCCCCGATCAGCAGCGGGCTCGCGGCGAGGGAGTTGCGCCGGCGCGGGTTCATCACGGCACCTGCGAGGGGTCGCAGTCGAGCTTGCCTTCGTCGGTGAACGGCGCCGAGCCATCGGCCGGCGAAGGCGTCGCGGCGGCGCCGGGGCAGCGGCGCAGTTCACGGGTGTGCAGTCCCTGCAGGCCTTCCTGGGCGGTGGTGGGAGTGAGTGTGTTGTTGGCGCCGACCTTGAAGTTGTCGAACACGGGGCTGAGGCGCGCGTATTGGCCGTTGGCGTCGTAGTAGCCGGCGCTCGTCCCAAAGGTCCGCACGAAGCCCTCCAGGTCGGGGGCGTAGGGCCCGAAGAACGCGGTCACCGGCACCGTTTCCTGCAGCGCTTTGACGTCGCTGGGCGAACCGGCGGCGAGCTCCCGCGCGAGCGTGGGCATCGCGAGCGCGCTGTCGGTGAGGTCGTTGCTCGGCCCCGGCTTGCTCAGCGCGATGCTGAGGTCATGCAGCACTGGCCCAGCTTCCCTCACGAGCGGCGTCAGCTTCGTGAACAGCGGCGCCAACGTCTTGGTGTCGGGACCGGCGACCGTGGCCAGCTTGCGTAGCGCGGCGAGCGTGGATGGCAGCTGCGCGAACGCCTGATTGCCCTGCGTCAGCGCGGCGGGCAGCTGTGCGACCCCCTTCTGCAGGCTGGCCTGTTCGGCGCCGAGCGCTTGCAGGCCCTGATCGCCGTTGCTCACCAGATCCGTCACTTCTTCGTGGTGGGCGGCGAGTGTGGTGAGCGCCTTGGCGGAGTACACGAGGAGGTTCGTCAATGTCGGCTGGTCTCTGGCGAGCTCGGCGAAGATGTGGTCCGCGGCGGCGAGGAAGGGGCCAAAGTATTCGGTGTCTTGACCAAGCGCTTCGCTGACGCCGTCGTACTCTTCGGCTTGGCCCACGATGAATCCCTGCAGGCCTTTGCGTGTACGCGGGTTGAGCGAGTCGAAGAGCTGATCGAGGTCGCTGGTGCCCTGGGCGGAGCCGGACGGCAGCGTCGAGCCGGCGGGCAGCGCCGGCTCGTTGTTGGGGCCCGGTGAGAGCGCCACATAGCGCCCCGCAACCGTCGTCAGCGAGGGCACCCGCACCTGTGCGGTAGTGCCCCGGTGCAGCGGCACCAGTGAGCCTTCGATGTGGATCGTGATCAGGGCTTTGTAGTTGTGCGTAAGCGCGATGCCGGTGACGCTCCCCACCGGCACGCCACCGACCTGCACCTGATCGCCGAGCACGAGCTGGCTGCCGTTTTCCAGTTCGAACTTGTAGTCGGCCCCGCCGCCACTGAAGAACACGATGTAGACAATGGCCGCGACCACCACCGCGAGCGCACCGCCCGCCACCCAGCGGCCCATGCTCCGCGGCGGCGGAGAGACCGGCCGAGGGGGACCGGGAGCCCGTCCGCCCGCCCCGTCTGGAGGCGGCAGCGGGGGGCGTACGGGAGGAGGTGGAGGCGTGGTCGTCGCCACTCTCATTCACCGCCCTTGCCGTTGGGGGTGGAGCCAGCGCCAGACTGCTGCTGAGCAGACCCGTCGCCGCTCGCGCCGGCGCCGGCGGCAGTGCTGCTGACACCGGGATCCGGGATCGCCGCGGCGGAGGGCTTGCTGGAGACGCTCGGCTCGGGGATCTCCCCGAGCTGGGCGACCAGCTGCAGCCACTGACTGGGCGTGAGCGGCGAGCCGGAGACCGTGGCCTCCCGTGCGCCGTGCACGGAGCTCGGCGAGCGTGGCGAGGCAAACGCGACATGGATCAGGCCACGGTCGCCGGGCAGCGTCAGCGTGTTGTCGGTGCCCGGGTAGCTGATCGCGCTCACGATCTGCGCAGGCTTCATCGTGCCCTGCAGCCGCAGCAGCCGGCGCACCGCGACGTCGGTGACCGAGCCCTGCCCTTCGTGCCCGGCAATCGGAGTGCCGTCGATCGCTGAGATGTCGACCGTGTCCCCCGCGGCGGCGCCGATCGCGTTACCCGCGCCGGGCGCTCCGGTGGCGTGGGCGCAGCCGGCCGCGGAGACCGTGGGGCTCAAGCCGGACACCGATAGGAACTCGAGCGTCGCCAGCACGCGCCGATCGACCTCGCCGGCGCGTACCGCACCGCGCTCGCACGCCGGCAGATGTACGCCGGGGTCGCGCAGCAGCAACTGCTCGAGTTGTGGCTTGGACGCCAGTAGCACCTGCCCGACGGTCGGCGAGGTCGCCAGGAAGGGGTTCTCGCCCTTGGCCCTGAACACCGACGTCTCTTCGAGGCGTACCCAGCCGTCGAGGATCGGCTTGGGGTCGATCAGCGGCGCCCCTGCTCCCGCCGGGCGGATCTGGAACAGCATGTGGCCGTCGGGCGAGTCGGTCGCCGGAGCGGCGGGGGACGTGGTGGACTGGCCGACCGCAGCGGTGGAATCCGCCGGAGCAGCGACCGCCTCGCCTGCTTCTGCGCCGACATGTCCGAGCACGGTGCCGGCCAGCACCTGCACGCTGGGTCGCAGCGGGTTGAGATAGACCTCGTCGGGCCCTGCGCGGAACTCGTGCGGGACGACCGACGGCGCGTGCGCCGGCGCGGGGAGCGCTGGCGGGGGCGAGGTCGGAGCGGGCGCCGGCGGCGTTTCGAGGGCGTTCGCGGCGCCCATCGCCAGTCCGGTGGTGACGGCAGCTTGGGAGAGCGGCGAGTGCGGCTGCACGCCGGCGCTGGCGGGCTCGCTGGGCGCCGGACCCACGCCCGCGCCGCCGCTTGGATGCGCAATTCGCCTGCTGACCGCGGTGTCCACGCGCGGCTCGAGCACCGGATACACCGCCGCGACTTCGCCAAGCTGCGCGTAGGTGTAGGTGTTGCCGTAGGCGTCGCGCAGCGAGACGTAGCGCCCGAGCGTCGGCGATACCCCGGCAGCGGTCACTTCGCCGTCCTGCACGGCGATCACGGGCGCCCCGACCTGCGCGTAGATCACGGTCCCCGCGAGCGTCTTGGCGGGCTCTCCGGGCGCGGCCGGGAAACCGTCGCTGAAGTGCGCTTCGGCGTGCACGGGAAAGCGCGATTCGGTGAGGCCGGTGATCGCACTCAGTAGTTCGGGGGGCGTGCCACCGAGCAGTTGCGCGCGCAGCATCACCGCTTCGACGTACGCGGCCGAGTGGTTGTAGGAGAACACGGCGTCGCGGATGTGCTGCGCCCCACCGGCGGCGGCGAGGTAGCGCGCGGCGGCGAAGATCGCATCCGCGGGGTTGTAGGGATCCTCGTAGCCCGAGCCCGTGGCGTCAACTCCATACCGCGCCCACGAGGATGGCAGGAACTGCATCCAGCCCTCGGCGCCGGCGCTGGAGACATTGAGGTCGCGACCGTAGTCCGTCTCGACCTCGTTGATCGCCGCCAGGACCTGCCATGGGATGTCGTACGCGGTGCCGGCCGCCTGGTAGATCGGCAGCAGGAACGGGGGGACGCGGAAGCTTTCGATGAAGAAGTCGGGGATTCCTCCGATCGCCTCGCCGAGCGCGCCGGGCAGCGGTGGGGTCAGCGTCGAGGGCGGCGGCGCGGGCGCGTTCGCGGGCTTCCCGGGGGAGGTCTTCGCCGCCGTCGACTTGCCCTTACCGGCCGTTCCACGCGCGCCGGTCTTCGGGTGAGCCTGTTTGGAATGCCCATTGGCTTCGCCTGGCGCACCCTGTGCCTGTACCTGGGGACTCTGGCTTGTCACTTCGGGCGCGGGGGTCGTGGGAGTCGCTTCCGGGGCGCCGGGTGCGGTGGGTGGGCTCGATTCGGGAGCTGGCGCGGTTTCGGGTTCCGCGGCCGGTTCGCCCACCTGCCCGTGAACACCCACCGGCGCTTCGGGAGCCGGCACGGTCGTAGTCGTCGTCGGAGTGGGGCTGGGGACGGTTTCGCCCCAAGCCGCGGAGACGCCGACGACAAGCAGCATCAGCGCGAACATGACGGCGAGAGCCGGGAGACGGTGGCTGTGGCGCAGTGGGGTCATCGATCAGTTGCCAAGCAGGTAGTTGAGCAGCAGCCCGCCGGCTTCGGAGTTTTCGCTCGGCGGTGTGTAGTAGGTGGTTCCGGCGCTCGCTCCTCCGACAGGCTGAGCGACGGCGGATGGGACGCTCGCGCCAGCACCACCGCCGGCGAGGCTCGCGGCCGCTTCCGAGCCGGGGTACTCGGCCATCGCCTGCGACAGCGTGGCGCCCTTGAGCATCGCTTCGACGCGCGCCATCGCGAGCGTCGTGTCGCTCGCCTTCGCGCGCGCCGCCTGCGCGCTAGTGCTTTCCGACTGCGCTCCTGTACTGGAGCCGGGGATGAAGTTCGCGCGGCATTCGGGGACGAGCGCGATTTTGTAGCCGCTGCAGGCCTTCGCCACAGCGACCGCACGGGCGAAGTGGCCGAGCGAGTCGTAGCCGTTGACCGAGCCCGCACCCATGAAGATGAAATCGAGCAGGCGCTCCAGCCCGCCGGTCGCACGCAGGCTGGCGAAGAGTTCGGAGAAGTTCTTCGCGAACGGCTTCGCCGCGCTGCCCAGCGACTCGACTCGTGTGAGCAGCGGCTGGGTGGAGACGAGCGCTTTGCCGATCTTCCCCGAGGAGGCTCCAAGGCTTTTGAAGAACTGCGTTGTACTCGTCGAGAACGGCCCGATGCTCTGGAACGTGCGGTTGATACCTGGCGCCGCGACCCCAAGGTCGGTGAGGGTCGGGGTCGCCTGTTCGGCGAACGCTTCCAGATGTTTGAGGTAGGGGGTCAGCTCGCGCATGAACGTCGGGAATTCGTGCAGATTGGTGGCGAGTTCGGCGCGGTGACGTGCGCTTGCTTGCGCGATCGTGTTGCTCTGGGCGAAGAATTGGGAGACCGCGTGGCGTTCGCGCGTGATCGGCACCAACGCACGGCTGCCTTCTTCGGCGAGGTTGCCCAGCACCTTGTTCTCGGAGGCCAGGATCCCGAGCACCTTTTCCAGTTCCCGCAGCGCCGGGTTGGAGCGGTGCAGGACCGCGTTGAGATCGCTGCCGCGCCCGGCGAGGCCGGTGCCGAGTTCGTTGAGGATGATCGTCAGTCGCTGGTTCTCGGAAAGGCGTCCGATGTCGCTGAGCAGGTCCACGCCGACCGGACTGGAGGTGTTGGCCACCGGCAACAGGTACTCGCCCGCGCCTTCATGCCCAGACGGGATCCGATGCAGCGGTGGCGGCAGCGGCGCCCCTTCCGCGCGCGACTGGGTGGGCAGACAGTTGACGTACTTCTCCCCGATCAGCGCCTGCGGTTCGATCGTGCAGGTGGCGTCGGCGCGGAAGTTCTGGAAGCCGGGGTTTTCGATCTTCAGCGCGACGGCCGCCTTGCCGTTCGGCGTGGGCACGACCGTCCCCACGACGCCGACCTTGACACCGTCGATCTTGACGTTCTCGCTGTTGACGAGGTTGCCGGCGTCGTCGAAGATCGCGCGCACCGTGTAGCCGCCGCTCGAGCCTCCCGCGGCCGTGGCGAGCAGCACCGCGGCAACCACCGCGGCCACGCATAGACAGCCGGCAATTGCCGCTGTCGCTCCACTCCTACTCGCCCCAACAGCCCGCTTCCTCACAGCTGCCCCAATCTCCTTGTTCAAGCACCGAGCGAGCGCCCCATCCGTCAGAGGTCCCTGCTCGCCGCCGCTCCCGGTCGAGCGCCCGCCTCGCTGGCGGGCGCTCATCGCTTGCGGTCTACCTGTTCGCCACCTCTTCCCCGTAGACCTACTGCTCTACTTCTTCTTTTTCGGGCACGGCGCTTTGTATTCGGAGATGACCGATTCGCCGTTCTCGAACTTCATTTCGGCCTTCAGCGGGAAGCCGCCCTTGGGGCACTTGCTGGGCAGCGTGAGGTAGGAGACGGTCTTGCCGTGCTTCTTGTACGAGGAGCCGACCTTGAGGTCGACCGCTTCGGTCGAGACGGCCGCCGCGCCGGGCACCGATTCTACCAGCGGGACTTCGGACTCGAACTCGTAGTCGTAGGGCGGGCTCGCCGGATGGATCGTCCCGCCGACGTAGACCTGCGCCGAGATCGGCGAGGGGGCGTTGGCGTAGAAGATCAGTTCGCCTTTGGGCGCGAAGAAGGCCTGCAAGGTTCCCTTCTCTTTGATCGGGTCCCCGCCGATCGTGTCCGAGGCTTCGACCGAGCCGAGAGCGCTGGCCTGCGACTTCTTCGGGCAGGCTTCGGGGCCCTTCAATTCGAGCGTGCTCAGCGTGCAGGTCACGAACCCGGCGCTGTGCAGTTTCACGCCGGCTGGCGCATACACGTTGACGCCTCGCAGCTGCGAGGGCGCATCGCCGGTCACTTCGGTGCCGCGGATCGTGAATTCGAATTCGACCGCCGCAGGGGCGCCAAGGATGTCCCCGCTACCCGGAACGCCCTTGAGTGGGACCGGCACGGCTTTGAGCGTGACTTGGGGTGTCGCTGAGGCGACGGCTGGCGAGATGGCCAGTACTCCGGCGGCTGCGACGGCAAGGCCGAGCAGCGCCCTGCGGGTGGATGCCATGCGCATCATCAGCTTCTCTCTCCTCTGTACGTTGATGTAGACAGGTCGCCTCGATCCGGGTAGCTCCGGACCATCGCGGGCCCGGCGACATCGAGATCCCCGGAGCCTCGCGACTCGGAGAACGTGGCGATTCTAACCGTAACTCTACCCATCGCGGCCGATGGCTTCAAGTTCGAGCGAACGGATACCGCCGTTGTCCCGCTTTTTAGTCAGCGTTGAAAATCCGCACCTGAGCGACGCTTATCCCCACAGTCCGAACTCGTATCCTACTTTAGTAGTACTATGGCTCAGGTATAGGGTTAGGGTTGGCCTGTGCGCGCTTCGCGGCCGGTAGGTTGGTTTCATACAGGTCCCATTCCCTTCAGGAGGAGACCGATGGACTTCCAGCTCAGCGCCCGCTGCCTCGATTTCGAAGCACGCCTCAACGCGTTCATGGAGGAGCACGTCCTCCCGGCCGAGCCCGTGTACGAGCGCCAGCTGCGAGAGTCCGGCGATTCGCACAGCCAGCCGCCGATCATGGAGGAGCTCAAGACCCGTGCTCGCGAGCGTGGGCTGTGGAACATGTTCCTTCCCGACCCCGAGCACGGAGCCGGCCTCTGCAACGGCGACTACGCCCCGCTCGCCGAGATCCTTGGGCGCAGCCACATCGCCTCGGAGGCGTGCAACTGCTCGGCGCCCGACACCGGCAACATGGAGGTGCTGCACCTGTTCGCGACCGAGGAGCAGCGCGAACGGTGGCTGGAGCCGCTGCTGGCTGGCGAGATTCGCTCGGCGTTTGCGATGACCGAGCCCGACGTCGCCTCCTCGGACGCGACCAACATCGCGCTGCGGATCGATCGCGACGACGATCAGTACGTGCTCAACGGGCGCAAGTGGTGGATCTCCGGGGTGCTGCACCCCCACTGCAAGGTGATGATCGTGATGGGCAAGACGCGGGTTGACGGCCCGCGCCATGCCCAGCAGAGCATGGTGCTCGTGCCGCTGGACACCCCCGGCGTACGCGTGGTGCGCGGGCTGCCGGTGTTCGGCTACCAGGACCACGAGGGCCACGCCGAAATCCTCTTCGAGGACGTGCGGGTCCCCGCCGCCAACCTAATCGCCGGCGAGGGCGAGGGCTTCATGATCGCCCAGGCGCGCCTCGGGCCGGGACGCATCCACCACTGCATGCGCTCGCTCGGCGCCGCCGAGCGAGCGCTGGAGGCAATGTGCGCCCGCGCGGCGACGCGCGTGACCTTCGGGGAGCCGCTCGCGGCGCGCGCCAACATCCAGGATTGGATCGCCGAGTCGCGGATCGAGATCGAGATGGCGCGCCTGCTCACGCTCAAGGCAGCCTGGCTGATGGACACCGTGGGCAACCGTCAGGCGCGCACCGAGATCGCCGCGATCAAGGTCGCCGCGCCAAACATCGCCCTGAAGGTGATCGACCGCGCGATCCAGGTGCACGGCGGCGGCGGTGTCAGCGACGACTTCCCGCTCGCGTGGATGTACGCCCACCTGCGCACGCTGCGCCTCGCCGACGGACCCGACGAGGTCCATAAGCGAACGATCGCCCGCCGCGAGCTCGCCCCCCACCTGCCGCAGGGGTGATACGCCGGACGACCTCGGTGTGTATATGTACTTTTCAGCCCCCAACCCTTTACAAAGTGAAGTGGTAGGGGCCGAAAAGAAAGACATCCCCCCACCCCCACCGGCGCATCGGCCAGCGCTCCGACACCGCGCAACGCGGTGGTTGGGCACATCGGCAGGACGTCTAGCGACCCGGCAGCGCGCCTCGCTGCCAGGCGCCGCCGCCAAGCTGGGGAACAGCCTGCTCACGCTCGCCGCCGGGCTGGCCGCAGCGATCCCCGTGATCAGCGCGACCGTCAAGGCCGTACAGGCCGGTTGGGTGCCGGTGGCTGACCGCGGGATCATCGCCACCCGCGCCCACGACGTCTTCACCTCGCACGCACCGCTTGTCGGCCAATACTCACTCGCGGGGGAAGTGACCGGCCGCGTGACCCACTCGCTCGGGCCGATGCTGTTCTGGCTGCTCGCCCCCTTCGCCTACAACGGCAGCGACGTCGGCATGACGGTGACGATGGGCGCGTTCAACGCACTCTGCATCGTCGGCGCCGTCGCGCTCGCCCGCCGGCGCGGGGGCCGCGTGCTGATGGTGATGACCGCCGCGGCGATCGCGCTGATGTGCCAGTCGCTGGCGGCGGAGACCTTCCACGACGTGTGGAACCCCTCTGCGGGGCTATTCCCCTTCACGCTGCTGATCTTCCTCTGCTGGTCGCTCGCCTGCGGGGACTACCGGCTGCTGCCGCTGACCGTGCTGGTGGCAAGCTTCACCGTGCAGACGCACCTCACCTATCTCCCCCCCACCCTGGGGCTGCTCGCCGTCGGCCTCGGCGGCCTCGCGGTGGGGGCGATCGTGCAACGGCGACGACGTCACGCCGCGACCGGGACTCCCCCGCCCGTCGTCCTGGGACTGGACGTTTGTCCGGCGACCGACGTCAGCCCGGCGGGACCAGCAGCACCGGGGGCCGGCGGCGCAACCGCGAAAGCGGTGCCAGCGCCGGCGCCGGGCCCGAACCGCCGCGCGCCGCTCGGGTGGGGCCTTGCGACGGTGCTGGTCGCCGCGTTCTGCTGGAGCGCCACGATCGACGGGCAGCTCACCGAACACCCCGGCAACCTCACGCTGGTGGTCGAAAGCGCCACCAAGCCCAAGACGACGCTCGGCGACGAAGTGGGCTGGCACGCGGTCGTGCACGCGGTGGGCATCGTCCCCTGGTGGCTGCAAACCCCCAAGAGCCGCTGGCAGCGCAAGTACGAAGTCCGCTCCACTCCTTCCGCGCTGGCGAGGAGCTCGACGATCGCGATGCTGGCGGCGCTCGTGCTGGTGGCGGCGGTGGCGCTGGCGAGACGCCGCCGCGACGTGGCGACGCTGGCGCTGACCGCGCTCGTGCTGTGCCCTGCTCTCGGCGCCGTCGCAGCTTCCACCCCCACCCCGCGGCGGCTGTCGGCCACCCTCGGCTACACGATGTGGTGGGGCTCGCAGGCGGGGATGGTGGTGTGGCTGGCGCTCGGCTGGGTGCTGGCACTAGTGCTCGCGTGGGCAGCGCGCAAGGTAATACTGGCTGTGCGTCGGCGTCGCGCAACCAGGACACCAAGCCAGGTCGGCAGTCCACCCGGTCCCCCGATCCCACTCGGCTCTTCAGTTCCGCCCGGCCGCCCAGCCCAACCCAATCGCCCGGCCTCGCTCGATCGCCCAACCTCGCCCGATCGCCCAGCCTCACCCAATCGCCCAGCCTCACCCAATCGCCCAGCCTCACCCAATCGCCCAGCCATACCCCGTCCCACCGCCGGCCGCCTCGTGGCACTCGGCTCGGTGCTTCTCACACTCTTGGGAATCTGCGGGGCCGCGGCCGTGGGCAACGCCGTCGCGGCACGGGCCACGCCCGACGAACACGCCACCCTGTACGAGCCGATCAAAGCGATCGACGCACGCCTCGCGCGGCTGGTGCACCGCGGCGGCAGCGTGGTGCTGGAGGGTGTGCTGGACGGCGCCACCGAACCGATCAAACCGTCGCTGCGGTACTTCCTCGTCGCGCGCGGCACCCGCGTGCTGGCGCCCGGGTCGTATCTGCGATTGGGCAGCTGGTATGAGCTCTACAAACGCCCTTACCGTGAAGCGATCTACCTCAGCGACGTCCCCCGCTCGCCGGTCAAGCACGTGCAGCTGGCGTTCGACGTCAGCTTCCGCGAAGGGGCGAAGGTGAACACGGTGTACGTGTGGATCTCACGTCACCCGGGACGGTGATCTTCGCCGACCCACTGCCCGACAGCTGAGGGACGGTGATTCCGCCAGCCAACTGCCCGACGGCTGGCTGGGTAGGGACCGTCAGCGCGACCCCCCCGCCAGCCAACTGCCCGACGGCTGGCTGGGTAGGGACCGCCAGCGCGACCCCCCCGCCAGCCAACTGCCCGACGGCTGGCTAGGTAGGGATCGTCAGCGCGACCCCCCCGCGGCCCACGCGCGGGCGTGGGGCCTCCATGCCCCGCGACGTCGGTTCCGGCGCCCTACCGCGCAGCGCCAGCGATCAGAGTGTCAGCTGCCGCTCGTAAGGCCCCCGGCCGGTGAGGCACACCGCCCCGCAACGCGCCGCCAACGCGAGCGCGTCGGGCAACGGCATGCCCGCACCCAAGCCGTAGGTGAGCCCCGCGGCGAAGGAGTCCCCGCAGCCGTAGGAGTCCACCGGAGCGCCGGGCAACGGGGCAGCGCTCCAGGCGCCCGACCCGCCGGAGCGCTGCCGGTAGGAGCCGCCGCGCCCACCGTCGGTGAGCACGACCAGCTCGGCGTCGGCCTGCGCTCGAGGGGCCTCCTCGCGCTCGATCGCATCCTCGCCACTGAGCACCAGCACGTCGAGCGGGACGCCGTGCCCGAGGGCGTGGAGCGCGCGCGGGCTGGCGACCAGCACCCGCGCGGCGCGCGCGGCGCGCAACGCGGCGAGGTCGCCGGCGGTGAAGTACACAGCGTCCATCTCCGCGAGCTCACTCCAAGGGACCTGCTGGTCTGTGCCGACCGGCTCGAGGCGTGCTCCGAAGGTGGTGATCGTGCGCTCCCGGGAATCGTCCACCAGCGTCACGGCACTCCTGGTGGGGGCATCACGCGGGGCGGCCAGCACGTGCACGCCGAGCTCGCCCAAACGCGCCACCGAGCGACGGCCATGGTCGTCCTCACCAAGGGCGGTGCAGAGCGTCGAGGTGCCCGCCAAACGTGCCAATTGCACAGCAGCGACCGCCCCCCCGCCCCCGGGCTCCTCGAAGGGATCGCGCGCATGCACCACCTCGCCGGCGCTCGGAATGTGTGAGACGCGCGCAAAGCGCACCCACTCGACGTGTCCCACCACCGCCACCCGCGGTGCGTGTGCGTTCATGCGCCGCAGTCTTCCACTACTCCCGCGCCAGCTCCAGCAGCTTGGTGACGGTGTTCCAGTTGCGCGCGGTGGCGACCACCCCAAAGCGTTTCTCGAAGAAGGCGTAGGAGAGCTTGATCGTGCGCACACCCTCGGGACACCACACGTAGATCTCGCGCTCGCCGAAACCGAAGAGGTCGGGCTCGAAGTCGATCGGATCGAGCTCCCGTAACCGCTCGGGGTCGGGCGGGGCAGAGAGGAAGGTGACGAGCAACCGCGAGGGCTCGGCGACCGCCTCGGGCAGTGGGTTGGCACTCACCACCCGCGCGAGCTCCGCGGCGGTGCGCACCAGCACACGTATGCCAAGCCCGAGCGAGCGCGCAAGCACACCTTCGATCTCCTGCGCCGCCTGCTCCGGGAGCGTGCCGGGAGCGGTGAAGACGGCGTTGCCACTCTGTAGGTGGGTGCGTACCTCCCCGTAGCCGAGCTCCTGCATCAGCTCGCGCAGGTGGGCCATCGGCACCTTGTTGTTGCCGCCTACGTTCACGCCGCGCAGCAACGCGATCTGGCGGGGAGCCTGCTCGCTGGTGGTGTCGCTCGCGCACATGGCGACACCGTAGCGGACCCCATACACTCCCGATCAAGTGAATCTGTGGATTCCGGATCGTCCGGGTAGCGAGGCCGTCGGCGAGCTGCCAAAGGGCGTGTCGCTCAACCTCATCCCCCGCACGGGCGAGCTGCCACCCGCGGCCGCCGACGTGGAGTTCCTGGTGCCCGACGCCGGCGACTCTCGGATCGCCGAGCTACTGCCCCGGATGCGAGTGCTGCGCGTAATCCAGACGCTGTCGGCGGGCGTGGACAAGCTGCTGCCGATCGTCCCCGCCGGCGTGATGCTGTGCGACGCCGCGGGAACCCGAAACGCGGCCGTGGCGGAGTGGGTGGTGGCGGCGATCCTCGCCTCGACGAAGCGCCTGGGAGAGCTGCGCGACAGCCAGCGCGAGCACTGCTGGGAGCGGCAGGGATCCCACGAGCTCGCGGGCGCCACCGTGTTGATCCTCGGGTATGGCTCAATCGGCGCGGCCACCGAGCGGCGACTCGCCCCGTTCGACGTAGAGCTGATTCGTGTGGCGCGGCGCGCGCGTGCAGGGGTGCACGCGGTGGAGGACCTCGGCGGGTTGCTACCGCTCGCCGACGTTGTGGTGGTGCTGCTGCCGCTCACCCCCGAGACCACCGGGCTGCTCGACGCCGACATGCTCGACCGGCTGCGTCCCGGCGCACTGCTTGTCAACGCCGCGCGCGGGCCGATCCTCGACACGCGAGCCTTGGTTGGGCTGTTGCGCGCCGAACGAATCAGAGCCGCGCTGGACGTGACCGACCCGGAGCCGCTACCGCCCGGCGATCCCCTGTGGGATGCCCCGGGCGTGCTGATCACCCCCCACCTCGCCGGCGACACGCCAGCCGCGGAGCGGCGGGCATGGACGCTAGTCGGCGAGCAGGTGCGTCGCCACCTGCGCGGAGAGCCACTGGCGAACGTCGTCAGGCACGGCTACTGAGCCAACCCACCCCCTCCCGCCCAGGGCCGCTCCCGAGAGGAGCGTGCGAGCCCAGCTGGAGGGATGGGCCCTCAGCCCATGGCGAGCTCAGCCAGCAGCGCGCCGACCGCGCTCTCGTCCAGCTGGGTGCCCGCGACGCGGCGCAGCTCCTCGGCCGCCTCCTCAGGCGTGCGCGCGGGGCGGTAGGGGCGCGTGGTGACAATCGCGTCGTAGGTGTCGCACGTCGCGATGATGCGCGCCGCGAGGGGAATCGCATCGCCGGCGAGGCCGTCTGGATAGCCGCCCCCGTCCCAGCGCTCATGGGAGGCGCGCACGGCGGGGGTGAGGTGAGCGAAGGCCGGGATGCGGCCGACCAGCTCGCCGCCGATGGCGGCGTGGCTGCGCATCACGACCCACTCCTCGTCGGTGAGCGGGCCGGGCTTTAGCAGGATCTCGGAGGGCACGGCGATCTTGCCGACGTCGTGCAGCATCGCCGCATAGCGCACGTCGCGCGCCTGCGCGCGCGTAAGCCCGATGCGCAGCGCGACGCGCTCGGCCAGGTCGGCGACGTCCTCGCCGTGACAGGCGGTGTAGTCGTCCTTCGCTTCCACGGTGGACGTCAGCGCCGCCAGCGTAGTCGTGAACGTGCACTCGAGGTCGGCAACCAGCCTCGCGCGGTGCACGGCGGCTCCGAGCGCAGCGGCAACCGCCTCCACGAGCACCGCGTCGGCCTGGCCGAAGGCTGAGTGGGCCACGGCCTCGATGTTGAGCACCCCCCACACGGTGCCGTCGACGAAGATCGGAGCGCTCAGCTCCGAGCGGGGATCGGTGCCCGGATCGCGCGCGATGTAGTCGGGGTCCATGCCGGTGTCGTGCACGAGCGCGGTGGAGCCGGAGCGCGCGACGCGCCCGTTGACGCCCTCGTGCACCGGCTGCTCGACGAGCAGGAACTCGGTCATCACCTCCGCGAGCGGCCCGGCGCCGGCGATCAGCCGCAGCATCCCGTCACCGTCGAGGCGCTGGATGGCGGCGAGGTAGAAAGCGAACGTGCAGTGCAGCTCGTCCACGACCAGGCGCGCCATCTCCTCGATCTCCTGCGTAGCTGCCAGCCGCGCGGTGAGCTGGGAGGCGACCCGCAGCTGTGCGCGCAGGTAGGCGAGCTCACCGGCGCCGGCGAGCTTTTGCACGCGCTCGTCGGCGCGCTGGCGGCGCAGCGCCTCGGCGCGGCGCTCCCGCTCGCGCGTGCCGGCCGCACCCGAGGCTCGCCGCTCCGTGAGTTGTACGGAGAGCTTCGACATCGCGAACGCATCGGCCACAAAAGCCCTGCGCTTGAGCGATATTGGCGACTCGACGGACGCCGCGAGCGAGGCGCGCGTGATCGAGGAGGAGAAGGAGGGAGGAGGATGGGTGCTGTGTGCTCTTTTTGGAGCCTAACCAAATCAGAATGAGACTCAGTCTCAAATGGTTAGGGTCTCAAAAGTTTGTCATCCCACCCCGCGAGCCGGGTAGGACTCATGCGACACGTGAGCAGGCGCAACCCCCTCGATTGCCACCCCGCGAGCCGGGTAGGACACATGCGACAGGTGAGCAGACGCAACCCCCTCGATTGCTCCATCCGTCGAAGGTCGAGGCGGAGGGCACGCGGGAGAATTCGGCGGTGAGCTCAGCGCTGAGCACGCCCGCTGCCGCCGGCTACCGCCCGCGCGCGCCGTTCCTGGACGAGCTGTTCGAGGTCGACGGAACGCCGCGTCCGGCGGCGGCCGCGCTGGTGCGCGAGCTGCAGCGCCTCGGGCCCGAAGGCCTGCTGGAAGCGGGCAGGCGCCGCGACGCGGTGTTCATGCAGCAGGGGATCACGTTCGAGACGGGCGGCGAGGGCGGCGGCGAATCGGACCCCACCCACCCCCCCACCCATCCCGGCAAGGAACGGCCGTTTCCGCTGGATCTCGTGCCGCGCGTCCTGAGCGGCGAGGAATGGCGCGAGATCAAGCGCGGCCTCGCGCAGCGCATCCGCGCGCTCAACCACTTCGTGGACGACGTCTACCACGCCCGCGAGATCGTCCGCGAGGGTCTCGTGCCGTGGCGGCTGGTGGCGGGCTGCCCGCACTTCGCGCGCGCGGTGCACGGCATCCGCCCACCGGGCGGCGTATACACGCATGTGGCGGGCTGCGATCTGGTGCGTCACAGCGACGGCGCGTGGAAGGTGATCGAGGACAACGTGCGGATCCCCTCGGGCATCTCCTACGTGCTGGAGAACCGCGCCGCGATGGCGCAGCTGGTGCCCGAGCTGTTCGCCTCCTACCGCGTGCGCCCGGTCGACCACTACCCGCAGCTGCTGCTGAGCGCGCTGCGCTCGGTGGCGCCATCGGCGGAGAGCGAGGCGACGGTCGTCGTGTGGACGCCGGGGCCGGCCAACCCCGCCTACTTCGAGCACGCCTTCCTCGCCCGGCAGATGGGCGTCGAGCTGGTGGAGGCCTCCGACCTGGTGGTGCGCGACGACGTGCTGTACATGCGAACCACCCGGGGTCTCGAGCGCGTGCACGCCGTGTACCGGCGCCTGGACGACGACTTCGTCGATCCGCTGGAGTTCCGCCCCGACTCGCTGCTGGGGGTGCCCGGTCTCGTGCGGGCCTACCGCGCCGGCAGCGTGGCGATCGCCAACGCGTTCGGCACCGGGGTCGCCGACGACAAGGCGATCTACTGCTTCGTCCCGGAGATGATCCGCTTCTACCTGGCGGAGGAGCCGATCCTCGAGAACGTGCGCACCTACCTGCTGTCGGATCCGGAAGTGCTGGAGCACGTGCTCGGCCGCATCGAGCAGCTGGTGGTGAAGCCGACGGGGGAGTCGGGGGGCCGCGGCGTGCTGATCGGCCCGCACGCCGAGGAGCACGAGCTGGAGCGGATGAAGGAGGTGATCCGCGCGCACCCCGAACGGTGGATCGCGCAGGACCTCGTACGCCTCTCGACCGTCCCAACCGTCGACGGCGAGGGCGGGCTGCAGCCCCGCCACGTTGATCTGCGACCGTTTGCCGTGTTCGGCGAGCACATCGACATCGTCCCCGGCGGCCTCACGCGCGTGGCGCTCGAGGAGGGATCGATGATCGTCAACTCCTCGCGCGGTGGCGGCTCGAAGGACACGTGGGTGCTGCAGGACGGCGACGACGCCGACCAGGCGGGGCCGACGATCGCCGACACGCAGCCGCCGGCACTGCCCGACCTGCGCTACGGCGCGTGGACCGGCCAGCAGCAACAGCAGCAGCAGGATCGCCGCGCGAGCCCCTCCCCCTTCCCCTCCCCCCTCCTCCCCCCGGAACGCGACCCCTTGGGCGAATGGCCGGACCGCCACACCGCAACTCCACCTCACCGTGTCCGCTCCCAGCCCGGCCACCCACCAAAACCGACCACATGGGGTCGCCTTCCGCTGGAGCCGGCATAGCGGATGCTGGCCAGGATTGCCCACGAGCTGTATTGGCTGGGCCGCAACCTCGCTCGCGCCGAGTTCACCGCACGCGCGGTGGAGGCGGTTTTCCAAGCCGAGCTGCAGGGCACCTCCGACCGCGTGCCGGGCGTCAGCTTCGGCTCGCACGGGCTGCTGGCGATGTTGGGTGACACGGAGCTCGAGGGCGATACGGGCGGCAACGGCAGGGCGCTCGGCGGCCTGACGCTCGACGCTCGACGGCCGGGCTCGATGCTGGCGAGCGTCGAGCGCGCGCGGGAGGGGGCCCGCACGGTGCGCGACGTGATCAGCGCGGAGATGTGGGAGGCGATCAACACGACCGCGCTTGGGCTGCGCGGGGGCGGACAGCCGGGGTGGGCCGCACCGGCCGGACCCTACCTGGCATCGCAGTACGTCAAGCAGCGCACGGCGCTGATCTGGGGTGTGGCCGATCGCTCGATGCTGCGCGACGAAGCGAAGTGCTTCCTCGACGCGGGGGGCATGATCGAGGTCGCGGACATGGTGTTGCGGATGCTGCGGATCGCACTGCCAACCACCTCCTCCGGCGGCGGTGCCCGCGAGGCGCCCCCTGCCGACGGGCACGCGCTGATCCTGCTACAGGCGGTAGGGGGCTTCCACGCCTACCTGCGTGCGGTGACCGCCCCGCCCAACGCCCAGCCGGTCGCCCGCTTCCTGTTGTTCGAGCGTGCCTACCCCGACAGCGTGGCGGCGTGCGTGGACACGCTGCATGAAGTGTTCACCGCCGCCGACGCGGGGCCGCGCAACTCAAAGCCGGTGCTGCGCGTCAGCCGTCTGGCAGCCGATCTGGACTTCCAGCGCCGCGCGCTGCCCGAAGGAGCGGAGCTGACCGGGATCTGCGAGCGCACCCAGCAGGAGCTCGCCCGCCTCGATCAGGACGTGGCGGAGCGCTACTTCGCCGGGGCCACCCCGGCGGGGAGCGGAGGTGAAGGAGCGGTGCGCTTCGCGATCCGCCGCTCCTCCAGGGGCCCCAGCAATGCGGACGGGCAGGAGGTGAGCTAGGACTTGCACTTCGCAATCCGCTACCTGACCGAGTACCGCTACGGCGGCTCGGTCACCGACAACCTCAACGCGCTGCGAGTGCGCCCGGCGACGACCTCCTCGCAGCGCTGCGACGAGTTCCACACCCGCATCGACCCCGAGGCGCGCGTGAGCCGCCACCTCGACTACTTCGGCACCGAGGTGCTGGAGTTCGGCGTCCCCACCGACCACGACCGGCTGACGATCGACGTGCGCGCGCGAGTGGTGACCTCCGAGCCCTCGACCCCGCCCGCCGGCTCCTGGGCGAGCCTGCGGAGCGGCTCCTACCAGGACGCGGCGGGCGAGTTCGCGCTGCCGTGGCAGGATCAGCCCGCGATCGAGGGTCTGCGCGAGCTGGATGAGCAGCTCGACGCCGACAGCCCACTGCAGGCGGTGGAACAGCTGTGCCAGCTGGTGCCCGACCGCTTCGACTACCGCCCGGGGGTCACCTACGTGGGCTCGAGCGTCCGCGACCTGCTGCAAGCCGGTGCGGGGGTGTGCCAGGACTTCGTTCACCTCTCGCTGGTGCTGCTGCGCCGGCGCGGGATCGCGGCGCGCTACGTGTCGGGCTACCTGTGGGCAGCGCCGGCCGACGGCAGCAGCGACTCGGTGGAGGTGGACACCCACGCCTGGCTGGAGGTGCTGTTGCCCGGGGATTCCGACCCATCAGCCCACGGCGAGCCGGTGTGGGCAGGGGCCGACCCCACCAACCGGTGCCTCGCGGGCGAGACCCACGTGAAGATCGGGCACGGGCGCTTCTACGCCGACGTGCCCCCGGTGAAGGGCCTCTACCTCGGCGGGGCCACCTCGCAGCTGAATGTCGCGGTGAGCATGTCCCGCCTCGACCCGCAGGCGGGTGCGCGGGCATGAAGGGGCCCACTCACCCCCTTCGATCACCGCAGCCGCGACGCGGTGGACGGTCGGCGCCTGCGCGGTGACGAGAGTCTCGGGGCTCGGGTGAGACCTGTGGGGCCGGGGTAAGAACTACGAGGGTCAGGATCTGCTAGCTTGAACTCTGGCGACCGGTCGGTCGCCAGAGCAGCTCGCTTGAGTCCCGCTCCACGTGGTTAGGGTCGGCCGTCGCCTCCGAACTGCAAGCGGTGTCATGCGCAGCCAAAAGGAGAGGCCATGACAGGGCAGTCCCACCCCGATCGGGGTAGGCGCACGTCGGGTGGGATCGCATGATCTCCACCGAGCTGGAGGAGCCGCCGGGCGACTCCCCGTCCAGTGGCTGTGCCTCCCTCACGGTATCCGCGGATCACTCCGCGGGCCAGGGGCCCCAGGGCGACTCGCGCGTATGGCGCGAGCAACTCGCCCCCTACGCCAAGGCCAACCGCCCGCGAGCTCTGCTGTGCCTTGCCACATCGGTCGCGCCATATCTCGGCCTTTCCGTTGCGATGTACCTATTGCTTGGCGTGTCCCACCTCCTGACGCTAGCCCTGATCTTCCCGACCGCGGTTTTCCTAGTGCGCACGTTCATCGTCTTCCACGACTGCACGCACGGGTCCTTTCTGCAGTCGAGGCGCGCCAACGCATGGCTGGGCATCGCCACGGGCCTGTTGCTGTACTCACCCTTCGTCCGCTGGCGCCACGACCATGCGGTCCACCACGCGAGCGCCGGGGACCTCGATCGTCGCGGCACGGGAGACGTCCGCACGCTTACCGTTACGGAATACCGAGCGCTGCCGTGGCGTGGTCGGCTCGGCTACCGCCTACTGCGCAACCCGCTCATCATGTTCGGTCTCGGACCGATCGTCGCGATGATCATCGGGCCGCGCATCGTCGCGCGTAACGCCCGCCCCCGCATGCGCCGCAGCGTGATAGCGACCGACGTGGCGCTGGTCGCAATCGTGGGCCTCCTCTGTGTGGCGATCGGCTGGCGTGACTACCTGCTCGTGTGCGGACCCCCCGCGCTGCTCGCGGGTTCGATCGGCATCTGGCTGTTTTACGTCCAGCACCAGTTCGAGGACGCCTACTGGGAGAGCGGCGAGGACTGGAACTACCAGGACGCGGCACTGCGGGGCAGCTCGTATCTGAAGCTCTCGGCGCCGCTGCGCTTCTGTACCGGGAGCATCGGCTACCACCACGTCCATCACCTGAATGCGCGCATCCCCAACTACAACCTGCGGCGGGCGCACGATGAGAACGCGATCTTCCAGGCGGTGCCGACACTTCACCTCTGGGACGCCCTGCGCGCCGTCGCGCTCAAGCTCTGGGACGAGGATCGCCGGCGCCTCGTGACGTTCGCTGAGGCGCGCAGGTGCGACGCGGCGATCCACGCGCGCTCGGTGTAGTCGGCCCACGTGCCGAGCGGGCCCTCCCGAGCATCCACAACCTACAGACTGGGACTATGCGCGTGTGCGCCGCTTGGAGCGGTATGCGACAAGCCGCTGGCCGAGCAGCATGACCGCGGGCACCTTGCGGTCTCGTGGTGGGAGCAGCCCGATCTGCTGTGAGAAGTCGTACAGGTCGTAGACCAGCTTCTGGTGGGAGATCAGACCGTCGCGGAACTCGTAGAGGTCGATGCCGTCGATGTCGATCGACCGTCCGGTGGGTGCCCATGTGGGTGGCTTGGAACCGTAACGCTTGCCCCAAAACTCCAGCTCGCCGGTGAACGTCCCGGTCATTCGCCATGGCAGCACAAGCCCAGTCCCCTCCAGCGCCGGGTAGAGCGTGCCAGAACTCTCGAGGTGGACGTCCGGGAAGGCGCGAAAGAAAGTCTCGATGAATGCCCTGAACTCGCCGCGGCCGTGGGCGGTCTCACCGAACATCGCCGGGTCCTCGCACACGATGTCCTCGGTCACGAGGGCACCGAGCTGGTCGAGATCGTGGCTGTTCCAGGCCGTGTCCCAACGCGCGAAGAAGTCGCCCAGCTCGCCGACGTGGGGGAGCCAGCGCTCAGCGAAGCCCTGCAGGCCGCCCCTGAGCCGCTCCGGCAAGTCGGTGGCTCGATCGGGGGCGGGCGCGGTGGCTTGATCTGCCATGTGCGGGGCGGTGGTGTCAGTGGCCTGATCGGAGACGAGCGGTGCGGGTGCGGTGGTGGGTGTCATCAGAGACTCCTTGCTCGGTGTCAGCTTCCATGTTGGATGAGCCGTTGCTGCTCATCCCCGTGCGAACTGGCCGTGGAAGCCGAAGGGGATGTGGTGGGGGGCGTGTGCGCGTGCCAACTCAGTGAGGTCGGCGGCGTCGAGTACAAGCAGAAAGGACCTCCGCTCCTCGGCATCGAGCACGACTGACAGAAGCACGCCGTCGTCCTCGTGTTCGGCGTCGGGGTGGGCGACGAACACCGGCTCGCCGGGGTAACAGGCCGGCTGGGACCAGGAGAGCGTGGCGCCATCTGTTGTGTCGATCTTGAGGATCTGCTCGATCCATCCACCCGCGCCGTTGCCATTGCCCCACACGTGGCGATATGGGCGCTCGTTGCAGCGCCCATAGTTGATGCGCGGCAGCTCGATTCCCTGCTCGGCCAGCTGCTCACGCCGCACTGAGCGGTCGGCGAGACGGAGCCGAAAGCGGGTCAGCGTGGCCGACCTCACCGGCTTCCCCGCGCGCAGGCGCTCGAGGTAGAGGTCCTCGATCACGCCGTGGTCGGGGTAGACGCAGAGGTCGACGACCACCTCGCCGTCGTCCTCGTAGGCGTTGACATGGTGGAAGGCGAAACAGGCATCTGTCTGAAAGCCTCCGGTCACCTTGCCGGTGGCGCGGTCCACCAGCGTAAAGCGCGTACCGAGCTCGGGCTTCCAACGGTAGTTCTCGATGTAGGGCCGCCCAGACAACGCCAGGGCCAGGGGATTGACCACAAACGGGAACTCGGCGAGCACCAGCCAGCGCTCGGTAAGCCCGAAGGAGTGCATGTACGCGGGCTCCTTCACCGGCAGCGAGCCGATCGTGCGGGGCTTGCGCTCGTTCGGCGAGACGTAAAAGAACCGGTAGCTGCTGCGCGCGCCCAGCTTGGCCGCGTAGTTGAGCATGCCGCCGCTTGCGCGATCGGGATGCGGGTGCGCGGTCGAAAGCTGCCCGGGGACCTTGTACGGACGCACTCCCGCTGCCTCCAGCGTGTGCGGGTCGAACTGAACCGGCAGCGGCGTCTCGGTCATCGCGACGAACCGCTCGCCCAACTTCGTCACGTTGATGTTCGCATTGTCCGGCAAGACGCCTCCAGAGGAGAACATGCTCTGTACCCGCTTGAACAGCGAGCGGCAGGGATCGGTCGCAAACTCCCCATAAACCATCTCGCCCTGCTCCCGTGCCGCCTTGTAGGAGCGACTCTCCAGGAAGCGGTTGCCGTAGGAGACCCGCCCGCCGTCGATCGTAAACCGATGCAGCATCCCCAGCCCGTCGAACCAGTGCCTCATGCGCTGCTCGCCGATCTCGAATTTGGCCGGACCCGTTCGCAGCAGCGAGCCACTCAGCCAAGCCGGCAGCTCACCGCTCAGCGGCAGCGCGTCCACCACCACCTCGTGCTCAAGCGTCGAGAAACCATGCGTGTACGGGCTGAGCTTTGGCGATGTCGATGGCGCTGCACTGATGGACATGAGCACGCTTCCTCCCGTATGGTTCGATTCGGACGATACCTACCGTACGCTAATCTGCGGGCGATGTCAAGCACGCTCCCCACGACCACGCCCCCGACGACCAGGAGCCTGACCGAGACCTCTTACATCGTGCTCGGCCTGATCGAGCAAACCGGTCCCGCCACCCCATATGACCTGAAGCGGATGGCCCAACTCAGCACGTTCAACTTCTGGGCGGTCCCCCACACCCAGCTCTACACCGAGTGCGGACGGCTGGCCACCGAGGGTCTGCTCTCCGAGCAGCGTGAGCAGAGCGGACGGCGCCGGCGAATCTATCGCCTGACAGAGCGCGGGCGCGAGTCGCTCGCCGAGTGGCTGGCGGAGCCCACCGCAGAGCTCGAAGAACTACGCGACCCCGCCACGCTCAAGCTCTTCTTCGGCGGGGACCCTGTCAAGCTCGCCGCGGTCCAGCTCGACGCTCATCAGCGCAAGCTGCGTGCATACGAGCAGATGCATGCTGAGGCCACCGACTTGCCCCGCGGTTGGCGACTCGCACTGGAAGCAGGAATCGGCCACGAGCGGGAGTCCATCCGCTTCTGGACAGGCATCGAGCCATGAGCGCCTACGGGATTGGCAATGCGTCGAGCGTGTGCGTCGTATCGAGCGACTGACTGCCTTCGATGCGCAGGCTCTGCAGCCGCCGGAAGGTGCGTGAGTGTGCCCGGCAGTACGACCAGCCGCGAGCCTCCCGTCTCAATGCCGATTGCGCGAGGCGGTCGAAAGTCTCCTGAGCCTCGAGTCGGGCGAGACCGGCGCCGATGCAAAAGTGCGGGCCGTTGCCGAAGGCGAGGTGAGGCAACCCGGTGCGAGTCAGGTCCAGCCGGTCTGGGTCGGGGTGACGCGCGGGATCGCGGTTGGCAGCGCCCAGCACCACGAGCGCCTGCTGCCCCTTGCGCACCCTGGCTCCGCCGAGGATGAGATCCTCACGGGCGACGCGTGAGGCAATCTGGACAGGGCTGTCATAGCGCAGGAGCTCGTCGATCGCTTGGAGGGAGTGCTCGGGATGCTCCCCGAGCCAGTCGAGCTGGCGGGGGTGTTGGAATAGCGCGAGCGTGCCGTTGCCGATCAGGTTCGCGGTCGTCTCGTGACCGGCGGCGAGCAGCAGCAGGCACATTGTGATGATCTCGTCGGTCTCGAGCGCGACGCCGCCGTCGGGCGGATGGATCAGCGCGCTCAACAGATCCTCTCCCGGGTCCACCCGCCGCTGCGCGACGATCGGGACGAGGAACAGCATCACCGTCATCGCCGCCGTGCTGATCGCCTCCAGCTCGTCGGGTGTCGGGTCGAGCTCCAGCATTCGGGCGAGCGTCGGAGTTTCGGAGCCGAGCAGTTCCGCGCCTTCGAGGCCGACGTCGAACAGCTCGGCGATTACCGCGAGCGGGATCGGATAGGCGAGCTCGCTCATCAGCTCGATCGGCCCGCCGTCGTCCAGGGGCGCGAATGCGCTGTCGACGATCGCGGCGACGCGCTCGCGGATCCGCCGCACCGCACGGGGAGTGAAGAAGCGGTTCACGGAGCTTCTCAGCCGCGTGTGGGTTGGCGGATCGCTCATCAGCAGCGACCTGCCCCACATCTCCGAGCCCGGCCCTTCCCCTAGGGAGGCGAGCAGCCGTGGGCTGTTACGCGGGTCGGAGCTCCACTCGGGGCCGCGCATCACGGCAGTCGCGTGCTCGTGGGAGAGGACGAGGTGTGCGCCGAGCTGCTCGTTCCATTGGACGGGCGCCTGCTCGCGCGCCAGGTGGTAGGACGGATAGGGATCCTCGGTCGGGAACGGCCAGGCTATCCAGTCAGGCATTACTGTTCGCCACCTGACGCTCCTCGAAGTACGCGTGGTCGAGCTTCCCCATCTCGGTGAATGGGGCCGCGCCTTCGAAGTACTCGGCCGCGATCGACCCCCAGTGGTTGGTGGCGCGCAGCTCGGCCAGCAGGGAGGCGGCGCCCATCTCGATTCGGCCCATGATCGTGTACTCGGGGGACGCGGTGATATGGCGGAAAGCGTTTGCCGATGGGCCAGTCGGCGAAAACTTACGTTCGATCCACCGGGCGACGTACTCCGGAGTGACCGTGAACGGCTGCTCGGCCCACCACATTTCCCAAGGCTCACGCCAGTATGCGAAGACTTCCTCGGGGGTGACGGGATCTGAGGAGCGCCAGAACCCGCCCTCCACACTTGCCTGCCAGGTCCCGAGCACGTCGGCCCTGAAACACGCGCGCCCAATCGCTTTCATCATGTCGACTCGCGCGCGATCGAAGCGCTTGATGCAACCGAAGTCCAGGAAGCTCACGCTCCCGTCGTCGTGAAACAGATAGTTGCCCGGATGCGGGTCGGCATTGAACAGACAGAAGCGGTGGTTGGAGCCATAGACGAAGCGGTAGATCGCCTCCGCCCATTGGTCGCGTAGCTGGCGCTCAGAGACCAAGGCATCGCTCCAGACTTTGCCTGCAACGAGCTCTTGGGTCAGTACGCGACCGGTGCACAGCTCGTCGATCACAGCCGGGACGTGGATGAACGGATGCCCACGGTAGTACTCGGCAAACTCAGCCTGGTTGGCCGCCTCCAACCGATAGTCGAGCTCCTCCGTGATACGGACACCGATCTCCTGCGCCGCGCCGCGTAGGTCGAAACTTACTTTCCTCGGGGAGAGGCCGAAGATCAAACCGAGAAATGTGGACAACAACTCGGTGTTCTTCAGGTCGGCGCGGATCGCGGCCGCCACCCCCGGATACTGAATCTTTACGGCGACGGCGCGACCGTCGTGCAACCGAGCCGCGTGGACCTGACCAATCGAGGCTGCCGCCAGTGGCTCCCACTCGAACTCCGCGAACACGCGCTCGGCCCGCTGGCCGAGCTCCCGCTCCAGCGTGGAGCGCGCGAGCTCGGGCGCCATCGGCGGCGCCTCGTTGCGCAGGCGCGTCAGCGCCGCCTGGTAGATCGACTGGAACTCCGCCGGCACCGCGGGGCTGGCCGAGACGAACGAGAGCATCTGGCCGGCCTTCATCAGGGCGCCCTTGGAACGGCCGAGCAGCTCTGCGTAACGCTCTGCCGTACGCACGTGAAACTCGGTGCTGTCCGCCCCCGTCAGCTTGCCGCGCAGCCCAACCACGACCGCCTCGCCCGCGGTGCGCGCGCCCAGAGCCGCAAGCGGAGCGGCGCGCCGCAACCGACCCCGGCTGATGCCGTCGCCAGACCGCGTCGCGTCAGCTGTGTCTGGGGGAAGCTTGGCGTCGGACACGACCATATCTCCTTCTCTCTAGTTACTGACTTCAACTAAGTGTATACTTAGTCGGGCCAATGTCAAGTACGACCCGCGACCGCATCGTCGACGAAGCGATGCGCCTGTTCAGCGAGCACGGCTACACCGCCACCAGCATCGCCAAGATCGAGGCCGCGGCCGGGCTCACACCCGGCGCCGGCGGGCTCTACCACCACTTCGACAGCAAGGAAGCGGTCCTCGCCGCCGGCCTCGAGCGCCAGCTCGCCCGACTGGATGCGCTCCGTGAAATCCGCCACGTGCTCACCCCGCTGGGCGACCTCAAAGCCGAATTGACCCTGACCGCCCGCTACATCCTCACCGAGCTGGACAGCGAGTCTGAGTTGTTGCGCATTCTCGCCTCCGACGCGCGCAACCGGCCACAGCTGCTGAGGACCGCCGTCGACCAGCTGGTGAGCTCCACATTCAGCGGCTTCGCCACATGGATCGCCGCGCACGCGGAGCGTCCGATCCCGGACGAGGAGGCGACGTCAATCGCCGCCCTCGGGCTCGGGGCGCTGCTCTCCTCCCGCCTACTGCGCGATGTCCTCGGGATCCCAGCCCAGGTCGACGACGAGACCCTCGTCGACACCTGGGTGGGGCTGATGGTGCGCGCGCTGGCCAATCCAAGCTCTGCGACAAGTCTCGACTGAGACTCGCCGCTTCAGTCCACTGGCTCCGCGGCGGGCGGCTTGCGTTTGAAGCAGGAATCGACCACCAGCGAGAGCTATCCGCTTCTGGATGACGTCGACGAATCAGCTCTCCTACGAGGCACGACCGCGCACGATCACGCGCGCACCGCGCGCGGGGATCATCGTGACGTTGCGGTGCTGGGCGTGCTCGGGCTCGGGCCGGTCGGCTTCGAGGTCGAGCTGTAGGGCGATCGCGTGCAGCACGATCCGCTGCTCGGCCATCGCCAGCGCGGCGCCAAGGCAGCGGCGGGTGCCGCCGCCGAAGGGCAGCCACTCATACGTTCCGGGCTTTTGATCCAGCCACCGTTCGGGACGGAAGGCGAAGGGCTCGGGGTAGACGTCCTCACGGTGGTGGACAAGCAGGATGCTGATGCTGAGCCCCGTTCCCGCCGGCAGGACGTACTCCCCCAGCCGCCACGGCACGGTGACGCGGCGTCCGACGATCGGGATTACTGGACGGCAGCGCATGCCCTCGACGATCGCCGCCTCGACGTGTTCCGTCGCCTGCTCGTCGCGGCGCACGGCGGTGCGCAGTCGCGCATACGCCGTGGGTGTGCGCACCAGCCGCTCCCACGTCCACGCCAGCGAGTTGGCGGTTGTCTCGAAGCCGGCCAGCACGAGCGTGAGCAGCTCGTCGCGCAGCTCCCGATCCGAGAGCAGCTCGCCATCCTCAGTGCGTGCGGAGAGCAGCAGCGAGAGGATGTCGCCCCGCTCGGCGAGATCCTCGGCGCGTCGGCGCGCGGCGATGATCGGGTAGGTGGCGCGGTCGAGCAGCGCGATGGCGCTGCGCATCAGTCCGACGGGCTCCTGGCTGCCCATGTTGGTGAGCTCGCCGAGCTTTGCGAGCGGGGACGTGGAGAGCCTGGTGAGGTACTTGATCGTGGAGCGCAGACGGTGCTCGGCGGTGCCGCGGGCGGGCCGCTCCCCGATGCCGAAGATGCCGGACATGATCACGTCGAGCGTGATCGCCTGCATCCGCGGCGCCAGCGCGAACGGACGGCCGATCGGCCAGCGCTCGAGCTCGCGGTTGGTCGCCTCGGCGATCATCTGCCGATAGCGCTCGATCGCATCGCCGTGGAAGGGAGGGAGCAACAGCTTGCGCTGGCGCAGATGGCGCGGGCCGTTGGCGGTCAGCACCGACCCCGACCCGACGATCGGGCGCAGCGGGGACGCCGCCGTCAGCGACGGCACGTGCTCGGGCCGCGCGGTGAACAGCGAGCGGGCGTGGTCTGGGTGGCTGCTCACAACCGTCCCGCCCACGATCCCCGCCTGCATCTGAAAGACCTCGCCGTACTCGCGACGCGCGCGGAACACGAACTCGATCTGGCGCTGGCTGAAGCGCAGGATCTGCGCCCTTCGCGCAAGCGCGATCGCCGGCGGCAAGCAGATCGCGTCCCCTGCCTCGGCCGGACCCGCCGGCGAGGATGGTGCCCCGCTCATGTACATCGCACCAGTATGCCTGCCGCGGCGTCAACAGGTGGCGACCGTCGGCTCAGATCGCCGGCAACATGAGAGGCGGTGCGAGCGGACGATCAGCCTCGCTCCCGTTCGCCCTATCGGGTGAGCCACTCCAGGGCCAGCTCCGCCACTTCCGCCCGGCTGCGCCCGCCGTAATCGACGTTGACGAAGTGGCCGCCGATGAACAGCGAGAAGGCCAGCAAGCAGCGAGCCTCGACATCGTCGTCGTCCTCGCAGATGGCTCCGAACAGGGAACGCATGTAGCTCATGCGCCTATTGTCGACCTGCCGCAATCGCTCGGCAACCGCCTCCTCGCGCCGGGCCCAATTGCGGATCGCCAGCTCGATCTTCAACAGCTCGCCGCCCGAGGCGGCGGCCAGCGCGAACAGCCCCCTCAATCTCGACCGTGCGTCCCCGCCCTCCGCCTCGACGGCCTCGATCACCTCATCGACCCAGGTGTGCTCCCATGCGTCCAGCATCTCCTCGAGCAGCGACTGGCGGTCGCTGAAGTGCCAGTAGAACCCGCCCTTGCTGACGCCCAATGCTTGAGCCAGGGACTCGATCCGGACGGCGTCAGGGCCGCCGGCGCCGAGCGCGTGCAGACCCTCCTCGATCCAGCTGTTGCGAGGCGTTCGGGTCGGGGGCGCCATCGCCTCTCTATCGCGTTCGGTTCGGTGTTGACACTCCCGGTGATGATGCTAGCATTCAACTATACGCTGCCGTATGGATTGAGATGAAACTCCCGAACACAGCGCACACCTCCAGGCCCTGGCGGATCCACGAGCTCGCTGGCGACTTTCGACTCGAGGATGTCTGGGCGCTGCCGACACACGGTCGAGTCGACGAGTTCCCGCTCCTCGTCGAGGGGTTCGCCGCAGCTGATCCGGCGAAGGCCGCATCCCGCGCGACGCGGGCGCTGTTGTCGCTGCGGTGGAAGCTCGGCGACCTGTTTGGCCTGGACGATCCGGGCTCGGGATTCGGGTCGAGGGTGACGACGCTTCGCGAGCGGCTGCCCGATGACCTGCGCACCGCGATTGGGCCGAAATTCGCGAGTCTCCCATTCACCTCGCTCTATCTGATCGACGACGAGTTCGCCGCCGAGATCGCCAACCAAACGATGCACGGCATTCTGCACTTCGGCTGGGTCGCCGAGGGGAGCGGCTACCGTGGCCAGATGGCGGTTTACGTGAAGCCGAACGGCCTCCTGGGGAACGCCTACATGGCCGCAATCAAGCCGTTCCGATACCTGATCGTCTACCCACAGATGCTCCGGACGATGGAGCGGCGCTGGCAGGAACGGCCGGACCGTGAATCGCCCGCCTGACAGCGCGAACGGCGGGGCCGCGGCCTGGGATGCCCCCAGCCGCCTGCCAGCGGTGGAGCAGGTCGATGTGGTGGTCGTGGGAGCGCGCTTGGCGGGCTGCGCGGTGGCGGCTCCGCTGGCGCGGGCGGGGCGCCGAGTGGTGGTGCTCGACAGGATGGGGTTCCCGTCCGACCAGCTCTCGACCCACGTGCTTCTGCCCGCGGGCACCAGCGAGCTGGCGAAGCTCGGGGCGCTGCCGCGCATCCTCGAGCTGAAGCCCTCGCGGGTGCGCTGGGCGCGCATCGTCATCGAGGGCATCAGTGCCCTGGAGCGGCTGCGGCCGGCGGCGGACGGCATCGACTACGGCGTGTGCGTCCCGCGCGACCTGCAGGACGTGCAACTGGTGCGGGCAGCGCGCGAGCAGGGCGCGGACGTGCGCGAGCACTGCACGGTGCAGTCGCTGTGCTGGCGTGGCGGGCGCGTTGCCGGCGTGCGCTACCGCGACGGCGACGGCACCGAGCACGAGCTCGCCTGCACGCTGCTCGTCGGCGCCGACGGTCGGCGCTCGACGGTCGCCGCGCTGGTGGGCGCATGGACGCCCTACCGGATCTCCCGCAACGGCCGCGGCCTGGTCTTCCGCTATCTCGAGGACCCGCTGGCGGGTGGGATCGAGGCCGAGACCTACTACCAATGGCGCGAGGGCGACTCGTTCGCGTTCGCCTTTCCGAGCACGCCGGTGGGGCGCCTGCTGGTCCTGTTGATGGGTCACCGCGACGAGGCGAGCGACGCGCGCGCGGACCCCGAGGGCTACTGGCAGCGCAAGCTCGCGGAGCATCCGGGCCTCGCCGCGCGGGTGGCGGGCGCGCCGGCGGGCACGAAGCTGCGCTCGACGGGTGAGACGCCGGCGTTCTTCCGCGCGTCTTCCGGTCCCGGCTGGGCGTTGGCCGGAGACGCGGGGCACTTCAAGGACCCGGTCACGGGGCAGGGCATGCGCGACGCGATGTTCGCGGGACGCACGCTCGCGGAGCAGGTGCTGGGAGTGCTCGACGATGCCGACGCGGTCGACCGCGCGACCCGCGCGTGGGAGGCGGCCCGCGATCGCGAGTGCCTGCCGGCCTACCACTTCGCGAACTCCGACACGCGCGTGGAGCGCCAGTCGGCGCTGCTCTGCGAGCTGGTTCGCGACGCGGGGCGCACGACCGACCCGGATATCACCGACCTGTTCGGGCGCGCGCGCACACCGCAACAGATCGCGACCGGGCCGCGACTGGCGCGTGCGCTCGGGGCCGCCATGTGGCACGGCGAGCAGCCGCGCCTACAGACGCTGCGCCGCTTGCTCCCGGACCTGCGCACCGGGCTGGCGGTCCACTTCGAGCAGCGTGCCGGACGCTTCCGCTCGACCCGCACGATCGCGGGCTCCGAGCACCCCGGAGCCGACTGGCCTGCGCCACCGAAGCCAGCGCAGGCACTCTCCACGGCCGCCTCTACGTCCATGACCATGACCACAACAGCGTGACCATGACCACAACAGCGTGACCATAACCACAACAGCGAACGAGGTCGTCAGCGGCGAGGAGGTGGGCGCATGACGCGCATCGCGGTCGTCCAGCCGGCCCTCGCGCTGGGTGAGGTCGCGCGCAACCTCGAGCGGATCGAGGACCTGATCCGCGACGCCCACCGCGAGCACTCGCCGGAGGTGATCCTCGTCCCCGAGGCGTGCACCACGCCGAACGTGTTCGCGAAGGTGCTCAGGGGCACGGCGCGGCCGGTGGACGGTCAGCCGTTTCAGCTGCTCACACGGCTCGCGCGCGAGCTGGGCTGCGTGATCGGCGGCGGCTTCCTCGCCGTGCGCGGCGCGCACACCTACGGCACGTTCGTGCTGGCCGAGCCGGACGGCGCGGTGCACCTGCACGACAAGGACATCCCGACGGCGTGGGAGCAGCATTTCTACGTCGGCGGCGACGACCTGGGAGTGACGCGAAGCGAGACGCTCGGATGCGAGGTCGGGCTGATGTCGGGCTGGGAGTGGGCGCGCTTTCGCACCTCCGCACGCGTGCGCGCGGGCGGCGCGCACGTCGTGCTGGGCGGGATGTGCTGGCCGTCGATGCCGCTCAACTGGCCTGGCCCGCTGCATTTGTGGGCCGAGCGCGAGCACGCCATCTGGCGCGCGCAGGCACGCGCGCTCCCCGGTCAGGTGGCGCGGTTGACAGGCGCGCCAGTCGCCCATGCCTCCCACGTCGGTGCGATCGAGGGCGAAACGCCGCTCGGCCCGGGCATTCCGTGGAAGACGCAGATGCTCGGCGAGTCCCAGATCTGCGACCGCGACGGCACGATCCTCGCGCGCCTGACACTCGAGGACGGCGAGGGCCACGTCGCCGCCGACGTCGACCTGGCGCCGGCGCCGACACCGCTTGACCCGATCGAGGAGCGCTTCTGGATCCCCAAGTTCACGCTGACCACGCACGCCGCGTGGCACACGATGAACGCCCACGGTGCGCTCGCCTACAGACTGCGTCACGCGCGCCGCGGGTTCCCCTGGCAGTCGTGGCCAAGCGGCGACCTGCCCGACGAGATCCCGCCATCGAGCCCGAGCGACGCCGCCACGGCGACCAACGCGTAAGCAGCCGCGAGCCTAAAAAGTATCAGTGGCCAGGCTCCGCCACCGGATCAACGACTGTCACGCCTGCGGCATCGAAGTCGCGTCGGTTGAGGGTCACGACCGCCAGATCGTGCGCCAGCGCGGTCGCGGCTATGAGGCTGTCCTTGATCGGCATCGCGCGCCCTTCCGTGCGAAGTCGCGCGAGCAGCTCCGCCCAGCGCAGTCCCGTCGAGGCCTCCCACGGGATGCACTGCAATCTCTGTACTCCGTCCTCGAACCAGCGCTCGAGCCGGCTTCGGCGGCGACCACTTGGGAGCAGCAGAATGCCGAAACTAATCTCGCCCAGGATCACCGGGTCCACAGCGAGCTCGGGCTCATTGCGCCCAAGCCAATCGACGACAAGTTGGTCCGGGGCCGGCTTGGTCGCCTCCGAGAGGACGTTCGCGTCAACCAGATAGCGCGCCACGCGATCAGCTAGAGCGAATCGGTTGACTCGGACTCGATTTCTACGAACCAGCCGTCATCCGGGCACGACCGCAGCCATTCGACCAAGCCACGGTTGGGCGGCGGCGTCAGCCGGGTGAGCCGGTACTCGTCAGGGCCGACTCGATCGACCTCGAACTCCTCCCCCGCTTGGATGCCATCGGCAGCACGAAGCTCTGCGGGGAGAACGATCTGGCCCTTCGTGGAGATGATGGTACGCATATCGTAAGATACTATCTTACCAGCCCAGGACACATCACCCCGAATAACAACCAAACCGACCGAGTTCAGCAAACCGACTCCACCAAAACAGGGGCAGATCAACAACTCCGCTAAACCCGGGGCAGATCAGCCAGTCCACAAAACCCGGGGCACACCATGGCGTCCGGGCGGCCGGGTTAGGCCTGGTCGGCGGTGGGCTGTCTCTCGGTGTGGGGGTCAGCCTCGCGCGGGTCCTCCCTCAGCTCAGCGGCGTCGACGTGCGTGTCCCGTCCTGGCTCCAAGACAGCTCGTTGCCGTTTAGGGCGAGAGAATTCGCGTTGATACCTCGACCTGAGGCAAGCATGCGGCTGCCTGTCTTGTCGAGCGCGTGAACTTGATAGAGCCCTTCCTGGAGCGGCGCTTCGGTGATCCAGGCCACGGCGCCATCGGCCTTTACGACAATCTCCGTCGTAGAACCCACTCCGACGAAGTTGAGGTTCGGGGTTGCAAGCGTGCCCGTGGGCACTTTGTGCAGCGTTTTGCCGGTGCGGAGATCGCGCACGACCACTTCGAACCGTCCGCTGCATTGGCTCTGGTTCAGCCCGCAGCCCTCCGCGAAGTCTTCATAGGCGACCATCTCACCGCGGAGCGTCTCGTGCTGGATACCACCGCCACTTTCACCGCCGGCGCTGCCGTCTCCCGACGCCGGTGGGCCGAGCGTGAATGAGCGACCCGATGCCCGCGAGCAGCCGCGGATCACCGTGAAGTGGACGGCGTAGTGTTCGTACCGGCCGCCGGGCGTTTCTTGGCTTTCGATGCCGGTAGCGGTGCCCTTGTAGACGACAGCCTGTCTGTCTGCGCGCAGCACGCGCGAGGGTGCGGGCGGGCACTGAAAGAAAGCCGCGTGGCTCCTGTTGGCCGAGGCCACCGCGGGCAGAGCTAGCACGCAGATTGCAGGAAGTGCTGTTAGGCGTCGCATCACATACCTAACTTCGGCTGCGACGCGAAGTTGCGTGAGTCACTCGACGCACGATTCCGGCCTGCTCGTGTCCACGGCCGACATAGGGTGCCTGCGAGGTCACTCGCTGCCGATCGGCTGTCGCCCGATTAGCGCCCGTCGGCCGTGCGGGCATCGCGGTCCGCGTCGTGGGCATCGAGATAGCTCGGGTCGTCGGCGGGGTATCGTCGTGAGGGTGGCCGGATGCCCTCCGCCCCCAGCCCCCAACGCGCGCTCGGTCTCGCAGTCGCCGCCCGCCGCAACCAGCTCGACTCACCCAAGAGCTGCTCTCCCTCCGAGCGGAGCTCCACCAGCGCTGGATCCCCAACGTCGAGACCGGCAAGCGCAACCCCAGCTACACCAGCATCAGACGGCTCGCGGCGGGACTCGACATCACCGCCTGTGAGCTGATCGCGCGAGTAGAACCACTCGGAGAGGCCGCGAACTGGCATACGGAATCGCCGATCGCCAAGACGATCGCGCCCGTCCGGCGCGGGCCTGTCGCCCTCATACAGTCGCACGATCACCGCATGCAGCACATCGACGGCGAGCCGGTCACGGGGCAACTCCTCGCGGCCGTCGCCGCCGACCCAAGCAGGGGCCTGATCCCACAAAATTGGGCGGATGTACACCGGCGCGATCTGGGCGCTACTTCGCCCCTGTCCGTGCTAGTGGAGACGGTGGGTTCGACGGGTGCGAAATCTAGACGGAATCTGGCTCTGGAATGCGCGATCGGCGGGTCAGGTCGAGCTGGCCCTGCGTACGCCCGGCGTACGCAGGGGCTGCGAGTGAGCCATCTTCACCCTGTCGCGAATCGCATCCTCGCCAGGGTGCCCATAGAGCGCCATCACCAGTCGCCCGCCGTCCTGGTGGCCGAGTTGGAACGCAACGTCCCCGACGTTGAGGCCGCGTTCGACCAGCATCGTGGCGCAGGCATGCCGGAGCTCGTAGAGGTCGATTGGGTGGCCGCCACGTGCGACCCAGCCGGCGCGGACGTTCGCCAGAAGTACGCCAGCCTTCCCTTCGTTAGCCGGTGCCCACGGATTGTGTGAAACAGATACGGCGACGCGATCGGCTCGGGCACGAGCGCGATCGCCTCGGCCGCGATAGCCGGAAGGATGATTCGGCGAGCCAGGCCGTTCTTGGGCGCCTTCTCGCGCCCGGTCCCGTCAAGGCTGCGCTGAACGACAACTTCAAGGCTCTGGAGGTCTACGTCGGATTTGCGGAGAGCGCATAGCTCTCCGGGGCGCATGCCCGTGTAGGCGAGGGTCAGGATGATGGCCTTCGCCTCGGTCGCGTAACCGCCTGATAGCTCCGCGGCGAGATCGGCAAGCTCGGCAATCTGCTGCTCGGTGAGCGCGTCGATGTCCTTGCGCCCCTTCGGGGTCTCCAAGCGCAGGTTCGTCCAGGGGTTGAGGTCGCAGACGCCATCGCGTACGGCATCTGCCCACATCGTCCGTGCGACCCGCGCGGTAGTGCGCGGCCAGCCCTTCGCGACCGCCGGGCCTCTGGGCGGCTGATCTCGGAGATCTTCCGCGCGCCTAGGACCTTTGTGATCCGTTGGACGGCGTAGCGGTAGGAGCGCTGCGTGGCCGGCGCCTCTCGCGCGTAGTCCGACAGCCAGACCTTCCCCCACTGCTCGACTGTCAGCGTATCTCTCTCGGGCCTAAGTGTCGCGTCGCGCTCAGCCTCAATCGCCTCGGCCCGGGTGTGAAGCTCCCGATCCACCGATAGTGCCTCTTGCCCGGGTCCCAGACCTTGACGCCGAACTTGCCGTTGCGCGGGACGATCGTCATGGCCACCCATCTTGATGACTGCCACCGACGGTTGGCATGCCGACCCTTGCCCGGGGGCTGGTTCCGCAGCTCATCCGGCCTTGCGCAGTTCGGCCACCTGGGCTGACAGTTCCGCGACCTGACGCTCCAGCGCAGTGACCCGATCCTGTCGCGCGGTCTTTGGTGGAGCGTCGTCGAGCCACGCCTGGACCAGGCGGAGGTTGTAGCGGCGCCGACCGTAGCGGTCGGTCGCGTGCTCGACGGGCATCCCATCCCTTACCCGCAACTCCACCCAGCGCTCTGATCGACCGAGATGAGCAGCGAGTTGCTTCTTTGTTAGCAAGCGGTGACCGAGGCCCGGAAACTGAACCAGCTGACCTTCTCTCACGTTCCGACACCAACCGGTAACGGCCTCCGACGATCGCGACGAGGAGGTTGCGTAGGAGTTCCCACGGATTGCGCGACCGCAAAGCCCCGAACGCGGCCACGAGATGTGGATAGCGCGTTGCTTCCAGGCGACGCCCGGACCGCTGCTTCGGCTGTGCATGGGCCGGGAGCTTGGAGCCCGCGGGATCATCCTCGAGCCCGGGCGGCCAAAGCGGCTGAAAGGTCCGGGCAACCGGCAAGCCGGCAGCGCACACGACGGAGCTAAGGCGGCGGTGTTACCACTTCGAGACACAGCAATTGCTGTGTGATCGCACTGCGGTGCATCTACGGATGAAAAGTCAAGGGCTTGCGCGAACTTTTCTTCGGGGTTGCTGAGGGCGCTGCTCCACGCTGGAGGGTGCGCTTCGGCAGCACAGCGATTGCACGGCGCCGGGAGGCGTGTGCATCTGCGGATGAAAAGTCAAGGACTGGGGGGGACTTTTTTCGTTGGGGGTGGTGTGGCTGCGCTGAAGGTGATGGTGGGAGCCGGGGTCAAGGCCGGCCGGAGGCCGCCCGTAGGGCTTGGCCTTGACGCCGGCGGCGCTTGACTCTTTGGGGCAGATAATGGGGATTGGCCGCCCATCGGGCGGCCTTGGGTGCGGCGCTTTGATCGTTGGCGCCCTTTGTATGCGCGGGAGCGTTACCGCCCCCTCGTCTTGGGCGCTGGTCGGGTCGTGGGCGGCACAGTGATCGCACAGCGCCCGGAGGGTTGTGCATCTGGTCTATACCGACGTTCTGTTGCGTCGGGGCCTGCTCGTGGCGCAGGGAGACGCCCGACGGCGGGGCCGTCGCGTCGGGGGCTGTGGGGTGCGATGATTTGTGGGTGGTGCGGGTGACTGACGTAGCGAAGCGCAGGCATCAGGGGCTTGTGGCCTGCCGCGCGGCTTTGCCCTTCGAGGGCCTGTTAGATGCGCGCCCCGGTGTCGCACCCGCACCACCCTTCGGTGCCGTTGTGCGCCAGTCGTCGATGAGGCGCCGGTAGGCGAGCTCTGCCTGAGCTTGCAGCTCGCGCTCGGCCGCACGCTGGCTGCTGGTCGGGCTCACGGGCGGCCCGCCGTGGCGGCGCGGTAGCGGCGGAGCGCCGGCCAAGAGTTCCAGGCGACGCGTCTTCTGCCGGGTCAGCGACGGCCGCGCGAACGCGTAGTCCTGGTCCTTTGTGAGCAGATGCCAGCAGAGAACGACGAGCTTGCGCGCGACAGCGACCGCCGCGATCTGCGCGCCACGGCGAGCGCGGACGCGCTCACCGAATGCCTTCAGTGGGCCGGGGCTTCGGATCGAGATCCAGGCGGCCTCGACCAGCATCGAGCGGGCCTGCGGGTCACCGCGCTTTGAGATATGCCCATAGCGCGCCGGCTCTGACCCAGACTGGCGAACCTTCGGGTCCAGGCCGAGATAGGCGACGAGCTGCCCCGGGCTCTGGAAGCGCGTGATATCCCCGATCGCCGCGATCACTGCCGCCGCGGTCCCGACGTCGACCCCGGGGATCGTAAGCAGCCGCTGAAACCCAGGGAAGACGAGGGCCTGTTGGGCGATCCGCTGGTCAAGTCCGGTGATCTCGCCGCCCAGGAAATCGATGTGGCGCAGACAGCTCCTCACCGTCTCGGCCTCCTCCTCGGGTAGCTGCTGCTCGAGCAGCCACACACGTCCCTTCTTCCCGAAGAGGTCGCTCACCGGGGGACGACCGATCAGACACCTTGCGAGGACCGCATGCACCTCGTTCTTCACTCGTGTGCGTGCCCGCACGAGCCCCGCCCGGCGAGCGACACGCCGACGCAAGGAACTCGTGGCCTCGTCGGGCACCCACACCGCTTTGAGCATCCCGGCCGACAGCAGCTTGGCCAGCATCGCCGCGTCAAAGCGATCGGACTTCACGCGCGCATGAGAGATCGCTCGCGTCTCCGCCGCATTGCACACCACGACCCGGCCGACATCGCCCTCTTCCAGTAGCCGGGCGATCATCATCGCGCCGCAGCTGGCCTCCAACACCACCTGGTCATCACTCTGAAGACCAGCCGCGAACTCCCGGATCGCCTCCGGGGTACTCACTATCCGACCGACCCGCGAGACCCGGCCGCCGTCGACGACCGCGACCTCGCAGAAATCGAGGTGAACATCCAAACCAAAGAACCGCACGAGAAACCGCTCCCTTCACGAACTGGACATATGAATGGAAGGCACCGCGGGCAGCGACAACTACGGATTCGGGCTCTCAGCCCAACCGGGTGAGTCGCAGGGGCGGCCATCTAGTCATTGACGGGCTCTCAGCCCAGATGCACGGCGGCCTGCCCACAAGCGTCCTTCCCACGAAGCCCCTGTCCCGGTCAAACGACCCTACGAACACGACCGGACAACAGCCCACCCGGTATTTCATACCCGTAGTCTGTCCGGCCGTTCTTGTTGCGCTAGGGGGGTGTCGTGGTGTAGGGAGACGCGTCGACGGTGGGGTCGCGTTGAGTGCTTGGGAGTGGGATGATTTGTTGTGGTGCGGGTGACTGACGTGAGCGAAGCGCAGGCGTCAGGGGTTTGTGGCCTGCCGCGCGGCTTTGCCCTTTACGGGCTTTTGAGATGCGGCGGTACCCCGAGGGCGCGCTCGGTGTACGCCCGGGCCGACCAGCTCACTCCCGCTCGCGGACGGGTAGCGATGCATCGAGGACCAGCGCCGAGACCGTTGCCCCCGACTGCCGAGACACCTCGACGGCCTGCTCATCGAGCAGGTCCTGCAGGTCCTCGGAGCCGGTGCGCGTCGCTCGTGTACGGCGCTGCCGCTCGCCGCTCGTGTTTGCATCCCAGGAGGTCCCGGTGAACCAGAGCACCAGATAGATCCCATCTTCTGTGAGATCCGGCTTGAGGTATTTTCGCGCCAGCTGGGCGCTCATCGCGGCCATCAGCTTCTGGTTCCAAGCGCCCTTGACCTCGACGACGACGGCGATCTCCGACTCGTCCGCGGCGATTGCCTGCACGAGCAGGTCTGTGCGGTCGCCCGATTCCGCGACCGGGTTGATCTGCACCTCCCGGTTGATGAACGCCCGATGGTCCGCCAGTTTTTCGCGCAACAGAATTGCGAGGACATCGCTGATCTCGTTCTCGCTCTTGGGCCGCCGTGAGGGTCGCGTGTTCCAGAGCAAGGGCGCCTTGGGATGCGCGCCCTGCATCTCGGCTGCGAGATCCTCGAGCATCCTCAGAACCACCATGCGCAACGTTCCGGAGTCGCCGAGCAGGCGACGCTCCTCGCCCGGAAGTCCGATCACGTCACGGGGCTGGGGTGGAACCCACGAGGCACGCCGCAACTCCTCGTGGGCGCGGTGGCCTATCCGCCGAATCCAGCCGCCGCTGTCGAAATCCGCTTCGAGCTTGCCGAGGATCGCGACCGCCTCCTGGGTACCCTCATCTGCGAGCTGCGCGAGCAGGCGGCCACGCCAGAAGGAGGCCTCCGTCTCGATCGTGACCGCGCCCCTACGCTCCGCCTGTGTTTCGGCTCGTGGCGGAAACAGGTTCGAGAGGATCGCGAACAGCTCGCCACGCTGGGCGCTCTGCAGGCCGTCAGACCACACGGCGGGGGTGCCGCGTTCGGCGACGCGGCCCAGCAGCCGTCGCGCCCAGGCTGGATCTGATTTGACGGCTCTGCGCAGCAGCACCCAGAAACCTGTCGGGTCGACCTTTGCGATGGTATCGGCGAGCGTCAGCGCGAGCTCCGCGAACTGCTCCTCCTGGGCGCCTCGCTTGATTCTTCTGTACGCCCAGCTGAGCGTCGGCTCGTGAGCTTTGCGCCCGAGGTGCTCGACGATCATCGCGGCTTCATAGGTCTCGAGCTTCCTTCTTTTGAGGAGCTTGAACAGCGCCTCGTCCATCGCGTCATCCCAGAGGTCACCCAAACGCGCGATAGCGGCGTGAACGCTCCCGGCGAGCATGCTGCTGCCGAGCGCGGCCGTGACAGATGCGCGCGCCTCCTCCGGCGCTTCTCGCCTCACGTGAGCAATCACGTCTGCACGGAACTCCGGGTCGGAATCGTCCTGATCGGGCCAGCAGATCACTATCGGCGTCCACTTCCGCCAGACCCGCTCGGAGAGCCTCTCGAAGGCATTTGGACGCTCCCGCCACAGCAGTCGCAGGGCGCAGTATCCGGCCCAAGCGGGCCAGAAGACCTGCTGCTTGCCGAGCCAGCGCTTGGGCTCGGGATCCGCCTCTTCGAGGTAGCGCTGCGCTCCGGCAATGATTTCTTGGCGCAGGCTGTCGAAGATGCGCTGCCAGCCTGGGGTGGAGGTCAGGTCGTTCGCGAACTCGCGGCCGCGCACACGGCCGCTGTCGTCGGCCATCAGCGGCAGCTGCATCCGCCAGTAGCCGCCGACATCGCCGGCGGCGAACGCTTCCATCTCGGCCGCGACCTGCTCGTCGTACTCGGATGGGTCGCTCTCCGGAATGGGCGGGCCGTTGCGTAGCACGGTCGTGCCTCGCCACTGCTCGCGCATCGCTTCGGCGGCGGGACTGTCGATGAGGACTGGCGCGTAGCGCCAGGAGATCCGCTCGAACAGTTGTGGAAACTGCTCGCGCGCTTCAAAGAGCACGTCTGCGTTCTCGTTGTTCCACGAGAGCGCCTCGATGGCGATCGCCCACGCTTCGCGCTGCTCGCCCTCGCTCGCCTGCCATTGCAAAAGCGCGTCCTCCATCAGCGCTCCTGTCGAGGTCATGTACTGGGCGATGATCTGCCGGGCTCGGTCGGGGTCCAGATCCAACGCCGGGATCCGTCCAACGAGCGCGCGCAGGATCTCTCGGTTGGCGTTCGCGTCGCTGAGGACAGCCGCCGGCTCGAGCTCGCTCAGCAGCGAGGGAGCTGAGGTCAGCAGCGGCTCGTGATCCGCTCCGACCATCAGCACGAGATCGGCGAGCGCCCCCGCAATCGCTGGACTGTCCGCTGCCACCGGCCAGGCCTTCAGCACCAACCCGTCGGCGAGTTGCCCCACGTCGCGTGTGCCGTGCCACTCGCGGGGCACGCCCATGCTCCATGCGATCGCCTCGAGGAGATCGGCCTCTGAGGTGATGTGCTCGGCGCATTCGGTCCGCAGGAACATCGTGTAGCTGCCGAGCAGTGACTCGTTCTTCTCCGGGGTGAGGCCCGAGAAGAGCTGCGCCGCGCTCAGCTCAGTGGGCCAGCAGAGGCGAAGCGCACTGCCCTTGATTTCATCGTCTGGATCTTCGGGCTGGGGCTCGCAGGCGAGCGACATGACGCGTTCGCGGGTGCCTTTCTCGGCGTAGTCGCGAAGCGAGTTGAGGGCTCTGGAGCGGAGGGTGACCGGGGCATCATGGTCAAGCGCGATGTCTGCCACAGTTTCTGCGAGCTCGCAGAGCGGCACGGCCGCGACCGCGTCGAGGGCGGCTTCTCGCTTGCGGAAGTCCTCCTGCGGATTGACGAGCGCCTGCGCGAGCTGATCGGCCAGCCCGGCGTGGCGGAGCCTGGCCCATGCCGGGCGCACAGCTGACGGTTCGAGTTCTCGATCCTCGATCGCGTCAAGGAGCGAACGAACCGACCTCTCCCGGGTGTCCTGCGGAATCGATGCGGGGTCGCCGAACAGGGCGGGAAGCGCGAGATCCTTGGCGTCGAGCATGTCGAGGATCTCCGGCCGGAAGGCGGCGAGCCATCCAACGACGCTGCGCATGCTTGGCACTACGCGCCGACCGGTCCCGTCGAGGGCCAGGAGCAGGTCGCCCAGCTGATCGATCGAAATGCGCTCGTCTGAGAGCCAGTAGGCCGTGAGGAACTCGCCGAATGTCCGGTGCGCCCAGCCGATGTCGCGGGCACGCGCGGAGAACAGCCCGGTGTCGAGGACCTCTTTCAGGTGGATTTCATCCACCTGCACGTTCGTGGGGATGCCGATGAGCCGGTCCAGATCCTCGCCGCCGAGGAGCTCCTGGATCGGGGTGCCGTCGGTTCCTACGGAGTCGCGACCGCAGAGCACTGTTCCGGCGGCGACCCGGGCGGCGATCGTGAACGCCTGGGTGGCGCTGAGTTTCCGCCATGGCTTTCGCTCGGGGTCGGGCTCTGTGACCATCAGCAGGAGGGCCTTTTCGTAGAGGTCGGTGAGCTTCTCCGGGAGCGACCCGTCGTCGGCGTAGACGTCGAGCAGGAGGCCTAGTGTCAGGGGCCGCGCGGCCAGCGCTGCGACACGCGCCTGCGCGACCCCGTCGAGGAACTCGCTGGCGTCGATGTCCCTCTTCTGTGCGGCTTCCCGCGCGTCCGAAATTCGCAGGGGGCACAGCTCGAGCGCCTTGAAAGACTGCTCCCCAAAGCGGCTGGTGAGCCAGCTCTCAAGGCCCGGCTGTCGCTCTGCGGTACGGCACGACACCCTGAGGGTGAGCCGGTCTGGATCGAAGTCGGACAAACAGTGCTCGAGAACCGACACGGCAGTCCTGACGGCAATCTTCGCCTCGTCGAGCGCGTCGAGGAACAGGTGCAGCTGTCCGCTGCCGGCGAGATGAGCCACTACCTCAGGCTGCTCGAGGATCATTCGTTGAAGCTCGCTCGAGGTTTCCGCGCTTCCCAGGTCCACCTCGACGACACCAGCCGCTTCCTCAGTTTCTCGCGCGTGGCGGGCAGCCTGCCCCATCGCCACAGACTTCCCGGAGCCCGGCTCGCCGAGGAGCATGAGACAGCGGTGCTCGGCGAGGTCTGCCAGCGTGACGACGCCTGGATCGGCAGGGTAGAAAGGCGAGCTCTGCTCAGGCAGCCAGGCTTCATCGACGAGCGACAGGCGGCCCTCTGGCGCTATCCAGCCTCGCTGCCATTTGTATCGCTCTTCGCGCTCGTCCATATCGCGCCCTCAGTAGTCAACCTGACCGCTGCCCACGAGCCGCGTGTCTACCGCGCTCCGCAGCTCGCTGCTCGCCACGTACCGCGTGGCGGGCCCGCGTCCCTGCTGGCTGATCAGCCCGGCGTCGAGCAGACGGCGTAGGTCGGTGCTTGCGGTGGGTGTCGAGACATCAGCCTCGGCTGCGTAGGTGGCTCGATCTGTGCCTTCAAAGAGGCTCTGCTCTAGTGCAATCACCAGACGATCGGGCCAGTTGCGCTGCTCTACGAGCTCCTCAAGGTAACTCCAACGTGCGCCTGCCTCAGCGAGTTGCCGCAGGCGCCGGTGGGCCTGCGCGACATGAGCTTCCACGCAGAGGCGTACGAACGGTGTCGCGTCGCGCTCGGGCTGGTAGGAGCCCCCTTGAACCTCTTCCAACGCCGCGTAGTACGCCTGGGTGTTGCTGCCGAGGTATTCCTCGATCGAGACGAACTCGGGCGCGAGCAGCCCACCACGAGCGAGCACCAGCGACTGCACGATTCGAGAAATCCGTCCGTTGCCATCACGGAACGGGTGGGCGCTGACAATGTGCAGATGGGCCATTGCCGCACGCACGATGAGGTGCGCGCCTAGGTCGCCATCGGCGAGCCATTCCGTGATCTCTTGCATGAGCGCCGGGAGATCCTCGGCGGGCGGCCCGACGTAGGCTAGTCCGCCGCCGTCGGGGCTCGTAACCTCGATCCCTTTCCGGCGGTACTGGCCCGGGTCCTTGTCCTTCTGGAAGTAGCACGCGTCGAAATGCAAATCGAGCGTGACACGGTCGACCCATCGAAAGACTGGGTCGTCTGACATGACTCCTACATGATCCATCGCGCGGACGTAGCAGGACAACGCCATTCGGTCCTCGTCGGTGGGATCGGGCGGATCTGGGTCGCCCACATCGACCAGCGTCCCGTTCTCTGGGACATGGAAGCCCTCGATCTCGATCGAGCTTTTCGCGGAGGCCGCGCGCCATTGACGACGCAGGCTGCCGAGCCATCGCCCGGCGACGCTGGCTTGGTCCCCGAGTTGTGCACGCAGGCCATCGAACGTTGCGAGTTCGGCCCTTAGGGCATCATCGAGCTGAGGTGTACGGTAGATCATTATCATCAGTATAGTCGATTATTCGTATTATCGTCTAGGATCAATATCACTTTAGCGATCGACCGCAATAGCTCGCTGCGTGCGACCACGGCGCCTGAGCGTCTGCGTTGCCGCGCGCCCATACTTTGGGCTCGCGCGTACTGGCCGAGGGGGGTCAGCTCAGCTCGTTCAGGCCGCGTCCGTTGCTTCAGGGCCTCGCTAGGTGGGCCTCTAGGCCCTTGCGCGCGACGTAACGGAGCGCTGGTATTGCTTCACGGCTGCGAGTCAGGTCTCCGTAACGGTCCGCAATGATGAGTTCCTTGCCGGGGACGATGTGGGCGCTCATGTCGCGCAAGGGCTTGCGGTATGAGTTCCACACCTCCCCGAAGGGGCTTGCCGGCGAACCCTGGATAGTCGGCTGGATCGAGTACGTCGAGGTCCGTCACTTCGGCTGGCGCAGAGGGAAACGCCTTCGAGAGCGGGTCCAGCGGAGCGGTTCCGCCTTCCTTCTCAGCCTGCCGCATCGCCTTTGTGTAGAAGGTGTCGACGCCCCCCGTGACCTTGAAGAACGAGAGCGCCTGGTAGACCGGAGAAAGAGAGCTCAGACCCTCTCGGCAGGCGGCGAGCATCGCGGCTGAGTCTGGAGAGTAAGTGCCTATGACGTCACGTACCGTGGCTGTGCGAGCCGGCACGGTACCCGCTAGGGCGGCGGTCCCTGTGGCGACCTCACGCACCATGAGGCCCTGGATTTCCACGGCCACATTCGCCTCGAAAGCCAGGCGGCTGATCACCACGGAGACCTCGTCGTGGACTCTCGCCTCGGCGTCAGCCAGGCTCTCAGCGTGAATGGTTGCGACAGCGCGGGCGAGGCGCCGGTCGTCGTTTGCGTGAAGCGCCCAGGAGCGCGTAGTACCCGAGCCAGTGTCGATGTCGATGCGCGCTCCCGAGCTCGCGATCAGCGAATCGCCGCCCGACTCGAACGCCTCCACGCTGAGCGTCGTTACTACGCTCTCGATGCCAGGAACGCCGAACACGATCGTGACGTCGTACTTCCCTGCGGATCCGTGTGCACCGCCCGGCGGCTCGCGGCCGCCGTCAAAGACCGGGACGACTACGTAGCGACGGTATTCGAGCACACAGCGATGTTAAGCGGAGCCGGATAGTGCGCCGCGCGACGAGTCCGTATGCATCGCTCTTCGACGGCGAAGCACCGTCCGAAGAGGTTGGGCTGTCTGGGACGAACCCAACGTACGCAGCGTACGCAGCCCTGCGACCGTTCTGCGTACGCGAGGCGCCCGCAGCCCCGCAAATCTCGTGGCTTTCTTCGCACCCTTTCGCACCGTCGTGAGTCCGGGATCCCGCATCAGGGTGCGAAGTTCGCACTGCTTCGCCCCTATGGGTGTCAGTGGAGACGGTGGGAGTCGAACCCACGTCCACAGTCGCGTGAAAAGGCGGCTTCTACGAGCGTAGCCGGCGCTCTGGTCTCGTCCCCTGCTCGCCTCGCCGGCGGGGTTGCGGGGGACCAGCTCTCTGAAGTGTTCCCGGTTCGGCGAGAGCGGGCCTTGCCGGGTGAGCCTGCTATCTGATCCCGGTTATCCCCGCCGCAGGCTAACGGGGGCCGAGACCTCAGGCCTGGTTTTTAATCAGGCCGCGAGGGCAAACTCGTGAGAGTCCGCACTTATGGTTTTCCGGGTGATTTACGAGGCCTCCCGGAACCTCGGCTCGCCACCACCCCCACGAACCGACCGCGTCGAAGCCTGTCGTCCCCAGGGATGTTCTTACCCACCCAGTGTAGCGCGGGGCGGCTCAGCCTGAATCCACCGATAACGGGTTGAGCATCCGGTGCCGGTGACCGAGCCAGGGACAATTGACCGAGCATCCGCAGGGTGACCCCTCGGAGCGAGGGCAATTGGTCCTGGCGATGCGTCATCCGGTGCCGGTGCGACCCCGGGATCGGTGGACTCAGACTTAAACGAAGCGACGCGGTTCCGGGCCGCCTTTCGAGGAACCCGCCCCGGCTGACCTTGCGGCCCTCCGGCTTGGGTGGCGCGGCCTCACACCTCGTTGGCCTCGCTCTTTGGCGGCTCGGTTCCGCGTCTGTATCCAACATACGCCTGCCTCGCGAGGAATGCAAGAGCTTTCCATAACTCTTCTTGCATTCTCCGGAAAAAACGCTGAGCAGGTCGCCGGAGCAGTGCCGAAGCGCGGCTCTTACCCGGCCCTTAGCGCGCCTGCGACAATGGAAGGGTCATGGATGAGATCCCGGTCGTGTCCGCGACCTACCCGTCGCACAGCACCACCACGCTGAACGGCGTCCCCATGACGCCCGCCACCTCCCCCGCTCCGGCCGGTGACCGGGGCAGCCAGCCCTTCGGCCGGCCCCGCCAGGGGCTGCGCAAGCGGATCGGCAGCGCCTTCGCGGGGCTGGCGGCGCTGCTCGCGAAGTTCGGCGCCGTACTGAAGGGGCTGCTGGTGGCGCTGCCCAACGCGAAGATCTTCCTCACCGCGGGCACCGCGCTGATCTCCGTCGCCGCCTACTCGCTCTTTTGGGGGTGGGAGTTCGCCGCCGGCTTCGTGGTGCTGCTGTTCATCCACGAGATGGGCCACGTGATCGCGCTGCGCCGCGAGGGGATCAAATCGAGCGCGCCGATGTTCGTCCCCTTCATGGGCGCCCTCATCACCTCCAAGTCGCTCGGCGACAACGCGCTCGCCGAGGCCCGCGTCGGGCTGGCCGGCCCGATCCTCGGCAGCCTTGCCGCGGCCGCCGTCGCCGTCGCCGGAGAGCTGCTCCACTCCGACATGCTGATCGCGCTCGCCTACGTGGGCTTCCTGATCAACCTCTTCAACCTGCTGCCCATAGTGCCGCTTGACGGCGGCCGCGCGATGGCGGCGATGGCGCCGTGGATGTGGTTCGTCGGCTTCGGCGCGCTGCTCGTGCTGCTCTTCTCGCTGCCCGCCAACCCGATCCTGCTGATCATCGTGCTGTTCGGTGGCTTCGAACTCTACCGCCGCTGGAAGCTGCGCAAAACCCGCTCCCCGGCGCAGGAAGCGTATTACCGCGTGGCCCCCCACCACCGGCTGCTGGTCGGCATCGTCTACATCGGCCTCGCCGCCGGGCTCGCCTTCGGGATGGCCGAGACGCACATCCTCACCAGCGCCGGGCACTCCTTCGGCCGACTGTAGCCACGTCGCCCGAATGGGTCACCGCAACGGATCCGGAGGATTGAGGTGCATGCCCACCCACCCGCGTGGCATGCCCAGTAGCCACCTCAGCGGCGAGCCCGGGTGACCCTTTCCATATCCCGCTTCATCTCCCGCTCCTTGATCGCCTCGCGCTTGTCGTATAGGTCCTTGCCCTTCGCCAGCGCGATCTCCACCTTGGCGAGGCCCTCCTTGAAGTAGATCCTGGTCGGCACCAGCGTCAGGCCCCGCTCGCTCACCTTCACCGCCAGCCGTTCGATCTCACTCCGGTGCGCCAGCAGCCGGCGGTCTCGCTCGGGCTCGTGGTTCTCTCGCGCGGCAGGAGCGTAGGGGGGGATGTGCACGCTGTGCAGCCACAACTGCCCGTCGTGGATCGCCACATACCCCTCTTTCAGCTGTGCCCCAGAGTCGCGCAGCGCCTTGACCTCGGTGCCGCGCAGCTCGATTCCGCACTCCAACCGCTCCAGCAGGTGGTAACGGTGGGAGGCGTAGCGGTTGCTCGCCACGTCCCCCGCCCCCACCTTGCGCTTGCCGCCTCGCGTCTTCGCCATCGTCCTCCGAGCCTACCGCCCGCGCGATGCTCGCTTTGCTGGCCCACGCGATGCCCGCTTTGGCCGGCGGTCGCCGGCTTGCTCCTCCGGGTCGGTCGGCGCCAGGTCCAGGTCCACCCGGCCGCGCCGCGGATCCACGCGTCCCACCCGCACGACGATCGGGTCACCGAGGCGCAGTGTCATGCCCGAGCGTTCGCCTCGCAGGACGGTGCCCTGCTCGTTGAGCTCCCACCACTCGCGGGTGGCCCGTTCGTTGCTGCGCATCGCCGCGGCCCCGCGTCCGCCGCGTCCACCTCCTGCCGGATGCCCGGCGTTCGGGCGAGACGACTGGGAGGGCCCTGCGCGCTGGGTGCGGCTGCTCGCCGTCCCCAACCCAGCCCCGCCCTCCGGGGCGGGGGCCCCATCCTTCCCCTCCTTGGGTGCGCGCCCCGCCATCGTCGCCGCGAGGCGTCTCACCGGCAGCATCCCCTCGTAGCGGTAGCCGCCTTCGCCCGGCTCCTCCCCCGCGGAGCGGCCAAACGCGACGAACGCGCCCGCGCCAATCAGGCCGACGACCTCGCCTTGGAATGTCTGCTCCAGGCCATGCTCCAGCAGTTGACGCTCCAGCGCGAAGCACCGGGCCACGTCGTCGCCGTCGCGCTCCAGCTGCATCGCCTCGCGCTCGCGCTGCGAGGTCCACTCGCCCAGCTCCGTCAGGCTCTCCGCGCGCGGGGCGCGCTCGGGACCACCCAACGTCGCGAGCAGCGCCCGGTGGCACACGAGGTCGGGGTAACGGCGGATCGGCGAGGTGAAGTGGCAGTAGCACGCCGACCCCAACCCGGCGTGCCCAAGGTTGCGGGGGGAGTAATAGGCCGGCTGCAGCGAGCGCAGCACCAGCCCGGTCAGCGCCTGCCGGCCGCCCGTGGGCGCCGTCGCCGTATCGCCGTCGCGGGCGCGCGCGATCGTGCGCTGCACGTGGGCCTCCACCAGACGTGAGACCTCGCCCACCAGCTCCGCGGCCTGCGCGGGGGACATCTGGGCTCCCACCGCCGGCGTCGCCACGCCCAGCGAAGCCAGCTGCTCAACGAGGCGCTCCACGCTCGCCGCCCGCGGGCGCTCGTGCACGCGGTACAGACACGGCGCCTGCTTGCGCTCCAGCTCCCGCGCGACGGCCTCGTTGGCGGCGATCATCAGGTGCTCGATCAGGCGGTGCGACTCCGTTTGCACGCGCCCCTTGATGTCGCTCACTTCGCCGTGCTCGTCGAACTCGAACTCGGGCTCCTCGGACTCCAACGTGAGCGCCCCGCCGTGGCGCAGACGCTCCTGCGCGAGCGCCGCCGATGCCTCGCGGGCCGCCGCCAGGGGCTGCGCCCACGGCTCGCGCGCCGCCTCGCGGCCGGCGAAGATCGCGTCCACGCGGTCGTAGTCCAGACGCTCGTCGGAGCGGATGCAGGAGCGGTAGAAATCGGCGCGCCGTACCTCGGCACCGTGCAGCTCCAGCTCCACCGTCACCGCCGCGCGGTCCTTGCCGGGCCGCAGCGAGCAGGCGTCGCTCGAGAGCGCCTCGGGGAGCATCGGCTCCACGGCACCGGGCACGTACACGCTGGTGGCGCGCTCCCTCGCCTCCACGTCCAGGGGCGAGCCCTCGCGCACGTAGGCGCTCACGTCGGCGATGTGCACCCACACCGTGATTCCCCCATCCTCTTGGCGTTCGGCGGAAATCGCGTCATCGAAGTCGCGTGCGGCGATCGGGTCGATCGTGAACGTCGCCAGCTCGCGTAAGTCCCGCCGCGCCGCGGCGTCCACCGCGACCCTCGGGCGCTCGCGTGCCGCCCGCGCCGCGCTTTCGACCCCTTGCTCGAAGCAGCGCGCGAGGCCACGGTCGCGCATCAGCTGCTCGATCGCCTCTTGCGCGCTCTCGCGCTGCTGCGGTGGCCACACCACGCGTGCCCCGCCCGGTCCGCGCCCGCCACGAGGGCCCTTGCCGGTCTTGCCGCCACCACCCAGCCGGCTACCGCGATCGCCTTTCCCAGCGCCATCTCGGCCCTGTTGTCCATCCCGGCCGCCCCGCTTGCCGCCCCGACCGTCCCGGGGTTGGTGCGGCTTCACTTGACTTTGGCGGCGAGCGTTTCGAGCGCGACCGCCAGACCATGGGGGGTGTCGACGAGCTTGGCCGGCACCTTCACTTCGGGGGTGATCCCCGCGCCCTCGTGCACCCCGCCGCCGCCGAGGTTGTGGCCGTTGGGGGTGAAGTACTCGCCGACGGTGATGTCCAGCGCGCCGCCGTTGGCGAGCGACTGCTCCTCCTGGAAGACGCCCTTGCCGAACGTGTGCGTACCCACCACGGTGGCGCGGTGGTGGTCTTGCAGCGCGCCCGTCAGGATCTCCGCCGCGGAGGCGGTGTCGCGGTCCACGAGCACCACCATCGGGATCGACGCCGGGATCGCGCCTCCCACCGCTCGCAGCACCTGGGTCGGCTGCACGCGACCGCGCGTGGTGACGACGACCGCCCCGCGGCGCAGGAAGAAGGAGGCGATCAGCTGCGCCTCTTCTACTAGGCCGCCGGGGTTGGAGCGCAGGTCGAGCACCAGCCCGCGCACGTGCTCCTGCTGCAGCTCGTGCTCGACCGCTTCCAGCACTTCCGCGTGCGCGCCGGCGCTGAACTCGGCCAGCGCCACCACACCGAGGGGGATGCCGTGGACCTTGCGCGTAATCGAGGCCACCACCGGCTCGGAGATCGTGGCGCGGGTGAGGGTGACGGTGCGGACCGTAGGTCGCCCGCCCGCCCGCTGCCCAGCCGAATTCCCGCTCGACGACCGGCTCGAAGACCCGCCCACGTGTCCGCTCGCAGACCCATTCGTATGCGTATCCGCGATGCCGCCCGCCTGTCCCGCGGCGGAAGGTTCTTCCACGCGCAACGTCACGTCGGTGTCGGGTGCCCCTTTGACGAGGCTGGTCGCGTCATCCTCCGGCAGGCCCGCGAGGCTGCGGCCGTTGACCGCCACGATCAGATCTTCCGGCTTCAGCCCGGCGTGGGCCGCGGGGGATGAGTTGAAGACCTGCACGATCTCCAGCCCCCTCGAGTTGGGATCGACCTCGACGCCGATGCCGCTGAAACTGCCGGGATGGTCGAATTCGCTCAGTTCCTTGGCGGTGAGGTAGTGCGAGAAGGGGTCGTCGAGGCTGGCCACAGCGCCCGAGATCGAGGCGTTGGATAGCTGCCCTTCGCCGATCGGGCGGTAGTACTCCCGGTGGATCCTCGCCAGCGCTTCGTCCACCACACGCGTGCCGCGGTTGGCGACAAACACGCGTTGCATGAACCCGGGCAAGTCTTCGGGGTGTCCACCCCACCAGATGCCCGCCGCCACCAGCGCCAGGAGCAGCACCACGACCGCGGCGAGCGTGACCAGGAACGTCAGGGGTCCTCGGCGGGTGGTCATCGCCCCTCAGCCTACGAGGTTGCACCCCCGGAGCGCGGAGCAAGTGGAATAAGGTAGGGCGATGGCTAGCATCACCACCACCACGGTCCCTACCAACGGCCTCCCCGTCCACCGCGTGGAGGTGCCAGGCACGCGGGCGCTGACGGCGCTCGTGGCGTTCGACGCGGGCGCGCGCACCGAGCGTCCCGAGGAGAACGGGATGGCGCACTTCCTCGAGCACCTCGTGTTCAAGGGCGGCGAGAAGTACCCGACGTACACCGACGTCAACGAGACCGCCGAGCGGCTGGGGGGCGTGCTGAACGCGTACACCTCCCACGACCTCGTCGCCTTCCACATCACGGTGCGCGCCGAGTCCGCGCCGGCGGCGATCGACCTGCTGAGCGACTTCGTGGGCCGCCCGCGGATCGACCCCGAGGAGCTCGACCGCGAGCGCGGCGTGGTCATCCAGGAGATCAACCGCGCCTACGACCAGCCCTCGACCATCGCGGAGTACCTGATCGACAAGGCCGCCTTCGGCGAGCACCCGCTGGGGCGCACGGTGCTGGGCCCCGAGGAGAACCTGCGCAGCTTCACGCGCGCGGCGATCGTCGCCTTCCGCGAACGCCGCTGGGCGGGGGCCCGCGGTGGCGCGTTCCTCGTGGGAAACCTCGACCATCTACCACCCGAATCCGAGCTGCATGACTGCTTCGCGCGCTTTCCGGCGCTCGGCGAGCCCGAGCCCTACGTACCGGCGCCCGCGTTCGCGCCGCGGACGATGGTCGAGCAGCGCGACACCAACCAGTCGCACCTGCGCATGATCTACCGCCCGTCGGTGGACGTCAGGGATCGCTCGCGGCGTGCGGCGCTCGCGATCTACTCGACGCTGCTGGGAGGCTCGATGGGCTCGCGGCTGTTCGACGAGATCCGCGAGAAACGGGGCCTGTGCTACTCGGTGTACGCGCTCGACCACTCCTTCGCGGACGTGCCGATCCTGCAGCTGGGGTCGGGGCTGGACTCCAGCAAGTGCATCGAGGCGTACACCCGCATGCGCGAGATCGTGGAGGAGCTGCGCACCGACGGCCCCACCGAGGAGGAGGTCGCCCGCGCCCGCGCCTACGCCGCCGGCCGGCTGGTGCTCGCCTTCGAGAACACCAACGCCGTCGCGCGTTACGCCGCCAGCCAGTCGATCGTGTTCGGCGAGGAGATCGACCCCGACGCGGTGATCGCCGCGCTGGACGCGGTCACCTACGAGGAGGTGCGCGAGGTCGCCGAGGGCATCACCGAGAATCTCGCGGTCGCCTGCGTGGGACCGCACAGCGCCGAAGAGTTCTAGCCGATCGCCACCATGCGGTCGATCGGCACCCGCGCGCGCTCGGCGATCTCGGGCGGCACACGCACCTCGAACTTCATCTCCCGCAGCGAGTCGCGCAGCTTGGGGAGCGTGATCATCTTCATGTACACACAGCTGGCCTCGGCGTTGGCGGGGATGAAGTCGATGTCGGGCGCCGCCATCCGCAGCGGGTAGAGCATCCCCGTCTCGGTGGCAACCACCACCTCGCGCCGCTCGCCGACGTCGCTCTCGCCAGCGAGGCCATTACCATCCGGCATCGAGGGTGCCCCCTCGCCGTCCACCCACCGCTCGACGCCCGCGCCCTCGATCGCCCCGGCCGCCGCCCGATGCTCGGCCTGCTCGGCATACTTCAGCATCCCACCGGTGGAGAGCATGTGCACGCCCTCCGCGGCGATGTCGCCCGCGGCGAGGAACTCCATCACCGAGGTGGTGCAGCCGCACTCGGGGTGGATCAGGAAGTCCGCCCCGGGGTGCGCGGCGCGCGTGGCGGCGATGTCGGAGGGGCGGATGCCGGCGTGCACGTGGCACTCCCCGTCCCACACGTGCATACGTTTGCCCAGCTCCTTCTCCACGTAGGCACCCAGCCACATGTCCGGGCCGAACAGGATCTCGGTGTCGGGGCCATGCGTGTCGTAGATGTGACGCACGACCTGCACGGCGTTGGCGGAGGTGCAGCAGTAGTCGGTGAGCGCCTTCACCTCGGCGGTCGTGTTCACGTACATCACCACCACCCCCCGTGGGTACTCGGCCCGCCACTGCTCGAGCTGCTCGGCGTCGATCGAGGCCGCCAGCGAGCAGCCGGCGTCGAGGTCGGGGATCAGCACGGTCTTCTCGGGACAGAGGATCGAGGCGGTCTCGGCCATGAAGTGCACGCCACAGAAGACGATCGCCTCACCCTCCGCGGCCGCGGCCTGGCGCGAGAGGCCGAGCGAGTCGCCGACGTAGTCGGCTACGTCCTGCACCTCGGGCACCTGGTAGTTGTGGGCGAGGATCACCGCGCCGCGCTCGGCCGCAAGCGCACGCACCTCGTTCTGCATCTGTGCGATCTCCTCGGGCGCAAGCTCCGCGGTGGGTGCCTGGGTGGGGACCATCGGCAGGTTCATGGCAGCTGCTTCCAGAGGATCATGGAGAGGTCGAGCGCCGGCGCCGAATGGGTGAGGGCGCCCATCGAGATCCATTCTACCCCGGTCTCCGCCCGCTCCCTGAGCGTCTGCAGCGTCACCCCGCCGCTGGCCTCCAGCTGCGCGCGCCCGGCGACCAGGGCCACCGCTTCGCGCAGCTGCTCGACATCCATGTTGTCGAGCAGCAGCCGCGGCGCCCCCACGGCGAGCGCCTGTTCGATCTCCTCGGGGTTGCGAACCTCCACCTCCAGCGTCGCCGCCAGCTCGGGGGCGGCCGCCCGCGCGCGCGAGATCGCCTGCGCGATCCCGCCCGCGGCGGCGATGTGGTTCTCCTTGATCAAGATCGCGTCGTACAGCCCCACGCGGTGGTTGTGAGCGCCGCCCGCCGCCACCGCCGCCTTCTCCAGCGCCCGCAGCCCCGGGGTGGTCTTGCGCGTGTCGAGCACCCGCGCGCCGGTCCCCTCCACCGCGCGCGCCGCGCGCGCCGCCATCGTCGCCACCCCGGAGAGGTGGCCGAGGAAGTTGAGCGCGGTGCGCTCACCGGTGAGCAGCGCGCGCGAGGAGCCCGCAACGCGGAGCACCGGCAGGGCCGAGGTGCCCTCGCCGCCGTGTGCGGACCCGCCGGGCTCGCGCCACACACCCTCCTCCACGAGCCGTTCGAAGCGAGAGGCGGGGTCGAGCAGCGCGAAGGTCGCCTCCACTGCATCCAGGCCGTAGATCGCGCCGGGGGCCTTCTGCGTGATCAGCGCGTCGGCCCGCGCGTCGGCGTCTACCGTCGCAAGCGTCGTCACGTCTGCGCCACCGACATCCTCGTCGAGCGCCGTGCGCACGAGGGCTGCGATGTCGACATCCAGGGTGGCGCTCACCGCCCTCAGCATAGGCATAGGATCAACGACATGGACGCGCGCCCCGCCGCAGACTCGCACGCCACGCTCGCCCACTGGATGGGACCGCTGGACGCCAACGGCGCCGGCTTCGTGCACGGCGGCACGGTCATGAAGCTGTGCGACGAGGCCGGCGGGCTGGCCGCCGTCAAGCACTGTCGCAGCAGGGTCGTAACCGCCAGCATGGATCGCATGACGTTCAGGGTCCCGATCCACGTCGGCGAGCTCGTCACATTCCAAGCCAGCGTCAACGCGGTCTGGCACACCTCGATGGAGGTCGGAGTGCGAGTCGACACGGAGAACCCGCGCACCGGCGAGCGGCGGCACAGCAACAGCGCCTATCTGACGATGGTGGCCGTCGACGAGCAGGGCAATCCAATGCCGGTGCCACCATTGCTCGCCAGCACCGACGAGGAGCGCCGTCGCGAGAGCGAGGCGCAGCTGCGCCGCCGCAACCGGCTGGCCGAGCGCGAGCAGATCAAGGCGGGTCGCTGAGCGCGAGCAGATCCACGGGGTCGCTGAACGCACGCAGATCCAGGCGGGTCACTGAACCGAGCGGATCCACACGGATCGCTGAACGCTATCCGTGCGACGACGCCGTGTGCAGCAAGTACGCACGCACGAATCCATCGAGATCCCCGTCGAGCACCCGCTGCACGTCGCCCATCTCGTGGTTGGTGCGATGGTCCTTGACCAGCGTGTAGGGGTGCAGCACGTAGGAGCGGATCTGCGAGCCGAAGTTGACGTCCTGCGCCTCGCCCTTCTCGCGGGCGATCTCCGCCTGGCGTTCGCGCTCCTGACGTTCGAGCAGCTTGGCGCGCAGCATCGCCATCGCGGTGGCGCGGTTGGAGGACTGGGAGCGCTCGTTCTGACACTGCACCACGATCCCGCTCGGGCGGTGGGTGATGCGCACGGCGGAGTCGGTCTTGTTGACGTGCTGCCCGCCGGCGCCGGAGGCGCGGTAGGTGTCGACCTGCAGGTCGTCGTCGACGATCTCGATCTCGCCTGACTCCTCCACCACCGGGGCGACCTCGACACCCGCGAAGCTGGTCTGGCGGCGGTGGGCAGAGTCGAACGGGGAGAGACGCACCAGCCGGTGCACACCGCGCTCGGCGCCGAACAGCCCATAGGCGTTCTCGCCCGCGGCACGGAAGGTGGCGGACTTGATGCCCGCTTCCTCGCCGGCGCTGGCCTCCAGCAGCTCGACCTGAAAGCCGCGCGACTCCGCCCAGCGCATCTCCATGCGCAGCACCATCTCCGCCCAATCCTGCGCGTCGGTGCCGCCGGCGCCCGCGTTGACGCTCACCAGCGCGTCGCCGGAGTCGTATGGGCCGGAGAACAGCCGCTGCTCCTCGAGCGCCGCCAAACGCGCCTCCGCGGAGGCGATGTGCTCCTCGACCTCGCCCTCCAGCGCCTCGTCCTCCTGCGCCAGCTCCGCCAAGCCCTCGAGATCCTCGACATCGCGCTCGAGCGCTCGGAACGTCTCCAGCCGCCGGGACACCCGCGCATGCTCGGCGGACACCTTCCCCGCCCGTTCGGAGTCATCCCAGAAGCCCGGCGCTTCCATCTCCCCCTCGAGCGCGCTCGTGCGCTCGCTCAACCCAGCCGGGTCAAAGATAATCCGCGAGCAGCTTCAGCTGATCGCGGATGGCGGCAAGTCTCTGCGGGACCGACTCGGTGGAAGCGGTGGTGGGCATCTCCCCACGCTATCAGCGTTCCCGGCCGCTCCTACGTGCCGTGGCACTTCTTGAACTTCTTCCCGCTCCCGCACCAGCAGGGATCGTTGCGCCCGACCGTGTGCTCGGAGTCCACCACGCGCTGCTCGACCACCGGCACGAGCTCCTGCTCTTCGCCACCCCCGTTGGTCGCGTACGCCTGCGCGCCGGCAGCGCCCGCGTTGGCGGCCGCGGCGGCGATCGCGCCGGCTCCCATCGCGGCGCTGCCGCCGGAGTAGGAGACCCGCGCGGGGCGCGTGGAGTTGCCCGACGCCGCGAACGCCGGCACCGGTGCGGCGCCACCGCCTCCGTTCTCGCCCTGCACCTGGACCTGGACGTTGAAGATCAGACGGGTGTAGTCGGTCCAGATGCTGTTGATCAGGTCGCCGAAGAGGGTGAACGCCTCGTTCTTGTACGCCACCAGGGGATCGATCTGGACGAAACCGCGCAGGTGGATGCCCTCACGCAGGTAGTCCACGTCGAACAGGTGCTCGCGCCAGCGTTCGTCGATGATCTGCAGCAACAGGAAGCGCTCCAGCTGACCCATCAGCTCCTCGCCGAGCTCCTGCTCGCGCGCGTTGTAGCGCTCCATCGCCTGCTCCACCAGGCGTTCGCCGAGATGCGCGCGGTCGATCGCCTCGGGGGTCATCTCCTGCGGGCCGATGTCCAGCGGGAAGAACTGCGAGAGCGCCCTGAACATGCCCTCGACGTCCCAATCCTCGAGGTAGTCGCCCGCGGTGTACTGCTCGATCGTGCGTTCGATCACGCCGGCGATTTCGGTGCGCGCCTGCTCCCCCATCGCCCGCCCCTCGAGCACGTCGTCTCGGTAGGCGTAGATCACGCGTCGCTGCTCGTTCATCACGTCGTCGTATTCGAGCACGCGCTTGCGGATCAGGAAGTTCTGTTCCTCGACCTTACGCTGCGCTTTTTCGATCTGCTTGGAGAGCATCCCCGCCTCGATCGGTTCCTCGTTGCCCTCCGCGTCGACCCCGCCCAGTTTGTCGAGGATGCGGTAGATACGGTCGCCCGCGAACAGCCGCACGAGATCGTCCTCGGCGGAGAGGAAGAAGCGGGTCTCGCCCGGGTCGCCCTGGCGCCCGGCGCGGCCGCGTAGCTGGTTGTCGATGCGCCGCGACTCGTGGCGCTCGGTGCCACAGATGAACAGGCCCCCGGCCGCCATCACCCGCTCGCGGTTTTCCTCCACCTCGCGCTCCAGCGACGGCAGCACCTCGGCCATGCGCCGCTCGTACTCCTCCTCGTCCGCCTCGGCCTTCACGCCTTCGCGGGCGAGCTGTTGATGAGAGAGGTGCTCGGGGTTGCCGCCCAGCTTGATGTCCACGCCGCGGCCGGCCATGTTGGTGGCGATCGTCACCCCGCCCGGCTGCCCGGCCTCGGCGACGATGTCGGCCTCGCGCGCGGCGTGCTCGGGCTTGGCGTTGAGCACCGTGTGCTTGATCCCGCGCTGCTTCAGGCGCTCGCCCAGCAGCTCGGAGACCTCGACTGAGATGGTGCCGACGAGCACCGGCTGGCCGTTCTCGTGGCGCGCCGCGATCTCCCTGACGACCGCGCTCCACTTGCCCTCCTTGGTCTTGTACACCTGATCGTTGCGATCGTCGCGCACCATCGGCACGTTGGTCGGGATCTGCACGACGGGCAGCTCGTAGATCTTCATGAACTCCGTCGCCTCCGTCAGCGCGGTGCCGGTCATCCCGGAGAGCTTGTCGTAGAGGCGGAAGAAGTTCTGGTAGGTGATCGTGGCGAGCGTCTGGTTCTCCTCCTGGATGCGCACCCCCTCCTTCGCCTCGATCGCCTGGTGCAGGCCCTCCGACCAGCGCCGGCCCTCGAGGATGCGGCCGGTGAACTCGTCGACGATCTTCACCTCGCCGTCGATCACCGCGTAGTCGACGTCGCGCTTGTACAGCGACTCCGCGCGCAGCGACTGGTTGAGGTGGTTGACGAGGTGACCGTTCTCGGCGCGGTACAGGTGGTCGATCCCGAGGAAGCGCTCGGCCTTGGCGACGCCCTGCTCCATGACCGACACGGTCTTGTGCTTCTCGTCGAATTCGTAGTCGAAGTCGGCGACATATTTCTTCTTGGAGCCCGGATCCATCCCTTCCGGGGTCGTGCCCGGCGTCAGGCGGGGCGCGAGGCGGGCAAACTTGACGTACAGGTCGGCCGCCTGTTCGGGGGCGCCGGAGATGATCAGCGGCGTGCGCGCCTCGTCGATCAGGATGTTGTCGACCTCGTCCACGATCGCGAAGGGGTGGCCGCGCTGGACCTTTTCGGCGAGGTCCTTCGCCATGTTGTCGCGCAGGTAGTCGAAGCCGAACTCCGAGTTGGTGCCGTACACCACGTCGCACGCGTACGCGCGGTGCTTCTCCTCGTAGGGCTGCATGTTCTGCAGCACCCCGACCGAGAACCCCAAGGCCTCGTAGATCGGGCTCATCCATTCGGCGTCGCGGCGGGCGAGGTAGTCGTTGACGGTGACCAAATGCACGCCCCTGCCGGGCAGCGCGTTGAGCGCCACCGCGAGCGTGGCCGTGAGCGTCTTGCCCTCGCCGGTCTTCATCTCCGCGATGCAGCCCTCGTGCAGCGCCATCGCGCCGATCAGCTGCACGTCGAAGTGACGCATCCCCATTGTGCGCTTGCCGGTCTCGCGCACGATCGCGAAGCACTCGGGAAGGAGCGCGTCGAGCTCCTCCCCGTTCACGGCACGCTCGCGCAGCGCGTCGATCCGCTCGCGCAGCTCCGCGTCGCTGTCGTGTTCGAGCTCGGGCTCGAACGCGCCGATCAAGGCGACGCGCTTCTCGAATTCCTTGCGCTTCTTCGCCTCGCCGACGTTGAGAGCGCGATCCAGGATGGACACGCCCCCAGGGTAGCGACTAGATGTCGTGCCCGGTGACGTTGTGAGCGCGAGCGATCGGTGGTTTGCTGTCGAGCCGGGCCCCTCTTTTGTCAATCAGGGGTGCTCGGGAACTCGGGAGCGACCGCCAGGGTGTGCTCGGCCAGCGCCGCGCGCGTCTTGCGCCGGCGGCGGCGCATCACGCGGTGGCGCTTGACCTGGCGGGCAAGCTCGTCGACCACTAGGTTCAGCGAGTGCAGCATCTGCGGCGAAGCGTCCCGGGCGCGCAGCGTGGTGCCCTTCAGGTAGAGCGTGGCCTCGGCCACCTGGCTGTCGGCGACCCGCGGGTTGCGCTCGCGCAGCAGCTCGATCTCCAGGCGCGCGAGTTTTGAGACCTGCCGCGAGACCTTCGTCAGACGGCGTTCGGCGTGCCTGCGCAAATCGTCGGGAACCGGAACGTTGCGGCCCTTGATCTCGATCTGCATGTCATGCCTCCTTTTGCGGTTGGGAGACTGTTTTTGAATGAAAAACGATGGGCCCGGCTCGCCGGCCTGCGGCCGGCTACGCCACCCTCGTACGATGCTACGCCTCTTGGCGGCGGTTGTCCATCGGCTTTTTGTGGATCCCGTCCACGCAGACAGCTAGCATCAAGATGGCCCTGCGTCGGAGCGCTGCTCTATCCGGGGAGCTCGCTGCGGCGGGCCTTCTTTATTTCTGACGCGGCCGCAGGCTCTCGAGGATCCCGGAGTGCCCGGCGATCGCGCCAATCAGGATCGCCCCAGGGGCGACCTCGGTGCCGGGAAAGAGGATGCTCTCGCGCAGCTGCGCCCCGGCGCCGACGCGCGCACCGTCGCCCAGCGCGAGCGGGCCCGTCAATCGCGACCCGGCGCCGATCTGCACGTCGCGCCCGATCCACACCGGCCCCTCGACCTCGGCGTCCGCGGGAATCGGCGATCCGTCGTCCCCGTGCGCGCCGCCCCCACCCGCGTCTGCGCCGCTGGCGAGGATCACCCCCGGGGCCACCTCCTCGCCGTCCATCTCCAGGCGCAGCTCGCCCCGCAGCGCGTCGAAGGTGCCCTGGCGCAGCTCCGCCAGCGAGCCCACGTCGTTCCAGTAGTCGTGCACCTCGTGGATGTGGAAGGGCACGTCGTTGGCGAGCAGCGCCGGGAACACGTCCTGCGCCCAGTCCACGAAGGGGCGGTCGGGGAAGTAGTCGAAGATCCGCGGCTCGAAGATGTAGATGCCGCAGTTGCCGAGGTCCGACAGCGCCTCCTCGGGCTCGGGCTTCTCCTGGAAGCCCGTGATCCGCCCCGCGGAGTCGTGCAGCACGACGCCATACTCGCGCGTGTCGGCGACCTTCTTCACCGCCAGCGTCGCCACGCCTCCAGCCTCGCGGTGGCGGGCGGCGAACGCTCCCAGATCGATGTCGGTGAGCGCGTCCCCGGAGATCACCAGGAACGCTTCGTCGCCGAAGAACTCCGCGCAGCCCCGCACCCCGCCGGCGGTGCCCAGCAGCTCCGGCTCGGTGCGGTAGGTCAGCCGCTCGCCGAAATAGTCGCGGATCGAGTCGGGGAAGTAGTGGAGGTTGGCGATCGTCTCGTCGAATCCGTGCCGGTCGAGCAGGTCGACGATGTGGGCCATCACCGGCCGGTCGAGCACCGGCACCATCGGCTTGTTGATCTCGTACGTCAGTGGGCGCAGGCGGGTTCCAAGGCCCGCCGCGAGAACCATGGCTCTCATCAGAGCGGCAGGCTAGCGGATCGCCGGTTGAGGTCGGGCTGGGGGAAATGCATTCAAATCAGACCCCAACCACTTCACAAAATGAAGGGTTGGGGTCCCAAAATAAAACCATCCACCGCACGCCAACCTACTTCACAAAGTAAAGGGTTGGGGTCCGAAAAGGAACGATCAGTACCGGTAGTGATCCGGCTTGTATGGCCCCTCGACGGGCACGCCGATGTAGGCCGCCTGCTCGGCGCTGAGCCGCGTGAGACGAACCCCGAGCGCGTCGAGGTGCAGGCGCGCGACCTTCTCGTCCAGGTGCTTGGGGAGCACGTACACGCGCCGCTCGTACTCGTCGTTCTTCGTGAACAGCTCGATCTGGGCGATCGTCTGGTTGGTGAAGGAGTTGCTCATCACGAAGCTCGGGTGGCCAGTGGCATTGCCGAGGTTGAGCAGGCGGCCCTCGGAGAGCAGGATGATCGCGTGGCCGTCGGGGAAGCGCCACTCGTCCACCTGCGGCTTGATGTTGATCCGCTCGACGCCCGGCACCTTGGTGAGGCCGGCGATATCGATCTCGTTGTCGAAGTGCCCGATGTTGCCGACGATCGCCTGGTGCTTCATGCGCGCCATGTGCTCGGCGCGAATGATGTCGCGGTTGCCGGTGCAGGTGACGAAGATGTCGCCCTCCCCCACCACTTCCTCGAGCGTACGGATCGTGTAGCCCTGCATCGCCGCCTGCAGCGCGCAGATCGGATCGATCTCGGTGACGACCACGCGGGCGCCCTGGCCGCGCAGCGATTCCGCGCAGCCCTTGCCGACGTCGCCGAAGCCGCAGATCACCGCGAGCTTGCCGGCGATCATCACGTCGGTGGCGCGATTGATGCCGTCCACCAGCGAGTGGCGGCAGCCGTAGAGGTTGTCGAACTTCGACTTGGTGACCGAGTCGTTGACGTTGATCGCGGGGAACAGCAGAGTGCCGTCCTGCGTCATCTCATAGAGACGGTGCACGCCGGTGGTGGTCTCCTCGGTGACGCCTTTGATGCCCGCGCCGATCCGCGTCCAGCGCTGGGGGTCCTCGCCGAGCGAGCGCTGCAGCAGGGAGAGGATCACGCGAAACTCCTCTGAATAGGGATCCCCTTCCCCACCCTCCCCCGCCGGATCCGGCACGACGCCGGATGCCTCGTACTCGGTGCCCTTGTGCACCAGCAGCGTGGCGTCGCCGCCGTCGTCGAGGATCATGTTGGGGCCCGAGGCCCCCGGCGTTCCATCCTCGCCAGGCCAACGCAGCGCCTGGTCGGTGCACCACCAGTACTCCTCGAGCGTCTCGCCCTTCCAGGCGTAGACCGGGATGCCACGCGGCTCCTCGGGCGTGCCGTCGGGCCCGACCGCGACCGCCGCGGCGGCAGGGTCCTGGGTGGAGAAGATGTTGCAGCTGCACCAGCGCACCTCCGCGCCGAGCGCGGTCAGCGTCTCGATCAGCACGGCGGTCTGCACGGTCATGTGCAGCGAGCCGGTGATCCGCGCGCCGCGCAGCGGCTGCGCCTCCATGTACTCGGCGCGAGTCGCCATCAGCCCCGGCATCTCGTGCTCGGCGAGCCTGATTTCCTTGCGTCCCAGCTCCGCCAGGGAGAGGCCGGCGACCTTGAAGTCGGTGTGGGCGGGGACAGCCTCGGTGGGAGCGGGCTGAGTGGCAGTGGGGGTCGAGGCTGACATGACGAATCCTCCTGTCCGGGTCAGGTGTGAGCGCCCTTGCTGCAGAGAAAGCCGAGCGTGGCGGATTACAGCCCGTCGCAGCGCTCCTCGGCCGTTCGGGACGGTATCACACGCTCCGCTCCGGCTAGCGCCGTCGCCGTAGGCATAACGGCCCCCCCCGGCCGGGCGCTGAGCAAGCGGGGCCAAGGATTGAAAGCCCACCCACCCCGCGTGGCGTGTTGGCCGAAACGGGGACACGGAGTGTCTCCCGGCTTCCGGTCAGCGCTCCGCCAGCGCGGACTTCAGCTCGTCCAGGATCTTCACTGGCCCGGGGTCGACCCCGCGCAGCGTGGCCAGATAGATCGACACGAGGTCGCCGAGCAGCACCAGCGAGAAGACCCGCTCGATCGCGGTCTGCCCGCGTGTCTCCAGCCGGAAGCTGGCGGCGGCGTTGTCGGCGATCAGACGCTCGGTCAGGTCCATCCGCTCCTTCACGCGCGGGTGCGCGTCGGAGTCGTCGAGGAAGACAGCCGAAAAGCGTCCGAGCTCCCGCGCGCCTCCCCAACCGACGATCTCGTTGTGGTCGAGCTCGGGAAGTTCGCTGGCGAAGCTCGGCTGCTTGGCGTTCTCGTTGATCTGCGTCTTCCAGCGGTATGCGATCGGGTTGGTCAGCCCGGCACCGGCGATCACCGGCGTGGTGCCCGACAGGCCGCGCGCGATCGTCTTCGCCAGCGACTCATCCGGCGCGTCGGGGCCCCACTCGGCGACCAGCTGCTCGGCGTGGGAGGCGGCGACGTCGATCTCCGAGGTGAGGCGGGGACCGGCTCCGCAGAGGGCGGCGACCTCCAAGGAGGCCACCGTCATGTACGCGACCGCGGCGCGCGGCTGGAAGCCACCGGGGAGCGGAATCACCGGCACCTTGTCGGCGCGCGCGAGCTCCGCCAGGCGGCCGCCCGTGGTGACGACCACGCGTTGGGCCCCCAGCGCGCCGGCTGACTCGTAGCAGGCGAGGGTCTCCTCCGTGTCGCCGGAGTAGCTCGCGCACAGCACGGTGGTGTCGGGAGTCGTCCACGGTGGCAGCCCGTAGGCGCGCGTGACCAGGATCGGCCGTGAGGCGTGGTCGCCCAGCGCCGCGGCCGCCAACGCGCCCCCGATACCCGACCCGCCCATGCCGGCCACCACCAGCCCGCCGGGCGTGTCCCACTCGTTCATGATCGCCGACTCCACCCGCCACAGCGCGTCGCGCAGGTGCTCGGGCAGCGTGAGCACATCGCTCAGCTGCCCCGAGGAGTCAACCTCGGCGATCGCCTCCCGCGAGAGGCTGGTCATGACGTTCTCGCTCATGGGGGGAGGAGAACCGCAACGCTCCGTCGGGCAGGGTCACGCCCGGGAAGATACGCGCTCCGCGGGACACGATGTTGTGCGCCCCCACGGTGACCCCCTCGCCCAGCACGGCGCCGTCGGTGATCTGGGTGCCCTCGCCGATCCGACAACCCGCGGCGACGATGCAGTCGCGCAGCGTGCAGCCCGGGCCGATCTCCGTGCCGTTCATGATCACCGCGCGCTCGACCGTCGAGCCGGCGCCGACCGTGACGCCCTGACCCAGCACGACCAGGCTGCCGACGTGGGCGCCCGCCGCCACCCGCACACCGGGCTCCAGCACCGCCGGCGGAATCGCACGCCCCTCGATCAGCACGTCCGGGGCGAGCGCCATGAAGTCGCCGCCGAGACGCTCGCGCACGGCGGTGTGCACGTTGCCCTCGATGATGTCGAAGGTGCCCTTGAGGTAGCGCTCGGGGGTGCCGATGTCCAGCCAGTAGCTCTCCGAGGGGAAGCCGTAGAGCCCGCTGCCGATCAGCCGCGGCCACACCTCCCGCTCGATCGAGACGTTGCGTTCCGGCGGCACCAGCTCGAGCACGTCGCGCTCCAGCACGTAGGCGCCCGCGCTGATCAGGTTGGTGTAGGTGTGCAGCGGACGATCCCCTCCGGCCCTGCCCGCCGTCCAGGCGTCGCCCGCGCCGTCCAGCTGATCGGAGGAGGGCTTCTCGACGAACTCCGCCACCGCGTGCTCCGGGGTGAGCCGTACGAGCCCGTACGCCGTGGGATCCTCGACCCCTACCAGCGCCAGCGTCGCGCGCGCGCCGGTGCGCTCGTGCTGGGCGATCTGGGCGGTGAGGTCGATGTCGGTGAGCACGTCCCCGTTGAGCATCAGGAAGCGCTCCTCCAGCATCGACTCGGCGAACTTCAGCGCGCCCGCGGTGCCACGTGGGTCGGGCTCCTCGACGAAGCGCAGGCGGATCCCGAACGCGGAGCCGTCCCCCAGCACGTTGCGCACGCTGGTGGCGAGGAAGCCGCAGGACATGATCACGTCCTCGATCCCGTGGGAGCGCAGCCATTCGATCATGAACGCGATGAACGGTCGGTCCACCAGCGGCACCACCGGCTTGGGGATCGTGGAGGTGAGCGGGCGCAGGCGCGTGCCCTCGCCGCCGACGAGGATCACGGCCTGCATCTACCGGGTGTCCTCACGCCGGCGCCCGGTCGGCGGGTCGGACGGTCGGCCAATCCCCTCGTAGAGGAGGCCCGCGGCGCGCACGGCGGCGGCGTCCAGCGCATTGCGGCCGTCGATCACTACGTTGCCACGCATCGTCTCGGCGACCTGCACCCAATCGAGGTCGGTGCATTGCGGCCACTCGGTGACCAGCACCACCGCATCGGCGCCGTGCAGCGCGTCGATCGCGCAGTCCGCCAGCTGCAACCCCCCGAGCAGCTTGCGCGCCTCGTGCTCGGCGACCGGATCGAACGCCGTGACCGTCGCTCCGTCGGCGGCGAGCCGCGCGGCGAGCACCAGCGAGGAGGCCTCGCGCATGTCGTCGGTGTTGGGCTTGAATGCGAGGCCGAGCAACGCGACGTGCCTGCCGACGAGGCTGCCGAGGTGCTTGTGCAGCTTGCCGATCACGCGGCGCTTCTGCAGCTCGTTGACCTCGATCACGGCAGTCAGCAGCTGGAAGTGGTAGCCGGAGTTGCCGGCGAGCTGTTTGAGCGCCTCCACGTCCTTGGGGAAGCACGAGCCCCCATAGCCGATCCCCGCCTGCAGGAACTTCGGCCCGATGCGCGCGTCGAGGCCCATGCCGCGCGCCACCTCGACGACGTCGGCGCCGGTCTCCTCGCAGACGTTGGCGATCTCGTTGATGAACGAGATCTTGGTCGCCAGGAAGGCGTTGGAGGCGAGCTTCACCATCTCCGCGGAGGCGATGTCGGTGCGCACCAGCTCACCGTCCCCCGAGCCCCCGTGCGCGGCCGTGAGCAGCGGCCGGTAGAGCTCGACCACGGCGTCGCCGGCCCAGTCGCCGATGTCGCCGACGACCACCCGGTCGGGCTGCAGGAAGTCGTCAATCGCCGAGCCCTCCTTGAGAAACTCCGGGCAGGAGACGTAGCGCAGCCCCGCCTTGCCCCGCTCGCCGAAGACACGCTGAATCGAGGCGCCGGTGCCGCTGGGCACCGTCGACTTCATCACCAACGCGTGGTGGTCGGAGGCGGGGATCGCCTCGACGACGGCGTGCACCGATGAGAGGTCGGCGTCGCCGGAGTAGGTGGGCGGCGTGCCGACGGCGACGAACAGCAGACGCACGTGCTCGAGCGCGGGCCCGAGCTCGGTGGTGAAGTGCAGGCGCGCCGCGTGCCTCAGCAGCAGCTCCTCCAGGCCGGGCTCGTAGATCGGCACCTCGCCGCGGCGCAGACGCTCGATCTTCTCGGCGTCGATGTCGACGCACCACACCTCGCTGCCCAGCTCGGCGAAGCCGGCGGCGCTGACTAGCCCCACATAGCCGGTGCCGATGACGCCGACCGGCTCGCGGTCAAGGCTCATGGCGTTGACCGTCAGCCACCATCGACCGGAGTGGCCTCCTCGACCAGCACGAGCGCGCGGTTCTCGGCGAACTGGAGGTAGCCGGCGGACTGCTTGAAGCGCACGATCTCCGTGTCGGAGCGGTACAGCCGCAGCTCGGTGGGCTTCAGCGTCGCCAGCACGGGCTGGTGGTTGGCGAAGATCCCGATCGAGCCGGTGCCGGTGACGGTCGAGATCATCTCGACCTCCTCACTGAACACTGGCCCCTCGGGGGTGAGGACTTCGGCCTGGAACTTGGTGTGAGCCATTATTTCTTCGCCGCCGCGACTACCTCGTCAATGGTGCCCTTCAAGAAAAATGCGCTCTCGGGCACCTCGTCGTGCTTGCCCTCGATGATCTCGTCGAAGCCGCGGATCGTCTCCTCGATTTTCACGTATGCGCCGGGGGTGCCGGTGAACTCTTCGGCGACGAAGAACGGCTGCGAGAGGAATCGCTCGATCCGGCGCGCGCGCTGGACCGTGAGCTTGTCCTCGTCGGAGAGCTCGTCGATGCCGAGGATCGCGATGATGTCCTGCAGCTCCTTGTAGCGCTGCAGGATCTCCTTGACGCGGTTGGCGACGCGGAAGTGCTCCTCGCCGAGGATGTCGGCCTTGAGGATCGTCGAGGTCGAGTCGAGCGGGTCCACCGCCGGGTAGATGCCTTTCTCGGAGATCGCCCGCGAGAGCACCGTGGTCGCGTTGAGGTGCGCGAACACGGAGGCCGGCGCCGGGTCGGTGAGGTCGTCGGCGGGGACGTAGATCGCCTGCACCGAGGTGACCGACCCCTCGCGGGTGGAGGTGATGCGCTCCTGCAGCTGCCCCATCTCGGTCTCCAGCGTCGGCTGGTAGCCCACCTGGGAGGGCATCCGTCCGAGCAGCGCGCTCACCTCGGAGCCGGCCTGCACGAAGCGGAAGATGTTGTCGATGAACAGCAGCACGTCCTGGCCCTGGTCGCGGAAGTATTCGGCCATCGTCAGCCCCGACAGCGCGACACGCATGCGGGCTCCGGGCGGCTCGTTCATCTGACCGAACACGAGCATCGTCTTGTCGAGCACGCCCGACTCCTTCATCTCCAGCCACAGATCGTTGCCCTCGCGCGAGCGCTCGCCCACGCCACAGAAGGCGGAGAGTCCGCCGTGCTCCTTGGCGAGGTTGTGGATCAGCTCCTGGATCAGCACGGTCTTGCCCACGCCGGCGCCGCCGAACAGACCGACCTTGCCGCCCTTCGCATAGGGAGCCAGCAGGTCGATCACCTTGATGCCGGTCTCGAACATTTCGGTCGTCGGCGTTAGGTCCTCCACGCGCGGCGCGTCCTGGTGGATGCCACGGCGCTCGACGTCGGCGGGTAGCTCCGCCCCGAGGTCGATCGGCTCGCCGAGCAGGTTGAAGATGCGCCCCAGCGTCGCCTCGCCCACCGGGACGGTGATCGGGCCGCCGGTGTCCACCACCTCGACGCCGCGCGCCAGGCCGTCGGTGGTGTCCATCGCCACCGCGCGTATGCGGTCATCGCCCAGGTGCTGCTGCACCTCGCAGACGAGCACGCCCTGGCCGGCGCTCGTGCTGATTCCGGGCGCCTCCTCCTCTGCACCGGCCGCCGGACGGGCCACGGTGATCGCGTGGTTGATCTCGGGCAGGCGGTCGGGGAAGACGGCCTCGATCACGACGCCCTGGATCTCGTCGATGTGCCCGACGTTGCGCTTGGCGCCATTGCCGTCGGCGACACCGGGCGCGGCTGGTGTTGACTCTGTGGCGATGCTGGCCTCCATGGTCTCTAATTCTCCTCAGTATCTATCGATCGAAGTCTGTGGTTGTCGTTCTTCTCGGGCCTATGCCACTTCATTTTTCGGACCTAAGCCACTTCATTTTGTAAAGGGTTCTAAGGCTTTTTGAAAGGTATTGTGCCCAGCCGATCGCCTTTGGGCGGATGATTGTCGATGTCCATCTCAGCTCAACCCCTCCGCACCCGCAACAACCTCCATGATCTCCTGCGTGATCTCGGCCTGGCGCGCGCGGTTCATCTGCAGCGTCAGGTCGGTGATGATGTCGCCGGCATTGTCGGAGGCACTGCGCATCGCGGTCATCTGCGCGCCGAAGAAGCCGGCGGCGGACTCCACGAGCGCCCGGTAGATCGAGGTCTCGATGTAGTCGGGCAGCAGCTGCTTGAGCACCTGCTCGGGGTCGGGCTCATACTCGACCAGCGCGCGCGCTCCGCCCTTCTCCTCCGCTGGCTCGGCGCCTCCCGCGGCCCGCCCTACGGCCCCCTCCCCCGTGGCCCGTCCCACGGCGTTCTACCCCGCGGCCTCCTCCCCCGCGGCCGTCGCGTGGGAGAGCGGCAGCAGCGTCTCGCGCGTGACGACCTGCGTGAGCGGGGACACGTAGGAGTTGAAGATCAACTCGACGCGATCGAGTTGGCCGCCCACATACGCGTCGATCACGTCGCCCGCGACCGCGCCTGTCGCGTCGGCGAAGGCGGGGCGGTCGGAGAAGCCGGTGTAGCTGCCGCTCAGCTCATAGCCGCGGAACGCCAGCGAGGAGACCCCACGCCGCCCGGTCGCATACCACGCGCTGCGCAACCCAACGGCGGAGAGCTCGCCGTGCAGGCGGACGCCGGCGCGGATCGCCTGGAGTGCGGCCCCCCGCAGCCCGCGATCGCCGGTGACCAGCGGCAGCCCAACGGTGCCGCTGCCGCCGCCCTCCGCGCCGCCACCCCTGCCGCCCTCCGCGCTGCCACCGCCCGCCGCGCCGCCGGGCTCGCGCATCAGCGGTATGCGCGAGACTCGCTGGTGCCCGCGGCGCGCGCCGCCTGGCGAGTCATTCGCGCGAGCGCCCTCGGCGTAGGGGCGCAGCGCCGTGATCCGCTGCTCGGCACGGCGCAGGCGGGCGGCGGCGACCATCTCCATCGCACGCGTGATCTTCTGGATGTTCTTCACCGAGGAGATCCGGTTCTTGACGTCGCGCTGAGAGGCCATGGTGGTTGCGGGCGGTCGGCGCTAGGCCGCCGCCTTCGCCTCCTGGAGCGCAGCGGCGCCCTGCCCGGATGCGCCTGTCGCCGGCGCATCCTGCGCCCGGAT